>CAWJGB010000010.1:0-783683 GCA_963842375.1 uncultured Solirubrobacterales bacterium
CGGCGAGACGATCTCCTTTGCCCGCGGTGCGCCCAGCGCCGACATCCTCCCGCACGATGCGGTGCGGGAGGCGGCCGCCGTCGCCCTAGCCCAGGACTGGGAGCGGGCACTCTCTTACGGGACTGGAGTCGGGCATCCCGGCCTTTGTGAGTGGATCGCCGAGCGGCATGGGGGGCTTGACACCTCGCAGGTGATGATCGCCAACGGGTCCCTGGAGGCCGGGGCGATGCTGTTCGAGCACGTGCTGGGGCCCGGCGACCGGGTCGTCGTCGAGCAGCCTACCTACGACCGCACGCTGCTCCTCCTGCAGCGCTTGGGAGTCGAGCTGGTGCCGGTTTCGCTCGAGGCAGACGGGCTCGACCTTGCGGCTTTTGAGGCGGCGCTCGCCGCGGGACCGATCAAGTTCGCCCACGTCATACCCAACTTCCACAATCCGGCCGGCTGTACGCTCTCGATCGAGAAGCGGGCGCGCCTAGTCGAGCTGGCCGCCGAGCATGGCTTCTGGATCTTTGAGGACGACCCCTACCGGGAGCTGCCCTTTGAGGGCGAGGCGCTGGAGACGATGCTCTCGATGGACCGCGCCGGCCGCGTCATCCACGCCTCCTCGTTCTCTAAGACTGTCAGCCCCGGGGTGCGGGTCGGCTACCTGGCCGGCCCCGCCGAGGAGATCGCCAAGCTGGCCACGCGGGCCAACGAGACCTACATCTCGCCCAACATGCTGGCCGAGGCGATCGTGCTGGAGCTGTGCCGCTCCGGGGCCCTTGACCGCAACATCGAGTTCGTCAAGGGGGCGCTGCGCGATCGCCGCGACGCGCTCGTGGCAGCTCTGCGCGAGCTAGATCCCCGAGGCTGAGTTCGTCGTTCCCGGCGGCGGCTACTTCCTCTGGCTCGACCTCGCTGAGGGCACCGACACGGCCGCGCTGCTCGCCGAGGCCAAGGGCGAGGGGGTCTCCTTCGTCGCCGGCCCCGACTTCATGCTGGATGGCGGCGCGAGCAGCCTCCGCCTCTCCTTCGCCCCGGTGCCGCCGGAGCGGATCGCCGAGGGCGTTTCCCGTATCGCCCGGGCGCTGGACCGCGTCCGCGCCGGCTCGCCCGCCTAACGGCCGTATCGATCCGAGGACAGGACGAGCTGCTCGGGAATCGCCGCACGCGGGGGCGGCGCCGGGTCGGCACGGACCGAGACCGTCTCCGCGACGCTGCGGCTGACCTGGTGGGAGCCGTCGGCGGAGACGATCGTCACGCCGTCCTTGTCTGAGTCGGCGACCTTGCCCTCCAGTCCCGGGCTCAGCCCGGCGTCTTTGAGGTAGTGCAGCAGGTCCTCGGCCTCGTTCTCGAAGCGCAGGACGTGCACGTCGGCGCCGACCACGACGTCGGCCAGCAGCGAGCCCTGCTCGCGGGCGCCCTCGACGATCGGGTGGCCGTGCGGGCACGTCTTTGCGTCACCGATCGCAGCCCGCATCCGCTCCTCCAGCACCGGCGACATCGCGTGCTCGATCCGCTCCGCCTCCTCGTGCACCTCGTCCCAGGGGATGCCGAGCACGTCGGTTAGGAAGCGCTCGATCATCCGGTGGCGGCGGACAATGTGGCTGGCGTGCTCGCGCCCTGACGCGGTGAACTCAAGCGATTTATCGGCGTCGCGCTCGACGTAGCCGTCCTCGAGCAGGCGGCCGATCATCTCGTGCACGGTGGGGGGGAGAGCTGCATCGCGCGGGCGACGTTTGCGCCGGTCATCGGCAGCCCGGCCTCCTCCAGCCAGAACATGATCTCCAAGTACTCCTGCTCGGCGACGGTCGCGTTTTGCTGCGGACAAGCGCTGCTCCTTGGCTCGGATTGTCCGTACGAGGGTCGCTTGCAGCTTCGGCCCCCCGCCGAGTACGTGAGCGTGCGCTGCTCAGCGGCGGGCCGCCTCGCACCAGGGTCGAGACGACGGCTTCGTAGAAGCCATCGCCCATGCGGCCCTCGGTGACGGTGATGTTGTCCCAGGCCGAGAGCGCGGCGCGCAGGCCCGGGTCGCGCTCGGGCCCGTTGGCGACGACGAAGAAGCGCCCGACTGCGACCGCCACCTCGAGGTCCTCGACCGAGTCGCCCACCGCGATGCAGTCGGCGGGGTCATAGCCGCGCGCGCGGGCGTGAGCGGCGACGGCGACGGCCTTGCTGACCATGCGGGGAACGAGGTGGTAGGCGTGGGTGGGCCCGTCGACGGCGGGCATCTCGCGACCGATTGCGCCGTTGTCGAGCAGGCGCAGGTCCCCGTGGCCGCGTTCGCCGAGCAGCGCATTGGCCTCCTCGACGTCGACCTTGCCGCGGAAGAGGTGAGAGAGGACGCGGCCGTGGTGCCAGGGGGAGTGGTATTCGAGCCGACCCTCGAAGTGCTCGAACAGCAGTTTCGGGATACCTCGCTCCTCGATCTGCTCATAGACGGTGCCATCCTCATCGGGGACCAGCTCGCCCGTCAGCAGGGTCGTCTCGCCGTCGATCGCGAAGGCGCAACCGGCCTCATAGATGTAGGAGGTCTGGCCCATCAGGCGAGCTGCCTCGTGTACCTGGGGCTCGCGGCGGCCCGACATGATCACGACCTCGACCCCGGCACGGTGGCAGGCCTCCAGGGCGCGGGCCTGGGCGAGGGAGAAGGCGCCCTCGGCGTCGCGGAATAGGGAGCTTCCCTTGCCGAGCAGGGTTCCGTCGAGGTCGGTGTAGACGCACTTCAGCGGCATGGGCGCGGCCGCTACGGTAGCCGACGTGTGGAGACTCGCCGATCGCACCCTCGACCTCGCCCAGCCGGTTGCTGCCGGGATCGTCAATGTGACCATCGACTCGATGTTTGAGGGGGCTCGGAGCGGGACGCCTGAGCAGGCGGTGAAGGACGGGTTGGGGCTGGTCGAGGCCGGGTTCGACATGCTCGACCTGGGAGCGGTTGCGGCGCGGAGCGGGCCCCCCGTCGACCCGCAGGAGGAGGCCGGGGCGCTGGTTCCCGCTATCGAGGGCTTGGCCGCAGCCGGGGTGCCCGTGTCAGCCGACACCTTCTCGGTCGAGGTGGCGCGGCGGGCGCTGGCGGCGGGCGCGGTTGCCGTCAACGACATCTCGGGAGGTTCTGAGGAGATGTTCGGGCTAGTGGCGGAGACCGGCTGCGGCTACGTGCTGATGCATATCGAAGGGCCGCCGCGGGTGGACCGGCCCTGGCGCGATTACGGCGACGTGATCGATCACCTGAGGGTCTGGTTCGAGGCGAGGATCGAGTTGGCCCGAGGGCTTGGGGTCTCAGAGGAGCAGATCGCGATCGACCCCGGGCTCGACTTCGACCTCAGCCCCGAGCAGGACCTGGAGGTCCTGCGCCGGCTCGGCGAGCTGCGCTCGCTGGGGCTGGCGCTCTACGTCTCCCTCTCGCGCAAGGACTTCATCGGCGCGCTGCTGGCCGGTTCCTGGGAGGGGCGGCTGCCGGCGTCCGAGCGCGAGTGGGGTACCGTCGCCGCCGTCGCCCTTGCGGTCCGGGGCGGCGCCGACGTACTTCGTATCCACGACCGCAGCTCGCTGCAGGCGGTGAGGGTCGCGGGGCGGATCGCCCGGGCCGCGTGGAGCGCGGCCTAGTGGCGAAGAGCCTTCTGGAGTCGCCCTGGTCGATCGCCGTCGATCCGGCCCGCCGCGACGGCCGCATCGTCGCCGAGGGCACCGAGGTCGAGCGCAAGGCGCGGCGGGTGGGGCTGCCCGCCTCGCTTGACCCCGACCTCGCCGCGGCGCTCCGTGCAGCCGGGATCGAACGCCTCTACTCCCACCAGCGCCAGGCCTACGAGGCCGCCTCCTCCTCCAACCTCATCATCACTAGCGGCACCGCCTCGGGCAAGAGCCTCGCCTTCAACCTGCCGGTGCTGGACGGCATCGCCCGCGAGCCCAAGCGCCGCGCCCTCTACCTCTACCCGACCAAGGCGCTTGCCCAAGACCAGGCGCGAATGCTAGGCCAACTGCGCCCACCCGGCCTGCGCGAGGCGATCTATGACGGTGACACCCCGCGCGAGGAGCGCCCGGCGATTCGGCGCCGCAACAACCTCGTCCTCACCAACCCCGACATGCTCCACATCGGCCTGCTTCCCCACCACAAGAGCTGGGGCGACTTCATGGCGAACCTTGGCTGGGTCGTCGTCGATGAGGCCCACACCTACCGCGGCGTCTTCGGCTCCCACGTCGCCAACGTCTTGCGGCGGCTGCGGCGGGTGGCGCGGGCCTACGGCTCAGAGCCTCGCTTCCTGCTCGCTTCGGCGACGATCGCCAACCCAATTGAGCTGGCCGAGCGGCTGGTCGGGACGGCGTTTGAGCTGGTCGATGACGACGGTGCGCCGCGGACTGGGCGGGAGATCGTGATGTGGAACCCTCCTCTGATCGACACGGCGCTCGGCGCTCGGCGCTCGGCGCTCTCCGAGGCGGCGGACCTGCTCGCCGACCTGGTCTCCCAGGGCGTGCGGACGATCTGTTTCCTCAAGAGCCGCCGCGGGATCGAGCTGATCCAGCGCTTCGCCCGCGACAACCTCGCCGGGAGGGGCAAGCCGGAGCTGGCGGAGCTGATCGCCCCCTACCGCGGTGGCTACACCCCGCAGCAGCGGCGCGAGATCGAGGCGCGGCTGAGCGCCGGTGAGCTGCTCGCGGTCGTCGCCACCGATGCGCTGGAGCTGGGGATCGACGTAGGGGAGCTGGACGCGGCGATCTGCGTCACCTTTCCGGGCACCGTCGCCAGCCTGCGGCAGATGTGGGGCCGGGCGGGGCGGCGCCGCCGCGGGCTCGCCGTCTACGTCGCCGGCCATGACGCGCTCGACCAGTTCTTCTGCCGCCACCCCGACGAGTTCCTGGAGCGTCCGGTCGAGGCGGCGATCCTCGATCACTCCAACGAGCAGATCGCGGCTCGGCACCTTCTCGCGGCCGCCTACGAGCTGCCACTCACAGACGCCGACGAGGAGATCTTCGGGCCAGGTTGGCGAGAGCGGGCCGAGCGGCTGGCGGCGGCGGGGGAGCTGCGCCGTGCCGGCGGGCGGCTGCTGCCTCGCCGCAGCGAGTTCGTCGCCTCGAAGATCGCCCTGCGCTCGGCCTCGGCCGACTCGGTCGCGGTGATCGAGCGCGACTCGGGCGAGATGCTCGGCCTGGTCGAGGCCGAGCGGGCCTTCACCACGATCCACCCCGGCGCCGTCTACCTTCACCTCGGCCGCTCTTACGAGGTCGAGCTGCTCGACATCGAGGGCCGCCGCGCGATCGTCTCCCGCTTCGACGGAGACTGGTACACGCGCCCCAAGAAGGAGACCGAGATCTACATCGAGCGGGTGCACGAGCAGCGCCAGGTGGCGGGGGTCGAGCTGCAATTCGGCGAGGTCTCCGTCACCGAGCAGGTGATCGCCTTCCAGCGGGTCTCTATCTCAGAGCAGGAGCCGATCGACATCGTGGCGCTGGAGCTGCCCGAGCAGAGCTTCCCCACTCAAGCCCTGTGGTACGTGCTGTCGGACCGCCTCAGCGGGGCGCTGGCGCCCGATGCCCTGCTCGGCTCCCTGCACGCCACCGAGCACGGCCAGATCGCCGTCCTGCCGCTGATCGCGATGTGTGACCGCTGGGACATCGGCGGCCTCTCCACCAACGTTCACTTCCAGACTGGCCGCGCGACGATCTTCGTCTACGACGGCCACCCCGGCGGAGTCGGCATCGCCCGGCGCGGATATGAGTGCTTCGAGCGTCTGCTCGGCGACGCCGAGCGGCTGATCGCCGAGTGCCTTTGTGAGTCCGGCTGCCCCTCCTGCGTGCAGAGCCCCAAGTGCGGCAACCTCAACGAACCGCTTCACAAGGCGGGCGCCCTGGAGCTGATGCGGCTGATGAAAGGCTGCGGCCCGTGAGTACAGGTAGCGGTGATCGGAACCGGCAACTGCCCGCAGGACTCCGAGGCCGCGCTGCTCGCCGAGGAGGTGGGAAGGCGGCTGGCGGAAGCCGGCGTCGCGGTCGTTTGCGGCGGCCTCGGCGGCGTGATGGAGGCAGTGGCGCGTGGGGCGGCCGCGGCAGGCGGCACCGTGATCGGCATCGTCCCCGGCGCCTCCGTCACAGACGCCAACCCGCACTGCACCCACGTCGTCGCCACCGCGATCGGTTACGCGCGCAACCTCGCCGTCGTCGCCAGCGGCGATGCGGTGATCGCAGTCGGCGGTGAGTGGGGAACCCTCTCAGAGATCGGCCACGCCCGCACCTTCGGGAAGACCGTGGTCGCCCTGCGCAGCTGGGGCCTCACCGGCCAGGGCATGATGCAGAGCGCCCCCGGCGTCGTATCGGCCGGCTCGGCGGCGGAGGCCGTGGCCGCCGCACTCGACGCGATCTGAGCCGATCGCGGCTCCTAGCGACAGACGACGCAGCCAGCGGACACGCTCGGTCATCCTGCCAAAAGGCGGCCGCCGCTCAACCCGGACGCCGTGTATAGCGAGCGGCCTGACTCACGGCCAGAGCTGGCGCAGGGCAAGGATCGCGAAGGCGTGCGACCAGGCCAGTGGGGTAGTGGAGCGAGGGAGGCCGGTGCGCGCGCCGACTCGCTCGGGGAGCATCCCGGTGGGCGTTAGGTCGCGACGCAGGTCGCCCATCAGACGCAGGGCCTGGCGCCGCTCGCCGAGCGCGGCAAGGCTCCAGGCGGTCCAGGCCGTGGGCGCGGTCCACGGTTCGCCGTCAGGCCAACCTTCGGACGGGACGATCCCAAAGCGGCTTTGATGGGCCAGCAGCCGCCGCAGCGAGCGTCGGACCAGCGGGAACAGGGCCGGCCGCGGGAACGGCCGCACCGCCCAGGCCGCGGAGGAGTCCAACCCCGATCCTGGGTCACCGGCACGCCGCTCCAAGCCGCGCCGGGTCCCAAAAAGGGCGTGGAGGCGAGCGGCGCTGAGGCCGGAGGCGATCGCGTTGGCGAGGTAGTCACCGCCTTCACCCTCCTGGTAGTCGGGGTGCTCCCGCCAGGCGGAGGGGGGGTGGGGGAACGGCAGGCCGACGGCGTGGGCGGCGGCGGCGACCCAGCCGGCCGCGTCGCCCCCCGCCTGCCTGCCTGCCACCGGCTGGCCAGTCCCGCCGAACCGGGCGGCCGACCCTAAGTTAAGCCCGAGCAGGAAGCGAACCACCCGCCGTGCTTCACCGAGATAGCCCGCCGAGGAGAGGGCAATCGCCACGGCGCTCGCATCACGTGGCCAAACGTAGGCCCACCCTTCCCGAGCCCCGGCGGCGACCGCCCCGGTGCGCCGGTCGGTCAGCGCCCGCAGCACCAGCAGCGAGCGCACGTACATTCGCCGCGCCCACTGTGGCGCCCCCGCGCCGAGCGCCCGCGCCCGCGCCACCCAGCGGCGCTCGGCCCGGGCCGCCGCCGGCCCGCCGATCGAGCGGACGATCGTCGCGCGGACATCGCCGAAGCGCGACTCGGTCCGCAGCACGTTAGTCCCGGCGACATAGCGCTGACGGACCGAGTCGGCGCGCCAGAGAGGGAGTCGCCGTCCCCCCACCGTGACCCGGGGCACGATCGCGCTACCGGGCGACACGCTGCCTGCGGCCTGCCGCGCGGCCGGGACGTCGAGCAGCGCTCTCCCAGCCGGGCCGCTCGCCTGCACGTCGACCACGTCCCCATAGGAGTCGATCGCCGCCGTCCGCCCCCCGTCGCCCACCACCGCCGTGCCGAGGAACGGAGCCGCCGCTCCCGGCAGCGCCGGCGGCGTTCGCGGATCGGCCCGTGAGCCTCCGGAGACAGCTAACCCCCCCGCCGCCACCGCGGCGGCGATTGCAAGCGCTGCACCGGCTCGGCCCATGCCCCAATGCAATCAGCCCTTCCCGCCTGCGGTCGCTAGCCTTCGCCCTGCTCGGCTCCGGCCGCGCGTTCTGCCGAGGCGAGGTAGCTCAGTTGGTAGAGCACACGACTGAAAATCGTGGTGTCGTGCGGTTCGATTCCCACCCTCGCCACTCGCGGAACACAAGGAGGGAAGCGGGTTTCCGCCCGTTTCCCTCCTTTTCGCTGAGTGCCTCTTCGCGGTCGTTTTGGGCTTCGTCGCCCAAACGTCGCCCAATAGCGGCCGTCAGGCCGCGATCGAGGTGCCGCTGGGTTGCTTGCGCGCCTTGCGGACAAGCCGGTCGAAGTTGGCGCCATGCTGGCGATCTACCCGCTGCTGGAGCTGCGCGTAGACATCCATCGTCATGGTCGAGTCCGCGTGGCCGACTTGATCCATGACCCACTTGACGTCGAACTTGTTGGCGAGCAGGGCGATCGAGATGTAAGTGCGGCGCAGGCTGTGGGGCGTCGTGTTGGGGAGGGGCGGCAATCCCCTTGCCACCAGCCGTTCACCGGCCAGCTTCGCCGCCGCCGCGACGATCTTGCCGACCCTCTGCCGCGACATCCGACCGCCACGAGCGTTGGGGATGAGGTAGTCCTCGGGTCCGGTCGGCATCCCAGCCCGACGCAGGCGGTCGATGTGCTCGACGATCACCTCCGCCAGGTCCGGTGTTAGCTCGACTGTCCGCTCGCCCGCCTCGCTCTTTGCGTCTTCGATGCGCAGGCGAGCGCCGTCGGGATCGTGGAGGCGGACCCGGCCGATCTTCAGGTCGCAGAGCTCGCTGGCCCGCAGTCCCCCACGGCCAAGCAACTCGCAGACGACGCGGCGGCCGACGTAGCCTCGCCCGACCTTGATTCCGAGCTGTCGGAGGTGGTGGCTCACCGTTGCCTTCGAGAGCGAGAGCTCCACCGCGATCTGCTTCGGTCGCTTCCCGAGCGCCGTCAGCCGCGCGACCTTCTCCGCGCTGCTTCCGGCCGCCACGGCGATGCCTCCTAGATCGGGCAGCCCGACGTCTTGGTCGCGCGCTGCGTCAAGCAGGGCAGCCAGCTCGTCCATCTCCAGGAAGGTGCGCTTCGGCTTGGGCACCTTGACGTGCATCCGCTTCGAGCGCGCCGGGTTGTCCTCGCGGAGCTCGTCCTCGATCGCCTCGTCAAGCACCGCGGCGAAGGTGTCGAGGACCTTCTTGATCGAGGAGGGGTTCAGCGGGACGACCTTGCGGCCGTGGCGATCGCGCAGATCGGCTCCGGCTTCGATCGCCTCGCGCTGCTCGCGGGACTCGGTGAGAAGGTGCGCCTTGAAGGCGAGGGCGAGGTGCCGGTCGATTTCGTCAACTGGCGCATCGGCGAAGAAGCGCTTCGAATACCCCAGACGCCATTCGTAGTCGGTGGCCGTGTTCTCGGAGATCGGCGCCTCACCGATCACGCCGTTGACCTTTGCCTCCAGCCACCAGTTGGCGTAGTCGCCGTAGAGAGGCACGTCGTCCTCAGCCATGGCGCCGAGGAGCGTGGACGGCGGTGCCGGTCGCTCCCAGACCCCTGCGCGCACACGCGCCCCGATGTTCCCCAGCTCGGTTCGAGCGCTGGGCTCATCCCAGCCTCCGCCACAGCCGCAGCCGCACCCCGGCCGCTCGTGGAGCACGATCGGTTCGCGCTTGCCACCGATTCGGACGCGAAGGTGAAATGCCCGCGTCCCATCCGCCAGCAGGCGCGTTTCAATGGTTCCCGTCGCTTCTTTTGGCATTACGCCCTCCTTCTGGAGGAAGGGCTATCGTGCCGTTCAGGCTTCATCATTCGGGCTACCTCCCGTGTGTTGTTGCTTAGGCGAGCGGGCCGGCGTCCTACCGCTGGCCCGTCGCTGTGTATGCAGTGACTTTACCCTCGCATCCTGCGGAAGACCCCCGGATTTCCGGCGCCCAGCCGTTCGAGCTGGTGCGCGTTGCCACCGGCCAGGCCGCTGTGGCCCCTGCAGGTCGCCCAGCCGCTCTTTGACGACTTCGGGATCGAACCGCAACCGGCCGCGCGGCCCGCCGAGCCGAATCGCGCCGAGGTCGCTGGCGTGAGCGTAGACCCAATCGCGCTCGACGCCAAGCTCGCGCGCCATGGCGCCGGCGTCGATCAGGCGCGCTGAAGCCTCGCCTCGCGCGCCATCGCCGATCAGCTCCACGACCCGCTGAGCGATCGCCTCGACTAGGTCTGGATCCGGTTGGATGCCCCTTGCGCCCCTCTCAGTCACCGCAGCAGACCGCCGAACGGTTGGCTGGTGCACGGTGCTCATATTCCTATGACGCACGAGAGAGCCTCTCGGTACCACCCCTGAGGGCGGTGACTTTCGCGTCTGGATCGGGATCGCCGCGAGGTTTCTCATCACCGACGTCCCTCTCCCCGCTCGACCTGGCGGCGTCGCAGGGCCTCGACCGCCGTCCGATAGTCAAAGCGCCAGGGGGCCTTCGGCCCCTCGCCGATCCGCAGCCCGCCGAGCAGCGCCCGGTGCCGGTAGACCCAAGGGCGCTCGACCCGCAGGCGGCGGGCCAGCTCGCCGGCGCTGATCAGCTCGGGCTCGCCCTGTGGCCGGCGCTGTTGGAGCAGCTGCGCCACCCGAACGGAGACCCGCTCGACGGCCTGCGGGGAGAGGTCGACGGCAACGCGATGTGACGCCGCTCCCAGCCCGCGCCTTCGGGGCAGGCAGGACTCGCGTGCCGGCCGGAGCGAGAGCGTGCTCGGTTGGTACATCTCATACCCTCTGGTCGCGGGGCGCCGACCCGGCGCTCAGCTGTTTTCGGAATCCGCCTCGAGGTCGTCGATGCGGTGCTCGGTCCAGGGGTGGGAGGTATCGCCGAAGTCCTTGAACGGGGTCGGGAGGTCCCCTTCGAGGGCGTAGGTGTCGAGGTAGCCCGCCAGCGCCGGCCCCTGCCCGAGCTTTGCGGCGTAGGAGTCGGCCACCGCCTCCCTGCGGCGCCAGTAGATCGCCCAGGGCGTCCGCACCAACGCCAACGCGGCCCGCCCGCTGACCAGGAAGGCGATCAAGCGGAAGGGAAACCCCACCGGCTCGCGCGGCGGCGTCGTCATCCGATGGACCGCAGCAGTGACCCGAGCGTCGCTTGTGTTGAGGTGCCCGAGCTCGTGGGCGAGGACGGCTGGGAAGGAGGGGCTCTCCAGCATGGCGCGGGTGAGCATCAGCGTGTCGGCGTAGGCGCAGGCGTTGGGCTGGGGGTCGTCGACGACGAACCAGCGGTGCGGCTGGCGCAGCTGCGGGTCGACGCCCCTCAGCTGCTCGAAGGCCGCCTCGAAGACCGCCCGCTCGCGCTCCGATGGCCGCCGCCCGCCGGACTGCTGCTGAAACCACCAGCCGCCCAACGGCAGCACCAAGGTGGCGAGAGAGATCACCAGCGGCCCGAACCCGACTGCAAGCGCCAGGTAGTGATCCGGCAGATTCCAGCCCGCGATCCAGTTGACGATCACCAGCACCAGCAAGGCGGCGAAGTAGCGAAACGGGGCGCTGAACCACTGCAGGGCCCAGGTAGCCGCATAGAGGAGGACCCAGCCGGGGTTGAGGTCTCCGGGCCGTACGAGGTGGGCGCTCAGCCTTTCGTTCATCGACGGTGCTCCTTGCCGTCTGATTAAACCGCAGCGCCATCAGCCCAAGCTCCATTTGCCAGCGGAGTTGCGAAAGTGGCCGGCCTGGCGGCCGCGCTTTAAGTGAGCGGCGACGTTGGTCGGTGCGGCGCCCAGGCCCTCGGCCACCTCGGTGTAGGTCGAGCCGGGGTGATCGGCGAGATAGGCGGCAACGTCGTCCTGGGAGAAGCGCCGCGGCTTGGGCTTGGGGATCACCGCCTCTCCGTCGAGGGCGGCCCTGGCGGTGAGCAGGCGCTCCCGTCTCTCGTCGAGTTCTGCGATCTCGAGGTCGAGCTGGGCTCTGATTCCGAGGGCGTTGCGTTTCGGTGGCATGTGGTCTCCGGGTCGTGCTGTCCTTGACTTCTATTGACTTAGGCCGATTATGATGTAAAGTCAAGCAAATGTCAAGAGCCATCTCGAAACGATCCTGGGGACCCTCCCACCAGCAGATGGAGCCGCCGTTTGAGAGGGGGCTATCTCTGCCGTGGAAGCTCGCCGGCCTCTTCGCGCTGGCCTTCTTCGCTCACGGCATCCTCGACCCCAGGGGCGCCAACCCGATTGGGTGGTGCCTCAAGGCGCTCGTTCTCGGCTGGCTCGCGACCCTCTTGCTGGCGGCCATCGCAGACGGGCGGATCCCGATCGGCTGGCTTTCGTCCCTGTTGAAGAGGACAGAGGCAGCTGGGGAGCCGGTGATTGCTGCAGGCGAAGCGAAGACGCCGGGTGAAGCGGTGCGGGCCCAGGTCGCCCGGCTCGGCGGTGGCGCCTACCTCGGAGTCGGGCGAAGCGGCAGTTGGGTCCTCGCGGACCCCGAGAGCGCGGTAATGGTCCTCGGCCCGCCGCGCTCGGGGAAGACGAGCGCGGTGATGATCCCTGCCGTGCTGGGAGCCTCGGCTGCGGTGATCGCCACCTCGACCAAGCCTGAGGTGATGCGGGCCACGGTGGCGGCGCGATCGGAAGTGGGTCAGGCGTGGCTGTTCGATCCCGCCGCCTCAGAGCGGCGGCTGCCGGATGGCGTGCGACGGCTGTGCTGGTCGCCGGTTGCGGCGGCCACCACCTGGGACGAGGCCCTGGTCGTGGCGAGGGCGATGACGGCGTGTGTGCGCGTCGGCGCCGCCACCACCAACGAGAGCCACTGGACCGAGCGGGCCGCCGCTCTGCTCGCTCCGCTCCTCTACGCGGCCAACCTCACCGATCGCCCGATCGCCGAGGTGCTGCGCTGGACACTGCGCCAAGAGCTTGGTCCGGCGCGGCAAGTACTCGTCGACTGCGAGACGGAGATTGCCGCGGACGTGCTCGACGGTATCGACCTGACCGATTCCCGTGAGCGCTCCTCGATCTTCTCCGCCACCGCTGGCGTCCTCGCCGCCTATAACGCCGACGCCGTCAGGGCAAGCGCCGCCCAACCGAACTTCGATCCGGTCCGTTTTGCGGTGTCAACCGACACGATCTACATCACCGCGCCAGAGCATCGCCAGGCACTCTGCGCGCCGCTAATCGTCGGCCTGCTGGAGCAGACCCGCCACGCGGTCTATGAGCGGGCAGCAATTGCGGCCACCGACGAGCCGGTGATGTTGTGGGCGCTAGACGAGGTCGCCAACATCGCGCCGATCCACGACCTGCCGGCGCTCGTCTCCCAGGCGGGAGGACAGAGGTTGCAGGTGATGGTCGGCCTGCAAGACCTGAGCCAGGCCCGGACCCGTTGGGGACAGGACGCGGCCGACGGCTTCATGAGCCTCTTTCAGATCAAGGTGGTGTTGTCGGGGATCGGCGACAGCCGCACCCTGGAGAGCATTTCGCTCGCGCTGGGCGAATACGACCGCAGTGTGGTCTCCTCCTCGCTGGGAACCAGCGAGAGCGATGAGTGGTTCAGCCCCCACCACTACAACGAATCGGTCAGCTACCAGACCCAGAGGCAGCGAGTCCTCACGCCCGGGGAGATCGCGAAGCTGCCGCTTGGACAAGGGCTGCTTCTGCGGGGGATGGACTGGGGGTTGATCGGGCTGACCAGGTGGTTTGAGCGAGAACCGTGGAGGACGGTTGGGGGGGGTGAGGGGCGGCTCGGAACGTGAGGGGAAAGCTGGGACACCGCAGAAATGGACCCGATGAGAGGTATTCGGCGTCGTGACGAACTGCGATGCTGAGACGATGGCCAAACGGGCAAGCTCGATCGACGCAATCAGGTGGACGAACTCTTCTGTTCTGAAGCTTCGCGGAGCCGAGGATCCCGTTGAGTCGATCCTGGAGCGAGTTCGACGCCAGGTGTTCGCGGCGATGGAGCGTGGCTGGTCTGGTCCCCCGTATGACCCATTCGAGCTGGCCGCACTTTCCGGCGTGGATGTCATCCCAATCGAAGAGGTCGAGGACGCACGTCTTGTCCACTATCAGCGGCGGGCTCGCATCGAGTTCAATCCAAATCGCAGCCCCGAGCGCGTTCGATTCTCGATTGCGCATGAGCTTGGTCACCTGGCCTTTCCTGACGCAGCCGAGAAGATTCGCTACCGGGTTCACAGCGAGGATGCCGAAGGTGATGACTGGCAAGTCGAGCTGCTCTGTAACTTGGCTGCAGCTGAGGTGCTAATGCCGACCGGCAGCTTTCCGGAGATCGCCGATGGGATCAGCCTCGAGCATCTGATACATCTCAGTTCGAAGTTCTTCGTCTCCGTCGAATCAGCGCTGCTGCGCGCTATCCGCCTCACCGCCAAGCCGGCCGGAGCGTTTGCCGCGGCGCGGGTAGAGGACGGGCGGCGCTTTCGCCTCGACTACCTCAGCGGCTCTCGGGCATGGGGCCCTTCAATTGGTGCCAAGTCGATAACCGATGCTGAAGCCCTGGCGCGCTGCACCGCCGTCGGTTTCTCGGCCAAGGAAGAAATCGACTCAGACGAGGGCTTGCTGAAACTCGAATGCGTTGGCGCACCTCCGTATCCGCGCACCCGCTATCCACGCATCATCGGCTTGATCCGACCGACTTCCTCCCGGCCGGACGCATCGCGGATTACCTACCTGAACGGTGACGCGGCTGACCCGCAGGGCGCTGAGGCGAAGGTGATCGTCCACATCGTGAACGACGCGACGACCACCTGGGGTGGTCACGGCTTCGCGCCGCAGCTGCGGGCGAGCTATCCAGGCCTGCAGGAGGCCTTCCGTGAGTGGGCCGGTGGCCGAGAGGGTCTCAAGCTCGGCCGCGTTCACCTCTACCAAATCGAAGAAGGACTTTCAGTCTGCACGATGGTGGCCCAGCACCGCTATGGCCCTAGAGCCGCCAAGATCCCGTTGCGCTACCTCGCTCTCGAGGAATGCATGCGCAAACTGCGCGCCCACCTCAAAGGGTCCGACGCCAGCATCCACATGCCGCGAATCGGAGCGGGCCAGGCCGGAGGCGAGTGGAGCGTGATCGAAGAGATGATCGCCCGCCAGTTGCTCGGCGTCGCGTCATCGGTCAACGTCTACCTGCCACCCGGCGCCGAAGTTCCGCGCGCTGTACCCCAACAGCTCGACCTCCAGATCTGAGCCATGGTCGAGCGGATTGTCGTCGTTTCAGGCCCTGTCGCGTCCGGCAAGAGCGGCCTCGCTCACCACCTCTGCGAGGCTTTCAACGGCAAGCGCTACAGCACCCACGCAATGCTCGTCCGCCACCTCGGCGGGGACCCCGATCGCAGGGCGCTGCAGAAGGCCGGCGAGAAGCTCGACCGCACCTCAAAAGGATCCTGGGTGCGTGACCAGCTTTCGCGCGAGATCTACGCGCTCGAGGGCTATGAGCTCGCGGTGGTCGACTCGGCCCGGATCCCTGGCCAGGTTGAGTACCTGCGAGAGTCATTCGGCCGCCGCGTCACCCACATTCACACCTTTGCCTCCGAGAAGACCCTGCGCTACCGCTACCGCCAGCGCAGCAAGGAACGAAGGGGCGAGCTGCCGAGCTATGAGGAGATGGCGGCCGACCCGACCGAGGCGCGGGTTGAAGAGCTTCGGGAGCACGCCGATTTGGTGATCGACACCGACAAATGCCTGCCCCGCGATGTCCTGGTGCGGGCGGCGCGGGCACTCGATCTGCTGGCTGGTTCACCGACGCAATGCGTCGATGCGATCGTCGGCGGTGAGTATGGCTCGGAGGGCAAGGGCAATATCGCCTTCTACCTGGCACACGAATACGATCTCCTGATACGGGTCGGCGGGCCCAATGCCGGCCACAAAGTTTTCCTGCAGAGCGGTGAGGCCTACATCCACCACCACCTGCCGTCGGGGACCCGCGCCGGGGAGGCCCAGCTCCTTCTCGGTCCCGGCAATGTGATCAACGTGAAGGACCTCCTGCAGGAGATCGCCGATTGCGACGTCGACCAAGAGCGACTCACGATCGACCCCCATGCGATGGTGATCGAGAAGGCAGACATCAAGCGAGAGGAGAGCCTCGAGAAATCAATCGGCTCGACCAAGCGTGGGGTGGGATGGGCAACCGCGCGCCGGGTCCTGCGCGGCGCCGACACGCGAATGGCCACCGTGCGGATGGCGAAGGATATCCCCGACCTCAAGCCCTACCTGCGAAAGGCCACCGACGTGCTCGAGGACGCCTACTCGCGAGGTCTGCGGATCATGCTCTAGGGGACCCAGGGCACTGGCCTCAGCCTGTACCACGGCTCCTACCCCCATGTCACTTCCCGCGACACCGGCGTCGCCGGTACCCTCAGCGAGGCGGGGGTGGCGCCGCATCGGCTACGCCATTGCATCCTCGTCTGTCGCACCTATCCGATCCGGGTCGAAAGTCCTTCGGACGACAAGACCTCGGGTCCGATGTCGCTCGAGCTGCAGCTGGGCACAGGTTGAGCGCCGTGCCGGAGTGCCCCGCGGAAGCCTGCGCAAGTCTAGAGGACCTCGACCACTGACAAGCTGCGCCGGGTGGGCGAGTTCGAGTGGGACCTCCTACGCCGCTCGGCGCTGATCAACGGGCCGACCGACATCGCCCTCACCTTCGTCGACTACCTAGGCAAGGACAACCGCGATGCCCGCCGCTTCGACCAGCTCACCCCAAAGACCCTCCACTTCATCGAGGAGGTCGAGCGTGTGGCCGGGGCGCCCGTGAGCCTGGTCTCGACCGGATTCACCAAACGGCCAGCGATCGTCGACCGGCGGACCTGGTGATGGACGCCGCAGCGCTGGCCGAACGGTACCCACGCCTCTGGCACATGGCAGAGGTAGAGAACTGGGAGCTGATCCAATCCCACGGTCTGCTCAGTACGTCAGCCCTGCTTGATCTCTTCTCCTATGAGGGCGAGCGGCGCGATGCGATTGAGTCGGCCTATCGGGCCGAGTCGGTTGTCATCGAGCATCCCAAGCTGGGTGAGGCGACGATCCGAGACCAGGGCCCGATGCACAGCGACGAGGTAGTGAGGAGGTTTCTCGATGACCTCACTCCGGCGCAGTGGTACCGGACGCTGAACAGCCGCGTCTTCTTCTGGTTGACCGAAGAGCGGCTGGAGAAATTGCTCGGTGCCGGTCTCTATCGCGAGCGCCCCCACATGGTCCTCGAACTCGACACGGCGGCCCTGCTAGAGCGGCACCTCGCGCAGGTTACTCTGTCGCCGATCAACTCCGGGGCCATTTTCCCCGGCGGAAGAGCACGCCGCGGACCTCAAACTTTCAGCGGCTTTGCCGATTACCCCTGGGATGCGCGAGCAAGGAGCAGCGAGCTGGTGGTCGAGTTGGCCGTGGCTCATTCGGTGCCCGATCTCACCGGTCTTCTGATCGACGCGAAAGTGCGCCAGGCGAAGAACGCGATTTAATCCGCTTTTGGATGTTCACATGGAAAAGCTTTGTTTAATGCTCAGCGCAAGCAAGCGCAGCTCGCGGAGCGACGCGGTCATGATCCGAGCCTTTTCAAGGCACCCCACGACCCCTTCGCCGTGGTGACGTCGGCCTCGGAGACCAGGAGGTATCGCCACGTCACTCCGACCTGATCGTCGGCAGAGACGTGGTTCGCCCATCGCTTCGCAGCCTCGCGCTTGCCCTGCACGTCCTCAGAGGCCATCTCCTTGTCCATCTTCACCTCGACGACCCAGTGTGTCCCATCGGCGTCGATAACGATGAGGTCGGGGTTGTACTGCTGACCGCCGGAGTTCCAAAGAATCGGCAGCTCTTTGACGTGGAGTCGCACCCAGCATGTGACCCCGTCGTCTCCGTCGACCATGTTCGCGACCGTGCGCTCGGGTGCGGAGTCGAACCACTCCACAGGGAACAGCGAGCGAATCCAGCCTTCGTAGGCGAGCGACTTCGAGAACGGCCCGAAGCGATCAGCGCTCACGTCCTTGTCAGTCGTGCGGATCGGATTGAAGTCTTCGAGCTTCACCACCTGCTCAAACGATGGCTTCGCCATGAAGCGACGTTGCTCCTCGGCGACGAGCCGTACCAGTCGAGCGCCTGCCCGTTCGAGGTTCGCAGAGAGCACTTCCTCGGCCTTGCCCCCGAGTCCCTCGAAGAAGGCGTCGAGATACGGCTGCAGGGCGGCCCTCTGGCCCTTGCGAGCAGGAACCGCAGGCGAGGCCAGCGACCATCTCCGTCAGGTTGTCGCGAAGGTCAGCCAGAGAGAAGAGGCTTGGGGTCGAGCGGATGTGGTCGGCAGCCTCAGAGCGCACCAGCTCGGTGCGCTTGATCCCGTCAGGACCGACGACGACGCGAGCGCCGACGAGCGTCCGGCTCAGCTCGCCGTCAGGGTTCGCAGCCAGTGCGACGCCAAGCTTGCGAAAGCTGTCCGTCTCGGTGATGTCGGCGAGGGAGAAGCTGCTCTGGACCGCCGTCATCCGCAGGACCGGGACAACGATGGTTGGCGCGTCAGCGCGGCGTCCGATCTCACGCTTCATCTTGAGGGCGGCTTGGCTGACCTGTGATGTTCGCTCTTGAACCGACGTCACCACCGGACCCGGCTGATCGTCGAGCACGAGCGCTGCGGGAGCGCCCTCGTCGGATCCCACGATCGGCATCGCCGCCGTCTCCACCGTCTCGGTTACTACCACCGTTTGGCCCTGCGCGTTCACTCGCAGGGCGGCACGAGTGCGGTAGTCGATGAACGCCTCGTTGAGCACTCCGCCTTCGCTTCAGCAGGTCCTCGTAGCGCTCGTGAGCCACGACCTCAAGAGTGTCGAGGATCTCGATCCCGTGTATAGACGCCGAACGGCAAGCGCATGCCTCGACCGAGTGTTTGCTCGGTCAGGATCTCGGAGACGCTTGACCGCATCGACGCGATGACGTAGACGTTGCGAACGTCCCACCCCTCCTTCAGCATGCCGACCGAGATGATGATGCGCACCGGCGAGGCGAGATCCTCGACCTTCGCCAACTCTGCGAGCGCTTCGTCGGGTGCGTTCGAGTGCACGACGAGTACGGCGTCGGCGTAGGCTCCGCGAAAGAACTCTGACGACCGCAAGATGCCGCCGTACTCGTCGGCGTCCTCGATGCTCTTCGCGACGACGAGCATGACCGGGTTTAGCGGCTCAACTCCATGTGCCTGCGAGTAGACGGCCAGCGCATCCGTTCTTGGCTTGCAGCAGCGTCACGCCATCGGTCAGCTTCGTGAGCGCATCGGTCCTGTCGTCCCGACGGCCCACGATGACTGGTGTCTTGACGAGCTTGTCCGCGATGGCAGCCGCAAGCGGATAGCGGAAGATGATCTGCTTCTTCGGCGTCTTCTTGTCCGGGGTGGCCGTCAGCCCAACGAGTACCCACGGATCGAGGTCGCGGACCGCCTTCGAGAAGGCTGGTCCGTAGTAGCAGTGGTGCTCGTCCGCGAAGACGACCAAGGCGCCCGATCGACTGTAGGTGTGCGTAGAACTCGGTCCCAAGCCCCTCTTGGAACTTGTGCGTCTTCCGAGCCGTCTTCGACTCCGGCTTGATGAGCGACTGCACAGTGAAGAGGTAGACCTTGACCTGCGAGTCGTCGTCCATCGCTGCGCGCATGGCCGGAGTGGCGAAGTTCTCCGAGGTGATGACGACGGGGCGGAAGCTCATCGGCCCGAGCAGGCTCTTCGGGTGGCCGGGGGTGAAGTTGTCCCTCGTCTTCTCCAAGATCGTTCGCCCCGGAGTCACTACCACGAAGTCCCGGACGTCGTGGGCGGCAGCGAACAGCTCCATCGCTCCGGTGAGGATGTATGTCTTGCCGACGCCGGTTGCCGAGTCAATGACGGCCTCGAAGGGAGGCGGTTCTCGATCGACGTCGTAATGCTGCGACACCTCGGCAGCGATCGTCTCGCACGGCTTCGCGGTTCGGCTCGCGCAGATCGAGTCGTGCTGCGATCTCGGCGATGGCGTCCTCGAAAAGCCGAAGGTCTGCCACGCCTACACCTTCGCCTTAACCGCCGGCGTCGCCCCGTTCGAGACGGGCGCAGAGGAGTCGTCTTCCGCAATCGCAAGCCGGAGCTGCCGGGCCGATCGGTACTCGTCGAGAAGGGCAGCGGGAATCTTTCGGAGGGTGGAGCCAGGGCGTAGGTCACGCAGAACGGCGCGAGCGTCCGTGTCGATGCCCGTTCCACAAACGACTACACGCTCCCCCTTCGGAAGGGCACTCACGAGGATTCGTACTACCGACTCGTTCACGACTCCATCCACGACGGCGACACGAGTGCGGCCCTTTCGCCCCGCAAACGGTGGGTCCTCGTCGTACTCGAACCCGAGCTGGGCAGCGGTCGCCTCCGCGAGCGCGCCGTTCGTCATCCAGTCGGCCAGGAAGACAAAGCCGTCGTCGGCCTCGAACATGGAAGCCGCGACGTCGAGAACTCGGAACGCGCCGCCTCCATGCCACATCGTCTCAGTCGTCGTCTTCTCGGCAGCACGAAGTGCCTTGACAAGTTCTTTCATGGTGCCTTCAGTGAGGCCATCGACCTTGTCGAGCGCCCCAGCCTTGGACATGGAGCTAAGGGCTTTCGCTGCGGCTCTCGCGTCGCCGGGCCTGACCCCGTCGGGCAGATCCTCACCCACGAGGGCCTCGACTGTCGTGATTCCTCCAGGGTCTTCACCTGCCACGACCTTCTGGAGGCGAGGAAGTGCAAAGGCCTCGATTGTCGCGGCATCACGCTCGATGGCAACCCAACGGCGGCCCATCTTGTGCGCGACCGCCGCAGTGGTGCCGGAGCCAAGGAAGCAATCGAGAACGATGTCACCCGAGTTCGTCCCTATTTGAAGGATCCGTTGTAGAAGGCGCTCTGGCTTCGGCGTCGCGAAGACATTGGTTTCTGGAAACAGGCTGTTCAGCTCCGCTTTAGCCGTTCGGTTGTGTCCGACCTCGGAGTTGAACCAGAGAGTGCGGGGGGCGGTTGTCTGGCTGATCGCGTCGAGATAGCGCTTCAACTTCAAGCCGCCTTTGCCGCCCTTGGTGAAGTAGAGACGCGGCCATGATCCCGCCGAGTAACGATTCTCTGCTCGCTTCCGTGCCGCTTCGAGGTCGCCCTTCACCATCAAGGCTGGGATTCCCTGCCTAACCTCAGATGGAGGAACGCCGCAGATCAAGGCGCGCTTCTCGGTGTCGCCCAGATCGACCAGTTCGTACTCCGATCCCCACTCCTCGACCATCTCTTTCATCGTGTCCTGCTTCGAGCCCCAACAGCGACCCACAGCCGGGTAAACGAGATCGCCCGTGAACGGAGATTGAATCGCGTACACCCACGTCTGATTCCGGTGAGCGCTCGGAGCGGCGGGGTCCCCCGAGACCCACGGGTGCGTATCACCGTCAGGGGCCTTGAACAGTGCATCACGCTCGGCGAGCCGCCCAAGGCGGTTCGAGCGCCAGTCCGGAGTGTTTGAGTAGATAAGAATGTAGTCCTGGTCAGTACTTAGTGCAGGCGCATCGTTCTTCGGCGAGTACGCCTTCTGCCAGATGACTGTCGCAACGAAGTTTTCCGGTCCGAACACCTCGTCGAGCACGCAACGGAAACGGTGCACCTCTTCGTCGTCAAGATGGACCCATACGGAACCGTCTGGTGTGAGCAGATGCTTGATCTGAAGAAGCCGATCCCGAAGCATCGTTAGCCAGACCGAGTGTTCGAGATTGTCGTCATAGTTAGTGAATGCCTGGCCCGTATTGAAGGGCGGGTCGATGTAGCAGAGCCTCACCTTGCCGAGGTACTCGCTAGCGAACTCTGGCAGCCTCGCGAGACTTGTCAGCGCATTCAGAGCATCGCCACGAATCAGCAAGTTGTCGGGGGCGCGGACCCTTCCAACCTTGCCGACTGAAGCGACGTCGTGCAGAAGCCGGACCTCAGCGACCCGGTAGTCGGAGGGAGAAACCCATTCGTAGGAGTCATCCTCGTGAGCGAGAAGCCGAAGATGCTTGTTTGTCCAGGTCAGCTCCAGCCGACCGTCGTAGGTCGTCATGACCCCACGCACAACAAGAGGAGCCGCTCAGGGACTCGCGCTTGCAAAGAAAGAGGCGGCCGAAACATGACCAGATCCTACGGCAGGGGGGCGACAGTGGTACATGCGCCGCGACGTTGCGCATTCTCGGGCAGGTGGCCGATCGCCTTGCCACCGACTTGGCTGACGCGAAGAGAACGACGCCAGTAATCAGCGAGTTCTGGGTCTCGCCTGCGCGAGCAGCGCTTCGGGACGGCATAGTCGCCGTTGCAGAGCAGCATATCTGCCTCGATGACGACTCGAGTCGCAGCCACGACCGCTGGTCCGTTATAGCGCGATCTCGACCCCCGTCGCAAGAGCGACAAACGAGATGCGCTTATGCGCCTCGCTCCAACACGGGCAAAGATTGATCGCCTATATCCCGCCCCAAGGAGCCGTTTGGACACCCGCTCTCAAAGACGGACATCCTTCTGTGGTGTACACATAGGTATCGCAAACCATTGGACAGGATTACAGACGCACTTGCGCGACCTAACTCGCCACCCACCCCGCCCGATTGAACGAGAAATACGCCTCACGCCCCCGTTCAGCCTCTGGCTGAATGTTTCCCTCGCGGAGCAGCGCGTTCTGTTCGGCCAGCAGTCTGTTGGCCGCCTTCGCCGTCCGCTCCTTCTTGGCTGACGGCCACACAAGCCCCGGCGCCGTGAGGAATAGCGTCTTGCGAATCAGGCCCATGAGGAGTCCTTTCGTCCGGCGGCTTCCTCGATACTACGCCGGAGTCTCCCAATCGAGCGGAGGAAATCCATCATGGGAGAGATGACGTCCACATTCGATGATTTCGTTGGTGCGCTCCAGGAGACCAACGGTCACGATGTCCTCGTCGAGGTGATTCAGAACGATGATGGCCATACCGTCGCTGAGCTCCACGGACGACTCGGGGCGGTCGTCCTATCTGAGGACTGGACCAACAGCAGACGAGGGGTTGGCTGGTTCCCAGTTGGCATTCAACCTCGCGTCGGCCGTGGAACTGGGTTCTGCGTGGACTCAGATCGCTTCCGCGGCGCTGAGGTTAGCGACTTCCGGTTCCGCGGCAGGTTTGACGATCTGATCTACGTGATCACGCCCGGTCAGACGGTCGGCTAGGTAACCACAGCTGACCCGGACTCCTAGGCCGTCTCCAACTCCAACTCTTCGATTACTTCATCCACCGACGGCTCGGTGCCGTCCTCGATGTCGGCAGCAGCCTCGTCCTCCTCATGCTCCCCCACGGCGCCGCTCGGAGCAGGCGTGATCCCGCAGACGCGCCGGATCTCCTCGATGATCCCCGCCTGCCGGCCCTGAACGAAACGCTGGTACAGCTCCGCGACCTGCTCATCCGGCAGCTCTTCAACCGCCGCCTCCAGAATCGGCGCCGTGCTCCCGTCGATGAAGTGCGGCTCCAGTAGTTCTGGTTGCTCCCCGGACGGAAAGATCTCCTTATCCCTGATGTAGTCGGCCGGAGCCTTGTCCTTGATCTTGCCGTTGGTCTCGTCGGAGATCAGAGTCCGGTTGGCAATTGTGTTCACATCAACACGTTTGATGATCTCGTGCCGTTTCAGGAACGCTTTGGGGAAGATGTGGTGGTCCTGCAGCTCTTGGAGGCGAATGTCCTCACCGCGACGCCAATCACGAGCATTGCGCAGCGCCAGAAGGCAGAAGACGCCGCTGTACCGCGCGCTCGCGTAGCTTGCCGAATCACGGATGCGGAATCCTGGCGCGCCGATCAGGTCGGCCGCTTCGCGGAAAAACTCAGGCTCGGGGCCATCCTCAAACCAGTACCGGCTCATTTCGAGGTAGTCCTTTCGGGACTTACTCTCAACTGCGCTCGAATACCGCTCCATGAACACGTTGCACCAGTACCAGCGCCGCAAGTCTTTCCGCTCCTGCTCGCCCAATTTCCGATCCACGATCTGGGCTCGCAACGCTGCCATGATCGGGATGAGACCGAATCCAGGAAGCCACTTCTCATCGAACACTCCGAATCCGTCGGGGCCGACCATGGTTGTCAGCTCCAGCGCACGCTCCAAGGCCGCCACCGCTCGCCGCCAGTCATCCTCAAAGGCTGCTGGAGAGAGGTCGATGAGGATTCGCGGCTTGGGATCCAGGCCTCGCATGAGCGCGAGCGTGCGAAGCACCAGCACGCCAAACTTGTGCTCGTCGGCCTTGCCCTTCGACCAGGTTCGTAGTAGCCGATGAGTCTTGACGGCTTCGGTCCAGAGATCGTGCAAGCGGATGCCGTCGCGGTACAGGCGAGCCGTGAGCAGGTCATAGACGGACAGATCGACGCCCGTCGAGTTCAGCTTCTCGAAGATCGCGCAGACGCGGCCGATCGATTCGCTATCGGAATCGTCCACACGTGGTAGCTCGACCAACGGGACCTCGAACGTCTGGAATGCGGTGACGGCGCTCGTCCACCCGTCGCGCCACTCTGAGCGGTACTGGTCGAGTTTGTCTGGGTCGGTGCTTCGCAGCCAATCCTCGAACCCGTCGCGCCACGTGTAGAAGCCCTGCTGCGTCAGAAGAACGGTGCAGGGCAGTATCCGCTGTTCGTATTGGACTTCAGCCGTATCGAGGCTTCGCAGTTCACGCTTGGATCGATCGAACACGACATCGTCGCTATCTCGTTCGTTCAGCAGAACGTCGAGATTGACGAAGAACCAACGACGTTGACTGGAGTCCTTGAGTGATAGATCCGGTTCGGTCAGCGCGTAGATCAGCGACGACAGACGCTGCTGGCCGTCCAGGATGAGCAATTCAGGGCGCGGGTCCCGGTTGCTCGGCTCCGAGCCCCGCAGGAAGACCGGAGCGAACGGGGGATTGTTCGCGTCGCAACGCAGCAGCAACAACGAGCCGATGAAGTAGCCGCGAATGATCGAGCGCACCAGGTCGGCCACTTCTTCCCTGGTCCAGACGAAGTCGCGCTGGAAATTGGGAAGGCAGATTTTCCCTTCATGCGCCGCCTCGACAAGGCCCGTCACTTTGCGCTTGTCGGGGATGATCTCCATCGGGGCACCGATGCTAGCCCCTCAAGGGGAACCGCCCGCCGTCCTTCGAGCGGCTAAACGCTTTTGGCGAGCGGCCATTCTGGCCACGCCGTTCATACGTCGAGAAGTGCGCTGTGGCAACTCTCAACGAAGAATGCGTGCCGCCATCCTGCCGAACGCCGTGGCGGTATGCGAGATTTACAACGCGGCCATCACGCAGCGGTTCGACTTTCGAGGAAGAACGGCGCCGAGCCAGTGACTTTGATGAGCATCGGCGCGAATCGTTTCCCATTCCTCGTGGCCGAGGCTAACCACGAGGTCGTCAGCTAGGTCGGCCTCTCCCCATACAACTCGCGACCTTGTTACGTGGGGGTCTGAGAGGCGAGTACCCCGCGGGCGCGGCTGGATTGGCGCGGCTGGTTTCGAACCAGCGACCTCTCGCGTGTGAAGCGAGCGGCTTTACTTTTCGCGGTTCGCTGATTGTGGCGAAGGCGGATCTGGCTCCACGAGGCTCTATTCAGCTGCGTTTGACACCAGGAATGACACCACGCGGGTATCGCCGCGTGGCGACGATGGTGCTTTCGCTTACGGCCGTCAGGCGGTGTGGGGGAGAGGCGAGTCCGGCCCCTCACCCCCCGTCGCCCGCTCCGCGCCACCAGCTCCGACAGCGACAGCTCCAGAGTCGCCGCGAGCTCGACCAGACTGCGGTAGCTCGGGTTCCGTAGCTCCCGCTCCAGCCGCCTCCTACTTCAGCCCAGTGCCCTAAGTTGTCCCGCCAGCCGCCCGCCCGAGGCGCCGAACAACCACCGGCGTCCCGTGTCGAGGGATCATCGTGATTCCGCGCATGACCACCGATTCCGCCTCTGGCCGTACGGGCTCAAGGTCGACATTCGAGACGACCGTACGAATCACCTCCGCCATCTCCGCTTGGGCGAGCGACGCGCCGATGCAGCGCCGGATGCCACCACCAAACGGAAGCCAGGCGTATGACTCCGCTCCTCCGTCGATGAACCGCTCCGGGCGATACTCATGTGGTTCTGGATAGAGATCCTCGCGCAGGTGGACAACAGCGATCGCAGGGTAGATGCGAATCCCGGCTGGAAGCTCCCAGTCGCCAATTGTGCGGGGCTTGGCCAATGTCCGCGCGCAGCTGTCGAGCGCTGGCCGCACCCGCAGAGTCTCCGTGACGACGGCGTTGAGGTAGGTGTCCTCGCCGGCGCTCAACTCATCGCGCAGGCGACCGAGCACACGGGGACTTCGCGGCAACAGGTCGAAGGCAAAAGCGAGGACCGAGGCGGTCGTCTCATGCCCGGCGAGCAGCATCGTCATCAGCTCATCGCGAAGTTCGGCATCGGTCATCGGTCGGCCCTCCTCATCGCGGGCGCAGAGCAGCATTGAGAGAACATCGCGGCGGCCCTCCAGGTCAGGCTCTGCGCGGCGTCGAGTGATCTCCTCATATAGCAACCCGTCGGCCGCCTCCAAGCGACGCCGAAAGCGACCCCCTGGGCTCCAGCGGCCCAGGTCGCGGCGCAACGTTCTCGGCAGCAAGAGAACGGTTTGCATATCGAGCACCGAGACCAGCGCTCTGCGCAGGCGCTCGATCCGCTTGGGCTCGGTCACCCCGAACACGGCACGAACGATCACCTCGAAAGTGAGCGCCCGCATCCGCTCCCTCATCACCACCCGCTCGCCCTCCCGCCACCGTCCGATCTCAGCCTCGGCGACGCCGCGGATGATTGCCCGGAAGTTTTCAACGGCAGCTCCCTGAAATGCAGGCAGCAGCAGCTTGCGCTGGCGCATGTGCGCCTCACCGTCGAGGATGAAGACCGACTTGTCGCCTAGCACGGCCGCCAGCGGCGCATTTGCCTCTCCGGCCGGGAGGTCGCCTTGCTCGCCAATAAATATGTCTCGGATTGCGTTTGGATCGGAGACATAGACGCCGACCCCGAACAGCAGGAGCGGGACGGTGAAGACGTCTCCATATCGCTCGCGCCAGCCGAGAAGCGACTCCAGCGGAGATTGGATGAGGCGGGCTGTGTTGATCACAGCCGGTGCGCGGGGGCCGGGCGGAAGCGGTCCCTGGCGACGGCTGCTTTTAAGCAAGTTAGCCACCGGCACTGACATCAGCCTAAACCGCCCCTTGGGCACGCGCCGTCAATCTTTCCGAATCAGCTGGTCGCGCAAGTAGCGTTCAGTTGAACCATGCTCGGATCATCGACTCAGTGCCGAGCAGCCGTGAATCGCCCACTCCTACCTCGGCCCCTCCAGCAGCTCCTCAGTCCGCCGCGAGAGCCGCAGCGCCTCCTCCTCGCCCGCGAAGGGGAGCGTTGCCACATATGCGAACCCCGGCAAGAGGTAGGCAAGCCGGTCGATGTGTCCGTCGATGATTTCCGCCCGCATCACCATCTCCGCTCCGCCCAGCGCCCCGATGATCGCGTTCGGTAGAGGGACGACCCGCTCGGGGTGTTGGCTGGCGACCGCGCCGACGATTTTGGCGAGCGCCGCGTTGATCGCTGCCACCAACTCCTCATCTTCGTCGCTGAGCATCCCGGCGAATGTCCCTCTGCCGACCGAATCGACCGCGGCCCGCTCCGCCGCCGACCCGCGCGGCGTTTTCTCGTCACCGAGCTCCGAGTAGAGCGCGGCCATCGCCTCAAGCAGACGATCGCGTTCAGCCCCCGCCAGCACGCTGAGCAAGATACTACTCCCTTGAGGAATGATGACACTATCCAGTTAGGCAACCTCGTCCAAACTTGGCGCCGCCTGTAAAGATTGTCGAGCTGCGCGGGGTTCGGGGCTATCCTCGGCACATGAGCGCTCTCCTGCGAAGGGCGTCACGCAGGTCAACGGTAGCCCATCGATCCCTGCTCCAGGCTCATTGGCGCCCGCCTTGCGCGCTCTTCCTTGGCGGCACGCGATCTACGCCGGTGGCCCTCTGATGCCAGCCGCCCAGCCGCAGCCGAGCCCCGAGCGCGATCGCATCGGCCGCGCCTTGGTCGAGCTCTGCTTCGAGCGCGGCTACCGCAACACGACCCTGGCGATGCTTCTAGAGCGCGCCGAAGTCGACCGGCGGACGTTCGAGCGCCAATACGCGGACCTCGAGGACTGCTTTTGCCAGACGCTCCAACCACTAGCCGAGGATTACCTGCTTCGACTTGGCGACGCCTTCGCTACGCAGCGCGGCTGGCGCAACCAGCTGCGCGTCACCGCCTACGCTGCGCTTCGCTTCCTGCGCGAAGACCTGCCCCGCGCCCGCTTCCTCTTCGTCGAGGTCCTCTACGCCGGCACCCGCGCCCAGCTCATCCGCGACCAGGGCATCGATGCGCTCACTGAGTTGATCGATCGCGGTCGCTCAGAGCTCGACGATCCCGACTCTGTCTCGCGCCAGACTGCGGTGGCGATCGCGGGTGGGCTCCATGAAAAGGCGCGCCAGGCGATCGATGCTGACGATCCGAATCTGTGGGAGGCGCTGGTCCCCCAGCTGATGTACGCGGCGGTTTTGCCCTACCTTGGCCCCGAGGCGGCGCTGCAGGAGCTGCAGATGCCAGCTCCAGGCAAGCGCTGAGCCCTACCCTATGCTCAACATATGCGAGCGCTGCCTGGAAGGGCCACCCGAACTACGTTGGTTGCACCGGCCTCGCTCACGCGCGAGGACGTCGAGAGCGACCAGCGTCAGCGCATCTTTCGCGCCACCGCCGAGCTGGTCGCCAAGCGCGGCTATAACGACGTCACCGTCCAGCTGATCGTCAGACGGGCCCGGGTCAGCTTCAGGACGTTCTACAACCACTTCGGGAGTAAGGAGGAGGCCTTTCTTGAGTTCTTCGATGCCACCTTTGTCGCGATCGACCGCAGGGTTCGCGGAGCCTTGTCCGCCGAGCCCGAGGCGCCCTGGTCTCGGCATGTCGCCGTCGCCCTACGCACCGTCTTCGGGTGGATCATCGAGGAGCCGATCATCGCCCGCGCCTGCATCGTCGAGGGCCCGACCGCTGGGCCGAGCTTCCTTGGACGCTATGCAGCAGCCGGAAAGGCCTTCGTGCCGCTCTTCCGCGCCGGGCGCGAGCTCAACCCCCACGGAGACCAGCTCCCTGCGACCCTTGAGGAGACCCTCGCCGGCTCGGTCCTCTGGTCGGCTTACCAGCGACTCATCATCGGTGAGGTTGAGCGCCTCGAGCAGCTCCTGCCTGAGGTGATCGAGCTGGTCCTTAGGCCCTATATCGGCAGGCGCGAGGCCGCGCACGTTGCTCGCGACGCCGTCGCAGGTACGCAATCCGCCAAAGCTGACCAAAGAAGCTGGGCGCCTCGATCTTAGATGAGTCGTGCCACGACCTCGCCGCTATTCTCAAACTATGCGCGCTCTTCCCGGAAGGGCCTCAAGAACCTCGCTGGCCGAGCCCCCAGCGACCCTCACCCGCGAAAGTGCCCAGGCCGCACAGCACCGCCGCATCCTCCGCGCCACCGGCGAGTTGATCGCCAAGCGCGGCTACAACGACATCGCTGTGGAACTGATAGTCAAGCGCGCCCGGGTCAGTTTCAAGACGTTCTACAGGCACTTCCCTAACAAGGAGGCCGCCTTTCTTCAAGCTCTTTGATAACGCCGTCGAGCTGGCCGATCGCAGAGTCCGCGAAACCCTCGATGCCGAGCCCGAACTGCCCTGGCCCCACCAGGTTGCCGCCGCTCTGCGGACCATCGCCGAGCTGATCGCCGCCGATCCGATTATCGCTCGCGCCTGCATCGTCGAGGCCCCGACAGCAGGGCCAGTTCTCCTCGCCCACTACGTTCAGGCCAGCAGTACCTTCCTTCCTCTCTTGCGCGCTGGGCGCGAGCTCAACCCCCACGGAGACCAGCTCCCTGCGACCCTTGAGGAGACCCTCGCCGGCTCGGTCCTCTGGTCGGCCTACCAGCGGCTCATCGTCGGTGAGGTCGACCGCATCGAGCAACTCCTCCCCGAGGTGATCGAGCTGGTTCTGCGACCCTATCTCGGCGAGCGCGGGGCGGCCCAGGTCGCTAGCGACACGATCGCCGAGGCCCAGCCGCGCTAGAGGCTTGGACAGACGATCGAAATGGCTTACTGAAAGTCGAACTGCGCTTTGGGGCAGACCCGGCCGACAGCGTTTCGGCTTTCCGCTCGCCGAGCAGGTCATTCTCGACGACGTTCGCCCGGCCTTGCCCCACTCGCTCGTGAGGCCTCCCGTCAGATGCTTCACATCTCCTCTGCGCCTATCGTGTGGCCGAGCCATCTAGCGCCTCCGCATGGCATCCTCTCGCCCTCTTCGTTTGTGGGGGGCAGGGGCGTACTACCCGGGAAAACAAGATCTCATTCCGCTTGCGCCTCCCCGTCCAAGCACCCCAGTGAACCTGACTTACGCGGTTATCCTCGGTGCATGGGTGCTCTCCCCAGGCTCCCCGATCATGGAGGAGTACTTAGTCGACTTCTCGGCTCCGGTCAGGGGGGCGACCCAGGGTTCCGCGAAGCGCTCTGCCTCTCTCCGTTGTCCCGCCTCCGGCGCGACCTCATCGCATCGGCCGGCGAGCTTTACCTAACTCCTGGGGCGGCCCTCGCAGGCTCAGCCCTATCTTGCGCCTGCCGGCGGCGCATCGTCGCCGAGGTCGAGCGTCTCCCGTCGCTCTTGCGAAGGGTTGTGGAGCGCCTGTTGGATTGCCGCGAGGATGGTGACGAGCCCACAGTTATCGCCACAGAAGCCCGGGAGAACCCGAGTCGGCCCAGGCCAAGGTTGCTAGCGGCCGGGAGCCAGGTTGCCAGCGCCCCATAAGTCCGGCGCCGATCATCGGGCGCCCCGACGGGAGCGCGTTCGCCGTGCCCTGATCGACCTCTGTTTCGAGCGTGGTTTTCCCAACGTCACGGTCGAGGCGCTCTGCGAGCGAGCGGGGATCGAGCCTGCAGATTTCGACGCCGATTACGCCGACCTCAACGACTGCTTCATGCAGGTCTCGCTGATCGAGGCTGAGGAGTTCCATCGGCGCATTGGCCTCGTCCGCAACTCGCAGGCTCCCTGGCGGGATCGGGTTCGCTTCACCGCCTATGAGCTGCTCCGCTACTTCAAGGAGGACGAGCGGAGGACCAACTTCGGCATCGTCGAGGGGCGCTCGGCAGGAGAGCGCGTTCAGCATGTGATCGCTGCTGAGGTCGAGGCGATGGTCGAGCTGATCGATGAAGGTCGCCAAGAGCTCGATGATCCCGAGTCGCTCACCCGGGCCACGGCGGAGGATATTGCCGGGGGCATCTTCAATCAGCTCTACGGGCAGCTCGCCCGCGGTCCGCTGCCACCGGAGGAGGACCACATCCCGCAGATGATGTACGTCGCGGTCTTGCCCTACCTCGGCTCCGAGGCCGCGCTTGAAGAGCTCAGCATTCCCCCACCCCCGCCAGCCGACGCTCGCTCGGGCCCCCCGCGCCGATACCCTTCCACCGTGTCGGCGCGGGGGACAGACGGCGATGCCGAGGTCCGATCGGAGCTCGGCCCGCTGCCCGGCGGACATCACGGCCTCTCCCCCGAGCAGGTCGCCGAGTCCCAGCGCGAGCGCCTGCTCGCCGCCGTCGCCCACACCGCCGCCGAGCGCGGCTACCGGGCGACGACTATCACCGAGATCGTCAAGGCCGCCTCGGTCTCAAGCCGCGTCTTCTACGAGCACTTCGCCTCCAAAGAGGAGTGCTTCCTCGCGGCTTTCGACGCCGTCTGCGCCCACCTCGAAGGGCTGATCGCCGAGGCCGTCAAGCCGATCTCCGACTGGCCCCAGCAGGTGATCGCCGCCCTCCGCGCCGCCCTCCGATTCCTTGCCGACAACCCTGACCTTGCCCGCCTCTGCCTGCTTGAGCCCGTCACCGCCACCCCGGCGATCGCCACCCGCTTCCGAGAGACCGTGCTCGCTGCCATCCCCCTCCTCGAAGCCGGCCGCGCCGAGCGACCCGAGAACGGCAAGTCCCTGCCCCAGTCCACCGAGGATTCCCTGCTCGGCGGCCTCATCAGCCTCACCACACGCTCGATCCTCGCCGAATCGGAGTCCCTGGAGGCCCTCCTTCCAGACCTCGTCGACTTCGTCCTCTCGCCTTACCTCGGCCCTGGGGCGGCCAAGAAGCTGGCCGCCGAAGTAGCCACCGCGCCCTCCAACTAGCCCTGACGATTCCGCGCTCCGGGTCGACAGATGCGCGCCCTGCTGGGAAAGAACGCTATATCTTAAGATAATTAGGATTGCCTGCCCGATCACAATCTGCTTTCATTCAGCTCGCTCGCCCTTCAGGTGGGCACGGGACTACAGAAATAGCGAGTCTCACAGGGCCGCAGGGAGCGGCTGGCAGAGGGTCTCGCGGGATAGGAGAGGTCGCTGGTGAGCGCACTGATTTCGGGAAACCGGTTTCGACAGCTAGCCGCCAGATCGACAGCGCCGCCACGCTTACTCACGCCCTCGCCGGGCTCCGAGTGCTGCCGCCTTACCGCGCCGCCCCTCGTCCCTACCCCCGGCGCCCCCGCATGACCCTCCGCCGCTCCTCCGCTGAGCAGCCCCCCCCACCCGCTGGCACCCCGTCCCCCCCGCCGCGTGCGACAGTGGCGAGTGGCGGACCGAGCGTCGCCAGGACGCAGGCCGCAGACTTTGGTGGGGCCAAGGGCAAGGCCGAGGACACCGCGAGGCGAAGTGTGTCCGCCGCCGCCAATGGGGTGCGGGGTGGGGGGGACGAGGTGCCAGGCTCGCACAGGCGGATGACCCTCGCCCTAGCCACCCTCCTCGCGACCGCCTGCGCTCTCCTCCTCACCGCCGCCCCCGCCTTCGCCAGGGAACTGCACGTCTTCTCCACCTCCTTCGGCGAAGCCGGTTCCGCCAATGGCCAGCTCGCTCTCACCGACCAAAGCTATGTCGCCGTCAACCAGGCAACCGGCGACGTCTACGTCGCCGACACCGGCAACGCCCGAGTCGAGGAGTTCGAAGCCGATGGTGCCTTCCTGCGCACCTTCGGCACCTTCGCCGACCCCACCTTCATCGCGGTCGATAACTCCACCGGCCCCTCCAAAGGTGACGTTTACGCCGCCGACTCCGGCGATAACACCGTCTCCAAATTCGAAGCGGACGGCGCCCTCATACCCAGCTGGGGCACGAGCGGCCAGCTCAGCGGTTTCGCTCAGCTCGCCGGCATCGCCGTCGATCCCTCCGGCAACCTCTGGGTCTATGACCATAACTCCCAGATGCGGGAGTATGCCCCCGACGGCACTCTCACCACCGATTGGGAATCCCCCTACCGCGTCACCGACTCCGGCATCGCTGTCGATTCCTTCGACGACCTCTACGTTGTACGCGAAGAACCCCCGGTAGCCAAACTCAGGCCCACCGGCGCGGCCATCACCGAATCAGTTGACCCGGGTCCCGTCGCCGGCCTCGCTGTCGATCCATCCAACGACGACCTCTACGTCGCCCATCCCACCGAAATCCTGGGCTACAGTGCTGCCGGCGAACGCTTGGAGAGTTTCGGCCCCCCCGAACTCGGCGTCGCCGCCGGGCTCGCCGTCGGTTCCGCACACGCCCTCTACGTCGCCGACACCGCGAAGCAGCGCATCGACGTCTTTACCCAGGTTCCGGGAGTCCCACTCGCCGTCGCCACGTCGGGCTCAGGTTCGGGCACGGTGATCTCCAAACCCGCCGGCATCGAATGCGGCTCGACCTGCGCCGCCGAATTCGGCGAACGCTCCACCGTTACCCTCACGGCCACCCCCACCAAACGCTCCACCTTCACCGGCTGGACCGGTTGCACCGCCGTTCACGGCGACGAATGCGAAGTCGAAATGACCGGCGCCGAGGAAGTCAAAGCCGAATTTGCTGCGATCCCTCAGGAGAAGCTCACCGTCCCCCAGCCCGGTGAAGGCATCGGCGGCGGCAGAGTCAGCGGCAAGTCCCCCGGCTCCGAATTCACCTCGATCGAATGCGGCAACGGCGCCACCGCCTGTGAAGCCGAATACAACAAAGAAGTCACGATCACCCTCACCGCCACCCCCACCGAACGCTCCACCTTCACCGGCTGGACCGGTTGCACCGCCGTCCACGGCGACGAATGCGAAGTCGAAATGACCGAAGCCAAATCGGTCAAAGCCGAATTCGCCACCATCCCCCAACAGACGCTGACCGTCGCCACCGAAGGCCCAGGTGCTGGCATCGTCACCGGCACCTCCCCGGGCATCGAATTCAAATCAATCGACTGCGGCAACGGCGCCACGACCTGCGCCGAGAACTACAACCCGGGCGCCACGATCACCCTAACCGCCGTACCCGCCGCTGCCTACCAGTTCACCGGCTGGTCTGGCGGTGGCTGCTCTGGTAAAGGGACCTGCAAAGTCGAACTCAACGCCGACACCAAAGTCAGCGCAAACTTCATCTCTAAGCCGCCCTCAATCTCCAACTTTTCCGCCTCCAACCTAACCGCGACCACCGCCGAACTCCACGCTGAAATCGACCCCAACGGCGCCGACACGACCTACCACTTCGAATACGGGACTACCACCAACTACGGCGCGAGCAAACCATCCCCCGCCGAAGACATCGGATCCGGTCTGGCGGTCCGCAATGTCACAGAAACTCTCACCGGTCTTCAGGAACATGTCGTCTACCACTTTCGCGTCGTCGGCGAAAACGACGAAGGCGAAAAAACAACCACCGAAGATCAATCCTTCACCTTCTTCCCTCCGAGCTGTCCCAACGAACACGTTCGTCAACAGACTGGTGCCAACTACCTTCCCGACTGTCGTGCCTACGAGCTTGTTTCGCCGCCTAGCCAGGGCAACCTGACGCCCTTCCCCGCGGAGGGGCCCGCAACGGGCTACGCGACCGAACCATCCCGGTTGGCATACGTCGGCGCTTTCGGTGACGTGCCCGGCATAGGCGAACCATCGAACAGCATCGGGGACATGTATGTCGCGACACGGACGAGCGAAGGTTGGACCACCAAGTTCGTCGGCCTTCCCGGCGATAAGACATTCCTGATGGGGAGTCCTCCGTGGACGGTGTCCAACCAGATCTACGACCCTGCCCAATGGCAGATGGGTGTAATTGCCGATCCGAGCTTGAGCAGGATCGTCGATTGGAGCGACGGCTACCCAAGCGGTGAATTCGTCGGAGATTGTCCATGTATCGGCAGCTCCAACGCACCCTACGTCTGGGAATCCACTACCGGAGACGTCATTGGTCGATTTCCGACGAATCTGGCGACGGTCTCAGAAGGAGAAAATTTCTACGGCCCGACGTTCGCGTCACGCGATCTGTCTCACTTCGTTTTCTCGTCCAATATAGCGTTCGTGGAAGGAGGGGAACCTGGAGACACCTACGACAACAACACGGTCACGGGAGCGACGGTGGATCTGTCGCGGGAACCGGGTGGCGCCGATAAACAGGGAGGGACGGTAAAGGTGTCCAGCGAAGGCTCCCACATTCTCATGGCAACTGCCGGACAGCTCTACATACGTGTCGGCGACGCGGCCACTATTGAAATCGCTCCCGGCCACGCTTTGAACTATGTTGGCATGACCGCCGACGGCTCCAAGGTCTTCTTCACCTCCGAAGAACATCTCACCCACGAAGACGAAGACCACGGTGGCGCCAGCCTCTTTATGTGGTCCGAACAGGGTGAAAAAGAAGGCCATCCCCTCACCCTGATCTCCAAGGGAGATAATCCGGGCGAAGCGGGTGAACCCGGCAACACCAGTTCTTGCAATGCGTCCTGGACATCGCAGTGCGGTGTCAGCCTTATCTCGTTTAGCCCCTATTCGCATCTGCTCGGGGGACTTGGTGGTAACTGTGGTTATGTCCCGACCTGCGAACCCTCGGACAGTTTTATCGCCTCCGGCAACGGCGACATCTACTTTTACTCTCCTGAGCAGCTAGACGGGTCAAAGGGCACCCCCGAATCAGCAGAATCTCTACGTCTACCGCAATAGCCTCGTCCAGTATGTGACTACGTTAACACCAGGTTCGTTCTGTACAAGGCAGAATGCAGGGGAATTTTGTACCAGCGGCCCGGTCGTGAGAATGGACGTTACACCGGATGACAGTCATATGGCGTTCATTACCGCCAGTCAGGTCACTGACTATGAAAATGACGGGCACTCGGAGATGTACTCCTACGATCCCTCTACTGAACAGATCAACTGCGACTCCTGTATTCCGAGCGGCGCTTCCCCAGGTGGCAACGTGTTCGGTAGTCAAAATGGCCTCTTTTTGACTAATGACGGACGCACCTTCTTCTCGACCACCGACGCGCTCGTGCCCCAGGACACCAACCAGAGCGAGGATGTTTATGAGTACACCGAAGGTAGACCGCAGTTGATCAGTTCTGGCACCGGTCCCCGTCACGTAACGGAAGGACCCTTCGAAGGATTCGTCGGCTCGCAGACCTATCCTGGCCTGGTAGGGGTAAGTGCGAACGGGACCGATGCCTATTTTGCTACCTTCGAAGTCTTGGTCGGCCAAGACCAGAATGGCGACAATTTAAAGCTCTACGACGCACGGACCGATGGTGGGTTCCCATTCGAGTCGCCCCGCCGGAGTGTGCAGCTGCGGACGAGTGTCACGGGCCCGGTAGCTCACCGCCAACTGCCCCGGTGGATGGCACGGGTGCCGATCTCGGCAACGGTGGGAACGCCGCAGCCCTGCCCGGCCAGGCAGACCGCCGCCACACTAAGAAGCGCCATCGCCGCCGCCATATGACCAAGCGCCATCGCAGGCGCCACACGACCGGCCCTAAGACTTGAGTCAAGGACGGCAGGGATGAACCGGGAGAGGAGGATTCTCAGTGCCGGCAGCGAGAAGTTCCTACTTCGGCGCACCGCACCAAAGAGGCTGTCTGCTCGCTGCTGTCGTCCTGATCTTCACCGCTGCTTTGGCTGCATTCGCGACTAGGCCGGCAGAGGCTTTTGAAATTAGGTCGTTCAGTGCCACCACGTCCACTACGCAAGCCGGTGGTCACCCGAACGTCCGCTTCCGCTTCGAAACCGAGTACCACGAAGGCCCCGAGACCGGCAACCCGTGCCAATGTAACGACTCAAAAAATATCGATTTAAGCTTGCCCACTGGTTTGATCGGCAACCCGCACGCGACCCCACAGTGTAACGCTGAGGAGTTCTCAACAGAAGCCTGCCCACGTGACTCTCAAGTCGGCTCTATAAGGCCTACGGTCGATCTCCAGGGTACGATTATCCGCTTCGGCTACCAGATACCGGAGTATAGTCTGGTTCCGCTGCCTGGCCAGGCGGGGCTCCTGGCCTTTACGATTCCGCTTTTCAACACTCCGGTTTTTACTGTGCTGAGCGCCAGGACGGACAGTGACTATGGCCTAGAGGCAGATATTGACGGCATTGAGCACGCCCTTCCCCTTCTTAGCGCCGAAGTGGAACTGTGGGGGGTGCCGGCGGATCCGAGCCACGACCACGCACGCGAAGGGCCCTCGGACAGTCCTCCCACCCCCTTCCTCCAGAACCCGACCACCTGCGGCGCGGCGCTGGAAACCACCCTGTCGATCCTTGCCTACGACGGCAGTACCGCTACCGCCCATGAACCCTATCCGGCGACCACGGGTTGCGAGCAGCTCGCCTTTAACCCGAGCAACTTCGTTCAGCCCACTACTACCGAGACCGACTCGGCATCTGGCGTCGCCCTCGAAACCACCGTTCCCCAGGACTTCAGTCCGTCGGTCCCCTCTGCATCGGAGATCCGCGCCACCACCGTGACGCTGCCCCCCGGCTTTGTCCTCAGCCCCAATGCATCTGATGGCAAGACCTCGTGCTCGAACACCGAAGCGGCATTCGGGACTTTGAACGAAGCCCACTGCCCGGAATACTCAAAGATCGGCACCGTGGAGATCGATAGCCCGGTCTTACCTGGGCCCCTCCCGGGCTCGATATACATCGGCAAGCCCCTACCCGGTGATCGTTACCGTTTCATCTTTACCGCCAATGGATTTAACGTGCATGTGAAGCTGCTTGGGTCGTCTTTCCCCAGCTCAGAAACCGGGCAGCAGGTCGTCGCACTTGAAAACCTGCCCCAGTTTCCCTTCTCTGCCTTCAAGCTGCATTTCTTTGGATCCGAGCGAGGGATTCTCGAGACTCCTACCCAGTGCGGCACCTACCCGGTCCAAAGCACCTTCACCCCTTGGGATACGGCTTTACCCGAACAGACCTCGACCCAGTTCTTCGTCCTTGACTCCGGCCCGAACGGGACGCCATGCCCCGACGCCAGCCGCCCCTTCAGCCCCAGTTTTCAGGCGGCTTCGGCGAGTAACCTTGCCGCGGTCCACGCCGCCTTCTCCCTCGATATGACTCGCAATGACGGCGACCAGAACCTCACCGGCCTCAGCATCACGACTCCACCCGGCCTCTCGGCGACCCTGAAGGGAGTCTCATACTGCCCCGATGCTTCGATTGCCGCCGCAGCGCAGCCGAGCTACTCTGGCCTTGCTGAGCAGGAAAACCCAAGCTGTCCGCTTCCAGCCAGATCGGCACCGCCATCGCCGGCGTCGGTGCCGGAACCCACCCCGTTTATTTCCAAGGCAAGGTTTATCTGGCCGGGCCTTACAAAGGCGCGCCGCTCAGCCTTGTGGTGATCACCCCCGGGATCTCGGGCCCATATGACCTCGGCAACGTCGTCGTCAGGGCGGCGCTTCACGTCGATTCCGAACCACGGCCCAGATCACCGCAGTCTCCGACCCCCTGCCATCGATTCTGCAAGGCATCCCACTCCGCTATCGGGAGATCCTTATCGAGCTCAATCGCCCCGACTTCACCCTCAACCCGACCAATTGCGATCCATTCTCGGTCAGCGCTCAGATCAGCGGTGACCAGGGGGCTCAGGCAAACCTCTCCCACCACTTCCAGGTTGCCGACTGCACCAACCTCGGCTTCTCGCCGAAGCTCTCCCTGAAGTTCTCCGGCTCCACCAAGCACACCGGCACCCCCTCTCTGCACACCGAACTCAGCTACCCCAGCGGCGGCCCCTACGCCAACGTCTCCCGCGTCGTCCTCACCATGCCTCCCACCGAGATCGTCGACAACGAACACATCAAGGACCCCTGCACCAAGGTCCAGTTCTTCGAAGGCAAGGTCCCGGGCGAAAAGTGCCCCCCGGGCTCAGATATCGGCTATGCCAAAGCCCAGACCCCGCTGCTCGAAAAGCCCCTCGAAGGCCCCGTCTATCTACGCACCGGCGGCGGCCACAAGCTCCCCGACATAGTCGCCGCATTGAACGGCCAGATCGACATCGCCCTCGACGGGCACGTTGACAGCATCAACGGTCGCATCCGCACCACTTTCGAAACAGTCCCCGACGCCCCCGTCTCCAACTTCACCTTGACCCTCGACGGCGGAGGCAAGGGCCTCCTCCAAAACAAGACCAACCTCTGCTCCCACCCTCTGCGCGCGACCGCAGACCTCAATGGCCAAAACGGCCTCACGGCCAACCAGAGCCCCGAGCTTCAGCCCCCCTGCCGCAAGAAGAAGCGCAAGAGCCACAGGGCTCCAAGATTCCACCGGAACCGGAGGATCCACCGATGATTTCCTCAGCTTTGCGACGACTGTACCTCGACAAGACCGGTGGCGCTAAGAAGTTGTCTCAAAACTCAGCATGTGCGGCTGGCGAGGGGCGGACCAAGCGGCGCCAGGACGCAGGGAGGCCGAATAGCAGTTGCGCTATTTGGCCGACTGAGGACGCCGCACCGCGCAGCGAGGGGCGCAGCATTCATGCTGTCCGCCGTCGCCAGGGGTGCGCGGGGGGTTTTGAGACGGCTTCTACAGCCACCTGGCTCGCGGGACGCTTCTCGATCGGTTTGATCCTCGCCGTGGCCGGTTCGCTTGTCCTCGCCGCCCCGCCGGCGTTTGCGTACTTTCACACCTTCTCCACCTCCTTCGGCGCCGAACCCTCCACCCCACGGAACCCCTATCCGCTCTCAAACCCCTCCGACGTAGCCGTCGACAACTCCTCCGGACCCTCAAAGCGCGACGTCTACGTCACCGATCCCGCCAACCACCGCGTCGAGAAGTTCACCCCCTCAGGCGAATTCCTTCTCATGTTCGGCAAGGCGGTCAACAAAACGGCGGTCGCAGCCTCGGGCACAGAAGCCGAACAGGACGTCTGCACCAAAGAACCCGGCGAAGAATGTCAGCCCGGCGAAGCAGCCTCGACCCCCGGTGCCTTCACGACCCCCACTTTCCTTGCCGTCGATAACTCCGCCGCCGGCGAGGGTGACCTCTACGTCGCTGATCGGGGCGACAGCATCGTCTCCAAGTTCACCCCCGAAGGCGCCCTGATCGGAAGCTGGGGCAATAATGGCGCCGGCGGAAGCGCCAACGGCCAGCTGTCCGGCTTCGGCGGTCCTATCGAAGGCATCGCAGTCGATCCAAAAGGCAACTTCTTCGTGCTGGGGGGACAGGAACCCTTCACTTATTGGTTCGAACAGAGTGGCATGCTCCACAGCAAATTCTCGCACCCTTGCTGCACTTCGCCATCCGGACTCGCCGTCGACGCCGAAGACGACCTCTACAAGGCCGCCGGCGGCCCGTATATCACAAAGTTCACCGATATTGGCGGACCCCTCGGCGAACTGACCGAAAATGTCCATGCAGTCGGCCTTGCCATCGACCCGCCGACCAACGACTTGTACGCGGTCGAAAGCGGTTCCGCCGTCGACCACTTCTCCCATGCCTGCAGCGAACGCTGTAGTCCGCTCGAGTCGTTCGGCAGCGGGGACCTAAACGGCGCCGAAGGGCTTGCGATCGACGCTTTTACCCACACGGTCTATGTGGCAGACACGGGTGATCAGCGAGTCGATGTTTTTCCCGCGGTTCCGCCCCCACCACCTGCCATCGGCAATGAGTCGGTGAGTGACGTGCTATCGGACCGCGCGACGCTGGCTGCCCAGATTAACCCCGGCGGTGGGGAAACCACCTACCGCTTCGAATACGGCACTGTCGCATGCTCGGATGAACCCGACCCCTGCACGAGTACTCCGCATCCAGATGCCGAAGTCGGCTCAGGCGCGACCTACCAGGAAGTCAGCGCGCAGCTGGGTAGTTTGACTCCGGGGACCACCTATCACTGGAGGGTTGTGGCGAGCAGCCACTGCAACCTAGCGGAACCTGAAGTCCAATGCACCACCAAAGGGCCTGATGGCACCTTCACCACCTACCCGTTCACTCCGGTGCTCGAAGATCATTGCCCCAACGCCCATGTACGCCAGCAGACCGGCGCCGCCGAACTCCTCGACTGCCGCGCCTACGAGCTCGTCTCCGCGACCAACGCCGGCGGTTATGACGTCGAGTCCGACCTCGTCGCGGGTCAGACCCCTTACGCTGGCTATCCCGAAGCCGAAGGCCGCGTCCTCTACGGCGTCCACGACGGCGCCATTCCCGAAGTTTCCGGCGACCCCACCAACCGCGGCGTCGACCCCTACGTCGCCACCCGTGGAAAGGAAGGCTGGAGCACTGAATACGTTGGCGTCCCGGCGAACAATCCCTTCTCGGCGACCCCCTTCTCCTCGACCCCCTCCGACGCCGATTCAAGCCTCGACACCTTCGCCTTCGGCAGCTCCGAAGGCTGCTCGCCCTGCTTCGAAGGCGGCTACACCGGCATCCCGGTCCGTCTTCCCAATGGCAAGCTCGTCCAGGGCATGGTCGCCGCGAAAGGCGTCCCAACCCCGCCCCCCAGCGCCACCCCCGACGGCTACATCGCCACCGACCTCTCCGCCAACGGCGAACACCTGATCTTCGGCTCAACCACTCAGTTTGCCGAAGGCGGCAACCCTAGCACCGGCAACGTCTCGATCTATGACCGAAACCTGAACACGGAAGAAACCCACCTCATCTCTAACTCGCCAGAAGGAAAAGGGCACCCCCTCGCCTGCCTGAAAGGAGCCGGCGAATGCCATTCCCCCGGCGATGCCAACGGGATCTCAGAGCTCGACATCTCCTCAGAGGGCACCCACATCCTCCTCGGCCAAAAGGTCTCAACCGACGCCGGCAACAACTATTGGCACCTCTACATGAACATCGGCGACTCGGAAAAGACGATCGCCCTCACCCCCGGCGCGACCGGCAACACCGGCGGCGTCCTCTTCGACGGCATGAGCGCCGACGGCTCCAAGGTCTTCTTCTCCTCCGAAGAACACCTCACCGGCGAAGACACCTCCCACAGCGGCGCCGACATCTTCATGTGGTCCCAGAAAGGCGAAGAAGAAGGCAAACCACTCACCCTGATCTCCAAAGGCGACTCCGCCTCCTGCGACCCGGTCGCCGACTCAGCCCACGAACACTGGAACACCGTCGGCTCAGAAGAAGTCAACTGCGGCGTCGTCGCGATCGGCGGCGGCGGCGGCGTCTCCTCCGCCAACGGCACGATCTACTTCCTCTCCCCCGAGCAGCTCGCCGGCTCCGAACACGGCACCCTGAACGCCCCCAACCTCTACGTCGCCGGCCCCGAAGACGGCTACGCGCCCCACTACGTCACCACGCTGGAGTCGGTGCTCACCGGTCCTCAGCCGCCCGCGCTGAGGCACACCTTCCTCCACAACTTTGGCTCCTTCACCAACGCCAACGCCATCGCCGTCGACCACAAGACCCACGACGTCTACGTCGCCGATGTCGCCGCCGGCACCCTCGACAAGTTCAACGAAAAAGGCGAACCCGCCGATTTCACCGCCTCCGAGCCCTACATCCCTACCAACGGACACGGCGAAGACGAAAACAAGATCACCGGCCTCTCCTACTTCCTCGGGTCCGGTGAAAGCCAGGTCGCCGTCAATTCCGAAAGCGGCACGGTCTACCTCACCAGCGCCAACTCGGTCGAGGCCTTCCAGGCCAACGGCGAACCCGCCGATTTCACCGCCTCCGAGCCCTACATCCCCACCAACGGACACGGCGAAGACGAAAACAAGATCACCGGTTTCGGCGAACTCCTCGGCGTCGCCGTCGACGCCAACGGCGACGTCTACGCCGGCGATTACCAGACTGGCGTCCACGTCTACGCCCCCAGCGGCAAAGAACTCGTTTCGTTTGCGACCGAACATCCCGCCAACCTCGCCGTCGACTCCCATGGCGACGTCTACGTCAACCACTGGCACTCCTCGGTCGAGAAGTTCACCCCCTCCGCATTTCCCGTCACCGCCTCAACCACCTATGCATCGCACGGCACCGTCGATCCCAACGAAGCCTTCAGCCTCGCCGTCGACTCCGCCACCGACGACGTCTACGTCGACGAAGGCACCCAGATCGCCCAGTACGACTCCTCCGCCAACAAGCTCACCGCCCTCGGCGCCGGGGACCTCACCGGCTCTGTCGGCCTCGCCCTCGATCCCGGTGGCAACCTCTACGCCACCGCCGCCGCCGGCACCGAAGTTGCCGTCTTCCCGTCCTCGCTTGCCCCCGGCCCGCTGATCGACAACCCGGCGTTGCTGGACTCGGTCACCGAAGCCGGGACCCGACACACCGCCGACTTCCAGGTGACTCCTGACGGCCGCTTCGCCGCCTTCACCTCGACCCTGCCGCTGCCGCCGAGCACCAAGTACGACAACGCCGGGCACTCTGAGATCTACCGCTATGACGCCACTACGGAAGAACTCAACTGCGCTTCCTGCGACCCGACCGGAGTCAAACCGTCGTTCGGTTCGACTCTTGCCTCCAACGGTCTCAGCCTCACCGACGATGGCCGGGTCTTCTTCACCACCGCCGAGCCGCTGGTCGCGCGCGACCTCGACGAAAAGGCAGATGTCTATGAGTGGGAGCCGGCGGGGACGGGAAACTGCCAGGAATCAAGCCAGGGCTTCAGCAAAGCCTCCGGTACCTGCCTCGAGCTTATCTCCACCGGCACCAGCCCCTTCGACTCGGGACTGCTCTCGGTCAGCGCCAATGGGACCGACGTCTACTTCTTCACCCGCGATTCGCTGGTGCCCCAGGATCAGAACGGATCTCTGACGAAGATCTATGACGCCCGCGAACTCGGCGGCTTCTTGTTCATACCGCAGCCGCCTCCGTGTGCAGCTTCGGACGAGTGCCACGGGCCCGGCTCCCAGGCGCAGCAGGTGCCTCCAATCAGGACCGTCGCGGGCGGTGCTGACAACGTCACCGAGCCCAAGAAGTGCAAGCCGGGTTTCGTCAGCAAGCACGGCCGCTGCGTGCGCCATGAACGCCACAAGGGAAAGAAACACAAACACCGAGCCACGCATCACCGGAAAGGGTCGGTGCGCCCTTGAGGCGGCGCTGTACAAGAGATGGAGGTAGGCCCTCCGTGGTCGCCTTGCAGGAGGAGATCACAAACCACCCCGAGGTGCGGCGGTCAAGAGCCGTCCGTGCTGAGCGTCGTGGGAAAAGGCGCGCCGACGAGCGCGTCAGGTATGACCCGATGAAGACGAGCGAAAGCGAACCACTGCTGAAGTGTCGAAATGTGCAAGACGACATCGAAACCAGGCCATGCAGTGAAGCCTGGGATGAGCCTGGGATGGCCCCTGTCTACTGCCCAGGCGGTGTCCGGCATGTAGGTGGCGTGAGCGCGGGTCAGGCTCCTGTGCGGAACATGGGAACCTGTCGTCTCGCGGGAGAGCGGCTCATGGTCGATGGCCTCCGGCCGCCCCTCCCAGGGAAGGCCCCAAGCGGCGGAATCCGCGAGGGGCGAAGTCCTGACGCGAGGCACAGGGGCGGACCGCCCGGTAGTAGCGACGAAGGCCCTGTAACGGGGCTGGAGCGAAGCGGGCGGGCCATCCAGGTTAGGACAGCGGTCAACCACGAAGTGGGTGGGAGGAGCCGATGACCGAGCCAAAGTCGAAGGTGAAGTCGTTTGACATCGACAAAAGGGTTGTCTGGGAGGCTTGGAAGCAAGTCAAGGCCAACCAGGGCGCTCCAGGAGTCGACGAGGAGTCGGTTGCGGAGTTCGAGAGGAACCTCGAAGGGAACCTTTACAAGCTCTGGAACAGGCTGTCCTCGGGTGCCTACATGCCGCCCCAGGTAAAGGCGGTGCAGATACCGAAGAAGGATGGGCGAGGGTCAAGAACCCTCGGCGTGCCCACAGTTGCCGACAGGGTCGCGCAGACGGTCGCCAGGCTGTACTTGGAGCCTGAGGTGGAGCCAATCTTCCACCCAGACTCCTACGGCTACCGACCGAACCGCTCGGCCCTAGACGCGGTGGGGACATGTCGGGAGCGCTGTTGGAAGTCGGACTGGCTGATCGACTGTGATCTCCGCTCCTTCTTTGACCTCGTTGACCATAAGCTCATCCTGAAGGCGGTAGCCGCCCACACCAAGGAGCGGTGGGTACTCCTCTACGTCGAGCGCTGGCTGAAGGCCCCGCTCGACAACGGGGACGGCAATCTGGAAGCGCGTGATCGTGGTACTCCACAGGGTTCTGCGATCTCCCCGCTGCTCGCCAACATCTATTTGCACTACGCGTTCGACACATGGATGGCTCGGGAGTTCCCGGACGTCCGCTTCGAGCGCTACGCAGACGATGCTGTCGTGCATACCGAGAGTGAGCGCCAGGCGCGGTTTGTGCTCGGCGAGATCGAGAAGCGGATGGCGGACTGTCACCTGGAGCTAAACCAGGAGAAGAGCCGCATCGTGTACTGCAAGGACTCGAATCGCAAGGGCTCTCACGAGCACGAGCGCTTCGACTTTCTCGGGTACACGTTTCGCCACCGACCGGCCAAGAACCACAGGGGCAAGCTGTTCCGCAGCTTCTCCCCGGCAGTCAGTGACGAAGCCGCAAAAGCGATACGCCGGACGATCCGCAGATGGAGGATTCACCTATGGAACGGGACACCCCTTACCGAGATAGCACAAGAGTGCAACGCGATCGTGCGGGGCTGGATCAACTACTACGGACGGTTCCACCGTGCCGAGTTGGTCAAATCCCTCATGCGCATCGACGAGTACTTGGTGCGCTGGGTGATGCGGAAGTACAAGCGACTTCGGGGCCACCGCATGCGGGCTTGGGAGTTCTTGGCGGACGTGTGTGCACGCGAGCCGGAGCTCTTTGCCCACTGGCGACTGACCCTAACCAACGGCCGGAAGGTGGGAGCCGTATGACGGGAGACTGTCACGTCCGGTTCTGCGAGAGCGGGGGGCTGGGATGCCCCCTGCCACTCACCGTCAAAAAGCACCCCAAAAAACATCACAAATCCAAGAAGCGTCAAGGCAAGCTCAATGCTCACAGCAACCGGAGGGCGGGCAAATGAACCTCCTCCGCAAAAACTCTGCCCGTACCGCGACCCCTGAGCAGGGTAAGGACAACTTGACCCCCGCCTGCATTTCACGGGCGGTCGAGTCGCCGCTGGTACGGCCTTCTACAGACTCGCTGGTACTAGCGCGAAGCGCGGAGCAGGCGGTTCAGAGTTCCCAAGACGTTGGCGCATCCACCGCCGGTTGCTTGCGGCCGGCGGTTTATGTGAAAAACCTGCCTTTAGCCAATCCCCGATCACGATCTGATGCCTCTCGGGGATTGGCTGAAGGCCCCGCCTCCCCCGCCAAGTTGCCTATCCTTCGTCCCGCCGGAGCCATCGACCGGCCAAGTCGCCGAATCGCCCCCCGCCGGCACCACCTACGCGCCCGAATCGCCGCCACTACGGTGGCTGCCTGTTTGGGAATGCTCCTCGTCGCCACCCCCGCCTTCGCCTCCGAGCCGATCACCTCCTTCGAAACCACAACCTCCACCACCCAGGCAGGCGGCCACCCCGACCTCACGACCTCCTTTGCGCTCCATAGTCCCGGGAACCCCGAGTCTGCCAAGGATGTGATCTTCAACGCTTCCGAAGGGGTGTTCGGCAACCCCAACGCGATCACCCCGTGCACCTCGGTTGACTTCGCAACGGATCAGTGTCCTCCAAACTCTCAAGTGGGACTCATCACGACCCGCGCCAACTACAAAGGAAACGCCGAATACCTGCTCGGCACCGCGCCAGTCTATGACCTCGAACCCGGGCCCGATACTGCGCTTTTTGCATTTATAGTTCCCATCCTGAATATCCCGATCGATATTCCTGTCGCAGTGCGTACCGAGTCCGACTATGGTCTTCGCTTCACCGTTCAAGACATCACTCAGCTGGACCCGCTTGAGGGTGCCGAACTTACCTTTTGGGGATTTCCAGCCGATCCAGGTCACACGGCCGAACGCTTCCCCCAAGGCACTCTCGGCAACCCGGCAGGATGCCCGGGCCTTCTCAATGCAAGCTGCAATTCGACTCCGACCCGATCGGGCCTTCCAAACAATCCCCTTACAGACAGCCCCACCACCTGTACTGGCAAACCGCTGAAGACGACCCTCAACGTCCAGACTTACCAGGATCCCGAAGAATCAACCGAAGCCGAATCGAGTTACCCGCCAACGACCGGTTGTGAAAGAGAGGTCTTCAAACCCGTCCTCTTTGCGAGTCCCACGACCGAGGAGACCGACTCGGCCTCGGGGCTGAACGTAGAGCTGAGCGCTCCCCAGTTCGAGGGCTTTGCCGCCTCCCCGTCGGATATCAAGTCCGCCACCGTGACCTTGCCTCCCGGCTTCACGATCAACCCCGACGCCGCCGACGGACAGACCATGTGTACCGAAGCGCAGGCCAACTTCAAATCGGAGGGCTCAGCCGAATGCCCCGACAGCTCGAAGATCGGCACCTTCTCGATCGGCACCCCGAGCCTCAACAGTCGCCTCGAAGGCTCCGTCTACATCGGCGAACCCAAGCCTGGGGATCAGTACCGCCTCTTCGAGATCGCCTCGGGCTCCGGGATCAACGCCAAGCTGATCGGCTCAGTCAAACCGAACCCCGAAACGGGGCAACTCACCGCCTACTTCGAAAACCTGCCCCAGGTCCCCTTCGACGATTTACAGCTGCACCTCTTTTCCGGCGAACGAGCGCTGATGGCGACGCCGATCACCTGCACGATCTACACGGTGAACGCCGACTTCTTCCCCTGGGACGAAGCGCTTGCCCCTCAGGAAGCGGACCAGGTGTTCGCCCTCTCCTCGGGCCCGCACGGCTCCGAATGCCCCGGCCAGGTTCGCCCCTTCAACCCGAGTCTTGAAGCGGGGACCGCCACCCCGACGGCAGGCGCCTTCTCCTCCTTCACGCTGCTTTTGTCCCGCGAAGACGGAGATCAGTACCTGGGCAAGCTGAACTTCATCATGCCGCCGGGCCTGACCGCCAACCTCCACGGCGTTACCTACTGCCCGGAAGCCGACATCGAAGCGGCCAAAGAGTCCTTAGGGCGCGCCGAGAAAGAAGACCCGAGCTGCCCGGCAAGTAGCGAAATAGGGACCTCAAACGTAGCTGCCGGCCCGGGCTCGCATCCCTTCCACGCGACGGGCAAGATCTACCTCGCCGGCCCCTTCCAGGGCGCCCCCTTGAGCCTTGTCGTCGTGACTCCCGCTCTGGCCGGCCCCTATGACTACGGCACCGTCGTCATTCGCGTCGCCCTGCATATCGACCCCTCCGACGCCCACGTCACCGCCGACTCAGAAATCGTCCCGGAAATCATCGGCGGTATCCCGCTGCGCCTGCGCTCCATCCAGGTCAACATCAACCGCCCGAACTTCATGATCAACCCGACCAACTGCTCGGAATTCCACACCGTCTCCGAAGGGGTCGGCAACCAGGGCACCGCGGTCAGCTTCTCCTCGCCGTTCACCGCCGTCAACTGCGAAACGCTGCCCTTCGCCCCCAAGATGACAATCACCCAGCTGGGCGGCCGAAAGGCGACGAAGCAAGGCAAGGAGCCGAGCATGCAGTTTGACCTGAACACCACCCCCGGCGACGCCAACATCAAATCAGTCGCGGTCACCCTGCCCAAAGCCTTCGAGATCGACCAGGAACACCTCGGCAACCTCTGCGACCGCTCAGAACTTGCCGCAAACCAGTGCAAGGGCAAAGCCGCGATCGGCACCGTCAAAGACGAAACCCCGCTGCTCGAAGCGCCGCTAGAAGGCCCCGCCTACGCGGTCTCTGGCTTCTCGGGCTCCGGGGGCAGCGTCCTGCCCCACGTGGTCTTCATCCTCGGTGGCCAGGTGACGGTGATGCCGGAGGGCGAATCGACCTCGGTCGCCGGCGGGAAGCTGAAGACGGTGATCCCCACAGTCCCCGACGTGCCGATCGGCCACTTCCGTCTCACCCTGTTCGGCGGCAAGCAGGGCTACCTGGAGAACACCCGCAGCCTCTGCGCCTCCCCGACCCTCACCAAGGTCGAAATCGATGCCCAGAACGGCAAGACCGTTTCCCAGCGCGTCAAGACCAAGTCCGCCTGCAAGACGAAGCGCCACAAGTCAAAGCGGCATACGGCCAAGAAGCGCCGCCAGCACGGCAGGCGCTGAGCTGAGAAAGGTCAGAAAGTCATGCGGCGGGTCGGGGCAAACCGACTCCACTCTCCGTTCCGCCCAGCTCGTTCCGAGTAAGCACGTCGGCGACCTCAAACGCACCTTCGCATGGACCACGCGAGCGGCCAAGTCGCCCCTGGTAAGTCCCGCGACAACCCCGCCTGTACTAGCGCGAAGCGCGGAGCAGGACGCTCAAGGTTTCCAGGGCGTTGGCGCAAGACCCGCTGTCCCCGGAGGCGAAGCCGAGGGGTGGCGGTTTATGTGAAAAACCCGCCTTCGCCCAATCCGCAGTCACGATCTTATTCTTCCTGGGGATTGGGTGAAGGCCCCGCCGACCACCTCCAGTCGCCGAGCGGTCCCAAGCTTAGAAGAAACGAACAAGGCAAAAACCTAACAAGGAGTCCAAGATGATCGGAAAGCTGCTGGACAAATTGACCTACGCAAACGTTGTCGGCACGATCGCGCTCATCGCCGGGCTCTCAGGAGGGACCCTCGGCGCCTACGCGGCATTCAGGGTCCCCCCCGACAGCGTCGGCTCACGCCAGCTGAAGGCCAAAGCGGTGACCGGCGGCAAGATCGCCAACGGCACGATCAGCGGTGGCAAGATCGACGCCGAATCGATCACCGGCGCCAACATCAAAATGTCGGCCCTCGGTGTCGTCCCAGCAGCCGCCAACGCCGAAAATGCCGCTAACGCGAATACCGTTGACAAGCACTCCGCATCCTGCCCGGCCAACACCACCCTGATCCGCGGCCTCTGCTTTGACACCCATTCAAACCCGGTCGCTCCCAACCTTGAGGCCGCGGCCGAAGCCTGCGCCGCCAGGGGCGGCTGGCTGCCCACCCCGATGGAGCTCTACTCGACCAGAGACGTGCTCGACTTGGGCATCGGGGGAGAACCCTCACAGCACCAATACACAGACGAGCTCTACGGCACAGTCGGCGGGGGTAAAGTAAACAATACGGTGGTGGTCGACGGCGTTGGGGTCCCGGTCGAACAGGAAACCGGTCAGCCCTCCGGATACATCTGCGTCTACCCGTTGGTGCGCTAGGAAATACATAGATCGGGCAGGGATCACCAAGAAGAGAAAGACCACGCTCGCAACCAGCGCCGCCCTCCTGGTGGCGTTGGTCTTAACCACCCAAGCCACCCAAGCCGGCCTCTCCCAACAAGGAGACCTCCCGGCCTCCTTGTAAGGCCAGATCATCTCCACCGCCCTGCCCCGTCACCCCAGCCCCGGTAAGCGTGCAGATGAGCGGCTCGATCAAAACCACCGACAAATCGGTCCCCCCGCGCCTAGGACGAGTCTCCCTGCAGATCAACCGCCGCGGCAGCCTCTCCTCCGATGGCCTTCCCTCTTGTCCCCTCCCAAGAATAGAATCCGGCACGCCGCCTCGTCCAAGGCCGCCTGTGGAAGTTGAGCCAGGCCGGGTTTCACGGAGACTCTGATCTACCCCCGCTTTTTTGGAGTCGCGGTTCTGGAGTCAGGCGGCCTTGGTTGCGTTGTGTAGATCCTCGTATTCGGTTGGGTGAGCATCCCGAGCGCCGAGTGTCGGCGGCGGGTGTTGTGGAAGAGCTCGATGTAGTCGTGGATCGCGGTGGCGAGCTCGATCCGGGTTGATCTACCCCCGATCTGACGGAGTCCGTGGAACCTGGTCCGGCTGTGTGACTACGAACGCTGAAGGAGAGTCGATGTAGAAGATCGGATCACTGGATGCGGTGCTGCACCAGAGATGGAGGGACCTACCAGAAGTGGCCGGTGATCCTCCGTGGCCGCCCTGCAGGGGGAGGCTGCAAACCACCGCAAGGTGCGTCGGTCAAGAGCCGGGGTGCTGAGCGTTGCGGACAAGGCGTGCCATTCGAGCGCGTCAGGTGTGGGCCAAGAAGGCGAACGTGAGTGAACCACTGATGACGTGTCGAAACGGGAAAATGACATCGAAACCGGGGCCGAGCCAGAGCCTCGGGATGAGCCTGGCGGGTGCCTGTTGATTGGCCAGGCGGTGTCCGGCATGGAGGTGGTGCGAGCCTGGTCTGGGCTCTGGTGTGGAACGTGGGAACCTGTCGTCCCGCGCCCGCGCGCGACCAGTGGCGCAGTTCTGGCCCACGGTCGGTCGTGGAAGGGAGATCCCCAAGCAGCTGGAACTGCGAGGGGCCGAGTACCGATGCGGGTCACAGGGGCGGACCGCCTCGTGGTAGCGATGAAGCCCGGTAATGCGGGTGGAGCGACGGGGGCGGGTCATCCAGGTTCGTTTGGTGGTCAACCGCCCTCGGGCGGGAGGAGCCGGTGAGCGAGCCGAAGCCGAACGGCAAGTCGTTTGTGATTTCCAAACGGCTGGTCTGGGAGGCATGGCTGAGGGTCAAGGCCAACAAGGGGGCCGCGGGGGTCGACGAGGAGTCGATCGAGGAGTTCGAGAGGAACCTTGCGGGGAACCTCAACAAGCTCTGGAATCGGCTCTCCTCGGGGAGCTACATGCCGCCGCCGGTCAAGGCGGTTGAGATACCGAAGCGGGACGGGCGGTCGAGGATGCTCGGCGTGCCCACCGTCGCGGACAGGGTCGCGCAAACGGTTGTCAGGCTGTACCTGGAGCCGGAGGTGGAGCCCGTATTCCACCCCGATTCCTACGGCTACCGACCGGGGCGCTCGGCGCTGGACGCGGTGGGGGTTTGCCGGGAGCGCTGCTGGAGAGCCGACTGGGTGATCGATCTTTTTCTCCGGTCGTTCTTCGACAGCCTTGACCATCGACTCGTCATGCGTGCGGTCGCTCACCACACGACCGAGCGGTGGGTTCTCCTCTACGTGGAGCGGTGGTTGAAAGCGCCGCTGCAACACGAGGACGGCACCCTTCAAGCACGGGATCGCAGCAGTCCGCAGGGCTCGGCGATCTCGCCCTTGCTGGCGAACATCTTCCTGCACTACGCGTTGGACATGTGGCTGGTTCGGGAGTTCCCGGCAGTCCTGTTCGAGCGCTACGCGGACGATGTGATCCTGCACTGCAAGAGCAAGTCTCAGGCGCGCGTCGTGCTTGACGCGATCACCGGGCGGCTGGCGCAGGTCGGTCTGGAGCTTCATCCAGACAAGACGCGCATCGTGTACTGCAAGGACTCGAATCGCACCGACTCTCACGAGCACGAGCGGTTCGATTTCCTGGGCTACACGTTTCGGCAGCGATCGGCTCAGGACAGGAGCGGCGCGTTGTTCGTCAGCTTCTGTCCGGCGATCTCCGACGACGCCGCGAAGGCGATCCGTCACACGATTAGGCGCTGGCGATTGCACCTGCGGAGTGGGGAGACCCTCGCTGACCTCGCCCGGTCGATCAACGCGACCGTGCGGGGCTGGATCAACTACTACGGCTGCTTCTACCTGTCCGAGTTGCTCCGGTCTCTCGATCGCATCAACGAGTACCTCATGCGATGGGCCATGCGGAAATACAAACGATTGCGCCGCCGTCCGCAAACGGCGTGGGAACTCGTGGCGTCCGCGCGTAAGCGCCAGCCCGAGCTCTTCGCCCACTGGCGGCTAGCCGCGCAGTCGCGGGCCGGATGACGGGAGCCGGATGACGGGAGACTGTCACGTCCGGTTCTGCGAGCGCCGGGGGGTGCAACTCCCCCCGGCGACTCACCCAAGTAGATGCTCGGCCACGGCAACCCTCGCCACACACGCCCCATCTTCGCCGAATCCGAGTCCCTAGAATCCCTCCTCCAGACCTCGTCGAGTTCGTCCTCTGGCCCTACCTCGGTCCCGAGGCGGCCAAAAGGCTGGCCGCCGAGATCGCCAATGCGCCCTCCAGCTAGCCCCCACGATTCTGCGCGCTGAAGCCACGGATGCGCCTTCTGCTGGGAAAGCTAGCTATCTCTTAAGAAAACTAGGGTTGCCTTCCCGATCACGATCTGCTTTTATTTAAGCCGCTTGCCCCTTAGGCGGGCACGGGACTACAGGACATAGCGAGTCTCACAGGGCCGCAGGGAGCGGCTGGCAGAGGGTCTCGCGGGATAGGAGAGGTAACAGTGAGGGCATCGACTTCGGAAACCGGCTTCGCCAGCCGCCGCCAGATTGGCCGCGCCGCGATGTCGGCTCGCCGACAGGTTGGCAGCCGTCTCTCTCTCTGGCAGATGGCGCCCATCGAGCAGTGCGAGCGGCACCAGGACCACTGGGGACCCTCTCCTCTCCACGCCCCGGCCGCTCGCAGCTGCTCCACCTTTCTCACGGCCGGTGCCCCGCCAGCCACCGTCAACGCCCCAGGGACCGCCGCCCTCACTTCGTCCGCTTCCGCCACAGACTGCGCACCCCCAAGCCGCGTCGCAGTCACCGGCGTGACGAGTCACGCCGGCGCGACAGCGACCCCGAGCACCGCAAGCCCCGGCGAGGCAGAGCGAGCAAGCAGTCGCAATTTGATTCTTCTGCGCGGCGAGCGATGCCGAAGCATTCGTGGCGAGCAAGCATCACGATCTGATTCCTTTGCGCAGGGAGCGATTGACGCAGCATTTGTGGCGAGTGGGTTGACAGCGACCGGCGTCCCCTCCGTGGGTCCGGGTGTGACCCTGACGAGCGCCGGACCGAGCGTCGCAAGGACGCAGGGTGCGGCGTTTGGTGGTGCCAAGTGCAAGCCCGAGGACGCCGCGACGCGAAGTGTGTCCGCCGCCGCCAGGGGTGCGCGCGGGCTCGCGGAGGGGACGCAAGCTCACAATGTCCTGCCGTCTGCGGGGTCGGGCGTAGCCCGCCGCGCAGACCTAAGTGCCCCAGTTGCTGTTTCCGCCTCGCACGACCTGGCCGCCAATGGGACCCCCGCCTTCACTCCGTCCCTCGCCCTCACTCCCGGAGCTCCCGCATGACCCGCCGCTCCCCCGCCGCGCAGGCCCACACACCTGCTGTCGTGGGCCTGCGCAGGCGGTCGGTCTTAGCCCTCGCCTCGCTCCTCGCCGCGGCCTGCACACTGCTCCTCTTCGCCACCCCCGCCTTCGCCGCCACCCACGTCTACTCCACTTCCTTCGGCTCCGGCCCCGGCTCCGGCGACGGCCAGCTCTCCCTCGCCGCGCTCGGCGGCCTCGCCGTCGATGAAGCCACCCACGATCTCTACGTCGCCGACGCCGGCAACCACCGCGTCGACGAGTTCTCCGCCTCCGGCGCCTTCATCCGCGCCTTCGGCGCCAATGTCGGCGGCGCCGGTGTCAACGTCTGCACCTCCGGATGCCTCGAAGGCACCGCCGGATCGGCGCCCGGCGCCCTTGAGGAACCGGCCTTCATCGCCGTCGACAATTCCCCAGGCCCCGAACAGGGAGACGTCTACGTCGGCGACCGCGCCGACTCCCTCATCTCCAAGTTCGGCCCCGAAGGCAACCTGATCTCCGCCTGGGGCACCGGTGGCCAGCTAGGCGGCTTTGCTACCGGCATCGCCGGCATCGCCGTCGACCCTACCGGCAACCTCTGGGTCTACGAAAATGGCGAAGAACACGGCCAGATGCACGAGTACGCGCCCGTCGACAGCCTCATCACCGAATGGAACTCCGGTCGGGGCGTCAACCCGGTCGGCATCGCCGTCAATTCCGAAGGCACGCTCTACGTGGCGAACGGAGGCGGCGATCTGACCCAGTTCACATCCTCGGGAACCGAAATCGGCGACATACCAGATGCCGAAAACCCCACTGCCCTCGTCGCCGACCCCTCCGACAACCTTCTCTACGTCGCCCAGAGTGGTGTCGGAGTCGGCGTCTACAGCTCCTCCGCCGAACAGCTCGAAATCTTCGGCGCCCCCCACATCGGCGAAGCCGCCGGCATCGCCGTCGACGGCTCCGGGCACCATGTGGTCTACGTGGCCGACCGATCCAACGACACCATCGAGGTTTTTGAAGGAGTCGGTTCCCCCATCCCCACCACCGGCAAAGCCACCGCGCTCACCGAAACCGCCGCCACCCTCAATGGCCGCGTCGAACTCTCCGGGGGCGCGAGCGGCGAAACGACCGAATGCTACTTCGAATGGGGTATCTCCACTAAATACCGCAACAAGACTCCATGTGCGGAGGGCCAGTCGGTCTCTACGCCGGAAAACGTTCACGCCGACCTTACCGGTCTGCACCCGGGAACCACCTACCACTACCGCCTTGTCGCCGCTAGCGTCGGCGAAACCGAACGCGGCGAAGACCAGACCTTCACCACTCTCGGCGCGCCAGGGCGCGAATACGACTCCCAGATCGCCGGCTTCACCAACCCGTGGGGGGTCACGGTCGACCCCAACAACGATCACGTCTGGGTCAGCGACCCCGGAGATCATGGCCTCATCTCCGAGTACGACGCCTACCCCTCCCAGACGCTGCTCGGCCAGCAGACTGGCCAAGGTCAATTCTTAAGCAATGGTGCAGATTATGGTGCATTCGTACAAGGTCTGGCCTTCGACGATCTCAATGACGACCTCTATGTGGCAGACCTCGAAGAGCTTGACGTCTTCCAGGGGTTGGGTGGCTTTGTTGCCCCTCGATCGAGGTTTACCGCAAGAGTCGCAGTTGCCGTCGACAACTCGGCCGAGTCCACGAGAGGGCGCGTGTATGTAGCTGAGGAAAGTGAATCGCCACCGGCCGGATCTCCCGGGTGCGTCCATGCATATGACGCGAACCGCAATGAAGTCGACTTTGAAGCTATCGGCGCCAGCAAGTTTTGCTATGACTTCGGATATAGTGGCTTCGGCGGCCCCGGAGGGATCAATGCCATTGCCGTTGACCCCAACGGCAACCTCTATGTCGTTGAACCAAATCGCAACGAAGTCGACGAGTTCGAATCCAGCGGCGAATTCGTGCGGGCGTTCACTGGCGCTGAAGTCCCGGGGGGCGGTTTCGGCCACCTGACCGGCGTCGCCGTCGACCCCACCACCGAAGACGTGCTCGTCGTCGACCGGCGCAATGATGTCGTCGATGAATTCTCCCCATCCGGCGAATACCTCGGGCAGCTCACCGGCACCTCGTCGGGTTCTCCTTTCGGAGAAGTGCCGGGCGGGATCGCAGTCAACTCCAACGGCTATCTCTATGTGGCCGACAGCGTTCGCGGCGTCGTCGACATCTTCACCCCGAAAGTCATCCTCCCGAAGGTCACATATGAGACGCCCACCGATTCGACTCCGACCTCCGAGACGGTTAAAGCCAACGTCGATCCTAACGGTGGCGGACCCGTCACCGGCTGCCACGTCGAATACGGCACTAGCCGTAAATACAGCCTCGGCAGCGTTCCCTGCTCTGAAGAACACTTCAGCGGACTCACCCCGGTGACGGCAACCCTTACCGGCCTCACCAGCGAAACTACCTACCACTACCGGGTCGTCGTCAGCAACGCCAAAGGCACCAGCAACGGCCAAGACCACACCTTCTCCCCCCACTTCGTGCCGAATCTTACAACCGAAGCGGCAACGGACCTGACCAGCACGAGCGCGACCCTGGAAGGTTCGTTCATCGGCAATGGCGAACCCACTGAATACTACTTCCAGTACGGCACGGACACGGGTTACGGCGAAACCACCCCCGTTGAAGACGCCGGCTCGCCGAATGGCCTTAAACATCTCTCGACCCCGATCACGGGGCTGCAGCCGCTCATCACCTATCACTACCGGGTCGTCGCAACTAACGGTTTAGGGACGACTTACGGAGAGGACCAGGAATTCACGACTCTGGGCAAGCCGACGATCGAAACTTCCTTTTCGTCGAACGTGGCGAAATCGGCGGCCGAACTGCACGCTCGGATTAACCCCAACGGCGCTGACACGAAATACCGCTTCGAGTACGGCCCGACGACCAACTATGGAAAAGTGGCTCCAGCGCCGGCGGGAGGAGAAATCACCGAAGAACTCTTCACACCTCACGCCGTAAAGGTGTCCCTTAACGAACTTCAGCCAGGTGTCACCTACCACTTCCGGATGGTCGCGGAAAACCCCTACGGCACGGCTATGAGCGTAGATCAGACCTTCGGCTTCTACCCGCCAAGCTGCCCCAATGCCCACCTCCGCCAGATAACGAATTCTTCTGACCTTCCGGACTGCCGGGCCTACGAGCTCGTCTCGCCCGCCTATGCGGAAGGCACGACGCTCTATCCGGAGGGCCCCAACTCCCCTGAAGCAACCAACCCGGCGCGCTTTGCCTTCGGCGGCTTCATTGGAGCTATCCCTGGTTCCGGCGAACCTCCAAATACTTACGGCGATCTTTACGTTTCCACCCGCACCGACGAAGGCTGGGTGACGAAGTACGTTGGCCAGCCCAGTAATCAGTCCCATGACGACAACGGCCCACCCGAGGAAGAACGCTCCAACGACGGAAGTATCTTTTTACCCTTGACTGCGCCGGGTGGCGTCCGCACGGACCTCAGCATGGATAAGTTCATCGACTGGAACGATGGCGTCGGCGGCGAAAACGGGCCGCATATCCTCGACTTCACCCCGTACGTCAGGGGCGCGGACGGGTCCCTTCTTGAAGAATGGCCGAACGTGCCGGGCTACGAACCGAGCCCGGTATTCGGACAGTCCGCCGATTTCACCCACTACGTCTTCCAGGTTGGCTCAAGTCCTGATTTCTCGCTGATCGATAACAACACGGATACCAACAAGGCCTCTGAAGTCTCCTTGACCGAAGGCAGCGGGCCAATACCAATCCAGCCTGGCGATACCTCTCCCGATCAGGAATCGCTCCAGGTCCCGGCGGTGTCGCGCGACGGATCGCATATCTTGATGGCAGCCAGAGCGGGTCCGAACGAACATCCAGCCGAATGTGGGCTTGAACACTATGAAGGTCGTTATCACGGCCTGAATCCAGACCTCTGTCCGCTCCAGGCGAGCCAGCTCTATATGCGCGTAGGCGACGCGGTCACCTACGAGATCGCCCCCGGCCATCCGGTCCACTACATCGACGAGACATCCGATGGCTCCAAGGTTTTCTTCACATCCGACGAACACCTCACTGAACAAGATCTCGAACACAGCGGCTCCGGCCTCTACATGTGGAGCGAAAACGAAGGGCATCCGACCCTCACCCTGATCTCCAAGGGCGAAAAGGAAGAACCCGGCGCGCCCGGCAACACCGCCAACTGCCACGCATCGTGGACATCGGGTTGTGGTGTTGTGCCGTTCGCCAACAACAGCTATCATGAACCAAACATAGAGGGATACCTTGGCGGCAACGGCCTGTCCGACAACTTTATCGCCGCCAAAAATGGCGACATCTATTTCTTTTCTCCCGAGCAGCTCGCAGGTCCTAGAGGCATCAAGGGCGAGGAGAACCTTTACGACTATCGCAATGGAGCGCTTCAGTATGTAGCCTCATTTACTCCACAGCCTTACTGCCGGGAGGAAGAATACCTCCATTACTGCAGTGCCGGCCCCGTTATCAGGATGCAGGTCTCGCCTGAAGACACTCACATGGCGTTCTTGACTGCCGACAGGGTAACGGCATATAACAACGCCGGCTACACTGAGATGTACACGTATGATCCCTCGACCGAAGAAGTGACCTGCGTCTCTTGCTTGCCGGACGGCGAACCGCCGACCTCCAACGTGTACGCAAGCAGCAACGGTCTCTTCATGAGCAACGACGGGCGGACATTCTTCAGTACTCGCGATGCACTTGTACCGCGCGATACTGACGGGCTGCGTGACGTCTATGAGTACACCGAAGGACACGCCCAACTGATCTCCTCGGGTACGAGCATTCGGGAACTTACCAGTGGTATTTTCTCTTTTGGCGTAAATAAGGAATTATTCACTGCGGGCCTTGTCGGTGTGAGTGCGGATGGCGCCAACGTCTATTTCTCCACCTACGACACTTTGGTTGGTCAGGACCGCAACGGAAGCCAGCTCAAGTTTTACGACGCCCGCACAGACGGCGGTTTCCCCTACCTCGCACCCGCGGCGCCCTGTGAAGCCGCGGATGAGTGCCACGGCGCCGGCAGCGCACCCGAAGCACCTATCCACAATGGTAGCGGTGCTGAATTGGGCGCCACTGGCAATGTGAGTTCTAACACCAGCCGTTCGCACCACAAGCACAAGAAGCGGCACCACAAGAGCAGGCACCGCAAGAAGCGTCAAGGAAGGCGCTCGTGAGTGCGGACGGGACAGATAGGATGAAGAGGCGAACCAACGTGGATCTGGCGGCGGGGCTGCGGATGGATTCTCGTTTAGCTTCGCGACGGGATGTTGATTCGGGCCGCGTTTTATCCGTGAGCTGTGGGCGCGTCCGTCTCTCGCTGGCTTTGTTCATCGCTGTCGTCAGCATCGCCGTATTTTCGGCTTCCCCCGCTCTTGCCCTCCCGATCTACTCATACAACGCCGAACCGTCGACCACCCAGGCGGGTGGGCATCCTAACATCACAACCAGTTTTTTTGTCGGGTCGGCTGAGAACCAATACCACGGAGGCGGGCCGACGTGTGACTGTGAGAACCTGAAGGACGTCACGAACGAATTGCCAACCGGTGTGGTCGGCAATCCGCACTCTACCCCGCAATGCTCCCTGGTGGCGTTCGATGAAAGAAAGTGTCCTCCCGACTCCCAGGTGGGGTGGAATGACCTCGTTGTCTACGAAGGTTTTGACTTTGAGGTCCCGGTCTTCAACCTTGAAGCGTCGAGTTCGCAGGCGGGAGTTCTGGGCTTTTTTCTTCCATATCTCGAAGCGCCGGCATATGTCGAACTCCATGCGAGAACCGGCAGCGACTACGGTCTCGATGCGACGCTGCATAATATCGAGCAGTTCGTTGCGCCTGAATTGATAACGCTCAAACTCTGGGGCGTGCCGGCTGATCCTAGTCATAACGTCGAACGCGCTCCGTTTGGATTCCCATTACACTACTGCGCCGGCGGTACTGAATTCCCCTGCTTTGCGCCCACTCCCTCCAGCAGCGAACTGGTCCCCCTCCTCGATAACCCGACTAGCTGCGGCGAAGCGCTCAGCTCCTCACTCGAAGTCACCGGCTACGAAGGCGGCGGCGCTACTAGTGCGACGGCGCCTTGGCCCGCCACCACCGGCTGCGATCAGCTCACCTTCAATCCCAGCCTCTATGCGCAGCCCACCACCGGGCAGGCCGATACACCGTCCGGCCTCGAAGTCGACCTCAGCGTCCCTCAAAACGAGAGTCCGACGACCCCTGCGTCGTCCGAGATCCGTGCCTTGACTGTGGAGTTGCCGGGAGGGATTTCGATCAACCCCAATGCCGCCGACGGCAAGACCTCGTGTTCGGATGCCGAAGCGCGCTTTCGCACCGAAGAAGAAGCACAGTGCCCCGAAAGCTCCAAGGTTGGAACGGTCAGCCTTAACAGCTCTGCACTGCCCGGCCCGATCCCCGGCGCGATCTATATCGGCGAACCCAAGTCAGGCAACCGCTACCGCCTCTTTCTCACCGCCAACGGCTTCGCCACCCATGTCAAACTCGCCGGCTCGGTGCAGCCCGATCCCCAGACCGGCCGGCTGCTCGTCTCCTTCCAAAACCTCCCTCAGAGTCCGTTTACTGAATTCAACCTCCACTTCTTCGGCTCCGAACGTGGGCTCCTCGCCACCCCGACCCGGTGCGGCGAATACGCCGTTGAAAGCACTTTCACCCCCTGGGACTCGGCCCTCTCCAAACAGACCTCCACCCAGTACTTCAAGATCGACCAAGGACCGGGTGGTGGCGCCTGCCCGCCCTCGCCCCGCCCGTTTGACCCCAGCCTCACCGCGGCGGCCGGCGAAGACACCGCCGCCGCTCACTCCCCGTTCTCCCTCGAACTCACCCGCCCCGACGGCGACCAGGACCTCACCGCCCTCAACGTCACCACCCCCCCTGGCCTCTCCGCCACCCTCGCCGGCATCCCTTACTGCCCCCAGGCGGCGATCGAAGCCGCCGCGCAGCCCGGCTACTCGGGCCTGCGCGAGGAGTCCCAGCCGAGCTGCCCCGCCGCCTCCCAGATCGGCGCCTCCCAGGCTGGCGCCGGCGCCGGCGATCACCCGGTCTACCTCGCCGGCAAGGTCTACCTCGCCGGCCCCTACAAAGGAGCGCCGCTCAGCCTCGCGGTGATCACCCCGGCCGTCTCCGGCCCCTATGACCTCGGCAACGTCGTCGTCCGCGCCGCCCTCCACGTCAACCCCGAAACCGCCCAGATCACCGCCGTCTCCGATCCCCTGCCCACCATCCTCGAAGGGATCCCGTTGCGGCTGCGCACCATCCGCATCAACCTCGACCGCCCCAACTTCGTCCTCAATCCGACCAACTGCGATCCCCTCTCCGTCGACACCGAAGTCTTCGGCGAAGAAGGCGCCGTGGTGAAGCCGAGCGAACACTTCCAGGTCGCCAGCTGCCGCGCCCTCTCTTTCGCCCCCAAGCTCACCATGGGCTTCACCGGCTCCACCAGGCAGGCCGGCGTCCCCGCCGTGCACGCCGATATCTCCTACCCCAGCGGCGGCCCCTACGCCAACGTCTCCCGCGCCGCCGTCACCCTGCCTCCGACCGAGATCGTCGACAACGCCCACATATCTAATCCCTGCACCAAGGTCCAGTTCTTCGCCGGCAAGGTCCCCGGTGAAAAATGCCCGCCGGGCTCGGTCCTCGGCTTCGCCAAGGCGACCACTCCGCTGCTTGAAAAGCCCCTCGAAGGCCCCGTCTACCTGCGCACCGGCGGCGGCCACAAGCTCCCCGACATCGTCGCCGCCTTAAACGGCCAGATCGACATCGCCCTCGATGGCCACGTCGACCAGGTCAAGGGCGGCATCCGCACCACCTTTGAAACCGTCCCTGATGCCCCCGTCTCCAACTTCTCCCTCACCCTCGACGGCGGCCACAAGGGCCTCCTCCAAAACAACACCCCCCTCTGCAAGCACTCCCTCCACGTAACTGCCGACATCACCGGCCAGAACGGCAAGACGGCCAACCAAAACCCAGTCTTGAGCACACCTTGCGCCAAGAAGAAGCGCAAGGGACACAGGGCTTCCAGAGTCCACAAGAACTGGAGGGCCCGTCGATGATTTCCTCGACTTTGCGAAGGGGCGGGTTCGGTCTGCCGAGAGTGACCCAGGCCAATGCCGCACCGCCGCCCCTGCCTCGCGCCGCGGTCTCCCTCGCCGCCTTCTGTACCTCCCTTGCCCTGCTCCTCATCTGCGGCGCAAGCGCCCAGGCCGCCTTCAAGTACGAATTCTCCAACACCTTCGACGTGGGCCAGGCCCAGGGACCACATCCCGAGTCCATCGCGGTCGACAATTCGACCAACCCCGCAGATCCTTCCGCCGGTGATATCTACGTCACCGACGGCGAAGTCGTCAACAAGTTCACCCCCGCCGCAGCCGCCGCCGGCAGTGCGACCCCCGAATCCCAGCTGACCGGCTTTAAATTCGCGGTCGGCGTCGCTGTGGACCCCGCCAACGGCGATGTCTTCGTCGCCGACATTGATGAACCAAACGGCTTCAAAAAGTTCAGCCCTTCTGGCGTGCAGCTGCCCTTCGAAGTCAAGGGCGTCTCGATCCAATACCCCGGGGGCATCGCCGTTGACCCGGTCAATGGAAACGTCTTCATCTACAGGGGAGGGGGAAACGTCTATGAACTCACCCCCTCCGGGGAATACACCGGCAATGCCTATCAAAGCACAGGCGCGAATGGGGTCGCGGTTGACTCCTCCGGCAACGTCTACGTTAGCTCCGGCGGTAATGGCGCAGAGAAATTCACAGAACCCGGCTCCCGCTACCAGTCTCTCCCCGTCTCTGAGGGATCGCAGATCGCGGTCGAGCCTGAAAACAACGACGTCTTCATCGCCGGCCAAAGCAAGATCGTCGAGCTCGACCCCGCCGGCAACCAGATTGGCGAAGCCATCGGCTCCGGTCACCTCAGTCAGGACGAAGGCGTCGCGGTAAATCGTGACGGGAGCGATGTCTATGCAACTGAGTACGGTCCCGACCGCGCCGACCTCTTCGTCGGCCGCATCATCCCCAATGTCACCGTCGACCCGCCGACCAACGAAACATCCACCTCCGTCACGCTCAACGGTCATGTCCAACTTCCCGGCGGCGGCGAAATCACGCAATGCGCTTTCGAATATGTCGATAACGCCGACTTCAACCACAATGGCTATGCCGAAGCCAAAACTATTGCCTGCGAACCAAACGCGCCTTATACCAACGAAGCCCATGTTGCCGCAAATCTGTCGGGACTCACAACCGAAACCACTTACCATTATCGGTTGGTCGCCGCCAACGCCACGGGTCCCAGCACGAGCGACGACCAGACCTATACCCCTCACGCGGTGGTGGGCCTCAGGACGGACCCCCCGACTAACATCGCTGCCACGAGCGCAACGCTCAACGGCTCCTTCATCGGCAACGGCGAAGCAACCAAATATTACTTCCAGTGGGGTGCAAATACTGCCTACGGCCACCAAACTCCTCTCGAAGTTGTAAGTCCCCCCGAACATGAACGCACCTCGTTTTCCTTTACGCTCACTGACCTCAACCCGGCGTCCAGCTACCACTATCGAATAGTCGCCACCAACGGTGTCGGTACCAGCGACGGCGAAGATCGATCGCTCAGCACGCCTCGCTCCGCGCCGTTGATCACCGAGTCGGTGACGGGAGTGCAGTCCGACCTTGCGGTGCTACATGCTCGGATCAATCCCGGCGGCGTCGACACTACCTACCACTTCGAATACGGCACCGCCCCTTGCTCCGCCGAACCCGACCCCTGTAAGACTCCCACTCCGGGCGAAGAAATCGATATCGGTTCCGGCGTCAACTATCAGAGCGCCAGCGCGCCCTTGAGCGGCCTCACCGCTGGCACTACCTACTACTACCGCGTCATCGCCACCAACGCGATCGAAACGACCGACGGGCCGGAAAGCACCTTCGAAACCTTCTCGTTCCTCCCCTTCCATGATCCCTGCCCCAACGCCCACGTCCGCCAGCAGACCGGCGCCGCATTACTGCCCGACTGCCGCGCCTATGAGTTGGTTTCGGCGGCCAACAGCGGCGGCTATAACGTCGAATCCGACCTCACCGAAGGCCAGACCCCCTACGCTGGCTATCCCGAAGCTGAGAACCCCCTTGACCCCAAGGCCAGCGCCCGCGTCCTCTACGCCGTCCATGACGGCGGCATCCCGGGCACCGACAACCCGACCAACCGCGGCCCCGACCCCTACATAGCCACCCGCGGCGAAAACGGCTGGACCACGGAATACGTCGGCGTCCCCGCCAACAACCCCTTCTCGGCGGCGCCCTTCACCTCGATCCCCTCCGCTGCGGACGCCAGCCTTGAAACCTTCGCCTTCGGCGCCCCCGGCGGCTGCTCGCCTTGCTTTGCAGGCGGCTACACCGGCATCCCGGTCCACCTGCCCGGCAGCAAAGAAGTGATCCAGGGCATGGTCGCCGCCAAAGGCGTCCCCACCCCGCCCCCCAGCGCCAAAGCCGACGGCTACATCGCCAAGGACCTCTCCGCCGACGGCGAACACCTGATCTTCGGCTCGACCTCCAAGTTTGCCGAAGGCGGCAACTCGGGCGGCCCCGTCTCGATCTATGACCGCAACCTGACCACCGAAGAAACCCACGTCGTCTCAAACGCCCCCGGCGGCGGCCCGCTCCCCTGCCTGCAAGACGCAGGCGAAGGCGAATGCCACGCCCCCAAAGACTCCAACGGGATCGCCGAGCTCGACATCTCCTCAGACGGAACCCACGTCCTCTTGGGTCAGAAGGTCGAAACCGACGCAGACCACAACGTCTACTGGCACCTCTACATGAACGTCGGCGACTCGGAAAAGACGATCGCCCTCACCCCCGGCGCGACCGGCAACACCGGCGGCGTCCTCTTCGACGGGATGAGCGCCGACGGCTCCAAGGTCTTCTTCTCCTCCGAAGAACACCTCACCGGCGAAGACGAACAGCACACCGGCGCCGACATCTTCATGTGGTCCCAGAAAGGCGAAGAAGAAGGCAAACCGCTCACCTTGATCTCCAAGGGTCCCAATCCAGGGATTCCCGGTGAACCCGGCAACACCGGCGACTGTACCCCCGTCTCCGACCTCGCCCACGAACACTGGAACACGGTCGGCTCCACCGAAATCAATTGCGGCGATGTCGCGATCGGCGGCGGCGGCGGCGTCGCCGCCGCCAACGGCACCATCTACTTCCTCTCCCCCGAGAAGCTCGACGGATCGAGCAACGGCGTGCAGAACGCCCCCAACCTCTACGTCGCCAGTCCGGGCTCTGCTCCGAAGTTCGTCGCCACCTTGGAGTCGACTCTCAACGGCCCGCAGCCCCCTCCGACCTACCACCCTCATCTCCGTAACTTCGGTTCCCTCAAAGATCCCAGGTTTATCGCCGTCGACCACTCGGGCAGCCCCTCCAAAGGGGACGTCTACGTCGCCGACCCGGCCAAGGCACAGGTGTTTAAGTACAGCTCCACTGGCGCCCTGGAAACGAGCTGGGGCGAAAAGGGCCATCTGAGCGGCTTCGAAGAAATCAAGGGTATCTCCGTCGACCCCGCCAACGGCGACCTCTATGTCCTCGCCGGCACAGGAGAGACGATGTACCTGTACAACCAGAATGGTACCGCGAACACCCAATTCAACTTCATATACGGCGGTGAAGAGTACGGGATAGCCGTCGACGGCGCTGGGAACTTCTACACGGTCAACTACACATACTCAAATGGCAACGTCATGAGATTCCCGAGTGGAGGCAAGATAGAACTCACCTCGGGAGTTAGGGCTACAGGACTGTATTTGGATACCTCAGATGAAAATCTCTACGTCGACAACAACGGCGAAGAAATCTATCGCTATCAGCTCAATGGCTCCGGAGAGGTCATCGAGCCCAATTCCTCCATCTGTGAAGCAGGCTGTTCACCCGATGAAGTCGTCGCCTCCGGACTCTCGGGCGGCGAAGGCGTCGCGGCTGATTCCCACGGCGTCTACGTCGCCGAGGGCAACCAGGTGCTTCAGTTCGCCGAGGGCAACCAGGTCGGCCTGCCGATCGGCTCGGGGCTCCTCGGCGAATCAAAGTCGGTCGGGCTCGGCTCCACCGGCGAAGTCTATGTCGCCAACCCCAAACAGGGCGATATCGCCGAGTTCGGTCCATCCGTGACGCACCCGAGCCCGGTGATCGAAAACCCTGTGGTTGTCGACTCTGTGTCCTCGGCAGAAGCGCGCCACACCGCAGACTTCCAGGTCACCCCGGATGGCGAATTCGCCGTCTTCGCCTCGACGCTGCCTCTCACCGGCTTCGAAAGCGGCGGGCTCCCTGAGGTCTACCGCTACGATGCCGCGGCTTCTGGTTCGCTGGCCTGTGCCTCCTGCGATCCCACCGGCGTCGAACCCACCGCCGACTCCGAACTGGCCCCCGACGGGCTCAGCCTCACCAACGACGGTCGCGTCTTCTTCACCACCGCCGAGCCGCTCGTCGAGCGCGATGCCGACAATCGCAAGGACGTCTATGAGTGGGAGGCCGACGGCGCCGGGCCCAAAGCAGCGCCCTGCGAAACGCCGCGCGGCTGCCTCGGGCTCATCTCCACCGGCATCAGCTCCTTTGATTCGAGTCTGCTCGGCGTCAGCGCCAATGGCACCGACGCCTACTTCTTCACCCGCGACAAGCTGGTGCCCCAGGATGAAAACGGTGACGTCGTCAAGATCTATGACGCTCGCGAACTCGGCGGCTTCCCCTATGCCCCTCCGCCGCCTCCGTGCAAGGCCTCCGATGAGTGCCACGGGCCCAGCAGCCCGTTGCCCCCGCCGCCTGACATCCACGTCAACACCGGAACCAGCGGCAGTGAAGTTCCGCCGACCAATAAGTGCAAGGCGGGCTTCGTTGAAAAGCACGGCAAGTGCGTCAAGAAGCCCAAGCCCCACAAGCACCACAAGCTGGCCGCCCACCACAAGCGTGGAGGTAAGAAGTGAAACTCCTCCGACGCACACCCGCTGGCACAACGGCCCCTGAGCAGGGTGTGTACCGCGCTACCCTCGTTGGCGTAACGCAAGCTGAGCATTCGCCTGCTACCCGCATAGGGCGACCGCGGGGAGCCCTGGGCGGAATTTATTCAAAACCCGCCCTCAGCCAGGCTCAGTCACGATCCGTTTCCTTCCTGGGGCTGGCTGAGGGCCCTGGCGTCCCCGCTAAGTCGCCACCCGCCGGAACCACCGTGCGGCCCAGTCACCACCCAATCCGACGCCTCAGCCTGATCGCCGCAGCCGCAGTTACCTCCGTGGCGATATTCGCCACTCCCGCCCTGGCCAGCGAGGGCATCGAATCGTTCACCACCACCACCTCGACCCCCCAGGCCGGCGGGCATCCAGACCTTGAAACCAACTTCTCGCTTCAGAGCCCGGGCGAACCCGAGGCGGCCAGGAATGTGATCTTCGAGGCCCCGCAGGGGTTGTTCGGCAACACCAACGCGATCGCTCGGTGCGGCGCGTCTGCCTTCGCCCTTGAGGAATGTCCGTCTGACTCACAGGCTGGTCTGATCACCGTCTACGCCAAGTTCTCCGGTGAAGAAGTCGAAGACTGCAGCTTCGAATACGGGGAATCCACGGCCTACGGCAAAACCGTCCCCTGCTCCCCCGCACCTCCCATCTCGACCTCAACCGAAGTCAGCGCCGAAGTCACCGGCCTCATTCCCAGAGTCCCCTACCACTACCGGCTCCGCACCTCCAACGCCCGCGGCACCCCCGTCGAGGGTCCCGATCGGACCATCACTCCCGCCACCGCCGACGCCACCCTCACCGCCCAGGTAGAACCTGAGCTGCTCGGCACCGCTCCCATCTATAACCTTGCCCCCCAGCCGCAGGAAACGGCCCTCTTCGCCTTCATCGTACCGACCCTCGACATCCCGATCTCGATCCCGGTCACGGTGCGAACCAACCAGGACTATGGGCTCAATTTCACCGTCTCAGACATCACCCAGCTCACCCCACTGGCCAAAGCGCATCTCACCTTCTGGGGGTTCCCCCAGGACCCAAGCCATAACGCCCAGCGCTTCGGCAAGGGCAAATCGGGTGAACCTGCGGGTTGCGCTGGGCTTGCCAACACCAGCTGCACCTCGAGTGAAGTTCCGGATCTCTTGAATAAACCGTTCACAGATAACCCGACCACCTGCACGGGGGAACCGCTGACCACGAGGCTCGAAGTCCAGACCTACCAGGACCCCGAACACCTCTCCAAGGAAACCAGCAGCTACCCCCCGATCGAAGGCTGCGAAAAAGAGGACTTCAACCCGGTCCTCGAAGCCAGCCCGACCTCGACCGAAACCGACTCGCCGTCCGGCCTCAATATCGAACTGAGGGCCCCCCAGTTCGAGGGCCCATCTGCCTCCCCCTCGGAGATCAAGTCGTCGATCCTCACCCTCCCGCCTGGCTTCACGATCAATCCCGATGCCGCCGACGGGCAGAGCGAATGCACAAACGCGCAGGCCAACTTCGGCTCTGAAGGCCCCGCAGAATGCCCCAATCAGTCCAAAATCGGCACCTTCGCGATCGGCTCACCGACCCTCGACGGTCCCCTCACCGGCTCCCTCTATATCGGCCAGCCCGAACCCGAAAACCAGTACCGCCTCTTCATGATCGCCTCGGGCTTCGGCATGAACATCAAGCTGGTTGGCTCCTTCAAGCCCAACCCCGAAACTGGCCAGCTGACCGCAGAATTCCCCGAACTGCCACAGCTCCCCTTTGAAACCTTCCAGCTGCACCTCTTCTCTGGCGAACGAGCGCTGATGGCGACCCCGATCACCTGCACGATCTACACGACCAAAGGCGATTTCTTCCCCTGGGACGCCGCGCTCGCCGACCAAACCTCAACTCAGGTCTTCGGCCTGGAAACCGGCCCCCATGGCAGCGAGTGCCCCGGCCAGGTCCGCACCTTCGAACCGAGCCTGGAAGCGGGGACCTCCAACCCCACCGCCGGCGCCTTCAGCTCCTTCACCCTGAAGCTGAACCGCGAAGACGGCGATCAATACCTCGGCAAGCTCAATTTCACGATGCCCCCGGGCCTGACCGCGAACCTGCATGGCGTCACCTACTGCCCCGAAGCAGACATCGCGGCGGCCAAGAACACCCCCGGCCGCACCGAGGAGGCCGACCCGAGCTGCCCGGTCTCTTCGGAAATCGGCACCACCAACGTAGCCGCCGGCCCCGGCTCCCACCCCTTCCACGCGGTCGGCAAGATGTATTTCGCCGGCCCCTTCCAGGGGGCCCCGTTAAGCCTGGTTGCGATCACCCCGGCTTTGGCTGGGCCCTATGACTACGGCACGGTCGTCATCCGCGTCGCCCTCCACATCGACCCCACCGACGCCCACGTGATCGCCGACTCAGAAACCGTGCCCGAGATCATCGGCGGCATCCCGATCCGCATGCGCGAAATCGAGGTCAACATCGACAAACCGAACTTCATGATCAACCCGACCAACTGCTCGCCCTTCGCGGTCGGCTCCGAAGGGGTCGGGGACCAGGGCACCGCGGTCGCCTTCTCCTCCTACTTCCACGCGGTCAACTGTGGGGCGCTCGGCTTCAACCCCAAGATGACGGTCACCCAGCTCGGCGGCCGCAAGGCGACCAAGCAGGGCAAGGAGCCGAGCATGCAGTTCGACCTGAACACCACCCCAGGCGACGCCAACATCAAATCGGTAGCGGTCACCCTGCCCAAAGCCTTCGAGATCGACCAGGCACACCTCGGCAACCTCTGCGACCGCTCAGAACTTGCCGCAGACCAGTGCAAAGGCAAAGCCGCGATCGGCACCGTGATCGACGAATCCCCCCTGCTCGAAGCGCCCCTGCAGGGCCCCGCCTACGCGGTCTCTGGCTTCTCGGGCTCCGGAGGCAGCGTCCTGCCCCACATCGTCTTCATCCTCGGCGGCCAGGTGACGGTGATGCCGGAGGGCGAATCGGTCACCGTCGCCGGCGGGGAGCTGAAGACGACGATCCCCACAGTCCCCGACGTCCCGATCGGCCACTTCCGCCTCACCCTGTTCGGCGGCAAGCAGGGCTACCTGGAGAACACCCAGAACCTCTGCGGGCGCCCGACCGTCACCAAGGTCGAAATCGATGCCCAGAACGGCAGCACCGTCTCCCAGCAGGTGAAGACCAAGGCCGCCTGCAGGGCAAAGCACAATAAGTCAAAGCGTAAGAAGCGCCACGCGAAGAGTCATCGGTAGCGTCATTGATGACAAGTCCCAGTTTGAGGCGGACGGGGTTTGATTTTGTGAGCCAGGTCCGTCTCTCGCCTGCGAAAACCAAGACTTGCAAGGACGCAGGCTGGAGTGCTGAGCGAGCAAGCAGTCGCAATTTGACTCTTCTGCGCAGCGAGCGAAGCGCGAACCTTTATTCGGTGAATGGCAGCGCCATTCACCCGACTGAGGACGCCGGCAGGCGCCGGTTTGCAGCCGCGAGAGCGGTGCCTGGATCGACAAATCGGAGCCCGGCTGGCTCCCAAAGAGCAAGGAGTCAAAGATGACCCGAAAGCTGCGAGACAACCTCACCTACGCGAACGTGATGGTCACGATCTTGGCGTTCATCGTGCTCGGCGGCGCCACGGCCTATGCGACCTTCAGGGTCCCCCCCAACAGCGTCGGCTCCCGCCAGCTGAAGGCCAAGGCGGTAACCGGCGGCAAGATCGCAAGCGAAGCGGTAAGCGGCGGCAAGATCGAAGCCGAATCGATCACCGGTGCAAACATCAAACTCTCGGCGCTCGGCACCGTCCCTGAGGCCGCCAACGCGACCAATGCCTCAAACGCCAACACCGTGGGTGGGCACGCCGCCTCCTGTCCGACCGCCACCACCCTGATCCGCGGCCTCTGCTTCGACACCCACTCAAACCCGGTAGCCCACAGCGTCGAAGAAGCCGCCGAAGCCTGCGCCGCAAAGGGCGGCTGGCTGCCGACCCCGCTGCAGCTCTACTCGACCAAGGCGGTGCTTAACCTCGGCACCAACGTCAGCGCCGAACAGCACCAGTTCACCGACGCCCTCTACGGCACGGTCGGCAAAGGCAGCCTCGAAAAGACCGTGGTGGTCGACGGGGTCGGGCCCCCTTATGAATTCGACGCCAACGGCGAATCGGCCTACTACTGCGTCTACCCCCTGGTGCGATAGGAATCAACCGGATGGGGCAGGGGCCCAAGAAGAAGAAGACCGCGCTGCTCCTGACAGCCGGCGCCGCCCTGCTGGCGGCGCTGATAGTGGCGGCTGCAGCCCAGGCGGGGCTCTCCCAGAAAGGAGTGCTCCAGGTTTCCTTCAGCGGCGGCTTCCGCCCCTCGACCTTGCCCCGCACAAAGTCGGCCCCGATCACGGTCGAAATGAACGGCTCGATCAAAACCACCGACAAATCGGTCCCCCCGCGCCTCGAAAAGATCTCCCTCGACATCAACCGCTTCGGAGCGCTCTCCTCCAAGGGCCTTCCCACCTGTCCCCTCTCAAAGATCTCAACCGGCACCGGGGCCTCGGCCAAGGCGGCCTGCGGGCCGGCCCTGATCGGCCACGGCAACGTCACCTCTCGGGTCGCCTTCCCCAGCCAGGAACCGTTCCTCTCCAACGGCGGCATGGAGGCCTTCAACGGCACGATCCACGGTCACCCGGCGATCTTCGCCCAGGTATCGAGCTCTACCCCCCTGGCGCTCACCTACGTGATCGTCTTCGAAGTGAAGAAAACCCATGGCACCTTCGGCACCGCCCTAGATGCGACGATCCCCCCGATCGCCTCAGGCTACGGGCAGATCACCAGCTTCTACATGACCCTGGCCCGCAAGTTCGAAAGCCACGGCCACGCCGAGAGCTACGCGACCGCCCGCTGCGCGGCCCCCAAGGGGGTAAACGCTGTCGGCTTCGCTCTCGCCAAGGCGACCTATGACTTCGCCGGCGGGGTCACGATGTCAAACGAACTGAACAACATATGCAAGGCAAAGGGGTAGCGGATGAGTCTCAAGAAGATCGCTGTGTTCGGAGTCGCCCTGCTCGCCCTGATCGGCGCCGCCTCTGCCCTGGCGATCAGCGTGCAGGCCGGCAAGGTGATCATCGAAATCGAAGGCGGGATCACCCCGACCAAGCTCTCAAAGACCAAGCCGACCCCGATCACCCTGAAGATCAACGGCGCGATCAAGACAGCAGACGGCTCCCACGTCCCCGCCTTAAAGACCCTAGACCTCGAATTCGACAAACACGGCCAGATCAACACCAAGGGCCTTGCTACCTGCAGCCCCTCAAAGCTTCAGGCGACGACCACCGAAGCCGCCCTCAAAGCCTGCCCCAGCTCCCTGCTCGGCAAAGGCACCGTCAGCGCCGAAATCGCCCTCCCCGAACAGGCCCCCTTCTCAGCCTCGGGGCCGCTTTTGATCTTCAACGGCCCCCCCCAGGGCAAGAAACCGGTCCTCGTCATGCAGGTCTATGCCCACGTCCCCGCCGCCACCACCTTCGTCACCGAGGGGGTGATCGGCAAGGCCCACGGGCCCTATGGCACCTCGACCCTGATCAAGATCCCGACGATCGTCGCCGGACAGGGTTCGCTCACCTCCTTCTCAGCCACCCTGCATAAGACCTGGAGCTATAAGGGCAAGAAGCAGAGCCTGCTCTATGCCACCTGCCCCTCCGGGCACCTGGTCGCCCACGGCGCCTTTACCTTCGTCGAAGGCACCTCGATCTCGGGCAACCTCGACAAATCGTGCAAGAGCTGAAAGGCAGGAAGACGATGAAGAAGACCCTCCTCCTCTTAACAACCGCGGCCTTCCTGCTGATCGTCTCCTTCGCCTACGCAGAAACCAGCCGCACCGAATACAAGGCCCAGGTAGAACCGATCTGTGAACGAAACACCAAGGCAAACGAAGCGACCCTCAGGGGCGTAAAGACCGAAGTCAAGAAGGGCAGGCTGAAGCGCCCCGCCAAGCAGGTCAAAAAGGCCGCGGCGGCGCTTCGGGGGGCCCTCGCCGAACTCGAAAAGGTCCCCCAGCCCGAAGCCGACCGCTCGACCCTCTCCAGGTGGCTGGGCGAGATCAAGACCGAGGTCGGGCTCTTCGAAGCGGTCGCCAAGAAGCTCAAGGCGGGCAACAAGAACGCCGCCGAGAAGATGGTGATCAAGCTCGAACACAACGTCGAAGGGGCAAACGACACGGTCTTGGGCCTTGAATTTCACTGGTGCAAGGCAAATACGGCGAAGTTCGTCTGAGGGGAAGGGCGCTGCAGATCAGAGGCATTGTTCAGCGACACCGATACGCGCATCGAGAGTGTCGGCGGGGTGGGGTAGAAGCTGAGCGAGGACACGGCTATTGGTGAGATCGAAGACGGCGCCAACCACTACGTCGAAGTCGATCATCAGCGGGAAGCCGTAGTCGTTACCAAGCGCGACCGCCGCAAATACCTCCGCACCGACCCTGACAAGACCACGGAGACCAACCGCCTTTCCCTGCCCCACTGCCTCTAAGGACGCTGTGATGGGGCTCCCGTGACTTGGGAGCGCAGCAACGAGAAGTCGCTCGCGGATACGCCAGTCAGGTCTGGTCGTTCTCCCCGAATTATCGCGGCGTCACCGAGCCTGTTGCTGCTCGGCGATCTCCGGCGCCCGGCTTGACCCTGACCGTTGTCGTTTCGAGCAGGCGACGATTCCCTGTCTTTCTAAAAAAGCTTTCTATATCATTAGAAAAGAAACCGGAGCCACGGAGTCGCCCCGTTCTTCCCTGGGCGCGGCGGCTCAGATTCGCCGCAGACGGCGAGGTTCGGGCACTTCCGAACTTCTTCGAGCCGTTTGCCCCAACGGGGAACAGCAAACAGATGACCCTCACCGCCACCCGACGGCTCGACTTGAGCGCCATGGCGCGCCTCGCGAGAAAAAGCTTCCCTCAAGCACGACGAACATCGCTTGAGGAAATTGTCGCCGCCCCCTTTCCCTGGCGGACGGCGGCAAATGGCCATCCCGGCATTCCCGGCCGGGAGGCGCCAGCAGTAACCAAAGCGGTCCCGGGCCGCGGAGATGCTCTCTCTGTCTCCGCGGTCGACCGCGAAGGCGCAGTTGCCCCCGGGCGCCAATGGGGCCGTCCCAGCCTCGGCGCCCGGGGCCTCTGCATTTCGGCTGCCCGAGCTGCGGCGTTGCCTTGCTCCGGTCGCGGGGTCTGTAGGCCATTGAGCGAGCATTTCGGCCCCCGCCGCCCACTCCGCCCCAAGCTGCTCTTCGAGGCCCTGCATCGTCACCAGGTCAACTAGGTCGTGATCGGGGGCTTCACGTCGATCGCACACGGCCGATTGCGCTTCGCCGAGAGCATCGACCTGACGATCGCCCAGACGATCGAGAACTGCACCGCCCTGACCGAGGCGCTGCTCAGCCTCGATGCGAAACGCTGCCTCAGCCACGATCACCGCCCTCCCCTGGAGCGCCGTCACGCCCCGACCCGAATGTTCGACCGCGAATACGGTCTAGAGACCGCTGCCGGTGGCGTCGACCTGCGACTGCCGCGCCAGACCCCCGGCTGCCCGCCTTACCTCGAGCTGAGCGCCGCGTCCACCCGCTGCGCGCTGGGCTATGACCTGCAGATCACAGTCGCGAGCCTCGATCACCTGACCCAGATGAGAGAGGCATCCGGGATGATCGACGCCTGGCGCACCCAAGGCGTCGAGCGCCAGGTGCAGCTCCGCGAGGCCTTCTCCGTCAGAGACGTCTGAACTCCTGAGGCGTCATCCCAGAGCTGCGCTGCGCTGATAGGCGCGCTGCACAGAAAGCAGGCCGCCCTTCCACCGTCGGGCCTGCCTAGCGCGAACGGCCCGTCTTTCTCTCTGGGCCGCTCGCCATGTCTGCCATCGCCCACAGGGCCGACCGTGCGGCCCTGCCGAATGCAGACAAGGACACGGACAGGGGTCCAGAAATCTCATCCGGAGCCACTTCGCTTCAGAAATGGATTTGAGCCCTCTCCCCGCAGCCGACCACACACCCTCACGATGTAAGTGCGTGTGGTCGGCTGCGGGGAGAGGGCAGGGTGGGGGAGTGGCGAAGTGGCAGGGGTGTATCGAAATGGGGATCGGGATGCGTCTTGTAGATGCAGATGCCAGGAGGAAAAAGGACAGATCGGATAAGTAAGCGGGATTTGGAAGTTCTGGAGATTGTGGGGAGATTCGGAATGGTTCCAAGGGATGTCGTGGCGCTGTGGGCGGAGACTCGGAGGGCGTCAACGTTGGCAAGGGAGCGGCGCTTGCGGGAGGCCGGCCTGGTCAAGGTGCTGGCCGGCGTCGGCGACAGCGGCCGGCTGGTTCTCTGCACCCGTGAGGGCCTGCGAGCTGCCGGTCGCGCCGAGCTGCCGGTGCCCCGCTTCTCCGCCGGGCGAGTCGCTCACGCAGCAGAGGTGGCCCGCGTCGCAGTCGGGCTCGAACGTTGCGGTCAGCGGGTGCTCTCAGAGCCGGAGATCTTCGCCCGCGAGGCGGCCGAGGGCGGGCGGGTTCTCTCCGCGGATCGTCGCGGCGGCCATCACCACCGCCCCGACCTGGTTCTCCTCGGCGAGACGCCCGAGGCGATCGAGGTCGAGCTGACCCCCAAGGGCGCAACCCGCCTCGACGGATTGCTGCGCGACTGGCGACTCGCCGTCGCAGCGCGGCAGTTCGGCCGCGTCCACTACCTCTGCTCCCCACGGGCGCTTCGCTACGTCCAGGCGGCCGTCGAGCGGACAAGGACCGGCGAAATGGTCGCCGTCGAGCAGCTTTAGCGAATCCAAGGTAACCCACTAGAGAGGAGAAGGAGATGGCAAAGATTGAGATCCCAACTGCGACCGAGCAGCGAGAAAATGAGGCCGAGCTCGCCGAGCTGCTCGCCGAGTACTACCGGCTGGCCGAACCCGAAATGGAGAGGGAAGGCGACTTTCTCTGGCAGATCACCGAGCGCTTCATCGACGGCAAGCAGGTCGGCTGGTTCGTCGAACACGACGGCGACGTCTACCAGCTTGATCCCCGCACCGGCGAGGACGGGCCCCACCCGACCCGCGCCGCCGCCGTGCAGGTAATGATCGAGCACCTGCGCGACGCGATCTTCCTGGTGCGCAGCTGGCAGTAGGTCTGTTCGCTGCGATTCGCTCTGGCCATCGGTCATTTTCGCGAACCGTTTTCCGAGTTCGGGCAATTACAGACGTGAGCGAAAACCAAACCGACTCGATCGCCGCCTCGCTTGAGGAGCCGCGGTCCTCCACGCCCGCTGCCTACTGGCTTGTCTCGGTGATCGCCTTGCTGGGGCTCGCTTGCTTTCCGGTGCTTGCCGAGGCCGATTCGAGCAGCATTCAGTACGAAGAAGCAATCCCAACGCCCACCGGGAAGAGCACGATCCGTTCCCACGTGGGGCCTTCTGCCCATGCCTCCGGCGGTGCCTCCGCAACGAGTCAGCCCGGCAGCACGGCACCGGGTTCCGGACGGCCAGCTTCGGCGAGTGACCCGACCTCAAGGTCAACCAAGGGCGGCACGGCGCACCGCCATCAGCTGAAGCGCGCGGCCCTGGCTACCAACAACCATACGCAAGCTCCGGGGCAGTTGGATGGATCATCCATGCAGACTTCAGGTGACGGGGGCTCCTCGCCACTTGTTCCAATTCTGATTGGCATCGCTGCTCTCGCTGCGATCTCAATCGCTGCGGTGATGGTGAGGCAGCGGAGTCATCGCCACTCGCCGGAGGCCGAAGGCAGCGCCGTCCGGGCGGAGATCGCCGAACGCAGCGTCGCGCCCTGCAAACCGGTCCTGGCGCCGCCCAACAGCGCAGCGACTGCCTCGGGCGCGGCCGGGCAGGGCAGCCACAGTGGTGGCTGAGTTGTGGTCTGATTTGGCGCCCTCGCTCGCGAGAGAGCGATGCGCGCACCACCCTCTTTCTGAGCACCGCGTGAACCGTTTTCGGAGTTCGGGCAATAACAGACATAAGCGAGAACCCAACCGACTCCGAGGCGATCGCCGCCTCTCTTGCAGAGCCGCGCGCCTTCGGCGTCATCTTCGAACGCCACTTCGGCGCTATCCACGGCTACCTGCGGCGTCGTTTCGACGACCAGCTGGCGGACGAGTTGACCGCACAGACCTTTCTGATCGCCCTCGACCGGCGTTTCAATTTCGACCGGCGACGCGAGGACTCGCGCCCCTGGCTCTTCGGCATCGCCACCAACGTCGCCCGCAGCCACCGCCGCCGCGAGCTGGCCGAGCTGCGGACGATTGCTGCGATGCGGCCTGATCCGGGCACGGGGATCGAGGGGGTCGAGGCTCGGGTCGATGCGGAGCGGCTGCGGGGGCTGCTCGCTCAGTGCCTCGCCGACCTCCCCGCCGAGGAGTCAGAAGTGCTGCGTCTCCTGGTCTGGGCAGAACTCGATCAGCCCGAGATCGCCGATGCGCTCGCGATCCCGCTGGGCACCGTCAAGTCAAGGCTCTCCCGCGCCCGCGGGCGGCTGCAGGCCGCCCTCGGCCCCAGCCCAGACCTATCGACCGCAAACCCACCTCACCCCGAGAGTTAACCGATGGACGACCTGACCCTGATGAAGAGCTTCCGGGCCGAGCGCGTGGTCGACGACGTCAAGGCCCGAGAAGAAATCTGGCGGGTGCTGGAGGCCCGCTTCGATGCGGCGCCTGCGGCCCCGTCGCCGATCGCGACCCCGGCTCGGCGCCGCAGGCACCTCCTCGGGCCCCGTCGCCTCCTCGCTCTCGCCGCCGCAGCGGCCGCCGTCGCTGCGGCGGTGCTCGTCTTCAACTCCGGCGACAGCAACACACCCAACGCATTCGCCAAGGCATTCACCGTCCAACGGCAGGGCGGCGGCGGGGTGGCGATCAAGATCTATAGCGCCGAAGACGCCGCCGGCCTCGAACGGGCACTGGAGAAGGCCGGAATCCGCTCGCAGGTCACCTGGCTGCCGCACGGGACGAGGTGTCGCGAACCCCGCTTCACGCCATCGACCGCGAAAACCTCTCAAGGCGGGACGATCGGCGGGGTGGCCACCATGAGTGGCCCGGGCCAAGCGATGACGATCGGAGTCATGAGCCCTCAGCAGTGGCGCGAACGCTGGCGGGGACACACTCGCGCTGAAGTCTCCAAATCGACGCCGAACATCAGTCTCGACCCGGAATCGTTTCGCCCAGACCAGACGGTGGTGATCTCCGGATCACCGGTTCCATTCCACGGGAACCCCAAAGGGGGCTACAAAGCCCACTTCGGAATTGCCGAAGGGCCGGTTAAACCGTGCGTGCCGGTGAAGGCGCCCAATGGTCTCCATCCCTCCAGGTCGCGCGAAATGAAAACGGGACAGGGCCAGGATCACCCTGAAGCCGCTGCCACGAGCAAGGCCGGCTCGAATCCCTCTGCGGCGCACGAGGGCCACCGATCAGCCAGCCCCGTCAAACAGCAGGGCGGAGGCGGGGTGGCGACCAAGCCCATTAGCGCCGAAGACGCCGCCAGCCTCGAACGGGCGTTGGCGAAAGCCGGGATCCGCTCTCAGGTCACCTGGCTGCCGGCGGGGATGATGTGTCGCGGACACCGCTTCCAGTTTTCGGCCGCGAAATCGTCTCAAGGCAGCAAGATCAACGGGCTGACCATAATAAGTGGCCCGGGCCACGCGATGATCGGTGTCATGACCTATCAGCAGTACAGCGAACGCTTTCGGGATAAGACGCCCATCGCGCAAATCAGTCTCGAACCGGAATCGTTCCGCCCCGACCAGACCGTGGTCATCTTCGGCTCACGGGTTCCCAACGAAAAAGGAAACCCCGAAGGTGAATTCAAGGTCTACTACGCGATCGCCGAAGGGCCGGTTAAACCGTGCGAACCGGTGAAGGCGCCCGCTGAAGCCCCCGAAGGCGTGGGCAAATGAAGATGACGAAACTCGCGGCAAGGGCGGCATGTCGCGCAGTCCTCAGCTGAAGCGCGCGGGCCTGGCTACCAACAGCCAGACGCGAACTCCGGGCCGGGTCGCATGTGGACCGATTTGGCTCCTCACTCGCGAGAGAGGGGCGGGCGTGTCACCCCTTTTTCCGAGCACAGCGCGAACCGTTTTCCGAGTTCGGGCAATAAGAGATATGAGCGAAAACACAGAGATGAGCGAATACCTAACCGACCGTGAGCCGACCGCCGCCTCGCCTGAGGAGCCGCGTGCCTTCGGCGCGATCTTCGGGCTGAGGAAACTTCCCGCGAGATACACGCTCATCCTCTCTTGCTGCGCGATCGCCGTTCTCGCGACCTTCGCCGCGCCCTCCGGCTCGGCTGCGGCCTCGAAGTGGACCTTGCGCCAGCTCCCCCCGACGACGCGTACAAGTGAAGGGGAAACACATGAAGACTATCCCGCCCTAAAGGGTGTCTCCTGTCCGAGCGAATCGCTCTGCGTCGCCGCCGGCGGCTACATCGACACGCCTACCCTTGCCTTCTCCCAAGCGCCGACCGGCAGCCTTGCCCAATGGCACGTGGTGACCCTTCCCTACCCGATCGGACCTGGGAAGACCTGCGTCGCAGGGGAACCCGGCTGCCACGAACCGGACGGTGGGTTCAATGCGGTCTCCTGCGCCTCGCAGAAGCTCTGCGTCGCGGTCAGCGGGGATGGCTTCCTCTACGCCTCGACCGAACCGACCGCAGGTGCCGATGCCTGGTCGCCGACGGTCATAGGCGAAGGCAAGTTGAGCCTGAACGCAGTCTCGTGCCCCTCGTCGTCCCTCTGCGTCGCGGTCGCCGGCGGCCCGAACGCTTCGAACGGGAAGGTGCTGACCTCGACCAGCCCCACGTCGGGTTCGTGGCAGATGACCCAGCTCAGTAGCTCGCTCAATTTCCACGGCGTCTCCTGTGCCACCCCTTCGTTCTGCCTCGCGGTCACCGGCGAAGGGCAGATCGTCGCCTCGACCGATCCAACCGGCGGCGCCTCGGCCTGGCGTGAAACGGGTGCTCCCGGGGGGAGTGGTGATCAGGGAGTCGACTGCGTCGGCACCGCCCTCTGTGCCGTCGGCGACGCCGGCGGCAACATCCTCACCTCCACGGATCCAGCCGCTTCCAGTGCGACCTGGAGCGAGGTGAACGGCGGTAGCTCGATGAGGATCACCGGCGTCTCCTGCCCCACTGCGAATCGCTGTGTGGCGGTCGACGATAACGGCGACCTCCTCAGCTCGAGCGATCCGACCGGCGGGACCGGCTCCTGGCACCTCGAAAACCTGGTTCCCTTCAAAGAATTTTTATTCCCGGAAAACGGGCTCTTCGCGGCCTCCTGCCCCTCGGTCTCGCTCTGCGCCCTGGTCGGCATCGACGGTCGCATCTTCACCTCCACCGAACCGTTCTCGGCGCCCGCCGCACCGCCCGCCGAACGGCCCGCTCGGCCCCGCACCGTTCTCCTCTTAGAGTCCCACCCCCTCCAAACCCGTCACCGTCGAGTCCGCGCCCGCTTTCGTTTCTACTCGCATACCTTGGTCAGGGGGTTCGAATGCAAGCGCGACCGCGGTCCTTACCGCCACTGTCACTCGCCGCTGCGCTACTGGGTGGCGTCCGGGCGCCGGCACGTGCTGCGGGTCCGCGCCATCGGCCCGACCGGGTTGCGCGGGCCGGCGACGATCGACCGCTTCCGCGTCGAGCACGTCCGCGTGAGTCCATGCGTCCGGAAACGACGGGCCAGCCGCTCACACCTCGGGTTGAGCTAGCTCCCGCTGCTCGCCGGGAGTGGCGTTCAGATCGCCGCGTCCTCCGCGCTGCTGACGCCTGACCTCCTCCGTCGCTGGCTTTGCGGCCGCGAAGCATGGCACCGGCCGCCACGCCCTGCAAGCCCCGGAAGGGGCTCCAGCTGGCGCTGGCCCTCACCTTCGGCTCGGGTTCCGGGCTCGCCGTCCGGCGCCCTTCGCGGCCTTCGTCAAAGCCAGCGACGGAGGAGGTCGAAGATGTATGCCAGCACCGCCGAGCAGCAAAGGCGCGCCAAGGTCCAGGCACTCGCCGAGCAGCTCTACCGCGAGCGCTACGACTACCTGCTGCGGATCGCCGTCAAGCACGCCGCCAACCGCGAGGACGCAGAGGACGCTGTCCAGTTCTCACTCTCTGCTCTGATCGAGAAGTACGACCCGGCCGGTGGCTCGCCGCCTCTCGCCTGGGTGACGCTGACCTTGGAGCGTCGCTGCTGGGCCGATCGCCGCCGTCACCATTTCGACCGCAGCGCCGGCCAGGAGGCCGCCCCGGACTCAGCAGGGCGGAGCTTCGCCGCGGAGTCGATCCCCTCCGGCGACACCGGCCCCGAGCAGCTGGTCGAGCTAATCGACGACGCCCGGACACGCCTCGCCGCTTTGAAGCCCGCCGAGCGCCGCGCCCTCAGCCTGATCGCCGCTGGCTACAGCTACGGCGAGGTCGGCGAGATGATCGGCTGGACGTATACCTATGCCGACGTCGGCATAGGTTCACGAAGACCAACCGCTGCCTAGCCGAGGGCCGCGGCCGACTGCGCGAGCTGGCGGCCGGATAGATCGCGACGGATTTTCGGCCGAACTCCTCACCAGGCGGCCGAGGACGCCGAGTGAGCTGGCAGTGTCCGACGGGATCGCTCCCCGCTGACCGGGTACTGTTAGCATCCGGTTGTGATCCGCCTCCAAAGCGGGAGCGGGATGGAGGGAGCAGTGAGGAGAATGGGTGCGATGCGGGTTTCCTGGGTGCTTGCCGTCCTGGCCATCGCAGCCCTCGCCTCGCTCGGCGCCGCAGCCACCGCGTCCGCTGCGTCCGCGCCCTCGATCGAAAGCGAGTCGGTCTCTCACATCACCCCGACTGACGCGACTATCGAAGCCCAGATAAGCACGGGCGGGACTGAAACGACATACGAAGTCTGGGTCGGCAAATACCCCGAATGCATAGAAGAGGGAGGGCCGACAGGCCTGCGAATCGACGGGTGGAGGCCCGGCCGGCACGGGCACGATCGTCGGCACCATTCCTGCCAGCTCCTCGTCTCAGACGATCAGCGTGGATATCGCCAAGGCGTGGCACAAACTTTCGCCAAACTCGTCTTACATTTACAGCGTAAGTGCGACTAACTCGAACTGGGCCTACGAAGGGTCGGCATACGGCGCAAACAAGGTCTTCAAAACACTGCCCGCCTCGCCACCCTCGATCGAAGGCGAGTCGGTCTCGCATATCACGCAGACCGACGCGACCCTCGAAGCGCAGATCAACACCGAGGGGCTCGAAACCTCCTACGAATTTCACCTGCTGTCAGCGCCTGCTTGCCTGGAGGCCAACCCGCCTTGCGAGCCTCCCCAATACATCTTCCCCCTGCCGGGCGGGAAGCTGCTCGGGTCCTTTGTCGGTCAGAGCGTCAGCGTCGATTTGAACAGCGAGGGTGTGAGCCTGTCGAAAGGCTCACGCTATGAATACTGGCTGACCGCGACCAGCGCAGCCGGTACCACCGAAGGTCTGCACCAGGCCTTCACCAAGCCATCGGACCCGCCACTCCCCAATACACAGACCAGCGGCACGGGTGGCCAATTGCCGGCGATACAGTCGCCGCGCTCGGCCTCACCCTCACATCACCAGAGGCACAGGCGCCACCGGAGGCACAGGCGCGGACTGCACCGGAGCAAGCTGGACGGAGCAAGGTACGCGGGCTAGAGAATCGCACCACCCAATAGGCAGCGCGCGGACCTTGTAGACGCAGAAGCGAGACTCGGTCAAGGCCGACGAAGCCATCCTCGTCGCAAAAGCCGGCAACCAAAGTTACTCTGCGTCGAGAAGAATGCGTCAATGTCGGGGGGTCCGGACACCCTGGATGCGCTGCTGTCCTTCATCGCCGCCGCCGCGCTCGCCTGGCTGCTCGTCCCCGCCAGCGAGGCAATCGCTCGGCGCCTGGGGGCGATCGACGAGCCGCGGGACAGGGGCGTGCACGACCTTCCCACCCCGCGCCTGGGGGGATTGGCGATCATCCGGGCACGAAAGCCTTCTAGGACGCGACGAAAGGCAAACGCCCTCTTCGTCTGCCTGCATAACGCCGGGCGCTCTCAGATGAGTCAGGCGCTCTTCGAGCGTGCTGCCGACGGCCGTCACAGCGCCCGCTCCGCCGGGGAGGACACCTGGCGATCGGGTTCACCCCGACGTTGTCGAGGTGATGAACGAGTTGGGCGTTGACCTGAACGACCGAACAGCCGACGCTGCTCAGCACCGAGGACGCCGAGTGGGCTGATGTAGTGGTGACGATGGGCTTGCGGCGACAAATGCCCCTACATCCCCGACAAGCGCTATATCGACTGGGATTTGCCCGACCCGAAGGGCCAGTCGATCGACTAGGTGCGTACAACCCGCGAGAGATCGCCCTTCGGATCGAGGCGCTGGTCTCCGAACTCGACCGCTCCTGATTCGCAGCCTCCGCCCCGTGCGTCAAGCTGGCGTCAATGCTGACCGCATACGGGGCTGCGGCTGTCACTTTCATGGTGGTGATGTATGCGCTGGAGCGGCGCGGGCGCGGCTACATCCTTGGCTTCGCCTGCGGCTGCCTTCTCTCCAGTGCCTACGGCTTCCTCGTTGGGGCCTGGCCCTTTGGAGTCGTTGAGCTGATCTGGGCGGGAGTGGCGCTTAATCGTTATCGCAATCAGCAGGCGTCGCAGCAGGCATCGCCCCGCCAGGCTTCGCGGCCCTCGTAAAGGGCGACCCCAGCGATGGCGAGCGCCGTAAAGGGGTCGGCCCACCACCAGCCGAGCAGGGCGTTGGCGCCAAGCCCGGCCAGCAGCCCCGCTGACATATAGGCGCAGAGGAGGTTCTGCCGACCCTCGCTCATCGTGGCCGAGGAATGCAGTTCGTCACCAACAAGGGCCTTGCCTCTGGCGAGCAACGGCATCGCGACAACGGTCACCGCCGCCAGCCCGATCCCTACCCAGCTTGATTGCGGGTGAGTGCCGGCGATGAGCAACCGCACAGCCTCGACGCCGACGTAGACGCCGATCACTGCGAAGCTCGCGCCGATCAGACGCTGGGCGAGGCGCTCGGCCGTCTCGGAATCCTGTCGGGTTTCGGCGAAGCGCCAGATCACGATCAGGCCCGCCACCGACTCAACCAGGCTGTCGGCGCCGAAACCGATCAGGGCGAAGGAGGTCGCAGCGAGGCCGGCCGCGATCGCGATCGCGGCCTCGGCGACGTGCCATCCGATCCCGAGCCAGGCGAGCATCCGGGCGCGGCGGACCAGCTGCCCGTGGCGTTGGCGTTCGGGCGAGGACGCGGCGACCCCAGCCGGAAAGACAGCATCGACGGCGATCACGGGAAGCTCGACCGGACTCACGCGAGGACTCCTTGAGCCTTTACCGCCGCCAGCAATTCTCGGCCGCGGTCGGTCAGTTCGTACATCACCATCTTGCCCTCGCGGCGCGAGCGGGCGAGGCCCGAAGCCTTGAGCTGGCGGGCGTGGTGGGAGACAAGCCGCTCGTCGCGGCCGACGATCCAGGCGAGGTCGCAAACGCAGGCCGACTCACCGGCCTCCAGGGCGAGCGCGACGGCGAGTCGGGTCGGGTCGCCGAGCGCCTTCGCCCCGGCGGCCCACAGCCCAAGCTCGTCGACGGTCGGTAGTTCCCGGCGGACGCGCTCGGCCTTGGGGAGATCCAGGCAAAGCAGATCGCAGGTGTCGGCATAGCGAGCCACCCAGCGATCCTACGGACATTCGTATGAGCGTGCGAATGTTGAACGGGTTCTTAAGGACCGGCCAGGTAGTTCGCTGCCGGCATCTCAGGCCTTCGACCTCCTCCCCCGCTGGCTTTGCGGCCGCGAAGCATGGCACCGGCGTCGAGCCCTGCAAGCCCCGGCTGCGCCGGAGCTCCTTGCGGCCCGAGCCTTCGGCTCGGGTTCCGGGCTCGCCGTCCGGCGCCCTTCGCGGCCTCCGTCAAAGCCAGCGACGGAGGAGGTCGAAGATGTCCGCCAGCACCGAGGAGCAGCGAAGGCGCGAGCAGGTCCAGGGACTCGCCGAGCAGCTCTACCGCGAGCGATACGATTACCTGCTGCGGATCGCCACCAGGAATGCCGCCAACCGCGAGGACGCCGAGGAAGCTCTCCAATTCTCGTTCTCCGCGCTGATCGAGAAGTACGACCCGGCTGGCGGCTCCCCGCCTCTGGCCTGGGTCACACTTGTATTGCAGCGTCGCTGCTGGGCGCTTCTCCGCGAGGCTCGTTTCGACCGCCGCGCCGGCCAGGAGGCCGCCCAGGACTCCTCGGGACGGAGCTTCGCAGCGGGGTCGATCGACTCCGGTGACACCGGTCCCGAGCAGCTGGTCGAGTGGGTTGACGACGCAAAGACACGCCTCGCTGCCCTGAAGCCAGCCGAGCGCCGCGCCCTCAGCCTGATCGCCGCCGGCTTCTCCTACCAGGAGGTCGGCCAGATCACCGGCTTCAGCTACACGAAGACGAACCGGTGCGCCGCCGAGGGCCGCGCGGCGCTCCGGGAAAGCTAAATCGTCGAGTCCGACCTGCGCGGCGAGGTCTTCGACAAGCAGGCCCGTGAGGACTCTCAGGTCGCGGATCGCAGGCCTAGCCGCCGGCCTCGACCCCACTATTTCCCGCTGTTTGCGGAATCGACCGCCAGCGGCCCCTGGCACTGGCGGGCGCCCCCGGCTAGGGTCGCGCCCTGCGACTGGGAGAGACAGGCTCCGCGCAAGCCAGGCGGGGGACCATCTCGAAGGTGGCGCGACGAGCTTCTAGGCGCGAAGGCTACGCGCAGGCAGGCGACGAGCGTCACCCCTAGTCGCTTCCTTGTGCCCGCCAGTCTTGGCGATGGGCGTCGGACTCCAGTAGGCTCGATGCCCGACCGTACGTCGGGCCCTCTCCACCCCTCTCCTCCCCGCGCGCACTGGACAGCCACCGTGAGAGGCATGAGATCGGACTGTTCATGGAGGAACGACAGGAGGACCTGCTGACCCTACGCAGCTCCTATGCCGGGTCTGCCTACCGCATGACACTGACCGGCGAGCTCGATCTCGAAAACGTCGAGAGCCTCGCCACGGAGATCACCCGGATGGAGGACTGCGGAGCCGTGGAGACCGTCATCGCCCTGAGCCAACTCGAGTTCATCGACTCCAGCGGTATGGCCACGCTGGCCAAGGCCGAGAGCCGCTTTCGAGCACGTGGCCGGCAGCTGCGCATCCACGGGCAGCCGAGACGATTCAGCTCGCCGTCGAGGTAGGCTGACCAACTGAGCTTCTGCAGGTTGGCGCCTGCACGCCGTCGGCCGAGGATGACGAGAGCGATACGGTAGTGCGGTAATGGCGAGTGAGACGGTAAATGGGGCGGTCCTGCATTACGAGGAGCGGGGGAGCGGGCCGCCGCTCCTGCTCGTCCACGGGACCGGCGGCTATGCCGACCTCTGGTCCCCGGTGCTTGATGGTCTCGCGCGCACCTACCGCGTCATCGCTTATGACCGGCGCGGCTTCGCACGCTCCTCACCCGCGCCTCACGGAGGGCTCGCAGACCACACCCGCGACGCCGCCGCGCTGCTGAACGCGCTCGGTGCCTCGCCCGCGACGGTGGTGGGCTGGAGCGGCGGCGGCGTTATCGCCCTAGACCTGGCTGCCTCGTTCCCCGATTGTGTTGCGGCGCTCGTCTTGGCCGAGCCGGCGGTGCATCTAACGACGCATCCGACGCGCTCCGTGCTTGGGATGACGGCGCGTTCGGGCTTTCAGAGATACGTGCGCCGTGACCCGGCGTCGGCCGCGCTGACGATGTACCGCTGGGCAAGTGGTTACAAGACGGGTGGCAATGCGTTTGACGCCCTCCCGGAGGCGTGGCGCGCGCAGATGCTCGCCCATGCCCCCACCACGCTGCGCGAGATGGATCAGATGATCCGTCCCTACCCGACGCGAGCTGCGATCCGCTCGATCGCGTGCCCCGTGACCGTCATCGAGGGCGACCTCAGCGACCCGGCGTTTGCGCCCGCCGTTGGGTTCGTCATGCGCTTGCTGCCCCAGGCGCAATTGGTATCCCTGCCCGGTGCCGAGCACATGCTTCACATCGATCAGCCGGAGGGCTGGGTGGAGATCGTCACTCAGCCGGCTGGCCAGGCGCGATCGGCCAGCCGTACCACACCCGCAATAGTGGTCTGAGCTGCGTCTCTCGCGGCCTCTCAAGTTGCCGCGTGGGACGACCCCCGAACGCGTCGGCTGATGGCCGACACGCTCACTTCCGTTGCCGACGGCGGGAGCATCCAGGCAGTCGTCCGTCACCACCGCGAGTTATCCCGAGCGGGCATCCGCGCGGTGCTCGGCGAGCGCTTGCTTTGACGCGCCTGCGAAAGCGCGCTCGGCCTGGGTTGAGGTGCGCCTTCGACGCTATGCCAAAGACGTCGCTAAGGCGACCGCATTTGGTGTTCGCTACTCATCGGCATCTGCCGAGGTTTTCGGTGGCCGCCGCTTTGCATGCCCATCGCATTCATCGCACGAGCGCTTGCGGGCGAGCCGGGCAGCGTCAGGCCTGGCACCTGGGCCGGTGCGACGGCGATCAGGATGGCGAGAGTTCCTAGGACGGCCGCGATCGCCCGATTCGTCGCAGTGGGCCATGGCAGGAGCTTCTCAGCAGCAATCGCGATGGCCATGACCGCCATCCAGGTCAAGCTCATCACTCCGAGCGCGAAGAGCGCTGCCATCAGCGCCCAGCAACAGCCCACACACCAGGCGCCGTGAAGGGCACCCATCCGAAGGGCTCCGAGCTGGCCCTCGCGCCAGTGCTCCATAACGAAGTCAAGCGGACCGCGGCAGCGACGCAGACAGGCGTCCTTGGCGGGCGTGAGCTCATATGCGGCCGCCGCCAAAAGAACCGCAGCGGCGAGGTCCCGACCGCCGCTGCTCCAGCGCAAGGCTCCAAGCGAGAGCGACCTGGTCCCGACAAAGAGTCCGTAGGCGAGTAGGCCAAAGACCGTCCAGACGACCAGGTAGCCACCCACAAACAATGAGCTCGAGACCGCTTGCTCTGCGCCGCCGCGCTCGCTGCGCCGGCGCTGGATGTGGGCAAAGACCAAGACCATCGGGGTGATCGAGGGCAGCATCATCGCGGCCATCATCACCACCCAGGCGGTGACGTAAAAGCCGAGGGTCCCCGGGTCGGTGCCCGGCCCCGCGTCCATCCCGGCCATGCTCCGATCGACCCAGACCCATGAGAGCAACGCCAATCCCATCAGGGCGCCGATCAGGGCAAGTCGAAGGCGATCTGGTTGCGGTAGAGAGGCCGAGCCCATTGCCAGGCGACTATATGTCGGTTAGGGTCGCTCTCACAACGGTCTTGTCCTGAAAGAAGGAGACGCGGATGACTGACTGGCGCCTTGAGGGTCCCTACATGAAGAACTGCAACTGCGACCCCGGTTGCCCCTGCGATTTCAACGCCAACCCGACCCACGGCAACTGCGAGGGGATGGCCGCGATGATCGTCGAGAAGGGCCATTTCGGCGATCTCTCGCTGGATGGAGCGAAGTGGGCCTTTAAGTACTCATGGCCGGGCGCTCTGCATGAAGGTCACGGGACCGGCCAGCCGATCCTCGATGCCCGGATGTCGGCCGAGCAGACAGAGGCGATCGGCGCCATCCTCTCGGGCCAAAACGGCGGCACCTTCTACGGCATCCTCGCCGAGATCATCGACACCTTCCACGACCCGGTGGTCGCCGACATCGACATCGACATCGACGTCGAGGGCCGCCATGCCCGCTGCGTGGTCGACGGCGTGCTGGAAACGTCCACCGAGCCGCTCCAAACAATGGGCGAGGAGCCCGAGGACTATTCGATCCAGGTGAAGATCCCCGGCGGCTTTGAGTATGACGAGACTGAGATCGCGATGGCGAAGGTGATCAAAGGCTCGGGCGAGATGAACTTCGATCTTGAAAACAGCCACAGCTCCCTCGCGCACGTAGCACGCCACCCTGGCAATTAGCCGGGGGCGCCGCGCCGGTCTGATGTAGTGGGCGGCCACCGAGGATCACGATGGCCGCCTACGCTGAAGTGACCTACAGCCAACGGAGGTGGACGATGCCCGGCGACAAGATTGGAAGCCGCGAGGAATGGCAGGCGGCTCGCGATGAGCTTGCGAAGCTCGAGGCGAGCACGCGAAGCTCGGCCAGAAGGTGACCGAGCACCGCCGTCGGCTTCCCTGGGTTCCGGTGCAAAAGGAGTACGAGTTCGACACCGAGGACGGGAAGAAGACGCTCGCCGAGCTCTTCGACGGGCGCTCGCAGCTCCTCGCCTACAACATCATGTACGGGCCCGACTACGAATTCGGCGCCTGCCCCGGGTGCTCGAACCTCGGCGATGAGTTCGATGCCACGCGCGTGCATCTGAACCACCGCGACGTGACCCTGATCTGCTTCTCGCGTGCGCCGATTGATCGGCTCAACGCCTACAAGTCGCGAATGGGCTGGCAGTTCCCCTACGTCTCGACCTATGAAACCGAATTTCCGTTCGACTTCGGGCTCGCCCTCACGCCCGACCAGGCGCAGGAGATCCCCGAGGTCAAGGCGATGATCGACAAACCTCCCGAGTGGCTCGAGGACTGGGGGCGGCAGGTCGGAGCCAAGCTCGAAGACGGCCTGCGCGAGGGGCCGGGCTTCATCGCCTTCGCGCGCGAGAACGGAAGCGTCTACCACACCTACACGGTGATGGCGCCCGATCCGTTCGTCGCGCCGTACCATTCGTTCCTGCTCCAGCGAACGCCGAAGGCCGGATCCGAGGTTCCCCGCGCCTGGCGCAAGGACGAATACCCGGGCTGATCGCGTAGGAGCGCCGGCTTGCAGCCGGTCGAAGCTGCGGCTCGGGCACCCAGGCCAGCGCTCTCGTATTGCCCGGCACGGAAAGTGCTCACCGGCGTTGCGGAGCCCCGCCTTGGACGAGATGCGACAGCCTCCGGTGTGCCCAATGCTCTGCTGCTCGTTTACTGCACCGCCTTCTTCAACTCTGCTCCCGCCGAGAACTTCGGCACTCGTTTGGCCGCGATCTGCATCGTCTCGCCGGTCTGCGGGTTGCGGCCCTGCCGCGCCGCGCGGTGAGACACCGAGAATTTGCCGAAGCCGGTCAGCCGCACCTCGTTGCCGTCGCCGATCTGCTTCGCGATGGCCTCCAACGTCGCCTCGACGGCGAGCTTCGATTGTCCAACGTCGATGCCGGTCCGCGCCGATACATCCCGCGCAAGTTCCTCCTTATTGACGATTGCCATCTTGCCTCCAGTTGAATTGCTGCTCCGCTTGCGCGGACTTTCGCCGGTCACGCTACTTCGCCTCACGGTCGGCATAGCGTCACCACAGGTGCGCTTCCGCACCGCTTCACGGACCTGACCGCCAAGTCAACAACGCCCCTACGGGGCTGAGAAGACCGGCATCGCCGTTCCGCAGTACCTGTTATCTCCGGCACCTCCCTAGCCCCCGAAAAGCAGCAGACTAGACGCACCTCAAGGAGCTACATAGTCACACATAGCCGATGATAGTCGCCGATTCACACCCTCCCTTGAGGTGTGAATTCGCCGGAGCTACGTTCGCCGGGTGCAGACGACCCACAAGATCCCCGGCGACTCCGCGGTGAGCTACGCGAAGTACCTGACCTCCACCGCGACCCGCGGCGACTACTACACCCGCGACGGCGAGGACGACCAGCCGGTGCCCAGCCGCTGGCACGGCTCGCCGGGCCTGCTGCGCTCACTCGGCCTCGACGCCGAGGAGCCGGTGCAGCGCAGCGACCTGCGCGCGGTGATGCAGGGCTTCTCGCCGCTCACCGGCGAGCCGCTGCGCCCGGCGGGCTCCAACGGCACCCGGGTCGCCGGCGTCGAGCTGATGATGGCGCCGCCGAAGTCGGTCTCGGCGCTGTGGGCGACCGCCGGTCCCTACCGACGCGCCCAGATCGAGGCCGCCCACCAACGCGCGGTGGCGAGCGCTCTGGCGCGAACCGAGCGCGAGGTCGCCCTCGTCAGGCGCAAGAGCGGCGGGGTCGTCCGCTTCGAGCGCGCCAAGAGCCTGCTCGCCGCCGAGTTCGTCCACACCTCCAGCCGCCTCGCCCAAGACCAGGAGGCCGGCGGCATTCCCGACCCCCAGCTGCACTCCCACCTCGTCGTCTTCGCCGCCGAGCGCAACGACGGCAAGCTCGCCGCGGTCGAATCGCGCCAGCTCTACCGCTCCGCCCGCGAGAACGGCGCCTGGTACCGGGCAGAGCTGGCCGCGAACCTGCGCGAGCTGGGCCTGCCGATCGAGCGGCGCACCGGGCGCAACGGACGCTACTTCGAGGTCCGCGGCGTCCCCGAGCAGTTGGCGAGCCGCTGGTCCTCTCGCTCCGAAGACGTCGACCGCGCCGCCCGGCTCTTCCGCCAGCGCTACGGGCGAGAGCCACGGGCCGGGGAGCTGGGCTCGCTGACGATCGCGCACCCGCGGCTCCAAGAGCGCCGCCGACCGGCTCGACGTCAACGAGGCCTGGAGGGCGGTGGGGGAGGAGCACGGGTTGAGCGCCGAGCGCTCCGAGCAGCTGTTCGACGAGCGCTCGATCTCCAACCAGGAGAGCGTCGACCTTCGCGCCGAGCTGCTCGAAGAGGTGACCCGCGAGCGCGCGACGATCGACGACCGCGAGCTGCGCGCCAAGGCCTACGAGCTTGCCGCCGGCGCCTGCCGACCCGCCGAGGCCGACCGGCTGGTCGACGAGCTTGCCCGCAGCGGCGAGCTGGTCCGCCTCGGAGGACGGCATGTGGACGACCCGCCGCCTGCGCGAGCTGGAGCGCTCCACGGTGCAGATCGCCGAGCGGCGCGCCACCGAGAACGCCGCGCCGCTCAGCGAGGCGTCCCTCAAGCAAGCACGCCGCGAGATCGGCAGGGAGATCCACGGCTCGCTCACGCCAAGAGCAGCGCGAGGCGCTGGAGACGATCACCGGCCCCGGCGGCATCTCGCAGCTCGTCGGCCGCGCCGGCACCGGCAAGGGCGTCGTGATCTCCGCCGCCGCCCGGGCCTGGCAACTGGAGGGCTATGAGGTGATCGGCACCGCCGTCGCCGGCGCCACCGCGCAGCGGCTGCATGACGACGCGAAGCTCGACCGCTCCTTCACCGCCGACGGTCTCTGCAACGGCGTCGAGAAAGGCCGCGTCGAGCTGGGCCCCAGGACCGTCGTCGTCATGGACGAGGCCGGGATGGCCGACACCGAGCGCCTGGCCCGGCTCGCCGAGCTGACCGCCCAGTCCCACAGCAAGCTCGTCCTCGCCGGCGACGCCGCGCAGCTCGGGCCGATCGGCGCCGGCGGGCTCTTCGAGCAGCTGCGGGATCGTGTCCCCAGCGCCGAGCTGACCGAGGTCCACCGCGCCAACCACGACTGGGAGCGTCGGGCCTGGGAGCAGGTCCGAAACGGCGAACCCGGTCCGGCGCTCGCCCAGTACCAGGCCCACGATCGCCTCCACATCCACGACACCCGCGCCCAGGCCGCCGAGGCGATGGTCGCCGACTGGGACGAGGCCAGGCGGAGCCTGCCCGGCGGCCGGGCGGTGATGATCACCGACGCCTCCAACGACGAGCGCGACCAGATCAACGCGATGGCCCAGGAGCGCCGGGCGGCCGCGGGCGAGCTTGGCTCACACCGGGTCGAGCTGCCCGGCAAGCCCTACGGCCTGCGCGCCGGCGATGAGGTGATCTTCTCGGCCCAGTTCCAGATCCCCGGCGAGAAGCGGGTCGAGAACGGGATCACCGGCACCGTCATCGACGCCGATCGCGACACGGGACCGGGTCACGATCGAGACCCACGAGCGCGAGCCGCGCGAGGTGGCGGTCGACACCGACGAAGTTCTCCGACCTCAACCTGGGCTACGCCGTCCACGTCTACAAGGCCCAGGGCATCACCGCCGAGGCCTCGGGCATCCTCACCGGCGGCTGGCAGACCGACCGCGAGCACGCCTACGTCGCACTCAGCCGCGCCCGCGAGCAGACCCAGGTCTACGTCTCGCGCGAGGACCTCGGCGAGGCGGGGATGGACACCGGCGCGATCGAACGGCTCGGCGAGCGGATGCGCCGCAGCGGCGCGCAGGAGGCGAGCATCGCCAGGAGATGGCCGACGAGACGGCGGAGCGTCCAGCCGCAGATCGAGCGCGACATCGACCCAGACCGCGATCTCGACCGCGGCTTTGGGATCGAGTAGGCGCTGCAGTCAGACAGACCGCCTGTTCAAGGGCGTCCTGCGCAATCGCCTCGCAGAGACCGCATTGATGGACTTATCATTTGAACGCCCATCCTGTGGGCGCTATAATGATAGAATATGTCAGCCGCGGGTCTAACCGCTCGAAATCGAATACTGCTGGCCTCTCTCCAGCAGTTCGACGGACCGTTTACCGTCGATGAAGCAACGGCGACGCTCGCTGTTGAGCCGACCTTGCGCGGAACGGCTCTCGACGCTACCTGGTCGATCGAGGCTGGCTGGCCCGGGTCCGTCGCGGCGTCTACATCACCGTTCCACTCTCGGCTTTGGTGCCAGGCGAGTCGCGTGCCGATCTCGGCGTGCCGCCGCCCAGGCCTACTCGCCTTGCTACATCGCCGGGTGAGCGCCTGTGAGCACTGGGGGTCGACTGGAGCAGATCTTTCGGGATCTGGTCGTGGTGACGAGCCGCCGTGTGGCCTACCGCAAAGACCAGCTTCAGGGCACGCCCGTTAGGCTCCAAGGTACTGGCGACTCAAGATTGTTCGGACTGTAGGCGTATGGAGAGGATCGAGGCGCGTCGAGGTCTCCGACCCGTCACGCACGATCGTCGACCTTCTTGATGACCCATCGATGGGGGGTGGAATTGGCATGTCGTGGAGGTGCTCCAGGAGTATCTGGGCGGGTCACATCGCAACGAAGAGCAGCTACTGAGTACTGTCAACTCTTCGGCAACCGGAGCGTCTACAAGCGTTTGGGACATCCTCGAGGTGCTTGGCCTCGAGGAGGCGCAGCTCATCGACACCTGCCGCTGGCGGATGTCAAGCGGCATCGTCACTCTCGACCCCACAATCGAGGAAGCTGGCGCTCGCGACTCCGCTTGGAACCTGCGCGTCAACGCGCGGATCGATCCGGTGGCCGTTTGATCACTCGTGCCGTTCTCGAAGAGCGAGTTCGAGAATGGGGCCTCCGCGAGGACGTAGTCGAGAAGGACTACGTCCTCGGCTGGTTGCTGTGGGGGATAGGGGAGAATCAATCGCTCGGGCACCTGGGTTTTCAAGGGCGGAACCTGCCTCAAGAAGTGCTACATCGAGACGTACCGATTCTCAGAGGACCTCGACTTCACCGTCCTACCAAACGGGCCGATTGAGCCCGATGATGTGCTGCCGCTACGGCGGCGGAGGTGTTGGCAACCGTCAACCAGGCCTCGGGCATTGATTTCTCGATAGGCGCCGCGACTCAAGCTGCGCCAAGGCGGACAAACAGCAGAAGGAAGGGTCTACTACCGGGGTCCGCGAGACGCACCGACGCCAGCTCGGGCGAAGCTCGACCTAAGCGCCGATGAGTCGCTTGCTCGACCGCCCGTCCTGCGGGATATCGCTCACGCCTATCCGGAGGAGCTTCCGGGCGACGCACAAGTCCGCTGCTACTCATTCGAGGAGCTGTTCGCGGAGAAGATCCGAGCGATGGGTGAGCGCTCGCGGCCCCGCGACCTCTACGACATCGTCAACCTCTTTAGGCGTGAGGATCTGCGCTTCGAGCAGGAGCTGATCCATTCGACGCTCGAACAGAAGTGCACCAGCAAGGGCGTTGAATTCCCCTCGCATGAGGCAATCAGTTCATCTCCCAGGCGGGTGGAGCTTGAGTCTGAGTGGGAGAACATGCTCGGCCACCAGCTCCCGGCACTACCACCCTTCGCCGAGTTTTGGCAGGAACTGGAGGTTCTCTTCCAGTGGCTTGAAGGGAACGCGGTCGAGGAATCGGTCGAGGCAATAGCTGCATTGGAGAGCGAGGATCCGTCTTGGTCTCCACCACCGACCCTGGCTACTTGGGGCCGCGCTTCCTTGGAGGTCGTGCGCTTCGCCGCCGCTAACCACTTGCTGGTCGAGCTTGCTTACGGCGGCACCACTCGATTGATCGAGCCCTATTCTCTGCGGCGCAGCAGCGTCGGCGCCCTGCTTCTCTACGCCCTCAGGGCCGATAGCCGCGAAGTTCGCTGTTACCGGGTCGACAGGATCCAGTCAGTTCGCGCCACGACCCGGCCGTTCAGGCCGATCTTCGCGATCGAGTTCGGCTCCTCGGGGGCGCTTTCGGCTCCGCCGGTGCGCCGGCGGGCGGGCCTGCCGAGCCTGGGTCCGCCGCAACGACGCGCCGGACGTTCTGCCGTAGATTCGCGCTTCGTGGTGCGCTGCGCCACCTGCGGGAAGGAGTTTTGGCGCAAGACCCGCTCAACGGAGATGCGAAAACACAAAGCGCCGGGAGGTTGGCCCTGTCCGGGCCACTCCGGAATCATCGTCAGGGTGGACTGAGACGATCCTTGAATCTCAGTGACCTACCTAATGTGAGCCCAGTGATCTATGAGCGTGTGTTCCAAGTGAGCCTTCCGCTCGATGGCGACGGCTTTGTCCGCCGAGCCTGTCCTGGGTGCCTGCGGTAGTTCAAGTGGCTGCACACCGAGACGATCGACCACGGTGGATTGCGCAGCCGAGATTCCCTTGCGATACCACGCCGGCTGCGGGGCACGCTAATACCAAAACCTTCAGTGCGGTCCAGCGGTGAGTTCAGCAATGCGCCGCCCGACGATTTCCAGGATTTGGAGCGTCGCCGTTCTTGCCCCGGCCGTCGTTTCGGAGGTGATGCCTGCGTTGATTGTGGGTCCAGATTCAGCGACTACCTCGGCAACAATGGGATCGAGTTCGGAGTCCCGGTTTCCGACGAAGATGCGCTCTACCAACGCCATCCGTAATTGCGGGAACTGGTGTGTTGGAGTCGGTGTCCATGAAGACTCGTTGTGAAAACGTCGATGGCGTGTTTCCTCTTGCTCCAAGGCGAGCTGATGCAGATCGTTTACGTACCGGTCGTTTGCAGGTTCGACTAGGTGCTCGCGGTGAGCGATCCGGGCGTCCTCCAGATGGTTGAAGAGATCCCGACCAAAACGTTCCATGAAATCGGTCAGCTGGCTCAATAGATGGGCAAAGGCTTGTGCCCCAGTATCGTCGGAGTGGGCAAGGTGAAGGACCTCATGGAGAATGATTAGAGCGTGCAACCAAACGGTCTCGTCCGTATCTGCATCCTCTTTCGGACGCTCCATAGCGATGACCCGACCATCCGTATATGAGCGCTCCCCTGGCGGGAGCCATCGTACCTGGACGCCGTCGGAACGACTCGCGGCGAACTCCTGAATTAGTTCCCGGTGGGCTTCGGAGCCAAGCCAGGTCCGGTCATTGCGAGCGGCTGGCTGGGCAATCTCGATCAGCGTCTCTACAAACATGACAAGCGAGAGATCGTACGCATGCTGCGCGGTGCCCGGCCGTGGTCGCTACCAAAAGGGGGCGGACGCCAGCGCGCTCCTTCACACCGAATCGCCCGCTGGGATGCAATCCGGGCCAGCACCACGAAAAGGTTCATGGTCATCGACAGCGGTAAGGTCTCGAGTCCCCTACTGCGCTGGCTCCCTATTCAAAGATAATTTACCGTCGGGAGACGGACGTGCGCTGCGATCTCACGTGCCCAACGGCGGCTCCATTTTCTTATTCCGGAAGATGATCCAGGGCCACTCCTCCGCGTGTAGGTCGAGCGAAGGGAACCGAAATTCTCTGATGTCGTTGGATAGCGTGTCCCGCCGGAGTCGTGGGGTGCCCGGGCGAGGGCGATCAGTTCCTCGCCCGGGGCTTCTGCCGCCCGGTTGGACACTGGGTTTGGACCCCAGTGCCGAGCACCATTCTTGTTGATCCTGAGACCCAGGAATCAGTTTTGCGAAACGACATCGCCGCCAAGGGCCCTGTAGACGTGGCCGTTCTTGATGATCTGATTACGGTCCGCCCATCGGCGGAGCGCAACTCGAATCGCGCTCAGGTCGGCGCGTACCCCACGGTCGGCCAAGAGCTCTTGAACGTTTGCCGGGGATAACTCGCTGCCCTGAGCCTGTCGAACGATCGCCAAGACGTTCGCCGAAATGTTCTGTTGGCGCTGCTCGGGGGCTGCTGCTGCAAGCGCGTCCAAGGTCTCTTGATTCCCGGGAGGTCCGCCCGCTGCGAATTGACGCATTCGCAGAACCTGGCCGAGTAGAGCTTCCTCCATTTCCAGACCAGCTTTGTCTTGACGGACCTGCTCGAGCTTCGGCTTCCACGTCCTCTTGGGCCATGGCAGCCAGCTCGGCGAGTATGTGGCGTTGGCCGGCGATGACGAGGAGTGTACCACAAGTTGAGCCGTTAGATGAGCTGTCTTCTGATCGGCTGGATGCTCTGTCAAGTGAACCTTGCTGTGCCCTACCCCGGGACAGGTAAGCGCTCGGAAAAGAAAAGACTTGGCGGCCCACGGCAGCGTGCGGCCAGAAGGATCACAAAGTCCACAATTTATATGCTTGTGTTAGAATAAATGTAAGGTGATCAGCGAACAGCCTGAGACAGAGTCCGAACAACTTCTGAACGTGCGCGAGACTGCGCGTCGGCTCGGGGTGCATGAGAACACCGTCCGCAATTGGGTTCGGAAAGGAAGGATTTCCCCGGCACCGGGAGGATCCCGGTCCCTGCGCTTCGACGCTGCAGAGGTCGAGCGGCTGGTGCGCGGTGGCGGCGAGGAAGCGAGCTCGGTCGAGCCGGAGCGTCGCACGATCGGTCCCGAGCTGGTCAACGGCAGCCAGCTTGATCAATGGGCGGCGACGCGGAGCGCGCAGGATCACTTTCCCCAATTGATGCGGCGCCTCCTCGCCGCCACCCCTGGAATTGGCAATCTCACGGTTCGCTCGGGAGAGGGGGTAGCCGCCCCCGGCTGGGACGGAGAGGCATCCTCCGTCGGCACCGCCTACCTGCCGCGGGGATTCCTTGGCTTCGAGTTCAGCGTCGAGGCCCGGTCGAAGAAGAAGGCGCAAGAGGATTACGACAAGCGCAAGCTCGGCAAAGGTGCGAAGGACGAGATATTCGTCTTCGCGACGCCGCGCAGGTGGGCCTCAGCGACAGCCTGGGCGAGAGACCGCCGCGCCGAAGGGCACTTCGCCGACGTCAAGGTCCTCGACGCCGACGCGCTCGAGGGCTGGCTCCAGCAGACCCCTGCGGTCCACCACTGGATCTCCGAGGAGCTCGGCCGAAAGCCGAAGGACGCCACCTCGCTCGAAAACTGGTGGTTGCGCTTTGGGGCCCGAACCGAGCCGCCACTGCCCCCGGACCTTTTCCTCGCTGGTCGCGACGCCGCTCGCCACCGGCTCGCGGAGTTCCTGCTCGGACCGCCGGGCGCGATTGTCGTGCAAGCCGCCTGGCGCGAGGACGCCGTGGCGTTCGTCTACGCCACGATTGAGCGGATGGAGGAGGGTGATGACCCCCAGCCACCTTTGGTGGTGCATTCGGCAGAGGTCTGGGACCGGGTTATCCCCCACCCGGGGCGAATGACCCTACTGCCACTCTTCGACGGCGCCGATCTCGCGGCGGCCCAGCAAGTGGGACACCACGTGGTCGTCCCCCTCGGCTCCGAGCAGGTCGTCCTCGGCGAGCGCTTGGAGCTCGTGCGGCCGGGGCGATCGGGGGCTATGAAGGCTCTGGAAGAGGCCGGGATCGACTCCGGCGCCGCCTATGAGCTCGCCGCCCTGGCTCGCCGGAGCATGCCCTCGTTGCTGCGGAAGCTCGCGCGATCGCCGGCCTTCGCCCGTCCTGACTGGGCGCAGCCACCGGACGGCCAGGTCCTCGCGCCGCTGGTCCTGGTCGGCGCTTGGACGATCGGCAAGGACGACCTGAAGATCGTCAGCGAACTCGCCGCGCGTCCCTGGCCTGAGATCGAGCGTGCCTTGCTGCATTGGCGCGAGACCGAGGATCCCCCCTTCGTTCGGCCCAGTGACGAGTGGTATCTGGCATCCGCCGACGAGAGCTTCCTGCTCTTCTGTAACCAGCTGACCGGCAGCGATCTGAAGAGATGGCACGAAATCGTCAAGCGTGTCCTGCTCGAAGCGGATCCCAAGCTCGAGCTGGCTCCCCAAGATCGCCCGATGGCGAGTCTGCGCAGGACGGTACGAACCTACTCCTCAGTGCTCCGCGGAGGTCTTGCCCAGGGCATCGCATTGGCGGGTTCCGCCGGCGAGGTCGTCCTGGCCGATGGCAAGACCGCGGCGAGCCACGCGCGTGAGTTGGTGCGGGCGCTGCTGGCTGCAGCCAATGCCGATCGGAGCGGGCGCACCTGGTGGGCCCTCTCAGAAGAGCTGAGAGCCCTGGCGGAGGCCTCGCCCGAGACGTTCCTCGACGCTGTACATGAAGACCTCGACGAGGCAGAGCCGATCCTGGCGATGATGTTCCAAGACGACGACCGAAGCTCGGCGCTATTCAGCTCCTCATCGCACACAGGCCTACTTTGGGCCCTGGAGGCTCTTTGCTGGTCGCCGGAATACCTGACGGATGCCACCCGAGCTCTCGCTCGGCTGGCTGCGATCGACCCTGGTGGGCGCCTGGCGAACCGCCCGGCCGCAAGCCTGGCTTCGGTCCTGGTCGGCTGGATCCACCACACCTCAGCCAGCCGCGACGAGAAGATCGAGGCGCTGGAGCAGATCTGCGCCCAGCATCCCGTGGTCGGCTGGAAGCTGATTCTCGATCTCTGGCCCAACTCCCATGCGACGGCCTCGCCCCCGGCTGCCCCTCGCTTTCGTGACTGGAAGCCCGAGGACCGAGGCGTCTCGTTTGCTGAGTGGAGCGACTACATCAGCAGGCTGGTGGACATCGCTGTCCAGTTGGCCGGCTCGGATCCAGAGCGCTGGGCAGAGCTAAGTACCCGCACCGGTCCGCTGCCGCCGAGCGAGCGGAAGCGTTTTCTGGTGGCGCTGGAGGGTTTTGCCGATCCGGACAGGCTCGATTCCGAGGGACAGCTCCGTCTATGGGAGGCGATCGATCGCGAGGTCGCCCGCCACCGCCAGTTTCCCGACGCTGGCTGGTCGCTGGAGGAGGAGACGCTGCAGCCGCTGGAGGCGATCGCGGAGCGCATCGAGCCCCGTTCCGATGTCGGCAGGTTCTCCTACCTCTTTGGCTGGCATCCGGACCTCCGTGGCGTCGAGACCGGGGAGCCGGAGTATCGAGAAGAGTTGCAGAGGCTGCGGTGCGAGGCGCTCGCCGCGACCGTGGAGGCCGACGGGCTTGAGGCGCTCCGGGCGCTTGCGGGTAGGGTCGAAGCGCCGGGTCAGCTGGGCTGGGCGCTCGGCGAAATCGGAGCTGAGGAACTAACCGCCGGTCTCATCCCATGGCTCGGTGCCGAGGATCCCGCGCTCAAAGAAGTCGCCACCACTTGGGCGAGCTGCAGGCTGGCGGCCAGCGGCACCCCGCTGTTGCGAGACCTCCTCTCCCGCCCCGACACCCGCGATCCCAAGCTGCGCGTGCAACTCGCCTTGGCGGCGCCGGCAAGCGCGGAGACCTGGGATCTTCTGGCCGAGGATCCCGAGCTCTCGGATTCCTACTGGGCCGCTACTAGACCCTGGGGGATACAGCCGGCCGACGCCGAGCGGGCTGCTCGCGAGCTCCTTGCCCACGATCTGCCTTGGGCTTCCGTCGACGTCCTCAACATCGCGCTGCGCCCCAAAGGAGAGCAGGGTATCGGTGCCGATCTGATCGAGGCGACCCTCGACGGTGCGATGACGGCAAATCCGGCAACCGGGCACACACAGTCGCCGGGCTATGAGCTCGGCGTCCTACTCGATGCCCTAGCGGGCGATCAATGCCCGCCCGAGAAACTTGCTCGCTATGAGTACGCCTTCTTCTCGTTGCTTGAGGACTACCGCCAGCCCCAAGCCCTCTACTCCCTCCTGCGCCAAGATTCTGACCTGTTCGTGGAGTTGGTCAGCCGCGTCTATCGCGGTAAAGGTCAGGCACCGAGGAAGCTGAGCGAGGACCAGGAAGCCCTCGCCCACCAGGCCTGGCTGATCCTTGAGCACTGGCACCAGCTGCCGGGAGCGAGCGACGGTGAGGTTGATGGCGAGCACCTCGGCCGATGGGTGCGCCGAGCCCGCCTTGCGCTGAGCGATGCCGATCGCGCCGACATCGGCGACGAGCAGGTCGGGCGGGTCCTTGCGGCCGCTCCTGCCGGTAAAGACGGGGTGTGGCCCGCCGAGCCGGTTCGCAGCTTGCTTGAGGAAATTGGCAGCACCAGCGTCGAGACCGGCTTCTTCATCGGCGTGCGGAACAGCCGCGGGATCACCAGCCGAGGCGCCTTCGACGGTGGCAAGCAGGAGCGCGATCTCGCAGCCAACTATCGCGAGTGGTCACGCAGAACCCGCAAGGACTGGCCGCGAACAGCCAGGGTACTGCGCAGGCTGGCCGATGCCTACGAGACCGAAGCCCGCGATCACGACGCCGAGGCGGAAATCAGCGGCGATACGAAGTAGCGCCAGTGCCCCGCCGGCACGGGGAGAAGGGCGACAACGACAAGCATCCCGAGGAGAGGACCCTTCTCACGGCATCGAGTCTAGATCGGACTTGGGCGCGTCAGTGCTTGCTGACCTCAAGAGACGTTGATCTCCGCGGAAGCATTAGGCTCGAAGCGCCATCGACTTCACGATTGGCAGGCGCGGCGGGGGTAAGTGTGCAGACCCCGCTCTCGCTATTCGGTGAGCGTTTGGGCGATGAAACCCCATCTCGTCGCCCAAAGCCCCCCGAAACACCCGACGAAAACCACCCGAAAACAGCCATCGACGAGTCCTATAGAATCCCCGGCGAGGTAGCCCCGAATCCGCATGGCAAGTGGGATTCAGACACACTGGCCTGGATAGCTCAGCTCGGTAGAAAACCCGTCTGAAAATCGTGGTGTCGCCGGTTCGATTCCGGCCCTCGCCATTTCACTCTTTGCAGCTGCGGTTTTCGTTGGGACCCGGCCGGCTAATGATCCGTGCTGTCGTCCCGAATTTGGACCGCGAAGGAATCTTCCGCGAAGAGCAGGGTGCCCACTCGGGCGGACGCCGCTCCGACCGACGGTTTCTCCCGACGAAGGCATTGAGCGCACCAGCGTTGCGGTCTGCCGCGGTGTCAGGGCTGTGGCTCGCAAGCGTCTACTTCGCCGGTTCGGCAAGGCGAAGGCTGACACCCTTCGTGAGGTCGAGCAGGCCCTCGGGATGATTCTCGGGATTGACTCAGCGTAGGCCGAGTCAACCTTCCGCGGCCGTCTGTTCCTTCCAGTCGGCCATGACCCGCTCGACTTGGGGCCGCACGTACGCTCGCGCCTCGAGCCTGTCTATGCCCGTCATCAGCAGTTCGTCGTACGGCGTATCTACGTGCCGCACCGCGGCGGCTACGGCGAGGGTCAGCGCCTCCGGATCCAGGTCGCGACCAGCGGCCGTGCGTCCCACCCGGCCGCTTCCCCGCGTGTAGGCGTGGCGCGAGATCTCTTCGGCGCGATCCCAGGGGCAGCTCGGGTAAAGGCGCAGAATCTCCGTTGTCGCCTTCGCTCGGAGTTCTCCGTCCTCCTCCGCTCGGCGCGCTTGTTCGCGCACCTTGCGCCGCGCTCGCGACTCCTCGTCTGCCAGGCATGCGCGCTCGGCCCGGACGAGCGCATCCTCCTCCACCATGATTCCTTGCCGCTCGTATCGCCGCCGCCCTCGGCTGAAGCGCACGACCACCGCCGACAGGCCACTGGCCTTCCTCGCGCGGCGAGTAAGCGCCGCGTCGCCGGCGGGGAGATAGACCAGGTGGTCCATGTCGGCGCAGCCCAGGCAGAGTGGCCCCGCGTCCTCCATCGTCAGGAAGTCGCCCGTGCCGGAGCATTCGGCGCAGGTCCAGCTCTTCAGCGGCGAGACCACAACCAAGTCCTGCGCCTTGCCTTCTCGCTTCGCTGGTTCCGCGGTATCTGCGGCCATGGCATGTCCTGTGTAGCGGATCGTGCAGTCAGCGCGCAACCGAAAGGTCGTCAAGGTAGCCGTGGCGTCGGGCAAAATCGCCGTCCGTGAGCTCTCTCGCCCAACTACTCGCCGAGCCGAACCTGCGCCGCCTCGCCGGCACCCGCTCCTACGAGCGCGGTGTTGACTACGCGACCTCCGGCCAGGTGGCGCGACTAACTCGGAGCGAGGCGAGCGTAGAAGCCAGCGTGCAGGGCACCCATCGCTACCGGGTGGAGCTGTGGGAGGAGGACGGGAAGCTGAAGGCCTCCTGCTCCTGCCCGGTGGGACTCAGCGGCGCCTTCTGCAAGCACTGCGTCGCCACCGGCCTCGCGGCGCTCGAGGCGGGCGACGACGCGTCCGCGTCGATCTCGCTCGACGATATCCGGGATCACCTCGCATCGCTGAAGAAGAGGGAGCTCATCGACCTACTGCTCGAGGAGCCACGCGAGGACGAGCGCCTCCTCGACCGCCTGCGCTTGCGAGCAGCTACGGGGAGGGGAGGCGTCGACATGGCTGCGTTTCGCGATGCGATCGATCGCGCCGTCGATCCCGGCGGCTTCGTCAGCTATGCCGAGGCCTACGGCTACTCCCGCACTCTTGACGAGACGATCGGATCGCTTCTAGCCGTTCTCGCCGCTGGGCATGCGGCTGAGGCGGTCGACCTGATCGAGCACTGCTGTACGGCAATCGAACGCGCCGGCGGGATGGTCGACGACTCCGACGGCCATCTGAGTATCGCCTTCGACAGCCTCCAGCGCCTCCACCTGGAGGCCTGCGAGCGAGCCGACTTCGACCCGGTCCAGCTCGCGGAGCGTCTCTTCGACCGGATGATGGCGACCGATTACGAGCTCTTCTACGACGCGGTCGAGATGTACGCGCCGCTGTTGGGGGACACGGGACAAAGGCGCTACGCGGAGCTCGTGCGGGCTGAGTGGGAACGCCTGCCGGCGCTGCGCCCGCAGGACGATCCTCGCGCGAAGCGTTCCGTGTCATTCTTCGTGACCGGGGACGAGCTATCAGAACGTAGCGGGCGCTTCCGGATCACTTACGCAATGAAGCTCCTGGCCGAGCAGTCCGGCGACGTGGACGAGATGGTCGCCGTGCTCTCGCACGATCTCTCCTCGCCGTACTCATTCCTTCGCATCGCCGAGGTCTACGTGGAAGCGGACCGTGGCGATGATGCGCTTGAGTGGGCAAAGCGGGGGGTGGAGGCATTCTCCGAGCAACCCGACTCCCGCCTCATAACCTTCCTGGCCGGTGCCCACCGGCAGCGGGGCGAGCACGATCAGTCGGCGGAGCTGATGTGGAGTCTTTTCGATGCACATCCAGGCCTTGGTGCCTATGAAGATCTCAAGCCCTATGCGGAGGAAGCCGGGAATTGGGATGAGATGTGCGGCCGTGCCCTCGATCTGCTCCAAGACCGGATCGCCGCTTCGCAGGACGAGCGACGGGCTCAAGGTTATGGCTGGTCCTATCTCGACGCCACCGAGCTCGTTCGCATCCGTCTCTGGGAGGGTGACGTGGTGGCCGCCCTTCAAGACGCACGGGAGGGCGGCTGCCGGCAAGAGGTCTGGCTGGCACTTGCCGAGGCCCTCGAGGACGCCGAGCCCTGGGAGGCCCTGATCATCTATCGCGAGCAGGTCGAGCCGACGATCGAACGCAAGACCAAGGCCGACTACCGCTATGCCACCAATCTACTCGTCAAGGTCCGAGATCTGATGGCCCGAGCGGGATACGCGGACGAGTTCCCAGCGTACCTGGAGCAGGTTCGAGAGGCTCACAAGCGCAAGCGCAACCTAGTCAAGCTCCTTACGGAGTTGGAAGGCTAGCGCGTGGCTCAGCCGAGCTCGCCGAGCAGCTCGCCGACCCGGCGCCCGATCTCCTCGCGGGTGGCGCGGACCTCCTCCAGCGGGCGATCCTTGGGGTCGGGAAGGTCCCAGTCGAGGTAGCGCTTGCCGGGGATGAATGGGCACTCGTCGCCGCAGCCCATCGTCACCACGATATCGGCCCACTCAGCATCCTCGTCGGTCAGCTTGCGCGGCAGGTGGGTACTCAGGTCGATTCCCAACTCGCGCATCGCCTCGACCACCTCGGGATGGACGCGGTCGCCGGGGGCGGTCCCGGCCGAGCGCGCCTCGTGGCGGTCGGCCGCATCGCGGGTGAAGAGCGCCTCGCTCATCTGCGAGCGTCCGGCGTTATGGAGGCAGACGAAGAGGACCCGCGCCATCAGCCCTCCTCGGCCGAGGCCGCCGATGTGCCGATCTCCTCTGCTCCGGGAACGTCTTCAGTCGGGCGACTGGGTTGGTGCTCGCCGCGCACCAGCTGGTAGGCGAAGGCTCCGATCGTCGCCCCGACGATCGGAGCGACTATGTAGATCCAGAGGTCGTGAAGTTCGCCCGAGACGAGGGCGGGTCCGATCGAGCGCGCCGGATTCATCGAGGCGCCGGTGATCGGGCCGCCGAAGAGTGCGTCGAGGCCGATCACACCGCCGATCGCGATCGCCGCGCCAGCACCGACCGCACGGGTGTCGGTCGCCACGGCCATGATCGTGAACATCAAAAAGGCGGTGAGGACGGCCTCATAGACAAGGGCGCTGGCGGCGCCGACCGTGGGCAGCGTGGTGCCGAGCGCCGCCGGCTGGCTGGGCCAGATCGCCGCCAGCAGGGCAGCCGCCGTGATTGCGCCTAGGATCTGGGCGGCGATGTAGGCGAGCGCCTCGCGGGCCGGGAAGTGGCGGGTGAGGGTGAAGGCGAGGGTCACCGAGGGGTTGAGGTGGGCCCCGGAGAGGTGGCCGGTCGCGTAGACCATTGCCATGATCACCAGGCCGAAGACGAAGGCGATGCCGACCGTGCCGAGGGCGCCGGGGTGCTCGGCCTCGGTGACGATCGCTCCGCAGCCGGCGAAGACCAGAGTAAAGGCGCCGATTGCCTCGGCGGCGGCGCGGCGGGCGAGGTCGGGGCGAGCGTTCATCCCCTCTCCTCAGCAGCAGGCAGGCGGCGCGGCTCGGCGGCGGCGCCGCGGGGCAGCGACCTGCGCCGGCGCCGAGAAGACCTGGCGCACCGCGTCGAGCGCGCCCGGCACGAGGCTGAAGTAGCTGTAGGTGCCGCGAGCCTCGCGCTGGACCAGGCCCGCCTCGACCAGCTGCTTGAGGTGATGGCTGACGGTCCCCTGGGAGAGTCCGAGCAGCGGCTGCACCTCACAGACGCAGACCGCCTCGCCGCCCGCCCGCAGCAGCAGGTTGACGATCCGCAGCCGGTGGCGGTCGGCCAACGCCTTCAGTACCGCCTCCATCTCGGTGGCCCGCCCCTCAGAAAGTGAGGAGCCGGCCAGCGGAGTGCAGCACTCGATCACGGGCAGCTCGGGCACGGTGGGAGCCTAGCAGCTTCATTGATGAAGTTCGATGAAGACCAGGGATTAGGGCGCAAGAAGTGCATGCCCGACAAGGTGGCTGGTCCTTATGCCGAGCGTCGCCGAGAGCAAGGTGCTGGTCGAGAACATCATTCGGTTGCGCCGTGCCGAGCGCGTGCCCATGGTGGTCGGTGACGTATCGCCGGTTCGCCGTGATCTGGAGTCCCAACTCAGCCCGACTCTTTCTCGTTCTCGCGCCGCTCGAATCCTCGGGGTGAGTCAGACCGCCCTCGATCGCTGGGTCACTGCCGGGCGAATTCCGATCGTCCTCACTCCAGGCGGACGCCGTGAGGTGCCGCGGCAGTTCGTCATCGAGGTCGGGGAAGCGATCGGCGAGCTGAGGAAGAGGGGGCGACGGGGCCATCTCCTCGCTGCCGCGTTGGCCGATCGGCGAGACGACGCGGAGTCTTTTGCGGTGCCTCCCCCAGGGGAATGTCGTCCGCGGCCCCTCCCGCCATCCGGCCACCGGACCGCCAAGCGGCGCGGTTTGGCCTATCACGCCATCGTCGCGGAGCGCTTGAACGAGCAGATGGTCGAAGAAGCGCGTGAACGGGTTGAGCAGTTGACCTCCGAGGGGCATATGCACCCCTGCTATGCCGAGCAATGGCAAGAGCTTCTCTCCCGACCGCTCCCCAAGATATCCCGCGCGATCGCAGCGGATGATGAAGCTGGACAGGACCTGCGCCAGAACAGCCCGTTCGCGGGAGTGCTCAATGAGCAGGAACGCCGCCGGATTATCGAAGCGATTCGTTGAGGCCGTGCGTCGCCGGGAGCTCGAGCACATCATCCGAGCCGCGTCCGCCGCCGCTGAAGACGACGAGCTCGTCGTCGTCGGAAGCCAGGCGATTCTCGGCCAGTTCCCTTCTGCCCCCGAATCGCTGCTCATCTCGCGCGAGGCGGACGTCTATCCGCGTAACCACCCCGAGCGAGGCGACGAGATCGAGGGCAGCCTCGGCGACAACTCGTATTTCGATGCGACTTACGGCTACTACGCACATGCCGTCGGCCCGGAAACGGCGACAGCGCCTTCCGGCTGGGAGCGGCGGCTGGTTCCGATCCGAAATGAGAACACCGGCGGGGCGACTGGTTGGTGCCTTGAGATCCACGATCTGCTGCTGTCCAAGTGCGTTGCCGGGCGACAGCGGGGTTAGGAGTTTGTCGAAGAGGCGCTTCGCTATCGCCTGGCTGATCCCGAGGAGCTCCGGCGCCGAGTGGCTGACCTGCCGATCGGAGACGTGCAGCTAGTGTCCCGAGTCGTTAGTTCGCAGGCATAGCTCCTTCGCCGTCGAAGTCGTCGCCATCGCAAGCGACGATGGGAGGACTCATGCCCCGACGTGTGGATGTCGTGCTTGGTGACGAAGACCGAGAGGTGCTGGAGCGGTGGGCCCGCCGCCCGAAGAGCGCCCAGGCCCTGGCGCTGCGCTGCAGGATCGTGCTGGCGGCGGCGGACGGGGAGAAGAGCAAGGACATCGCGGCGCGCCTGGGCTGCAGCACGCAGACGGTCGGCCGCTGGCGGGGCCGCTTCGCCCGACGGGGCCTCGACGGCCTGCACGACGAGCCACGCCCGGGCAAGCCGCGGCAGATCTCCGACGCCGACGTCGAGCGGGTGATCGTCAAGACGCTGGAGGAGCAGCCGGCGGACGCCACGCACTGGTCGACCCGCCAGATGGCGGTCGCGACCGGGATGAGCCAGACGGCGATCAGCCGGATCTGGCGTGCGTTCGGGCTGAAGCCCCACCGCACCGAGCACTTCAAGCTCTCGCCCGATCCGCAGTTCGTCGACAAGGTCAGAGACATCGCCGGGCTCTACCTCAACCCGCCCGAGGCCGCCGTGGTGCTCTGCGTCGATGAGAAGTCCCAGATCCAGGCGCTTGACCGAAGCGCCCCGATCCTGCCGCTGATGCCGGGCGTGCCCGAGCGCCACACCCACGACTACGTGCGCAACGGCATCACGAACCTCTACGCCGCGCTCGACGTCGCCTCCGGTCAGGTGATCGCCGAGATGACCCCACGTCACCGCGCCGAGGAGTTCCGCCGGTTCCTGAATCTGATCGAGAGCTCGGTGCCGTCCCACCTCGACGTCCACGTCGTGCTCGACAACTCCTCGACCCACAAGACCCCCTCGATCCAGCGTTGGCTGAAGCGCCATCCGCGCTTCACCTTGCACTTCACACCCACCTACAGCTCATGGCTGAATCTCGTCGAGCGCTGGTTCGCCGAGCTGACCACGAAGTGGATCAGGCGCAGCTCCCACCGCTCGGTCCGCGACCTCGTCGCCTCGATCCGCACCTGGATCGCCAACTGGAACGAGGAACCCGAGCCCTACGTCTGGCACAAGAGCGCCGATGAGATCCTCGACAGCCTCGCCTCCTATTGCCAGCGGATCAATGACTCAGGTCACTAGAAGCTGTCGTGTGCATGGTGGAGGGCATCGTCGAGCGGGCTCGATCGAAGGGGTCGCACCCCTCAACTCCCAAGCGATGAGGCTCGCTCCATAATCGCGGCCCCGCCGCTGATGGCCTTTATCAACGTCCACCGACGCTGATCGGAGGCCCTTGCGATGCAGCTGCCGCGACTAGACCGCCGTGTCATCGACGCGCCCTCGCGCTGCGAGCGCTGGTTCGAGATCGCCGCCGAGCTGACTGAGGAGACCGAGCTGCTCACCAGCGAGACCGTGCCGGCCCCGCGGATCGGCGGCCCCGGCGGTCACCTGGAGGGTGGCCTGCCCCTCTCCGGCCCGCTTCCCTAGCCGACCTTCCCCCGCAGTTTGCGCCGTCCGCCCGCCTCTTTACCTTGGATCGTGAGATGACCCAGCAGGCTCTCATCGACACCTCGGCCCCAGCGAGGGTGCCGCTGCGCGAGCTGGAGGACGGCGCCCGCCTCGCGGGTGTGTTCGCGGTGCGCGAGCGTGAGTTGCGACGCAAGCGCAACGGCGAGCTCTGGCTGCGGCTGGTGCTCGGCGACGCCAGCGGCGCCGTTGAGGCGGTCTCCTGGGAGGACGCCGATGCACGCTACGCGCTAGCCGGCTCGGGCTCCGCCGTCTTCGTCACCGGGGTGTTCGAGGTCAGTGATCGCTGGGGGTCGAAAATCAAGGTCGCCGAGATGCGGGAGGCCGCGCCGCAGGAGTACCGCGCCGCGGACCTCGCCCCCGCCTCAGAGGTCTCCTGCGAGCGCCTGGAGAGCGACCTGCGGGCCCTGCTCGGGACCGTCCAGGATGGCCAGCTGCTCGAGCTGCTCGAGCGCTTCTTCGGCGCCGATTCGGCGATCTGGGCGCGCTTCCGCGACGCCCCGGCGGCGAAGGTCTACCACCAGGCCTACCGTCACGGGCTGCTCGAGCACACCCTCTCCGTCGCCCAGGCGGTCAGCGCCGCCGCCGCCTTCTTCCCCGGCATCGACCGCGACGTCGCCGTCAGCGGGGCGCTGCTGCACGACATCGGCAAGACCGCCGCCTACAACGATGACCCGCTGGCGATCGACCTCACCGACGCGGGCCGCCTGCAGGGCGAGATCCCACTCGGCTACTACCTGGTGCGCCGCGAGATCGAGGAGATCCCCGGCTTCGACACCGGGTTGGCCCAGGCTGTCCTTCACATCATCCTCAGCCACCACGGCTCCCTCGAGCACGGCTCGCCGGTCCTCCCCGCCACCCGCGAGGCCGTCCTCGTCCACATGATCGACAACCTCGGCGGCCGGCTTGGCAGCTTCGACCGCCTCGAGCGCGAGCTGCCCGAGGGCGAGGCCTGGTCGGGCTTTGACCGCGCCCTCTCGGGCTCGGCCTACTTCGGCCAACGCGCCGCCTAACCGCTAGCGAGTGGTATTCCCGATTTGCGAGGGGTCTGCTCGCGTTGGTGGGATGTTCAGATGAGGCTTAGAGGCGTCGCATGCAGAGCCGAACCCGGCTCGCGTCCCCGCTTGCGCGCCCGACACAGCGGATCAGCCCCTGGCGCTGCCCGTCGCTGCGTCGGCTTGCGCCTAGCGCCTGTCTGACCTGGCGCTGGACCTGGCGGTCGAGCCCTTCGATCGCCTTGCCGATCTCCCCGACGCCACTCGCCTTGATCGCATTGTCTGCCTTGTCGAGCAGCGGCTTGGCCACGAGGAGGTAGCCCGCGACCGCGATCGCGGCGATCAGCGCCAGCCGGACGATTGTCGCGGTGAGGCAGCCGAAGGGGGTGCGCAGGAGGGCCACGGGGCCGGCCGCACACTATCCTGGCACCCGTGGCAAAGGACACCGAGAAGCTGATCCGCCAGCTCTCTTTGATCTCGTTCCTGATGGCGCAGGGGAGGCCGGTCTCGGCGCTGGAGATAAAGCGCGAGGTGGAGGGCTACAGCGACATGAACGACGACGCCTTCGCGCGCCGCTTCTACGCCGACCGCGCCGAGCTGGAGAGCCTCGGCATCGAGCTCGGGGTCGAGAAACCGGGCGAGGGGTTCTTCGAGGCGGAGCTTTACTCGCTGCCGCCGGAGAACTTCTACCTCGACGCGATCGAGTTCTCCGATGACGAGCTGGCGGCGCTCAGCACCGCGCTGCTGCTGCTCACCGACGGCGGCTTCGCCTACGCCGAGCCGCTGCGCCTGGCGCTGCAGCAGGTCGCCTGGGGCCATCCGAACCCGCTCAAGGAGGGCGAGCGCGCCCCGGTCGAGATGGCGATGACCGCCTCGGCCGGCGGCCGCGACCTCTCCCAGCGCCTCTCGAAGATCGAGACGGCGATCTCCCGCCGCAAGACGATCGAGTTCACCTACTACACGATGGAGCGGGGCGAGACCGCGAGGCGCAAGGTCGACCCCTACCACCTGGTATTCCGCGGTGGGCAGTTCTACCTGATCGGCTACTCGCACGAGCGCGACGCGGTGCGGGTCTTCCGCCTCTCCCGCATCCAGGGCAAGGTCGGCTACGCCTCCAAGGCCGAGCACGACTTCTCCCCGCCGGAGGACTTCGACCGCCGCGACTACGGCCAGCGCGCCGATTGGCAGCTGGGCGAGACCAAAGGCCGCGCGAAGGTCTTCCTGCGCGACCGCATCGCCTGGCTGATCGAGCGCGACTTCGGCGCCTACGGCGAGCTGCGGGCGGCGAAGAAAGCCGACGGGGCACCCGGCAAGGGCTCGGTCTTTGAGACCGACTACGCCTCCGAGCGCGAGCTGATCGCCTGGGTGTTGCGCTGGCGCCGCAACGCGGCAGTGCTGGCCCCCGAGGAGCTGCGCAAGGAGGTCGAGGCGCGACTCTCGCTGCTGCACGAGCGCCACCACAACGGCTTCGAGCCGGCCGAGATCGTCGCGCGGCCGCTGCGTGAGGCGCCGCGGCGGGGTCGAGCCAACGGCCGCGGGGAGGCGGCGATCCGCCCCGAGCGTTTCGCCCGCCTGGTCACGCTGGCCGGCCTGTTGATCGAGGCAGCGAAGAAGGGAGAGCGGCTGGGGGTCGCCGACCTCCGCGACCGACTTGAGCTGACCGACGAGGAGCTGCGCGAGGACGTCGAGCTGCTCAACGTCGTCAACTTCGGCGGCGGCACCTACGTGCTGTACGCGGAAATCCTCGGCGAGGAGATCGAGGTCGACTCACGAGCCCTACGGCGACAACTTCGCCCGCCCGGCGCGGCTGCTGCCGCTGGAGGCAAAGGCGTTGGTCGCGGCGATCGACCTCTTCGGCGACCACCTGCCGCAGGGAGGCCTGCAGAGCGCCCGCGCGAAGATCGTCGAGGCGCTTGGCCATGATCCCTCTGAGGAGGGGCTGGAGATTGCCTCCGGGGGCGGAGGGGACGCCGAGGTGGTCCGGGTGGTCAACGAGGCGATCGCCGATCGCCGCGTCCTCGACCTGAAGTACTACAAGGAGAACGAGGACCAGTTCACCGATCGCTCGGTCGAGCCCTACCGGCTGGAGAACGGGCGCGAGGGCTGGTACGTGGAGTGCTATGACCTGACCAAAGAGGGCGTGCGCCACTTCAAGCTCGACCGGATCAAGGAGGCGACGCTCTCGGGGCGGCCCTTCGAGCCGCGCCCCGAAGTGGAGGAGCTGGCCGGGGTCGAGGGGTGGATGACGCACGGCGAGGTGCCGGCAGCGCATGTCGCGAGGGTCTGGGTCTCGCCCGAGCGGGCGCGCTGGCTGCGCGAGGAGCGCACCGTTGTAGAGGAGCTTGCCGACGGTGCCGTAGTGGTCGAGCTTCCTTACGCGGGGACGTCGTGGCTGGTGCGGGAGATCCTGCGGGGGGCGGGCGACCTGGTCGTGCTCGAGCCCGAGGACGCGCGCGAGGCGATCGCCAAAGAGGTCGCCGCCTGAGCAAGGGCAGTGCATCGCGCCCCGAACCGGCGACGGCACCAGGCCATCCGGAGGTCATTCGCCTGGTCGCTCCCAATCCGGGGCCGATGACCCTGGCGGGGACGAACACCTACCTCTACGGGTCGGGGCCGTGCGCGGTGATCGACCCTGGCCCCGACGATGCCGGCCACCTCGCGGCGATCCGCGCGGCGGCCGGTGAGCGCGGCGGGATCGGCGCGGTCCTGCTCACCCACAGCCACGGCGACCACGCCGGTGGGGCGGATCGGCTCGGGGTCGAGGTAGTCCTGCCGGGCGACGGCGAGGAGCACGCGGGCCTGCGTGCGCTTGGCACCCCGGGCCACGCCGCCGAGCACGTCTGCCTCATGAGCGCCGACGGCATCTGCTTCAGCGGCGATCTGGTGCTGGGCGAGGGCTCGACCTTCGTCCCGCCCGACGGCGGCTCGCTCGCCGCCTACATGGACTCGCTGCGGCTGCTCCAGGCCGAGCCGATCGAGTTGATCTGCCCCGGCCATGGGCCGTGGGTTACCGACCCTGCGGCGAAGCTCGCCGAGTACATCGAGCACCGCGAGATGCGCGAGCGCCGTCTGCTCGCCGCCCTGCAGCGCGGCGAGCGCTCCCGCGAGGCGCTGCTCGCCGAGGTCTGGGACGACGTCCCCGATGAGGTCCGCCCGGCGGCGGCTCTCGTCATGGAGGCCCACTTGCAAAAGCTCGAGGGCGAAGGACTGATCCCTGCTCGGCTGGCCAGCTGATACACAGATGGCGTGAGCCTCTTCGACCACAGGCGGGCGGCGCGGGCGGGGCTGCTGGCCGGGGCCGCCGGCACCGGCATCGCCGCGGTGGCGAGCGCTGCCGCCTGGCACTGGTTGGCCCGCCGCCCGCTTCCAAGGCAAGAAGGGACGATCGAGCTGGACGGGCTCGAGGGCCCGGTGCGGGTCCGCCGCGACCGCTGGGGCGTCCCCCACGTCGAGGCCGAAAACCGCTCCGATCTGTGGTTCGCACAGGGCTTCTGCCACAGCCAGGACCGGCTCTGGCAGATGGACTTCTACCGCCGGGTGGTCAGCGGCAGGGTCTCCGAGATGGCGGGCGCGGAGGGCCTGCCGGTGGATCGGCTGATGCGAACCCTGGGGATGCGCCGGGTCGCCGAGCGCGAGGCTGCGGCGCTCGACCCGTCGCTCGGGGCAGTGCTGGAGCGCTTCTGCGAGGGGGTGAACGCGGCGGTGGCGAGCGCGAAGGCACTGCCCTTCGAGATGCAGCTGCTGCGCATCGGCTTTGAGCCCTGGCGTCCCGTCGACATCCTCAGCCTCGGCAAGCTGCTCGCCTTCGGTCTCTCTACCAACTGGGAGCGCGAGCTGCTGCGCTCCGATATGGCGCGGGCGCTTGGCCCCGAGCTGGCGGCCAGACTTGACCCCGGCTATCCGGCCACCAACCCGGTCATCACCCAGGAACCGTGGACGGGTGACGGGCTTGGCCTCGCCGAGCAGATCGACGCGGTGCGCCGCTCGATCGGGCTGGGGGCTGAGGCGAGCGGCTCGAACAACTGGGCGGTCTCGGGCGCGCTGAGCGCGACCGGCTCGCCGCTGATCGCCGGCGACCCGCACCTGCCGCCGAGCATGCCGGGCATCTGGTACCAGATCGCGCTGCAGGTCGGCGAGCGGTTCACCCGCGGCGCCTCGCTGCCGGGGCTTCCCGGTCATTACATGGGCCAGAACAACGACGTCTGCTGGACCTTCACCAACGTGATGGCCGACGTCCAAGACCTCTTCATCGAGAAGATCGACGGCGAGCGCTACCTGTTCGAGGACGAATGGCGAGCGCTTCAGATCGTGCGCGAGGAGATCTCGGTGAAGGGGCGCGATGCGCCTGAGGTTGTGGAGGTGCGGATCACCCACCACGGGCCGATCGTCAACGAGGCGCTGGGCGCCGATGATGCTGAGCCGCTGGCGCTGCGCTGGATCACCCTTGACGCCTCGACTGCCTTCGCCGGCATGTACAGGATGGATCAGATCGACTCCGGCCCCGACTTTGGTCCGCGAACTGGAGGGCCACACCTCGCCCGCCTCAAATCTGGTCTGGGCGGACCGTCATGGCTCGATCGGCTACAAGCTGATCGGCCGCCTGCCGCAGCGCCGCGGCGGCTGCCCGGACCTGCCCAAGCCGGGCTGGAGCGGGGAGTTCGAGTGGGAGGGGACGATCCCCTACGAGGAGCTGCCTGAAGTGATCGATCCCGAGAGCGGCTTCCTGATCACCGCCAACAACCGGATCGTCGGCGACTCCTACCCCCACCACATCACCAGCGATTGGCTCGACGGCTTTCGCGCCGCGCGGATCGAGCAGCTGCTGCGGGCGAGCGAGAAACACGATCTCGACGGCTTTGCGGCGATGCAGTCCGACAACCTCTCGATCCCCGGCCTGGAGGCGGCGCGTCGGCTGGGCCGCCTGACGCCCGCCGCCCAGCGCGAGTCGAGCGCGATCGAGCGGCTGCGCAGCTGGGACGGCCGGCTCGACCCCGACACGGTCGCCGGCACGATCTACCAGGCCTTCCTGCTGCGCCTTGCGCGCGAGGTGGCGCGCGCGGTGATCGGTGACCGCGACCTCGCCGAGCGCTGGCTCGACCGCGCCGACAACGGCTTCATGGCGCACGTCACCTCGCCCTGGCGCTGGCACTCCCACCTGATGGGGCTCTGGGCGCAGGGTGACGAGGAGCTGATCGGCCGCCCCTGGGACGAGCTGGTGCTGGAGGCGCTGCGGGGGGCGCTGGATGACCTCGGCGATCGCTTCGGCACCGACCCCGAGGGCTGGCGCTGGGGCCGTGTGCACGAGATGGAGTTCCCCCACCCGCTCGGGGACGCGAACCCGCTGCTGCGGCGGCTGCTGAACCGGCGCCTGCGGGCTGGCGGCGGGCAGGAGACGGTGAGCCAGATCGCCTACGACCCCAACGACCCCTACCGGGCGGTGTGGGCGCCGAGCTGGCGGATGGTTGCCGATCCCTGCGACCCGAAGCGCTCTCGGTGGCAGATGTTCACCGGCCAGTCCGGTCACCCGGCCAGCCCCCACTACGATGATCTTCAAGCCGACTGGTTGGCCGGGGGCACCCAGCCGATGGCTGGCGAGGGGCCTTGGCGGGAGCTCCTGCTGGTCTCCCCCGGTGCCTGAACGACCCGTCCCGCCCCGGCCCCGACGCTGCAAAGCGCTACCCCGGAGAGGAGGATGTGTTGGGTATGGATATGGCCGATCGCGCTCGACCAGTCGCGCGCGCCGGAGAGCTGGCGTTGGCGGGAGCTCTGATCACGCTTGTCCTTGTGACGGTGTGGCAGGTGCTCGCCGGGCCCCCCGCCGCATGGGCCGCGTCGCGCGTCGCGGTGATCCACTTCCGCGGCGAGGTGGTCAGGACACCGGCGTCGTGGCCCGTGTACCGGCTCTCCCGGCATCCCGGAATGTGCGTGCGGCTCGACCGCCGCGCCGTCTACCTCGGGGCGCCGGCCACGAACCAGCGCTGCCCCGCCGACGCCATCGGCCGGCGGCGGGCGGTCCTCCTCGACCCGGGGGTTACGGCGAGGTCCGCGAGCCCTTCGGCGCTTCCCCTCGCTCCGCGGGCCCTCCCCAGGGCCACCTTCTCGGCCGCGTCCGGGGGGGCCTCGACCCCGGGCGGCTCGGCCACCGCACCCGGTTCGGGCTCGGTCTTCACCGGCCTCGGCTTCGATTCCTGCTCCACGCCATCCTCGCGGACGATGTCGGCCTGGTCCTCCTCTCCCTATCGCGCCCTGGGCGTCTACATCGGCGGCGTCAACCGCGCCTGCGCCCAGCCGAACCTGACGGCGAGCTGGGTGGGGGCAGAGGTGACGGCCGACTGGCATCCGATCCCCCTCTACGTCGGCCTGCAGGCGCCGACCAGCAGCTGCGGCAGCTGCGCCAAGCTCAGCTCAAACAAGGCGAGCGGGCAGGGGACTGAAGCCGCCGAGAACGCCGCCGAAGAGGCCCGCAGCGTCGGGATCGGGCCGGGCAGCCCGATCTACTTCGACATGGAGGGCTACACCCAGACCACGAGCGCCAGCCGCGCTACCCTCGGTTTCCTCGCCGCCTGGACTGCCCGGCTGCACGCGCTGGGCTACACCTCCGGTGTCTACAGCAGCAGCGACTCAGGAATCGCGGATCTGGCAAGCGAAATCGGCACCGGCTATGCCGAGCCCGACGACATCTGGACCGCGAACTGGAACGGCGAGGTAAACACGCTTGACCCTTACGTCTCAAGCAGCGCCTGGGCCCGCCACCAACGGTTGCACCAGTACCGCGGCGCCCACAACGAGACCTACGGCGGGGTCACGATCAACATCGACAACGACTACGTCGAAGGGGCGACCGTCGGGTCGGCGGGATCCTCGCCCACCATCCCGCCGCTCACCGTCTCCGGTGTCGCGGCCATCGGCAGCGCGGTCAGCGTCGGCGTCCGTTGCGGATGGCCGGCGGGCGAAACCTGCCCCGGCCAGATCCTGATGCGCTCGCGCGTCCGGGTGGGTGGGGTCAGGGGCGTGGGGACCAGGGTCGCGCGCGTCGCGGTCGCCCGCCGCGCCTTCAGGCTGGCGGGCGGTCGCTCTCACACCTACCGGGTCGCCCTCAACGCGCGCGGCCGCCCGCTGCTTCGGGCAAGCGGCAGGCTCAAGGCCCGGCTCGTGGTGGCGATCCCCGGCGCCCGCGCCAGCCGCACGCTCGAACTCACCCGGGGCGGTTAGCCGGGCTACAGCCGCAATTTGACCCAGCCGGCGGCTGGGGGAGAATGAGCCGAGGCCATGACCAACCGATTTCGCCTTGGCTTGACCACCGCAGCCGTCGTCTTCGCGGCGCTGATCGCCACGGCAGCCCAGGCGCACAGCGCCACCGGCGGCTACCCGTACTGGAACTACGACGGGCCCGGCAGCAACCCGGCGACCTACACCTGGACCAACGCCCAAGGCTACGGCTTCTCGCGATACGGCTATGCGTTTCGCAACTGCACCGACTACGTCGCCTGGAAGCTCAGTACGACCAACCACTTCGGCGACTACCGGGGCTTGGGCAACGCGGTGAGCTGGGCGGGCGCGGCGCGGGCGCGGGGCTACCGCGTCAACCACGTCCCCGGGCTGGGCTCGGTGGCCTGGTGGGGCGCCGAGAAGTTCCACGGCTTCGGCCACGTCGCCTGGGTGGTGAGCGTCGGCGTCGGCTCGGTGGAGATCGCGGAGTACAACCATGCCGGCAACGGGCGCTTTGACTTACGCCGCATCCGGCCGGGCATGGTCGACTCCTACATCCACTTCAAGGACCTGCCGGCGGAGATCCCCCGCGCCCACGCGGTCCTCCGCCCCGCCCCGGGCTGACCTCCCTGCTTCACGCAAGGAGGCGCCATCCGGCGATCAAGCGCTCAGGCCTGCGCGCCGAGCCGCCCGCCCCCCCGGCCGGCGACGGCGGCGACCGCCTCGACGATCGGGGCAGGGGCCTTGGCGGGGGAGCCGGCGTCGAAGGGCGGTTGCGGGTCGTACTCGATTCCGAGCTGGACGGCCTGGGCGACCTCCGGCCCGGCCTCCAGGCCGACCAGGTGAAGCGCCATGTCGATCCCGGCCGAGACCCCCGCGGCGGTGATCGTCTTGCCGTCCTGTACGAAGCGACCGCCGACCGGATCCGCGCCGAGCTCGCGCAGCTGCTCGAGGAAGAGCCAGTGGCAGGTAGCCCGCTTGCCCTCCAACAGCCCGGCGGCGCCGAGCACCAAGGAGCCGGTGCAGACCGAGGTCGTCCACCTGGTTTGCTCGTCGACTGCGCGCAGCCAGGAGAGGACCGTGTCGTCCTCCATCAGCGGGCGGCTGCCTTCGCCGCCGGGGACGAGGACGACATCGGGTGCGCTGACCTCCTCGAGGGAGTAGTCGGCGCTGAGGCCGAGCGCGCCGCTGTCGGTCCGCACCTCTCCCTTGGCGGGAGCGACGAACCGGACTTCCCAGCCCGGCACCGAGCGCAGTACCTCATAGGGCCCGATCGCGTCGAGGGCGGTGAGCTTGTCGAAGATGAGGATGGCGATTTGCATAGGCAGATCATGATGGCGCCATGGCACCGGTTCCAGAGGCAGGATTGCCAAAGTTCGATAGATTTCTGCCATGCACCGGGTGGCCGCCCTCTGCCTCGACGGCCTCGTCGCCTTCGACCTCGCGGCGCCGGCCCAGGCCTTCACGCTGGCGGCGCGCCGGGATGGCGCGCCCCTCTACAGGTTCTCGGCCTGCTCAGCGGGAGGAGCCGAGGTGCGCACCACGACCGGCTTCACGATCAAGCCACAGGCCGACTTCGGCGGGCTGGCCCGGGCGGACACGGTCCTCGTCCCCGGCTACTTCGCCATCCTGGAGCCGCCCTCCGAGGAGGCGATCGCCGCGCTGCGGCGGGCTGCGAAGCGTGGGGCTCGCGTCGTCTCGGTCTGCACCGGCGCCTTCGCCCTCGCCCACGCGGGTCTGCTCGATGGTCGGCGGGCGACCACGCACTGGGCCTGGGCAACCGAGATGGCCGATCGCTTTCCGGCGATCGACGTCGATCCGTCGGCGCTCTACGTCGACGATGGCGAGGTGATGACCTCGGCCGGCCTCAGCGCCGGCATCGATCTCAGCCTCCACGTGATCCGCAAGGACTTCGGCGCGGCAGTCGGGGAGCGGGTCGCGCGCCACATGGTCGCGGCGCCCCAGCGCGAGGGAGGCCAGGCGCAGTTCATCAAGCGCCCGCCGGCCGGTTTGGGCGGGTCGCTGGAAGGGACGCGCCGCTGGGCCATCGAGCGCCTCGAGCGGCCACTCGACGTCGCGGCGATGGCCGCTCACGCCCGCGTCAGCCCGCGCACCTTCGCCCGCCGCTTCCGCGAGGAGACAGGCACGACGCCCCTCCGCTGGCTCCTCTCCCAGCGCGTCCTCGAGGCCCGCCGCCTGCTCGAGGAGTCCGACCTGCCGATCGACGATGTCGCCTGGCGGGCCGGCTTCGGCACACCTGCCTCGCTGCGCGAGCACTTTCGGCGCGACACGTCGACCACCCCGACCGCCTACCGCCGCTCGTTCAACTTGGAGCATGTCGCGCCCTGAACAGCGGCGAGCCCGATCTGGCTCAGGCGAGATCGGTGCGACTCAGACTCCGGATTACTGAGACCTGTCGCCTCTGCCACCACGCGGCGAGCTCCTTCCGGGTTGCCGGCAGTGTCTCGTCTTCCTCGACGTCGTCGAGATAGCCCATCGCGCGGACAAGGGCCCGGAGGGCCTCGCTGGAGGGGTCGAGCCGGTATCTGGCGAGGTACAGCGCTATCCCCTCCTCGATCGAGTGGGAGCTCTGCTCATCGATCGCCTTGACGTCGAAGTAGTCGCGCAGCTCGCCACGCTCGCTCAGAACCTTGAGCTTCATCGCGATCAGGTCCTTCAGCCCCGCGACGCGCAGGCCGGCGAAGATGCCCGGCTCCTCGAGCTGCGTTTGCGGGGCTACCTCGTCTGCGTGCAGGAACTCCAGCTTGGTGGCGCCCAGCACGCCCTGCAGTGCTCCCGAGGCGATCCCGGTGACCGCAAACGGCCCGACCGCACCGACCTGCTCGGCCAGCTGCTCCAAGTCGACGGCGTTCCGGTGAAAGAAGAAATCGAGATCGCGGCTTTGACGATGCTCAAGGTGCACCGCGACGGCGGTACCGCCGCCCAGGTAGAGAGAGGGAGGGAGAATCGGCGCCAGCTGCACCCACGCCTTCTGCGTGTCCGCCGGCAGCGCCGCCCGTAGGCCTTTCGGCAGCGGATCCGCCATCAGCGGCCGTGCCGCGCCAGGTTCTCGGCCATCGCCCTTACCTCGGGGTCGAGGCCTCTCGCTCGCGCGCCCCCGCGCCAGTCGCTCGGCTTAAGGTGCGTAGCACCCCAGGCCAGCCCCTCGGGGTCCTCTGTGCGCAGCAGGCGTCTGGCGATGAAGGGTCCGGCACGGCCGGCGTCCAGCTGGGAGGGGTCCGCGTTCCAGAAGAGGTGGCGCAGACGGCCTGGCACCCGATCGACCGGTTTCTTCTCGCGTGAAGAGCTTTTAACGGGGCGAACTTGGCGAAGTCTCGCGGCCAGCTCAGCCCACCGTGGATTCAGGAGGTCCGCGAGCCAAAGCTCGGCATTCCGCGCCCGGCCAAGCGCGAGCATCCTTTCCTCACGACGGACCAAGCCCCGTTCGGCAAGGCTTTTCAGAGCGCGAGACGTCGCGGTCGGCGAGGCGCCAGCCCGGGAAGCGACGGCCCGAGCCGAGGTCATCCCCAGCGGCGCTCGCTGCAGGACGGCCAGCACCTTGACCTCGGTGGCGGAGAGCCCCTCGATGCGCACTGTCTTCCCGAGATCGTCCCGCAGCCGCTCGAACTGCTGTGGGGTGAGCGACAATCGACCAGGGGAGCTGCGCAGTCCCAGCCGGTCGGCTGCCCGCGCGACTCGGGGGATGCTGGTTCCAAGGTGACTGGCGGCCTCGGCTCCCGAGATAGTGTCCATATCGTTAGTTTAGCCTACGAAGCCGCCGCTCGCCCGACTCGCGATACGAAGCGTCCCGCTATCCGGCCGTCTATGCAGATCGACGACCCGCAGCGATCGTTCGCGACGCCCACCGCAGGCCTTGCGCCATGCCAGCCCCCGCCCCGGCAAAATGCTGCGGCGAGACGATGATCGGACGAGCTCTGAGCGTGGGGGTGCCGGCGGTTTTCGCCTGCGCTTTCGCTCTCCTCCCTGTGCACGCATCGGGGGCAAGCGCCGGCTTGCGCAGCCTTGTGCTCGATGATCCCTCCGGCCTCTCCTACCCGCGCTCGGTGCGGGTGCTCGGCGGCGCGGTGCAGGCTCCGCGCGGCCTGCTCGGACCGGGCGGGCGCGAGCTCGAGATCCGGCGCGGCGAGCGCCTCGTGATCGACATGGGCAAGGAGGTGGGCGGTTGGGTCGAAGCCGGCGTCACCCGGGCGCGTGGGCAGATCAGGCTCTCCTACAGCGAGTCGCGCTCGCAACTCCGCAGAGGCGGCGACACGGGCGTCGCGAACTCGCTGCGCGCCGAGAATGGGCCCTTCGCCCGCACCGATGTGATCGCCCATCGCGGCCTCTTTCGCTCGCCCGGGATCAGGGGTGGCGAGCGCTACGTGCTGCTCGAAGCGCACGGCTCCTTCGCGCTTGACTTCCTGCGCGTTCGCAGCTCCCACATCGACCCCAGCCCGCGCGACTACCTAGGCCGCTTTTACTCGAGCAGCGGGCTGCTCAACCGGATCTGGTACGCGGGTGCCTACACGCTCGACCTCGACACCGCGCGCAGCCATGGCGGCATGGTGGTGATCGACGGGGCAAAGCGCGACAGGCTCGTCTGGCTCGGAGACCTGGAGATGGAGGCGCTGGTCGGCAGCTACACGGTGCGCCAGATGCCCGCCGCGATCGAACGCTCGCTGGCGCTGTTCTCCTGCCAGCAGTGGCCGAGCGGATACATCCCGATGGCCTCCGACCTCGACATCAGCTGCCCGCACGGCCCCGGGCCCGCCGACGGGCCTCCCCCCGCGGCGCTTCGCTCCTCGCCGCCCGGGCTGGCCGCTGAAGGGACGCTGCCCGCCTACACCGCGGCCTGGGTGGCGGCCGTCTGCGATCGCTACATGCTCTCCGGCGATGCCCGCCACGTCCGCACGCTGTTGCCGACGATGCGGCTAGCGGTCGAATACCTGCGCGCGCACCTCGGCGCCGACGGCTTCTTTCGCGGCGGCTCCTTCGGCTGGGGCGTCTTTGACCCGCTCCAGGAAGCCGACACCTTCACCAACGCCCTCTGGGTGCAGGCGCTGCGCCAGCTGGCAGGCGTCGAGGCCCGTCTGGGCGAAGCCGAGCCGGCGGCGGCCGACAGAGCAACCGCGGAGGAGATCGCCGTCGCGGTGCGCACCAGGCTCTATGACCCCGGCGCCGGCCTCTTCGTGGGCGGCACGAGCTACCGCGACTACCCCCAGGACGCCAACGTGGAGGCGGTGCTTTCGGGGATCGCCGGCGAAGACGCCGCCAAGGTGCTCGACGGCCTTGCGGCGCGGCTCTTGAGCCGCTACGGGCCCCTCACCGTCGAAGTCGAAGACCCCTACGCCGAACGCTTCATCTCGCCCTTCATGTCGGGCTGGCAGCTGGTCGCGCTGCTCCAGCACCACCGCGGCGTCGAAGCGCGCCAGATGATCGAAGCGCTCTGGGGCCACATGGTCCGCGCGGGCCCCGGCACGATGTGGGAGGCGATGGGGGCCGACGGCCGCCCGCTGCGGCTGGATCACGGCAGGCTGGAAGCGAGTCGGACCTCGCTGGCGCACGGCTGGAGCACGGCGCCCACCTACGCGCTCTCGGCCTACGTGCTCGGCATGCGCCCGACCAGCCCCGGCTGGCGGACCTGGACGGTCGAACCCCAGCCGATCGGGCTGCGTTTCGCCCGCGGCAGCGTCGGCACCCCCTACGGCTCGCTCGGGGTCGGCTGGAATCGGGTGCCCGGCGGCCTGCGGGTGACGGTCGACGCACCCCGGGGCACCCGTGGTCAGGTCGCCCTGCCCGGTTGCGGCCCCGCCCCGCCCGGCCGCCACACCTACCTGTGCCGGGCCGGCGCGGCGGCGGGCGGTGGGGCGCCGGCGCGCCACGGCGCTTAGAGTCAGGTGGCGATGAGCCGCCGCGAGCAGATCACCTTGAGCGAGGCGGAGCTGGCGGAGCTGCTCGCGGGGGAGCGGGTCGCGGTCATCTCCAGCCTCGGGCCGCGCGGCTGGCCGCACACGGTGCCGATGTGGTTCGTGCCGCGGGGCGGGGAGATTTGGGTCTGGACCTACGCCAAGTCGCAGAAGGTGCGCAACTTAGAGCGCGACCCGCGAGCGACGGTGCTGGTCGAGACCGGGCGCGAGTACGGCGAGCTGCGCGGGGCGATGATCGAGGCCGAGGCGGAGCTCCACCGCGACTTCGAGACGGTGATCGGCTTCGCCGAGGAGCTGACACTGCGCTACGCGGAGGGGATCTCCTCGGTGGGGGGCGACGCGAAGGCGGCGCTGGAGGCCCAGGCGCCGAAGCGGGTCGCGATCCGCTTCAAGCCGCTGCGTACGGCGAGCTGGGATCACCGCAAGCTGGGCGGGACCTACTGAGCGAGGGCGCGCTCCGGGCCGAGCGCCGCCATAGCGGGCCAGGCCGGCCTCAGAGCAGCTCATCGGCGAGCAGGCCCTCGCGGATGCGAAGTTCCTCGGTGGTGGGGGCGGCCTCCTCAAGGCTAAGGGCCGGTGAGCGCAGGACGCCGACGGCGAGCGCGATGCCGACCGCGACGCAGGCGGCGGCGATCAGGAAGGCGAAGCGGTAGCCACTGGTGAGGGCGCCGGCGGGCGAGTGCCCGGCGGCGAGGAGTTCGCTGGTCCGGCTCGCCGCGAGGGTGCCGAGCACCGCGACGCCGACCGCAGCGGCCATCTGCTGGGAGACGTTGACGAGGCCCGAGGCAAGGCCGGCGTCGGGCTTCGGCACCTCGGACATCGCCAGCGTGATCAGTGGCATGAAAGAGGTGCCGGCGCCGAGGCCGATCAGAAGGAAGGCGGGGAAGAGTTCGGTCCAGTAGTCGGCGTTGATAGGGACGCGGGCGAAGATGAGGAGGCCGGCGAGGGCCATCCCCAGGCCCGGGATCAGCGTTCTCTTGGCGCCGAAGCGGGCGAGGAGGCGAGGTGTCACCCCGACCGACAGGACCCCGATGCTGAGCGTCATCGGCAGGAAGGCGAGTCCGGTGCCGATCGAGCTGTAGCCGAGGACGTGCTCGAGGTAGAGGGCGCCGAGGAAGAACGAGGAGAACATCCCGATCACCAGGAAGCCACGGACGAGGTTGGCGCCGGTGAGGCTGCGCGAGCGGAGCACCCGCAGCGGCATGATCGGGTTGCGGATCCGTCCCTCATAGGCGAGGAAGGCGCCGATCATCGCCAGCGCGACGGCGCCGAAGCCCAGCGTCCGCAGTGATCCCCAGCCGTAGCTGTCGGTCTCGACGATCGTGTAGACGCCGAGCATCATCGCGGCCGTGATCAGCACCGAGCCGAGCACGTCGACGCCCTGGCGCAGACCGGCGCCCTCGTTCTCCTCGACCAGCACCAGGCCGAGCGCGATCGCAGCCACGCCGATCGGCACGTTGATGAAGAAGATCCAGTGCCAGTTGATCGCGTGGGTGAGGACGCCGCCGGCGAGCAGCCCGATCGACCCGCCCGCCGGAGGCGACGAAGGCGAACACGCCCAGCGCTTTGGCCTGCTCGCGCACCGCCGGGAACTCGGTGACGATGATCGCGATGATCACCGAGGAGGCGACCGCGCCGCCGATGCCCTGAACGAAGCGAGCGGCGATCAGCAGCCCCTGGCTGTCGGCGAGGCCGCAGAGCGCCGAGGCGGTGGTGAACAGCGCCAGGCCGCTGAGGAATACCTTCTTGCGGCCGACCAGGTCCCCGAGCCGCCCAGCCAGCAGCAGGAAGCTGCCGAAGGCGATCAGGTAGGCGTTGACCACCCAGGTCAGGTTGGCCTGGGTGAAGTGCAGGTCGCCCTGGATCGAGGGCAGGGCGACATTGACGATCGTCGCGTCCAGCACGATCATCAGCTGGCCCAGGCAGAGGACGACCAGCGCGATCCAGCGGCGGCGGTCGTTCGGGGCTGTCTCGGGTTCGGTCATAGGCGTTTGCGCTTACGAGGTTCTACCGGCTCCGAGGTTCCAGCAGGTTTACTGCTCGTTGTGGGTCTCGTCCCGAAGCGTTTAAACCCACACGGAAGGATCGAGATGAAACTCGGACGTCTCATCGCACGGATCGTGATCGGCGGGTTGTTCGTCGGCCACGGCACGCAGAAGTGGTTCGGTTGGTTTGACGGGCCCGGCCTCGAAGGGACCAGCGGGATGATGGAGTCCCTCGGCATGCGGCCCCGGCGGCGCAATGCGATCGCGGCCAGCGCATCGGAGACGATCGGCGGCGCGATGATCGTGGCCGGCGCCTTCACTCCCGCCGCGGCTGCGACGCTGATCGCGACGATGATCACCGCGATCCGCACGGTGCACCTGAAGAACGGCCTCTGGGCGTCCAAGGGCGGCTATGAGTTCAACTTGGCGCTGATCGCCGGTCTGCTCGCCCTGGTCGACGGAGGCCCCGGCAGCCCCTCGGTCGACGCCCCGCTCGGGATTGGGGAGACCGGCCCCGGCTGGGCGCTGGTCGCGCTCGCGGCCGGCGCGACGGGCTCGACCCTCGCTATCGCCGCCGGGCACCGTCATAGCGCCGAGGGCGAGGGTGGGGGGGAGGCCGCTTGATTCAGAGCGACCTGAGAGAGATGCATCGGCGGGGCAGTGCCTTTTGTCCGGCGACGGCGAGCGCGGCGGCGTAGCCTGGGCCGACATCGAGGGTCGATACGGTCACGGGGTCCCGCGGGAGCGGGGCACCGAGGCCGCTGCCCAGGCACTTGACGATCGCCTCCTTCCGGGCCCACGCCTCGTGGAAGGCGGTCGCCCGGGTCTCAGATGGCGCGGCGCGGACGGCAGCAGCCGCCGCGGGGTCGAGCCCGCGCTCCGCGAGCGTGATGACGTCCCTCCCAGGGTCGATCTCCTCGATGTCGACCCCGACTTCACGTCCCTCCGCCATCGCGATCAGGGCCAGGCCCCCGGAGTGGCTGAGGTTGAAGCACAAGGCGGCAGTGGGCTCGGCGAGCGATGGCTTGCCGAGCTCGCTGAGCCGCAGCGCGACCCCCACCGGATCCTCCTGCAGATAGCGGGCAAGCACGCCGCGAAGCGCCCAGCGCGACGCCGTCCAGCGGTCGCGGGAGAAGGGGCGCGTCGTCCCCTCGGCACGCTCGCGCTCCGCTGGAGGGAGCCGGTCGTGGGAGGGCCAGCCCGCCCGATCCAGCTCAGCGCGCCAGACATGAACCTCCGCCAATGGCCGGTCAGGACGTTGGGGTCCTGGGGGCCAGTCCACTAGTTGGTGCGACCTAGCCGAAACCACAGGTTCAGAGGATCGCAAGCTCTGCTCGGCCAGGTCGATCCAAGCGTGCGTGCGGTAGCGTCACCCGGAGTGACGGATCGCTTGTTGATCACCGGGGGGGCCGGGTTCGTCGGCTCGAACCTGGCTGTCTCGCTGGCCTCCCGGCACCCCGACTGGGAGATCTTGGCACTCGACAACCTCTACCGGCGGGGCTCGGAGTTGAACCTGCCGCGGCTGGAGGAGGCGGGCGTGGAGTTCGTCCGCGGCGACGTACGCAAACCCGAGGATCTTGAGCGGCTGCCGCCGGTCTCGGCGCTGATCGAGTGCTCGGCGGAGCCATCGGTGATGAGCGGCGTCGACGGCGACACGAGCTACCTCGTCCACACCAACCTCATCGGCGCCTACAACTGCCTCGAGCTGGCGCGCCGCGACGGCGCCTTCGTGGTCTTCCTCTCGACCAGCCGCGTCTACCCGGTCGAGCCGCAGCTGCCGTCTGAGCCTGCGCGAAGAGGCCGACCCGCTTCGAGATCGCCGAGGAGCAGGCGGTCGCCGGGAGCATCTCGCCAGCGGGGATCTCCGAGGAGTTCCCGATGGACGGCGCCCGCACGCTGTACGGCGCCACCAAGCTCGCCGCCGAGCTGCTGATCGAGGAGTACCGCGCCGGTCTGGGCGTGCCCGCGGTGATCGATCGCTGCGGCGTGATCGCCGGGCCGTGGCAGATGGGCAAGGTCGACCAGGGCGTGTTCACGCACTGGATGCTCGCCCACCACTTCGGCCAGCCGCTCAGCTACATCGGCTTCGGCGGCAAGGGCAAGCAGGTCCGCGACCTGCTGCACGTCGACGATCTGGTCGACCTGGTCGAGCGCCAGCTGCTGGACCGCGAGGCCTGGGACGGGCGCACGGTCAACGTCGGCGGCGGACGCGAGTGCAGCCTCTCGCTGCTGGAGACGACCGAGATCTGCCGCCGGCTGACCGGCAACGAGGTTCCGATCGAGCCGATCGAGGAGACCCGCGCGGGCGATGTGCCCGATATACCTCTCTGACTGCTCAAGACTCTTTAGCCTGGATGAGTGGCGCCCAAGGCGCGACGCCGAGCAGATTCTCGCCGACATCCACGAGTGGATCGCCGCGGACGAGGTGAGGATCGCCCAGGCCCTAAACATCGACGCCCCCGTGGGGGGAAGGGAGTAGGCGCGAATGCCGGTTGCGATCATCACGGGCTCGGGGGGTCTGATCGGCTCGGAGGCGGTCGAGCACTTCGTCGCCGAGGGCTTCGACGTCGTCGGCATCGAGAACGACATGCGGGCCCGCTTCTTCGGCCCCGAGGCCTCCACCGCCCACGTGACCGAGCGGCTGGTCGCCGACGCACCCCGAGTTCCGCTGGGAGAACATCGACATCCGCGACTGCGACGCGGTCGATCGGATCTTCCGCGAGCACGCCGGCAAGATCGAGCTGGTCATCCACACCGCCGCCCAGCCCTCCCACGACTGGGCGGCGAGCGAGCCGCAGACCGACTTCTCGGTCAACGCCAACGGGACGCTCAACCTGCTCGAGGCCGCCCGCGCCCACGCGCCCGACGCCACCTTCATCTTCTGCTCGACCAACAAGGTCTACGGCGACACGCCCAACCGCCTGCCGCTCGAGGAGCTGGAGATGCGGCTGGAGTTGCCCGAGTCCCACCCCTACTACCGCGGGATCGACACCTCGATGTCGATCGACGCCTCCACTCATTCGCTGTTCGGCGTCTCCAAGGCGGCTGCCGACCTGCTGGTGCAGGAGTACGGGCGCTACTTCGACATGCCGACCGTCTGCTTCCGCGGCGGCTGCCTGACCGGGCCCCAGCACGCCGGCGCCAAGCTGCACGGCTTCCTCGCCTACCTGATGAAGTGCACGGTCACCGGCACTCCCTACACCGTCTTCGGCTACGGCGGCAAGCAGGTGCGCGACAACATCCACAGCGCCGACCTGATCGCCGCCTTCGCCGCCTTCCACAGGGCTCCCGCGGCCCGCCGCCGTCTACAACATCGGCGGCGGGCGCTTCAGCAACTGCTCGATGCTCGAGGCGATCGAGATCTGCGAGCGGATCGCCGGCCGCGAGCTGAGCTGGGAGATGGGCGAGGAGCCGCGGATCGGCGATCATCGCTGGTGGATCTCCGACCTGGCGCCGTTCCAGGCCGACTACCCGGACTGGAAGCTGCGCTACGGGGTCGAGGACATCCTGCGCGAGATTCACGAGCACAACGTCGAGCGCTGGACGGTGAGCGCAGCATGAAGCTCTCGGTCGTGATCCCCGCCCAAAACGAGGAGGGCTCGGTCGGTGGGACCGTGGAGGGGGTCGTCGCCGTGCTCGAGCGCGAGGGGATCGACTACGAGGTGCTCGTCATCGACGACGGCAGCGAGGACACGACCGCCGAGGTCGTCGCGGCGATCTCGGCGGGCAATCCGCGCGTGCGCTGCCGTCCGTCGCACTACGAACGAGGCTTCGGGATGGCGATCAGGGCCGGTCTCGACCTCTTCGAGGGCGACGCGGTCGCGATCACGATGGCCGACGCCTCCGACGATCCCGAGGACCTCGTCCGCTACCACCGGCTGCTCGAAGACGGCTGGGATTGCGCCTTCGGATCGCGCTTCATGCCTGGCGCCGACGTCCACGACTATCCGCGGTTGAAGCTGGCGATCAACCGCCTCGCCAACTGGTTCATCCGCGTCCTCTTCCGCCACCGCTACAACGACACCACGAACGCCTTCAAGGCATACCGGCGCGAGGTCATCGAGACGATCCAGCCGCTGCTCTCCAAGCACTTCAACCTCACCGTCGAGATGCCGCTGAAGGCGATCGTCCGCGGCCACAGCTACGAGGTGATCCCGATCTCTTGGACCAACCGGACCAGCGGCGAGTCGAAGCTGGCGATGCAGGAGATGGGCAGTCGCTACCTCTTCATCGTGCTCTACGTCTGGCTCGAGGCAACGCTCAGCCGCGGCGACTACCGCGTTGACGAGGCGAGGAGGCCGGGGTCGTCCCGGGCGACCTCCGGTCGCGTTTCCCCGAGGATCTAGCGGCCGCAAGCCGAGGCCGCCCAGACCGCTCGCTCCTCGAGCGACTCATGGATCCGGTAGTCCAAAGTCACAAGCGAGCTGATCGCCGCTCGATGGGTGTGATCCGATCAGCCACGGTCCCGAGTGTTGTCGCGCGCCGCCGTCCCTGACCAGACGACCCAGGCGATCCCAATCGAGGCCAGCACGAGCGCAAGCAAGGCGCAGGCGTCATTGAGACGGTATTCGTTGCTGAGCGGGTTGAAGCTGTGCGTACCGAGGGTGGCGCCCACCGCGAGAGCCAGTACCTCCACGGCGCGCAGCATTAGCACGATCCGCGCCGGGGTCGAACGGAACCAGGGAAAGCCTGCGCTTGCCTGCTGCAGCGCGATGACGGCGATGACGGCCAGGACCCAGGCCTGCATTCCCTCTCGCAAAAGCCCGGAGGTGTTTGCCCCCCAGTAGACGCTGAACGCTACGAACGGGAAGAGGATGGTGGCGATGATTGCCCATGTCCAGCGCCGGAGCGCTCGCCAAACGCTGAGCAGCATCATCGGCAGGAAGACGATCCCGAAGGCGAAAGGGACCGTGATCCAGTACTGGAAGAAGAAGTGAACCACGCCCGGCGAGATTCCTCCGAATATGTTGATTGAGGGGTCGTGGCCGTCGACGATCGGCAGGTAGAGCGGCACCAACGTATTCGCCAGCACGTGGGTTCGGAACCTGAGCCATTCGATCACGTTCGGGTGGTAGTTGGGGTAGGCCTGTTCGACGTATTCGAAGAACTGGTCCTGGCGCAGAAACGGCCCATTGACCTTGCGCCAGAAGAGGACCGCGACAGCGGTACCGGCTAGCAGCAGGACCGCCGAGAGGATCTGCGGCCGCTTCCAATTGGCTCCGCGGATCGGCCAGAGCGAGATCGGGCTGAGCCCAAAGAGGCTCCCGAGGGCGCTCGGGTGGGCGAGGAACCCGATCCCGAGCATGAGCCCGCTGCGGAAGGATTTGCGTTCGATCAAGAAGACAGCGGCGAGTAGGACGAAGGTGACGGCGAGCAGCTTCGGCCAGGTGAACCAGAGGTCGGCGAAGATGAACGGGGTGCTGACGGCGAGCAGCAGCGCAAAGCGGGCGGCGCGGATCCCGCCGAGCCGCCTTACTAGCTCCCACAGCGCGAGGAAGACGGTGCAACTGAAGGTGATCATTGCGATCCGGAACGCCATGAAGCCCTGGGCGTCGAACGGGCGCCAGGGCTCTTCCGGCGGCGTCAGCGGTGGATGGCCGCCGCTGAGCAAGACGATCGGCGCGGTCCCCATCCCTGGCCACGGGCCGCGGCTGGAAAAGTTGTAGGGGGCGAAGAGAGTGTTAGCGGCGGCGCCGAAGGGATGGGCGTCGTTGGCGATCAGCTGGACGACGTTATAGGAGGTGCGGCTGTCGGGACGCCCCTCGGGGTTCAGTGTCCGCGAGATCGTTCCCCCGAACCATTCGCCGGCCGGACCCACCGACCACAGCGATTTGGCAATGGTGAGGATTAGCGCCAGGGCGGTGATGAGCAAGGCCCGCTGCTCCTCGGGGTCGAAGATGTCCTCCGGCCCGCATGCGATCAGCGACCCGAGGATCAGCCCGAGGAGCGGTCCGCAGCATGCGAAGGAGAGGGTTCGCGGGTCGACGCTGCCGGCCAGTGCCCAGGCGAGGCCGCCGATCGCGGCAAGGACCGCCAGCCCCGGTACCGCCAGAAAGCCGAGCCCGATCGGCCGCCCCCGGCCGGCACGCCAGAGCACCCCCGGGCCGAACATCAAGGTCGTCGCCAGCGCCGCCGTGCAGACGACCCGGACGAGATCGAGGAGTTCAGCCCCGGGGGTCGCCTGCGGCCCGTTCGACGGGGGATCGGCGACGCCGAGGATGCAGGCCAGAGCGGCGAGCGCCCATAGCGCCAGCATCGCGATTCTCTCCCGGCTTATCGCCATCTGTTCAGTCCGGCGCCACTTCGTCGCAGGGGACGGCGATCGAGAACGGCGGCGGTGAGATCGCTGCCGAGACTTCTGGGGCGCCTTCGGCTCGGCATTGGGCGCCTGCGGCGTCGAGAGAGTCGGTCCACGACGGCGTGCCCCGGCTGGCGCTGTCGCGCACGTCGAAGGAGGAGGCCATGCCGGCGATCAGCACGACCGCGACGCTGCCGACAAGCCAGGAGCCGAGTGAGCGTTGGCGCCGGGCGGCGCCGTCGACGAGAACGAGCGCGAGGCTGACCAGCAGCAGCGCCGGCACGATCGTGTAGCGGCCGCCAGCGCCGAAGTGGGCGTCGGCGGGCCACTTCACCTGCGGGCCGACCGCCCGTTGGTAGACCGAAACGATGAACATGACAACCGAGATCGGCACCGCGAGCAGCGCCAGCCAGCGCGAGGCGGCGTCGGCACGGCGCAGACCGAGGTACAGGCCGGCCACGCTCAGGACGATCAGGGCGATGAGCAGTGGCCAGCCCAGCACCTCCCAGGCCTTGCCGCCGAGGCGTTCGCCGAGGGCTGCGCCGTCGAGCACCCGTTGCAGGTAGGCGGTCCATATATCGTGACTCCAGAGCGGTTTGACCTGCTTTTCGCTTTGCAGCAGGAAGGCAGGGACTTGGATCGCCGAGCCGAGCGCCCAGGAGCCGAAGAGGATCCCGTCGCGGCGGTCGCGGATCGCGAGGGCGCGGAGCGCGGCGAGCGGGGCGAAGAACCACATTCCCGGCGAGCTCAGCGAAGTCATCAGGATGAAGAGGCCGCCGAGCACGGCTCCACGCGTCGTCCGCGGCCGCCAGATCAGCAGCCAGAAGACGGGAAGCAGCATGAACCATGGGACGTATGCGCCGGAGGCGACCGACTCCAGCGACGCGGTCGGGGCCAGCACGGTGAGTGCGACCAAGGTGCCGCGCAGGTAGGGGCTGCGGAGGTGGGCGGCGCTGGCGAACCAGACGACGAGGCCACTGAGGGCGACGATGAAGGCGGAGAGGATCGAAATCGCCGCGGGGGCGTCGCGCAGCGGGAAGAGGTGACCGAAGAGGCCGATCAGCCGGGGCACAAGGACCAGGTAGCCAGCATACGTTGTCCATAGGTCGGTCCAGAAGCCGTGCTGGATCGCGCCCTGCAGGTAAATCGGGCCGTCCTCGGCCCACAGCGAGTTGAGGGCGATTCCGGGGCCGATCCGAAACAGCTGCAGGGCCATCGCCAGCAGGAAGAGGCCAACGACGACAATCGCGACTTCTCCGCGGCCGCGCCGCGAGGGAGCCTCCGGAGCGGCTCTGAAGAAGGACTGGTTCAGATGCCGGCGCAGCTCGAAGATCGCGTCGGAGGCCCGGCTCGCCATCGCGGGCACGATACTTCGCGGGCCAGAGGAAGGGTTCGTGCACACCGACCGCTACGCCGGCAAGCTCCCGCACCTCGACGCCGGACAGCGCCTTTCGGATTACATCGCGGCGCATCACCCGCCGCCGGCTGAAAACAACTGGCTGCACCCGCTCGGTGCAGTCCGTCCGATGCCGATCCCCGCATCGGCGGCCGCGGCTTCGCCACGGTCCGCAGACCTCCTCAGGAGCAGGCGCAGGGCCCGGCGATGGGTGTCAACGTGGCAGAGGTCGCGGCGGAGTCCACCTGAGGACTCGCCGAGTTCACCATGCAGGCGCCCTGGTGCTGGATCGTTTGCTTCTGGTGGTGACGAACCATGTGCTCAGCCTCAATACTTGATTTTGACCGCCGGTAAGCGCCTCCACCCTAAGATCGAGGCATAATCTGCCTGCCACCCTCACGATCACGCCATTCAGTCATAGCGACTAGGCGCAGTCGAGCACATGGACGGATTGCGGCCTGGCAAACTACGGCGTTGCAATGAGCGCAGCAATAGGCGACCATAAGACAAGCGGTAAGGCTCAGTGGATCCTCCGCATCCGTGCGGCGCTGCGTGCATTGCGTGGACGTGTCGTAGATACGGCGATCGATACCCATACCGACAAAGCGCACGATTCGATTGATCAGGCAATTAAGACCCTCGCTGGGGCTTCGATTCAAGAGGTCCAGGATCGCGGCTATCACTTCCAACGGTGTGACTATTACAGTGCGCTCAACGATCTCACTTTCCTCAACGATAATTGGGACCTGTGGCATGACCGATCGCTGCCGCAAGGCATCAGATGGGAACTCGACGCCCAACTCGACGAAGTTCGTCGTATTGAGCCGTACCTTTCGGAGCTTGAGACCGTTCCGTGGGACGCCCCGTCTGGACCTCCCCGATATCATTGGAACAACCACTTCTGGCGAGGGGCCGATGCCCTAGTTCACTACGGTCTGTTGCGTCGCATCAAGCCACGTCGCGTCATCGAGATCGGTGCTGGCTGGTCGAGCCTACTGATGGCAGAGGCGCTCAAGCGCAATCAGGAGGACGGAGCAGATCCTACTCGCGTTGACCAGATTGAGCCGTTTCCGCGCAGGGAACTGCTCGGTGCACTGCCGACGCACTGGACGCTCCACGAGACCATCCTGCAGCGGGCCAACCTAGAACTCTTCGACACCCTTCAGGCTGGAGATGTGTGTTTCTATGATGGCTCACACGTGGCTCGCGCGGGAAGTGACGTCGTCTGGTTTTTCTTCGAGGTAATTCCGCGACTCAAGCCTGGCGTCTATATTCACGTTCACGACATCTTCTGGCCCGCCGACTATCCGGACGACTGGATATTCAACCGCGGTCAGACATGGAACGAGCAGTATGTGCTCCAAGCATTCTTAATGTACAACAACACGTTCGAGCCCGTCATTTGCAATTCTATACTCTGTCAGCGTCGAACAGAGACTCTGGAACAGTTGTTCCGCCAAACGCCTGAGACCCAATACAGCGGTGCGAGCATTTGGTTGAAAAAGACAAGATCGGCCTGATGCAACTCAGATGGGAAATTACTCGACAGCTTCGCTGAGTCACTGGGACAGCTCTGTCGCGCTCGGAACCCAGCGGTAGAAAGTCTCTCGCACGATGTCTGGAATCGCCGCCACGGTCATTTCGGCACCCATCGAGTACAACACCCTGTCTGCGGAGCTCGCCCTTCCGCCCTTACCCAGACTCGAAGGAGGCGGCCGTCGGGCAAGGTCATTGTTCGCACCCTGTGGAAGCGTAACCGCCTGGCGGCGGTTTCTGCATAGCCTTGGGTGATCACCGGTTCTATGTCGCCGGCGTCGCTGCTCATCGTGACGAGGATACCGGGCCTACCGAATGCGGGCGAGGATAACTCGCGGCAGTAGGTGGAAACGGTGTCATTCGGTTCGGCGGTCAATTGTGCGAGCCAGATGCGTGTGCTGCGGTCCAGTACTCCAGCCAGCAGTAGGGTGCTGGTGTTGAGCGCCCGATTGCGAGAGGCGAAAGCCACCGGCTCGTGGCTCCCTTCGGCTGAGAGCCGGAGGACGAGGGAGGCGAGGTTAGTATTCGCTTTTTGCCAGCCGAGGTCGCTCTTGACAAACCGCGTGGAAGGTCCGGGGTCTTGTTCTCGGATTGCGCTGACGGCCTGGGGAGTCCCATTGATCCAGGGCAGCGTGCCGAAAGCCGGCACCGAGACGAAACGTCTCGTTGCGAGTGAGCTCCAAAGGTCAGTGCTGGAGGCGACGTTCAGTCCCACTACCAGTGCGAGGACGATCAAGGAGGCGACGGTCGCGGCCGTTCGCAGGTGGCGCAGGGCGATCACCGCCAGCGGCGGAAGCAGGACCGTGACCGGGATCGTGAAGCCTTCGCCGCCGTTCGGTGAGCTGGTTAGAGCGAGGTAGCAGCAGATGACTACTATCGCGACGCTGAAGGCGTCACCACCCAGCATCTCGATCGCGGCTACGCGACGATCCTCGGCGTCGAGGAGGCGGCGGATCGCCACCGTGCTGGCGGCGATGAGCGCAACCAAGACCAGCACCGCGAGCGGCACCAGCAGGTCGGTGAATACGATGCGGCTTGCGACGTCGCGCCAGCGATCCCATGAGAGCAGCGAGTGGTTCGGCCCGTAGTAGGCACTTTGGGCGCCGTAGCCGTAGCTCGTCAGATAGTTCCAGACCGGCTTGAAGTTGCGGATGTACCAGGGTGCGGCGAGGGCGAATCCCACCAAGGCCATCGAGCCAAGGTGAAGGAAACGCCGCCCTAGCTGACCAGTGGGATGGGCTGCGTATCTCCCCCGCACGACGATGCTTACGGTCGCGGCTATGAACAGCGCCGGAACAAAGGCGATGGTCATCGTCCGGGCGAGCACCATCAGCCCCAGGGCGAAGCCACAGGCGATCGCCCAGCGGTGCGAACGTAGGCCATCGCTGCGCAGTAGCGCGTAGACGGCGCAGGAGAGCAGTGCCGCCGCCGGCAGCGCGAAGACGTACTCGCGCGTGAAGAGAAAGGCCCCCGGTAGGGTGGCGACCACAAGAGCGGAGAGTGCGCCGAGGCGCGGCCCGGCGAGCCGCTCGCCGATGCCGTAGCCGGCGAAGGCGAGGAGGACGAGGAAGCCGATAAGCACGCAGAAGGCCTCCAGCACGCCGGTCTTTAAGAAATAGGCGAACGAGGTTATGACCGGCACAAGGGGGGCGTATGGGGCCTGGCTGTTGACCGTTTCCCACAGGGCGTGAAGGCCGCCCCCCTGAAGGGCTAAATGGTCCATCACGGCAAAGGCGATGTAGCCAGCCTCGTCGATCGTAAGCGGCTGGTTGTGGCGGTAGGTGGCTACCCACCAAACGTCCATCGCACAAATAGCTGCGACACCCGCTGCGACCACGAGGAGCCAGCGGAGGCGGGACTCGGAGCTGCTCATCCGCTCAGTGGCACCGCTCCGAAACGCCTTGCCCACGGGATCGGCAGCGGCCGAAGGTTAAGGTCGCCAGTCAGGGGGGCGATGCAGCGCATGTAACCCAGCAGTTCCGGCGAGCCGTATCCAAGTTGCGCCGCGTCCTCAGATGAGCGGGTGAGCAACTGGTCACCGGTGACAGGGTGGTAGGCGGTGTACAGCGGAACACGGCCCGGGCGTTCGGTTTCAAACAGCCAGCCAGCCGGCCCACTGGCCGTGTCTATAACGGGTCGCCGCGGTCGCCGTATGATCCTGGCGGCGGCGATCGTCGCCCGTCGCGCCGAAGACTTTGCCCGCGCCACGGGTGTGGCCAGACCACTCCAGGCGGCAGGCGCCGCTGTCCAGCGGGCAGCGACAAACGCGCCGGGTTGCTGCGCCGGGGGTCGGTGTCGCTCGGTGAGCAGATAACCATCCACGATCCAGGCGCCTATGTCGCCCCCCAGCTCGGACTCAGCGAGCGCACCCAACTCGACGAGCAGTTCCCCCTCGGGAACCTCCCCTATCGCGTAGCGGTGACGGCGCTCCCTCTGATCTGTCGTCCGGATGAGCCCGAGCAGGCCGTATCCTCGCATCGCGGCCGGCGGGGTCTTTCGTGGCCTGGCAGGGAAGGGCTCGAGAAATCCAATGCCTTCGATCAGGTCCACCTGGTGGCGAAGCGGGTCCTCGTCGGTCACGGTGATGAGGATTCGCTGACCAGTCTCTCGGTGGATGGCCAGAGCGAGGTGATCCATCTGCGGGAAGCCCGCCAACTCCACGTAGCCGATTTCCTCGGCGTTGTCGGGCAGCGACTTCCACTCGCCGCGGGGGGAGATCTCGTAGTGGTCTCCTACCCGAATCAGCCTGGCGGTGCCTTCGAGGCTGGTGGACCGCAGCGCTCCCAGGTGGTGCTCCAGTGTGAATCCGGTTGGGGTCGGGCCGTGCGTGACCAACCGCGTTGTGTCGTGGTTCTTGCGGTAACGCATCGCGATCGACGAGAGCGCCGGCACCCAGGTCGGCGTGTCCTTCCAGCGAGGGACGGTGTATTCGTCTGTTCCCGGGAGCAGCGGCTTGGCGCCCGGGCGGAGGTTGTAGGGGTCCTTTGCGCTGGCGGCACTTGCAGGCAACTCCACCCACCTCCCCAGGAGTTGCCGGTTTGCGCTGTCGGATGCGTGGCGCCACTCGACCCGCAACCCCGCCCCGGAGAGGAGGCGCGCAATCGACACCGCTGGGTCGCCGGGGTCTGCGCGCAGCCCCCGCGGAAGCGCCAGCTCGGCGGTCCGCCGCCAGATGACCGTGTGGGGCACCGCATCCGAAGGTCCCTCATCGACGCCGAGCGCGCGGAGGAAGAAACGCCCGTCTGGGCCGGCGTCGATCAGGACGATCGCATCGATGTCATTGTCGGTCGCGACGAAGCGGCGCAGAACCTTCTCGCAGAATGCTGGATCCGCGAGCAGCGAGGCGCCGCTGCCCGAGGTGAGCGCCAGATATGACCCCCGTGCCAGCGAGACCGCTTCGCGAAGCTCGTTCTGGGCTATTAACTCGAAGTCGGTGCAGGTTTGAGCCGCCTGGGTGGCGATCAGGGCGCGGTCCTCCGCAGAGTCGGTCTCCGGCTTGTCCAGGGCGACGATCGACAGCGCCGGCGATTCCCGCGCCTTGATCGCAGCCTCCTTGCCCTTGAAAGGGGAGATTTCTGCGAGGATCGCGTCGAAGCGGTCGGGCGCGTGATCGACGATGTCGGAGCGATTGAAGCCCCACTTGCGGTAGAGGACCGTCGGCCCCAGGGCGGCCTCGCCGCGAACGCCACGGGCCGCCAGTCGCAGCACGAACTCCCAGTCCTCGTGTCCGAGGCGAAGCTCCTCCATGTAGCGCTCGCCGGCATCGAATATCTGGCGGTCGAGCAGCGAGCAGGTATCGCAGAAGTTTCCGTGCAGCAGCGTGTAGAGGTTGTAGTCGGGGACTTCGTAGTAATCCTCGCGGTTACCGAAGTACTGGAGGTTTGGATAGATGAAGCCCACCGTCTCGTCTGCCTCGGCGAGCTGTTCGACCAGCTTCTCGATTGCGTCCGTCAGCAGCACGTTGTCGGCGTCCACAGGGAGGATGTAGCGCCCCGAGCAACGCTCCAGGCCGACGTTGCGGGCGTGGCTCGGCCCGCCGTTCTCGGTCAGGCGCACGACCGTGACGTCCCCATCCTCTTCGAGCTTGAATAGCGCGGGGTGGGCGCTGAGATCCGTCGAGGCGTCGTCGACGACGACTATCTCGACCTCGGGATAGGTCTGCGCCCGGATCGCATCGATGCACTCGCCGAGGAAGCGGGCCTGGTTGAAGTGCGGCACCAAGACAGAGACGAGTGGCGTTCCGGCTTTCGGTCGTGCTGTGAACCTGATCGGCTCGACGGGAAGGCAATCGCCGCTTTCTTCGGATCGAAGCTCCGTCGCCTCGGCTAGTTCTTCATAAAGCTCTCCGTGGCTGTCTGCCATCTGCCGAACTGTGAACTGCGCCCGCGCCCGCACCCGCATCTGCGCGCCTCGTGCTTCCCGATGGGCTCGGTCTTCGGCCAGGCGGGCGAGGGCCGACGCATAGCCTTCGACCGAGTCGCGCGGGGAGACGAGGGCGTCGTCGGTCTCGCCGAGCAGCTCTCCGATGGCGGGCAGGTCGGGGGCGACGATCGGCAGGCCCATCGCCATCGCCTCGAAGACCACGCAGGGAATCCCCTCGAAGGCGCTCGTCATCAACAGCACGTCGCAGGCTGCGTACCAAGGCTGGAGGCTTGGCGTCGGGGGGTGAAGCAGCACGTGCTCCTCCAGATCGCCCGCTGCAATGCGCTGACGAATCTCACCTTCCATTTCTCCTTCGCCGATGACGTGGATCTGGAAGCGCACCCCCCTGTTCCGCAAGGCCGCGACCACGTCCAGCATCAGCAGCGGGTCCTTCTGCGCGACCAGGCGCGCGGCGAAGAGGATCTGTAGGCGGTCGCCGGGCAGCTCTTCGATCGGCTCCGCGCGGTCCGGCGAGAACTCATCCTCCGGATCAGCGCCGGTGTAGATCACCCGGATCCGCTCGGCCGGTATGCCGTACCCCTCGACTGCATCTGCGACGTGCCGGTTGGAGGTCGAGAAGCGGTCGACCAGGTTGCCGTAGCGCGTGGTCACGTAGCGTACGTAGCCGGAGCGGTCAGCCTCCTCGACGTGTAGCTGGACCACGACCGCTGGGGGCCGCGGCAGGCAGGCGAGGTCGGGCAGAAGCTCGAAGCCGAGCCGCGAGTTCATCAGGTGAAGAACCCGGACGTCCCGCGAGTGCAGGAAGTCGAAGATGAATCTGGGCATGTCCTCGGCCGGCATCAGATCCGGCAACGCCCAGACCTCCTCCGCGAACGGGGCGACCTCGTGGAGGAGCCGGTTCGGCGAGGGCTGGGTCGTGATCAGCACCGGCGCGAAGCGGTCCCGGTCGATCCAGCGGAACCAGTCGATCGTATTCTTGTCACTGCCCCCATAGTCAACCCACGGAGCCAGGTACAGGACCGGGATCCTCTCGCGCTTGCCTTTTCTCATTGCGTAGCGTGAAGCGGCGGCCGCGACCGGGTCTCCTTCGAGCCTTCGGCTCGAAGCCATGCGTGAGTTCGAGCGATGCCGACGTCGAGCGGAGTCGGTTGGAAGTCCAGAAGGGAGTTCAGCCGGCTCGTGTCCAGCACGATCCTGTGCACATCGAAGTCGCGCTCGGGGTGCGACCGGATCTCGGCCTCGCGGCCCACCTCCACCTCGACGAGGCGGAGCAGCTCGAGCAGCGAAGTTCCCTCGCCGCTGCCAATGTTCAGAACCGGTGGCGCCTCGTCGCGATCCAACAGGGCGACGAGCGCATACGCGACGTCGCCTGCGTAGACGTAGTCGCGAATGGTGGCGCCGCCACCGTAGAGGTCGATCGGAAGACCGTTCTCGATCCGTTGGATGAAGGTGACCACGGCGCCTTGGCCGCGATTCGGAGATTGACGCTCTCCGTAGACCGTCGAGCAGCGCAGGATCCGGGCCCGCAGGCTGTGCTCCATGCGGTGGCGGGCTATCTCCTCCTCGCAGATGAGATGCAGCTTTCCGTAGGAGCCGATGGGCCGGGGGGGGGCGGTCTCGTTCACCGGCAGCCGCTCCGGCTCGCCGTAGATGGTCCCTCCCGAGGAGACGTAGGTCAGCTTCGTCTCTGGTCGGGAGCGCAAGGCGTCAAGCACTGTCCGCAGTGGTGCCAGGGTGAGTGCCTCGTTGCGCTCCGGTTCCTCCTCGGACGCGGCGGGAAGGAGGCCGCCGGCACAGTACACGACATTCCCGATCCCGTCGAGCGCCCCCTCCAGATCGTCGGCGTTGCCCGCATCGCCGAGATGGAGGTCACGGGGCGCGATCACAGACAGAACCTCGTTTGCCGGTTGCGAGCGGGTGAGGACGACGGGGGGGCGGCCATTGGCGGCCAGCTCGCAGACGACGTGCGAGCCGATGAAGCCGCAACCGATCACCAGCGCCCGGTTGGGCTGCCTGCCAGTGGTCGCGCGGCCCCTTCGGGGAAGCGCGGCTGACACGCACCTCAGCATAGCGAGCGTTCTTACGGCCGGAGGAAGCTGCTCAAGCGTGGCGCACCGTGGCGCAGCTTCGGATTCGTGTACGGATCGGTCACTGTCAGTGGCAGCCACCTATCGCGGAGCTGTTCCTTCTCCCAGTCTTCGACCTCCGTCGAGCGACTCGAGGACTCGAAGTGATAGAGGACCGTGTCCGGGTCGTAGACGACGCGGCGGCCACTTGCCCTCAACTTAAGGCAGTAATCCATGTCGTTGTAGTTGATCGGAAGGATGGTGCTGAGGCCGCCGACCTCCTCGAAGGCATCTCGCCGGGTCATCAGGCAGGCACCGGTAACTGCCAAAAAATTCTGGGCGACCATCACATTGTTTGAATAACCGCGGAACTCGCCCGAGAAGCCGCGATAGATGTGGCCCGGGTAGCCCTCATTCTCGAAGAGAACGCCGGCGTGCTGAAGGCGTCCGTCTTCCAAAAGGAGTCGGGCGCCGACGGCGCCCACCTCCGCGATCCCCGAGTACATCACAAGGCGCTCGATCCAGTCCGGCGTGACGACCTCCATGTCGTCGTTGAGAAGGAGCAGGTGCTCGCCCTCGCTGTGGACCGCGCCGCGATTGACCTTTGTTGAGAAGTTGAAGGGCTCGTCATAGACGACGAGCCGGAGCCGCTCGCCCCCGATCTCTCGCAGTTCGTCCAGCACGGCCGGATCGGTTGAGGCATCGACGACGCAGACGACCTCGTAGTTCTCGAAGCTGGACGTCTGCACGATGCTGCGCACGCAGTGGCTTACCAGCACCACGTTCTCGTAGCGCACCTCGCGTGACTGCCCGGCAGTAGGGATGACGATGCTCACCGTCGGCATTTGCTCGATTTGGGGTCGCAGGTGATAGACACCGGGAAGATCCTCGTCGCGCTCGGCCCTCGCGGGCAGGCCGATCCGCTCGCAGTGGGCCTGGATCGCCCGGGTGCCCGCTTCGAAGGCCCAAGGCTTGGCCTCTTCACCACCGCCCGCCGCCGAGATCTCGAGCGTGCGCCAGTGGTAGAGAACCTTGGGCACGTGGAGAACCCGCCGCGCCCGCTCGGTCACCTTCAACACCAGATCCCAGTCTTGGGAGCCCTCGAACTGGGGATCGAAGCCTCCGACCTCCTCGACTAGCGAGCGGCGCAGCACGCTGAGGTGGCAGGTGTACATCTGGGTGCGCATTCGCTCCGGGGACCAGTCCGGCTTGAAGAAGGGCGAGGAGCGATGACCGGCACGGTCGATCTTGTCTTCGTCGGTGTAGACGTAGTCGGCTTCGGGGTCGGTGTCGAGCGCTTTGTCGACGAGCACCAAAGCGTCTCGGTGCAGGGTGTCGTCGTGGTCGAGCAGGGCGACGAACTCACCCTTGGCCATCGCCAGGGCGTCGTTGGAGGCGGCGACGATGCCCCCGTTCACCTCTCGGCGGAGGATCTTGATGCGAGGGTCCTCCCGTTGCGCCCGGCCGAGGATCTCGCCCACATGCGGTTCAACCGAGCAATCGTCGACTAAGCAAAGCTCCCAATCGCTGAAGCGCTGAGCGGATACCGAGTCCAACATTGCCTCCAGCACGTCGGCCGGTGTCTCGAAGACCGGCGTGAGGATTGAGAACCGGGGCGCCGGCACCGCCTCAGCCCCGCCTGCCGCGACGCTTGCGGAGGCTAACGGCGGCGGAGAGCACGAATCGGGGCACCCGGCGTCGCACCCGGGCGGCGAGGCTGACCAGCCGCGCCGAATCAGCCTCTAGCTCGGCGAGCCGGCCGCGCAGGGCTCCGAGTTCGGCGTCCTTACCGACCAGCAGGTCGCGGAGGCGAAGGATCTCCTCCCGCGCGCGAGAGAGCTCCTCACCCAGATCATGGCTAGGCGAGCTACTTTTCGGGGCAGGGTCAGAACGCGTCGAAGTAGCCCGCTCGGCCATCTCAATCGAGTCTATCCGTACCGATCGGAAATCCGAGATGGCAGCCGTTGGGAAAGCAGGCCGCGCTTTGCTGGCGGACGCTCCGCTTTTCGCCCATCCGCTTTTAGAGGTCCTCGGCGATTAGGGGCGCCTCGCGGTTAAAGATCCAGACCGCGAAGGAACAAACGGCGACGAAAATTGTGAGCGCCGGTATAAGGAAAAGCGCGCCGCCGGCGGCCTGGGCTGCGGTCGGCGCATTGGGTTCAGAGAGGATCCAGACACGAACCTGCTCAAATATGACCGCAAGTGGATTAATCATCAGGATGTGTTCGAGAGTTTCGTTTTTGAAGGCGGTGATCGGGTAAAGAATCGGAGTCGCGTAGAAGAGCACCTGGGCCGCGACGATCCAGATGATTGCGACGTCACGGAACCGGACGTAGAGAACCGACAGGGCCATGCTGACCGCGGCCGTGAGGACGAAGAGCAACGCCAAAGCGAGCGGGAAGAGCAGCCACGTCCAGGCAGGCTCGACGCCGAAGGCGAAGACGAAGACAAAGACGATGATCAGGTTGAGGCAGGTGTTGAAAGCGCCGGTGAGCACGGTTGACAGGGGGATCACCAGGCGCGGAAACTGCGTCTTTCGGACAATTCCCTCCTGAGAGACGACCGAGGTGACGGAAGTCGAGGTCGATTCCTGAAAGAAGGTGAAAAGGACGATTCCCAGCAGCAGCATCACGGGGTAGTGCTCGACCTCCTTGCTGCCGACTTTGAAAACGCGGGTGAAGACGAACAGCAGCACCCCGAAATACATCAGCGGTCGGATCAGCGACCAGATGTAGCCGAAGACGGTGCCGAAGTAGACCCGTTTGAACTCGGTCACCGACATCAGCCAGAGCAAATCGAAGAAGCGGCGGGAGCCACCACCGAGAGCAGAGGGGCCGCGCACCTCGCGAAGGGGCAGGGTCGGAGTCTCGGCGTTCACTGGCCCTCACCCCCTTCGACCATCGCCTCGATTTCGTACGGCAGGGATACGACCCCGCGTTGCGGTTGGCCTCCGTAGATTACGAAGTCAACTGCGTTGTGTACATAAAGGGCCACACCGCCACCGAGGTTGTTGACGCCGCAGTGGACAAAGTAGCGGCCCCCCGAGAGCAGATTCTCCACCTTTGCGCTGATCCTGATCCGCTTTCCAGCGGCCAGCTCGAATGAGCCTTGGTCGCTGATCGCTTCGGTCCCGAACTGGAAAATCCCTACCCCATCGGCGTTGGCGATGATAAATCCGACGCCTAGCCCGGGTACGTCCCGAAGGACCTCCAGCTCGACGCGAAGCCTGATCTCATCTCCGACCTCGAGGTTTGTGAGGTGGGTCCCCGCGGAGTCCTCGACCCAGGCATCCAGCAGGCGCACGTCCTCGCCGCCGTCTGCGGTCATTCCGCCGCCCGTCTCGCTGCCGCGCTCGAAGTTCAGTCGAACATACCGTCTGCCGACCTCGGCTGGGTCGCCGATGTGCTGGATCCGCCCGCCGTCGATCAGCATCGCTCGATGGCAGTAATCCTCAACCGTCCCCATATCGTGGGTGACGAGGATGATCGTCTTGCCGGCTGCTTTCATCTGACGAAAGGCGTCGGCGCACTTCTGCTGGAAAGCGGCGTCCCCCACCGCTAGAACCTCGTCGATCAGGAGGACGTCGGCGTCAACCTCCATCATCAAAGAGAAGGCGAGCCGGACCAGCATTCCCGAGGAATAGTTCTTCAACTTCAGGTCGATGAACTCCCCGAGTTCAGCGAACTCGAGCACCGCGTCTAGCCGGTTGCGCGCCTCCTGCGGAGTCAGGCCCATCATCACGCCGTTGAGGACGACGTTCTCCCGCGCGGTTAGCTCGTGGTTGAATCCCACACCCAGCTCGATGAAAGGTGCCAGGCGTCCGGCCATCCGGATCGACCCTGCATCGGCTCGGTAGATGCTGGCCAGAAGTTTAAGCAGCGTGCTCTTGCCCGACCCATTGCGTCCGACGATCCCGAAGAACTCGCCCCGCCGGACCTCGAAGGAAACGCCGTCGAGGGCGTGCAGCTCGCGGTAGTCGCGAGTCGCAAAGGGGCGCACGAACCTCTCTTTGAACGAGTCGACCCGGTGGGTTGGGATGCGGAAGACCTTCTCTAGACCCTGCGCCTCAATCGAGACCGGCGCATCGGCGCTTGGCTTGCGCGGCGGGTCGGCTTGTGCGGCGCTGGCGGCGTTGTCGGGCGGCATCGGGCCAGCGAACGCTAATGGTTGTGCACTCGCTGCGACTAGTGGAGCATCAAGCAGCGTTTGCCGTGTCGACGACGGCCCGTGGCTTCGCGTCGTCGGCGTTGTAATTGCGCCAGGCGATATAGCGGCGGATCAGGCGGGCCTGGGTGGCATTGTCGAGATGGTCGGTGCCGTCGAGGGTGAAGTAGGGAAGCGCCTTGAACTGCGCTCCTCGATGCGGTTGAGCCAGGATCCGTAGTGGGAGATGTAGGCGAGCTCGACGTTGTTGTCGTGGGCCAGCCGCGGATTTCCTCGCCGAGGTGGGGGCTGAAGTTGTCGATCTTCAAGCGGCACGTCGCTGGCTGGGCGCGACTAATATGCGTACCGATGGCTGAGCCAGAGTCGATCCGCTCACAGTGGGTCGCGGCGGCAGCCGCGGGCAAGAGCTTCGCCGAGGTCGGGGGCCTGTGGGGGACGGTGAACGAGCAGGTCAGCGTTGCTGCGCGGGCCGGGGCTACCGCCACCACGATGATCGACGTTGCGCCCGACGACGGAAGCGACGATGAACGCCTGTGGGAGCTGTTTCGCGAGCGCGCAACCTCGCTTGGCGTGACGGACACGATTTGCGTGCAGGGCAGCATCGACGATCCTGACACGGTGCGGCGCGTCGGCCGCTTCGACGCCGTCTGCTGTAGCGGCGTCATCTACCACAGCCCGGAACCGCTGCACACGCTGCGTCAACTCCGTGCGATCACCCGGGAGACGCTCATCCTGGGGTCGGCGACGATCCCGGAGAAGGTCTCCAGCTCGGCCGGCTCGCTGTCTGTAGCGCCCGGTGCTGCCCTACTCGTTCCTGCCATGACCGAGAGTCACCGCGCGGTGCTGGGGGAGTGGTTACGCAAGGTCGGCGGGGGCGAAGCGCTCGGCGTCAACTATCCGCTGCAAACCGACTGGGAGCTGGACGACAACACCGCTTGGTGGTGGTTCTTCACCCGCGACTACGTTGCGGCCATGCTGCGCCTCGCCGGGTTTGAGGTGCATAACATCGCGAGCGAGTGGGAGGGACGGGCGACGCTTTACCTTGCAAGGTCCATGGGATCCGCTCCACCTCTTGCCGACTAGTGGCTGCCGCGGCCGGCTCCCGGCGACGGCCGGGAGCCATTTGCTTCGTCACCACCGATTTCGCCGGGGCTAGCCTCGACAGCGAGGTCGGCGCGCATCTCCAATTGCTGAGCAACCTGCTAGCTCGGCGCGACTGGGAGGTCCACGTCCTCTTCTGCGGTTCTGGTGAGGACGAGGAGGTACGCCCGCTCGGAGCCGCGCTGGCCAGCGAGGGGATCGTCTTCCACCCGCTCGATGACCTTCCTCCGTCGCCGGGGGCGGGGCAACCCCACTACGGCGGCGACGATCCAGTCCTGATTCGCGGTGAGCACGCGCTGGAGGCGCTTGAGGCGCTGCATGCCGAGCACCGGTTTGACCTGATCGAGTTCCCCGACTGGCGCGCACTTGGACTAAGGGCGGTACAGGCCAAGGCAGCCGGCGACGCGCTACGAGACACCTCTCTGGCTGTGAAGCTGCAAGGTGCGACCCAATGGCGACGGCAGATCAATTTGGAGCAGCGCGCTGCGCCCCGCGACTTGAAGATCGAGTTCTGCGAGCGCTATGCGTTCGAGCGCGCTGACGTCCAGCTCGGCCCTTCACGCTACATGCTCGACTGCGCCCGCCAGGTCGACTGGGCGGTTCGCGACGATGCCGTCGTCGCCTGCCCCTATCCCGACCCCGGGCCGGAGCTGGCCGTGCAGTCCGAGGAGATCCGCGAGCTGGTGTTCTTGGGGCGGCTCGAACGGTGCAAGGGGCTGCATCTCTTCCTGGACGCGCTCGACTCCGTCGCTCCGGACATGCCCGTTCTGTTTCTTGGTTGGGACACCCCGGTTAAGGGGCGTCTCGCCAGCGAGATGATCGCCGAACGGTTGGGTGGCCGCCCTCACCGTATCGAGACCGAACGCGACCACGAGGGAACCCTGGTGGAGCTACGTCACGGAGACCGGCTCGCCGTCATCCCCTCTTTCGGCGAGGCCTTCGGCTTCGCCGTTGCGGATTGCATTGCGAATCGCGTTCCGTTCGTCGCCGCGCGCTCAGGCGGGGTTCCAGAGGTCGTCGATCACCCCGAGGGTCGCAAGCGCTGGCTATTCGAGCCCAGAGCCAGTGGGCTGCGTGACACTCTCGCTCGTCGCCTGAGCGCGGCGAACGCCGAGGAAGCCGAGTTGCGGGCAGAGGTGGCGGCAGCCTGCGATTCGGGGCGCTGGAACGACCGGGTCGAGGTGGTGTATCGCGAGCTCGCAAGTCAGCCCATCTCCCCAACGACCGTCCAGTCCTCCGAGCCCGCGACCGTGACCGTCGCCGTGGCCCACTACAACCACGACCGGTTTCTGCCTGGCGCGCTTGCCTCGCTGGCTGCGCAGACCCGTCCGCCAGACGAGGTGATTGTGGTCGACGACGACTCGACCTCGGAGACCGCACGCCGGGTGTTTTCCGAGCAGGAGGCGCGCTATCCCAACTGGACCTTCGTCCGGCAGGAGAACACCGGGCCCGGCACCGTCCGTAACCGCTGCCTTGAGCGCGCCACTGGAGCCTATTTCTTGCCCTTCGACTCCGACAACGTCGCCACGCCGCGGTTAATCGAGCGACTCTTAGGCGCAATGGAGCGAAACCCGTCTCGTGCTGCGACGACGTGCCACAACCTGGCTTTCGTCGAGGACGCCGACATCGAGGCCGGCGAGTTTGCGTTCCGTTACTCGCCGACCGGCGGGCCGCGGCTCTCGGCTTGCGTGGAGAATGTCTACGGCGATACCTGTGCTCTGTTTCGCACTGAGTCGCTTCGCTCTGTCGGTGGCTTCGAAGGGCACCGCTGGTCCCCCCACGAGGATTGGGAAACCTTTGCCAAGATGGCCCTGCATGGCCTTGAGATTGAGGTCCTGCCCCAGCCGCTCTTCTACTACCGAATCGACCCAGGGGGGCGCCTGCAGACGCTGGGCGAGGATCCGGCGATTGCCTTCCGCCAACGGACTCACCTGGTCGACTTCTTCGCTAACGCTGAGCTGACCGCGCGAGAGCGGCGCGACCTCTGGGAGTGCCTACAGGCCTTCGACCGTTTCGCGACGGAGGGAGTCAATGCGCAGTTGAAGGAGCAGCGCCTGTGGCACGACAGCCAGATAGCCGACCTCAACGCCTACCGCCTGGCTCAGCTCGAGGAACTGCGTGCGCAGCTGGGCGCCGAGGTCGGGGCGCAGCGCTCCCGGGCCGAGGCCGCCGAGGGCGAACTTGCCTCCCTGGCCGCCAGCACCCCGAGGCGTCTGGTGCGGCGAGCCCTGCGCACCGCCCGTAATCGTGTATCGAGATCGTCCAGGCCGGCTCCCTGATGCCCGACCCCGATACCGGCAAGTAGAAGATGGGCGATCGATTCGCCGATCTGGGACGGCGGGCGCTGGCGGCGTGCGGGTTGCGCTTGGAGCGGTTGCCGAGGCCGTTGCTGGACCACCCCGAGGCGGAGTTGCGAATGGGGCTTGACTACGTGCTCGCGCAGAGGGTCGCGCACACGCATGATTTCTTCTTCGTGCAGATCGGGGCGTTCGACGGGCGCAGGTACGACCCTCTGTTCGCCTGGGTCCAGGCCCACCGCTGGCGGGGCCTGCTCGTCGAGCCACAGCCTCACTTCTTCTCGGAGCTGGTCGAGAACTACAAGGGAGCGAACGGCCTCCAATTTCGCCGGATCGCGGTCGGGGTACGCAACGAAGTTCGGCCGTTCTACACTGTCGCCGACGCCCCCGGTGTACCCCGCGATGCCGGGATGATCGCTTCCTTCGACCGGGAGACGCTGCTTTCGCACCGACGGTTTGTACCCGATCTCGACTCTCACCTTCGCAGCGAAGACATTGCGTGTGTAGCCCTCAACGACCTCCTCGCGGAAGTGGAAGCCAACCACATCGACCTGCTTCAGATCGACGTCGAGGGTTACGACCACGAACTCATCCGAGTGCTCGATCTAAAGCGTTTCGCACCCTCCATCGTTCGTTTCGAGCACCTGCACCTGACGCGTGAGCAGTATGAGGCGAGCATCGACCGCTTGATCGCCCACGGCTACGAGGTCTGCATGGAAGAGCACGACACGCTCGCCTACAGGACCCCCGACCCGTCGCATATCCTCGCCGTCGGCGCTTAGGCTCGCCGACGACGGCGCAGTGCCAGCGCCTCGCGCAGCGCGATGTCGAACAGGGCACTTTCGTCGAACTGCCGCCGCTCCAGGCCAGCCCCGTCGTGCCAGCCCTGCAGTCGCCCTCGCAGCCGGCAGCCGTCTGGTAATCAGCATCTGCCCGGTGCAGATGGCCGCCTCGCAGGCGAGCGCGCGGAGCGCCGGCCCGGGAGCCGACATCACCCCGTAGCGGCGCAGCATGTAGCCGCGGCTCCAGCCGGTATGCGCGTACTTGCTCGCCGCTGCCAGCGCCCAGGCTCGCCGAGTAGGCGTGCAGCGCCCGCGCCCCGGCCGCAAGGTGGCAGCGCCCCCCGACCGCCGCCAGTCGCAACGCCAGGTCCAGGTCCTCGTAGTAGAGGAAGATGCGCTCGTCGAAGCCTCCCACGGCCTCGAATGCATCCCGCCGGTAGAGCGCCGCGCCGCCGGTCGGCCCGAGCGGGTCGGCCGCTCCCTCCAGCGCCGTGACCGGTTCCCCGTGCAGGTAGTCGAAGCCCATCAGCGTGCGGTTCGCTACCACGCCCGCCGAGTCGATCTTCCCCGGTGTCGACTCCTGTAACAGCACCCCGGCCACCATCTCGGCGCCCCCGCCGGCCGCTTCTAGCAGGGCCTCCACGAAGCCCGGCTCGCACTCGACGTCGTTGTTGAGGAGGATCATCGGATCGGCCGGGTGCTTGTTCGCGGCGCGGTTGATCGCCGAGCCGAAGCCGAGGTTCCGTCCCAGCTCGAGCAGCGTCACCTCGGGAAACTCCTCGCGCACCAGCGCCACCGAGTCGTCTACGGACCCGTTGTCGACGACCACCACGTCTACCGGCCGCGTCTGCTCTCGCAGGCTCCCCAGCGCCCGTCCAAGGCGCTGCGATCCGTTGTAATTGGGGATGTAGACGGCGGGTCGCACGGTTGTTCGCTCGGTAGGGTTGCAGGCTCGCATGGAGTCTTTGAAGGGACTGATCCTCTCCGGCGGCGCTGGCACCCGCCTGCGCCCCATCACCCACACCTCGGCCAAGCAGCTCGTGCCGGTCGCCAACAAGCCTGTGCTCTTCTACGGGATCGAGGCGCTGGTCGACGCCGGGGTGACGGAGATCGGGATCATCATCGCGCCGGAGACCGGGGACGAGATTCGCGCCGCGGTGGGGGACGGGTCGGCCTTCGGGGCGCAGGTCACCTACATCGTCCAGGACGAGCCGGCCGGCCTCGCCCACGCCGTCCTCACCGCGGAGGAGTTCATCGGCGGCTCCCCCTTCGTCATGTACCTGGGCGACAACCTGCTCCGCGACGGCCTGCGCGGCCTCGTCTCCACCTTCCGCGCGGACGAGCCCGACGCGCTCATCCTCCTCACCCCGGTCGAGGACCCCAGCTCCTACGGGGTCGCCGAGCTCGACGGCGAGCGGATCGTCCGCCTGATCGAGAAGCCGAAGGACCCGCCCTCCAACCTCGCCCTGGTCGGCGTCTACCTGTTCGGCCAGCCGATCTTCGACGCCGCCCGCGCGCTGGAGCCCTCCTGGCGTGGGGAGCTGGAGATCACCGAGGCGATCCAGGGGCTGATCGACGACGGCCACCGCGTCCAGTCGGAGGTCGTCACCGGCTGGTGGAAGGACACGGGCCAGCTCGGCGACATGCTGGAGGCCAACCGGTTGGTGCTGGAGGAGATCGAGACCCGCCTCGACGGGGACACGGACGACTCCCGCATCGAGGGCCGGGTGGTGGTCGAGGAGGGCGCCATCGTCTCCGGCTCCGTCGTCCGCGGCCCCGCCGTGATCGGCGCCGGCGCTCGCATCGAGGACGCCTACGTCGGCCCCTACACCTCGATCGGCGACGACGTCCGCATCTGCCGCTCCGAAGTCGAGCACTCGATCATCCTCGCCGGCTCCGTGGTCGAGGACCTCGGCACCCGCATGGAGGCGAGCCTGCTCGGCCGCAACGTCAAGCTGACCCGCAGCGACGGGATGCCGAAGACGCTGCGCCTCCTGGTCGGCGACAACTCCGAGATCCAGATCGTCTGATGAAGCTGCTGGTCACAGGCGCCGCCGGAATGCTCGGCCGCGACGTGATGCTCGCCGCCGGCAACGCCGGTCACGACGTGGTCGGCTTCGGCCGCGCCGAGCTGGACGTGACCGACGTCGCCGCGGTCGAGAAGAAGCTCGACCTTGAGCACCCCGACGTGGTCATCCACTGCGCCGCCTGGACCGACGTCGACGGGGCCGAGGAAGCCGAGGAGGCGGCGATGGCGGTCAACGGGACCGGCGCCGGCAACGTCGCAGCCACCGCGGCGGACGATCGGCGCCGGCGTCGTCTACGTCTCCAGCGACTACGTCTTCGACGGTGCCAAGGGCGCGCCCTACGTCGAGAGCGACCAGCCGGCGCCGCTCTCCGCCTACGGCCGCACCAAGCTGGCCGGCGAGGAGGCGACCGCCGCCGCCAACAAGCGCCACTTCATCGTCCGCTCCTCCTGGCTGTTCGGCATCGGCGGCTCCAACTTCGTCGAGACGATGCTGCGGCTCGCCGCCGACCACGGCGAGGTCCTCGTCGTCCGCGACCAGGTCGGCTCGCCCACCTACACCTGGCATCTCGCCTACGGGATCGTCCGCCTGATCGAGGGGATCGAGTACGGCATCCACCACATGGCGGCCGCGGGCGCCTGCTCGTGGTATGAGTTCGCGCGGGAGATCTTCGAGCAGGCCAAGGTCGAGTGCAAGGTGCTCTCGGCGACCACCGAGATGCTGGGGCGCCCGGCGCCGCGCCCGCCCTACTCGGCCCTCGGCAGCCAGCGCGAGCACGCGATCCGGCTGCCCTCCTGGCAGGACGGCCTCGTCGGCTACCTGGCGCAACGGCAGGCGGAGATGGAGCCGGCAGCGTGAAGCTTCTCGTCACCGGCGCCGCCGGCTTCATCGGCTCGACCTACGTGCGGCTGGTCGGCGACGAGCACGAGGCGACCGTCCTCGACAAGCTCACCTACGCAGGGCGGCGCGAGAACCTGCCCGAGGGGGTCGAGCTGGTGGTCGGCGCGATCGAGGACCCGGCGATCGTCCGCGAGGCGATGGGGGGCGCCGACGCGGTCGTCAACTTCGCCGCCGAGTCCCACGTCGACCGCTCGATCGACGACCAGGACGCCTTCGCCCGCACCCACGTGATCGGCACCGGCGTCCTCCTCGACGCCGCCCGCGAGCTGGGCGTCGGCCGCTACCTCCAGGTCTCAACCGACGAGGTCTACGGCTCGATCGAGTCGGGCTCCTTCACCGAGACCTCGCCGCTCGACCCCTCCTCGCCCTACTCGGCGACCAAGGCGGCCGGCGACCTGCTCGTCTCCGCTCACGCCCACACCTACGGGATCGAGGCGGTGATCTGCCGCGGCTCCAACAACTACGGCCCGCGCCAGTACCCGGAGAAGCTGATCCCGCTGACGATCCTCAACGCTCTCCACGGCGACTCGCTGCCCGTCTACGGCGACGGCCGCCAGGTCCGCAACTGGCTCTACGTCGAGGACTTCTGCCGCGGCATCCATACGGTGCTGATGAACGGCCGCCCCGGCGAGGCCTACAACGTCGGCGGCCCCGACGAGTGCGAGAACATCGAGGTGGTGAAGCGGGTGATCGAGCTGACCGGCGCCGAGGAGTCGCTGATCGAGTACGTGCAGGACCGCCCCGGCCACGACCGCCGCTACTCGCCTCGGCAGCGACAAGATCCGCGCACGAGCTCGGCTGGGAGGCGCAGGTGCGCTTCGCCGAGGGCCTGGAGCGCACGGTTCGCGTGGTATCGCGACAACGAGGAGTGGTGGGAGCCGATCCGCTCCGGCGAGTACCGCGAGTACTACGAGAAGCAGTACGGCAAGAGCCTGAGCTGATGCCGCGGCGACTGGAGACGAAGATCGACGGCGTCGTCCTGCTCGAGCCCGAGGTGCACGGCGACGAGCGCGGCTTCATGGTCGAGACCTTCCGCCGCGACACCTGGGCCGAGCTGGGCGTCAGACGTCGAGTTCGTCCAGCACAACCACTCGCGCTCGGCGCGCAACACCCTGCGCGGCCTGCACTTCCAGACCGAGCCGGGCCAGGCGAAGCTGGTCCGCTGCCCGCGAGGCGCGATCTTCGATGTCGCCGTCGACCTGCGCCGCGACTCGCCGACCTATCGGCCGGTGGGAGGGCCACGTCCTCGACGACGAGAAGCACCGCCAGCTTTTCGTCCCCGCCGGCTTCGGCCACGGCTTCGCCGTCCTCAGCGACGTCGCCGACGTCGCCTACCTGCTCTCCAGCACCTACGACCCGCTGACCGAGGCCGGCATCGCCTGGGACGACCCCGACGTCGGCGTCGAGTGGCCGGTCGCCGAGCCCCTCCTCTCCGAGCGCGACAGGACAGCGCCGAAGCTGGCCGAAATCAGCGACTCGCTCCCCTTCTGAAGATGAGCAGAGCTCATCTCGCTTGAGTGGGCCGAGCCTACGCAGGGGCGTAGAAGGTCTGCATCCTCGACCGCGCCGCTCATCGCGGACCAGTTTATTGCGGCGGTCTCCCACCGCGTCCGCGCATCGTCTCGGTGAGCAGCTCGCGCATGCGGGTGGCGAAGCGCTCACGGGAGAACTCGGCGGCCCGACCAGCGAGGCGGTCGTGGTCCCAGTCCTCGGCGTCGACCCGTTGGACCGCGGCGCGGAGGGAAGCCACCGTCGGATCGGAGACGAGGAGGCCGTCGACGCCGTCGCGGACGATGTCGCGAGCGCCGCCAGCGTTCAGCGCGATCACCGGCGCCCCGGCGGCGAGTGCCTCGACCATGGTGATCCCGAAGTCCTCCTCGCCGACGTGGAGGAACCCGGCGGCTCCGCGGTACAGCCCGACCAGCTCCTCGCGCGAGATCCAGCCGCGGAGCTCGACGTTGTCCGGCAGCCGCTCCCGTAGCTCCGCTTCCTGCGGGCCGATGCCGACCATCGTCAGCTGCTGGAGGAGGCCGCGGAACGCCTCGGCGACCAGCAGCGGGCGCTTGTAGGGCACGAGGCGGCCGACCCAGAGGAAGTGCCGCCGCTCCCCGTCCGCGGCCGATTGCAGGTCAGTCAGCTCAACAGGCGGGTGAACGACGTCGGCTTCGCGCCCGTAGAAGCGACGGATCCGGTCCCGCACCGCATTCGAGTTGGCGACCAGCCGGTCCGGGCGCTGCGCGGCGGCGCGGTCGCGGCGTCGCAGCCAGCCGGAAAGCAGACGCAGCGCTCCGCCGCGAGCGCCGTGCAGCCGCCCCCGCTCGGTCTCGGTCAGCCAGGCGTAGCGCATCGGCGTGTGGCAGTAACACACGCACGGGGTGCCGGCCGGGGGCGCCGCGTTGATCGCACAGGCGTGCGAGGAGATCACGACCGCCGCGTAGCCGTCGAGGTCGAGAGAGCGGAAGTAGTGCGGCATGTAGGGGAGTAGGTAGCGCCACTGCCCCGGGTCGTGGCCCACCTGGCGCAGGCCGGGGAGCCGGGACGGTCGCGACTCGCGGACGATCCGAGCCGCGAGCTTCGGTGGGAGTAGCTCGCGCGCGGCATGGAACGTGTACACGTCGACCCGACTGGCCTCGGCGAGGACATCGTCGGCCAGCACCTCGACCACGCGCTCGGAGCCGTGGTAGCCCTGGAACCAGTCGTGCACGATCGCTACCGGCCGACCGGTCCAGGGGGCGGCGTCGCTGCTCATCGCCGCCAGCGTAGAGCAGCGCGTGCAGCGGCAATCTGCCAAGCTCGCGCACTGCGATGGACCCCGCCCCGCCCGCCGTCACGGTGCTCATCGGCGCCTGCGACAACGAGAGCACCGTCGCCCGGGCGATCGGGTCGATTCTGGGGCAGTCGGAGTCGAGGCTGGAGCTGATCGTAATCGACGACGGGTCGAGCGACCGCTCGGCCGCCGTGGCGCAGGAGGCGATCGGCTCGGATCCGCGGGGAAGGGTGATCCGGCTCGAGCGGAACGTCGGCATCGCGCGCTCGCTGAACTCGGGGTTGGAGGTCGCCGCCGCCCCGGTCGTCGCGATTCAGGACGCGGACGACTACTCGGCGCCCGACCGCCTGGCGCGTGAGCTCGGCGTGCTCGCGGCCGATCCGGGCGTCGCGGTGGTGGGCGCTCGGATGCGCGAGGTCGACCCCGACGAGCGGGTGCTGCGTCCCCGCACCACGTTCGCCTCCGGGGACGTCGGGCCGGTGCTCCCGCGCTTCAACCCGATTCCCAACGGCTCCGCCGCGTTCCGGCGTGACGTGGCCCGCGCCGTGGGCGGCTACGACCCGCGATATCGCTACGCCGCGGAGTACGACCTCTGGCTCCGGATCGGAGAGCGACACCGCGTCGTTGTACTCGACGAGGAGCTCTGCACGCGCGTCATGGGAGGAACCAACGTCGCCGCTCGCGCCGAGCGGGCTCAGCTCGCCGAGGGGATCGCGATCCGGGTCCGGGCGCTGCGCCGCCGGCGGAGCTTGAGGGGGGCCGGCGGGCTGCTGCGTCCCGTGGTGTCCTACGCGCTGCCGATGCGGGCCAAACGGGCGCTCCGCGAGCGGCGCGGTCAGGCGCCCTGACCCGGCGCGCCCTCCGCAAGGGCGGCCTCGTATTGATCGCACGTGCCGGCCAGGAATCGCTCGACGCTGAGCTCGGCGCGGATCCTCTCACGAGCCGCGGCGCCGAGTCGTGCGCGGGCGTCCTGGTCGGCGGTGAGCCCGGCGAGGAGCTTGGACATGGCCACGATGTCGCCGGCGGGGAAGACGACGCCCGCATCCCCGACTGTCTCGGCGTTGCCGGTCCCGTCCGCGACGATCGGGGCCAGGCCGTGCGCCATCGCTTCCAGCAGCGCGAACGACATGCCCTCCCGATAGGACGGGAGCAGGAACAGGTCGGCGGCCGCGTAGAGGTTCTCGAGGTCGTCGCGGTGACCCATCGGCCGCACCCCGGCGCTCTCGTGGGCGAAGACCTCGCGTTCGAGCGGCCCCCCACCCGCGATCAGCAGTACGACCTCGGCGCCGCGCGCCCGGGCCGCCTCGACCGCGGCGACGGCGCCGAGCGGATCCTTGCGCTCCTCGAGTTGTCCCACGAACAGCACCGCGACCTCGCCGACCCCAAGCCCCAGCGAGCGTCGAGCTTCAGCCCGCCGCTCGGAGCTTTCGGGCGCTGGCACAGGCACGCCGTTCGGCACCACGACGAGCCGGCGCTGAAGCGACGGTGGGAGGACGGAAGCGAGGTCCTCGCGCTCATCCTGAGCGCTGCAGATCGTCCGCGCAGACGCCTTGATCGCCACCCGCAGCCGGCGCTGGACCAGCCACGCGCTCGCTCCCCGCGCGCGCCGCAGGCGGTGCAGCCCTTGGCTGCTGATCACCAGGGGCCGTCCCCGCAGGGCCGGGGCGGTGAGCATTGCGGCCATGTCTCCATGGACGTGGACCAGATCCGCGTCACGGCCGAGATTGATGATGCGCCCCCGGCGCCCGAGCACCGAGGGGATGCTGCGCAGCCGCGAGCGGGTGACGCTGAGCGGGACGCGCTGGTGACGGTACCCCTCGAGCCCTTCGAGCAGATCGATGTACGTCTCCGCTCCTCCGCCCGAGTGGGGGAGGACGTGAAGGACGGTGCGCATGGAGTGCGAGGCTACTAGCGGCGGCCGCGTCGCCGACATAGTCGCGCACGAGCCGCCGTGAGCCGGCGCCACCAAATCGCGACCAGCAGCGAGAGCTCGATCCCCATCGTCTCGTTGCGCCCCCCGAGTCGCCGCAGCAAGCGAAGCGCCAGCCAGGCGGCGGGTTCCGGTGGCCGTCCCAGGCGCGCCACGCGGCGCACGGCGCGTGCCTTGCTCGGCTGCAGCGTCCCCCCGGCCCTTGCTTCGATCGTCTGCGCGGCGAGTCCGATGCGGCACACGTTGTTCTCGTAGGAGCGCTGTCCGTGCGCCGCGATCCGCTGCAGGTCCCGCCGCGGGTCGCGCCAGCTCAGCAGGCGGCGGGGGTCCCATCCTCGCATCGCGGCATCGTGCCCGTGCGCCGCGCTACCGTGCTGCACGTAGTCGTAAAGAGGCCTGTCGACATACCCGATCGCGCCGGTGGCGAGTGCGACCGACGCGATCCACTGGTCGTGGAACGGGTTCCCGATCGGCGCCGGGAAAGGGAGCACCAGGTCGAGCAGCCCGCGCCGGAACATCGACGCCGCGCCGGTCACGGTGTTGGCCAGCAGCAGCGAGGCCAGGTTCGTGTGGTTGTTGCGCCGCCCGCGCCAGAAGGTGTCGGAGATGACGCCGCCGGCCTCGTCGACGATCCGCATGTCGCTGTACACCAGCTGCGCGTCCGCGCAGCCGCCCAGAAGCTCGGCGAGCTTCTCGGGGTACCAGTCATCGTCCTGATCGGCCAGTGCGACGAACTCGGCCTCGGGCGGGACCATCTTCAGCGCGCGTTCGAAGTTGAGGTAGAAGCCGACCTGCTCCTCCGAGCGTGAGAGCGCGAAGCGCGGGTCATCCGCGGTCAGCGCCCGCAGCCGCTCGAAGCGCTCTTCAGAGGAACCGTCGTCGCTGATCAGGCAGAGCCAGGCGTCGTGGGTCTGCTCCCGGATCGAGCTGATCTGCCGCTCCAGCAGCACCGGATCCGGGTCAAAGGTGGCCATGCAGATCGCCACCAGTGGAGCCTGCGTGGGCATTGCGCGCTCAGTACGCGCCGTCGCCGCGGACGATCGCCCCAGGTGTGCGTAGGAGGATCGCCAGGTCGCCGGTGACGGAGAGGTTGTCGAGGTAATCGCGCTCCAGCGCGAGGCGCTCCTCGAAGGTCAGATCGCTGCGCCCATACACCTGCATCGGCCCGGTGATGCCGGGCTTCACTGCAAGCCGGACCCGCTGGCGCTCGTCATAGAGGGCGACGATCGCTTCCTCCTCGGGCCGCGGCCCGACCAGCGACATCTCGCCCCGCAGAACGTTGACCAGCTGAGGCAGCTCGTCGAGGCTGGTGCGCCGAAGCAGCCGGCCGGCGCGGGTCACCCGCGGGTCGTCGCGGATCTTGAAGGCGGGCTGGTCGAGCTTCGCCAGGTCGACGAGGTTCCCAAGCCGCTCCTCGGCGTCGGCGTCCATCGTGCGGAACTTGACTATTGTGAACGGTTCGCCGTCCTTGCCGATCCGCCGCTGGCGAAAGAGCACCGGGCGCCCGGAGTCGGCCAGGATGAAGAGCGTGATCGCCAGCAGCAGCGGCGAGAGCAGGACCAGCATCGGCACCGAGACGACCAGGTCCAGCGCCCGCTTCAGCGCCAGCGTGGAGCGCGGCGGGTCGGAGAAGCGGAAGTCGAGAACGCGGCAGCTCCGCCAGCCGGTTGAGCTCGATCCCGGGCCCCAGCAGCCCGTAGTGCTGCGGCAGGAAGGTCAACCCCAGTCCAGTTGCCTTGCAGTCCTCGATCAGCCGCTCGGCGGCGGCTTCGCTCATCTCCTGCTCGGTGACGATCACCCACTCGACCTCGTGCTCACGGGCCACGCGGGCGATCTCGGCCTCGCTGCCGAGCCGCGGTAGGCCGCTGCGTGGGCGCTTTCATTGCCGCGACCGGGCGAGAGGTAACCGACCAGGCGCAGATGCGTCTCGGGGTGGGTGGCGACCCGGCGCGTCGACCACGCTGACGGCTTTGGCCGGGCCGATCACGATCCCGGCGGTGACCCCGATCAGCCAGTGCCAGAGCAAGCGCATGACAGCACGGGCGAGAAAGCTGCCGACAAAGCGCTACGACGCCGACGAGGATCGCGCTCTCCGGGGAGAGCGGTCCCGCCGGGCTCAGCGCCAGCAACCCGTCGAGCGCCAGCGTGCCGAGGGCGCTGGCCGAGAGGAGCGAGGGTAGCTCGTCGAGGGTGCTGTGACGGATCCTGCGGTGGTCATTGTCATAGAGCCCGTGCAGCTTGAAGATTAGGATCCAGACCGGGCTGAGCATCACCGCCCAGAAAAGGGTGGCGACGTCGGTGCTCGAGGTCACGACGGTGGTGAGGCACAGCGCCGCGGCCAGCGCGGCCCAATCCCCGGCTGCGAGCAGCCTGCGAAGGAGTGCGCCGCGCCGCCTGGCTCCGGCCACCCCGGTCAGGCCCAGCCAGGCGGCTAGGTCGGTCCGCGGGGGTTTCGGCGGCGGACTCGCGGGGGGCGAAGGCGGGGATGTCTGCGCCTCGCGGGCGGCGGTCTCCTGCGCGTTCCGGGTCATCTCGAGCTCACCCGCAGGCACCGTTTTCGCGCGGGCAGGGGTTCAGCGGGTTCAGCTGTCGAGCCCGCGCCAGATCCGCCTTGGCGCCAGTTGTGTCGCCGGTCTTGCGCTCGGCTCTGGGAGCGCAGGTAGTAGAGCTGCCAGTTACGGTCCTCGCGTTCGATCGCCTGCGAGAGCCGTTCCTCGGCGGTCGTGTATTCGCCCTGCAGTTCCGCCAGCAGACCGAGCTGCACGTACGGCGACGCCGCCCACGGCTCGATCGAGCGAGCTGTGTTCGCGTGCTCGACGGCGCTCGCCAGGTTTCCGCCCGCCGCGGCGCTGCGGCTGGCCGCCAGCTCGCGTTCGACCAGCAGCGGGCCGATCAGGGCGATCGCCGCGATCCAGGCCAGCGCCAGCCCGGCGACCGCCAGCCCGTAGTTGCGCCCATCGGCGGCCTTGCGCCTCAATCCGGTGCCCGCGAGTTGAGCGCACCTCACACTCACCAGGACACCGGCCGCCAGGAAAAAGACCGCCCCCAGGCCGGCGATCTCCCAGAACCAGTCGAAGGCGGCGCCCACAGCGAAGGCGAGCATCGCCGCGAACAGCGCCGCGTAGGCGATCGCGCTCCGGATGCTGTGCAGCTCGCCAGGCCGAGAAGCCGTACCAGAGCAGGGTGCCGACCAGGGCCAGCACCAGCAGACCGCCGACCGCCCCCAGCTCGGCGAAGGCCTCCAGGTAGAGCGAGTGGGCATCGAGCACGGTCATGTCGATCGAGCGGTGCTGGTCCCAGGCGAACCGGTAGGTCCCGGCGCCGATCCCGAGCACCGGCTTTTCGGCGAAGGCGTCGATCGCGACCCGCCAGAAGTCGTGGCGACCGGCGCCGGAGAGCTGGCCGAAATGCTGCGCCGGCTGGTTCGGGAACTGGATGTCGGAGGAGCTGAACTGGTGCCAGGCGCGACCACCGATCGCGATCGCGACGCCGATCGCCAGCACCGCACCGACCAGCGCTAGCCGTTTCAGCAAGGAGCGGTTGCGGGACATCGCCACCGCCCGTCCGGTCAGCCGTCCGCCCCTATCCTCCGCCCGCCGCAGAGCCGCGAAGAGAAGCAGCGAAAGGGCGATGCCCGCCAGCAGGATCAGCAGCACGGTTGCTCCCTGTTCGACGGAGGCTTGATTGGCGATGTTGTTGGCGAGGCTGCTGCGCGACTGCACGGCGAGCACCGCCGGCACCGCCCCGAGCGCCCCGGCTGCCAGCGTCGCCAGCAGCCAGAGGCGGTCCCTGGAGAGCACGAGCAGGCAGCCCGCGGCGACGACGAGGGCGAGCAGGCCGCCGCGCGAGTAGGTGAAGTAGAGCGTGAGCAGGACGGCGGGCATCGCCGCAACCGAGAGCCAGCGCAGGCGCCGCCGAGGTGGCGCGGCGGCTCATCCACAGCAGCAGCGCGATCGCGATCCCGCACATCTCGCCGTTCGCGTTCCAGTAGCCGAGCGGGTAGCGCAGGCGCGGCCCGGTGCCGAGCGAGTCGCTGACCTCGAGCACGTGGGGCAGGAGACGGCTGCCCAGGCCTAGAAAAGCCACCAAGGCGACGGCAATTGCCAGCCCTTCAGCGAAACGTTGGCGCCTCTCGGCGGTTTGGGTGATCAGGAACGCGGCGAGGAAGAAGCCCAGGTAAACGAGAACCCGGTCAACCTCGATCACGCTCAGCTCAACCGACCCTGACCAGAGGGATGAAATTGCAGACAAAAGTGCCAGTCCGCCGATCAGCCCACTCGCCCAGTAGAACGGTCGCGCCACAGTCGCCCTCGATCCCGCCCCCAGCACGAGCATGCCGACGACGACCAGCCATACCGCGAGGCCGGCGATGTGACGGCCGCTCACTTCGAACCCGCCTCCTGCCAGCGCCAGCCCAACGATCAAGGCGATCGGAGCGATCAGCGCCGCTGTTTGATCTAATCTGGATCGAGATGCACGGGATGCGCCTCCGCTGGGCTCGGAACTCGGGCCGATTCTGGCTTCTGTCAGTGTCTGCTCTATTGACATTCGCTTGCTTTCCAGTGCTTGCTCAGGCGGATTCGAGCCGCTCCCAGTACGTAGAACCAGAAAATCTCCCTTCGCCCACCGGAAAGACGGCCTCGTCTGGGTCGGGGCCGTCTGCCCACGCCTCTAACTCCGTGCATGGCCATACAGGCACTACGACCTCGGGTGGTTCCGGTAGGGCATCTTCAGCAGGCGGTCCATCCTCGACAGATAGAAACGGTGGCACCGGGCAGGGTAGCCCACACAACGGCTCAGGCAATGGCCTGCCGACCGGATCCACGCAGGCTTCAAACGGCGGCGGCTCCTCTCCGCTCGTTCCTATCCTGATCGCCATTGCCGCTCTCGCCGCAATCTCGATCGGCGCGGTGACGATGAAGCAGCGGCGCCAGCGCCGTCTGTCGGGTTCGCCCGTTTCGCGGAAGGCCACCTAGTGCAGTATCTCGGCCGAAGGCCGTGCCGCCGTGGGCCTCGCGGCGAGCACCGCGGCGGCGATCCCCGGCCCGTGTCCGGCGCCAGGAGAGGGCTGCGGCGCGGCGAACGAGCCGGGTGGCTCCTCGGGTCCGGCGGCGCTGATTGGGCAGGCGAGCGGGTTCTCCGCGGCAGGGCAGACGGGCCAGATACTGGCGCTGGTAATCACCGGTACCTCGCCGTATCCCTCTTCCATCTCGCCAAAAAAATGGCAAAGGGGGCACTAGGTAGCCTCGCGCGGTGAGTATGGGCGGCACGAGAGCGCTTAGTCCCAGCTGGCGGAGGCGGGTAATCATCACCTTCGCCCTTCTTGGAGTATTGGTTCCTCTTGGGGCAGGCGCGACCGACGTCAAGGCGCAACCAGTACTGCCGCGCGAAAACACCCGACCTCTGGTGACCGGCATCACAGGCGGCTTTGAAGACAGCCCACTCGCCTTTCAAGATATAGCCAACGCCGGTGCGCAATTCGTACACATATATGTCGGCTGGAACCAGATCGCTCCAACCACAGAACCCGAAGAATGGCAGCCTACCGAACCATCCGATCCGCACTACAATTGGAGTTCGCTGGATCCCCTTGTCACGGAGGCGGTGCAGGCTGGTCTCACCCCTGTCCTGATGATTGGGTATGCGCCAGCGTGGGCACAGAGGAACTGTAACGCGGCTCCACTTTGCAGCCCCATCCCCACAAAGCTAGCTGCGTTCGCAACGGCAGCGGCTCGGCGTTACAACGGCGAATTCGAAGGGCTGCCACGGGTGCGTTACTGGCAAGGATGGAACGAGCCCAACCTTAGTCTCTTCTTCAATCCCCAGTTCAAGGGTGGAAGGCCAATATCACCACAGCTCTACCGCTCGATAATCAACGCCTTTTACTTCGCTGTGAAGTCTGTTAGCCCCTCTGATCTCGTGCTTGCAGCTGGTCTCGGTCCGATCGAACGTTCCCCATTGACGATCGGTCCGCTGCGTTTCGCCCGATTGCTGCTCTGCATGACTGGCGGACGCCATCCTCACCGCGCTCCGGGAAATTGCGAAGGAGGGGTTCACTTCGACATCTTCGACATCCACCCATATACGACCGGAGGTCCAGCCCACGAAGGTGAAGCCAATGATGTCGAGCTGGGGAGCCTCGGCAAGTTGCAGCAGCTGCTTGCAGCCGCCGACCGAGCCGGGAGGATCCACGGAGAGTACACGCAGACGCCTCTCTGGGTCACCGAGTTCTCATGGGCCTCCAAGCCGCCGAACCCTCGTGGTTTGGCTATGAGAATCCTGGTGCGGTGGACCGCGGAAGCGCTCTACGTCTCCTGGCGGGCGGGCGTCACACACTTCTTTTGGTTCGGCCTGCACGATGAACCAGCCAGTCGCCACTTCTTCAGCGAAACATACCAAACAGGGCTCTACTTCGATGGCCCGAGTATCGCCAAAGACCTCCCAAAGAAGGGGCTGCTCGACACCTTCCGCTTTCCGCTTGTTGCCTATTCCCATAAGAATGGGATCTTCTTCTGGGGCCGGACTCCCGACAGTCAGAGTGGGGAGGTCGAAATCCAGCTGCTCAAGGGCGGCGGATGGCGTAGGGCATCGGTTACCTACGCCAAGCCGACTGGGATCTTCACCGGCGTCGTCCAGACCACCTACGGCAGAAACCAATATGGAGAAGTGAGGGCTCGCTACGTTCGCGAAACCTCGATCCCATCCGAAACCTCGATCCCCTCCGGCGGCGAAACTTCGGTCCCGTTCTCCCTGCACCCGGCCAAGGAATTCTACCAGCCGCCCTTCGGTTGATCGAGACCCCGAACGCGGCTGTCCGAAGGAGCAACCCCGGCAGATCGGCACGGCCGGGCTTTCAGGTGCCATGGGCGTTACAATCGGCTGCGACGGCCAACTTGGAATTTCATCATCAGGGGAGTGCGGACTGGCGGAAAGCGTCGCCGTTTGCGTTCCAGTAGCCGAGCGGGCGCCCGTGCCCAGTGAGTCGTTCACCTCGAGCACATGGGAAGGAGGACGGCTCCCCAGGCCTAGGAAAGCCACCAGCGTGTCGGCAATTGCCAGGCCCTTCAGCGAAACGTTGGCGCCTCTCGGCGTTTGGGGCACCAGGAAGGCGGCAAGGAAGAAACCCAGGCTGACGAGAACCCGGTCCGCCTCGATCACACTCAATTCCATCGATTCTGACCAGAGGGATGAAATTGCAGACAAAAACGCCAGTCCAGCGATCAGCCCGACCGCCCGGTCGAACGGCCTCCCGACAGGCGCATTCGACGCTGCGCCAAACACCAGCAGGCCGACGACTACCAGCCATACTGCGAGGCTGGCGATATGACGGCCGCTCACTTCGATGCCTCCTCCGGCCAGCGCGAGGCCAACGATCAGATAAATCGGAGCGATCAGCGCCGCTGTTTGGTCTAATCTTGATCGGGATGCACGAGATGCGCCGCCAGACCCGGAACCCGGGCCGATCTGTCCTCTTGCTCCTGTCGGTGTTTGCTTTGCTGACGCTGGCCTGCTTTCCGATCCTTGCTCAGGCGGACTCGGCTGGTACCCAATATTCAGAACCGCGCCCGACAGCAACCGGCGAATACCCCCAGAGCCATCACGAACCCCCCGCACACGCCTCGACGGTGGGCGGTGGGTCCTCGACGGGCACCACTACCGGGAAGCGGTCTTCGACGGGTCATCCATCCTCCACGCCGCGACGCGATCTAAACGCCAGACGGAGCACCAGGCGGGCTAGACGGAGCACGGGGCAGGCTAGCCCACACGCCGGCTTGCCCGGCACATCGCAGACGAGCCAGCCGGCTTCCTCGTCTGACATTGGCGGCTCCTCCCCGCTCGTCCCAATCCTGATCGCCATCGCTGCTCTCGCCGCAATATCGATCGGCGTGGTGACGATGCGGGCCAGGCACCATCGCGCCGACGGTGGCGCATCAGTCTCGCCCTAGGGCGGCAAAGCTAAACTGCGATGGTGATCGGAGCGCGGGGGACTGCTTTGGGACACGCCAGCGCCCGCCGGTGTGTCGCGGCGATGGCCGTGGCGTGTGCCCTGCTCGCCTCCGCCGGTCTACCGGTGGTGGCGGAAGCGCGTCCTCTTGTTACTGGGCTTTCGGATCTCGAAGGCTTCGAGCCGCTCGCCCTCCAGCAGGCAAAGGCCACCGGGATCCAGTTGGTACGCATATCCGTTGCCTGGGAAAACGTCGCGCCGCACAATAAGCCGGCCAGCTGGCAGCCCGAAGACCCCGCTGACCCAAACTACAACTGGGCCTCGACCGACGCCGCCGTGAAGGCGACGGTCGAAGCGGGCCTCACGCCCGTGATCACCATCGAAGGGGCGCCTCTGTGGGCCCAGCGGTGTCAGTCACCCGCGGCCCTGCCGGGTCGCCTCTGCGAACCCGAACCGTCTGGGCTGGCCGCCTTCGCGACCGCCGCCGCCACCCGCTACAGCGGCCATTTCGAGGGCCTGCCCCGGGTGGGCTACTGGCAGGGCCTCAACGAGCCAAACCTGAGCCTCTACTTCAACCCCCAGTACGAAGGCGGCAAGGCTGTGTCGCCGCAGCTGTATCGCAAGCTGATCAACGCGTTCTACTTCGCGATCAAGTCAGTCGATCCGTCGGACCTGGTCATCGCGGCCGGCCTCGGGCCGGTCGCGGTGGGGAAATTGACGATCGGGCCGATGACCTTCGCCCGCCTCCTGCTCTGCATGCGCGGCAGTCGCCATCCCTCGCCCACGGCAGGAAGCTGCGAAGGCGGAGTCCACTTCGACATCTTCGACATCCACCCCTACACGACGGGCGGCCCCCAACATGAAGGCGCCGCCGAAGACGTCGAGATCGGAAGCCTCGGCAGGATGCAGAATCTGCTTGCGGCCGCCGATCGAGCCGGGAGGATCCACGGCCAGTTCAACCGCACCCCGCTATGGATCACCGAGTTCTCCTGGGACTCCAAGCCACCCGATCCGGGCGGGCTGCCCATGTGGATCGATGCGCGCTGGACGGCCGAAGCGCTTCACCAAGCCTGGCTTGCGGGGATCAGCGACTTCTTCTGGTTCCAGCTGCGCGATGAACCCCGGAATGGGCGGCCAGCCTGGGAAACGATCGAATCGGGGCTCTACTTCCGCGGCGCGACTCTCGCCGAGGACCGCCCGAAGGAGCTGCTGTACGTGTTTCGCTTCCCCTTTGTCGCCAGCTCAGGGAGAAGCGGCTTCTCCTTCTGGGGCCGAACGCCGACCAGCACGGGTGGCGAAGTCGTGATCGAAGTGCAGAAGGGGCGCCGCTGGCGGAGGGCGACGGTGACGCACGCCAATCCGAGCGGGATCTTCAGCGGCGTGGCCAGGACCACCTACGGCCGCGACGATCAAGGGACAGTAAGGGCCAGCTTTGGCGGCGAAACGGCGATCCCCTTCTCGCTGCACCCGATAAAGGAATTCGACCAGCCGCCCTTCGGCCGGCGGGTCTCCCGCAGGAGGTGACGGGCTCGCGATTAACGGTCAGGCCTGGAGTTTCTTGCGGGGATAGGGACCACGTGGCCGCAATCCATTCGGGGGCCGACTTCCTGCCGGGTCACCGATGGAGGACGACTTCGATGCTGGCCCCTTGACCGCCCGACACGGTGGCGGTCGCGTGCACTGTCAGCCGCCGCAGGCGGGACAGCAGAACGAGTGCGTGAGGCGTGAGACGCAAAGTGATCGATCTATTCTTGTCTGAGAGAACCCTGTAAGGGGAGTGAGCGACAACAATTGCCTTTGTGCGCTGCCTGATCTGCAGGCTCAAACGGATTCTGCCGCTACAGGTGCTGCCCGCTTTACCGCCCGCGCATCCAAGCTCAAGCTTCGTCCAGCCGTGGCGCACTTCGGCGCTCGAGTTCTCGATCTCGATCCCCAAGAGTCCAGGGGTGATCCAGCCAATCTCCCCTTCTTCCTTGAGAGGGAATAAAGGCACCCCTTCGGGAGGAGGCGGGGGAGAGTACCAAGTGAACCACAGGTTGCCTTCGGGACCAGCCGTGATCCCGATCGGATAGTAAGGCTTGGTAATACCGGTCGGGAGCGGAAATTCTGTGATCTGCCCGCTCGGGGTGATGCGGCCGATCTTGTTCCCCCCCGACTCGGTGAACCAGAGGTTGCCGTCAGGGCCGGCGGTGATGCCATCGGGCCTGCTTTCGGCAACAGGCAACGGGAACTCGGTGACTTCGCCGCCGGGGTGATGCGGCCGATCTTGTTCCCCACCGACTCGGTGAACCAGAGGTCGCCGTCGGGGCCGGAGGCAATTCCTAACGGGTCGCTATCGCGGGCAGGGGTCGGGAACTCGGTGATCTGCCCGCTCGGGGTGATGCGGCCGATCTTGCTCTCTTCCCACTCCGTGAACCAGAGGTCGCCGTCGGGGCCGGCAACGATGCCGTCCGGCCTGCTTTTGGCGGCCGGCAACGGGAACTCGGTGACTTCGCCGTCAGGGGTGATGCGGCCGATCTTGTCCGCCCTCTCGGTGAACCATAGGTTGCCGTCAGGGCCGGCGGTGATCTGTTGCAGGTCGTCTTCTTCGCCCGTCGCGACGGCGAACTCGGTGATCTGCCCGCTCGGGGTGATGCGGCCGATCTTGTTCCCCCCCGACTCGGTGAACCAGAGGTTGCCGTCAGGGCCGGCGGTGATGCCATCGGGCCTGCTTTCGGCAACAGGCAACGGGAACTCGGTGACTTCGCCGCTCAGGGGTGATGCGGCCGATCTTGTTCCCCACCGACTCGGTGAACCAGAGGTCGCCGTCGGGGCCGGAGGCAATCCCTAACGGGTCGCTATCGCGGGCAGGGGTCGGGAACTCGGTGATCTGCCCAGGCGTAGCCTGAGCGCCACCCGCCAAGACCAGTGCCAGCGGCGTAAACAACGCGCTCAGCATCAGGACGCAGGACAGCAGGCGCTTGCGCACTCTCTGTCTGCGTGAACCTTCTCGCCTCAGGGCACAGACCTGTCGCTCTGCGCGCCGCATCGCTAGCTTCCCAAACACCAGCCGAGACTAAAGGCTTGGTTTACGCGCTGAACGGGCTTCGTTTGATCTGCCGATCCGTGAGCCGCACCGGGCCGGCGCCTCCTCGCCCAGCTCTTACGGATGTGGAAGTTGCGCTACAGCGGTCCGCGTGCGACTGACCGTAGGCGCGGTTCGGCCCAGGTGAGCGGTCGCCTTTTACTCGCAGTGAGCCCCCAGAGGGCGGAGCGTAAGATCAGTGGGTTGAGCGCCGAGGCGAACCCGACCGCGAAACCCGACCCCCTGGCGCCGTTCAGCGCGCCGGTCAGGCGTTGGTTCAAGGATTCCTTCGAGGGGCCGACGCCGGCGCAGGTGGGGGGCTGGAAGGCGATCTCCAGCGGCGCCAACGCGCTGATCTGCGCCCCGACCGGCTCCGGCAAGACCCTCGCCGCCTTCCTTTGGGGCATCGACCGACTCTCGCGGCGAGAGGACATGACTCCAGGCGTGCGGTTGGTCTACGTCTCCCCGCTCAAGGCCCTCTCCTACGACATCGAGCGCAACCTCCGCGCTCCGCTGCGGGGCATCGGCGCCGACATCTCGGTCGGCCTGAGGACCGGCGATACCAGCCAATCCGAGCGGCGGGCGATGCGCAAATCCCCCCCAGACATCCTCATCACCACGCCCGAGTCTCTCTACCTGATGCTCTCTTCCGGCGTCCGGGAGATCCTCGCCGGCGCCGAGGCGGTGATAGTCGATGAGATCCACGCCGTCGCCCAGTCAAAGCGAGGCTCCCACCTCGCCCTCACCCTGGAGCGCCTTGAGCACCTGACCAAGGCCGATGAGCTTCAACGTATCGGCCTTTCCGCCACCCAACGCCCCCTGGAGCGAATCGCCAAGTTCCTCGTCGGCCCGAAGCGCGAGTGCAAGATCGTCGACGCCGGGCGCACCAAGCAGCTCGACCTGAAGATCGTCGTCCCGGTCGACGACATGGCCGATCCGGGCGCCCCATCATTCCCGAGCTCTGACGGCACGCCCCCCGAGGGTGAGCCCCTGGTCCACCAGCGCTCGATCTGGCCCGCCATCTACCCGGAGCTGTTGAAGCTGGTCCGCGAACACACCTCGACCATCGTCTTCGTCAACAACCGCCGCGGCGCCGAGCGTTTGGCAAAACGCTTGAACGAGCTGGCAGCCGGAGAGCCCCCGCAGGAGCTCCCGGCCACCGAGCACGCGGGTGGCTCCGACCAGGGCGATCCGCCCCCCGAGATCGCCCGCGCCCACCACGGCTCCCTCTCCCACGAGGAGCGCACCCTGGTCGAGGAGCTCCTCAAGTCGGGCCGGCTTCCCTGCCTGGTCGCGACCTCCTCCCTGGAGCTGGGGATCGACATGGGCGCGGTCGACCTCGTCGTGCAGGTCGAGTCTCCGAAGTCGGTGACCCGCGGCCTGCAGCGGATCGGCCGCGCCGGCCACGGCCTCGGCGAGGTCTCCAAGGGCCGCATCTTCCCCAAGTTCCGCGCCGACCTGCTCGAGTGCGCGGTCGTAGCCCGCGGCATGCGCGAGGGGCGGATCGAGGAGACGGTCATCCCCCAGAACCCGCTCGACGTGCTCGCCCAGCACCTGGTCTCGATGGCCGCCCTCGACGAGTGGGACGTCGACGAGGTCGAGCGCCTCGTCACCGCCACCGAGCCCTTCTGTGACCTCTCCCGCGAGCAGCTCGAGAACGTCCTCGACATGCTCGACGGCCGCTACCCCTCCGACCGCTTCGCCGAGCTGCGCCCGCGCATCGTCTGGGATCGCACCACGGGCCGCATGCACGGCCGCAAAGGCGCCCGCCAGCTGGTCGTCACCAACGCCGGCACGATCCCCGACCGCGGCCTCTACGGCGTCCACCTGCCCGACGGGCGCCGGGTCGGCGAGCTGGACGAGGAGATGGTCTATGAGGCGCGTCCCGGCCAGACCTTCCTGCTCGGCGCGACCACCTGGCGGATCGAGGAGATCACCCGCGACCGGGTGATCGTCACTCCCGCCCCCGGTGCCCCCGGCGCCGTCCCCTTCTGGAAGGGCGACGGGATCGGCCGCCCCGCCGAGCTGGGCCGGGCGATCGGCGCCTTCGCCCGCGAGGCCGTCTCCCGCGACCCCGCCGAGCTGGCCGCCGAGTACGACCTCGACCGCCGCGCCGCCGAGAACCTGGTCGCCTACCTGCGCGAGCAGCAGGCCGCGACCCGGGTCGTCCCCTCCGATGAGACGATCGTGGTCGAGCGCTTCCGCGATGAGATCGGCGACTGGCGCCTCTGCGTCCTCTCCCCATACGGGGGCCGCGTGCACGCCGCCTGGGGCCTCGCCCTGGCCGGCAAGATCCGCGCCGAGCGCGGCCTCGAGGCCGACGCGATCTGGTCTGACGACGGCATCGTCATCCACCTCCCCGACGCCGATGAGCCGCCGCCGGCCGACCTGGTCATGGTCGAGCCCGACGAGCTGGAGGACCTGGTGGTGGGCGAGCTGTCGGGCTCGGCCCTGTTCGGCGCCCGCTTCCGCGAGAACGCCTCCCGCTCGCTGCTCATCCCCCGCGCCTATCCGGGCAAGCGCACGCCGCTCTGGCAGCAGCGCCTCAAGGCGCAGAGCCTGCTCGAGGTTGCGCGCGACTTCCCCCGCTTCCCGGTGATCTTGGAGACCTACCGTGAGTGCCTGCGCGACGTGCTCGACCTGCCCTCGCTCGGCGAGCTGCTGACAAAGCTGCACTCGCGCCAGCTCAGCCTGGTCGAGGTTGAGACCCCGACCGCCTCGCCCTTTGCCTCCTCGCTGCTCTTCGACTACGTCGCCACCTACATGTACGAGGGGGACACGCCCAACGCAGAGCGACGCGCCGCCGCGCTGGCGCTGGACCGCGATCTGTTGCGCGAGCTGCTCGGCCAGGAGGAGCTGCGCGAGCTGATCGACCCCGAGGCGCTGGAGGAGGTCGAGGCCCAGCTCCAGCACCGCAGCGAGGGCGGTCGCGCCGGCGATCGCGACGCCCTCCAGCAGGTGCTGCGCAACCTCGGCGACCTCAGCGCCGAGGAGTGCGCCGAGCGGGTCGCCGAGGGCTACTCGGCTACCTCGATGCTGGAGAAGCTGGTCGCCGAGCGCCGCGCCGCGCCGGTTCGGATCGCCGGCGAGGAGCGCTACATCGCCGCCGAGGACGCCGGCCTTTACCGCGACGCGCTCGGCGTGCCGCCGCCGGCCGGCCTGCCCGAGGTCTTCCTCGCCGCCGCACCCCGACGCGATGCGAGCCCTGGTCCGCCGCTTCGCCCGCACCCACGGCCCCTTCCCGACCGCCCGTCTCGCCGCCCGCTACGGGGTAGATCCGACGCCGCCATTGCGCGAGCTGGAGCGAGAAGGGGCGCTGGTCCGAGGCGAGCTGCTGCCGGGTGGGACCGAGCGGGAGTGGTGCGACGCCGAAGCGCTGCGCCGGGTGCGCCGCGCCAGCCTCGCCCGCCTGCGGCGTGAGGTCGAGGCGGCCGACCGCAGCACAGCTCGCCCGATTCCTGCCGAGCTGGCAGAACGTCGACGCCCACCGCGCCGCCGGGGCGGGGCCCGACCGCCTGCGCGAGGCGCTCGTCGCCCTTCAGGGCGTCGCGCTGACCCCCAAGGTCTGGGAGGGAGACGTGCTGCCGCGCCGGCTCGGCGCCTACTCGCCCGCCTGGCTCGATGAGCTCTGCACCAGCGGCGAGGTGGTCTGGATCGGCGCCGGGGCGCTCGGGCGCAGCGACGGCCGCGTCGCCCTCTACTTCCGCGAGGACGTCCGCCTCGCCGGGCCACCACCCGCCAATGCGAAGCTGGAGCGCGCCGAGGGCGAGGTCCACGACGCGATCCGCGAGCGCCTCGCCGCCGGGCCGGACTTCTGGCTCGATCTGCTCGCCGACCTCGACTTCGGAGCCGAGGAGCTGCACACCGCCCTCTGGGACCTCGCCTGGTCGGGCGAGGTGACCAACGACGCCTTCTCGCCGCTGCGCGCGCCGCGCCTGCGCGCGATCGCCCCACCCGAGCGCCAGGGTCGCCGCTTCGCCCGCCGCCGCTCCGGCGCCGGGGCGGCGGTCCAGGGCCGCTGGTCGCTGACCGCCCCGCTCTTCACGGGCGCCCCCGCGATCGGCCCGCGCCTCCGCGCCCAGGCCGAGCTGATGCTTGAGCGCTATGGGATCGTCACCCGCGAGACCGTCCTCGCCGAGGGAGTGCCCGGCGGCTTCTCGACCCTCTACGCCGAGCTGGGCAACCTGGAGCTGCTTGGCACCGCTCGCCGCGGCTACTTCGTCGAGGGCCTCGGCGGCGCCCAGTTCGCCCTGCCTGGCGCGGTCGAGCGGCTGCGCTCGCTGCCCGCACCCAGAGGCGAGCACTTGCTGCTCGCCGCCACCGACCCCGCCAATCCCTACGGCGCCTCCCTTCCCTGGCCGAAGCTGGAGGGCGGCCGCCGTCCCGGCCCGTGCCCCCGGCGCCCACCTGCTGCTGCGAGACGGTGAGCCGATCGTCTTCGTCGAGCGCGGTGGCCGCGGCGTCCTCCGCCTCGCCCAGCTCGAGGAGGCAGAGCTGGCAGCGGCGATGCGCGCCCTCGCCGACGCCGTCTCCGCCGGTCACCTGCCCAGGCTCGGCATCGAGAAGCTCGACGGCGAGCCGGTGATCGGCTCCGGCTACGAGGAGGCACTGCTCGAGGCCGGCTTCAGCCGCGGTCCCCGCAAGCTGACCGCCTCCGCCTAGACGCGGCCCCCGGCACCGCTGGGATAATCGACCGATGGGAGAGGTCGAGGAGAGCGCGGTCGAGCTGCTGCGAAGCGTGCCGCTCTTCGCCGACCTCGAGGAGACCGAGCTGGAGAGCTTCTCGCGGGTCGCCGTGCCGCGCTCGTTCCCGGCGAGCACCCGCGTCTTTCACGAGGGCGATCACTCCGATGCCTGCTACATCGTCCGCGACGGCAGCTTCCGCGTCACCCGCGAGCACTCCGACGGGCGCGCCATCACCCTCGCCACCCTCGGCCCCGGCGAGGTCTTTGGCGAGCTGGCGATGCTCGACGGCGAGGTGCGCTCAGCCAGTGTCGAGGCGCTCACCGACGGCGAGCTGCTGGCGTTGCCGGCTGGCGACGTGAGGGGGCTGCTGGCCCGCCACCCCGAGATCACCGTGAAGCTGGTCGCGGCGCTGGTGCGCCGCCTGCGCGCCGCCAACGAACGGATCTCGCGCCAGTCCTTTCAGACCGTCCCCAGCCGGGTCGCCGGCGTCCTCTCCCAGCTCGTCGCCGAGGGGGCGCCGCGCGACGGCGATCGCGGCGAGGTGACGATCCGCATGAACCAGGCCGATTTGGCGCAGCTCGCGGGGACCTCGCGGGAGAGCGTCAGCCGCTTCCTTGCCGACCTCGAGCGCGCTGGCGTCGTCCGCTCCGGCCGCGGCCGGGTCACCGTGCTCGACCCGCCCAAGCTTCGCAACTACATCTACTGAATGCCGATCCCTATGACCCCAGACGCGGTTCGGATACTCTCGCTCCGCCATGCGAGGCGGTATCTACGTTCTCAACTTCTACTCGGCGGTCTTCATCGACCAGCTGAAGAGGGGTCGAAAGACAGCGACGATCCGGCTGGGAGACAAGAGCAACAAGTATGAGCGCGGCCAGGTGGTTTGGGTCACGGTCGGCTTCCGCCACAGCCCGCGGGAGAAGATCTTCACGGCGGTGATAGACGACGTCGAGGTGAAGCGGGTCGCGGATCTCTCGCCGCGCGACATCGAGCACGACAACCCCGAGTTCCGTCGCCTCGAGGAGACCTCCAACTTCCTCGAGCAGATCTACGGCCGCCCGATCTCCGGGGAGGACAAGGTCACGGTGATTCGCTTCTCCCAGATCGTCGAGCCTCCGGGCGCCCACTTCGGCAACGGGGAGACCCCGCGCCACAATTGATGGTCTCCTACTCCTTCCTCACCACCTGGCTGCTCGATTCCCCGCGGGAGCCGGTTTGGGAGGCGATCCACGAGCAGGAGAGCTGGCCGCAGTGGTGGCGGGGGGTGGAGGAGGTCAAAGAGCTGAGGTCGGGCAGCGAGGACGGGGTGGGCTCGGTCTCGCGGTTGGTCTGGAAGAGCCTCCTTCCCTACCGGGTCGAGTTCGAGGTGACGACGAAGCGGGCCGAGCGCCCCAGCCTGCTGGAAGGCCACGCGGTCGGCGAGCTGGACGGGATCGGTCGCTGGCGCCTCTATGAGCAGGGTGGCGTCACCGCGGTTCTCTACGAGTGGAACGTCTCGACCACCAAGGCCTGGATGAACCTGCTCGCGCCGATCGCCCGCCCGGCCTTCAAATGGAATCACGACTGGGTAATGGCGCGCGGTGGCGAGGGGATCTCGCGGCTGCTGGGCTGCGAGTTGATGGCGGGCGGCTGAGAGTCGCTATCTTTCGCCTGTTGGCACTCTCACCTAGCGAGTGCCAAAACCAGTTCGAACTCTTCGACCTATAACGGAGGTACACGGATGAAGCTGAAGCCCCTCGGGGACCGGCTGGTCGTCAAGCCGATCGATGAGGAGGAGACGACCGCGAGCGGCATCGTCCTCCCCGACACGGCCAAAGAGAAGCCGCAGAAGGGCAAGGTCATCGCCGTCGGCGACGGCGCGATCAACGAGGACGGCACCCGCCGCCCGCTCGATGTCGCGGAGGGGGACGAGGTCCTCTACTCCAAATACGGTGGCACCGAGGTCACCGTCGAGGATGAGGAGCTGCTCGTTCTGCGCGAGTCGGACGTCCTCGCCAAGCTCGGCTAACCCGTCAACAAGGACTTAGAAGAACCAAGGAGGACTGAATCCAGATGGCTCACAAGGAGCTGAAGTACAGCGAGGAGGCAAGGGGGGCCCTGCAGGCCGGCGTCGACGCAGTCGCCAACGCCGTCAAGGTCACCCTCGGCCCGAAGGGGCGCTACGTCGTGCTCGACAAGAAGTTCGGCGCGCCCACGATCACCAACGACGGCGTCACGATCGCCCGCGAGATCGAGGTCGAGGACGTGTTCGAGAACCAGGGCGCCCAGCTGGTCCGCGAGGTCGCCACGGCGACCAATGACGTGGCCGGCGACGGCACCACGACGGCGACCCTGCTGGCCCAGATCATCGTCCGCCAGGGCCTCAAAAACGTGGCCGCCGGCGCCAACCCGCTGGCCCTGCGTCGCGGCATCGAGAAGGCGGTCGACGAGGTCGTCGAGAACCTTCGCGAGAAGCAGTCCAAGGAGGTCGCGGGCAAGGACCAGATCGCCCGCGTCGCCGCCATCTCCGCCGCCGACGATGAGATCGGCAACGTGATCGCCGACGCGATCGAGAAAGTCGGCAAAGACGGTGTCGTCAACGTCGAGGAGGGCCAGACCTTCGGCATGGAGCTGGAGTTCACCGAGGGGATGCAGTTCGACAAGGGCTACATCTCCCCGTACATGGTCACCGACCAGGACCGCATGGAGGCGGTGCTGGAGGACCCCTATGTCCTCATCGCCAACCAGAAGATCGGCTCGGTGCGGGACATCCTGCCGGTCTTGGAGCAGGTGATGCAGGGCGGCAAGCCGCTGCTGATCGTCGCCGAGGACGTCGAGGGCGAGTGCCTCGCGACGCTCGTCGTCAACAAGCTGCGGGGCACCTTCACCGGCGTCGCCGTCAAGGCGCCGGGCTTCGGTGACCGTCGCAAGCGGATGCTCGAGGACATCGCGATCCTCACCGGCGGCGAGGTGATCACCGAGGAGATGGGCCTCAAACTCGAGAACACCCAGCTCTCCCAGCTCGGCAGGGCCCGTCGCGTGGTCGTCTCCAAGGACACGACCACGATCATCGACGGGGCCGGCGAGGGCGAGGCGATCAAGGGCCGGATCAAGCAGATCAAACAGGAGATCGAGAACACCGACTCCGACTTCGATCGGGAGAAGCTCCAGGAGCGCCTCGCCAAGCTGGCCGGCGGGGTCGCCGTGGTCAAGGTAGGCGCTGCGACCGAGACCGAGATGAAGGAGAAAAAGCACCGCGTCGAGGACGCCCTGCAGGCGACCCGGGCGGCCCTGGAGGAGGGCGTGGTGCCGGGTGGCGGCGTCGCCCTGCTGAACGCCCAGGCCGCCCTGGATCCCGAGAAGCTCGACGATCCCGACGAGAAGACGGGCGCCCGGATCATCCACCGCGCGCTGGAGGAGCCGGTCCGCCAGATCGCCGAGAACTCCGGCCTGGAGGGCTCGGTCGTGGTCAACAAGGTCCGCGACCTGAAAGCGGGCGAAGGCCTAGACGCGGCCACCGGCGAGTACGGCGACCTGATCAAAGCCGGCGTCATCGACCCGACGATGGTGACGCGCTCGGCGCTTCAGAACGCGGCGTCGATCGCCAAGAACATCCTCGTCACCGAGGCGGTTATCGCCGAGCCGCCCGAGAAGGAAGGCGCCGGCGGGATGCCCGGCGGCATGCCGGACATGGGCGGGATGATGTAATTCGCCCTGACAGGCGAGTGGTTTCCCGGGGCCCGGCAGATGCCGGGCCCCAGCTATGTCAACACCTCTGACATGCGCTTCGGCTGGACTCCGAGCGCCTCCGCGTCGGCGCTTCCTCGTTTGCTGATCATCGAGACCTCCATCAGCTCCGCCTCTTCCCAGGTGGCGAAGGCCGACTCTCCGACAACCCTGCGAAGGGCGAGGAGGCCGGAGCGGACCACGGGGAGGGGGAGGTGCACCAGCGGCCTCGGCCTGCCGGCGATGCGGCTGACCAGATCGGACATCTGGTCGTAGCTGAGGGTCTCGGGGCCGGCCAGCTCGAAGCGGGGGCGATTCTCGGTGGCCAGTGCGTTGGATCACGCAGTGGGCCGCGTCGCTGGCCCAGATCGGTTGGAACCGGGCCTGGCCGTCGCCGGAGACCGGCAGGACCGGGAGGAAGGAGAAGCGTTTCAGCAGGGTTATCCAGGGGTCGGTGTGGTCGTAGACGATCGAGGGGGCGAAGATCGTCGTCTCCAGGGGAGAGGAGTCGACGGCCTGCTCGGCCAGCCACTTGGCGCGGAAGAAGCGGGTGCGCTGGGCGGCGGAGGCGTCCAGGGCGCTGAAGAAGACGAAGCGCCGCACGCCGCTACGCTCCGCTGCCCGCAGCAGGCGGACGGTCGCCAGGCCGTTTAGCTCCTCGATCCGGTGCGGGGGCTGGTCGCGGATCGTCGCCGCCAGGTGGATCACGGTGTCGACCCCGCGCAGGGCCTGGCGCACCAGGTAGGGGTCCGACATCTCGCCGAGGTCCCCGAGCGCGATCTGCACGTCCACGCGCCGCTCCCCCAGCCGCCGCGGCTCGCGTACCAGGCAGCGCACGTCCTCACCGCGCTCCAACAGCAGCGGCAGCAGCCGCGACCCGATGCTCCCGGTCGCCCCGGTCAGCAGCAGCATCGCCGGATCTCGCTGCGGTCTGCGTCTCCCATGGCCAATCGCCAACCCTAGCCACCGCCCGCGTCGCCTTCCCCCGCCCGGCATCCCTAAAATGTGCCGGCTCGCGCTTCGGCGGGGGCTTGAGACCCTCGTCGCCGCACCGAAAAGACGACTTAGGAGAAAGCCTCGAATGACATATGTCATCGCCGAGCCGTGCATAGGCCAGAAGGACAACTCGTGCGTCGAGGTCTGTCCGGTCGACTGCATCCACCCGACCCCGGACGAGCCCGACTACGACTCGGTCGAGATGCTCTACATCGATCCGGACGAGTGCATCGACTGCGACGCCTGCGTCGAGGCCTGCCCGGTTGACGCCTGCTTCGCCGAGGACCAGCTCCCGGCCGAGTGGGCCAAATACGCCGAGATCAACGCCGACTACTACAAGAGCAAGAGCGCAGCCTGAGTCTTTCTGGTAGCGGCGCAAGGTAGAATTGACACCCTATGCGGTGTCAGTCTAGTCTGGAGGTCGGTAGCGCCCTCCGCGAAGCGCGCGAACAACAGGGGCTCAGTCAGCGCCGCCTCGCGTTGCGGGCGGGGACCAGCCAGGACGCGATCAGCCGAATCGAGCGCGGGGTCGAGGAACCCACGCTGGAGCGCTTCGCGCAGCTTATGTTGGTGCTTGGCCGACAGCCTGTCCTCGGCGTCGAGCCACTAGCGAGCCCGGTGCTGGGGTCCGAGCTTGCGGTTGGCAGGGAGATGACGCCGCGCGAGCGGCTCCGTGAGGCAATGAGCTGGAATCTCGTCGCCTCACGGCTGGCAGCTGCGGGCGAGCAGGCTCGCGGTGACGGCCATCCGGCTACGCGCAGGAGCATGCGATGAACGAGCCCCGGGAGGAAATCGATCGTCCGCTCGACCTCGGCGAGCTGATCGCTGCCCTGGCTCGCCACGGTGTCGACTACGTCGTGATTGGGGGTGTGGCCACCCAGGTGCACGGCCACCGGCGCACGACGATGGATCTCGACCTGACTCCAGATCCCAGCCCGGAGAACCTGCGCCGGCTCGGCGCGGCGCTTGCGGACCTAGAGGCCCGCCCCCGGGACGCAGGAGCGGAGAAGGCCGAGCTCCCGGTCAGCGACCCCGAGCGCCTCGCCATCGCCGCGATCGTTCCCCCCCTGCTTACCCGTCACGGCCAAATCCACATCCTCAAGGAACCGAAGGGCGCGCGCGGGTTCGATGAGATGCGCGAGCGGGCTCTGGTCGTCGACCTCGACGGCAACGAAGTCGCGATCGTTTCGCTCGACGACCTGATCCGGATGAAGCGTGCGGCTGGGCGCCCTGCCGACCTGGACGATATCGCCGCCCTCACCGAGGTCGAGAGGCAGAAACGAGACTAAAGCACTGCCCTGCTGCCACCGTCGTGCACGGATCGGTCCGAACAATCGATGCAAGAGCAAGGCGAGCGCCTGGGAACCGTTGGCAGCGGGCCGCTTGCAGGCGGAGAGCGCGTTCGCGAACGACCGTGCCGGAGTCGCCGGCCGGAAGCCAGGCGGTGTCGCCGCCAAGTCGCAGCAGGCAAACTTGGCTTCAGAAGATAGCCAATCTATGTCGCCAAGTCATAGCGCTAAAATGTTTCGATGGCTTCGGAGACCGCCACTATCAGGGTGACCCGCGAGACTCGCGATCTTCTCGCGCATCAGGCAAGCGAGCGCGGGGTCTCTTTGTCGGCGATGCTGGCTGATCTCGCTCATGATGTTGCTCGGGAGGCGATCTTTCGAGCCGAGCGAGATGCCAACTCGAGCGGATGCCGGCGTCGCTGCTGTAAAGGCCGAGGACCGCGAGTGGGAGGCGACCCTCGGCGATGGCGTCGACTGAGCCACGGCGCGGTGAGATCTGGCTCGCCTCGCTCGGCGCCGCACGGAAGGGGGAGCCTGGAAGAACCGCCCGTGATCGTGGTCTCGGTCGATGAGATCTCGACGGGGCTGGAGAACGAGCGGTGGTCGTCGTCCCGCTGTCCAGCTCACGGGCAGCATCTCCCTTCGTCCGGAGGTCTCCCCCGACGAAGGCATCGAGCGCGCCAGCGTTGCTGTCTGCCGTGGCATCAGGGCCGTGACGCGCACAGCGCCTGCTTCGCCAGCTCGGCAAGGCAAACCCCGGAACCCTCGGGAAGTCGAGCAGGCGCTGGGGATGATCCTCGGGATCGAGAGCAGCGCGGGTTCTCGCTAGCTTTCTCGGCGTGGCGAGCGTCCCCGAGCTTCTTTCGGTCTACGAAAATGCGGACGCACTCGCCGAGGCCGAGGACGCCCTCGACCGGATCGCGATCGATGGGGCCGATAGAGGACCTCCCGCTGGGGGACACTACGACGGCCTGGCCGAGGTCGCCGGCGAGGAGGGCGACTTCCCGCTCGCGGTCCGTGCGCAGCGTCGAGCGATCGAGCATGGATGCGAGCATCCGGAGCTGGCGCAGGACATGCTCGCCTGGTACCTGCTCAAGGCGGGTGATCGCGCCGAGGGCGAGGCGGCCTTCGCAAGGCTGCGCGCGGAGCGGGTCGGAGATCCGCAGATCGTATCCACCCTGGCGAACGCGCGAATGGACTCCGGGGACGGTCAGGGCGCTCTCGAGGCTTACGACGAAGCGCTCGATCTGGCGAAGCGCACCGGGGACCACGCCTGGATCGATCAGCTTCGAGGTGAACGCCAGTACTGCCGCTTCGAGCATGGCCTCCCTCGGACGAGCAGGATCGCCTCGCCGAACGGGGCGATCCTGCCTACCCGAAAGCTGCGCACTATTCGGTCGCCTGGTTTCCCCGGGACCAGATCGGGGCTGCGCTCGCTCGCTGGCCATCGTTGGCCAACGACCTGAACGATCCAGACGCCTACTGCCGAACGATCGAGGCCCGCCTGCAGGACGTGCGAAGCGAGACCGGCCGCCAGCCGTCCGTTGCGCCCCTAGGGGTAGAGCAACTCGTCGAGTTCGCCGAGGAGAATGGAATCGACCCGGACAGCGGAGCCGCCAGAAGCCGCTTTGCCGCCGAGCTCAGCCGCGTGGGAGAGTCCGTGCCTTGGCCACCGAGGCGAAACGAGCCGTGTTGGTGCGGCTCAGGACGCAAGTACAAGCGCTGCTGCGGCTAGCCCAGGAGCCGCTCAGCTACGTGGCATCGGCCAGGCCTACGGGAATCGACCCAAACAATTGATACAAGAGCAAGAGCACGGCGTAGCTCGAACTCAGCTACGCAAGCTCAATCGGGTGGCCTCAGGGCCACCCGATCTGCTACTGGACGACCGGCAGCGGGGTGCCGCTGAGCGGCGGCGGCTCGGCTGCGCCGGGTAGCCGCCTGCAGGACCGGCAGCTCCTGCGGGGTCGCGGCGAGGATGCCGCGAGCGGCCTGGCGGATCGCCTGGGAGGCCGGTGAGTCGGGGTCGGCGGTGACCAGGGGGGTGCCGGAGTCGGCGTGCTCGCGCAGAGCCTCAGAGAGCGGCACCTTGGCGAGCAGCGGCACGTCGAGCTCGTCGGCGAGGAGCTGGCCGCCGCCCTCGCCGAAGATCGTGAAGCGCTCGCCGCCCGGCGTCGTGAAGCCGGACATGTTCTCGATCACCCCGAGCAGCTCGAGGTCGAATTTGGCCGCCATCTCGGCGCCGCGCCGGGCGACCGACTGGGCCGCGGGCTGCGGGGTTGTGACGATCGCGAACTTGGCCTGGGGGAGGAGCTGGGCCAGGGTCATCGAGACGTCGCCGGTCCCGGGGGGCAGGTCGAGCAGCAGGTACTCCAGCTCGCCCCAGGCGACGTCCTCGAGGAACTGCTGGATCGCCTTGTGGAGCATCGGCCCGCGCCAGACAACCGCAGCGTTCTCCTCGACGAAGAAGCCGATCGACATGACCTTGACGCCGCCCGCGGCCTCCAGCGGAAGGATCTTGCGCTCGGCGTTGACCTCCGGCTTGCGGTTGACGCCCAGCATGCGCGGGATCGAGTAGCCGTAGACATCGCAGTCCAGGGCGCCGGCGGGGTGGCCTTCGGCGCGCGAGCGCCGCGGCCAGGTTGGCGGTCATCGTCGACTTGCCGACGCCGCCCTTGCCGGAGGCGACGCAGATCACGTTCTTGACCTGGGCCAGCGCCCCCTGCGGCAGCTTGCCGCGGCCGAGCGTCTGCTGGAGGTTGCCCTTCTCCTCGTCTGAGAGGACGTCGAAGCCGACCGCGACCTCGCTCACCCCGTCCAGCTCGGAGACCTGCTTGGCGACGGCCCCTTCGAAGTGGGAGCGGATCGGGCAACCGGCGGTGGTCAGGGATACGACGACCTCGACCCGGCCGCCGTCGTGGACCTCGATCGAGCGGACCATGCCCAGCTCGACGATCGAGCGGCGCAGCTCGGGGTCGATGACCGCGCGCAGCTTCTCGGTGATCTGATCCTTGCTCGGCAGGGGCATCGCCACCCATTCTCGCAGAGCCGGGGCCGGGGCCTTCGAGGAGCGCGGGAGAGAACCCGCCCTGCCGGCCGGCCCGGAGGACGCGGCCAGTAGTGTTGGGTCAGATGTCGAAGGCGACCCTTCACACCAGCGCCGGGGCGATCGTGCTTGAGCTGCACGACGACGATGCGCCGAAGACGGTGGAGAACTTCCGCAAGCTCGCCGCAGAGGGCTTCTACGACACCCTCGTCTTTCACCGGGTCATCCCCGATTTCATGATCCAGGGCGGTTGCCCGGAGGGGAGCGGTCGCGGCGGTCCCGGCTACACCTTCGAGGATGAGATCAACGACCACAAGGTCGTGCGCGGGGCGCTGGCGATGGCCAACGCCGGCCCCGACACCAACGGCTCCCAGTTCTTCATCGTCACCACCACGGCGGCGCCCTGGCTCGATGGCAAGCACACGGTCTTCGGCGAGGTGACCGACGGCATGGACGCGGTCGAGGCGATCGAGTCGGCAGAGACCGACGGCTCTGACCGACCGCTCGACCCTCAGGTGATCGAGAGCGTCGAGCTCTCCGACGGGTAGCTTTTCTTCAGCGGTCGTCGCGGACGAGGACGCCCGGGCCCAGCTCGCCGGGCCTGGTGTGGCCGCTCAGCGCCATCGTCAGGTCGAGCTCGGCGAGCAGCATCCGCAGGACCGTCTCGACCCCCTGCTCGCCGCCCAGCGCCAACCCCCAAAGGTAGGGGCGGCCGAGGAGCACGGCGTCGGCCCCCAGCGCCAGCGCCTTGAAGGCGTCGGCGCCGCCGCGGATGCCGCTGTCGAGCAGGACGGCGGCGCTGTCCCCCACCGCGTCGAGGATCCCCGGCAGGGCGTCCAGCGAGGCGATCTCGCCGTCGATCTGGCGCCCGCCGTGGTTGGAGACGACGATCCCCTCGGCGCCGTGCTCGACGGCCTCGCGCGCGTCGTCGGGGTGCAGGATGCCCTTGACCAGGATCGGCAGCGAGGTCATCTCGCGCAGCTGGGCGAGCTTCTCCCAGGTCAGCGAGGGGTTGACGTAGACCTCGACGAAGTGGCCGGTCGCCGCGCCGGGATCCTCCTCGGGGGTCTTCTCGAGCTGGGAGCGGAAGACCGGGTCCTGGAGGAAGTTGGCGTTCCCGATCCCCTCCAGGAAGGGCAGCCAGGCCGCTGCAGGTCCCGCGGCTTCCAGCCGAAGATGAAGGTGTCGACGGTGAGGACGATCGCTCCGTAGCCGGCCGCCTCGGCCCGCCGCACGAGGCTGGCCGCGATCTCATCGTCGTTTGGCCAGTAGAGCTGGAACCAGCGCGGGCCCTCGCCGCTGGCTTCGGCGATCTCCTCCAGCGTTGAGTGCGAGGCGGTGCTGGCGATCAGCGGCAGCCCGACCCGGGCCGCAGCGCGCGCCGTGGCCGGCTCGCCGTCCTCGTGGACGATCTTGTGGATCCCGATCGGCGCCAGCATCACCGGCGCCGGCATCGCGGTGCCGAGCACTGTCCGCGAGAGGTCGCGCTCGGCGACGTCGCGCATCATCCGCGGGACGATCCGCCAGCGCCGAAACGCCTCAAGGTTGGCTCGCATCGTGTCCTCGCTGCCTGCCCCGGCGAAGACGTAGGCGGCGGCACGCTCGTCCATCGCCTTCGCCGCGGCCTCCTCCAGCTCGGCGAAGGAGACCGGGATCGTCGGCTGCTCTGCCCATCAAGCCGTGGGCGTAGATCTCGCGGAAGTAATCGCCGAAGTCGGGCACGGCGGCTCGGGACGCTACCGCCTCGCCGCACCCTCGGTTGCCAGGCAGCGCCTCAGCCGACCGGCGGGGCCTCGGCGGCGCCTCCTTCGCCACCGCGCTTCCCGCGACGATCGCGAAGCGCCTCGCCGGGGCGCCAGAGGCTGACCAGCCCCGCCACCAGGGTGACGAGGAAGATCTGGCCGAGCATCATCTCCAGCCCGGAGACCATCTGCCCGGGCTGGCCCGCCGGGACCAGGTCGCCGTAGCCGGTCGTGGTCAGCGTCATGTAGCTGAAGAAGAGGAAGTCGGAGCCCTGCGGGTGGGCCACGCCGTGGAAGAAGGCGCCCCCCTGAATCCGGGCGATCGTCCCGTAGGCGAAGCTGAAGAGGAGTCCCAGCACGGCGTAGACGCTGATCGCGCCGAGGATCGTTCGGAAGCCGACCTCGGTCGAGGTGACGACGCGGCGCAGGACCGCGGCCATCGCCACGCATCAGCAGCCCGATCTGGATCAGCGAGGCGACGTTGAGCCAGGTGCGCTCGCCCGTCGCGGCCGAGACCGCTGCCAGGGCGACGGTGAGCGCCGAGAGCAGAACCGCCGCCCTGCACCAGGGTGGCCCGCGCGTTGGAGCTGGTCAGCGAGACCACCGACGTCGCGCTGGTCGCCACGGTAAGGATCACCGCCGGCCAGCCGCGGTTGGAGAGCAGGGAGGCGAGGACGTAGGTGGTCAGGACCAGCAAGAGGACCAGGCCAAAGGCGTCGCTGATCCGCTGCGCGCGCTGCAGCCAGCGCTCGCGCATGCGCGCACGACGGGATGCCGAGTCCATGTCCGGCAGTTCGGCCGGGGCCGGCCGTTTCCTCCCGGCCCTGCCTGGACGCCGATCGATCAGCTCACATTCCGGCTTGCCCCGACGGGCCCGTTGGGACGTAACGGCAGCGGTTCGCGGAATATCGCTGCGGCCCTGGCTTCGCTCAGGACATGGTTATCGACGAGCTGGTCGAGGACGTGGTGCTGGCGCAGCTTGGCGAGCGGGGAATGGAGGGGCGGGGGCTTGCCATCGGACGGGCGAGCCCATACGGTCGTCGGGTCATGGCGGAGGATCACCAAGGATCGCGACGATCCCGGTGAGGAGGAGTCCGGCGAGCTCGGCCTGGCGGGCTTTCCGCTCGCCCCCCGTACCCGTCATCTGCTGACGCTCGAGTTCGGGGACCGCAAGGACTTCGACGATCCGAGGCTCGAGTGGCGCCGGCTGTTCTCCGAGATGCTGGGGACGTTCTTCTTGGTCCTCGTTGCAGCCGGCGGTGGGCTCCTCCACGCCAAGGGGCAGATCGGCCTTGCGGCGGCCGTCGTCGCTCCCGGTCTGATGGTCATGGCGATCATCCTGTTCATGGGCGCTGTCTCCGGCGCTCACCTGAACCCGGTCGTCTCGCTCGCCTTCGCCCTGCGCGGCGACTTCCCCTGGAGGCGCCTGCCTGGCTACATCATCGTCCAACTCGTCGGAGCGACGCTGGCATGCCTGTTCTTGCTGGCGGTGTTCGGCAACGTCGAGCACCTGGGGGCGACGCTGCCCGGACCGGGGTACGAAGGTTGGCAGGCGCTGCTGATGGAGACCGTGCTGACGGTCGGACTGGTCAGCGTGATCTTGGGCACCGCTTCCGCGGCGCAGAACGTCGGCGCGATCGCCGCGCTCGGCGTCGGCGGCTACATCGCCCTGGCCGGTCTCTGGGCGGCGCCCGTCAGCGGCGTGTCGATGAACCCGGCCCGCTCGTTCGGCCCGGCGCTCATCAGCGGCGATTTCAACAGCTACTGGGTGTACGTGATCGGTCCAGTCGCCGGAGCGCTGATCGCCGTCGGATGCGCCGTGGTGCTGCGCGGCAGGGGCGGCAGCCCGATCTCGCGGGCCGCGGGGTCAGGCACCCTTGACCCGGGCAGCCTCCGCGAGCGCCAGCGCTTGGCCCGCCAGATCGAGCTGGGCGAGGTCGACCCGAGCGCCATCCTGCCCAAGGACGAGTGAGAGGAGCGCCGGGCGCAGCGACGAACACCAAGAGGGTGGCGAACCAGCCGGCATCGCATCGGTCCGCCCGGTGGTTGGAGAGGCGCATGGAGCGCAAGGGCCTGCGCCCGCGCTTCGCGGCCTACGTGATCGTCGCGTTTTGGACCACCGCGATCATCGTCTTCGGCGTGGTCGAGCGCCTCGTAGACCCCAGGACCTTCCACTCGGTATGGCTTGGGATGTGGTGGGCGACCCAGACGGTCACGACGGTCGGCTACGGCGACATCGTCCCGCAGCAGACGGTCGGAAAGGTCATCGCCGTCTTCCTCATGTTGGGTGGTCTGTCCCTGCTGGCGGTGGTGACGGGGGCGATCACAAGCGCCTTCGTGACGCGCGCCGAGGCCGAGCGGCGGGCGGCAGGGGACGATCCGACGATGCGGGCGCTGCAGGAGATGGCCTCCCAGCTCAAGGCGATCGAAAGGGAGCTCGCCCGGCTCCAACCACGCCGCTAAGGTTGCGCGTTGAACCCGACGAGGAGGGACCCGATGAGGGCAGGGAAGCATGTGTTCTTAGCCGTGGCCGTGGTATGTCGGTCTGGCGGCGGCAGGCTACCGCGCTCGCCTCGCCCCAGGCGGGCTCCTACACCGGGACCACTTCGCAGTCCGCAGGAAGTGTGACCTTCAAGGTCTCCAAGAACGGCACCGCGGTGCAGGGGTTTACGGCCGAGATGTCCACGATTTGCACGAAGGGCACGGCTGTTCAGGAAATCCAGCTACACGTAAACCCGACACCGGACATGCAGGTTCACAAGAGCGCCTTCGGCTTCCACAGCAACTTCAATATCGACAACGGCTCGGCGGTCATCGCCAACGGCAAGGGGACCCTCAGCGGCAAGTTCACCTCGAAGAAGAAAGCAACGGGCAGCTTCGATTTCCCGTGGACCTTCGACAGTCGAGGAGGGTCACTGAAGGGCTTTCACTGCGATGCCGGAAAGGTGACCTTCGAAGCTTCTGCCCGCTGATCTCGATCGCAGCGGCGACCCATGAGCCGTGACCTGCTGCTTTTCGCGGCGGTCTTCCTTGCCTGTGCAGTCGAGGGGGTGGAGGCGGTGACCATCGTGCTGGCGGCGGGGATCACCCGCGGTTGGCGCTCGGCCTGGGCCGGGGTGGCGGCTGCTCTGGCGGTGCTGGCGACGCTCGTTACGCGTGCTTGGCCCTGCCCTCACCACGCTCCCGGCCAACGCGCTGCGGCTGGTGGTCGGCGGCCTCCTGCTCGTCTTCGGGCTTCAGTGGCTTCGCAAGGCGATCCTGCGCGCAGGCGGCTTCAAGGCCCTCCATGACGAGGAGGCGATCTTCGCCCAGGAGGTCGCCGAGCTGCAGGCGAAAGAGAGCGTCGAAGGCCCCGGCATCGATGCGTTCGGGTTCGCCGTGAGCTTCAAAGGCGTACTGCTCGAGGGCCTCGAGGTGGCCTTCATCGTGATCACCTTCGGCACCAACCAGCACAACGTCGGCCTCGCCGTGCTGGCGGCGTTTGCCGCGATCGTGCTGGTCATCGCCGCCGGCTCCGCAGCGCATGCGCCACTCAGCCGCGTGCCCGAGAACACGCTCAAGTACGTGGTAGGCGTGTTGCTGACGTCGTTCGGGATCTTCTGGGGAACAGAGGGCGCCGGAGCCAGCTGGCCGGCCGGGGACGCCGCCATCCCGGCGGTCATCGCCGTCATGGCGGCCGCCTCCCTCGGCCTGGTGGCGGTGCTCCGTCGTCGCCATGCCCGGCTCGGCCCGCACAGGACCCTGGCGGACAGATGAGCCTGCTCCGAGGATTGCCGGGGTTCCTCTATGAGTTCATCGTCGGCGATGACCCTCTCGTCGCTGGGGTGACTGTTCTCGCCCTCGGACTCACTGCTGCGATTGCCGGCAGCGGTGCGCAGGCCTGGTGGGTCACGCCCGTTGCCGTTCTGGCCGTGCTCACGTTCTCCGTGCTGCGTGCCTCCCACCCGGGCCCACCCAAGGGCGATGGGCCAGGACGGCAGGTGGGCTGAAGCCGCTGCGGTTAGGCGGCTCCCGACCGCAGAGCTCGTCGCGCTCCACGCAACTGAGCCGTATACGGTGCGCTGGTGCCACACACGGTCCGCCGGTTGCTGCTTGGCCCCGCGCTGCCGACGACCGCGGAGTCCGATCAGCGCCTCTCCCGGCCACGGGCGATGGGCGCGTTCGGGCTGGACGCGCTCTCCTCGGTCGCCTACGGGCCCGACGAGATCCTCTACGCGCTGCTGCTGGCCGGAAGCGCGGGGCTGGCGCTCGACCTGCCTGTGGCGCTCGCGATCGCCGCGCTGCTGGCGATTGTGGCCTTCTCCTATCGCCAGACCATCTACGCCTATCCGCGGGGCGGGGGCTCCTACACCGTCGCGCGGGAGAACCTCGGGATACGCCCAGGGCTGGTGGCCGCCGCGGCGCTCATGGTCGACTATCTCACAACGGTCGCGGTCTCGGTCACCGCCGGGGTGGCCGCGATAGTCGCCTTCGTCCCAGGGCTAAACGCGGACCGCGTCCTCCTCGATGTGGCGCTGATCGTCCTGTTGATCGCGATCAACCTGCGCGGCGTGCGTGACTCCGGGGCGGCGTTTGTGTTGCCGACCTACGCGTTCATCGGCTCGCTAGGGGCGCTTCTCCTCGTCGGCGCGGTGCACCTGCTCACGCAGGGCGCGCCTGCGCCGGCGCACCCGATCCCGCCGGCGAGCCAGAGCCTGTCGTTCTTCCTCGTCTTGCGGGCGTTCGCCGGAGGGTGCACGGCGATGACCGGGGTCGAGGCGATCGCGAACGGCGTCCCGGCGTTCAACAAGCCGGCCCCCAAGAACGCCGCCGGCACCCTGGTCACGCTGGCCCTGATCCTCGGCGTCCTGTTCCTTGGAGTGGCCGGTCTGGGGCGGGAGATCGTCGCCGTTCCCTCCGACCAGTCCAACGTGGTCTCCCAGATCGGCCGCGCCTTCGTCGGCAACTCTCCCCTCTACTACATGGTCCAGGTCTCGATCGCCCTCGTCCTCCTGCTCGCGGCCAACACCTCGTTTAACGGCTTCCCTCGGCTGGCCGCGGTGATGGCGGAGGACAGCTGGTTCCCGCACCGGCTCTCGCACCGGGGCTTCCGCCTCGCCTACTCGAACGGGATCATCGCGATCGGCTCGCTGGCGATCGTGCTGGTCATCGCCTTCGGCGGCAGCACGCACGCCCTGATTCCACTGTTCGCGGTCGGCGTGTTCCTGTGCTTCACGCTCTCCCAGGCCGGGATGGTCCGCCACTGGCAGCGCAAGCAAGGCGACGGCTGGCGCCGAAAAGCCGCGATTAACGGTACCGGTGCCATCGTCACCGGCCTCGTCACCTTGATCGTCGTCTCCGCCAAGTTCACGGAGGGCGCCTGGATCGTGGTCGTGCTCATCCCTTTGCTGGTCGCGTGCTTCTACGGGGTCCATCGCCACTACGTCGCGGTCGGCGACCGTCTCGCGGTCGACCGCCTGCCCGCGATCGGCCACGAGCGAACCGAGGCGATCGTCCCGGTGAGCAACCTCAACCTGGCCACCGCGGCGGCGCTCGACTATGCCTCCTCGATCAGCGACGACGTTCTCGCGGTTCACGTGGCCGCCGAGATCGAAAGATCGCCCGAGGAGTTCGCCCGCCGCTGGAAAGAATGGAGTGGGGATCGTATCCCGCTCAAACTGATCCCCTCTCCCTACCGCGAGATCGTCGCGCCGCTGGTCAAGTTCGTCGAGGAGCGTGCCCGCCACGACGGCAAACGGGTGACCGTCGTCGTGCCGACCCTGGTCACCCGCCACCCGTGGCAGGAGCCGCTGCACAACCAACTTGAGTACGCCCTGGCGCTATCCCTGCTGGGTAGGCCAGACGTGGTCGTCACCTCGGTGTCCACGCGCGTGGACCGCTGAGCGCGGCCGGCCGCGACGCTCAGGCTCCACCGAGCTGGGTCGCCTTGACGATCAGCAGGAGCACGGCCACGACCAGATAGCCGCGCAGCATCATCATCCCGGCTTTGCGCCCACTCGACCAGCGGGGTCGCTCGAGCAGCGCCAGCGGGGGCATCGTCCAGTTGCGCCGCGTCTCGGGCGATAGAGCATATGCGGGGGCGCCGCGCTCGCGCCGCCGCAGGGTGCTCGCCCCGACAGCGAGCAGCCCGATCGCCAGGGCGACGCCCAGGTATAGGGTCAGAGTTGCTGCATTGATCGCCGGGAAGAGGGTCGTCGCGACCAGGATCATCGAGAGCATTACCAGCACGGCGACGATCACGCTGGCCAGCGCGTTCACCCAGGGCCCGTTGACCCAGGGTCCCAGTACCTCACGGTCGTTGCAGAGCAAGAGCAAAAAGACGGTGGCGCTGGGCAGAACGATTCCAGCCAGGGCCTGAACCGCCTCGGTCATCACCCCGAGCGGGGCGCCGGGGATCAGGACGATAGCCGCCGCGACCACGACCAGACCGGCAAAGATCGCGTAGAAGAGCTTGGCCTCGCGAAAACCGCGGTGCAGCGAGTGGCTGGCGCCGAAGACATCGCCGAAGGCGTAGGAGGTGGCAAGGGTCACCGCACCGGCGCCGATCAGCGAGGCGTTGAGCAGGACGATCGCGAAGATGGCGCCGGCGGCCGGGCTGATGTAGTGGCGAAGCTCGCTGGCAACTGCGCCCGCGTTGGTGTAGTTCCCGTGCGCGGGGGTGCCGCCGAAGGCGAAGGCGGTCACCGCGATCAGCGCCGCGGCGCCGATCACGACGACGAATGCGCCGATCACCGTGTCGGCGCGCTCGTAGTTGATCCAGCGCGGGGTGATCCGCTTGTCGATCACGTTGGACTGCTGGAAGAAGAGCTGCCAGGGGGCGACGGTGGTGCCGACGATGGCGATGATCAGGAGGATCGAGGTCGAGTTGGCGCCCCCTTCGATCCCCGGTACGGCGAAGTCGTGGGCCATCGTGGCGAGGCTCGGATGGGCCATGATCGCCAGCGGGATGACTAGGAAGTTGGCAAAGACGAAGACGAACATGAAGCGCTCCCAGCGGCGAAAGCTGCCGGTCACGGTCATCGCGATCAGCGCCAAGGCGGCCGTAGGCACGGCGATGTACTCGCTGACACCCAGGTAGCTCAGGGAGAGGCTGACGCCGATGAACTCGGTGACGATCGTGAGGAAGTTGAGGATGAACAGGTCCCCGACTGAGAAAAAGCCCCAAAAGCGCCCGAAGCGCTCAATGATCAACCGCGCGTGGCCGACGCCGGTCACCGCACCGAGGCGGATCACCATCTCCTGGTTGACGATCAGCACCGGGATCAGGAGCAAGAGCACCCAGAGCAGGCTGGTGCCGAAGTTCTGACCCGCCTGGGCGTAGGTGGCGACGCCGCCGGCGTCGTTGTCGCCGACCATCACGATCAGCCCGGGACCCATGATTGCCAGCAGCGCCACAAGGCGGGCGCGCCAGCCGAAGCGGTGGCCGCTGTCGCGCATTCGGATCGTCCCGAGCGCGCCCTGGATGTCGCCGATGTGGGCCTCGTCGAGAACCGCGGCGTGCTCAGTCGCGCGCGAGGGGGTCGCGTCTGCCTTCGTCTCTTCCAATGTCATCAACCTCCTTTCCGACCGACGCTCAGGGCCGGCCCTCTCGGCTCCAAGCCAAGAAGGGAGAGCGCGCCAGATCTACCCGCGACCCGCGCGCGCCTCAGGGTGATGACTAGCGCCCAGGCATCGAGGTGCAGGCGCGCGCGAGCGGGGTGGTACTTCGCGGTAGGTCTATGTCGATCACAAGCTCCAACGCCGTTCTCCCAACCTTTCAGGTCGCCGTCCTCGACGACGCGACGAGGCTAGCACGCGTCCATTCAACGGGCCGAGCCCAGGGCGCCTCGACGAGCTCGCGGCAGGCCGGCTCCCCGCTCAGCCTTGGGCGACTCGTGCGCGCCGGCGCCACTCCTCAGGGACGAGCAGCTCCAAGACGTCATCGACGGTCACAACCCCGACCGCCCGCGAGGCCTCATCGACCACCGGCAGCATGGTTAGGTTGAAGTCCGCCATCAGGCGCGCCACCTCGGGCAACTCCTCGTCGGTTCGCACGCACGGCGCGTCGCGGTCGGCCACATCGCCGACCGCTCGGCCATGGTCAGCGCGGAGCAACGCGACCACCAGCGCAGCGCCGACGAGATGGCCCCCCTCGTCGGTGAGGTAGACGGTCGTAGCCGCCTCGGGCGGCACGTCGGCGCCCCTGACGAGCTCCAGGGCCGCGGCGACGCTGATCGTCGCCTCCACCGCGACGAGGTCGGGGCTCATCAGCCCTCCGGCGGTTGCCGGGTTGTAGCCGAGCAGGGCTCGTATCTTGCGCTGCTGGGCATAGGGCAGCCGGTCGAGGATCGGCAGGCGCCGCTCCTGGTCGATGTCCGCGATCAGGTCCGCGGCGTCGTCGGGCGCCATGCGGGCGATCAGCAGCGCCGCCTGGGCATCGGAGCGCTCACCGATGAACTCGAGGCGGTGCTCCTTGTCGAGCTCCTCGAAGACGTCGGCCTCGAGCTCCCGGTCGCTCCCCACCGCCTCGATGATCTCCTCGCCCTCCTCGTGAGAGGCGGCCTCCACCAGGTCCGCGATCTGGGCTGGATGCAGGCGGGCAAGGTGGCGGCGGCCGAGCCTGAGGCGCGAGCTGGGAACGTGCCCGACGAACGGCTCGAGCGCGGACCACTCAAGGATCGGGGGCTCGGCTGGGCGTGTCCTCCCCGGGAACAGCCGCCGCAGGGCACTGCGGGGCCTCGGATCGATGCCGGCCACCCGCCAGCGACCGTCGATGCAGGAGAGCACGATCTCATGGGCCGTGACGAGGCGCGCCGCGTGCACGTCGATCAGCTTGTGTCCGAGCACGTCTTCGCGCAGCAGCACCTCTCCCTCGCGGCGTTCGAAGCTCGCCAGGCTGAGCTTCTCGCCCGAGAGACGCACCTGCCCCGGCTCCAAGGACGCGATGCGCTCGCTTGGGACGAAGAATTCACGACCCCCGATCCGCGCTCTCAGCCCGGTGACCGGCGGCAGGCCGGGTCCGCCGAGCCGGACGATGAGATCCTCGACCCGGCCCAGCTTCTCCCCGGCGCGGTCAAGCATGGGGCTACGGACCAAGGAGGACAGGTTGAGCAACTCTGCCACCGAGGAGAAGATACGCCCAATGTCAGCCGCCCGGTGCCGAGCGGCGACGGCCCAGCCCGATCCCTCCGCTCAGGCCAGGATGTTCACCGCTCGGGCCGCGACAAGCAGCACCGTCAAGAGCGAGATCAGCGCCTGCACCAGCATCAGCATCTTCGCCATCACGCTTACCGGCATCGCGTCGGTGGGGCTGAAAGCACTCGCGTTGGTAAAGGCCAGGTACAGGTAGTCGGGAAAGCGCGGCTTCCAGTCGGGGCCGAGGATCTGGGGGTCGGCCATCTGCGGGAAGAGGAAGTCCCTGGGGCGAGGGTGTGGATCCTCCCGCTCCCTCGGCCCTCCCCCGTCTAACTCCCAGTACCAGAGCGCGAAGATGATGATGTTGGTGAGCCAGACCATCAACGCGCCGAAGAGCAGGTTGCGGCCACTCGTCTTCGTTCCTTCGAGCAGAGCCTCCACGAGAAGCGCCAGCGACAGTGCGTTGGCGGCGCTTACCAGCGCGATCAGGCCGATCGCGAAGCGCCGCCTGCGGCGAAATTCGGCAGGGTTGCGGCGCGGGGTCGTGATCGCCAGGCCGACCAGCAGGATCGCCTCCAGGCCGGGCACCAGGAAACGGGGCCCCGGAGTGACCTTGGCCGGCATCAAGAGCTGCAGCCCGATGGCAGCCAAGACCGCGAGCTGGGCGGGCCAGTAGGGCACCGCATGGCGCAGGATCTCGATGTCGCGTTCGGCCGCCGGCTCCTCACGCTTCAGCCATCTCATCCGCCCAGACATGCGTCGCTCACTGTACGCGAGGGCTCAGCTGGGGCCTCGCGTACGCTTGGCCCGTGGATGGCGCAACATCGATCCTGCACAGGTAGCCGGGAGGTTGATTTCCAGCCTCCATATACCTAGACTATCTAGGTATCAACAACGTCAAAGGACATCTCGACACTTTGATCCTGGCGACGCTCGCTGAGCAGTCAGCGCACGGGTACGTCATATCTCAGGCAATCAAGCAACGAAGCGGTGGCGAGTTCGATCTCCCAGAGGGCTCGCTTTATCCGGCGCTTCACCGACTGGAGCGGGCTGGTCTGGTGGCCAGCACGTGGTCAAAGGAGGCTGGCCGTAAACGCCGCGTGTACCGACTGGCGGGCCACGGCCGAAGCGCCCTAGCGGCGCGGCGTGCGGAGTGGCGGCGCTTCTCGGCCGCGGTCGAGGCGGTGATCGCTTGAGTTTCCCCATGCAGCTCGAACGAGAGCTCGCTGCTCGCGGTGTCCACCGGGCCGCCCGGCGGCGGATAGTCCTCGAGTACGAGGATCACATCGCCTGTGACCCGCAGAGCTCTGATCGGCTCGGCGATCCGGCGGAGCTTGCAAGCGCATTCGCCGATGAGCTGGCAACCGACGAGGTTCGGGGTGCTGCGGGCAGGGCGTTTATCGCCCTTTCTTTTGCCGCCCTTGCGCTTTTGGTCTCCCAGCTCTGGATCGGGCGGGCCGGGAGCTATCCAGGGTTCGACCAGGGGAGGTCACTGGCCCTGTCTATCCCAGCGATTCTGGGAATGCTTCTCGGGCCCCAGGTGGCCATCGTCGGCGGCTCACTGGCACTGTTGAGAGCGCTGCGGCGACGCCACGAGCCGGTCCTTTCTGCTGGAGAAGTGGCGCTGATCCGTCGCCGCAGCGAGGTTGCGCTCGGCGGCGGGCTTGCGACCAGCGGCGGTCTCTTGCTTTACATGGTGAACTTCTCAGGTGCGCTCCCAGCGTGGTGGCTGGGAATTGTCGGCTTCCTTTCGATGGTCGCTACCACGGCCCTTCTGACCGTAGGCGCCAGACTGATGCGCTCCCGGTCGATTTTTGTCAAGGCAGCCGGCCCCGCCGGTGATGTCTTTGACGACCTCTCGGTATTGCGCCCCCTGAGTGGCAGGCCGTGGCTTCTGTGTGGGGTCGCCTCCTTGGCAGTGGCAGGCGCTTTCACGATAGTCACGGGCCTTGCAGAGCGCTCGATCGCAGAGGGGATCGAGCGCGGGCTCTTCGAGGGATTCGCTGCGGTCGCCGGTTTCGCCTTGCTCGGGCGGGCGGTCGGTCTACGTCGCCAGGATTGAGAGGCAAGTACTGGCGCTTGGCGAAAGATCTGGGTTAATGACGTCAAGGTCCCAGTTGCCAAGATTGTTAGAGCGCGGATCGGATCCTCGACCCAGCGATCTGTCGTCGCAATCCCGGGTGAAGAGGGATATCGGAAAAGTACTGAAGCCGAATTCAGACGGCCCAGCACACACAAGGGAGAAGCTCCTTCTGGTTTTGGCGATTACGAGCACCCTACTCGTCTTCGCCCTGCTTCCTGGTTACTCCTACGCTCAGGCCTTGACCTCGACCCAGGCGCAGTTTCTTTCCCTGGCTGAAAACGGCGTTGACAAAATACACCGGTTCTGGTGGAACAGTCGCCGTCAATGGTTCGACGCTCAGCTACATGACAGCGCACGGGTGGCGACGCTGTGGGACATCGTGCCGTTGTTTGAGGCACTTGATGGGATCGCCATAGCCGATCCGACCCATCGCCATAAGAGCAACGTCATCGGCTTCGCCAACTTTGCTGAGTCCTACCTTAACCGCTCACTTCATCCAGTCGCGGGGTTTGCCCCTGAACCGGGCCAGCATGGGAGCGGCGATACAACCTGGTTTGACGACAACGGCTGGTGGGGGCTGGCCTTTCTCGACGCATACCAGGCGACCGGCAAGCGCAGGTACATCGGTGACGCGGAGACCGCCCTCCGCTTTATCGCCACGTCTGGCTGGGACAGCTCGTCGGGCTCTGAAGGCGGCCTATGGTGGAACACGCAGCACACCTTCTTCGCCGGCGAGACACTGGCTGGCGGGACCGAGTTGGCTTCGCGGCTCTACGCGTTCACTCAAAAGCCACAATTCCTGGCTGAAGCGCAGAAGTTCATTGCCTGGGGAAACCAGTGGTTGTGGGACTCCGCGGACGGACTTTACGCTCGCCTTCGCACGCCTCAGGACGAGCTCAGCCACGGCGGGGTGTCGGCTCAAGCGTCAGATGTCTCACCCGGGCAATACCCGACCACTGAGGCGGCCAAGCTCCGAGCGGAGCCGAGCGGCAGGTTGCGTCCTTACACGGCCACGACGTCGACCATCCCCATCCCCCCCTTCGATCCCACTCCGCTTCCCTATGTCCAAGGCCCGATGATCATCGCCAACCAGACCCTCTGCGATGCAACAGGGGTGCATGGGTATTGCGAAAATGCTGAAAAGCTGGCCCTGAATGCAGCGGCCCGTTTTCCGCACCTGCAAATGGGACCCCAGTATGACGCCGTCTATCTGCACGACATGCTCGAGTTCCACGCCAGCGATGGGAACGTCGTCTGGTACCAGATAGCGAAGGAAAACGCCCTTCGCGCATTGACCAATGCCCACGATGGCAATGGCCTTTACCTGAAAACATGGGAAGGTAAACCGAGTACCACGGTCGGTTCGCCGCCAGGTAGCCTTCAGCTGGAGGCTGCCACGGTCAGCGTCTTTGCGTGGCTGGCTGCAATCCCCTAGCTTATGTCGGCATCGGGCGCAGCTGGCGGGATCCGCTGCCCGAAGTTGGAGGCATGAAATTTGAGCCCGCTGCCACCTGAGTCAGAGCCGAGCCCTAACCGCGATCCAGCCGACGGTGAGCCTTCCGAGAAGCGCTCCGAGCCGCCGACCGAGGAGCAGTTCGCTGCCGCGGCCGGTCCCCCAGACAGCGGCGAGGAGCCCCCTGGGGGCAACCCGCCCGAGGAGCACTCTCCACCTTCAGCTGATCCCGGACAAGGCAAGAATCCCGCTGGCACGGTCGCGACTTTCAGCGGATTGTCTGCGCCGCCTCCCGAATCTCCGCCAAAGGCTGCCTCCTTCGTTGGCGACGAGTCGCCCAAGCGGCCGCGGCTTTGGCTGCGGTTCCTGATCGCCTCGGTGCTGATCATTGTCAGCACCGCGGCGGCGACCTCGATCAGCATCCTGGACTACCTGGGGGGGATTGCCAATGCGCTCGCACACAACGGCCGCCTCAGTCAGGTCGACAAGTTCCTAGCGCAGGGCTACAACGGCGGGCCCCAGACGATCCTCTTGATCGGCTCCGATCATCGCCCTAATAGCAGCACAAGCAAGAACGGGCTCTCCGACACGGTGCTTCTGGTCCGTCTGGACCCCAGCCAGAGCACGATCAACATGCTCTCGATCCCACGCGACCTCAAAGTCGATATCCCCGGCTACGGGATCGCCAAGTTCAACGCCGCCTACTCCGATGGAGGACCGGAGCTCATCCTGCGTACGCTCAAGCAGGTGACCGGGCTCGCGGTCAATCATCTATTCGTAGTCGACTTCCAAGGCTTTGCCAAAGCGGTCGACGCGATCGGTTGCGTCTACGTTGACGTTGACCGGCACTACTTCCACTCCAACGAAGGCCTGGCGCCCTCCGAACAGTATTCGGAAATCAACATACAGCCGGGCTACCAGGAGCTCTGCGGGAAGAAGGCACTCGAGTTCGTGCGCTACCGCCATACCGATACCGACCTCGTCCGCGAGGCTCGCCAGCAGCAGTTCCTCCGCGATGCGCGCCAGATGATCCCAACCGAACAGCTGATCGACCAGCGCACCCAGCTGATCGACATCTTCACCAAGTACACGACCTCCGACCTGCACTCCACCGAAGAGCTGCTGGAACTACTGAAGCTCTTCGTCGAACTCAGAGGCGACTCGATCAAACAGATCCCCTTCCCTGCGGTCCTCGAACCCCTGGTGGCAAACCAGCCCAACTACGTGACAGCCACCCCAACCGCCATCCATCATGTGGTCGAGCAGTTCCTGGGAAGTCGCGCCGAGCACAGGACGAAGCGGCTCTCTTCCCCTGACGAAGAGCGAGCCGCACTCTTCCAAGCGAGCCTCACCAGTCGAGACCCATGGCTCAGCGGGACTCAGTGATGCTTCCGAAATCGGCGCCCAGATGGCATCTAGCGCCCGCAGCCGCCTCAACTTTCCGGTCTTTTACCCCAGGAAGCTTCCCGCCGGCGCGACCTACGCGGAAGCTCCGCGAGCTTACGGGCTGCGAGACCAGGCCGGCAAGCGCCACTCCGCTTACAAGATGGTCATGGAACTGCCCACCGGTGCCTACACCGCCTACTTTGGCCTGCAGGGCATAAGTGGCTGGCGGGAACCGCCGATTCTCAGCGGATCGAGCCAGCCGGTGGACCTAGATAAACGCCATTTCCAGGTCTTCACCAACGCCGGGCACATCCTGCTGCTCGCCTGGCACGAAGGCGCCAATGTGTATTGGGTCAGCAACAGCCTCGCGGGGGTGCTGAGCAACGGCCAGATGCTCGGGATCGCCCGCTCGCTCGCCGAGCTGAAGCCCAAGCATTGATCGGATCGATCCGGCATCTGGCTTGTTTCTAATACATGCTCGTGCTGAGAAGACAACCGAAGCGGCTGGGCTCCTTGCTCAAATGGCTGATCCTCGTCGCCTCCCTGATCGTCTTGAGCCAGGTTCCTCAGCTCACCCAGGCCGGCCAGGCCCGGTCCGCAATCACGGTCAGCGCCCGCGCCGCTTCCTCGGCCGCCGCCCATCCCTACACCCTGCTCCTGGTTGGCGGACCGGGGCCTACCGACATCAACATCTCGCTCAGTGCCGACGGCCGCACCTACGTGATCAGCGCCAACGGTCCGCTCGAAGTCGGGATCCAGGCCTGCGCCAACCCCCCTGGCAACCAGGACGAGCTGATCTGTCAGGCGCCGGCGATCGGCGGCTTCGAAGTAAACGGCGGCAGCGGCGGCGATACGGAGATCGTCGGCAGGACAGTCAAAGTTCCCGCGACCCTGAGGGGCGGCTCCGGAAACGACGTCCTGGTAGCCGGCGGCGGCAACGACACGCTGATCGGCCGCGCCGGTGAGGACACGCTGATCGCCGGTTCGGGCAACGACCGTCTCTATGGCGGTTCCGGCAACGATCGTCTCAAGGCCGGTTCCGGCGACGATTTTCTGAATGGCGGACCTGGCTACGACACCTGCATCGGTGCCACGGGCCACGACGTCTTCGTCTCGTGCGAGGTCGTGCGTAGGGTAGTTCGCTGAGGCTCGGCCATGCATGCAGCAAAGAGGAGACCCTGCCCTCGGAGCCATGCCCGACGGTCACTATCTGCCATGCTCGTTGCAACCCCTGGGGCCAAAGGGGAATACGGAGGACAAAATGTTTAGCGGACTTGAGAGCCCATTTCACCTGCTCATCGTGTTGGTGATCGCGATACTCGTGCTCGGGCCAAAGCGAATCCCCGAGGTCGCCCGTTCGCTTGGCTCGGGAATCCGGCACTTCAGGAACGCTCTTTCAGGCGAGGACCCAGAGACCGAAGAAGACGAGGCCACAGGTTCGAAGCAGGCCCAACTCGATACCCATCCCCCGGACAAAGGGCCATCAGCGTAGTTCCCTCAGTGCGCCTTCTTTTGATGAGGCGTGCCCATCCGCTGTCCCGCCCGGTCGTTCATCTCGTGTTGAACTTCCAAGTTCATGATCTGCGACGCAATGCGACGGTCCGGACCCAGCTTTTGCCCTGGCTGCGGCGAGCGCGTCTCTATTTTCGCTGCCGGCTGCGCATACTGCGGCCGTGAGCTCGATCCGCGGCGTGGCCAAGGGCGACCGCGCTGGTCTGAGAGGGTTCGTGCGCTTCTTCGTTCCCTTCGCTCAAGTCCGCGCCCGTAGCCCGAGCTCAAAGCCGCAGCACGCGCGAAGCTGTGACCTTGACTCCTTGATCAGAGCTTCTCCTTACCCTGCGCCACCCTTGCCAGCTCGATCCAGATCGAGCCTTGATGAAGATCGTGCCGACATGAACCATCCGCATCAACCCGCCACGCGCCTCCGCAACTTCAGCCCGACGGGCGTGTCAGAGTCAGCGGCGCCAATGGCAGTGCGACTCACGATCGCCGCAGTGCTCGTCTTGGGAGCGACGTCTATCGTCGCTTCGCAGGCCGAGGCCCGCTCGCGCCCGGCGGTCAGCCTGAAGGTCTCCGTGCGGCAGGCCGACCTTGGTGAGAAGATCGCCTTCAGCGGGCGGGTCAGGCCAAATCGCACTGGCGAGGCTGTCTTCATTCAGCAGCTCTCCCAGGGTCACTGGCGCACAATCGCTCGCACACCACTTGGAAGCGGGTCTAGTTTCCTCGCGCGGACGGACCTGCACACCGCGGGCGTCAATCGCCTGCAAGCCCTCTATCCAGGGGATTCGACAACCCGCCAGGGTCACTCCCCGTCTCGGACGGTGAACGTGCTGCCCGTCCCGGTTGGCATCCACAAGATCAAACACGTCGTGATCATCATGCAGGAGAACCGCAGCTTTGACGAGTACTTCGGTACCTATCCCGGCGCCGAAGGCTTCCCGCCGGGGGTATGCGTTCCCGACCCGGTAAACGGTGGCTGCATCGCGCCCTACCACGATCCCACGCAAAACAATAAGGGCGGCCCGCACGCCTCGGCTGCCTTTGAAGGCGACCTGAACGGCGGCGCGATGAACGGCTTCGTCGCCCAGGCCGAGCAAGCCCAGCACTGCGAAACCCCTGGAACTATCCAGTGCCAGACCGATGTGATGGGCTACAAGACCGGGAGCGACATCCCGAACTACTGGGACTACGCGCGGAATTTCGTGCTTCAAGATCACCTGTTCGAGCCGGACAAGAGCTGGAGCCTTCCCCAGCACCTCTTCCTCTTATCGGAGTGGTCGGCGACCTGCACCTCGCCGACAAATCCCTTCAGCTGCACCAACTCGGTCGACGGTCCTGGTTATGAGAGCACCAACCCCGAAGATCCGCTGCTGGGACCCGAGCCCGATTTCGCCTGGACCCCGATCACCTACCTGCTTCACAACGGCGGCGTCAGCTGGGGCTACTTCATCAAAAAGGGGCTTCAGCCTGACTGCGCCGACGGCCAAGAGCGCTGCACCAACCCGCCGCGCCAGGGCCCGGCCACCCCCGGGATCTGGAACCCGCTGCCAGACTTCAGCACGGTCAGAGAAGACCGCGAAGTCGCCAACATCCAGGACACCTCGGCCTTCCTCAATGATGCCCAGACCGGGACTCTACCCGCGGTCTCCTGGGTGGTGCCGAGCCAGGCGGTGAGCGAACACCCCCAGGCCTCCGTGGCAACCGGACAGGCCTACGTCACCAAGCTCATCGACAAGGTTATGGAAGGACCGGACTGGCCGAGCACCGCGATCTTCCTCACCTGGGATGACTGGGGCGGCTTCTATGACAGCGTTGTCCCGCCCGTTATCGACGGCAACGGCTACGGGCTCCGGGTGCCGGGGATGGTGATCAGCCCCTACGCCAAGCAGGGCTTCATCGACCACCAGCTGCTCAGCCACGACGCCTACAACAAGTTCATCGAGGACGATTTCCTGGAAAGCCAGCGGCTTAACCCGGCAACCGACGGGCGGCCCGACCCACGACCCACGGTGCGCGAATCGGTCCCCGAGCTGGGCAACCTGGTCAAGGACTTCAACTTCCAGCAGGAACCGCGTCCGCCGTTGATCCTCTCCCCCTAGCATCTCAGGAGGCAAGCCCGATGACCGCGATCAAAAAGCAGCTCAGCTACGCCAACGTGATGGCGACTCTCGCCGTCTTCATCGCGCTGGGCGGAGGGGCACTCGCGGCCCTTCGCATCCCCGCCAACTCGGTCGGCACCAGGCAGCTGAAGCGCGGTGCAGTGACGGGCATCAAGGTCAGGGAAGGCTCGCTGACCGGCGCCGACATCAAGCCGCACTCGCTGACCAGCGCGAACCTTCCACTCCTCGGCCTCGCCAACCTGCAGGGCACCTCGGGCACGGCGATCAATAGCACCGCGATAGAACTCAAAGAAGGCGCCTGCGATCGCTACGCGTTCGTCGCCTCGGGCGCCCAGCCCGGCGAAGCCGTGATATTGCAGGGCTCCGACATATCCGAACTCCAGCACGCCATCGAGGGCGGCCCTTCGATCAGCAACGCGAACCTGATCAACGTGAGCATCTGCGCCGGTGCCGAATATCCAGTGAACCAAGCAGCGGGCACCGTGCAGCTTCGCTTCGACACGATTGGTTAGATACGTTACGCCGCCGCGCATGCTCGCTGCAAGCTTCGAAGGCCGGCGGACATCCACCACGCCAACGAAGACGGCACCGCAACCCTGTTGCCCCCTGAGTGTTTGGGGGCAGCAGAGGAGCTGAACTTGGGGTTGGTGCCAGAAGAAGAGCATCAAGCCCCGTTAGCACCTCACAGCCAGGTCCACCCAAAAAGGCAGGTGACATCATGCGTGAGGCGCTTCAACGCGTTGGGATGGCGCTGTGTATTGCCCTCGGGGCCAGCTTTCCCGCGATAGCTACAGCCCAGCCTCCACTGCTTCTCCCACATCACCTGAAAAATCCGCGGACGGTCCTGATCAGTCGAGCCGATGGGCTCAGCGGGGCCGGTGCAAATGCCGATTCTAAGGCTGACTCGATTTCCGTCTATGGCCAGTGGGTCGTATTTGACTCGGCGGCTACAAACCTGCCTGGTCCCAACAACGGGGTAAAAGAGGTCTATGAGCGCAACGTCATGACGAATCAGACCGTTCTGGTCTCTCAGAACACTGCGGGGGTGCCTGCTAACGGGAACTCGCTCGGGGGCTCGGTCTCGGCAAACGGCAAATTCATCGCATTCGCCTCACTCGCTACAAACCTTGGCACCCATAATCAGAGAGAGAACATATTTGTCCGGGATATGCAGACCGGAGAGACCGTTCTTGTCTCACGCAAGAGCGGTGTGTTTGGAGCGGAGGCAAACAGGAATTCCTTCGGTCCGACGATGTCGACCGATGGACGTTTCGTCAGCTTCTCCTCCGATGCCACCAACCTCGGCGCCACCAACAAGACGACAAATGTCTATGTGCGTGACCTGCGCAGCGAGAAGACCAACCTAGTTTCACGCCAGAGCGGTATGGCGGGCGCCCAGGCCAACGGGCGCTCCTTTGAGGCATCAATCTCCCCACATGGCCGCTACGTGGTCTTTATCTCAGACGCCACCAACCTCAGCCCCGAAGCGGCGAGCACGCCGGCAACCGAAGAGATCTACGTACGCGATCGCACTACGCACACGACGACCCTTGTCTCGCGGGCCAGCGGTCCGACCGGGGCGCCAGCCAACGGCCCCTCGGGCGAGCCGACGGTCTCGCTGGACGGACGTCACATCGTTTTCTCTTCGGTCGCAACCAATCTGGTGGCGACACCCACCGCTGAGCCTGCCGTGCGAGAGGTCTACCTTCGTGATCTGAACACCGATGAAACCACCCTCCTCTCACGTGGTGAGGGGATAAACGGAGTTCCTGCAAACAGGAATTCAGGCGCACCGGTAATCTCGGCCGACGGTCGCTATGTGGCCTTCGCTTCGGAAGCGACGAACCTGCTGTCGGCGGTTGTGCCGTCCACAACCGCTTCGGTGCGAAACGTCTACGAGCGAGACCTGCGAACCAGGAGCCTGGCTCTGGTCTCGCGTGCAAGCGGCGCGACCGGAGCGCCCGCAAATGGGAACTCCGGCGATCCGGCTATTTCACCGGCGGGTCACTACGTGGCATTTGACTCGGTTGCCACCAACCTGAGCCCCGCTGCACAGGCCGTGCTCAACGTTTACCGCCGCGGCGTGCTCAACCCCGGAGGGTTCCTGATTCCCTACTAGCGGAGATCAAGTTGCCGGAGGGGTCGTAGTTGCGGGCGGCGCTCCGGCAGCGCCCACAAGGAACGTAGGGCTGGCCGGCCCCCTTCATCGGACCGATTTCAGGGTTTCGGGCCACAGCGACGTACAGCTGTGGCCCGCTCAGGTGCTGGCCAAGTACCGTCTGGTCATTGCGGAGTTCCCGTCAATCTTTGCCAGATCCCGGTACGCGGACGAGCGGTCCAAGGCGGTCTTGAGCGGTGGGCGGATACATCTCAAACTGTCGACGATCAAGGGCGGATTTCTGCTCCGCAACGCGGAATCCGCTTGAAATAGCAGCGGAGCGGGTGGGATTCGAACCACGGAACGCTTGACGGCGTCCAACGGCTTTCGGGGGCAAGCTCATCCAGGCATTCTCTGCTTGTTTAAGGAGACTCTCGCTGAGGTTATTCGTGAGCATGATCGATCTTGCGATCCGATCCGGCTTGATCCCACGCCTTCAAGGTCAGATCCGGCGCAGACACAGATCCAGCCATGCCGACGATAGCATCGCGTAAGTGGCCTTCAGGGACGAGCAGATGACCTCCCGGCCTCCGATAAACGGGGGAGCCGACGAGCCGCTGATCGAGCGCGCGCCGTGGCTCACGCAGCGGCGCTTGGTGGTCTTCGTTTTCGCCTGGCTGCTTTTGTTCGCACTGATCAGTGCACTTGTCTCAAATCCGTTCCAGTCTGAGCGGAGCGCCTCGAGCGGGCCGGACACGGGGCCTGTGATGTTCCTGCACGGGCTGCTGATTGGGACGGTCGGGTTAGGCGCACTACTCGCCTGCCAGGGATTCGGGCTGCGCTCCAGACACGTGCGGGTCGGGATTGCGTTCGGCGTGCTGGCTGCGACGATTCCAGCCGCCATCGGAGGGCTCTTCATCAAACAGATCCCCGGAGACGAGGTACCGATGTGGATTCAGATCGCCGGCTTCTTCGCTCTCGATGAGATCTTCATCATGCTCCTCGTGGGGTTGGTGGGCGAGTGGCGTCGTTCCGTCGCTAGTCGCACGCTTCCCTTCCTTGCGGCCACCCTCGCCACCGCCTCGATGCTTTGCGCCGCGTTGATGGGTCACCTAGGCGGCTGGATCCTCGAGTTCGGCAACTCGCCAGGCCTGATTGGTCGTTGGGCCAATCAGATCGGGACCGACACGAAAGGCTGGGCCGAAGCGCTGGTGGGAGCCCACTCCCATCAGATGGTGGTAGCGCTGATGGCGTTTATCGTCGCGCTCGCCGCGCAGCAGTTCGGCTACGGGAGCCTCGAGGGGAGCCCCAGATCTCTTGCTCGCGGGGGACTGGCCGCGGTGGCGGTTGGGATTGTGTGGATGTCGGGGATCTACCTCGCCAACGGCCTTTTCGCCTGGAACCCACCAGCTTGGTTCACCTCCCACCATGGCACGAACGGGATCGCCAGCGACGACGTCGTGACCGGCGTGCTTGTGATGGGCGGGGGCGTGCTTGTGCTGTTCGCCTACTTGCTCGTCGGAGCGGGGAAGCTCGCCTCCCTGCGCGGTCGCCCGCTCCGCCTGGCAGCGATCTGGACCTGGGGCCTGAGCTTTGCGACCGTGGCGGTGGCCGGATATGCGATCGAGCTCAATGAGACGTACTTCGGCGCAGGTGACCCCTCTGCGGCAGGGGCCTCCAAGGACGCTGTCTACACCTGGCTTCACCAAGACATTGGCCTCTTCCTGCTACCGACCCTGACGTTGGTGATGCTTGCCGTGGAGCGCTTCGTCGCGGCCCGCCATCACCGCGTGATCGGACGGATGACGCTACTCGGCGCGACCGTGGCTTTCCTCGGAGCACTCATCTGGGTCTTCATCGACCCCGCCATCCACGGGGCGGGTTATGTGATCTCGACGGCCGGGCTCGCGATTGTCGGGGCGGCACTGCTGGCGGCCTTGTGGTGGGGCGCGATTGAGGCTCGGCGTACGCCAGCCGCTGCGGCAGGCGCCGGGTAGGATCTCGGTCGGACCGATCGAGCTGGTCGGAGGAGCCGGTTCGTCAATGAGCGCGCCCGCTATCCCGAGGCACGCTGTTCGTGCCCGGAGGCACGAGACGGCCAAGGTGAGCGTAGACGTATTTTCTTGGGAGCCTGTGTAGGTACGCCGCCGCATTGCCGATGCCTCCGGTAGAGATGGCCATGCTCAATCCGGAGTTAAGACCCGCTACTTCGCCGCGGCAGTCCGCCGGCTGCCATCGCGGATCGAACCTGCTGCTTGCGGCAGTGGGCGCCGCGCTTCTCGTCGAGCTCATCCAGGTGGCGCTCGCGCTACCGAGGTCGCCGAGCGGGGCGCTGACCGACACGATGGTCGTCGCAATCCTGGTCCTGCCCGTTTTCGCCTTCTTCCTATGTGCTGTGGAGCAGCGCGGCAGACGCCTCGGCTGGCTGCTGATCGGGGCCGGGCTCGCCTTCAACTCGATCGGGGAGGCCTATTTCTTCTTCGCCCAGCGGACGCTGACGGACTTTCCCGTCGCCGGTGACTTCCTTTGCCTGGCGCTGTTTCCGCTTCTGGTCGCCGGCGTGATCCTGCTCGTCGCCGAGGGGCGGCAGCGGACCCGGCTCTCAATCGGGATCGACGGGGTCATCATCGCCCTCGCGACCGCCTCGCTCGCCTACGCGCTGGTCTTCAACTCGCTGCTCGATGAAGCCTCCGATTCTCGACTTCTGGTCGGCGGCGAGCTCACCTACCCGATCCTCGACCTGGCGTCGCTGGCGATGCTCGTAGTGGTCTGTATCCCCAGCCGCTTCCGGGTCGGCGCCGCCTACTTCTGGCTGATGGCCGGGATGGCCCTGCTCTTTGGCACCGATCTCGCAAACGTCAGAGAGACCGTCCACGGCACCGACGCTCCAAGCACCGCCCTCTACTTTGGCTGGGCGCTGGCCGTCGTCGTGCTCTGCGCTTCTTCGCGCTTCAGTGCGACTCTGGGACGCTCTGATCCGTTCCGCGGCCGCCTGCTCGGCATCGCTTTGGGCGGCGCCATGCTCGTCTCCGTTGGCCTGCTGCTCGACGGAACGCGCGACCGCAACCTAGTCGTGATCGGCTCCAGCGCCGCCGCCCTTCTGCTGGGCCTGGCGCGCCTGTTCCGGACCTTGGCCGAGAACAGCCAGCTGATCCGAGAACGCGACGAGGTCATCGCAAAGCAGCGCAAGATGCAGTCGCGGCTGCGCTTCCTGGCCGACCACGACTCGCTCACTGGCCTCTGCAACCGTCGTCGCTTCGCCGAGCGGGTGGACGAGCAGCTTCGTTACGCGCGTCGCTACGAACACAGGGGAGCCCTGCTGTTCATCGACCTCGACTCCTTCAAGTTCATCAACGACTCCTTCGGCCACCCGATTGGGGATCGGGTGATCCGCCGGGTAGCCGCTGCGATCACCGACAGCCTGCGGACCACCGACACAGCCGCGAGGCTGGGCGGGGATGAGTTCGCCGTACTTGTGCCCGAGGTCGACGGGGCAGGCGCGCTTCGGGTGGCCGAGACGGTGCTGGCTGCGATCAAGGCCGGACACGATCCGACTGTCGGGGCCAGCGTCGGCATCGTCCTCTTCGGCGCCGATGGCGAGCGCTCCGTCGGGGACCTGTTCATCGCCGCCGACATCGCCCTCTACGACGCCAAGGCGGCTGGCCACGGCACGATCAGCGTGTATCGCGGGCAGAAGGGGATGAAGCTCACCTGGGTCGACCGGATTCGCGCTGCGCTGCGCGAGGACCGCCTCGTCCTTCACGCGCAGCCGATCGTCGACCTGCAAACTGGCGAGGTGGATCGGGAGGAGCTCTTGGTGAGGATGATCGACCGGGACGGCAGCGAGATCCCCCCCGCCTCTTTCCTGCCCACCGCGGAGCGCTTCGGCTTGATCGCAGAGATCGACCGCCTCGCCGTTACAAAGGCGATCGAGCTGGCCCGGCACGGTCGGGCGGTCGCGGTAAACATCTCAGGGCCCTCCCTGACCGATCGCGAGCTGATCGAGGGGGTGGCATCTGCGATCCGCTCCGGGCTGGACCCTCACCTGCTCAGCTTTGAGCTGACCGAGACGACCGGGGTCGCGAACATCGAAGCGGCTCGCCGCTTCGCCGGCTATCTGGAGAACCTCGGCTGCGACCTCGCGCTTGACGACTTCGGCACGGGACTCAGCTCGCTCGGCTACCTCAAGCACATCCCGATCCAGACGCTGAAGATCGATCTCGAGTTCGTTCGCGGGATGAGCGGGAGCACGTTTGACCGCTATCTGGTGCAGACGATCGTTGGGCTCGCGAAGCGGCTTGGCCAAAAGACCGTTGCCGAGGGGGTTGAGGACGAGGCGACCCTCTCCCTGGTGCGAATGTTCGGGGTCGACTACGCGCAGGGTTACCTGCTCGGGGCGCCGGCGCCGATCGACTCCGACGGGCCACACACGATCGCGCGCTCGGTGCTCCGCACCATGAACGCGGCCGCGCAGTCCGGCGAACGCCCTGGTGAGCGTCAAGCCGGGCGCGTATCACCTGCGAAGGGCACGCCTTCCGGCTACCGTTAGGAAATGGCGAAGGTCGCCGACGCCCACAGCTCGCTCCCCGAGCGCCTCCGCGCCGCCTACTTGACCCGGGACCTCGAAGCACTTGGCGCGCTTCTCGCTGACGACGTGCATTGGGGTGACGATGATCTCCCTAGGCGATGTCGAAATCGCTCAGAGGTGCTGGCGACCTTTGCCAGGGGAATGGATGCCGGCGCCGATGCCGAGATCACCGAACTCCTTGAGGGCACGAACGGCATCTTGTGCGGCCTCGTCGTCCGGTGGCCGGACGCAGGTCAGCGTCCCGGGGATGGTCGACTCCTCTACCACGTCTATCTCACGAGGGACGAACGGATCGCGGAAATCCGGCGCTACGATGACCGTGCGTCTGCTGCAGAGGCTGCGGGCGTCACTGACTGATCCAGCGGCCGACTCGGTCGTAGCGCAAACCGGGTCCCCGATCCCCAGCACCGCAAACTTGTCAACGACTACAAGCGGTTTGAGACTGAACAGCCGTGCTTTTACGACTCCGCTGTGCCCTTGCCAGCTGGAATCAGCAAGACCGAGCAAGGTGCCCCGTGCACAACTCGCTCGCTGACGCTGCCTAGGGCCCTGATCCCATGTAGGCCACGCCTTCCGGAGACGATCAGCGAGGAACCTTTTGCCTGGGCGGCCTCGATGATTCCTTGGGTGGGGTGGCCGGCGGGCTCCGTGAGCCCCGGTTCCTCACCAGTCGCCTCGCAGATCTCGGCGATCTGAGTTTCGAGCACACGGTGGCGCTCGGGGTGCGTCCCGTCCACGACATGGACTATCTCGACGATTGAGTTGAAGGCGGCAGCGATCTTGGCGGCGGCTCGCGCTGGCGCCCAGGACCCAGGCGAACCATCGCTGGCAAACAGGATGCTCTTTGGGAACGCGCCCGGAAGAGGGGGCTCTCGCGCGACGAGCAGCGGACGGTGCGTCTCATGGGCGGCCTTACCCGCGGTGCTGCCCAACATGATGGTCGAAGCGCGCGAGCGATTGTGGCTTCCGAGAACCAGCAGATCGTGATGCTCGCTCGCCGGGAGCAGCACATCGTGCGCATAGCGACCGCTGAGTAGCTCCGTCGATGCCGAAATCCCGGCCTCTCGCGCCAGGGAGCAGGCTTCCTCCAAGCTCTCTTGTTGTTCTACCTTGGTGTGCTCAGGCAGCCGCACGGTGGTGTGGACGGCGAGGAAGTGAAGCGCAGCGCCGGGCACCGCTAGCGCGACCGCTTGCCGCGCGGCCTCAGTGCTGGCTGGGTCGCCCTCGACGCCGCAGAGAATGCTGGGGAATGGCGCAGCCGTATTGCCCTTCCTCTGGGTTGATGACCTCTCTACTCTATCCCCCAACCGATAGCCACCACGGCCTCATTCCGCAATCGGTGCCGCGTAGCCGATTCCGCCCGCTACGTCTGTGCCTGAGGCTGCGCCGTGATCGAAGCCGCCAAGATGACCTCCTCAGGATCCGATCCGAGCGATCGCCGGTAGCCTGAGACTGCATTTACTGAGGTGATGGACAATACGGTCATGTCCGAGAGCCTTGGCGAGCACCTGCCTATTGGACGGCCGTCGCCACCCGAAACCCCGGAGCGTTACGAGCCGATCCATCCGGGCTCGGGTCGCCGCCCTCTTCGCAAGCGGCTCCCCCGCGTCCTTGCGCCGCTGGGCGTCTTACTCGCGAAGGCGAAGACACTCCTGATCTTGCTCCCGCAGCTCAAGGTTCTGGCGACCTTCGGCTCGATGGCGGTCTCGATCGGCGCATACGGGCTGCTCTTCGGCCTTCCCTTTGCGGTCGGGCTGGTCACCCTCCTCTTCCTTCACGAGGTCGGCCACGTGATCCAGCTACGGCGGGAGGGGATCAGGGCATCGGCGCCACTGTTCATCCCCTTCCTCGGGGCGATCATCGCGGCGAAGTCGATGGGCAAGGACGCTGCTGCAGAGGCGCGGGTGGGACTTGCAGGCCCAGTCTTGGGGAGCATCGCCACCCTCGTTCCCCTGGGAGTCTGGCTGGCGACCGGCAGCGATTTTTGGCGAGCGCTCGCCTACATCGGATTCGTCCTCAATCTCTTCAACCTGCTGCCGGTAGTTCCACTTGACGGTGGCCGGGCGATGGCAGCGCTCAGTCCGGCGGTGTGGCTCGTCGGATTGGCGGGGCTCCTCGCTTTGACGATCTTCTACCCCAGTCCGGTCCTCTTCCTGATCCTGATCCTCGGTGCCATGGAGAGTTGGCGGCGATGGAAAGCTCGCGCGACGCGGGAGAGTCGGGAGTACTACGCAATTCCTGCCCGGACCAGGGCGGCTGTCGGCATTGTCTACGTCGGTCTAGCTGCCGCGCTGTCGGTCGGGGTGGCCGAGACCTTTGTCTCGCGCAGCCTATGAGAGCGCTTCTTTGCCGAAGGGGGGCGGGACGCCGAGGGGTTGGGATCGTCGGTCAACCAACCAGCCAGATTGCGCCGTCGCGCACCTCGACCGGGAATGTCTTTAGGGATCGGGCGCCGGTCGTCGCCTTAACGACACCGGCCAGCGGCTTAAATGCACCCTGGGGCCCCCGCACCATCTCTCCGCTGCCGACGTCATAGAGCGCCGCGTGCCATGGGCACTCCAGGCATCCGTCGTCGGTCACGCGGCCCTTGCCCAGCGAGGCGAAGAGATGGCGACAGCGGTTAGAGACTGCGAATGGCTTGCCCGCGCTGATGCCTACGGCAAGGGCTCCGTGTGGGGTCTCCTCCGCAACGGTGACCTGCGAGGCACCGAGGTCCTCGATGGCCGCGAGACGGGTCGCGGACTGTTCATGGGTAGCCACTCGCACACTATCTCACACGACCCACGTGCTCAGGAAGCGAGCCCCGATCCTCATGGCAGCGACGGAGCCGGCGGCTGGTCGCGCGCTCAGAGTCGCAGGCCGTGATCTTCGGAGAAAGGGCGAGTGTGCCGGCACCGGAAAGCATCACATTGATTTTGAACGCCGCGACGGTCATAGCTATCCGGGATACGGCCAGGGCGCGGGTCGGGTTCAGACATGGCTGACAGTCATGAACAGCGCGCGAAGGAGCCCCTGTGGTTGAACGCAGGTAGTGCGCCAAGTGAGGCGCTCGGTTTCCCCACTGTGGCGCAGTAGGTTGGTTGCAGGGCCTGAACCTCGATTGCCCTTCGGACGTAACCCGATTACACGCTCGCGCGACATGTCGCTGTCTGCCGAGTCCTCGGATCACCTACCAGAAAGAGGTTCATCACATGCTGGCACGCTTCCCCTTCACGTTCTCTTTGGGCTTGCTCGTCGTCGCAGCGCTGGCAGGATGCGGTAGTAGCAGCAACAGCACCACCACGTCTGCCACGACGAGCGGCGCAGGCACGACTCCATCTGCAGGAAAGGGCGGAGCGGCGAGCATCGAAGTAGCAAGCAATCCCAAACTCGGCTCGATCCTTGTTGACGCAGAAGGCCAAACGCTCTACACGTTCCAGAAGGACTTGGGCGGCAAGTCCAGCTGCTCGGGCAGCTGCGCCAAGGTCTGGCCGCCGGAGCTCACGACCGCAAGCCCGAAGGCCGGCAGCGGTGTGAGCGCCTCGAAGCTCGGCACGGTGAAGCGCGCTGACGGCACGATTCAGGTCACCTACGCCGGGCATCCCCTCTACACCTACACGGCCGACACGAGCTCCGGCCAGGCCAACGGCAACGGGGTCAACTCGTTCGGCGGTGTATGGAACGCCGTTCAGCCGAGCGGCTCGAGCGCTGCGGCTGGTAGCTCATCGGGTGGCGGCGCTAGCGCGCCCAAGGAAAGTGGTAGCGGCTCGGGCACGTCCTCTGGCGGGGGCTACGGCTACTAGCGCTGGGCATCGGCAAAGCGACGTGGTAGTGGCCCGAAACCCTGAGATCGGACGTGGACCGATGAAGGGGGTCCGGCCAGTAGTCGATCGAGGTGGCGGAGTGTCGAGCGCTTCGAAGTAATCGGCGAGGACATCACCTCGATCGGCTCCACGTTCGATAGGGGCGAGCAACCACACCTGGACAAACCTCAGCCGCCGGCCTCGTTGCCGCTCGGGCGCAGCGCATGCCAGGACCCTCCGAACTCGGTGATGCCGTTACCCGAAGTCTCACCTGACCTTTGATCCCCCACATAGGTGTAGAGCGGGTGACCGTTATAGGTCACCTGAGTCGTCCCGTCGCTGCGCCGGGCCGTGCCCAGCTTTGACGCATCAGCCCCCCCTGTCGCATTAGGCCCGCCGCTCGTCGTAAGGGGAGGCCAGATCTTTACGCAGGCGCCATAGCAGGCTGACTTGGTGCCCGAATCCTTACGGAAATCGTAGAGCGTGAGGCCGCCAGAGGTCACGAGGATCTTTCCGAGCTTCGGGTTGTTGGCAACGCTGACGGTCGTTCCGCTCGTGCCTGAGCTCCCCCTACCTGGCGCCGAGCTCTTACTCGGTGTGCGCGAAGGCGTAGCTCCCAGACCGCGGACGGCCGTGCGCCGGCCCGCCGCGATCGCCCCTCGCTGCAGGCCCTGGACCAGTTCCTGAAGCGCGGTCAATTCGGCGCTGGTTCTGCCTGCCAGCAACCGCGCGGCGCTAACGCGGGCGGCAAGTCGATCGGCGCGAGCCCGCTGACGGCGCAGCGCTTCGATCTGGCCCTGGAGCCTTTGGATGTCGGTGGCAGGGGCGCTGTTTTGGGAGGTATCGATCGCAACAAAAAGGGCCGCTCCGGCGACGCCACCCGCGATCAGGAGCGCCGCCAATCCAACGCGACTGCGCACTAAGAGCGAGTGGTCGATCTCGCCAAGCCAGGCGCGCAGTCCGTCGATATGGGTCGACGCACCCCTCTCCGGCTGGCTCTCCATTGAAGCGGGGCGCGTTCTGCTGTGTTCAGGGTCGGGTTACCGTACCGCGGCCGCGTGCCAGGTCCCGACGTCCTTGATTCCTTCGCCTTCTAGTTGGCCTGGTTTCTTGTCTTCGATGAAGCTATAGAGCGGAAGCCCGCGATAGGTGACCTGCAGGCCCCCTTCGGGCCGCTTGACAGTACCCAGCTTCACGGGGCCCTTTGGCATCACCCCAGCCGGCACTTTGAGCGGGTGCCAGAGGGTCAAGCAACTGCTGCTCTTTGTGCAGATGAACTTGCCGTGCTTCTCGACGCTCAGGCTATAGAGGGTGTGGCCACTGGTCGTGGTGAGAATCGTCTTGCCCTTGACGTTTGACTCTTTGACAACCACCTTGGAGCCACGCGCCCCGGCACTGGCGGCGCTGAGCCCGGCGAACATCGCCGTCCCAACAAGAAGGATGATCACAAGTACCGATGCAGGCTTGCGGACTGTCTGTGGCTTTGACATGACTCTCCTCGGTTTGAGATATTCCTGACGTGCCTTCAGCCGGCGATTTAACTCCGCTAGCCTCCGTTAGTGCCTTGCGCCAGTCTTTTTGAACATCAAGGTCTTGGTCGTGGTGGCAGGGCTGCCGCCGGTGGGCTGGAAGGTGATCGTGACCTTCAGTTTGAGCTTATGGCCCTTGGCTTTCTTTAGCAACTTGGCGCCAGCGCCGGTCAGTCTCAATTTCAGGCTGACCTCACCGGCTCCGCTCGCGGTGGTCGTGGCCGGTTTCAGGTCCTTGCCTGAAGCTGAGATCGTGCCCGGGCCGGGGACGCTCAGCTGGATTGCCGCGGTCGTGCCCTTCGCAACTGCAGAACCTACGGTGAACTGGTTCGAGGGCGGGGTGGGCGGCATTTGGATCATCTTTTCCGGCCCTTCGGGCGGAGTGGTGAATGCCTGGTCTTCACTGATAGTCGTGCCGCCCTTGTTGTGTGCGACGAGGCGATAGTGGTAAGGGATCCCCGGCGGAAGGCCGGGAACCACCTGGGAGACGGGGACGGGGACGGTTCCATGCCCGGCAACCGCATCGGGCGCCGGGATGTCGGCTCCGTAAGCGGTCGTGGTGCCGAATTCGAAGTGGTAGGACGTTTCAGCTCCGTGGGGATTGACGGTGCCGTTGATTACGTAGCCTTCCGCGGTCTTGGTAAACGGGGTGGCGGCTACGGCGGGCGGTTCTGGCTTGGTCGTGAGCTGCTCGTCTTTGCTCATACCGGGACCTTTGGAGTTTTCGGCGACGATCCGGTAATGATAGGTCGTGTTTGGAGTCAGTTTGTTTAGCCCGATTTCCTGAAAGACGGGGACGGTGGCTTCTCCTTCGCCGATACTTTCGTTCGGTTCCGGGATGTTGGTCCCATAGCCGGTCGTGGTTCCGAACTGGAAGTGGTAGGTCGTTTTGAGGCCGTTCGGGTTGATGTTGCCCTGCAGTTTGTATCCGTTGGCGGTTTCAATCGGTTCAATGGCTTCGGCGAGGGGCGCGGCGGGTTCGATTTTCGGGGTCGTGAATTCTTTGTCTTCACTGGGCGTCGAGCCGGCTGAGTTTTCCGCAAAGAGTCGGAAATGGTAGGTGGTGTTGGGGAGGAGCGATTCGAGTTTCGCAGAGACTCCTACGGGGCCCACTCCGGTAGCGAGCTGGCCATCAGGACTTGGAGCTTTGGCTCCGTATTTGGTCGAGATGCCGTATTCGAAGCGGTAGTGCGTTTCAGCTCCGTTTGGGTTTACCGTGCCGCTGAGTTCGAACCCCCCTGTGATCGAGTTCGCCGGTTTCACCGTGACGCTAGGCGCGGTTGCGTTTGTGAGCGTCGTGAAAGTCAGGTCCCCGGTGGCGCCCGTTGCTGCGCCCTTTTCGTTCGAGGCGACGATCCGGTAGTGATAGGTCATGCCGGACGTCAGACCGCTTATCGTTTGTTCGATCGGGGTGCTGGCGGGATATTCCGCCGCACCAAGATCCACCCCCGGCGGAGTGGGGATGTTTGTGCCGTAGCTGTTCGTGGTGCCGTACTCGAAGTAGTAGTGGGTATCAGCGCCATAGGGGTAGACGGTCGCGGTCAGCTTTCGCCCCGTTGGACGTCGGGGTTGCGGAGGTGCCGGTAACCAAGGGGGCGAGGGTTGGGTAAGACGCCGCAGCTAGGGAGGGCAGGGCAGCGAGGGCGAAGACCACAAGCGATGTGCAAAGGAAGGCCTTAGCGACAGGGCTGGCAGGCGAGCGCCCACATGGTGGCTCACCGATATTTTCGGAGTTGGCCAAGTCACCCATCGTTCCTCCTCCGGCGCATCGGGTCTGCCTTGTAGCTGCTCTGGATGGCCCTATTCATTCCTAGCGCCCAGCCTTGAAGGTCAGGGTCTTGGTCGCGCTGGCGGCGCTGCCGCCGCTGGGCAGGAAGCTGATCTTCACCTTCAATCTGAGCTTGTGGCCCTTGGCTTTCTTCAGCGCCTTGGACCCCGCGCCGTTTAGCTTCATCTTCAGCTTCACGGTGCCGGCTCCACTCGCGGTGGCGCTGGCTGACTTCAGGTCCTTGCCGGTAGCTGAGACTGTTCCCGGATCGGGAACGCTGATGGCGAGCGTCGCGGTGCTGCCCTTTGTCGTCGCGGAGCCGATCGAGAACTGATTGCTGGGCGTGTTGGAGTTGGCCGGCGTCGTGAAGGTTTCGTCTTCGCTGGTATTTTGTCCCGCGGAGTTGGAGGCGACCAGGCGGAAGTGGTAGGTCGTGCTCGGCTGTAGGCCGGTTACCGTTTGGGAGACCGGGACGAATTCGTTGGCGGAGCCAGCATCGGCTTCGGGGATCGGGACGTTGGTGCCGTAGCTGGTCGTGGGGCCATATTCGAAGTGGTAGTGGGTGTCCAGCCCGTAGGGATGGATCCTTCCCTTAAGTTCGAAGCCGCCGCTGATCTGGACCGCGGGTTTGGCTTGAACCAAGGGGGGAAGGCCGCTGGCGCCGGCAAGGCTTGGCACAAGCGCCAGGGTGAGGGCTGAGAGCGCGGCGCAGCTGGCAACGCGAACGGCCAAGCCCTTGCGGGGTTGACGCGCGAGGAGTGCACCGCTCTGATCTGGGGTCTGCAATTCGCTCATCCCTCCCTGTTTCGTGCTCTTTCGAGTCGGGTCGACGCTCTCTGGACTGCTATACGGTCCTAAACGCCGAAAGGTTCGATCGGAGTAGCGGCTTGCCTCGCGTGCGTCGATCTCCTGGCGGCTGGGGCCTCCCGCAAGCTCTCCTCGCTTTCCCGCTGTCGATGTGCAGGACTTCGCCGATCGGTTGCTTGACACGGGCCTCGATCCCTGACCGTGAAGAACATCCTGAAGCCGCTGCGGGTGGCCGGCCCCCCTTTCGTCGGTCCACCGATCTAACCCCCAGCTCCGTCCACGGGTGATCTACCGCGGAGCGCTCGCTCGCTCGAGGTTGCGATCAACCCGACCAGCGCCCTTGAGCTGCCCGCCTGCCGCGGGCGGCGCCAGCGGATCGCTGATCCCGCCGAGGCGGCGGCGCTGATCGAGGACTTGCCGGCTGCTGACCGGGCTGTGTGGGGGCTGGCGCTGTACGCGGGTCTTCGGCGGGGAGAGTTATGGGCGCTGCACTGGGAAGACATCGATCTCGAGGCCGGGGTGATCCACGTCAGGCGAGCCTGGGATGAACAAGGAGAGGGAGATCGAGCCGAAGAGCGAGGCGGGAACGCGGAGGGGCCGATCGCCGCGGTTCTGCGTCGCATCTTGGTCGAGCACAGGCTTCGCCAGGGTGGCGAGGACTCGATGCGGAACGTCATCGACTCCGACGGCAAGGTGAAGCACTCAACGACGCTGACCGAGCGAGCCCACAAGGTCTGGAAGGCGGCGGGGCTCAACCCGATTGGCCTCCACGAGTGCCGCCAAACTTTCGCCGCGCTGATGATCACCGCGGGCGTAAACGCCAAGGTACTCTCCACCTACATCGGCCACGCCAGTATCTCGATCACGATGGATCGCTATGGGCATCTGATGCCAGGAAGCGAGGCAGAGGCGGCGGAACCGGTTGGACTCCTACCTTGAGAAGGAGAGAAATCGCCGTGGGGGCCTGGGAGGCGGGCGCCCGGCCCAAGCGAGCTGATCCTCGACATCGACGCCACGCTGCTTGGCGCCCACTCCGAGAAGGAGCACGCCGCCGGCAACTACAAGCGCGGCTTCGGCTTCCACCCGCTGCTCTGCTACCTCGATCAGACCGGCGAGGCACTGGCCGGCCTGCTTCGTCCCGGCAACGCCGGCGCCAACACCGCCGCCGATCACTTCGAGGTCCTGCAGCTGGCCCTCGAGCAGCTCCCCGAGGCAGACCTCGACCGCGAGATCCTGGTGCGCGCAGACATCGGCGGGCGCACCCACGCCTTCACCTCCGACTGCCGCGACGCCGGCATTCGGCTTCTCGGTCGGCTATGAGGTCGACGAGCGGGTCCGCGAGGCGATCCTGGCACTCCCCGATTCGGCATGGCGAGCAGGCGATCGAGGCCGAGGGGATGCCAGCGCGAGGGCGCCTGGGTCGCCGAGCTGAGCGATCGTCCTCGACCTCTGCGCCTGGCCCGAGGGCACGCGGCTGATCGTGCGCAGAGAGCGCCCCCATCCCGGCGCCCAGTTCTGCGTCTTTGACGCCGAGGGCCACCGCCACACCGCCTTCATCACCGACCAAGGCGCCAAGGACATCGCCGCCCTGGAGCTGCGCCATCGCCAGCGCGCCCGGGCCGAGGACGAGATCCGCTGCGGCAAGGAGACCGGGATGCGCAACATGCCCTTCGCCGCCTTCGAGCACAACCAGGTCTGGCTGGAGCTCTCGCTGATCGCCCAGGACCTGCTCAGCTGGGCGCGCTCCCTCTGCCTGGAGGGCGAGCTCGCCCTCGCCGAGCCCAAGCGCCTGCGCCAGCGCCTGCTGCACGTCGCCGGGCGGGTAGTCCGCTCCGCCCGGGCGACGACGCTGCGCCTGCCTCGCTGCTGGCCCTGGGCGGAGGCGCTGGTGGCGGCCTTCGCACGGCTGCGGGCGCTGCCGGTGGGCGTCGGGCCATAGCCCGCCGCCGGCCTCCTCGTCGATCTCAAGATCCTGCCGGCCCCGATCGCCTCGCCGTGCTCGCAAGCGGAGGCTGGAGCCCCGAGACTGGCGCGGGCTCGTCTCGGGAGGGCGCCGAGGGTGACCTGGGGAGCCTCCTCGGCAGAGTTACCTACCTCAAGTCAGGCGATCACACCCTGCGGGGTGAAAACGGTGGATCGAGGCTAGACGGGCGGCCGGGTCGCGCCCGTAGCAATCAACTGCTGAGTGATTCGCCGAGCGCTTCTGACCAATGCTCGGGGTCCGCTGCGGCCACATAGTTACCGCTGGCGACCGCGCCGCTGATCCTCACAAGCGTTCCATCTTGCTCGCCAGGCTCAAACCTGACTGTCATTTGCTCGCCTTTGAGGTTGTGCCACAGCATGATCAAGAATGGAAACTGAACACGCGGCTTGTAACGCAACTCCTGGGCGCCGCGCTTCGTTAGACGCAGGCCAACCGCACGTGCCGGCTCAATCAGAGCGCTCGCCGCGCGTGCCTGCGCTTCGGAAGGTGTCTCGCGCATCGAGAACTCGACGGTGAATGCCTTGGCCATAGTCTTCCTTTCTGGTTAACGTCGGACGCTTTTTGGTTAGGCGGCTCGCGGGTACCAAGAGAAGCGCCAAAGCGCGATAAGCAGGCCGCCGATTCCCCAAGCTGCCAGGATCAGAAGGTCATGGCCCGCGATCCCCGAGCCGGTGGTTGCGGGGTCAAACGCCTTGAAAAGGGCGTTGTCGAGATGGCTAACCGGGAACACGCTCGCGATGTCTTTGAGCGTGCTCGACAGCTGAGATGTCGGAATGAAGACACCGGAGATGAAATACAGCGGCAGCACGATCACCTGGACGATCGGCTGGGCAGAGTCCTCAGAGTGGATAAAGCTCGTCACCGCAAAGGACAAGCAGACAAAGCACGCCGAGCCGACGACGACGCCAAGCGCGAATGCGGGGATCGTCGAAGTCGGCAGATGAACTCCGTAGCCGATCCAACCAATCGCGACAACCACCACGACGAGCACGATTGAGAGGGCTATCGAAGTAAGGGTCCGCCCTGCAATCAGTACCCAGGCCGGAACGGGGCTGGATCGACGCCGCTTCAAAATGCCGCTCTCGCGCTGGGCGGTGAGCGTGATCACGAGGTTCACGAACGACGTGGCGATGATCCCAAGGGTCGCGATCCCTGGGACGTAGTAGGTCGATACCTTGATTTGCTGCCCGTCCACCTGCGTGGTGTGATTGCCGAACAGCGACGTAAGCAAGACCAGGAAGATCACCGGCAGCGCAAAGGTGAAGAAGCGGCTTTGCGGGTTGCGCCAGCTAGCCTGTAGATCGAAGCGCAGCTGGTGGATGACCAAGCGGGCGTCGTTCATTTGGACGACTCCGTAAGTGTGAGGTAGACATCTTCTAGCCCCGGTCGGCGCACCTGCAGATCCCCTACCTCCCAGCCTCTCTCAATTGCCCAACTCGAAAGCATGTTGAGAGTGGCCATGATCTGCTCGCTTTCGATCAGCACCCCACCCGACTCATCGAGCAACTGCACAGAGTCACGACGGACTGGGAGATCCTCGACGGCGACTCCTTTCGGCAACGTGAAGGTGACCTGATATGCGGCTTCGTCACGGCCGCCCAGTGTGCTCGGGGTCCCTTCGGCGACGATCACACCGGCGCGGAGGACGGCGATCCGGTCCGACAGCGCCTCCGCCTCGTCCATGTAGTGGGTGGTCAGAAAGATCGTCTTGCCGAGCCTTCGCAGACCGTCAATCATCTCCCAGGCGGCGCGCCGCGCCGAAGGATCAAACCCCGTGGTTGGCTCATCTAAGAAAAGCACCGTCGGGTCTCCGATCAGCGCGAGCGCCACATCCATGCGGCGCTGCTGGCCACCCGAAAGGTGCGCGCCGCGAGTCTCAGTCTTTCTTCTTCAGCCCGACGAGCTCGATCACCTCTGCCACCGATCGGGGGTTCGGGTAATAGCCTGCATACAGTTCCAGGCACTCGCGCACGCTGAGCTCCTGCTCTATACGCGAGCTTTGCAGAACTACGCCGACCCTCGCCCGCCAGTGACGGTCGGCGTGCTCGGGGTCAACTCCGAGGACCCGGACATTTCCGGCCGTGCGCTTGCGGTGGCCCTCGAGGATCTCGACCGTCGTTGTCTTACCGGCTCCGTTTGGGCCAAGGAACGTGAAGATCTCACCGTGTCGCACTCGGAGGTCGATCCCGCGCACAGCCTCGAACCCGTCGTAGGCCATGTGCAGATCTGATGCTTCGATCACGTCCGTCATTAAGCCCGACCCTACCTCAGCAATTCTCGACGGCATAGCAGTTTCGGCGCAGCATTTCGTCTCGGTAGCGCAGTCTCTGGCACCACGAGAGCGTGACGATACGCGGCATCAGACTGGGAGCACTGTTCGCCGGTCCAGTCCGAGGGTGACCAGCTTTGAGGGATTGGGCGCCCCCCTGTTCAAACGCGCGATCTTCGCTGGATCAGAAGTCGGGGCTTGTGCGATCGATCTTGCGATCGGCGTAGCCTCTACCGGGCGGTCTTAGGCGGTGTTGAGCGGTAAAGGCTAAACGGCGGCACAGACATCGGTGCCGCGGCGGAATCTGCCTTGGAGTGGCGGATTCCGCGCTGGAAAAAAGCGGAGGGGGTGGGATTCGAACCCACGAGACCCCTAACGAGGCCTAACGGCTTTCAAGGCCGTCGCATTCAACCGCTCTGCCACCCCTCCGGGGCGTGGACGAGGATTGATGCTAGAGGCAGCAGCGTATGACTTGGACTACAACAGCTGCTGATTGGATGGTGAGATGCGCCGGTTGCTCGTTCTCGCTTCGGCGATGGTCTTCTTCGACGTCACCTTCTACGCGGCGATTGCTCCGCTGCTGCCCGACTACGTCGCCCAATTCGGGCTCAGCAAGGCAGAAGCCGGACTCCTATCAGCCGCCTACGCGGCCGGCACCTTGTTCGCCTCATTGCCTGCCGGGCTGGTGGCCACTCGCTTCGGGCCTCGCCGCGGCGTCATCGGCGGGCTGCTGCTGCTCGGCCTCTCCAGTCTCGCCTTCGGATTCGCCCGGAACATCGCCCTGCTCGACGCCGCGCGCTTCACCCAGGGCGTCGCCGGCGCGCTGATCTGGTCAGGCGCGCTGACCTGGCTGATCACCACCGCGCCCGACGATAAGCGGGGCTCCGTGATCGGGACGGCGCTGGGGACGGCGGTCGCCGGCGCCCTGCTCGGGCCGGCGCTGGGAGCGATCGCTGCTGAAATTGGCACCCAACCCGTCTTCGGCTCGGTCCTCGCCGTCACCCTTGCGCTTGCCTTCTTCGCCTCCCGCCTGCCGGAGGCCCGTGTCCCCGAGGAGCAGGGCCTGCGCGAGGTGGCGGCGACAATCTTCAGCCGGCCGGTTCTCATCGCTACTGCCTTTGTCGCCGTCCCCTCGCTGATGTTCGGTGCGATCGAGGTGTTGGTGCCGCTGCGGATCGCGGCTCTGGGCGGAGGCCACACTGCGATCGCCGCCGGCTTTATCGCGGGGGCGGCTCTGGAGGCGGGGCTGGCGCCGATCGCAGGGCGCTACTCGGACCGGGTCGGCCGTCGCACGCCGTACATGGTGGGGCTGACGATCTGCGCGATGGCGATGATTACGATTGCTGTCGCGCAGGGCCTCGGGGTCGTCCTCGCCGGGCTGATCGTCACCTCGCTCGGCGCCGGCATCTGTTTCGCGCCGGCGCTGACGATGCTCTCCGAGGCGGCTGAGTCCAGTCGCCTTCACCAGGGCTTTGCCGCGGGACTCTCGAATATGGCCTGGGCAGCGGGACAGGTGGTGGGTGGGATCGCGGGTGGCGGCTTAGCCAGCGTCACCGGTAATGCCGTCCCGAGCTTCGCCGTCGCTGCCTTGCTGCTCGCGACCCTGGCCTACGCCCATCGCGTCTTGGCCCCGGTCGCGACGCGACCGGCCGAGAGTTAGGTTTAGCTCGTGGGGGAAATCTGGCGCAACTGGACCGGAGACCAGTCCTGCGAACCGGCGGAGATCGTCCACCCGCGCTCTCGCGAGGAGCTGGCTGAAGCCATCGGCCGGGCCGCCGCGGCGGGGCGCAAGGTGAGCGTCGCCGGCTCCGGACACTCCTTCACAGAGACCGCGCTGACCGACGGAACGCTGATCGCGATCGAGGCGCTGGCAGCGGCGTGATCGATGCCGACCCTTCCTCGGGACTGGTCAAGGTCGGGGGCGGGACGGTCCTCGCCGAGCTGGGTGAGGAACTGCACCGACTCGGCCTGGCGATGGAGAATCTAGGCGACATCGACCAGCAGACGATCGCCGGAGCAATCTCGACCGGCACCCACGGCACCGGCGCGAAGCTTCGCAACATCTCCTCACAGGTTGAGGCGATCGAGCTGGTTCTCGCCGACGGAAGCGTGCGCGAGCTGAGCTCCAAGCCCGAGCCCGAGTTGCTGCGCGCGGCGCGGGTGGGGGTCGGCGCACTTGGCGCGATCTCGGCTGTGACGCTGCGCTGCGTTCCCGCCTTTACCCTGCGCCGGGTCGACACTTCGCTTCCGCTTGAGGAGGTGCTCGACACCTTCGGGGAGCGCGCCGACGCCAACGACCACTACGAGTTCTTCACCTTCCCCTATGCCGACAGCGCCCTGGTCCTGGAGCGCAACCGCACCGAGGAGACCTCGCGCCCCCGCGGGCGGGCAGCCACCTACCTCAACGACATCGTGCTGGAGAACTGGGCACTGGAGGCGCTCGCGGCGACCGGTAAACGCTTCCCCGCGTCGATCCCACAACTGGCCCGACTCGCTGCCCGTCTTGCCTCCGGCGGCCGGGTGACCGATCGCAGCGACCGCATCTTCGCCAACGAGCGGCGGGTCCGATTTACCGAGATGGAGTACGGGGTACCGCGCGAGCACGGCCCTGAGGCGGCGCGCAGGGTGATCGAGTGGGTGCGGGCCAACCGCTACCCGGTCTTCTTCCCGATCGAGATGCGGGTGACGGCGGCCGACGAGGCCCCGCTCAGCACCGCGCACGAGCGCGACACCGCCTACGTCGCTGTCCACCAATACCGAGGCATGGAATGGCGCCCCTATTTCGAGGCGGTTGAGGAGATCATGGACGACTACGGTGGCCGCCCCCACTGGGGCAAGCGCCACTTCCAGACGGCCGAGACCCTGGCGCCGCGCTACCCGCACTGGGCTGACTTCCAGGCCGCCCGCGACCAGCTTGACCCCTCGCGCACCTTCACCAACGCGTATGCCGCGCGCGTCCTCGGTCCCTGACCCGGCCGACCTCTCCCGGACGGGCCCAACAAGACGCCTGGGCCATGTTCGGTCCGTAGGCCTAAAGGAAGGCCCGTCCGTCACCGCGGTAGGTGGGAACCTCGTCGACGATGGCGCCGCTCTCGATCAGGTGCAGGGAGTCGAAGCGCTCGCATAGCTCGCCTGCCTTGGCGTGCCGGAGGTAGACACGGTCGCCGATCTGCAGCTCCACCGCCGCGGCGCCCAGCAGCGGCGTCTGCACCTCGCCGGCGCCCTCCTCGGGGTCGAGCCGCAGGCCAGCCGGGAGCCAGGGCACGGGCAGGCCCGCCGCGTCGCCGGCGCCCGAAGCGAGGTAGCCGCCGCCCAGCGCGGTCGCCACACCGCGGCTGGGCTTGCGCACGATCGGCAGTGCGAAGCCGGCGGCCGGGGTGAGGGTGAAGCGGGTGTAGTGATCGAAGTGGGCCGGCGCGTAGAAGCCTGAGCCGGCGGTCACCTCGGTGAGCGCGTCCTCGGTCGCGGTCAGCTCGAGGCTTCCGGTGCCGCCGCCGTTGACTATCTCGAGTTCGGTGATCTCACCAACGGCGGCGACGATCGCGGCGCGACGCTCGGCCAGCTCGGCGGCGGAGCGACGCTGCATAAAGCGGATCGCTGGCCCCGCGAAGCCGCCGGCCCGGCGGGCGGTCGCCGACCCCGGCGATCTGCCCCTCGTAGGCCATCAGCGCCGCCAACTCGACCTGCGGGCGCCGCCCTATCTCTTCCGCCAAGTCGACGGCCTGCTTGACCGTGTGGATCGGCGAGCGTTTGGGGCCGACCTTGATCCGCCCTCCCAGCGCCCACCAACCGGCGTCGACGTCGATGCAGACCCGCACCGCAGCGGCGCCGGCGCCCAGCACCGATTCGATCGCGTCGAGGTGCTCGGCGCAGTCGACCATGACGATCGGCGCACCGGCAGGGTTAGCGACCGAGCGCAGCGCCAGCTCCCCGAGCGCGCCGGCGTCGGTGCTCGGGTAGGCGAGCAGCAGGTCCTCGAAGCCATGCTCGGCAAGCCAGATGGTCTCCGGCAGGGTGAAGGTGAGCAGGCCGGCGAAGCGCTTGTCCCGGAGCAGGATCCTCTCCAGCAGCGCCCGGCAGCGCAGCGACTTGCTGGCAACCCGGATCGGCTTGGCCGCCGCCCGCTCCAACATCGAGTCGGCGTTGGCCCACATCGCGTCGAGGTCGACGAAGGCGAACGGCGCCTCGATCTCTTCGAAGATGCGTTCGTACTCGGTATGGGTGGCCATGCGTGACGAGCCTATCCCTGTTGCTCTTACAATCGGAGCGCTTGGAGAGGTGGCCGAGTGGCTGAAGGCACTCGCCTGCTAAGCGAGTAGGGGGCGCAAGCTCTCTCGAGGGTTCGAATCCCTCCCTCTCCGTTTTGCCCGCGGGTCGGCTTCGCCTGTAGCGATCGCGTGCGGCCACTCTCTACAGTCATACGCGTGGCGGCGGAGCCGACATCGGAGTTGAGCGAGCCGGGACGGCGGACGAAGATCATCGCCACCATAGGGCCTGCAAGCTGGGAGAGCTCCGTCCTGGAGCGGCTGATCGAGGCCGGCACCGATGTACTGCGCCTCAACTTCTCCCACGCCGACCCGGAGCGCCACGCCCGCACGATCGACTCGATCCGCGAGGCGGCGGAGCGGGTCGGACGCGAGGTCGCCGTGCTGGGCGACCTGCCCGGGCCGAAGCTGCGGGTCGGCGAGCTGCGCGGCGACATAGCCGAGTTGGAGACGGGTATGCACGTGACCCTGACGCCGCGGCCCGTGGAGGGGGACGGCGAGACGATCCCGGTCTCCTGGCCGGGTGTGACTTCTCTGCGCGCAGGACGAGCTGGTCTACCTGGCAGACGGGGCGATCCGCCTGCGGGTGTGCGACCCCGAGGAGGGGGGCGTCGAGTGCGAGGTGGAGGTGGGGGGGACGCTGTCCTCCCACAAGGGCATGAACGTGCCCGGCGTCGCTACCGGGCCGGCGGCGACCGAGGGAGACCTCGGTTGGGTCGAGTTCGCGGTGCAGCACGGCATCGACCTGCTCGCGGTCTCCTTTGTCTCCTCCGCCGCGGATCTGGCGCCGGTGGCGAGCCGGTTGCGCTCGCTCGACTCCGATGTCCCGCTGATCGCCAAGATCGAGAAGCGCGATGCGGCAGAGAACGCCGAGGAGATCGTTCGCGCCGCGACCGGCGGGATCATGGTCGCGCGCGGAGACCTCGGGATCGAGCTGCCGCTGGCGGAGGTGCCGGTCGTCCAGAAGCGGCTGATCCGCCTGGCCGGCAAGCGGTCCAAGCCCGCGATCACGGCGACCCAGATGCTGGCCTCGATGGTGACCGCGCGCCGCCCAACCCGGGCCGAGGTGACCGATGTCGCCAACGCGATCTACGACGGCACAGACGCGGTGATGCTCTCCGAGGAGACGGCGGTCGGCCAGCACCCGGTCGAGGCGGTGCGGGTCATGAACCGGATCGCGCGGGCGACCGAGCCTGACCTGCGCTACGGCGAGTGGCTGTTCACGCGAACCGACCAAGCGACACAAGACGTCGCCGACTCGGTCGCCCAGGGCGCCGTCGGGGCGGTCTATCGGCTGGGGTTGAAGGCACTGGTCGTGCCGACCACCAGCGGCCGCACCGCCCGCCTCGTCTCTGCCCACCGCCCGAACGTGCCGGTGCTGGCGATCTCACCGCGGATCGAGACTGTGCGCCGGCTCAATCTGCTGTTCGGCGTGACCGCCGTGCTGAGCGAACATGAGACCGAGGTGAGGGGGCTGCTTGACGGCTGCGCTGCTCTCGCGGCCCGTCATGGGATCGCGAAGTCCGGTGAGCTGATCGCGATCACGGCTGGACTGCCCGAGCAGGAACTGGGCACAAACCTCTTCGAGGTCCACCGGGTGCCCTGAGAGCAAGCTCCGTAGAATCGCCCTTCGGGGCCTGGCCCCACCCTAGCGCCCGTAGCTCAGTTGGATAGAGCGTCGGTCTACGAAACCGAAGGTCACAGGTTCGAATCCTGTCGGGCGCGCTAGGAAAACCGCCGCAAACGGCGCCAGTTCTCCGCCAGCATGGCGCTCCGGCCTGGGTCCAGAGCACCATTTGGGCACCGTTAGTCAGCAGCGGGGGGCAAGAAAAACGGCCCCAGCGCCTAAAATCACGCCGAGGCCGTTTGGTCTCATCGGATGGGGCTTAGGAGGCGGCGGCTTCCTTAAACCAGGCTGCAACCTCCGGCTCCATCCGGTACTTGTTCTCCTCGCGCCCCTGGTCCCACTCTCTCGTCCAGGGCTTGGCGCCGCCGTAGCGGTGCTTGGAGCGGCGGCCGAACGCTCCGAACATGCCGGCCAAGCCCCTCGTGCCGCTCTTCAGCGCCAGCGCTTCTGCGATCTCGTGGGAGTGGATCCACTCGCTCGCGTGGTTGGCTAGATACGCCAACAGGCGCTGGTGGGTGTCCCAACTCTCCTCGTACATGCGCTTGGCAAGCGCTGCGTCCACGGCTGGCGCCTCTGGCGCCTCGTCAACCTCGCCGCGGTCCAGCTCAGCAAGGAGTGCGTAGACCTTGGGCACGTGCTCCTCGGGGACTGGGACCGGGATGTAGCTGGTACTCATGAGACTCCTTTCCTAGTGCTTCATTTGCTTGACGCAATGATAGAGCACATTGAGAAGTGTGTCAAGTGCTTGAAGCTAATAAAAATGCGTCAGCGCACCACAGAGCAATCGAAACGCCCTGGAGCCATTCGCTTAGCGTTTTGGGGCAAAGGGCTGATGTCGAGATTTATTTGGGATGGATTTCGCGTTCCCCATGCGGTTTCCACCTACTCCGCACAACGCTTGCCGCAGCGCGCGAAAACCCGACTGTAGAACTGAATGAGAGGTCAATTCGACGGTGGAGGTGGGCTTGATGGCAGTGGCGACATGAGCCAGGCCGGGTTTCACGGATCAGTCTCCGTGGAACCTGGTCCAGCTCATTGCAGGTCTCGGCGGCCATTTGGGAATCGATTGATTGAGTACGTGGCTTTCTGGCCCGGCGATCCAGGCTCAGCCCGCGAAGTTCGTCGGAATCGAACTGGCCTTCATAAGCTAGATCGAATGGGGCCAGCAGCGTGGCCGCCGCAATCCTCGGTAGCGTCCCTGTGGGGTGGCAGAACTCTTGGACACCGCAAAGGTCGCAAAGGATTTAGGTGTGAGCACGAACCGGTGCGGCAGTTGATCGCCCAGGGGCAGCTTCCGGCGACGCGGATCTCCGGACGTTATGTGGTGGCGCGCCGGGACCTCGACGCATTCAAGGCGCAACCTCCAGGTCGGCCGCATCACCCGAGGCGGGCGACTGTTAGGAGACACTCGGCTTCATAGCCGTCCGCCCGATAGTCTATTGTGTCTACACAAGAGACTCAACTGAGAGAGGACACGATTTGAGCCCGTCCCAACCAACCGCTCCCAAGCTTCACAAGCCCCCAAGGAGCTCTTCAAGATCCACGAGGGGGACGCACGGAACCTCGACTATTTGCTGCGCAACTATTCATCAAGCTCCAAGCCACTGCTTACGACGACGATCACCTCGCCGCCGTACGCCGATCTCAAGGACTACGGACACCCGGACCAGATCGGCTTTCGGCAGCCGTATGACGAGTATCTCGTCGAGATTAAGAGGATCTTCCGAAATGTCTATAACCACACGCGAGATTACGGCTCACTCTGGCTGATTGTGGACACGCTTCGTCCAGGTGAAGAGGGTCTCCGCCGGCTAGAGCCCCTTCCCTTCCAGGTCACCGAGGAGCTCAGCGAGATCGGCTGGATCCTCCGCGACATCGTCATCTGGAAGAAGGACAAGACCCTCCCATGGTTCGGACGGGGACGGCTCCGCAACGCTTTCGAGTACATCCTGTTCTTCGTGAAGGTCCCGATTTCAAATACCACGTGGACCGCATCCGTGACACGGAGGGGTCGAGGAATGGTGGGTGAAGTGGCCCGAGCGTTATAACCACGCGGCAAGGTTCCGGATAACGTCTGGGAGTTCGAGATCCCCGTTCAGGGTGCATGGGGAAATACCGCGATCCAGCATGCATGTCCACTGCCGCCGAACCTTGTGGAACGGTTGATCCTCCTCAGCACCGACAAACGCGACATAGTGCTCGACCCCTTCGCCGGATCGGGCGTTGTAATCGCCGAGGCGGAGCGCCATAAGCGCAGGGGCATTGGCATCGAGCTGGTGAAGAAACACATCAATGCCTTCGAGAAGGTCGTCCGTCTGGAGATTCTTGAGCGCGGAGGATCCCCTTCCTCGCAAGGGCGGAGTAAGTGCAAGGCCGACTCGGAGCTACACGATACGATCTTGAAGCTCAGGGCGCTGAAGTATCCACGCGTGCTGATTAGGGAGATGCTTAAGAAGGCGCCCCAGCTACCGCGGCCGGCTCTTGCCGTCGCCCTCGTAGACGAGCTTGCTCCCTCTCACGACGCTGACCCGAATTTGCTCCTTGATGCTCGTTACATCTTCGTCTACGACACGTTCAACGGAGAGGTGCCAGCCATTTCGAAGATGCTGAGGGCGCTCGGTGCCCAACAACCGGCCTCGAAGTTCGGCGTCGCCGCCGAGGTGGTTGTCACCAGGCGAGCGGATCTCCCGAAACTGCTGAGCGACCGGTATCCCGGTTCTTCCTGTACCTCGGCGGGCGGACATACAGCACGAACCGCGAGATTAGCCTCGATGAACTTCAAGATCTTCGCGAGGCTCCGAACCGCGGAAATTGTCCGCCTATCGTTGGCAACGTGGCGGTGGACGAGACGCCGCGGCGGCTATCGGCGAGCTCCACCTGAATGAGGAAGGGACAGCCCCGCCCGGGCCGCCCCTTCCTCCTCCGGTCTTACCCCCGCGACTAGGCGCTGGCGGCTTCGACCGTGTCAATACCATCGGGCGCCATTCCGGAGGTGTCCTCAGCCATCTCCAGCTGCATCTGCCCGATGTGCTTCAGGATGTCGGACTTGATCAACATCATTGCGTCGGTTCTACCGGTCTCCTCGGTGAAGAACTCGGCGACCGCCTCGACGATGTTGTGCTTCATCCACAGCATGAAGCTGTCACGCGTGGCCATGTACATCGCGTGGTCCGCATTCGTCGTTACGACGAGGCGCTTATTCGCGCCCACTCCCTCGATCTCCCATATCTTGTAGAGTGACTCTTTGCCGAGCTTTGCGACGGTGTGCTCGATCGCCGCGGCATCCCCTACACGGAGGATCCAGCCGAGTTGGCTGGCGCCGATGTTGTCATCGTCGGGGCGCCTACCGATGACCTCGTCTCCGATCGACCGGGCGCTCGCTTCGGACCCCGCGGTATCCGCGCCGCGAGCTGTCCGCCGGGCCCCCACCTGGAGGCGGGCGTCGACGCTTTCGCCGCGCTTCGCGTGCTCGACTACGGCGATGCCCCGGTCCTGCCGGCGGACCCCGCCCGCACCCACGAGGCGATCGAGCGGACCGTCGGCGAGGTGCTCGACGTCGGCGCGATCCCGATCGTGCTCGGCGGCGACCATGGCATCGCCGAGCCCGACATCCGCGCCTGCGCACGGCGCCACGGCCCGCTCGGCCTCGTCCACTTCGACGCCCACACCGACACTGGCAGAGAGGTCTTCGGCGTCGAGGTCTCCCACGGGACGCCGATGTATCGGTTGGTCGAACAGGGCCACGTCGACCCACGGCGCTACGTCCAGGTTGGCCTGCGCGGCTACTGGCCCGGCGAGGCCGAGTTCTCCTGGCAGGCGGAGCGGGGGATCGCGAGCATCTTCATGCACGAGGTTCGCGAGCTGGGGATCGACGCGGTGGCGGAGCGGGCCCTCGCCGCCGTCGGCGAGGGCCCGGCTTACCTCTCGCTTGACATCGACGTGCTCGATCCCGCCTTCGCCCCGGGCAGCGGCACTCCCGAGCCGGGCGGGATGAGCACGGTGGACCTGCTCCGCGCCACCCGGTTGCTCGCCTCGCGTCTTGACTTGGTCGGAGCCGAGGTCGTCGAGGTGATCCCCACCGCCGTCGGCTCCGCCGACATCACTGCTCTGGCCGCCGAGCGCCTCGTCCGCGAGATCGTCACCGGCCTCGCGATGAGGCGGCGCTCAGGCGTCTGACTGCAGCACCGGCTAGCCCGCCGGACCTCTCTCCGCATTGCTTCCCAGCGCAGATCTCCGGTGGTCTCAGACTCTCTGTCGGGCGGCCGGGACAGTCGGCTCTGGGTCGGCCTCAGAATGATCCCGGTACTCCCGTCGGGCGGGTCTCCGCTGGTCAACGCGCGACGGCGATGTTGAAGTCGCCGGTGGCGAGAGTGCCGTGGAGGCGCAGCCACAGCGGCAAGTACATCTCGGTGCCGCGGGCGGCGGCGATTTCGCCCAGGTCGAGGATCGAGCCCGGGGGCCAGCCGAAGCTCTCCAGCAAGGTCATGGTTTCGGACTTGGCAGTCTCGTCGTTGCCGCAGATGAAGATGTTGTGAGCGCCTGGGACGCGGCTGGGTTCGGTCATCACCAGGTGGTTGATCGTGTTGAGCGCCTTGACCACTCGGGCGTCCGGGAAGGCGGCTTGGATCTGCTCGCCAAGGCTGTCGTCGTTGCAGACTGAGAGCTTTGGCGGCATCCCGGCGGAGAAGTCGAGCGGGTTGGCGACGTCGATGAGCACCTTTCCGGCGAGGTTCTCATCGCCGGCGGAACCGAGCGCGTCGAGCGACGCTCCTCCGGCCGTGCAGTTAAAGAGCAGCTCGGCCGCGGAGGCGGCGTCGGCGAAGGTCCCGCCGCTCGCGCCGTCGACCTCCTCCAACCATTCACGCAGCGCCTCGCCCTCGGCCGAGCGCGAACCCATCGTCATCCGGTGCCCAAGCTCGATCAGCTTGGTGGCGATCGTCCGCCCGACCATCCCGGTGCCCAAGACTCCGATTCTCATCTTCGCGCCTCCTTGTTCGACGACGCGACCCAGGCTAGCGACCTAATCGCTCAACTCGGGCGGCATCGCCCGGGGGCCGTCGGGGTAGATCTCTTGCAGCTGCTCCTCAGTCATCTCCAGCGTGTTCGCCGGCTCCATTGGGGCGCCGACGACGAGCCAGAGCTGCTCGGCGCCGGTGTCATTGAAGAGCTGGCGCACCGAGCCCGGGTCGACCAGGAGGCAGTCGAGCGGGTCGAGGGAGAGGACCTCCCCCTCGACCCGCGCCCGTCCCTTGCCCTCAAGCAGAACGTAGAGCTCCTCCTGGTTGCGGTGGCGGTGCCTGGTCGAGGCTTGGCCGGGCTTCAGCCGCCAAAGCCGGGCGCCGAGGGCCTGCGCTTCCAGCTGCCGTGCGAGATCGGTGTTGAGCACCGACATCTGGTTTGACGGCCGCCAATGGGCCTCCCCTGCTCTTAAGTGACGGAAGGCCACGGTGTGGCCTCAGCTTGCGGCCTGCGCCGGCTCGGCAGCGACATCCTCGGCGTGGTAGCGCTCGAGCAAGCGCCGCTCCTCGTCGTGCTTCGGGAAGCAGAAGAAGACGAGGGTGGCACCGAGGAGGATGGCGATGATGCCGGCGGTATAGGCCCACTGGTCGCCCTGCAGGAAGGACGTCTTTGCCGCAGCGATGATCTGCTGGCTGTAGTGGGGGTACTGGGAGGCGGTGTCGGCAGCGCTGGAGAAGGACTTGGTCAACTCGCCCTGGACATTTTCGGTCACCTTGCTCTGCTCCGGAGAGGAGGCGATCGCCGCGCTGGCCGCCGCCGCGTAGCCGGCGGTGAGCAGGGCGCCGAGAATCGATTGCATGATCGCGCCGCCGAGGTCGCGCTGCAGGTCGGCGGTGCCCGACGCCATCCCGGCGCGGGTGACCGGGACCGAGCCGGTCAGAGAGTGCGATGCCGGCGTGCCGGCGAAGCCGACTCCGATCCCGATGAAGGCATAGCCGAGGCCGACCTTCCAGTAGGGGATGCCGTCCTTCCACAGCAGCAGCATGGTGAGGAAGCCGAGCACGCAGAAGACGTAACCGATCAGCAGGGTAAGACGGGCCCCACGGGCCTCGACCAGCTTGGCGGAGCGCGGCGCGACCACCACCATCAGCGCTGCCGCAGGCAGGATCGCCAGCCCGGAATCAAGGGTCGAGTAGCCGAGCACGTTCTGGAGGAACTGCTGGCCGATGAACATCGCTCCCATCAGCGAGCCGAAGACGATGATTCCGGCGCAGGCCGCGACCCAGAATATGCGTCGCGCGGCCACCTTGAGGTCATACAGCGGCGAGGTCGCCCGGCGCTGGCGGATGACGAAGGCCGCCGCCGTCGCGATCGCGACGAGCCCGAGCCCGATCGCCAGCGCCCCCTTGCCCGGCACCGGGGCGATGTTGATCCCCAGCACCAGGGCGGCGATCAGCAGGATCGAGAGGATGCCGCCGAGGTTGTCGACTGGGTCGGTCGTCTCGTTGACGTGGGGGGGGACGAGGCGCCACGCCAAGAGGAGGGCGAGCAGGGCCAGCGGCAGCGTGATGAAGAAGACAGAACCCCAGGCGAAGTGCTCGAGAAGGGCGCCGGAGAGCAGCGGCCCGAGCGAGGCGATCGCGCCGCCGATCGCCGACCACAGCGCGATCGATTTGGTGCGGGCCGCTCCCGACCACAGCGCCGTGATCAGCGCCAGCGTGGTCGGGAAGGCCATGCCGGCGGCGACCCCGCCCAGCAGTCGGGCGACAAAGAGGACGCCGATCGAGGGGGCGAAGCCGGCCAGCAGGGAGGCAGGGATCGAGAGCCCCATGCCGAGCAGAAGCATCATCTTGCGCCCGTAGCGGTCGCCTAGCGCTCCGAGATAGATGACCGAGGTGGCGAGGCCGAGCGAGTAGCCGACGGCGACCAGGTTGAGCGTCGTCTGGCCGGCGTTGAACGCCTTGCCGATGTCCGGCAGGGCGACGTTCGCCACCGCCAGGTTGAGGTTGGCGACGGCGGCGACGAGGATCAGCGCCGCGAGGACAAGGCCGCCGCGTTTGGGGCTGCCCGAGGCCACCGGGGCGCTCAGATCTCAAGCCAGGCCCCGGAGGGGCCAAGGTTTCGGATCGGGGTGGCGCCGACCTGGCTCTCGCAGCCCCACGACTCGTGGATGTGGCCGCAGACGGCGAGTCGGGGGCTCTTCTCCTCGATCGCCCGCAGCAGTGCCTCGCTGCCGAAGTGCACGCCGGCGCCGTTGGTGTCGCAGTGCCCTTGCGGGGGGGAGTGCAGCACCAAGACGGCGCCCGGCGGGCAGGGGGCGAGCATCGCGGCCGCGGCCTCCTCATCCAGGTCAAAGCTCCACTCCCAGGGGGTGAGCGGCACCCCTGCGCCGAGGCCGAAGAACTCGACGCCCTCGATCATCGCGCTCTCGCCGTGCAGGACCGTCGCCACCCTCCACCTGCCCGCCGCCTCACGCAGCGCGTCGGCGGTCTCGTTGTTGCCGGGCACCAGCACGCTCGGTCTCTCAATCGCCGTCAGCGCTGCGATCGTCTCCTCTAGCCCCTCGTGGACCGAGGCGAAGTCGCCGGCCCCTATCACCACGTCGGCGCCGGCCGACATCTCAACCAGCGCGGCCGCCTGCCCCAGGTCCCGGTGCAGGTCGCTGAAAGCGAGCAGCTTCACGCCCCTCAACCTATCCGCTCCGGCCGGCGCGACCACCTCAGCCAGCGATGATGTGGACTTCCTAAAGAGGTTATTAGTCGCGGTTTACCGGGGTTGTGCAGCCTGGTGGGTGACCATGTCAAACCAGCGTCGCCCTGCCGCTCGGATCCCGCTCTGGCGGCGGCTGCGCCGCGTGGTGCTGATCTCGACGGCGATCTGCCTCGTGCCCGCCGGTCTCTCCTACCTGAATGCGGTGGTCGGCTTTCGCAACGTCAGCTTCGGTATCGCCAGCGTCGAGTGGATGCGCGCCCATGGCGGCAACGGGGTCGTCTCCCAGATCGAGGACTGGTACTACACGCTCACGGCCCCATCCAAGGGCGGCCCGGCGTTGCACTCGCTGCCGCAGGTAGGAGTCGCCGCTGAATCGCAGGCCCAGCTCTATCGGCCCCCGAGGATCAGGCCCGTGATCCACCCGGCGCTGCCCGGCGAGGGCGTCTGGCACGCGGCGGCTGCCCACCCCGGCCCCCAGCCGCCGGTCTTGCTCGCCACCTTCCGCAGCGACCCCGAATATCCGCGGTTCGTCGCCGGGGTCGCCTGGATCGATTCGAAGCGCACCCAACTCGTCTATATGCCCGGCCTTGCGGAGCCGCCTCACATCTCCCACCGCGGCCCCTCGGAGGTCCCGCCGGCTCTGCGGGGGCGCGTGGTCGCGACCTTCAACGGGGGCTTCCCGCTCGAAACCTCAAACGCAGGGCTGATCTACCGCGGACACACCGTGGCATCGATGGTCGACGGCATCGCGACCCTCGTCGAGTACCGAGACGGCAAAGTCAACATCCTCCGCTGGCACGGCGGCCCGACCGGTGGCCCCCAGATCTGGTTCGCCAAGCAGAACCTGCCGCCGATCATCTACGAAGGGCGCCTAAACCCCAACCTCAGCGACGGGCCGCAGTGGGGGGCGACCGTCAACAACGCGGTGCGCGTCTGGCGCTCGGGACTCGGCATCGACGCTCGCGGCAACCTGATCTACGCCGCGGCGAACTACCAGACGGTCGGCTCGTTGGCGGAGATCCTGCGCCGGGCGGGCGCGGTCCGCGCGCTCGAGCTGGACATCAACGAAGACTGGACCAGCTTCATCACCTATCGCCGCCCCGGAGCCGTCGACCCCTCCAACCTGCTGCCCGAAATGTACAGATCGCCGAGCCGTTACCTGACCCCCGACGAACGGGACTTCTTCGCGGTCTACTCCCGCGGTGAAGGGAAGGGCGGATGAGGGTCCCACGCCGGATCTCCCCCGCGGCTCGTGCCCGCCGCGCCCTGCTGGTCGACCTGGTCGTGGCGGTCGTCCTCGCCGCGATTGTTCTGCGCCTTGCCTCCGGGCTCGGCGTGGTCGGCTTCTTCGGCGTCCCGGTGCTGCTCGTCGGCCTCCTCTGGATCGGCGGGGAAAGGCTGCTCGCCCGGAGCAAGCCTCGGGTGCCGGCCGGCTGAGTGGCTCTCCGCCGGCTGAGCCGCCAGCCGCCGCACTTCCACAGTTCTGGATCCGAGGCCGTTTCGGTAATCTCGTCCTCCTCATGCCACCCGTCTTTTGGATCGGCCTTGGAATCGCCGGGTTCGTCTTCATGGTCGGCGTCATCTCCGGCGCCAGATCGCGCACGACGACGATCGTGACCGGGGCGGCGGTTGGCGCCTACCTGGGCGTGATGATCGCCTTCCCGCTGCTCGCCATCGGCCTGGCGACAAGCTAGAGCCAGGCGGGCAGCGCCCGGACGGCATAATCGGCTGCTCGCGGGAAGTGCGCGGCAAAGACGACAGGAAGGAAGCCATGGCTGACGCGATCTCCATCCCCATCGTCACCCTCCACGACGGCGTTCGGATTCCGCAGCTCGGATTCGGTGTCTTCCAAGTACCCCCCGAGGACACCCAGGGTGTGGTCGAAGAGGCGCTGACGGTCGGATATCGCCACATCGACACGGCCGCCGCCTATCGCAACGAGAAAGGAGTGGGAGCGGCGATCGCCGCCTCCGGCTTGCCCCGCGAGGACGTTTTCGTCACGACCAAGCTCTGGAACGCCAAGCAGGGATTCGAGGCGACTCTCGCGGCCTTTGACGCCAGCCTTGAGCGGCTCGGGTTCGACTACGTCGACCTCTACCTGATCCACTGGCCGGTGCCGGCGGCGGACCGCTTCGTCGACACCTGGCGGGCGTTCGAGCGGATCCACGAGGAAGGGCGTGCCCGCACGATCGGCGTCTCGAACTTCCGCATCGAGGACCTCGAGCGACTGGAGCGGGAGACCGAGACCCGGCCGACGGTGAACCAGGTCGAGCTCCACCCCCGCCACCAGCAGGCCGAGCTGCGCGCCTGGCACACCGAGCACGGCATCGCGACCGAGGCTTGGAGTCCGCTGGCGCAGGGCGGGTTGCTCTCCGAGGAGACGATCGCCGAGATCGCCGCCCGCCACGACAGGACCCCGGCGCAGGCAATCCTTCGTTGGCACATCCAGCTCGGCAACGTCGTCATCCCCAAGTCGGTGACCCCGGAGCGGATCCGCGAGAACCTCGACCTCTTCGACTTTGAGCTGAACGACGAGGAGATGGCGGCGATCGGCCGACTCGACGCCGGCGAGCGCATCGGCCCCGATCCCGCCACTTTCGTCTCGCCCTAGCGAGTGCCGCTTGGCCGGCGATCATCTGACCTCAGGGTCAGCTCGCCGTCTATCTGCTCGGTGGCGTCCTCTGTGGCGCCGGCGGTTACACCCTCCCTGGGGCACCTTGACCGAAGCGCACCCGCTTGCGATCGGCAATCTCCTTCGGGGTCAAGCGGCGGGTTGACGCTTGTCACGCCCTTGGGCAGGCGGGCCTGGAAGGATCAGTGCGATGAGCGGCGAGACCAAGCGTGAGGCGCCCCGCACCGAGCGGATCCTGCCCGGAGTCTGGCGCTTGCGCCTGCCGCTGCCCTGGCCTGGCGTGCCGCACGGCAACGCATGGGCCCTCGCCGCCGACGGCGGCATCGTCCTCTTCGACACCGGGATCGGCGGCAGGGACCGGCTGCGCCAGTTTGACCTGGCCCTCGCCCAGGCCGGCTTCGGCCTCGATGACGTCGGCCTCCTCGTTTGCACCCACTCCCACACCGACCACTACGGGCTAGCCGCGCCGATCACCGAGGGCGCCGGCTGCGAGCTTTGGATGCACCCCGCCTGGGAGCATGTCCGGCTGCTCGCCGACGATCCCGCCGCGGCGCTGGAACAGCGGCTTGAGGTCGCCCGCCAAAGCGGCGTGCCCGCCACCGCGCTGGAGCGCTACCGCGAGTCCCGCAGCGAGGGCGAGGGGACCGGGATCGATGCGATCAAGGTGCCCGACCGCGACCTCCTGCCGGGAGTGGAGGTCGAGACCGACCTCGGCGCTTGGCAGGTGCACGAGACGCCTGGTCACGCGCCCTCCCACGTCGTCCTGCACCAGCCCGAGCGTAAGCTGATGATCTCCGGCGACCATCTGCTCGGCCGCACTGTCCTCTTCTTTGACCACGGTCACACCCCCGACCCGGTCGGCGAGTTCCTGCGTAGCCTCGACGAGGTCGAGCCGCTCGAGGTCGACCTTTGCCTGCCGGGCCACGGGCGCCCCTTCCGCGATCCCGAGGCGAAGATCGCAGAGGCGCGGCGCCAAGTCGAGGAGCTGCTTGGCAAGGTGCGCGGAGCACTCGCCGCAGGGGATAAGACCGCCTTCGAGGTCGTCGGCGAGATCATCGGCTCGGAGAACCTCAACTCGCCGCTCAGCGCCTGGGTTCTGCAGATCGTCCTCTCCTGCATCGATCACCTCGCGATCCTCGGCGAGGTCGCGGCCGTGCAGGGAACCGATCCACAGCAGTGGAAGGCCCTATAGCCTTCGCGCCGATGCCCAGCTTCACCTTCGTGCGCGAGGTCGCCGCTTCACCTGAGGTGGTCTTCGACGTTCTTACGGACCATCGGGGCTATGCAGATATCACTCCGATCAGGAAGGTGGAGCTGGAGCGTGAGGGGGATCCGGCGCCCAACGGGGTAGGGGCGATCCGCGTCCTGCACTCGATTGGGCCGCCACTGCGCGAGGAGGTCATCGCCTTCCAGCCGCCCGCCCGCTTCTCCTACCGGCTGCTCTCCGGTGCACCGCTGCGCGACCACGTTGGCACCGTCGCATTGGAGCCGGCGGGTACCGGCTCCAAGGTCACCTACGCCGTTCGCACTACCCCGACCCTGCCGGTCGGCAACGCCGCCGTGGTGGCGGTCGTGAAGCTGGCGGTCGGACGGCTTTTGAGTGGCATCGTCGCCGAGTCCGAGCGTCGTGCCGTGACCACCGACTCCTAGCACCAGGGCCGAGCGGGTCGGCGGGCCGCGGCGCCGGCACCGGGCAGCAGAGCCTGACCGTGGTGACCGGGTTCCTCATCGGCGAAAGCCAGACGATCAGCCTCGCGATGTCGATTGACGTCGACGCCAGGGAGCGCAACCTGCGTGATGGAGGGGACGGCGGCCTGGGCTTTCTGCGGAGGAAGGCGGGTCGAGAGGCGCCCGCGCGCCGCGGACGCCTCAGAGCGGTCTCGTACCATGACCGACTCCCTAGATGACCGGTAAGGACCATTCTCCACCCGCCAAGGAGGGCCCGAAGGCCCGGCGGTGGCGCCAGCTGGCGAAGCTCGCGCGCGACCCCAAGCGGATGTGGCGTGAGCACCGGCGGCTTACGATCGCCCTGGCGCTCGCCGCGGTCGCACTGCTGGTCGGCATCGCCGTCGGCTATGAGCTGCTGAAGCGCCCACCGGACGTCCACAACTCCAACGTCGCCTTCAAGCCGCAAAAGCCGCCCAAGCCGAAGGCGAAGACGGTCAATTGGCCGATGTTCGGCCTCAACCCGGCTCGCACCCGCTACCTGTCGGCGGAGGGGGTCAAGCCCCCCTACCGCCTGCTCTGGCACTACACGGAGCGTCCCCTGCTCGAGTTTCCCCCGGTCTACGCAAATGGCAAGCTCTACGCGGTCAACAACGACGGCAGCGCCTTTGCGCTGGATGCGAACACGGGCAAGGTGCTGTGGCAGCGCCGCATCGGCCTGCTCAATGCCTCCTCGCCCACCTACTCCAAGGAACGCCTCTACATCGTCAACCTCGTCCCCGGCCACGTGGTGAAGCTCGATGCGAGGACCGGCAAGGTCATCTGGAAACGCGAACTGCCGGGGCGCGCAGAGTCCTCACCCCTGGTGATGGGCAACACCCTCTACTTCGGCTGCGAAGACGGTCAGCTCTTCGCGCTCAGCACCCGCAACGGCCACGAGCGCTGGGCGACGACCCTCGCCGGGCCGATCAAGGCGGCGCCCGCCTATTACAAGGGGAAGCTTTACGTCGGTGACTACGGCGGCGACATGAACGCGGTCGACGCGAAGACCGGCAAGCTGATCTGGCAGAGCGGCTCGCTCGGGAACGGGTTCGGCAGCGGCGGCGAGTTCTACTCGACCCCGGCGGTGGCCTTCGGCCGCGTCTACGCCGGCAACAACGACGGCCGCATCTACAGCTACGACTTAAAGAACGGGGCGCTCGCCTGGACTCACTCGACCGGTGGCTACGTCTACTCCGGCCCGACCGTGGCCAGCACCCAGGACACCCCGCCCACCGTCTACATCGGTTCCTTCGACGGCAACATCTACGCGCTCAACGCGAAGAACGGCGAAACGCGCTGGGCACACTCGGCCGGCGGGCAGGTGATCGGCTCACTCTCAGCGGTCGGCGAGATCGTCTACGTGGCGGAGTTCACCGCCGGCTCGACCAACGGTTACGACATGAAGACCGGCCGCCAGGTCTTTCACTACAAGACCGGCACCTACACGCCGGTGATCTCCGACGGCCGCCGCATCTACCTGGTCGGCTACTCAAGCATCAATGCCCTGCAGCCCTACAAGCCGAGGCCCAAGCCGGCGAAGGCGCAGAACCACAAGAGCGGCAAGGCCGCGAGCCGCTAGCGCGAGCCTTCGACCAGCACCGAGGAGTGTCGGCCTCCGCCCACGAGGGCGCCTTGTTCCAGCACCCGCAGCGGCACCCGGACGGAGCGCTCAGAGCGCAAGCGGGTGAGGGTGAAGTTGTAGGAGACCGGCTTTGACTCGAGCCAGGTGAAAGGCCGCCGGCAGCAGGCGCCCGGCGTTGCGGTCGGCGGCCTGCCTGGAGCCGACCAGGTCGATTTCGCGCAACGGAGGCAGCGCGCTGTGCGGGTAGCGGGCGCCGAGGTAGTAGCGCAGCGGTTCGTTGCCGGAGAACCTGATCGTCACCACCGCCAGGCCGGGGTGCAGCGTCCCGACCTCCCTCGCCGCGTTTCGAAGGTCCTCGCGCTGGAGCCGGGGCAGGCGGTCGATCTCGATTGTGAAGATGAGCGAGCAGAGACAAAAGGCGCCGGCCAGGGCGAGCCCGGCCCAGCCCGGCGCGGCGCACGGCGAAGCCCGCCGCCAGAACGACGATCAGCGGCACGAAGACCGGGATCAGGTTGCGCCCGTCGAAGTAGTCGGCGCCGAAGGCGCCGAGCAGGATCGGCAGCGCCACGGCGGCGAGGCCGATCGCGGCGGCGATCCCGGCGCCGCGCCGCTCGCGCGGCTCACCGCGCCATAGCAGCAGCGCCAGGCCGGCGATCGCGATCGCGGCGGGGATGGCGAGCGGGATCGGCCCGGGCTGGCGGACGCCGTGCTCGTCCCCGTTGTCCTCGCCCAAGAGCTTCGCGCTGGCGCGTTCGAGTCGCTGGGGGAGCGGCTGCTTGGCGATCCAGCCGGCGTGGGCGTTGCCCGCCTGTCTGAAGCGCGAGCGGCAGAAGCAGCGCCCCGACCACCGCCACGGCGGCGACCGCCAGGCCGGCGCGACGACGGTCGCTCGACGCCCGAACAGAAGCCACACCGCCTCCGGCGCGACCACGAAGGCGGCGAAGTAGTGGGTGGCGATCGCCAGCGCCGAGAAGAGCGCCCACCAGGTGAGATCGCGCCGGCCGCCGCGGAGCCGTGCGCGGGCGAAGAAGAGGAAGGAGAGGGCGGTAAGCAGGAAGACAAGCGCGTAGGCGCGGGCGTCCTGGGAGAACCAGATCAGCACCGGGCTGACGGCGACCATCGCCGCCGCGATCAGTCCCGCCCGGCGCGGCAGCGGCAGCGCGACCGCGCCCAGGTAGACGGCGAGGATCGAGGCCGTCCCGGCCAGGGCGGAGAGCGAGCGCAGCCCGACTTCCCCGGTGCCGAAGGGGCGCGACCAAAGCCACGCGAGGAGGTAGTAGAGGGGCGGGGTTGACTCGCTGCCTGGGACGGTGGAGATCGTGTTGAAGAGGCTCGGCTGGAGCACCCGCCCGACCGTGACCGCCTCGTCATAGCGATAGCTCTGCAGGCCCAGGGTGGAGAAGCGGAGCGCCGCGCCCGCCACGACGATCCCGCCGAGGGCGAGGAGGTAGGGGGACTGCCGGGCCCGTCGCCAGGCTTCGTGGGGCCGCGAGGCTACGGGGCCAGACCTCCCGGCGGCGGGGGAGGCGGTTTGGGGGGCGCCGGCGCGTAGGGCGGGAAGCTGGGCACGGCGAGCTGGCGGCGCAGCACCCCGAGGCTGGCCGGGAAGTTCTGGATCCGGTAGGGGTTCGAGCTTCCGAAGTCCTGGTAGTAGACGAGCATCTTGCAGCGAGGATGGCGCTTCGCCCAGACGAAGAGGCGCCTGACGAAGGCCGGGTCATCGCTGTTCTCGACTCCCCACTCGGTGAGCACGAAGGGCTTGCCCTTGTATTGGTTGTAGAAGGCGGGTCAGCGCCTTCCATTCCGGGAAGGGGGAGTAGAAGTCGGTCCCGGCCCAGTCGGTGTAGGCGGCGCCGGGGTAGAAGTTTTCCGGCCGGTTTTGCTTCGTCGCGGGCGAGCCGGTCGGCAGTGGGCTCCAGATCACCGCGATCGGCGCCGCCGGCAGGCCGCTCGGCAGCGTGCCGGTTTCGCTGCGCAGCGGCGGTAGCCCCGCCTTGGCGAGGCGGGCGTCGATCTTGGCGATCCGGCCGCCGCCGTGCAGAAGGATGTAGATGCGACGGAAGGCCTGCCTGTACCAATAGGGTCGGTGCCCGCCGCTGCGCAGGTTCCCTTCGCAGTCATATGCGGCGTAGACGTTGAGGCAGCGATTCGGCTCGCCCAGCGGCCGGATGTAGGCGCGAATCCCCTGCGAGAAGAACAGGTGGTTGAGTTCCATCAGGTAGGCATCGCCGTAGCCCTGGGCGATCGCCCGCGGGGTAATCAGCTCGTGCCCGTCGTCGGGGTCGGCGGTGGAGATGTGGAGGATCGGGCGCGCTTCGGCGCTCTGCCAGCGTTTGATCGAGCCGCGTCAGGTCGGCGCCCCAGGCGCGGAAGGTCTCGATCACGGCGGGGTGCTTGCCGATCGCTTCGGAGAATTCGCTGAACTGGCTCGGAGACCCCGGTGTCGGAGACGCCGAAGAAGACCTCGACCACGCGGGGGTTCCAGCAGGCCGGCGCTGGCCTCCGCCGCGACGCCCAGCACCAGCGCGCAGGTCGCGGCCATGACGATGAGTACCTTTGCCTTCCTGCGGAGCGCGGATCACCTTCCCTGCTTCGACTGGATGGCCCTCCTCACCTCCCCCAACACGCCGAGAGCCAGATGGTTCTTCTGGGCGGTGCTCGGGCTCACCGCGCTGGGGGCGTCGATCCGCTTCTCGACCCTCGGGCTGCAGAGCTACCGCCACGACGAGGCGGTCACCGCGGGGCGCGTCCTTGCCTCCAGCCTCTCCCAGACGATGCACCAGGTCTGGGCCGGCGAGTCCACGCCGCCGCTCTACTACTTTCTGGCCTGGCTTTGGATGCACCCCTTCGGCGTGCACGAAGTCGGCCTGCGCTCGCTCTCGGCGCTGTTCGGGACGGCCACGATCCCGGTCGCCTACCTGATCGGGCGGGAGCTGGTCGGTCGCCGCACCGGCATCGCCCTCGCGGCGATCGTCGCCGTCAACCCGATGTTGGTCTGGTACTCCCAGGACGCCCGAGCCTACGCGCTGCTCGTCCTGCTCAGCTCGGTCGCCCTGCTCTTCTTCCTGCGCGCCCGGCGCACCGCGTCGGCGCGCGACCTCGCCTGGTGGGCGGTCTTCTCGGCCCTCGCACTCGCCACCCATTACTTCGCCTTCTTCCCGCTGGCGATCGAGACCGTCTGGCTGGCGCTCACCGTTCGTCCACTTCGCCGGGTACTGGCTGCGGTCGGCGGCGATCGCCCTCGCCGCCGCGGCGCTCGCCCCGATCGCCCTGCACCAGGCGGCCGGCAAGAACAACAGCTGGATCGCCACCTTCAGCATGGCCGGCCGGTTGCGGGAGACCGGGATCAGCTTCTTCGTCGGTGAGGCGGGGCTGCTCAAGCACGCCTAGCGCCGATGGCGCTGTTCGCCGTCGCGGTCGCCCTGTTGGCGCTGCGCGGAGGGGCGCGGGAGAAGCGAGGGGCGGCTGTGGCGCTGGTGATCGGCGGCGGCAGCATCGCGATCGCGCTCGCCTTCGCTGCGGCGGGCCAGGACTACGTCTTAGATCGCAACCTGTTGCCGGCGCTGATCCCGCTGGCGCTGATCGGAGCCGCCGGCATCGCCGCGCCGCGGTCCGGCCGGCTGGGGATCGCGGTAGGGGTCGGGCTGGTCGCCTACTTCCTCGCCTTCTGCGTCTACTCGGACTTCCGGCCCGCCCTGCAGCGCGAAGACTGGCGCACGGTGGCGAGCGCGATCGGCCCGCCGCGCCGGCCGCGGGCGATCCTCGTCTGGGAGCAGGGCGACGAACCGCTCGCCTTCTACATCGGGGCGGGGGAGACCCGCGTCATGCACAGGCAGTGGCGCCAGGCGCCGCGGGCGGTGAGCGAGAGTCGACGTGGTCAGCGGCCGCCCGCCGCCCGCCGGCGCCCGCAGCGCCCTGCCGCCCAGCTTCCACCTGGTGAAGCGGAGCACCCTCGGTCGGATGACCCTGATCCGCTACCGCGCGATCCCGCCCGCAGCGCCTGGGCTGGGACAGGATCATCCACAACTTCACCGGCTACCCCAACAATGCAGTGCTGCTCGATCGCCCGCGCGGCGGCTGAGCGCCGCGCCCGCTCGCCAAGACCAGCAGCTCTCGGCTGTTGTCGAGGTCGGGGCCAGATACCCACCGCGATCAGCCAGACGATGTCACCGCTCTGATCGCCGAGCGCCTGGCCTGCGAGACAGCCACAGTGCACTTGACCTGCGTCGTGCAGGCTGACCGACAGGCAGAGTCCGCCGCGCCGCGTCGGCCATCGACAGCTCAGGCGGCGGGATCGAGGGCTTGGGTGGGGTGGGCGGCGATCACCGACAGCACTTCGGGGGCGTACTTGGAGATGAAGCTGGGGCCGACGCCGCGGATCGCGCCGAGGCACGACTGATCGGCGGGGCGGGTGACGGCGATCGCCTTCAAGGTGCTGTCGTGGGCGATCGTGAAGGCCGGCTTGTCACCCGCGGTCTCCTTGCGCCACGCTCGCAGCGCCTCAAAGAGCGGGGCATCGGCGGCGGAGAGGTCCGGGGTGGGGGCCGGCGGGCCGGCCGTTCTGGGGCGGCGCCGGGGCGGGCCTGGACCGTCTCGGGGTCTGGCAGCCAGCTCTCGGGATCGCAGACGTCGCAGCAACGACCCAGCGGCCGGCCGACCTCGCGGTCGCCGAAGTGGTCGAGCAGGCGCCGTCTCCTGCACCGCTCCGAGTAGATGAAGGACTTGATCACCCGGTAGGCGCGCCAGCCGCGCTCGTGGGCGACCGCCAGCTCGGGATCGCCGCTTCGCTGCTCGTTGAAGCGGACCAGCCGCCCCAGGTCGGAGCGCATCGCCAGCAGGACCGCTTTGGCCGGCAGGCCGTCGCGCCCCGCCCGCCCGGCCTCCTGGTAGTAGGCCTCGACGCTGGTCGGGATCGCGATATGCCAGACCGAGCGCACGTCGGCCTTGTCGACCCCCATCCCGAAGGCGTTGGTGGCGACCACGACCTCGGCCTCGCCGCTCATGAACCGCTGCTGGGTGTCGGTGCGCTCCTCGGCCTCCATCCCGGCGTGGTAGGCGAGCGCGCGCAGACCGCCAGCGCGCAGCGCCTCGGCGACATCATCGGTGTCGCGCCGAGTGCCGCAGTAGACGATCGCCGGCCGGTTCTCGGCCTCGGTCAGCCCGCACTGGAGCAGTGCCAGCCGCCGCGCCTTCGACCCCCTTCCCTCCAGCCGTAGGACGTCGAAGGAGAGGTTTGGCCGGTCAAAGCCCGAGCGGACCTGGAGCGGGTCGCGCATCTCAAAGCGGACCGCGATCTCAGCAGCAACCGCCTCGGTCGCCGTCGCCGTGCAGGCCATCACCGTCGGCCGGCCGAGCCGCTCGGCGATCTGGGGGAGGCGCAGGTAGTCGGGCCGGAAGTCGTGCCCCCACTCAGAGACGCAGTGCGCCTCATCGACCGCGAGCAAGTCGATCCGTCGCCGCCCGATCGCCTCGAGGAAGACGGTCGAACCGAACCGCTCCGGCGAGCAGTAGACGATCCGCGCCTCGCCGCCGCGCACCTGCGCCAGGGCTCCGCGGACCGCCTCTTCGCTCATCCCCGAGGAGATCATCGCCACCGGGTGCCCGGCGGCGCTGAGGCGACGCCACTGGTCGTCGATCAGCGCGATCAGCGGGCTGACGACGATCGTCAAGTCCTTCGAGGCCAGCCCCGGTAGCTGGTAACAGAGGCTCTTGCCGCCCCCGGTCGGCATCACGACCAGCGAGTCGCGACCCCCCAGTGCCGCCTCTACTGCCTCGCGCTGCCCCGGCCGAAAGCGCGCGAAGCCGAACTGCTCGAGCAGCGCATCGGCGCGGTCTGCGCTCGCGGGCATCGACCCAGGCTATGCACCGGGGTGGATGTCGGTCTGCGTCTGAGGTTTCAGATGGGCCGCGAGGCGGGAATGCCCACGAGCAGGGCAGACGCCGCCCCCGATCACAGGACCGCCAGGCGCCTCATCTGGCTGAGGGACCATCTCGGCAAGCGCTTCCTTGCACGGATCGTGTTCCATACCGAGCCGGCCCCGATCGGGCTCTCCGAGCAGATCAACGCTGTTCCCATCTGCGCTGTGTGGAATGGCCAAAGCGCCCGATGGTCCCACCAAGGCCTGAGGCCGCCCGGCTGCTTCGGCGCTACGTCAGCCAGGGCTCGTTCCACTGGCAGATGCCGCGGGTGAGGCCCTTGGACCCCCCCGGTCCCCAGGTGTGGGGCTCATACGGGTGCACCGGGCCGGGCTTCTCGAGCAACGGCTCGACGATCCGCCAGGTCTCCTCGACCGCGTCCTCGCGGGTGAAGAGCTGGCTGCGCCCGTGCAGGGCGTCGTCGAGCAGCCGCTCGTAGGGCTCGGGATCCTCTCCCGGCACCTTCTCGAACAGCACCTCGAGGTCGGCGGGCTCGAAGGCCTCGGTGCCGGCCTTCTTGGCGAGGAAGCGCAGCCGGGCCCCCGGCTTGGGGTCGATCCGGATCGTCATCTGGTTCTGCCCCGGGCGCTTGCCCGAGCCCACCCCCAGCGGCGGCGGGCGCTTGAAGGCGACGCTCACCTCGGTCGCGCTCACCGGCATCTCCTTGCCGGCCCGGATGAAGAACGGGACGCCGCTCCAGCGCCAGTTGTCGATCTCAAGCTCCAGCGCCACGAAGGTCTCCGTGGTCGAGTCCTTCGCCACCCCCTCGACGTCGAGGTAGCCGTCGTATTGCCCGCGCACGTAGTGCTCGGGGTCGGCGCTGCACACCGCTTTGAACAGCTCAAGCTTCTTATCGCGGACGGAGTCGGGGTGGTTGGCGGTCGGCGGCTCCATCGCGACCAGGGCGAGCACCTGGAGGATGTGGTTCTGGACCACGTCGCGCAGGGCGCCGACCGGGTCATAGAAGCGGCCGCGATCGGAGACGTCGAAGTCCTCGGCCATCGTCATCTGCACGTGGGAGACGTGCTCGCGGTTCCAGACCGGCTCCAGCAGGGAGTTGGCGAAGCGCAGGTAGGCGATGTCCATCACCGGCTCCTTGCCGAGGAAGTGGTCGATCCGCAAGATCTGCTCCTCGCCGAGCACCTCGTGCAGCTCCGCGTTTAAGGCCATCGCCGAGGCGAGGTCGTGGCCGAAGGGCTTCTCGATCACCACCCGGGCGTTGTCCGTCAGGTTCGCCTCGCCGAGGCCGCGCACCACGGTGGCGAACAGCGAGGGGGGCACCTCGAGGTAGAAGACCGGCAGCTTCGCCTTGCCGATCGCCTTGCCGAGGCGCTTGAAGGTGTCGGGGTCCGCGTAGTCGCCCTGGACGTAGGAGATCCGCTCCGCGAGCCGGGCGAAGACGTCCTCGTCGGGGTCGGCGACGGTCTCCGCGATCGCCTCGCGGGCGTGTTCGAGCAGCCGCTCGAGGTCCCAGTCATCGATCGCCACGCCGACGATCGGGCAGTCCAGCTTGCCCCGCGACTCCAGCCTGTAGAGCGCCCGGAAGGTCATTTTCTTCGCCAGGTCGCCGGTGATGCCGAAGATCGTCAGCACGTCGGCCGCCCCCTCTTCGGCACGCTTGGCTGTTCGCTTCGCCATCGACCCGCAGGCTATCCGAGTGCCGTAGGGTTAGATCATGGAGCTGGGAATCGTCGGCCTCGGCCGCATGGGAGCCAACATGGCCCGGCGGCTGATGGGTGACGGCCACCGGATCGTCGCCTACGACGTCAACCCCGCGGCGGTCTCCGAGCTGGCCGGCGAGGGCGCCGAGGGTGCCGCCTCACTGCAGGAGCTGGCCTCAAAGCTGAGCGCGCCGCGCGCCGTCTGGGTGATGGTCCCCTCGGGGGAGATCACCGAGAAGACGGTCGAGGGGGTGGCCGCGGTGCTCGAGCGCGGTGATGCGATCATCGACGGCGGCAACTCCTACTACCGCGACGACATCCGCCGCGCCGCGATGCTGAAGGAGAAGGGGATCGACTTCGTCGACTGCGGCACCAGCGGCGGCGTCTTCGGCCTCGAGCGCGGCTACTGCCTGATGATCGGCGGGCCGGATGGAGCGGTGCAGAGGCTGGACCCGATCTTTGCCTCGCTGGCGCCGGGTGTCGAGTCGGCCCCGCGCACGCCGGGTCGCAGCGGCGAGCCGTCCCCGTCGGAGAACGGCTACCTGCACTGTGGGCCCAGCGGCGCCGGGCACTTCGTGAAGATGGTCCACAACGGGATCGAGTACGGGGTGATGGCCGCCTACGCCGAGGGCCTCAACATCCTGCGCAACGCCAACGCCGGCAAGGTGAAGCGCGAGGCCGACGCCGAGACCGCGCCGATGGAGCAGCCCGAGTTCTACCACTACGACATCGACTTGCCCGAGGTGGCCGAGGTCTGGCGGCGCGGCAGCGTGATCGGCTCCTGGCTGCTCGACCTGACCGCGGCGGCGATGCGCGAATCGCCCGACCTCTCCGATTTCGCCGGCCGCGTCTCGGACTCGGGCGAGGGCCGCTGGACCTCGATCGCCGCGATCGATGAGGGGGTTCCCTCGCCGGTGCTGACCGCCGCCCTGTATGAGCGCTTCTCCTCGCGCGGGCTCGACGACTTCGCCGACAAGGTGCTCTCGGCGATGCGCAAGCAGTTCGGCGGCCACGACGAGAAGAAGCAATGAGTGCGGTGCGGGCCGGGCGAGGCCCGTGGGCATAGAGCTGGAGGTCCTCGACGACGAACGGGCGGCGGCGCGCAGCGGCGCCGAGCTGATCGCCGCCGCGGGTCGAGCGGCCGTGGCGAAGCGCGGCTCGTTCTCGCTGGCGATGAGCGGCGGGCGCTCGCCCTGGGCGATGCTGGCGATCCTTGGCGAGATGGATGAGATGCCGTGGGCGCAGACCGAGCTGTTCCAGGTCGACGAGCGGATCGCCTCGCCCGGCAGCGAGGAGCGCAACCTCACCCACCTCGTGCTGGGTCTCTCGATCGAGCACCAGGCCTCGCTGCGGCCGATGCCCGTTACCCAGCGCGACCTCGACGCCGCCGCCCGCGAATACGAAAGCGGTCTGCCCGAGCGCCTCGATCTCGTCCACCTCGGCCTCGGCCCCGACGGCCACACCGCCTCGCTCATCCCCGGCGACCCGGTGCTCGAGGTCGCCGACCGCCGCGTCGCGCTCACCGAGACCGCCTACCAGGGCCACCGCCGCATGACCCTCACCTACCCGGCCCTGGCCGAGGCCCGTCAGATCGTCTGGCTGATTACCGGCGACGAGAAGCGAGAGCCCCTTGGCCAGGCTTCTCGCCGCCGACCCCTCGATTCCCGCCGGCCGGGTCACCAACGAGGAGATGACGGTGGTCGCTGACAGGGCTGCGGCCCCGGGTTCCTGACAGGACTACTCCTCGATCGACAGCGAGGCCCGCAGCTCTGCGAGGCGCTGCAAGCGGAAGTCTTGCGCGCCGACCGTCCGCGTCAACCAGCCTTCGATCTCGGCGACGTCCAGTTCGGTGGCGAGGAGCATCTGCTCGATGTCCAGCCAGTCCTTCGGGCGGTCGAGCATTGCCTTGCAGACGGCGAGATGCTCCGGCGCCAGGATCGGCAGCGTGGTGCCCGCGAAGGGCGCCCGCCGCGCCTCCTTCCGCATCTTCTCGTGGATCGGGTCATATGAGAAGAAGAGGTCGATGGCGTTGTCGCCCCACCACAGCCTGCACTGACCGTCCCGCCGCAGGGCGTCGGGATCTAGGTTCGCGGAGTTCACGCCCAGCGACACGAGCGCGTCGACGACGCTCGGCCAGCGCGTCGTCGGCACGAAGACGTTGACGTCGATGTCGATCGTCGCGCGCGGCTCTGCGTAATAGGCGAGGGCGAGGGCTCCGCCGAGCGCATGAGGGATCCGTGCACCGCGCAGAGCTTCGTGGATCGCGATGACCTTGTCCGGCAGCGATGGCTCGCCGCCGAGGGTTTCCCTCGGATCCGAGCCGGTCATGGGGGGGTGGATTGGAGCCGCGGGAACCGGAGCTGTTTTCCCCTCCGTGCACCCGAAGGGAGTGCGTCGGCGAGCAGCAACAGATCGACGAGCGCCTTGCCGCGCTCCTTTGGCGTGGCGTCCATCCATTCGGCAACCGCGCGTGCGGCGTCGCCCGCCGGAGCAGGATGAGCGCCCTGCTCGTCGGCCCTGCAGAGCATGTCCACCAGCACGTGGCGGAGGGTCGGATCAAGCTGCCGTCCCTTGCCGAGCTCGGCGATCAGCTTTCGGCCTGCCCGATCGATGGACGGCCGCGCGATCGGGGCGCTCGCTCGCATCGCGGCGCGTCGCAGCTCCTCGGCGGAGGGCGGCTCGGTGGCTTTCGCCCGCGCTTTCTCGATGACCTCGTCGCTTAACTCCTTGAAGGTGACAAGGGTGCGGCTGCGCGGCCCCTTCGGAGTGCTCTGGGACTCCCGTATCTCGAACTCTCCGCGTTTGGTCGATACGATGAAGGCCATAGTGGGTAAATCTTACCACTATGGAATTTCACCTCAGCTCAGGCTGCGGTGGGGGAGGTGGCGTGGTTGGCCACGATCCTCCCCTCGGGATTCCAGCGGCGCTTCACCTCGGCCAGTCGTGTGCAGGTCTCAGGCGGCAGGATCGCGTCGGTCTCGCTCGGCGGCGAAGCGGATCGTCTTTGACACGTCCTCGGCGCTCTCAACGAAGGCAACCGCGCTGGGCTGCTGATCGGCCGCCAGGTTCCAGGCGAGCCGCACATCGTCCCAGTCGGAATCGTCGGGGGTCGCGGTCCTGCCCGCGATCGCCAACTCGGTGAAGTCTCATGCGGATCCTCTCGTCTCAGGTCAGAGTCAGACGGTCAACGGCGCTCCCGGTCCCAACCAGGACTTCGCTGACCATATCGGGCTCGAAGAGGCCGTGGGCGGCGACGCCGGGATCGGCCCCTAGACGCGCTGCGAGGGTTGCCGGGTCGCCGATCTCGCCGCGGTAGTCGGCGATCACGCCGTCCTCGGGGCTGTGCGGCGCGTCGCGCAACTCGACCGCCTCGCCGAGGCGGGCGAGGGTCGAGCACAGGCCGAAGGCGAACAGCTCCAGCGGAAGCGGGGCGCTCAGCACCTCGACCGGCTTGCTGGAGTCGGCGATCACGACGAAGCGCTCGGCCGCGGCGGCGACGATCTTCTCCCGCAAGTGGGCGCCGCCGCCGCCCTTGATCAGCCAGCCGTCGGGGGCGATCTGGTCGGCTCCGTCGATCGCGATGTCGAGCCGCTCCAGCTCGCCGAACTCCTCGACCCCGATGCCCAGCGCCCGCGCCTGGCTCTCAGTCGCCACTGAGGTTGCGACGCAGCGAATCCCGCTTAGCCCGCGCCGCGCCAGCGCCGGCAGCAGGTGTGCGACCGTGGAACCGGTGCCGAGGCCGACCGCCATCCCGTCGCAGACCAGCTCCGCCGCCGCCTCGGCAGCAAGCCGCTTCTCGGTGTCTGCATCGCGCTTTCCCTCCACGTTCACGGGAATCTATGTGCTTGAGAATAGGATCGATGGGACGCATGGAGCAGAGCGCCCAGGACATCGACCAGCTCGCCATCAACACGATCCGCACGCTGTCGATCGACGCGATCCAGAAGGCCAACTCGGGACACCCGGGGACGCCGATGGCGATGGCGCCGGTCGCCTACACGCTCTGGCAGCGCTTCCTGCGCTTTGACCCTGCCGACCCGATCTGGCCCAACCGGGACCGCTTCGTGCTCTCGGCCGGGCATGCCTCGATGCTGCTCTACGCGCTGCTTTTCCTCGCAGGCGTGCGGGCGGTCGACCCCGAGTACGAGGTTGTCGGGGAGCCCGCCGTCAGTCTCGACGACATCAGGAGCTTCCGCCAGCTCGACTCGCGTGCCCCCGGCCACCCCGAGTACCGCTGGACCTCCGGCGTAGAGACGACGACCGGGCCGCTGGGGCAGGGCGTCGCGACCTCGGTCGGGATGGCGATCGCCTCCAAGTGGCAGGCTGCCCGCTTCAACCGCCCGGGTGCCGAGCTCTTCGACTTCGACGTCTACGCGATCGCTGGTGACGGCTGCCTGATGGAGGGCGTCTCCGGCGAAGCCGCCTCGATCGCCGGCCACCTGAAGCTCGACAACCTCTGCTGGGTCTACGACAACAACCACATCACGATCGACGGCAAGACGCAGCTGGCCTACGACGACGACGTCGCCGCCCGCTTCATGGGCTACGGCTGGAACGTGACCAGGGTCGGCGACGCCAACGACACCGGGCTCGCGGCCAGGGCCTTTAAGGAGTTCAATGCCGAGCCCGACCGTCCCGACCCTCGTGATCGTCGACAGCCACATCGGCTGGGGGTCGCCGCACAAGCAGGACACCCCGGCCGCCCACGGCGAGCCGCTCGGCGCCGAGGAGGTGCGGGAGACCAAGCGCGCCTACGGCTGGCCCGAGGACGCCCAGTTCCTCGTCCCCGACGGAGTCAGGGAGCGCTTCGCCGAGGGAGTTGGCAGGCGGGGCGCCGAGGCCCATGCCGAGTGGGAGCGGACGCTCGCTGCCTACGCGAAGGAGGACTCCTCCCTCGCCGCCGAGATCGAGGCGATGCAGCGGCGCGAGCTGCCCGGCGACTGGGACGCCGAGATCCCCGGCTTTGAGGCCGACGAGAAGGGAATCGCAACCCGCAAGGCCTCAAACAAGGTCGAGAACGCGATCGCCGCGCGCCTCCCCTGGCTGATCGCCGGCTCCGCCGACCTCACCGACTCGACCTCGGTGCGGCTCGACCTCGACCGCGCGGTCGACTTCGAGCCCGGCGGCTACGAGGGCCGCCAGCTCCACTACGGGATCCGCGAGCACGAGGCGGCGGCGATCTCAAACGGGCTCTCGCTCTGCAAGCTGCGACCGCTGTGGTCCACCTACCTCACCTTCTCCGACTACGCGCGGCCGGCGATCCGGCTCTCCTCGCTGATGGAGCTGCCGGTGATCCACGTCTTCACCCACGACTCGATCGGGCTGGGCGAGGACGGGCCGACCCACCAGCCGGTCGAGCAACTCGCCTCGCTGCGGGCCGTGCCCGGCCTTGACGTGATCCGCCCCGCCGACGCCAACGAGGTCGCCGAGGCTTGGCGGGTGGCGATCGACCGCAGCCACCAGCCGGTCGCGCTGGTCCTCACCCGCCAGGACGTGCCGGTGCTCGACCGCTCCCGCTATGCCTCGGCCGAGGGGCTGCGGCGCGGCGGCTACGTGCTCGCCGACGCGGTGGGCGGGGAGCCGGAGGCGATCCTGATCGCGACCGGCAGCGAGGTCGCGCTCGCCGTCGCCGCCCACGAGGAGTTGAGTGCCGAAGGCGTCCGCTCGCGGGTCGTCAGCCTCCCCTGCTGGGAGCTGTTCGACCGCCAGGACGAGGCCTACCGCGACGCGGTGCTGCCGCCGTCAGTGAAGCGCCCGGGTCTCGGTCGAGGAGGCCTCGACCCTGGGCTGGGACCGCTACGTCGGGCTCGACGGCGAGAAGGTCGGGATGCACACCTTCGGCAGCTCGGCGCCGCTGAAGGACTTGCAGAGCAAGTTCGGCTTCACGCCGGACAGGGTCGCCGAGGCGGCGCGAAGCGCGCTTGCCCGGGCAGCTCAGGGAAACTCGTGAACGACTCGAAGGGAGCGACGTGAAATCGACCGCACAGCTGCATGAGATCGGCCAGAGCCTCTGGATCGACAACATCACCCGCACGATGCTCGCCGACGGCACCCTGCGCCGCTACATCGAGGAGCTGTCGATCACCGGGCTGACCTCAAACCCGACCATCTTCGACAAGGCGATCTCCGCCGGTGAGGCCTACGACGAGCAGATCGACCGCGATGCGCCGAGGGCCGACTCGACCGAGGACCTCTTCTTCGGCCTGGCGATCGCCGACCTGCGCGAAGCCGCCGACCTCTTCGCCGCCGTCCACGAGCGCACCGACGGGGTCGACGGCTTCGTCTCGCTCGAGGTCTCCCCACTCCTGGCCGACGACGCTGCGGCGACGATCGACCAGGCCGCCCAGCTGCACGCCAGGGCCGAGCGCGACAACCTCTTCATCAAGATCCCCGGCACTGAGGCGGGGCTGAGCGCGATCGAGGAGTCGATCTTCGCCGGCATCCCGGTCAACGTGACGCTGCTCTTCTCCGCCGAGCAGTACACCGCCGCCGCCGGGGCCTACATGCGCGGCATCGAGCGCCGGGTCGAGGCCGGCCTCGACCCCAACGTCGCCTCGGTCGCGTCGCTGTTCATCAGCCGCTGGGACGTCGCCGTCGCCGAGGAGGCGCCCGAGGAGCTACGCAACCAACTCGGGATCGCGGTCGCCTTCCGCGCCTACCGCGCCTACCACGAGCTGCTGGACTCCGAGCGCTCGCAGCGGCTGCTCAATGAGGGCGCCCGCCCGCAGCGGCTGCTCTGGGCAAGCACCGGCACCAAGGACCCCGACGCCTCCGACGTCCTCTACGTCGAGGCGCTGGCCTCGCCCCTCACCGTCAACACGATGCCCGAGAACACTCTCCGCGCCTTCGCCGAGCACGGCTCGGTGGGTGAGCTCATCCCCACCGATGGCGGCGACGCCGAGCGGGTCCTGGCGCGCTTTGAGGCGGCCGGGATCGGGGTCGACGCGCTGGCCGCCCGCCTCCAGGAGGAGGGCAAGCAGAGCTTCGTCGGGTCCTGGAACGAGCTGCTGAAGACGATCGAGACCCAACTCTCAGAGCCGCGACCGTCGTGACGGCCCTGCGGGAACGGCCCGCCTGGAAGGACCTCGAGCGCCACTTCGCAAAGGTCCGCGACACCCACCTGCGCGAGCTCTTCGCCGCCGACCCGGCGCGCGGGGAGCGGCTCATCGCCGACGGCGCCGGCCTTTACCTCGACTTCTCCAAGAACCGGGTCACCGACGAGACGATGATGCTGCTGGGCCGCCTCGCCCTGCAGTGCGGGGTGCCCGAGCGTCGCGAGGCGATGTTTGCCGGCGAGCGGATCAACGTCTCCGAGAACCGCCCGGTCCTGCACGTGGCGCTGCGGATGCCGCGCCACCGCTCGTTGATCCTCGACGGAGTCGACGTCGTCAAGGAGGTCCACGAGGTCTTGCACCGGATCAGCGTCTTCGCCGAGCGGATCCGCTCGGGCGAGTGGACCGGCCACACCGGCCGCCCGATCCGCAACGTGATCAACGTCGGCATCGGCGGCTCCGACCTCGGCCCGGAGATGGCCTATGAGGCGTTGCGCCACTACAGCCGTCGCGAGATGACCTTCCGCTTCGTCTCCAACGTCGACGGCACCGACTTCGCCGAGTCTACCCGCGACCTCGATCCCGCCGAGACGCTCTTCGTGATCTCCTCGAAGACCTTTACTACCCTGGAGACGATGACCAATGCCCGAACCGCCCGCGAGTGGGTTCTCGCCGGCCTGGGGGGCGAGGAGGCCGCGGTCGCCAAGCACTTCGTCGCGGTCTCGACCAACGCCGAGGAGGTCGCCGAGTTCGGCATCGACACCGAGAACATGTTCGGCTTTTGGGAGTGGGTGGGGGGTCGCTACTCGATGGACTCGGCGATCGGGCTCTCGACGATGCTGGCGATCGGCCCCGGCCGCTTCGCCGAGATGTTGGCCGGCTTCCACGCGATCGACGAGCACTTCCGCGAGGCGCCGCTTGCCTCCAATCTGCCGGTCCTGCTCGGCCTGCTGGCCGTCTGGTACGGCGACTTCTTCGGCGCCCAGACCGTCGCGGTCCTGCCCTACGATCAGTACCTGCACCGCTTCCCCGCCTACCTCCAGCAGCTGACGATGGAGTCCAACGGAAAGCACGTCACCCTCGACGGCGCCCGGGTCGATTACCAGACCGGCGCCATCCACTGGGGCGAGCCGGGGACCAACGGGCAGCACTCCTTCTACCAGCTGATCCACCAGGGCACCGAGCTCATCCCCTGTGACTTCATCGGCTTCATGCACTCGCTCAACCCGCTCGGCGACCACCACGATCTCTTGATGGCCAACGTCTTCGCCCAGACCGAGGCGCTCGCCTTCGGCAAGAGTGCCGAGCAGGTGCGCGAGGAGGGGACGCCGGAGGAGCTGGTCGCACACCGCACCTTCGAGGGCAACCGGCCGACCAACACGATCCTCGCCGAGCGGCTGGACCCCGAGACGCTGGGTTCACTGGTCGCCCTGTATGAGCACAGCGTCTTCACCCAGGGGGCGATCTGGGGGATCGACTCCTTCGATCAGTGGGGGGTCGAGCTGGGCAAGGCGCTGGCACTTCGGATCGTCCCCGAGCTGCAGGCCGGCCGCGAGCCCAAGCTGCACCACGACAGCTCGACCAACGCGCTGATCCACCGCTACCGCCAGGCCAGGCGCGAGGAGTAAAGAGTGGCGGCGCTCGACCCGCTCCCACTGGCGGCGTCGGCGTCGAATCTGCTCGCGGCACGCGAGCAGATGGCCTTCACGCTCGGCTTCCACATCGTCCTCGCCTGCCTCGGCGTCGCCCTGCCGGCGATGATCCTGATCGCCAACTACCTGGGGCTGAAGCGCGGCGACGCCGACGCGATGGAGCTGGCGCGGCGCTGGTCGAAAGCGATGGCGGTCACCTTCGCGGTCGGCGCGGTGAGCGGCACGGTGCTCACCTTCGAGTTCGGGCTGCTCTGGCCGCGCTTTATGGAACGCTTCGGTGCCGCATTCGGCGTCGCCTTCGCGATCGAGGGGCTCTTCTTCTTTACCGAGGCGATCTTCCTCGCCATCTACATCTACGGCTGGAAGCGACTCAGCGGCTGGGCCCACTTCGCCTCGGGGGTGCCGATGGTGATCACCGGGATCGGCGGCGCCTTCTCTGTCGTCGCCGCCAACGCCTGGATGAACCAGCCGCAGGGCTTCACCCTCAACGCCGCCGGCAAGGTGGTGAGCACCGAACCGGTGAAGATCCTGCTCAACCCGGCGACCGCCTACGAGGTCCCGCACATGATCCTCGCCGCCTACATCGTGGTCGGCTTCCTCGTCGCCTCGGTCTACGCCACCGGGATGCTGAAGGGGCGCCGCGACCGCCTCCACCGGCTCGGCCTGCTGATCCCCTTGACGATCGGACTGATTGCCTCGCCGCTTCAGTTCCTGGTCGGCGACACCGCCGCCCGCGCAGTTGCCGACAACCAACCGGCGAAGTTCGCCGGCATGGAGTGCGTCCAGAAGACCGGCGCCCGACCAGACCGAGTACCTCGGCGGCATCTGTACGAGCAGCGGCGTCAAGGGGGGGATCGGGATCCCGGGCCTCGACTCCTTCCTGGTCGGCTTCAGCACCAACACCAAGGTCACCGGGCTGAACTCGATCCCGCCCAATGAACGGCCGCCCGTGAACATCCTGCTGCATCTCTCCTTCGACACGATGGTCGGGATCTGCACGCTGTTCATCGCACTCGGCATCTGGTTCGCCTCCGTCTGGTGGCGGCGCCGCGACATCCCCAGGACGGTCTGGTTCCTGCGCGCCGTGGCGATCTCCGGGGCGGCGGCGGTGCTCTCGCTGTGGTGCGGCTGGATCGTCACCGAGGTCGGCCGCCAGCCCTGGATCGTCCAGGGCTACATGCGGACCGCCGAAGCGGTGACGCCGGCCCACGGCATCTGGTTCAGCTTCGGCGCAGTGCTGGCGCTCTACGCGGCGATCGGGACGGCGGCGATCCTCGTCCTGCGCTCGATGTCGAGGCGCTGGCGCGAGGGCGGCGCCGAGCCCGAGGGCGGCACACCCTACGCGCCGCCCGAAGCCCTCCCGGAGGCGGGCTCGTGACGCAAGGCCGACGCTCGCGGCCGGGATCCTCTGGGTCGGGGCGACCTTCTACGCGCTCTTCGGCGGCGCCGACTTCGGCGGCGGCCTTTGGGACCTGATCGCCGGCAACGCCGAGAAGGGCGAGCGGCCGCGGGCCCTGATCCAGCGCTCGCTCACCCCGGTGTGGGAGGCGAACCACGTCTGGTTGATCTTTATCCTCGTCGTCCTTGTGGACCGCCTTCCCGCCCGCCTTCGGCGCGGTGATGACGACGCTGTACGTGCCGCTGGCGCTGGCCGCGGTAGGGATCGTCCTGCGCGGCTCGGGATTCGCCTTCCGCAAGTCGATCGAGGGCCTCTCGGCGCGGCGGGCAGCGGGCGCCACCTTCGCCCTCTCCTCGGTGCTCACCCCCTTCTTCATGGGCACGGTGGTCGGCGCGATCGCCGCCGGCAACGTCGCGGCGAGTGGCGACGGCAACGCATTCTCCAGCTGGCTTGCAGCCGCTGCCGCTGCTGAGCGGGGCGATGTTCGTCGCCACCGGGGCCTACCTCGCCGCCGTCTTTTTGGTCGGCGACGCACGCCGCGGCGGTGAACGGGACCTCGAGCGCTACTTCGTGCGGCGGGCGCTGGCCGCGGCGCTGCTCGCCGGGGTCGCGGCCGCCGCCGGGCTGCTCGAGCTCCACGCCGAAGCGCGCTACGTCTTTGACCGACTCACCGACCAGGGCTTGCCGCTCGTGATCCTCTCGGCCCTCTGTGGGATCGGACTGCTCATCGGCCTCGCTGCGGCGGCGCCCGCAGGCCGCTTCGCCCGCTCGCCGGCGGCGCGGTGATCGCCGTGATCTGGGGCTGGGGCGTCGCCCAGTTCCCCTACCTGCTGCCGAGGAGCCTCAAGATCGGCGAAGCCGCGGCGCCGAACGCGACGCTGAACGTCATCTTCATCGTCTTCGCAATCGCCGCCGTCCTCGTCCTGCCCTCGCTCGGCTTCCTGTACACGCTGAGCCAGCGGGACCTGCTTGAGGGCGAGCATTGATCGAGGCCGTCCTCTTCGACATCGACGGCACCCTGATCACCACCGGCGGCGCCGGGGCCCTCGCCTGGCGGCGCGCCTTCGAGGAGCTCCACGGCACGCCACTTGACATCCGCGAGGTGACCGAGTCGGGGATGACCGACCCCGAGGTGGGTCGAGTCGCCCTGCGCAACATCCTCGGCCGCGACCCCGACCGCCGCGAGCTGGCTGCGGCGATGGGCCACTATCTCCGCCACCTCTCCAGCCGCGATCGATGAGGCCGACGGCTACCGCGTGATGCCGGGGATCGAGGAGCTGCTCGAGCGCCTCGTCGACGACGGCCATCTGCTCGGCCTCACCACCGGCAACGTCGAGGCGGCCGCCCACATCAAGCTCGCCCGCGCCGGCCTCAATCGCTTCTTCTCCTTCGGCGGTTATGGCTCTGACTCCAAAGAGCGCACCGAGCTGACCCGCTGCGCCCTGCAGCGCGGCCGCCTCGTCTCCGGCGGCGTTCTCACCGAGGGCGCCAGCATCTCGGTCGGCGACACCCCCCGCGACGTGGCCGCCGGCCATGGCGCCGGGATCGAAGTGGTGGGCGTCGCCACCGGCAACTTCACCGTCGAGCAGCTCCGCGAGGCGGGCGCCGACCACGTCGTGGCGACGGTCGAGGACGGCTTCCCGCGTTTAGGCGAAACGTTTAGGCGAGGGTGCAGCGGGCCTGGTAGATCGAGGTAAAGCCGGACTCAAAGCCGTTACGCGCCGCGCGCAGGTAGAGGCGCCAGACTCGGACTCGCTCGGGGCCGGCGAGCTGAACGGCGCGGTCAAGGTTGTGGTCGAGGCGGCGCGCCCAGTGGCGCAGCGTCTCGGCGTAGTCGGCACCGAACTCCTCGACGTGGCGGGTGATGAAGCCGGCGCGCTCCAGCGCCAGCAGCACCCGCGAGAGGTGGAGCGGGTCGGCATCGGGGAAGACGTAGCGCTCCGAGAACGGGCCGGCGTCGGGGTCGGTGTGGCGCAGGCGGGCGATGCCGTGGTTGAGCAGCCGCCCGCCCGGCTCCAGCAGTCCGGCCAGGGTTCGCGCGTAGACGTCGATCTGCTCGGCGCCGACGTGCTCGACCATGCCGATGCTGGCGATCGCGTCGAAGCGTTCGCCGGCCAGATCGCGGTAGTCCATGACGCGGATCTCGACCCGGTCACCGACCCCGGCCTCCGCCGCCCGCTGGCGAGCTTTCTCGGCCTGGGGAGGGGAGAGGGTGATGCCGAGGACCCGGGCGCCGTGGCGGGTTGCCGCCCAGAGCGGGAAGCTGCCCCAGCCGCAGCCGACGTCCAGCACCCGCTCGCCCTCCCGCAGCGCCAGCTTGCGGCAGACCATCTCGAGCTTCTCCTCCTGGGCTGCCTCCAGCGTCTGCGCACCGCGCGAGAAGACCGCGCAGCTGTAGGTCATCGAGTCGTCGAGGAAGAGGGAGAAGAACTCGTTTGAGACGTCGTAGTGGTGGCGGACGGCGCGGGCGTCTCGCTCCTTGGTGTGGCGGCGGCCGCTGGGGCGCAGCTCAGAGGCCGGGCGGCGCGGCAGCCGGGCGATCCCAGCCGCGCGCACCGCCCCCAGCAGCAGCTTCGTCTTGTCCTCTCGCTCCAGCGCCGGCGGCTTCCAGCTGTGCAGCAGCTCGATCACCGCGTCCATATCGTCGACCTCGATGTCGCCGCTGACGTAGGCGCGGCCGAGGCCGAGCTGTCCGGGGGCGCGCAGCACGTGGGCGGCGGCGCGCGGCGAGCGAATGTAGAAGGTGGGCCCGCCGTCGGAGCTGGCCGGCAACCGCGTCCCGTCCCAGAACTCGACCGTGAAGGGGCGCTCCGGGATCCGCCTCTCGATCTCGCGCCGCAGCGGCGCGGTGCTTGCGAACGGCATCGAGTGGACCCTACAAATCGCACGCGCCTGGTGCGCGCCCGGACATGTGACATCTTTCGGTGACATTCAGTCGTATCATCGCCAGGCGTGAGCGGACCTCTTCCTTCCGACATCCAGCCGGTCGCCAACGAGACTCGCGACCGGATCATCACCGGCCTGGTGACGCTGGTCCCCTTCGTCGCGATCGGCCTCGCCGCCTGGCAGGTCTGGGACAGCGCCCTGCACTGGCGCGACGTCTTCCTCTTCTGCGGGCTCTACCTGCTGACCGGCCTCGGGATAACCGTCGGCTTCCACCGCCACCTCACCCACCGCAGCTTCAAGACCAGCCGTTGGCTGCACGGCCTGCTGGCGATCCTCGGCTCGGCGGCGATCGAGGGGCCGGTTATCTCCTGGGTCGCCGACCACCGCAAGCACCACGCCTTCTCCGACGAGGAGGGTGACCCCCACAGCCCCCACGTCGACCACGGCGGCGGCCTGCGCGGCGAGCTGCGCGGCCTCTTCCACGCCCACATGGGCTGGCTCTTCATCCACACCCAGCGCGGCAACAAGGAACGCTTCGCCCCGGACCTGATCAAGGACCCGGTGATCAGCTGGGTCGATCGCACCTTCATCTACTGGGCGATCCTCGGCCTCTTGATCCCGTTCGCGCTCGGATATGTGATCGGCGGCACCCTCCTCGCGGGGCTGACCGGCCTGCTCTGGGGTGGCCTGGTGCGGGTCTTCGTCCTGCACCACTTCACCTACAGCATCAACTCGCTCTGCCACGTCTTCGGCAACCGCGACTACGAGACCACCGACGAGTCGCGCAACCTCGCCCTGATCGCGATCCCTACCTTCGGTGAGGCCTGGCACAACAACCACCACGCCTTCCCGACCTCCGCGGTCCACGGCCTCGGTCGCTGGCAACTCGACCTCTCCGCCGTCGTCATCGACGCCCTCGAGCGCCTCGGCCTCGTCTGGGACGTGGTGCGGGTTTCGCCCGAGCGCCTCGCCGCCAGGGCCGCCGGCTAGGGGACCGCCGGCGATTCATACCAGTCGATCCAGCCTCCGCAGGCTGCCCGCAGCGGCACGATGCGGTGGGGCCTGGCGGGGACGGCGACCAGCTCGCCCAGGTAGGCCTTGCCTTCGTAGCCGGTCAGTTCCTGAAGCGTGCTCGGCTTCGTGGTGGCGATCGTGAACTTGACCGGACCACCCCTGCTTTCGTAGAGGCCGGCAGGCCAGAACTGACCGTCGTTGGCAAGGCTGATCCCGCTGGGGCGCTGGCCATCGAGCGCCGGTATCAGCGCCTTGCTGAACCCCGGCGCCGAGAGGGTGAGACCGAAGGGCGAGAAGTACTGCAGCGAGAGCTCCCAGCGGCCGGCCGGCAGGCTCAGCGTCTGGGAGGTCTGCTCGCCGGTGCCGGGTTCGCTGCCCGCATCCCAGCGTCCTTTCGCTCCGATCACCGGGGACGCCGGGAAGAGCGATGCGCGGCCCGGGTTGGCGGTGAGGATGCGGATCTCCGGCTCGGCGCAGTTCGCGAGCGCCCCCGCTTCGGTGCCCTCCAGCAGCACCTGGCGGTCGGGCGTCGGCCCGACCCGCTTCCAGAGTATGTAGGAGGCAGTGGCGGCGATGCGGTGGAAGTTGGGCGGTGCCTGGCTGTTCCAGGCCGCCTGCCCGGTGATCACGTAGCGGAAGCGGTCGAGGGTGCCGCGGGAGAAGGAGTCGAAGTCGATCGGGCTGTAGGCGTCGCCGGTGTCGAACGGCTTCTCGGGGTTCTGCGCGACCTCGGGGTCGGGGAACTCGACCAAAGGCACGTGGGTGTCGGCGCCCGCCAGCTCATAGGCGGCGTAGCGGTCCTGGCCCGCGTAGAGGACCGACTTGCCGCGCACGATCGGCAAGAAGGCGCGCAGCTCGGCGCCGTGGCCGGGCGGCCCGACCGACGCCTCCCGCAGGACTAGGAAGCTCGAGTAGGCGGCGCCGCCGATGAAGACCACGGCCAGCGCGCCCCAGGCGAGGCGCTGCAGCGGCGCCCAGGGCCGCCTCCGCGAGGGCTCGGAGTCGGGGTGCTCTGCGGGGGATCCCCTGCCCAGCTCGGCCAGCAGCGGCCGTACCGCGACGAGCATCGCCAGCGGCGCGGCAATCATCAACGCCTTCGCCCGCGAGTACTCGCCGCTGAAGGTCAGCGAGATGAGGTAGAGGGCGACGCTGGCTCCCAGGGCTACCGGAACCGCCAGATCGCGGCGCCGCACCCACCAGACCACCCCGACCAGCACCGCCAGAGCGGCGATCGCGCCCGCCAGGCCGGTCAGGTGCGCCCCGCCGGGCGCGTTGAGGCGATAGTTGGGGGTCGGCCAGATCCCCAGCGCCTCGACCGGCGAGACCGGTCCGTAGGTGTTGCTCCCCGCCACCTGGTTAAAGCCGTGGGCGAATCCGAACGGGCCGACTACGGCGAACAGCGCCGCCAGCGCCGCCAGTGCGGCGATCGCCGCCAGGCTCCCCGGCCGCTGCCGGCGCAAGAAGTCCGCCAGCGCCCGCGGCGCCAGCGCCCGCCGCAGCTCGGGTACGGTGAGGCTCCACAGCGCCGCGATCGCGACCGGCCAGGCGAGCCCGGCGAAGCTGTAGGAGAAGAAGATGCCGCCGGCGAGGGCGAGCGGAGGGAGGAAGAAGCGCAGCCGTGCCCCCGTGCCGGCCGGGAGGCGCCCCGGGTGGCGAAGCGAAAGGGCGAAGGCGAGCACGAAGAGCACCTCCGCCATCTCCTTGAAGGCGGCCTGGGCGAAGTAGGAGGCGGCGAGATAGGGCAGGGCGATGAGGGTCGCGGCGATCACGCGCCGAACCGGTCCGAGGCCCCCAAGCGCCGCCAGCGCGGTCAGCGCGGTGAGCACGCCGATCGCGAAGATCTCGCCGATGAACGCCTGCGCCAGCCCGATCCCCGGCAGCGCCGCGACTGCGACCGCGAGCCCGTGCGGGCCCAGCGGGTAGCCGGAGTCCGGGGTCGGCCCGAAGCCGCTGCGAAGCCACTCGGCCCAGGCAAGGTGGAGACCGAGGTCGTTGTTGAAGCCCTCGCCGAGCAGCCCCCAGCGCCCGCTCACCGCGAACGGGATCGAGAGCACCAGGACGAGGACGACGGCGACCGGCAGCCCCTCGCGAAATGCGCCCGGGGCCCGGTAGGGCCGGCGTCCCGCCAGCGCGGCGAGGACCACAAGGGCGATGAGGGCGACTGTCGCCGTCGTGCCGTGACCGGGCATGCGGGCAAAGAAGCCGGCCACCGTGAGCACCGCACCGAAGCCGACCGCCGGCTCCAGCCACGACCAAGAGTCGCGTCCCGCGAAGGCGAGCAGCGCCCGCCCCACCAGCAGCGAGGCGACGCAGATCAGCGCCGCCGAGGCGTAGGTCGCGATCATCAGGGCCGCAAACCTATGGCAGCGGCGCGCCGCGATGCGGCTGCGGAGCGCGCCGACCTTTACGCGGTCTTTATCCGCGGGCCTCGAACCTTGACGTCTCCTGCACGTCGGGCGGGGGAAGATTCCGTACATGGACGCGGTCGCAATTCTGATCGGCATCGTCATGTTCGCCAGCCTGCTCGGCCTCATCTACGGGATCGACTGGATATGAGCACGCCGCTTGCGGCTTTCATCGGGCATATGAGCGGCGCCGACTTCTTCGGGCTGGTCGTCTCGGTGCTCGTCTGCGGCTATCTGCTCTACGCCCTGGTGCGCGGGGAGAAGCTCTAGCGGCGTGACCTTCTTCGGCTGGCTGACGATCTTCGGCTTCGCGGCGATCCTGACGCTGATCGCGCTCCCCTTGGCGCGCTACATGGCCGCCGTCTACAGCGGCGAGCACACCTTCCTAGATCCAGTGCTGCGCGGTCCGGAGCGCTGGCTCTACCGGGTCATGCGCGTCGACCCGAGCAGGGGACAGGACTGGAAGGCCTATGCCAAGAGCCTGATCGTCTTCTCGCTGGCGGGTTGGCTTCTGCTCTATCTGATCCTGCGCACGCAGACGCTGTGGGACTTCACCGGGTTAAATCCGCAGCACTTCCACTCGGGCACCTGGAATGTGACGTTCAACACGGTCTCATCGTTTTTGACCAACACCAACTGGCAGTACTACGGCGGCGAGACGACGATGAGCTACTTCAGCCAGATGGCCGGGCTGACGGTTCAAAACTTCCTCTCGGCAGGGGTTGGGATCGTGACCGCGGTGGCGCTGATCCGCGGGATCATCGGTCGCAGCGGGAAAAGTCTCGGCAACTTCTGGCAGGACATGGTGCGGACGATCCTCTGGGTGCTGCTGCCGCTGTCGGTGCTGGTCGCTCTCGTGCTGGTCTCCCAGGGTGTGATCCAGAACTTCTCGGCATACCTGAGCGCGACCGGACTGACTCACCTGAGCCAGTCGATCGGGATGGGCCCGGTCGCCTCGCAGGAGGCGATCAAGGAGCTAGGGACCAACGGGGGTGGGTTCTTCAACACCAACTCAGCGCATCCGTTCGAGAACCCGAACGGCTTCACGAACTTCGTCGAGATGCTGGTCGTCTTGATGATCCCGGCCGCGCTGATCTTCACCTACGGGAGGATGAGCGGCAACCGTCGCCAGGGCTATGCGATCTACGCGACGGTGATGATCATGTTCCTCGGCGCGGCAGCGGTCGCCTACGTCGCCGAGGCCCACGGCTCACCGGCCCAGCACGCAGCCGGCCTTCACACCAACGCGATCGCCGGCTCTACCGGCGGCAACATGGAAGGCAAGGAGCAGCGCTTCGGGATCGCGGGCTCCGCCCTCTTTGACGTGGTCACGACGGTGACCTCATGCGGCGCGGTCAACAGCGCGATCGAGTCCTTCACCGGCATCGGCGGCGCCGTCCCGTTTGCCAACCTCTCGGCCAGCGAGGTGATCTTCGGCGGGGTCGGCACCGGTCTTTACTCGATCCTGCTCTACGTGCTGCTGGCGGTCTTCATCGGTGGCTTGATGGTCGGGCGCACGCCCGAGTACCTCGGCAAGAAGATCGAGGCGCGGGAGATCAAGCTGGTCGCGCTGGGCTTGCTGATCACGCCGCTGATGGCGCTCTTCTGCACCTCCCTGGCCACCGCCAGCAAGGCAGGGCGCGCCTCGATCTCGGCTGCGGCGACCGGACCCCAGGGGTTCTCAGAGACCTTCTATGCCTACCTCTCTCAGGCCAACAACAACGGCTCGGCGTTCGCCGGCTATACCGGTTACATCCAGCCGAGCGCCGGCAACCTCGGCGCCCACGGGATCACCTTCGCCGACATGCTCGGCGGCTTCGACATGATCTTCGCGCGCTATGCGCCGATCCTCTTCGCGCTGGCGGTGGCCGGCGCGCTGGCCGGCAAGCGCGTCAGCCCCGCGGGCCTGGGGACGATGCGCACCGACAACCCGATCTTCGTCGTCCTGCTGATCGGCGTGATCGTCTTGGTCGGCGCGCTCACCTTCTTCCCCGCCCTGCTACTCGGCCCGATCGTCCAGGGCCTGACCGGACACCTCTACTGAGATGAAGCGCGACATCATCACCTCGGTGATCGGCATAGTCGTGTTGACGTTGCTGCTTGGCATCGTCTACCCGCTCGCGATCACCGGCATCAGCCAGGTCGCCTTCCCCGGCAACGCCAACGGTCAAAGGGTCTACGTGGACGGCAAGCTGGTCGGCTCGAAGATCATCGGCCAGCAGTTCGCCGACCAGGTCGGTAAAGAACGGCAAGCCGAGGTCGACGAAGAAGGGAACCCGGTCACGGTCCCCGATCCCAGGCTACTTCCAATCCGCGCCCCTCGGCGACGATACCGCCATACAACGCGGCGTCCTCCACCTTCTCGAACCTCGGTCCCAACAACGTCGAGACCAAGGAAGCGATCGAAACCAACATCAAGGCCTACCTCGCGCTTGAAAAGCCCTACGACCCGGGGCTGACCGCCGCAAAGGTCCCGGTAGACGCCGCCAACAGCTCGGCATCGGGCCTCGATCCCGAAATCTCGGTCGCGAACGCCGACATCCAGGCCCATCGCGTCGCCGCCGTCCGCCACCTGTCCCTCTCGGAGGTGATGTCGCTGATCTCCAAGTACACCGACGGGCGCGGGCTCGGGTTCTCCGGCGAGCGCCGGGGTCAACGTGCTCGAGCTCAACCTCGCCCTCGACCGCCTTGCCGGAGGACGCTGATGCCTGCTGAGGCAGCCCCCCTCACCCCCGGCTCTCCGCTGGAGCCGCATGAGCGTCAGGCGATCTCGCTGTTTCGGCGAGACATCGTCGGCAGAGCGCTGAAAGACGAGCCTCACGAAGCTCGATCCGCGGGTGCAGATCCGCAACCCGGTGATGTTCGTGGTCGAGATCGGCGCCGTGATCACCACGGTCACCTGGTTCATCCAGGTGTTCGGCGGCAAACCGCTCGGCGGCGGTCACGAGCCGGCCTGGTACACGTTCGTGATCTCCTTCTGGCTGTGGCTGACCGTTGTCTTCGCGAACCTCGCCGAGGCATTTGCGGAGGGTCGCGGGCGGGCCCAGGCGGACACGCTTCGCGCGATGCGCCAGGAGACGGTGGCCAAGCTGCGGGACGGCACCACGAAACAGGCGTCTGAGCTGACCAAGGGCGACGTGGTCGTGGTCGAGGCCGGTGAGCTGATCCCGGGCGATGGGACGGTGATCGAGGGCATCGCCTCGGTCGATGAGTCGGCGATCACCGGCGAGTCGGCACCGGTGATCCGCGAGGCCGGCGGCGATCGCAGCGCCGTCACCGGCGGCACCAAGGTCCTCTCCGACCGGATCGTGGTCGAGATCACCCAGGAGCCGGGCAAGTCCTTCCTCGACCGGATGATCGCCCTGGTCGAGGGAGCCGAGCGACGCAAGACGCCGAACGAGATCGCGCTGAACATCTTGCTCGCGGGGCTGACGCTGATCTTCATGATCGTCGTCGCGACGCTGCGGCCCTTCGGCCTCTTCGCCCACACCCCGATCTCCGAGACGACGCTGATCTCACTGCTCGTCGCGCTGATCCCGACCACGATCGGAGCACTGCTGTCGGCGATCGGGATCGCCGGCATGGACCGCCTCGTGCGGCGCAACGTGCTCGCCCTCTCCGGCCGCGCGGTCGAGGCCTCCGGCGACTGCGACGTGTTGCTGCTCGACAAGACGGGCACGATCACGATCGGCAACCGACTGGCATCGGAGTTCATCCCGATGCCCGGCGTATCTGAGGGCGAGCTCGCCGAGGCTGCACAGCTCGCATCGCTCGCCGACGAGACGCCCGAGGGGCGCTCGATCGTCGTCTTGGCCAAGCAGTTCGGGATCCGCGAGCACGATATGGCGGAGCTGCACGCCGAGTTCGTCCCGTTCACCGCGCAGACGCGGATGAGCGGGGTCGATATCGACGGCAGCCAGCTGCGCAAGGGCGCCGGCGACGCGATCATCGCTTTCGTCGAAGCCGAGGGTGGTCGCCCGCCCGCTGAGCTCCAGCCGGCTCTCGATCGGATCGGCCGCGAGGGCGGCACGCCGCTTGCCGTGGCACGCAACGAGCGGGTGCTGGGCGTCATTTACCTCAAAGACACGATCAAGGAGGGAATGCGACATCGCTTCGACGAGCTGCGCGCGATGGGCATCCGCACGATCATGGTCACCGGCGACAACAAACTCACCGCGGCGAAAATCGCCGAAGAGGCGGGCGTCGATGACTTCCTCGCCGAAGCGACGCCGGAGCGAAAGCTCGAGCTGATCAAGGAGCAGCAGTCCGACGGTCGCCTGATCGCGATGACCGGCGACGGCACCAACGACGCCCCGGCTCTGGCCCAGGCCGACGTCGGCGTGGCGATGAACACCGGCACCCAGGCGGCACGCGAGGCGGGCAACATGGTCGACCTCGACTCCAACCCCACGAAGCTGATCGAGATCGTCGAGGTCGGCAAGCAGCTGCTGATCACCCGTGGCGCCCTCACCACCTTCTCGATCGCCAACGACGTCGCCAAGTACTTCGCGATCCTGCCGGCGATCTTCCTGACGACCTACGCCGTCTCCAAGAACGGCCAGGGGCCGCTGCACGTGCTCAACATCATGAACCTGGGAACGCCGGAGTCGGCCGTGATCTCGGCGATCATCTTCAACGCGCTCGATCATCCCGCTGCTGATCCCGCTCTCTCTGCGGGGCGTCGAGCTACCGGCCGATCGGCGCCAGCGCGCTGCTGCGCCGCAATCTTCTGCTCTACGGCCTGGGCGGCATCATTGCCCCGTTCATCGGCATCAAGCTGATCGACCTGATCGTCCACAACCTGCTCGGAGCCTGACCGGGCGGGATCGCTCAGGCAGACGATGGCCGAGTTGTCGCCAAGCTCAGAGACGAGCCCCGAGGGCGGCCAACGGCGCGGCCGCTACAAGATCTTCCTCGGCATGGCGGCCGGGGTGGGGAAGACCTACCGGATGCTGCAGGAGGGCCACGCCGAGGCCGACGCCGGCCGCGACGTGGTGATCGGCTACCTGGAGCCCCACAAGCGCCAGGAGACGACCGACCAGGCACGCGGCCTCGAGGTGGTGCCCCGCCGCCGCGTTCCCTACCGCGACGTCGTGGTGGAGGAGATGGACCTGCCGGCGGTGCTGGAGCGCGCTCCCGAGCTGGCGCTGATCGACGAGCTCGCCCACGCCAACGCCCCCGGGCTCGTCCACGAGAAGCGCTACGAGGACATCGGTGACGTGCTGGAGGCGGGGATCGACGTCTTCTCGACCGTCAACGTCCAGCACCTCGAGTCGCTCAACGACCAGGTCGCCGAGCTGACCGGGGTGAGGGTCCGTGAGACGGTCCCCGACTCGGTGCTCGGTGCCGCTGATGAGGTCGTCCTCATCGACCTCACCCCCGAGACACTGGTCGCCCGCTTGCGTGCCGGCAAGATCTATCCAGGCGAGAACATCGACGCCGCTCTCAACAACTTCTTCCGGATCGAGAACCTCGCCGCGCTGCGCGAGGTCAGCCTGCGCCAGGTCGCCGAAGACGTCGAGTCCAAGCGGCTCGTGCTCAGCGAGACAGTGCAGGTCGGGACCCGCGAAGAGCGGGTCTCCGCGGAGGTGCCGAGGGCGGTCGGCGAGCGGCTGCTCGCCCTGGTGCGCCCCCAGCCCGGCTCTCAACGCCTCGTGCGCCGCGCCTGGCGCTCGGCCCAGCGGCTCGGCACCGATCTCGACCTACTCTGGGTGAAGCGGCCCGGCGAGCCGATCCAGGGTGAGGTCGACCGTCAGGTGACGGCGATGCGCCAGCTCGCTTCGGTGCTCGGCGCGACACTGCTGATCGAGGAGCACGACGACATGGTGGCCGCGGTGGCGCGCGTCGTCCGCGAGCGCGGCAGCACCTACATCATGATCGGTGAGTCACTGCCCCGCCGCGGCCTGGCCCGCCTGCGCGAGCCGCTCCCGCAACGGCTGATGCGCGCAACCCCGCCAGGCGTCGACGTGCGGATCGTCGCCCATCGCAGCCTTAGAGAGGACCGATCGTGATCGAGCTCTTCGTCGGCCTCGCCCTGCTGCTCGGCCTCGCCGGTGGCTACCTGATCGCCCGCTCGCGCCGCGGCGGGCGGCGCTCGGAGCGCCCCGAGGCGGTTCACCAGATCCTCCTTCCCTTCACAGGTACCGAGATCTCCCGCCGCGCCGTCGACGCCGCCCTGCGCCTTGCCCGGGCGGAGGGGGCGACGCTGATGCCCGCCTACCTGGCGACCGTGCCCAAGCAGCTGCCGCTGGAGTGCGCGATCCCAGGTGAGGCCGCCAAGGCGATGCCGATGCTTGAGGCGATCGAGCAGCGCGCTGGCACCCAGGGGGTGCCAGTGGACGCCCGGATCGAGCGCGGGCGCTCCTATCGACACGCGCTGGAGCGGCTGCTTGAGCGCGAGAGCTTCGACCGCGTCGTCGTCCCGGCAAGCGCCACTGGGCGCACCGGCTTTTCCGGCGACGACCTCGTCTGGCTGTTGCAGAAGGCACCGGCCGAGGTGCTGATCTTGCGCCCCAGCCCGCAGGATGACCGTGTCGTCACCGCCTCCACCAACGGCAACGGGCGTCTCTGAGCGGCGCCCAGGCTCAGTACTTCTCGGCCGCTCGCTCCAACGTCTCGCGCAGGTTCTCGCCGCGCAGTGGCCTCTCGTGCCCCGCGCAGAGGACCTTCGGCTCCAGCGCCGCCAGCCGGCGCACCGACTCCTTCGCCTTCGCGTGGTCCCAGGCCCAGGCCGGATGAGGGACGCTCGCCTGGCCTTTGGGCAGCGGTTTGAGCCGCGCCGAGTCGACCAGGTAGACGACGTCGCAGTAGACCGGTGCGCCCAGGTAGGGTGCGGTTCCACGGTGATCGGGCGTGGGCGTGCCCGAGCACGATCCGCTTCACCCCGCCCAGTCGCTCCCCGTTTCCTTTGCAGCCTTCGTCATTCCCTTCGTCCCGGCGTCGAACTGCACCACGCCTTCCTCGTCCTCTAGGTAGTAGATGTTCATCGCGCCGCGCAGGTCTCCCCGCAGCAGCCAAACTCCACCGGCGACCTTCTCCTCCTTCATCGCGCCCTGAGTCTAGTCTTGCCTCGATGCCAGGGCTGTGGAGATTCGGATTGGCGGTGCTGGTCGTCTGTCTGGTCGCCTCGATGGCGATCGCGATCGTGCGGCTGGCGACGACGCCGACGGAAATCCTCGGCGCCGGATTCCACGACTGGCACGGGCATCGACTGTCGCGTTAGTATCGGCCACGTTCAGCGACCGAGCAGAGGAGGCGGGGCGTGTTCACTCGCATCGTGGTTGGGACCGATGGCTCTGAGACCGCCGCCGAGGCGGTTCGCCAGGCCGTCGACCTCGCCAAGCTCTCCGGCGCCCAGCTCAGCATCGTCAGCGCCTACGCGCCGGTGCCGAAACGGCGCATCGAGGGGGAGCGGCAGGACGCTCCGCCCGACGTCTACTACGAGATCGGCCCGCGCGAGGACGTCAACCTGATCCTCGACGCCGCCGCCGCCGCGGCCAAGAAGGAGGGGGTGGAGGTTCAGATCCACCCGGTCGAGGCCGATCCCACCGAGGCCATTCTCAACGTCGCCGAAGAGACCAATGCCGACCTGATCGTGGTGGGCAACAAGGGGATGACCGGCGCCCGCCGCTTCCTCCTTGGGCAGCGTCCCCAACAACGTCTCCCATCACGCCCCCTGCAGCGTGATCATCGTCCGCACTACCTAGGGATTGGGCGACGGCGCCGTAGCTCTTGCGGCGTCGATCAGCCCGGCGCCCTGCTCTGTCGCCGGCAGGCCAATGCTGCGGGCGGTGTCTTTCAGCCGCTGCGTCACCCTGCGGTTCAGCGATCGCGGCTGCACCTTCCCAAGCACGCCGCTGGCGATCACCATTGCTGCCACGCCGGAGACGTGCGCAGCCGCCATCGAGGTGCCGATGTAGTCGCTCGGGATCCCGAAGGTCAGGTTGTCGCGGCTCTTCAGGGTGACCTGGTAGATCGGCGCCGAGAGGACCGACGGACACCCGGCGATCGGTATGCCTCCGCCGGGCGCCACCAGGTCGACGCCTTCGCCCGTCAGCGAGTATTCGCCGAGGCAGCCCCCCTCGGTGGTGCCGCCGACCCCGATCACCCCGGCCTCGGTGGCGGGCGGCGACACGCAGGTCTCCGAGCCGAGGTTGCCGACCGAGGCCACCAAGACGACGCCCCTCTGGGCAGCGAGCCGCACCGCTTCGTCTACCTCCGGCACCTTCTTGCCGCAGCCGAAGTTAAAGCTCATGTTGATCACCTGCGCGCCGTGCTGGGTGGCGAAGCGGATGCCCTTGGCGATGTTGCTCGCCTGTCCATCCCCGCGCGAGTTAAGAACCTGCACCGGCATCAGCTTCGCCTTGTAGGCGAGGCCGGTCAGCCCGACGCCGTTGTTGGTCTCCTCCGCGATCGTGCCGGCGACATGCGTGCCGTGGCCGTTGGTGTCGAGCGGGAGCCGGTTGTTCTGGACGAAGTTGTAGCCGGGGACGAACTGGCTTGGCGGAGAAGTCGGGGCTGCGAAGGAAGCGAGGCCCGCGCCGACTGCCCAGGCTGCGGTAGGCGATGCCGGTGTCGAGGACGGCGACGGTCACTCCTTTCGCTCCCGGTCGCCCTGCGGCGATCAGGTTCCGCCAGGCGCCAACGGCGTTGATGCCGCCCGGTGAGGTTGGAACGCCGGGGGTTCCGGCGGGACCAGGGCAGGAAGTTCCACTGCCGCATCACCCAGTGGCCTGCCAGGTTCGAAGCGGTCGGGAGTTCACCGGCGCTCGTTGGGATCGCGCCGGTGTCGTCGGGGACGAAGAGGGAGGCGGTTGCGGTGTAGTTCGGCTCTGCGTAGGCGACCTTTGGGCTGCGCCGCAGCGCCGTCGCCGCCTCTTGCACTCCGATCTGATGTGGCAGCGGCACCGCCCGGCCGAACCGCTCGCCTGTCGAACTTGACGACCACTTGGTGGGGGGCGAAGCTCCGCGCTGGGGCGATCCCGATCGCGGCGCCGTCAGGCGCGGTGGTCGCGGCGAGCGCGCTGAGCGTCGCGAGCAGGGTGCGCGGTGAGGGTCGAGAAGCGTCTTTTCATTGGGTCTGTGCTCGTTGGAATCCCTGCATTCGAACGAGCCCTCCCCTAACACCGGCCCGCTGACGAAGTTGTAGGTCGCACATACTCCCCGATGGATGGACCCTGGCGGTTTCACATCAGAGCACGCCCGCCTGATGGGCCTGGCGATTGAGCGGGCGCGCGAGGCCGGGCGACACGGCGACGTGCCGATCGGCGCTGTCGTCGCTCGCGACGGAGAGCCGATCGCCGCTGCCGGCAACGAGCGCGAGCTGCGCCGCGACCCAACTGCCCACGCCGAGGTCCTCGCAATCCGCGCCGCCGCCGAGGCGCTGGGCGGCTGGCGCCTGCCGAGGACGACTCTCTACGTCACCCTTGAGCCTTGCGCGATGTGTGCAGGGGCGGTTGTCCTCGCCCGCATCCCCGTGGTCGTATTCGGCGCGACAGACCCGAAGGCAGGCGCTGCCGGCAGCGTTCTCGACATTCTCGCCGAGCCGGCACTGAACCACCGCCCGCAGGTAAGCGGGGGGGTGATGGAGGAGGAGTGCGCCGCCCTGCTACGCGATTTCTTCGAGTCGCATCGTTGAGCGGAGAGGGTGGGATTCGAACCCACGAGGCGGGTTAACCCCGCCCACGCGATTTCCAGTCGCGCTCCTTAAGCCACTCGGACACCTCTCCAGGACGCCTGAAAGCCTAGCTTGGCACTTGCCGCCTGGGTGACGTTCAGGCCGGCCACGGCCTGTTCCAGCCCGCTGGCGCCGATCGGATCACGATCGAGTCGGCCTCCAGGGCGGGAGCTTGACCGGGCGATGGCCGCAGTCTCTCATGGCTGCGGACCACGTAGCACCACTCCATCAGGCGCATCCGCGAGGCCTGGTCGGTTTAGGGTAATCGTGGCTCCGATTCCACGACCGTAGAATCCACCCTCTGGCCGAGTCCCGGAGGGGTGCCGGAGTGGTTGAACGGGGCGGTCTCGAAAACCGTTAACGGGCGCAAGCCCGTTCGAGGGTTCGAATCCCTCCCCCTCCGCTTATAGAGCCAAAAGGCCTGGCTTTATAGGTGCTTCTAAAGTGAAACCCGAACCGGAAACCGCGTTTTCCGCCCCGATTTCCCATACTCAAGCGCCTCCAGCTCGGGGGCGTCGTTCCCTAGCCGTTCCCTAGAGAAGTCTCGTCGCGGGGGACGCGAGACATCCATTGCCCCCGACGAATCGTGAGGTCGGTGGCGGGCGACGAAGACCGTTCCGCTTGAGCGATAGCGAGGCCGGGGAGACATGCCAATGGTGCTTGCTGCTCGTGCGAAGCGAGCGCCTCCCGGAGACGAATGCTTTGCCGAACGAAGAGAGCTTGTCGCAACGCTCGCACCGTTGAATTCGGTGCTGGCCGCGGCTATAGAATCGCCGCGATGAGGGCGAAGGAGGGGCGGGGCATGATCTATTCCGGCGGCCAGCTCGGGGCTGAGGTCCCTGACGTCGACCTTTCCAGCTTTACGCTCCGGCGCGCGAGGGAGCTGGGCGACAGGCCCGCGCTGATCGACGGTCCGTCCGACCGCGCGCTCAGCTACGCCGAGCTCGCGCGGTCGGTGCGCAGCTTCGCCGCCGGGCTCGCTGCGCGTGGATTTGCCAAGGGCAGCTCGGGTCGAGGGGCGCGGCGCGCACTCGGACGTGTCAAGGGCTGGGGTTGGGGGTCAGATAACGTGGATCGCCCGCTCGTCTCATGCCACCGGCGGTCAGCGCCGCCAGGGCACCCTGCGCGGCGCTGGTCAGTCGCTCGGCGCTCGGCGCTCGGTCGGGATCGAGCTGCCACTGGACCAGCAGGCCGTCAAAGAGGGCGATGATCAGCGCCGCCAGGGCGTCGGCGTCCACGTCCGCAGAGCCGATCTCGGCAAAGGCGTCGCGGGTGGTAGCCGCGATCACCCGGTGAAAGTCGTCATAGCTCGCCGCCATCTCTGCACGCAGGTCCTCTGAGCGCGACATCTGCGCCCAGGCCTCCAGGCAGGCGGCGACCAGCGAGCGGTTCTCCTCGAGCGTGTCGATCACCCCGGTCAAGCTGCGCTGCAGGCGCTCCAGCGGCGTCGCCGGCCCGGGCTCGGCGGCAAGGGCGACGAGCGGCTTCAGCCAGCGCTGGAACGCCTCGGCGACGGCGACGTTCAGCAGGCGCTCCTTGGAGCCGAAGTGGTAGCCGATCGAAGCGAGGTTGGTGTGGGAGGCGGCGACCAGGTCGCGAGCCGTCGTGCGAGCGTAGCCCTTCTCCTGCAGGCAGGCGATCGCCGCCTCAAGCAGCCGCTCTCTGTGACCTTGCTCACCTTCGGCCGGCACCGCGCCAGCTACCTTACACCCGTATAGATTCATACGAACGTATGTATAACTCCGAGGAGGAGGAGCGACTTCAGTGAGCCGTCCTACCGGCAGACCCGCACGCTCCTGGCTCGTGCTGGGCGCCTGGGCGCTGGCGGTCGGGGCGCTGGGTCTCCTCGGCAGCGGGATCGCCGCTCGGCTCTCGCCGGCCTCGCTGCTGGTTCCCGGCACCCCGTCGGCCCGCGCCCACGCGATGCTCGACCGCCAGTTCGGCAACTCGGTCCCGGTGACGGTGCTGCTGCAGGGCCCGGCCCGGGCGATCGACCGCCAGGGGCCGGGCCTCGCGGCGGCGCTGCGCCGCGAGGGCAGGGTGCAGGTGATGTCGCCGTGGGATCCGGGCGGGGCGCAGCGCAGCCTGCGGCCGCGTCCGAGCGCGGCGCTGATCGTCGCCGGCTTTCAGCGACCCGAGTCCGAAGCGATGAGCGAGGTCGTGCCGGCCGCGCAGCGAGTGGTCGGCGAGAACGTGCGGCCGCCGCTGCGCGCCCAGGTGGGCGGCGTCGCCGCGATCGCCGCCGCGATCCAAAGAGACGCGCTTGCCGCCACCCAAGACGCCGAGCTGTTGGTGGCGCCGATCCTGGTGATCGTCCTGCTGCTCGTCTTCCGCAGCCCGGTGGCGGCCGCTATCCCGCTGCTGATGGGCGCCGCCACCGTGCTGGCGGGACGCGGCCTGCTGTTGCTCAGCACCTACGTCATGCCGATCAACTCCCTAGCCGTCGCGATCGCCTCGATGATGGGGCTGGCGCTGGGAGTGGACTACGCGCTTTTGATGGTCTCGCGCTTCCGCCAGGAGCGCGACGCGGGAGCCGATGCGGACGCCGCGATCGCCACCGCGGCGCATGCGGCGGGGCGGACGATCGTCTTCGCCGGCGGGACCCTGGCCCTGGCCATGCTCACGGCGGCGCTGGTCGCTCCGGGAGACCTGCTCGGCTCGGTGGCCGCCGGCGTAGTCGTCTCCGCCCTGCTGAGCGTCTTGCTGGCGATCTCCCTTTTGCCGACGCTGCTCCGCGCGCTAGAGCCCTACCTCGAGCGCTGGCGGCTGCCCAGCGCAGGGCGCGGCGATCGCCTGCTCGGCCTGGCCGGGGGCCTGATCGCCCGGCCGTGGATCGCGATCCCGTTGATCGTGGTGCCGATGCTCGCCATCGCGGCGCCGGCGAGCGCGCTCAGGCTGGGACCTCCCGACCCGGGCCAGCTGCCCCCGTCCGATCCCACCCGGCAGGGATTCGAAGCGCTGCGCCGCGCGATCGGCCCCGGCTGGGCAGCACCGATCGCGGTCGTCGCCACAGCGCGCGACGGGGTGATCTCCGACCCTGGGCGCCTGGCGGCAATCTCACGCTGGCAGGATCGCGTCGCCCGCGAGCCGGGAGTGGCCGCGGTGATCGGGCCGGCATCGCTGCAGGAAGCCGAAGGCCCCCTCCACACGGCGCGCCGCGCCTATGAGGCGGCGCCGGTAAAGCTCGCAAGCGCGCAGCATGGCATCGCCTCGCTGCGCTCCGGCCTGCACCACGCGAGCGAGGGCGTCGCCGAGCTTCGCGCCGGGCTGGGCTCCTCGGCGAGCGGAGCAACGAGGATCGCCGCCAAGACGAGCGAGGCGCAGGCCGGGGCGGCGCGCCTGGAGACGGGGCTGGGACGAGCGAGCGCCGGTGCCCAGCGGCTCTCGGCGGGGCTCGAACGCGCCCTGGGCGGCGCCGATGCCCTCGTGCGCGGCCAGCGCCGCCTCAGCGCCGGAGCCGCGCGGCTGGCGCGCGGCGTGCGCAGTCTCGACGAAACGCTGCGCGGCCCGCTGGCCCAGCTGCAGGCCATCTCCGCCCGGCTGCGCGTCTGGGCCGCCTGGATCCGCTCGCTACGGGTCCCCACCGAGATGGCGGCGGAACGCCTCGAACATGCCGTGCAGGAGCTGAACGGCATGACGGTGGGGAGAAGCGACCCGCGCTACGCCAGGCTCCTCGAAGTCGTCCGGGAAGCCTCGGCGCTGGTCGGCGCTCCGGCGGGGGCTGCCCCGGCGAAAGGCGAAACCGCACTGCCGGTCGGAGTCGCCCGCTCGCTGGCGGCGGCGATCGTCGGCATCCAGGCGCAGCTCGCCAACTCGGTGGAATCGCTGGCGTCCCTGCCCGACCGGCTCCGCCAGCTCGCCGACGGCGTCGGCCGGCTACAGGCGGGAGCCAACCGGGTGGCGGCCGGCGCGCGGGCATCGGAACGCGGCGGGCGTCGAGCTGCGCGCGGCGTCTGGGGCGGCTGGCGCGCGGCGCTCATCGCCTCGACCACGGCTTCGAAGGCGCCCAGCTAAGCGGCGGGCGACTCGCCGGCGGGCTCGGCGCGATCGCCTCCGGGGCCGATCGCCTCGCCGGCGGCCTGCGCGGCGGACAGGCGCGCAGCGGAAAGCTGGCCGACGGGCTCGCCAGGCCGCAGGGGCCGTTGAGCCACTACGCGGTGGTCCTGCACGGCTACCGGCGCGGCTATGACACGCTGCGGGCCCGCTCACCGGGGGCGATCGACTCCGGCTATCTGATGCTCACCGCGCTCGACGGGACCGTGCCGGCGATGCGAGAACAGATCGCCCAGGTCGTCAACCTGAACGGCGGCGGACAGACGGTGCGGATGCTGATCGTCCCGACCGCCGGAGCGAGCGCCCCCTCCACCACCCGTCTCAGCCACCGGCTGGGAGACCAACTGCCGGCGCTCGCCAGGGCCAGCGGCACCGAAGTGGCGATCGGCGAAGGCGCGCAGAGCCTCGCCGACTACACCGACGCCACCATGGCCCGCATCCCCTGGCTCGCCATCGCGCTCTCGCTGGTCGCCGTCGCGATGCTGATCGTGGTGGTGCGCTCGCTGCTTTTGCCGCTCGTCGCCGTCGCCCTCAACCTGCTGACGATCGCCGCCGCCTTCGGCGCCCTGAAGCTCTTCTTCGGGCTCGACCTGCTGGTCGGCCCCCGCTACATCGACGCGATCTCCGCCGCCGGGGTGCTGACGATCATGTTCGTCTTATCGATCGACTACGAGGTGTTCCTGCTCACCCGGATGCGGGAGGCCTGGCTTCAGACCCATGACCACGCCTACGCGATCGAGTACGGGCTGCGGAACACCGCGGGCGTGATCGCCGGCGCGGCGACGATCATGAGCGCGGTCTTCCTCGCCTTCGCCACCGCCGACATCGCATCGCTGCAGCAGTTCGGCGCCGGGCTGACCGTCGCGGTGGTGCTCGACGCGACCGTGATCCGGCTGGTGCTCTTGCCGGCGATCATGCGGGCCCTGGGGCCCCGCGCCTGGTGGATTCCCGACTGGCTGGATCGACGGTTGCCCGTGCTCGACCACGGCGCTGGGCCGGCCTCCGCGCCTGCCGAGCCGGCGGAGGAATCGGCGATCCGGGAGTTCGAGGTCGTCTCCCACGCCGAGCATAGCTGCATGCTCGACCTCCTCGCCGAGCTCGAAGAGGCCAGCGCGACTCTAGACGCCGATCGGGTCGTGCGTCTCGTCCGCGAGCTGCGCGCGATCGCCGAGCCTCATTTCCACTACGAGCAGATGGCGCTCTTCCCCCGGCTCGCCGGCGTCCTCGGCCCCGAGCGCATCGAAAGCCTCTACGCCGAGCAGGACGACGTCGTCGCGGCGCTTCGGAGGATCGAAGCGCTCGCCCTGCCGGGTCGGATCTATGAGTCCGAAGCCGCGGAGGCTCGCCGGCTCGTGCGCGCGGCGCGAGCCTCGGTCGAGGCCTGCGACGCCGCCTGCGAGGCGGTCGAGTCCCAGCCCGAGGAGGTGGCGACACGGGTGCTGGCGGCGCGCGAACGCGTTCTCGCCGCTGCCGGGTAGGAACAATGGAGCAGGCCCGCCACGGGGAAGACCGTAGCGAGACCTGCTGCTGGCGCTCGGCCACGATCTCGCCACACTGATCGGCCACTCCCTCGGCGGTGGGATCGCGATGCAGCTCGCCCATCAGTTCCCGGAGATCGTCGAACGCCTGGTGCTGGTCTCCAGCGGCGGCCTCGGACCGGAGGTCAGCCTCGTCCTGCGCGCCGCGGCACCCCCCGGTGCCGATCTGTTCATCGCCGCGACTGCCGGGGTCGGCAGCCGGGTCGGTTCGGCGCTTGGCCGCGGCCTGGCGGTGATCGGCCTTCGTCCCAGCGCCGACGTCGCCGAGGTCGCGCGCGGATACGCCTCGCTGTCTGACCCTGAGCGGCGCCAGGCTTTCCTCGCGACCCTGCACTCGGTGGTCGGCGCCCGGGGCCAGCGCGTCGATGCCAAGGACCGCCTCTACGTCGCCGAGTCCTTGCCGGTGTTGATCGTCTGAGGCGAACGCGATCCGATCACCCCCGCCAGCCACGGTCGTCACGCCCACAATGCGATTGCCGACAGCAGGCTCGTCGTCTTCGACGGCGTCGGCCACCTGCCCCAGCTCGAGGCGCCGGGTCGCTTTATCGCCACGCTGGACTGCTTCCTGGCTGAAACCAAACCCTCCCTATTTGACCCTGAGGAGTGGCGGGACCGGCTTCGGGTCGGACGGCTCCCCTGAGCTCGTCGGCTGACTCGGAGTAGCTCGAGAGGATGCGGCCGCCGGTGGTGCCGCCGTGGCGTAGCCGCCTTGGCGGAGCGCTGGAGGCCGTGGCGGGCGTATGCGGTGCAGTATCTGTGGTCGAGCCTGACTCCGGCCTGAGCGCAATCGTCGCAAGCGAGACTCCATGGCGTCTGCGGGTCTCACCCAGCCAACTCGCGCAGCCGGGCTCGGCCCTCGCTGAGGCACCGGTTCGTCTTCACGTAGTCGACACCGCGCTCCCTTCGCGTGAAGGAAGCACCGCCTTCGTGGAGCAGACCTTCGAAGACCGCGCAAGCTCCGCTGCCCGGTGGACGAAAGCGCAAGCCCTGTCCACTCCACCGGCGTCCCATACCCTGCCGCCCCATGGACGAGCCACGGACGCTGAAGGACTATCAGGGCCGCGAGGTCCTGCTCGAGCTCGAGCGCTGGCAACACACCACCAATGCGCATCCTGAGATCGAGCCCTTCGAGGCGGAGGTCTGTCGCGCGGTCGAGTCTCCGACAACCGTGCTGGACGGCCGCGAGCCCGACGAAGAGTGGCTGTATCTGGAGGGTGCCGGGCCCAGCCGCTGGCTGAAGGTCGTCGTCGTCTTCGACAACTCGGGCATCGGGCGTATCATCACTGCATTCGCCCGACGAAGGAAGCCATGAGCGTGACAATCGCCGACATCACCTTCGACCGCGTCGAGTATGACGCCGACGCCGACGTCCTCTATCTCCACGTCGGTGACCCCTCGCGCGCGGTCGACTACGACGAGACCCCGGAGGGCCATGCGGTTCGCTTCGACCGAAACGGCGAGCTGGTCGGGTTGACCCTGGTGCGCCCCAAACGGCTGCTGGAGCGAAGCGGCGAGCTGCGGGTCACCCTGCCGGTGCCAAGCGCCGTCCCCGCCGCCGAGTTGACGCCTGCTCTCAGCGCGTAGGCTCCGCCGCCGAGGGATCCCGCACGGCCGCTGTACCCCGAAAGAGGCTGCGGCGCCTGCGCTGGCCAGTGCCCGCTCCTCACCTCGGCCCGATTGTTAACGGGGGTCTACATCGGCCCTCAGGAGGTCGTCACTGTTGTGCGACAGCCTCCGTGGAAAGCGGGGGTGCAGCTCGGCCCTGGTCACCACCCATTAGTGGGCAGCCTCAAGTCGTTGGGTCGCCCCTTGGCTTGGGGCAGTTTCCGACGCACCGCCGAGCGCCCGTTGCAACTCGGCCAATAGCGCCTCGGAACGGTCAAATGCCATCGCGTGTCCGGCTCCGTGCAGGGTGCGAGCCGTCACCGCAGGCAGGCGCTTGGCGAGCGACGCGCTTGTCTTCTGCAAAAAAGACGGGCTGAAGTCTGCCGTGATGATGGTGACCGGAGCGCGGATCGACGCCAGGTCTTCATCGCCGATATAGGAGCCGTCGCCCGATGCCATGTCGGCGAACACCCCGCTCGCGTTGGCGCGCAACAGCTCGCGGCGCTCGTCTGGCATACGCTCGAAGGCGCTGCCACCGGTCCGATAGCTGGTCGCGAAGCGCAGCCAGGTGTCAATCGCCTTACGTTCACGACCCAGCCGTCGCAGCAGCTGCACCTTCAAGAAGATGGCAGCGAACGCCGGTGTGATATTGCGCCGCGTGCCAAAGGCAGGGTCCAGCAGCACCAGACTACTCACGAGCTCAGCGTGCCGCACGGCAAGGTCAAGAGCGGCGATCGAGCCGCCGCTGTGACCGACGACTGCGACAGGCGCTGCGTCGAGCTCCTCCACCAGCCCCGCCGCATCATCACCATGAACCCGCCAGTCTCTGATCGCCGGCCCGGAGCCGGGGAACCCCCGCCGGTTGAGCGCAATCACGCGGCGGGTGCGTGCGAGAGGCGCGAGGTCTTTAGCCCACATGCGTCCATCAGAGCCTGCGCCATGAATGACGAGAACGACATCCCCAGCTCCCTCGTCGCTGTACCAGAGATCGGTGCCGTTGACGGCGACAGATGGCATGCGGTCGAGTCTAACCCGGTCCTCCCAAAGTGTGGGACTCCCGCCTATCCCTTGGCCACCTGAGCAGGCACCTTGGTCATCGAGTTCGAGAGTGCCGTTCAGGACGACCGCCGAGCGCACCGACTGAAAATCGGCACGCGGCCCCTTGCGCCGGGCGAAGCGGAAACGCTCGCCTCGTTGCGCCTCAGATCCCCAGTCTTCGTCCTTTGCAGACAGCCATTCAGTGTCAAGCGAGACAACCGCTTGTGGCGCACAGCGCGAGCGGTCCGCTCGGCGGCGATTCGCACGACGTAGTAGAACCACCGCGTGCAGATCCCCAAGACGAACTATCTCGAGCACGATGGTGTGAGCATCGCCTGGCAGGTGTTCGGGGAGGGCCCCGCGGAGATCCTCTTCGTCCCGGGCTGGGTATCCAACGTCGACTTCTTCTGGCAGGTCGGGGGACCGCGGGCCTTCTTTACCGAGCTCTCCGGGTTCGCCCGCGTGGCGGTGTATGACAAGCCCGGGACCGGGGCCTCCGATCCCGTCGAGGGGACTCCCTCGCTTGAGCTTCGCGTCGAGCAACTGGTTGCCGTGATGGACGCTGCGGAACTTAAACGTGTGACTGTGATCGGGGTCTCCGAGGGCGGCGTGACCGCGTGTCTGGCAGCGGCCGCTCGACCGGACCGCGTCGGCCAGCTCATCATGCTCGACGCGTCGGCGGCGGGATTTGACAGGCGCGCGAAGGGGTCGATGAGCGACGCGGCGTTCGACGAGTTCGTGGATTTCATACGCCGGACTGCCGAGCACTGGGGCAAGGGCTACGGCGGAGACCGCTGGCTCGCCGGGGTCTCCGACGCCGACCTCGCCGGGGTCTCGGACGTCGACGCCGCGTGGGGGATGGTGCAGCGCGCCTGCGCGACCCGTGCGGTCGCCCGCGGCTACTTCACGATGATGGAGGCCGGGATGAGCGCGTGGGACGTGCTGGAGGCCATTCATCAACCGGCGCTCTTCCTGCAGCGGAGCGCCGACCCGATCGTGCCCGTCGAGCTTGCACGCGCCGCTGTTGCACAGATGCCCAACGCGACGCTCGTCGAACTCGCCGGCGCTGAGCACCTGCCGTGGCTCGGGAACACGACCGAGATGCTCGAGCATCTCCGTACGTTCGTCGGTGCACCACCACCCCTCGCGCGCGCCGAGCGAGTCCTCGCGACGATCCTCTTCACCGACATCGTCGGGTCCACCGAGAAGCTTTCACGGCTCGGCGACGCGGGCTGGCGAGCCCGGCTCGACCGCCACAGCGAGCTGATCGAGGACCGGCTCGAGCGCTTCGAGGGGCGCCTGGTCGGGACCACCGGCGATGGGACCTTGGCCACGTTCGCCGGACCCGCACGCGGGGTGGCCGCCGCACGGGGGATCCTCGATGCGCTCGCCTCGGAGGGCATGAACGCACGCGCCGGCGTGCACGTCGGCGAGATCGAACTGCGAGGCGAGGACATCGCCGGGATAGCGGTCCACGTGGCGGCTCGCGTGATGGGCGAGGCGGACAGCGACGAGGTACTCGTCTCACGCACGGTCCGAGACCTCACCGCCGGCTCGGGCTTGGAGTTCAAAGACCGCGGCACTCACACGCTCAAGGGCGTTGCCGAGGACTGGCAGCTGTACGCGCTCGCCTGATGCTCCAGTCGGCCACTGGCCGACCGCACTCCTGCTCGCGATGCGAAAGCACACACAGGCTGCGAGAGCGAGCTGGGAGCTGGGAGCTGGGTAGGACTATCGCGGCTCGTCGTGCGACCTCGCGTCGCACGACGAAGAGAAGAAGCCCGCAGGCACACTTCCGAGAGTGCTGCCTTACGGGGCGAAGGCGGCATCCGATTCGCGTCTACGCCTGTCACGGATTTGCATGTCGCTCAGATTTCGTTCCCTAGGACGTTCCCTACAAGAACGACCTCCCTTTGATTTCGCTTGTTCAAGCCGTCGAGCGGCGAAACCGGGCGGTCTCGAAAACCGTTGGCCGTCGCAAGGCGGCTCGTGGGTTCGAATCCCACCCCCTCCACCACACCACCCCCTCCGCTTTGTGCCGCGAATTCCGCAGTCCACGCGGGATCGCGGGCGGTGTCTCGCTCTTGCGGAGCTTGTCCGCGTTGCCAGTCAACACCGCTCAAGACCGCCCGAGCCGGGCGGCGCCGATCGCAAACCGATCGCGCAGCGGCACCCCTGCGCTCCTGCGGCATTCAGGGACAGGCACTAGAAGCGTGGCGCCGGAGCAGTGAGGAGGCCTGCTTTCGTCACGCTGTCGCGGCTCCGAAACAGGCAATGCCGAGACGTAACTGCCCACAGCAGATGCCGCTTTCCAGCGAAGACAGCACTCCCCGGAAGGGCGCATGCGGGCTTCTCCTCTTTGTCCGATCCGATCGTCTGCGCAGCCTTCGCTCGGGCGCTCGCTCAGCCCTGGAAGCGGTCGTGTCTGCGCGGGGTACCCTAGTGAGCCCGTCTGGGCGGCCTCGTGGTGCGGGGGTAGGCGACGTCGCAGGAGAACGAGCGTCTTCGCGCCGCAGGCCGGCGACCGCTTAGGCCCCGCGAGTGCAGCCCTCAGAGGATCGCCCGGCCTGACGGTCAGCCTGTGGCAGACCCGGCCGCGCGCCGCGACTCAGCGTCCCCCTTGCGGTCCGACAGCGTCAGGAGCAAGGCTCCCACGCCCCCCACACCGAAGAACACTACGATCGCGCCGAGTGCGCCGCGGAGCAGATAGCGGCCCAACAGGCCGAGGACGGACGGTCCGACAGCGATCCGTGCACTGCCTCCGGCGGCGTAGGGGTTCGAGGTGGTGATCACATACCGGCCCGGATGGGGAGTGTCGAACGTGCCGACAGCCCGGCCGTGATAGGACCCCAGGCTGTACGTCAATGACCCTTCATAGCCTGAGATCGACAGCACGTTCTGCGGCCCGGCGCGGGGCCGAATCGAAACGCTCAGTCCCCGCACCTCGAAAGCTTCCGGCACGGCGATGGTGTCTTCGTAATAGATCACGTAATGGCGCTTTTCGAGGGTGAGGACGCCTCTCCCCGGTACATCCACCGTCTGAAGCCCGCCCAGGGCATTAACAATCGCCACTACAGCCAGGACTATGCATGCAATGCTCCCCAGCAACCCGAGTGCCAAGCTCGTGAAACCGCCGACCCTCAGAAGCACCACCTGTCGGCGGCGATCAACCGGGCTGGCCACATTCTCCATGACGACCGACCCTAACAGCGGCCCAGTGGTCGGCCAAAGAGCCTCGCGAACTTCGACCTCGGCCACTCGATCACAAGCCGCCCCGAACACACGCGAAAGCCATTGAGCGAGCGTCGCGCGCCGCCCGCTTGTGCGCCGCATTCGACCCCGTAGCAGCAGTCTCCGACGGCGCTCTCGGTAGTTGCGCAAGAGACGATCTCCGAGTGCGCGAGCCGGGCAACGCTCACCCGCGGCCCTCGCGCGAACCGGAAATTGCTCGACGCTTATGGCACGAATTGCCTGCCAGTCGGCGAGGGCAGGCGTCGTTGCCGTTGTGCGTGTGCTCGCGAACGCTACTTCACGATCGTGAAGGTGAGCTGCTTGGGAGCAAGATCCGCCCCTGGAAGGAGACCTTGTTGGTCCCGGCGTGGCCCGTGAAGGAGAGCGTGCCCCCGGTCCGTGCGCTTACAGGCATGCTTGTGGCAGTTGGTCTTCGTTTGAGCAACGCACTTGCCGTTTACCTTGCGCCCACCCACCTGCTGCGTGAACGCGAATTCGGTTGCCGGAGGTTGCGTCCATCCCCTAGCTGTACTTGAGTTGCGGATTCCAGTCGCTGCCGCGACCCTCCGGGGTGCGGTCGAGGACGTTCCAGAGCGGCCACATGAAGTCGACGTGCCGGGGGTGTTGTCCGGGATCGGTGGGAGCAAAGTAAAGCTCGCTACTCCAGAAGTGGTGGATCTTTCCGCTTCGACGCACGAACACGGTGGCCATTGGGTCCTGCTTGTCGCCTGGCGCCTCGGTGTGGTAGAGCAGCTCGTCCCGCGCGCGCCGGTACTCGTCTGTCTCGCCTGGAAACCGGATGGTGTGTATCGGCTCATTCACTCCGGTTTATCTCCTTTGTAGGTGCAGGTCCGGCCAATGCCGCCGGATTCTCCTCCTTCGCGAGCGCCTGATCGTTACCGCTCAGCCAGAAAAGCGACGTGGGCGCCGAGCTGCGGCCCCACGGGCGAAGCGTGGTGGATGAAGACTCCCTCCCCTCGCGTAGAGCCCCGGGCTAGTTGCCTGGGTGGCGCGCTACGTGCGCGAGGGAGCTGTGGGTGTTTTCGAGATCGAAGCTCATCTCGCCCGACCCTTTGATCACCTTCGCCATCGCGATCTCGGCCTCGTCATACTCAAAGCCGCCGGGGATCCTCACCTGGATCGAGTAGTCCTCGGGCGACTCACCCATTGATTGAATCGGCTCGGTGGACGTCTCCAGCACGCCGTCGACCACGCAGCGGGCGTGGCGGCCCTCGACGTCGATATCGATATCAATGTCGGCAACCACTGGGTCGTGGAAGGTGTCGATAATCTCGGCGAGGATGCCGTAGAAGGTGCCGCCGTTCTGGCCCGAGAGGATGGCTCCGATCGCCTCTGTCTGCTCGGCGGACATCCGGGCATCGAGGATCGGCTGACCGGTCCCGTGACCTTCATGCAGAGCTCCCGGCCATGAGTACTTAAACGCCCACTTCGCTCCGTCAAGCGAGACATCGCCGAAGTGGCCTTTCTCGACGATCATCGCCGCCATTCCCTCGCAGTTGCCGTGGGTCGGATTGGCGTTGAAATCGCAGGGGCAACCGGGATCGCAGTTGCAGTTCTTCATGTAGGGGCCTTCAAGGCGCCAATCCGTCATCCGCATCTCCTTCTCTGTGCCCGGTCCTCCGTCAGGGCAGACCGGTTGTGAGAGCGACCCTAACCGACATATAGTCGCTTGGCAATGGGCTCGGCCGCGCCACCGCAACCAGATCGCCTTCGACTTGGCCTGATCGGCGCCCTGATGGGATTGGCGTTGCTCTCCTGGATCTGGGTCGATCGGAGCATGGCCGGGATGGACGCGGGGCCGGGCACCGACCCGGGGACCCTCGGCTTTTACGTCATCGCCTGGGTGGTGATGATGGCCGCGATGATGCTGCCCTCGATCACCCCGATGGTCTTGGTTTTTGCCCACATCCAGCGCCGGCGCAGCGAGCGCGGCGCCGGAGAGCGAGCGGTCTCGAGCTCATTGTTTGTGGGTGGCTACCTGGTCGTCTGGACAGTATTTGGCCTGCTCGCCTACGGGCTCTTTGTCGGAACCAGGTCGCTCTCGCTGGGAGCCTTGCGCTGGAGTAGCGACGGTCGTTATCTCGCCGCAGCGATTCTGCTGGCGGCGGCCACATATGAGCTCACGCCCGCCAAGGATGCTTGTCTACGCCGCTGCCGTGGTCCGCTTGACTTCGTTATGGAGCACTGGCGCGAGGGCCAGCTCGGAGCCCTTTGGATGGGTGCCCTTCACGGCGCCTGGTGTGTGGGCTGCTGCTGGGCGCTAATGGCGGCGCTCTTCGCACTTGGGGTGATGAGCCTGACCTGGATGGCGATCATAGCCATCGCGATTGCTGCGGAGAAGCTTCTGCCCTGGCCCACCGCGACCAACCGAGCGATCGCGGTCCTCCTCGGAACGGTCGCCATCCTCATCGTCATCGCGCCGGCCCTGGTGCCCGATCTGACGCTGCCCGGCTCGCCCGCCGCCGCTCGTGCAATGCATGCGATGGGCATGCAAGGCGGTGGCCCCCGAAGCTCTCGGCAAATGCCGATGAATCGCGGACAACATATGCGGCCGCCTTAGCGACGCCATGCACAGCGTCGCTTCCGCGCCTGAGCGAGTCGGCCATCCTGTCTGAGGATTTTCGAACGGCGATGAGTTCTGGGACATCCACGGGTCTCTCCAATGAGAACCGCACCGCGACAAGGAGGCAAACGGGATGACGGAGTACAGGATCGGAACGCGCGAGGAGTGGCGGGCCGCTCGGAAGAAGCTGCTCGAGCGAGAGGACGAGCTCGCCAACCTCAGCAGGGAGCTTGCGCAACGGCGGCGCGAGCTGCCCTGGGTTCCTGTCGAGCAGGAGTACGTCTTCGAGACCGACCAGGGCGCGAAGACTCTGGCGGAGCTCTTCGACGGGCGCTCGCAGCTGCTCGCCTACCACATCATGTTCGGCCCCGACTACTCCGGGGCCTGCCCAGGCTGCTCCAACCTGGCGGACCACTTCGACGGCGGCGTCGTCCACCTCAACCACCGCGACGTGACCTTCCTCTGCATCTCGCGGGCGCCTTTGGAGAAGCTGCAGGCCTATAGGCGGCGGATGGGCTGGAAGTTCCCTTGGGTGTCGTCGTATGGGAGCAACTACCAGTACGACTTCGGCTTTGCACTCACCCCGGAGCAGATGGCGAGCGACGACTTTCGGAAGATGATCGAGGAGCCCCCCGATTGGCTCGAGGAGTGGTCGGTGGCGGTCGGTACAGACTTGGCGTCGGGCCTTACTGAGGGGCCTGGCTGGAGCGCCTTTGCGCTCTCCGACGGGATAGTCCACCACACCTACTCGTGCCATGCGCCAGACGGGAACCTCCTCGCGCCCTACTACTACCAGCTGCTCGACCAGGTGCCAAAGGGGCGCGGCGACGAGATGCGTGCGCGCCGTCACGACGAGTACAAGGACGCCGTTTCAGGGACGCCCGGGTGACATTACGTTGGCGTATGTGAAATGAGAACCCAGACGGCCGCGCAGGGGGGCCTCCTTGTTCGCTTGTGCTCGCTTCGCAGGTTGCGTAGCGAGCGGCCATTCCCCATCATCCGTCCGATTGGGGCCACGGTCAAGATCTGAGCCCAGCCAGCTGCGACGGAGACCGGCGAGGCAGGACGCCTCCTTACAAGCAAGAACAAGCGCGCCGGTCGTCTAGCGTCGGATAACTGCGCGGGCCGCGGCGAAGACCGAGGGAGGTCTACGGCGACCGCGCCTACCACTCCCGCGGCTCTCGAGAGGAGCTGCGGCGCCGCAGGGTGAGGGTCAGGGTCGCTCGCCCCAAGGATCTCCACGGCTCGGGGCTGGGCAAGAAGCGCTGGGTGGTGGAGCGCACGATCTCTTCGCTTCACCAGTACCGGCGCCTACGGGTGCGCTACGAGCGACGGGCCGACATCCACGAAGCGTTTCTGACGATCGGCTGCTGCCTGATCTGCTTCAAGCAGCTTCAGGTGGCGGGGTCATTGTGAAAGATGGCATGACCAGATAGCCGTCCCCGGCAAGGAGTAGGGACCTCCTCAGCTCAAGCGCGGAAGGACCGCGCTGAATGTCCACAGACAGAGCATGAGGAGGCCCCGAATGACAATCGTAATGATGGGACTCGACCAACACCGAGGCCAGATCACCACCGAGTGGCTGAATACCGAGACCGGCGAGATCTCCCGTCGCCGCATCCGCCCCGCCGACCGGATCAGCTTCCGCTGCTTCTTGGGTGAGTTCGACGGCATGCAGGTGGAGGCGGCGCTTGAGGCGACCACGGGCTGGCGTTTTGTGGTCGAGGAGCTCCAGGCTGCCGGCCACGTTGCCCACCTCGCCGAGCCGGCGGAGACCGCAGGTCTGCGCGGGCCCAAGAAGCGGGCGAAGTCAGACCGCGCCGACGCCCGCCACCTGCGCGAGCTCTTGCAGCAGGGACGGCTGCCGGAGTCCTGGATCCCACCCACCCACATCCTCGAGCTGCGCTCCGAGGTGCGCCTGCGCCACACCCTCATCGAGCAGCGAAGCGAGTGGCAGCAGCGGATGCAAGCCCAGCTCTACCACCACGGCGTCCCGCAGCGCAGCGGCTTGCTCTCGGCCGAGAACCGCGCCTGGCTGAAGGGCCTTGACCTTCCCGAGGCGGCGCGCACCCAGGTCGAGGTCGGGCTCTCGGTTATCGACCGCCTCGACGAGCGCCTCGGCCCGCTCGACGCAAAGCTGCGCGCCTACGCCCGCCGCCAGGCGGGCTGCCGGGCGCTGATAGGCCACTACGGGATCGGCGAGCTGACCGCGGTGACGATCCTCGCCGAGCTCGGCGACGCGAGGCGCTTCACCTCCTCGCGGCGGGCGGTGCGCTACGCAGGTATGGACATCACGGTGGCCGAGTCCGATCGCCGCCGAGCGCCCGGGCACCTCTCTCGCCAGGGCCCATCGGCGCTTCGCTGGGCGCTCTTTGAGGCCGCCCAGTCGGCTTGTCGTCGGAGTTCACCCGATCGCGACTATTACCGCCAGGCCGCTGAGCGCCTTGGTCACAATCGCGCCTGCCTGGCCATCGCCCGCAAACTGCTCAAGCGCTCCTACCACACGCTGCGCGAGCTGGGCGAGGAGGCGCTGGCACCGGCCTGAGACGACCATGCGCGCCACCGCCCGACATCAGCCGATCGACCGCGGCCTGCTCCCGGCAAGCCCCTGCCGCCACGTCCACGTGGACGGCCCTGAAAGACCGAGCGGCCGCACCGCTTCCACCACCAGCGGGATCACCCCATCAACCATCATGTCGCCGGCCCCGAGCCAACCGGGGCCGTGGACCGAGATAAGGCTGGGCGCCTGCGCGCGACGATCGATCGACTTCCCACCACGAGCCCACTCGCCACCGCGAAGCGGGTGCAAGCTCATTGCAAATCGGACTACCGCGCTTGACGTGGGATCCCTGGACAGATAGGGGGCTCTTAGGGTTCAGCAGTGGTGAGGGCATAAAGTGAGGCGGCCTCTCCCAGGCCCAAGTAACCCAGGACCCCCACCGCGGCAAATCGCTCGCTGGTCACCCATAGCCAGGTCACGCGCCGGCCGCTCCGCGCGATCCACTCAGGTGGTTGTGGCAGCTCACGCGGCACGTAGAAGTGCTCTGTATTGACACCAAGGGGGGATGGTTTTCGGCCCAATGATCGAGACCTTGATCGTTGTTGCGCTCTCCCTCGTCCTGCTCGACGTCGCAGTCGCAAGCGGCGGAATCCTCAGGCCGATCGCAATCGTCCTTTTGATGCTGCTCGCACTCGGACCAGCCGGGAGTAGGCACGCCTGCGACGTAGGTCTGACCGCTTCTGCCAGCTCGGCCTGAGCCGCGACGGCCGGTGACGTCCAGTGCGGTGCAAGGCGGCAGGGTCGTCGTCAGCCGGGCTCTGACGTCGACCCGATGTGCTGCTTGTCCGGCGTCAGTGCAGCTGGTCGACGAAGGTGTAGATGACCATCAGGCTGACGAGGATGACGAAGACCCGGAGCGCCCACAATCCGGCTGTGGCGCGTGCGCTGATTTGGTGCCCGCGGTACGGGCCGGGAGGTTTCGGCGACGAACTGGTCGCGCTCGAGGTGCATGATCAGCTCGTCCTCGTAGCGCTCCTGTGGCTGTAGGTCCTGCTCTCGGATGCCGGGGGGTTGGGGTGCGTCGTTCATGGCGGGTGCTTCTGTCTTCACGTGCCGATGAGATGGGTTGTCTGTAGGAAGGAGTCGATGCCATATGCCGCTCCGCAAAGTCCGACGAACGCGATGACCATGATTCCGATCACGTTGGTCGAGCGTTTGTTCGCCCAGGGGCCCATCAACCCCTTGTCGTTGGCGAGCATGACCATCAAGACCAGGCTGACGGGGAGGAGCGCCGTCGCGAGCACGTTGGCGTTGAGCGCGATCGAGAGCAGCGGCGCGCCTGGGATGAGGATCACCACAGCAGCGAGCAGCGCGACCCCGATGTTCGCGCCATAGAAGACGATGGCATTGCGCGGCGAGCTGTTGAAGCTGTGGGAGACTCCGATGCATTCTCCGGCGGCATATGCGGTGCTGGCAGAGATCGTGAGTATCGCCACCGCACCGGCCTCGATGAGTCCCAGGGCGAACACGGTACCGACGGCGCCACCGGAGACCTGCGCGAGTGCCTGTGGGAACCCGGCGCCCGCGAACCCCTGGATGCCCGAACCGTTGTGGGTGAGCAGCGCCGCCCCGGCGATCAGCGCCCCGACCCCGAAGATCGCCGCCAGCACCGCGCCCACCGCGGTGTCATAGCGGCCGTGTCTGACGTCGCGGGGAGTCATTCCCTTGTCGGCGCTCGCGCTCTGCTGGAAGAAGATCATCCATGGCGTGACCGTGGCACCGATCGTGGAGGCCAAAAGCAGCAGCAGCGTGTTGAAGCTGCCGCTGGGAAAGGGCGTGAAGTCAAAGGAGCTCGCCACGGCTCCCACGTCGGGTTTGACCAGGACCGCAGCCGCCAGGAAGAGGGCGTTAAAGAGGGCCATGCCGAGCACGATGCGCTCCCAGCGCCAGTAGCGGCCGCCGCTGAGGGTGAAAAGGACGAGCGCCATCCCGAGCCCGACGGCCACACTTGAGCCAAGGTTGAAGTAAGCCAGCCCGACACGGATGGCGACGAACTCCCCGACGAGGGTCACCAGATTAGTGAGGGTAAGATCGCCGGCCCCGAACCACCCCCAGACCTTTCCATAGCGCTGCAGGATCAGCTCGCCATAGCCGCGATGGGTGACTGCGCCCACGCGCATGCACATCTCTTGACAGATGAACGCCATCGCAAAGAGCAACGGGATAAACGGAACGAAGAATCCGAGCCCGTACTGTGCGCCGTCGGAGGCATAGGCGATCATGCTTGGCCCGTCGTTCTCCCCGAGCATGGCGAGGATGCCTGGGCCTACTAGTAGCCACAGCAGATACCAGCGCTTGCTGTGTCTGCGAGCGTGATGAACGCGGGAGCGGTCCTCAGACCGTGCGGTGTCCTCCTCGGTCAGCGGCGGCAGGGCAAGGCCCGGGGAGACGGCCGCTTCAGTTGGGGCCATCGACCAGCTTCTTCCCGCTACCGGCTCGGTGCTTCTTAGACCTCTGATCGACCTCGACGCGCATTGCACCGGCAAGCTCGCCGCCGATGGCGTGCTCACGCTCTCCGAAGAGGACAAACAGCGGGCCACCGAAGGGTTGGCGCTCGCGGACCGCGAGGCGGTCTCCCGGCGAGATCCCGCAGCCGGCGAGGTAGCGCAGCATCTCGGAGTCGGAGTCCGAGACGCGCACGAAGATCCCCTCCTCACCGGGCTCCAGGCTCTCGAGACTGCGCGTCGAGCGCTCATCGAGCTCAAGCTCGGCGTTCGGGATCGGGTCGCCGTGGGGATCTACCGTGGGGTGCCCGAGCTGGGCCGCGATCAACTCCTCGAGGTCCTCCGAGAGCACGTGCTTGAGAACCTCGGCCTCGGCGTGAACCCGATCCCAGGGCATCCCCAGCGAATCGGCCAAAAAGCTCTCCAGCAGCCGGTGATGGCGGATCACCTCCAGCGCAAGGCGTCGCCCATCCGCCGTCAGGCGCACTCCCCGATAGGGGACATGGGTCGTGAGGCCCAGGTCGTCGAGCTTCTTCAGCATCGCCGAGACAGAGCCAGGTGTGATACCGAGCCGCTCGGCCAGGGCGTTTGTGGAGACTGGCTTACCGCCCCGGGACTGCAGAGAGAAAATGGCCTTCGCGTAGTCCTCAACAGCTGATGAGCGCGAGATCTCTTTGGATGCCATCGGAAAAGAGTATGGCAGGCCAAAACATTAGTCAAGGATCTCCAGAATTGATCTGCTTATCTGTTCATGTTATAATTCATGCGTGAGTCACGGTCACGAGACAGACATGGCCTTTCTCGACGGCGAGACCGCGCGGATGGTCGCCGAAACGATGCAGGCGCTGTCCGCCCCGAGCAGGGTGCGAATCTTGAGTCGCCTGGGAGCTGGGGCGTGCTCAGTGAGCGAACTGACACGGGATGTTGAGATGGAGCAATCCGCGGTTTCCCAGCAGCTTCGGGTGCTGCGCCATCTCAGGCTCGTCGTCGGCGAGCGGCGGGGCAGGAGCATCGTCTATGCCCTGCACGACGATCACGTCGGCGTACTGCTCGCCGAGGCCGTCTCTCACACCGAGCACCTGCGTCTCGGCCTGGCTTCCCGTCCTTCCCAGCACGCACTTTCAGCATGAGTACCGCAACGCCGGCCCTGCTGGCGGCAGCTGCCGGGGTCGGTTTTGGCCACGCCATCTTGCCGGATCATTGGGTGCCGCTGGCAACGCTCGGTCGCACACGCCGCTACCCCCTCGCCCGTGTTGCGCGGCTATCCGGAATGGCCGGCGTTGCACATGTTCTTGTCTCGATCGTGCTCGGGGCCCTCATCATCGGGGTGGGCCTGCAGTTTCGCTCGACGGTGCAAAGCGCTCAGGACACCGTCATCGGCTGCGTGTTGATCCTCACCGGTCTGGGGTTCGCGATCGTCGAGCTGACCGGCCACGGACACCATCACGGCGATGAGCACAACCACGGAGACGACCACGTCCATACTCACCGCCACGGCCATCACCACCACCACGCACATGAGCACCCCCAGGCAATTTCTGCATCTGAGGTCGAGGAGCGCCTCGCGGCCAGGGAGAGCCGGCTACATGGCTTGGCTGCGGTGATGGTTCCCTTCGGTGCCGCCGCCTCACCGGACCTCACGATACTTCCGGTGTTCCTCGCCGCCACCGCCGCTGGACTGGCAACCGCCGTCGGCTCGCTGGTCATCTTCGCTGCCGTGACGATCGGGACGATCGTCGGCCTCACGCTTCTTGCGTGCTTCGGTGGATATCAGGTGCGTGGCCAATGGCTTGACCGATGGGGCAACGTGTTCACCGCGCTGGTCCTCATCGTCATCGGAGCGCTGGTCTTTACCGGCGCGATCTAGGGAACAACCCGAACGCGATCAGTCATATTTGGATATGGGAATTGTCTGGAGGCAAATGTCCGCCCCGCCCCCGCACCGAGCCTGGGAGTGCGAGGGGCATCGTTTGCCTGGTGAACCTTCACAAGAGATCACGGCAGCCGGAGGATGCTCTTGACCATGCTGCACGGGAGCGAATTCGTGTTGCGACTGGGTGCTGCGGGCACCGAATCGGGGTCGAGGACTCGCTCGAAGGCGAGGCCGTTTATGAGACGACACCCCCGGAGCCTGTTTGCTGAACGGGCTTAGCCTGCGCTTGGATCGCTTCGAGGATCGTCCTCAGGCCGCCCTCGGTTTCCGTGTTCAGGGCATCGAGGATCGTCTGCGTGTCCTTGAACGTGTTTTCCGAGCGAGCGTCGGACGCGATCGACTGCACGTCCTGGCCGACCATGATGATCGAGAGCAGGACGAGCTGGATGAAGGTCTGCGCGATCCACGCGACGATCAGGATGAGCCCCGGCTTCGTGAGGAAATTGGGCACATCGCTGTTGGTCAGGACGCCCGCCTGAATGAGGATGGCCGGAAGGCTTGTTAGGGCGATCAGGCAGAAGATATATGCCATTGCCATCGACCCAACGGCGTGGGTAATGATGACCGCGAGTTTGGCGTTGAAGCCTTTAACCTCGCTCATTGCGTGCCTGATCTCAGACGGGCTGAAGCGCACCGCCTTAGTGAGATGGAGCCTGGTTTTTACGGCGTTTGGCGTCATCGTTGCGCCAGACTCGGAAGTCGCAGTGCCGGATGTAGGACTTGGCAGTGTCATCGGCGTTTCCCTTCGGGCAGTAGGTCTTGAGCGTGTTCCGGCGGCGTCCGCGTCCGTGGGAGATGGAAGCGACAGCTCAACCGAAGATGTCCATGTTGCGCTGCGACATCGAGGGCCAGTATGCCCCAGGTCTCGGCGGAGATGCCTCCTTTCGCCGATGTGAGCGAGCTCAGGTTCATCCTCTGAGTAATTTGGGGCTGGGAGGTGCACGACATCGCCCAAATGACCGGCCCCGGGCGAGGTGAGGTCGGCGATTTGCAAAGCCGATCGCAAGCTCGATCGCCTATGGAGTCGATGAGCCCCCCAAGACCGTGTTGCCATGCGGGATAGCTCAAGCTTCGAGCATCCGCTCGAAAACCGTTGACCGTCGCAAGGCGGCTCGTGGGTTCGAATCCCACCCCCTTCGCTTTCTTGACTCTCCGCTACCTTGATCCTCGGTATGCGAAAGGGAGCGATTTTGAGGGCATAGGGCATAGAACGATCTCCTTCGAGAGAGGACGGGCAAGCATGGCCATAGACACGAGCAAAGCAGGGCAGCAAATCGCCGCACAAATGGAGGCGATTGAGAAAGACTTCGCAGACAAAGACGGCTACCAGTTAGGCGCCATCGTTACGATCGTTGGAATTGAGGGTCCGGATGGCGCGAACTTCCGAATCCGGAGCAACGCTGGCAATCCGGCACTCACGCTGGGCGTGATGCGCATGGCCGAAGACGAATTTATCCAGGCTCTTCGTCAGGGTCCTCCGCCTTCAGTCGAGTAGCGCCGCGATCTTCCGCGTGGTCAGATGTGGTCGGCAACGCCAGCAGCCGTCGCAGGCGTCCGGGGATAGGGGTCTGCGAGCGTCTTATGGGCCGAGCGAAGATGTAGTGCATAAAGTGAATTGCCACAGATGCGGCGTGAGGCTCGACTTTCTTGCTAAACGCATTTATCAGCCGAGTGAAGTGCCGCATCCCATTCGTATCGTGAGGTTTTGCCGCTCGACTAGCCGGTCGAGACATTGGCGGGGTCTGGGTCGCCAAGAACCTTTTCGGAGCGCGTTCCTAGACGCAGACTGGCGGGCTGTTGCGGCGCTGCCCTTCGCTAGCCGCACCAAAGTGCTTTTAGAGCATGGCGAAGTCGATCTCGCGCCTGCGAAACGCCCCTTGACTGCTGGCGGGTAGATGCCTAGGCCGCGAAGCCGATCTCCAGGGAGGGGGGGAGGAAGACGGGGCTGGTGGACCGGCTATAAGCAGCTTGAACGGATCCTCGGGCTGAAGCGCACGGCACTCAAGTGCAGGTTCGCCCGGAGTGCCGCCGAGACGCGCTTGGGGCCTGACCGCGAGGAAGCTCACCTCGATCAGATCGAGGTCGACACGCGGCATGCCGCGGAACTTCGCGCGGATCGCCCCCTACAACTGCAACCGAGACCACCGCCAGTGGCGAAAGCTCGCCTGGACCGAAATCCACAGCGACGAGGGCCAGCGCTACACGATCGACCGGCGGCGAGAGTCTGCTGAGCAGGTCGTGCGGGTGTAGGACTACCGTGCAGTGTTGGCCGACTACCGATTCCACCCCGAGCCCAAGAGCCTCGTAGGCGATGGGGCTTCCTGCGGTCGGGCCACAGTCGGACCGCTAAGGCGCGACGGTGAGCGGCCAGTCGCACCGATTGCGCTGCAGCCAGGTGCGGGGTTGGAATTTGCCCGCCACGAGATGCTCCGTACTCTTTCAGGCCGCAGCCGTCCCCACCCGGCCGAGGAATTCGACCAGCAGCCGCTCGACCGTCTGTGGAGCATCCGCGAAGGGCCAGTGGCCGCTGGCCGGCAGAACGTGCACCTCGGCGGAGGGGAAGGCGTCGCGCTGGCGCGCGGCGTATTCGGCCGGCAGGTAGGCGTCATCCTCCCCCCAGATGACCAGTGCCGGGATGTCGCTCGGGGCCATCAGCGCCGCGAACTCGGCGCCTCCCGCCCCGGGGTCATCCGTGGCCCGGTAGAGCTTCAGCACGGCGCGGCGGGTGCGGCGGTCGTAGTGATCGTACATCCCTTCGACGAAGGGGCGGGGCAGCCCGCGTGGCTCGTTGCGGTTGAGCAGGCGACGGAACGCCCCGCGGGTGGCAGTGGCCTGAAAGACCTCGCCGAGCACCGGCGTGCGCCAGATTCGCGCAAGCCGGTGCCACTCGTACCCCGGCAGAATCCCGGTGTCGATCAGGGTGACGCTGGCGAGGGCGTCCGGGTGCATGGCCGCCCAGACCAAACCGATCGGGCCACCGAAGTCATGGAGGACCAAGTGGACACGGTCTATCCCGAGCGTCTGGAGTGCCTGCGCGAGGAACATCGCGTAGCTGGGCGCAGTGTGCTCGAAGCCCTGCGGCGCGGCAGTCTCGCCGAAGTCGGGCAGGTCGAGCGCGGCGGCACGCAAGCCGCCCGCCCCCACCGCGGTTGTCAGCGCCTCCCAGTCGTCGGCCGAGCCTGGGTTGCCATGCACGAAGACGACGGCATCGCTCGCCTTCGGTTGGACCGGCCTGCACAAGCCGCGTCTCGGTCCCGCCAACCGCGAGCCGGGTGCGCTCCAGCGCCGCCGTGCTCATTCAGACCGCGGTCCGCGCCCGGCCGCCGCTACCGGCGGGTTCCTCTTCGCGGCGTCGCCTGCGCGAGTGCCGCACGTTGACCATAACCGAGCGCGGAATCGTGGTCGCGAGCGTGCGGCCCGGCCCGACTTGGCGCGTCGCGAACTTGTCGAATCTCGCCGCGACCTTCAGGTCGCGGGCGGCGGCGGCGAACAGCACCCGTTCGCCGCGGTTGAGTCTGCGGCCGGTGGCGTAGTCGTGAATCATGAAGGCGTGGCCGCCCAGCCGGCGTTTGTGGAGCCGGCGGTAGCGCTTTAAGCCGCGATCCAGTGACTCCTCACCGCGTAGCGCCGGCATGACGCTGTCGGCGAGCCATTCGCCGGACTGAAACGCCCAGCCGCAGCCGACGCCGAAGAGCGGGTCGGTGGCCAGCGCCGCGTCGCCGGTCAGGGCCAGCCCCGGCGCGGTCGGGACGCGCACCAGGTTCGGCATCTCGATCTTGCCGAGGACCTGCTCCACCAGCCGGGCGGAGTGGATCGGCGGCGCCTCGGGGAAGCCTTCGAGGTAGGAGATCAGCGCCGCCGTCGGATCGCGCTTGAACTCGGGCAGTAGCTCCATGGTAGGCATCGCCGCGTAGAAGACGAGGCCGCTGTCGGTCGGGAACGCCGCGCCCCAGTGCGGGTCCAACATCCAGATCGAGCCGTCGGGCGAGTACTTGGGTTGCTCTCCTTCGAAATAGCCGCCGTAGGCGAAGCGCCCGTGAGGGAGGACCTTTTCCTTTACGCCGGAGAGCTCGGCTACCTTGGAGTCGCGGCCGTCGGCGCCGACGACCAGCTTCGCCCGCAGCGCTGACTCCTCGCCGCTGGGGGCGCGGAGACTCACTCCGGTGACCGCGTCGCCATCGTGCAGCAGGCCGTTCGCGGCTTGGCCGAGGAGCAGGTCTACGCCCGAGGTCGCGGCCGCTACTTCGCGAACCATCGGGTCTAGCACCTCGCGGCGTAGGTTGACCCCCAGTCCGGCGCGATTGGGCGGCGCTTCGATCCAGCCCCACCGCGTCCAGGCGTGCATCGCCGACCGCACGCCCCCCGCTTCCATGATCGGCTTCAGCAGGTCGAGTCGTTCGATTGTCGGAACCCCGGAGGCTTGGATGAAGTGGCTGCATATGCGCTTGAAGGCCCGCGGGTCCGGCTGTTTCTCGACCAGGGCGACGCTCGCCCCGGCGCGCCCGAGCAGGATCGCGGTGGTGGCGCCCGCTAGGCTCGCGCCGACGATCACCGCGTCGTAGTCGTAGGACCTGCCGTTGCCGTCGCTCATGCCAACCTCCCGCTTCACTTGACTGGACAAAATAACAATTCGTCTCGTACTATACGACTCGAATCATGAAACGCAAGTCCATCCGCCTGACGACCACCTCCTATGCGCTGCTGGCCCTGCTCGATCAGCTCGGCGAGGCGAGCTCCTACGACATCAAGCAGGCGCTCGATAAGTCGATTGAGAACTTCTGGCCGGTTCCGCACACGACCGCCTACGAGGAGCCGGCGCGCCTCGCCGAGGGCGGCTACCTGTCGGTGAAGCAGGAGCCAGGCGGCCGTCGGCGCAAGAGCTACACGCTTACGAGCAATGGCCGTGAGGCGCTGCGCGCATGGGCTGCGGAGCCGAGCGCCGCGCCCCCGCAGCTGCGTGACGAAGTCATGCTCAAGGTCTTCGCTGGCGCCGAGCCGGATTTGCTGGTGGAGGCGCGCGCCGACTGGCACCGCGCCAAGCTGGAGGAGCTACGTGGATACCTCGACGAAGTGCGCCAGACGGAGGGCTGGGAGCGCTCGGAGCGCACGCTCGTCGCCGGCATCGCCTACCACGAGAATATGCTCGAGTTGCTCGACAACCTTACCGAGGCGGATTCGGCTGCAAGCTGACCAGTCATGCCCGCTCGCGTCGAGCCCGTTAGGCGAGCATCGCCTCCACCCATGTTCGGGAGGCCACAATGGCGCCGAGGGTGGAGCTTCGAGAGATCAGCAACGAGGAGGGCAACCGGCTGCTGCGGATCGCGCACCGCGAAAGCGGCTTGGTGGTCACTTGGCGGCGAGCCCAGATCGTGCTGCTCTCCGCCCAGCGGATGAGCCCGATCGACGTTGCCTGATCCGCAGAAAGGATCGAGGGCGTTCCAGCCCGGCGCGCTTGAGTGGTGATCAGATCATGCAGGAGCGGCATGGGCTCTCCGCATTCCCCATTCCCAGTGAAGTCGCGATCCTTGGGGCAAAGGATCTCTCGCTCGGGCTTCTACTACCACCATGCGGTCCAATATGAGAATCCGACTCGCAGTTGGGTCAGCTCAACAGGGTGATCAGACCCCGTCCGACCAGAAGTACCCCGATCACGCCGGCACCGATCACGCCGGCCCTGCGGCCGCTGCGTCCCAGCCAGGCTCGAAAACGGATCACGGCATCCTGGGTCCACTCAGGCTCCAGCGCATAGCCGAGCAGGGGTAGCTCGAGGAGGATCTGCTGCATCAGACAGAAGCCAACCACCAGCAGCACCGTCGGCACGGTTCCGGGGTCGAGCTTGGCGATGTGATCCAGCGCATCTATGTAGGAGACGCCAGGAAAGCTCAGGACGACCCCAACCGCGAAGGTCACCCGGGGCGAGCCTCGACCCAGCATCCGCAGCGGCAGGGATTCCGTCGGCTTGCCAGCCTCCTCCTTGACCTTGAGCTTGGTGTCCTTGCGTTCTCGTCGACGCTCCTGGAAGGGTTGGTCGCGGCCTGTCGCGAGCACGTAGGCGAGCACAAGCGCGATCAGCCCGACGACGATGTCCTCCGCCGGGCTGATTGAGTGCTTCGCGGTGCCGGCTGCACTAGAGCCGTGGAGGGAGAAGACAATCAGTAGGCCGAGCGTGATGCTGGTCGTGTATGCGCCCAGCAGGTAGCCCAACATCAGCCACTTTGGATTTGGAAGCATCAGCATCACCGTCACGGCGGCAAGCAGCGACGGGTTGAACATCGAGGCAAGGGAGAGAAGGAAGATGTCAAGAAGGCTGCTGCTCATGCCATCCCTTGGGATTCGTCGCCTCGTTCGATGCCCCGCTGCCCCTGAGGCGAGGGCATTCCTCTGTGCTCAGGCGCCGAGCAACTTAGCCTTTTGGACTGCAAACTCCTCATCGGTGAGGACTCCCTGGCTCTTCAGTTCACCGAGCTCCTTGAGCTGATCAATTGTCGATTTCCCAGCTTCGGGGGCCGGTGCGGGAGCCGGCTGTTGGGCGTCTTGCTGTGCCCAGCGCTCGGACTGACGGCGCGAAACACGATTGCTCACCGTTGTGGCGGTTCCGGCGATGACCGCCGTTCTCGCAACGCCGCGAAGTAGTCCCGGCATGACCTTCTCCTTTGCTCTTCAGGACGCCGCCTCAGCCGCATCCAAGGCGGCGAGCACGGCTTGGATTGGAATTCGCCCGGTTGCGACCAACTGGCCACCGGAGCGGCGCACCGCGGTCGCAAACGGCGCGGCCCAACTGTTCTCGAACACGAGCAGGGCCGCCGAGGTCCCGGCCTCAAGAGCCTCTGAGGCTTCGCTGATGTCCTCCTCCGAGAGTAGCCCGGCGGAGGCGCCCTCGAAGGGTGCAAATGCTGCGACCTCTTCGCCGAGGTCGGAGAACTCAAGCGCGGCGACAGAGCCGTCCTCGGCCTTGGTCATGAAGGCGAGGTCAAGGATGCGGATCAGCCCGCGGTCGACAAGGTCGATCAGGTGTGGTGCGACCTCGCCGGTCGGATGGCGATCCGGCCACTCGACGAGCAAGTAATCAATCGGACCCATCTCGTCGAACTCGTTGGCGTTCAACCTCGCTCCCTTCGTGGTGATCCTATGCGCCGACCCGACCCGACGGCAGGCACCATAGCGGGTAGAAGCTGCGTGCCTGGCCGCCAATGCAAAATCCGCCCTCAAGGGTCTCGACGCTACGACAAAGGCCATGACCTCGGTGGATCCGTCGAAAGCCCAACCACGCCTAACGCCAGGATGACTATGCCGATGATCAGCCCAAGCCCAGCAAGTAACACGGGCCAGTGTGCCTGTAGCCACTGATTTGCCTGCATCAGGACCCGGTTGGCATTGCCGCCCAGCACGCCCACCGCAATCAGGATCGCAACTAGGGGCAGGACGAAGACGACGTTGTAGACGGCCAACATCGCAACCCGGACCGAGACGCTGAAACCGGACTCGGTGATGGCGGCGATCGCAGCAAAGTACGGGAGTGCGGTCGGCAGCTCGATGGCTCCGATCCCCGCCCCTAGCGCCAGGCTCGACCCTCCTTTGGTTTCCACGGTCGGCAGCTTGCTGCGAGCGAAGGACTGCCGCCTTATCCAGAGACCGGCCGCGAGGGCCAGGATGATCGTGCCGGCGAGGAGCTCGATGATGTGCTTGGTCGCTGCGCTCGGTCGAGGAATGAGCGATAGAAGCACCTGCCCAGGGCCGAGCATGATCAATAACCCGGCGAGAAGGTTGACAGCGAATACGCCGACGATAAAGCCACCAATCTGACGGCGCGGATGCGCGGTCGTCGCCAGGTATAGCGCCGGCGCCACGGTTGAAGGGTTCAGCGAATCACCGACCGCGATCGAGATCACGAGGATTAGTAATCCCAACAAGAGATCGCCTTGACGCGCGTTGACCTACCGCGCGGCGGGCACCTGCTCTATATCTCGGTGCTCAGGCTGCTGCATATTCTCGCCAAGTAGCAATCCCTGGTGGGGGGCAATGGGGGCCACCGGTCTGGTCAGGCCATCATCCGCTGGTCGGCCGGACTCACCCGTGGCCGGTAGAGCTCCCGAGTACCTCGGCCTTGGCCGAGGCGAACTCCTCGTCGGTGAGGTCGCCGCTCTCGTGGAGGGAGACCAAGCGTTCCAGCTGGTCGACTTTCGTGTCTTCAGGTGAGCCGACACTCCCGCCGGCGCCAGTGCTGGCGACTGCGCCCTGGGGAGCACGCCTGGCGCCTAGCGCGGTTGAGAGGCCCCGTCCTCTCTCGCGGATTCGATCGCCGAGCTGCCCGGTCGATGTGTCGGGAAACTCGCGCAGGATCTGACGGCGAAGAAACTCTGTGCCGAGACCGAGCAGGAGGGCAAAGAGCAGGATCCCGGCTGGTTTGCGGAAGGCAGCTATCGGTGCCCAGGCGATCAAGGCCAAATAGAGGACCCCGGCGGCCCCGTAAGTACCGGCGCGGTGCTCTCGCACATAGGGGGAGGCCTCGCGGCGAAGGGCAAGGGCAGCCCGCGTGGAGCCGGCCAGCCAGGCGCCGATAACGATCAGGATCCCAAAGGCGATCGTCGAGTCGGCGACGGTGACCAACAGTGAGGTGCCGATACTCCATGCCGCCTGGGCGGCGGGGCGCACCGAGGCCGACTTGGCGAGCGCATCGACCACATATCCGCCGGAAATAGAGCGCACGATCAGCGCCAGCGCCCCCGCCACGATGAAGCTAAATCCAACCGATCTGAGGGCCTGTCGCCGGCGTGGACCGGCGAGGTAGACGGCGAGCCCATACAAGAGCAGCACGATCAGCGTGAGGACGATCGGCAGACGCCTGATCAGCTGGGCGATGCTCTGCGCGGCCGAGAGCTGATTTGACTTCAATATCGTCAGCTGGCCGGCGTTGGCGGGGATTTTTGAGGCGAGGTTGCCGACTCCGAGTTGGCCGCCGATCTGAGCCACCAACGAGCCCAGGCTGAGGGTCACCTGGCCACCCGTGGTCGAGACGGTGGAGCCGCCGCCGTCGAGGATCTTCAGCAGCGTTTCGTGGGCGGCCCGGTTGGCGTCGCTCCAAAGGCCCTGTACCTTCGGGTTGCCCAGCGCCTTTTCTGCGATCTGGGGGGCGAGTTGGTGAAGGCCCCCGGCCGCAGGTCCGGCAAGTGGTGCAAGTTTCGGCGGCAGCGCCTTTTGCAGCTCGGCCTGGACGTTTACGTTGGCAAAGAGCTGGTTGGCCAGGAAGGTCGAGAGTTGGCTCTCGATGGCCTTGTTTTCAAGCAGCTGGTCGCTGGTGTTCACCCAGGCGTTGGTGTTTAGCGCCTGTCGGTTGATCCAGATCGAGAAAATGCCGACGAAGGTGATCAGGGTGGCGAGTACCAAGAGAGCGGCTACCGCTCGCGGGTGTTCGGACCTTCTCGTGGCAGCGCGTGCCGCGGCCTCCATCGTGCAAGCCTATCGATGAGTGATCGCGATAGCGGACTTCCGACCGCGTTCATGGTGGAATCCATAGCTAGTCTCGATTCAAGTCGACCGGAAGCATCGTGGGCGGCGGCGAGCTCCTCGGTTTGGCAGTGTGAGCCGCTCGACGCCACCCGCCTTGAGCCGCTTTGCCGGCCCCTTTACGCCAGGGAAGCCAGAGCGATAGGGTCGCGACATCAGAACAACGCACCCCGGAGATAGACTTATGAGCGTGGATAACATCAATACTGCCCAGCGCATCTTCGATGAGACCTGGAATCAGGGCAAGCTTGGGTTGATCGACGAGCTTTGCGCGGAGGGCTACATCGATCACGATCCGCTTCTCGGCGACGCTGACCGCGAGGCGATCAAGGCCAGGATCAGCGGTTACCGCGCCGCTTCCCTGACCTTGAGTTCACGATCGAGGAGATCTTTGCCGCTGGCGATCGGGTGGTAGCGCGCTGGAATGCGGCAGGAACGTTCGAAAACGAGCTCATGGGCTTCGCGCCGACAGGCGAGAAGGGCAACCCCGTAGAAGGCATCGGGATTAGTCGCTTCGAGGACGGCAAGGTTGCCGAGTCTTGGACCCAGTGGGACACCGTGCGATTCCTGAAGGATCTCGGGGCGATTCCTGAGGAAGCTGCCGCGCCGGCAAGCAGCTAGAGCACCCCTCTCGACAGCACCGCTGGATTTTGGGTGGAGTCCGGTGCGCCATCGCCGAACAGGATTCGGCGGGGTCCGCCGGACCCCGCACCTATGGGCACAGTCCAGAACGGCGACGCCGGTTTGCGGGGCTCGTCCTACTCCGCCGCATGCGGGGCGACACCAGCTGGCTCGGGCGACCGAGCCCTGTCCGGGAGGGAAAGTCCCCTTCGGACGAACTCTCCTCTTCGTTCCCCAAGCCCCGGGCAGTAGCCGGTGTAGCGACAGTCGATCCGACGGTCTGCCGGGACCGCTGCACCGTCTGAGACCGCGGGGAGCTCCCTCCCTCGTGGGCTCCGTCATGGCGATGCCAAGGCGAATCGAGCGAGTCAACGTCATCGCAATCGCCATGATGATCAGCCCGTCGATGAGGCCGTTGTTGGTGATCGCCGACCTTTCGCGTCGCTTCACACCTCGACGCCGCTAAGCTCGTGCTATGACCAAAGACATCTACGCTTCCAATGAGATATCGGGATGCCCAGGAGGCAATTAACTGGCTCAAGGAGGCCTTCGGCTTTGAGCAACAGGTTCTTTATGAGGGGGCCGGAGGCGGGGTAGAGCACGCCGAGCTGCGATACGGGCAGGGAGTAATCATGCTCGGATCAGAGCGCCCGAATGATGAGCAGCGCCGGGCCGGCCAGGGCTGGGCCTATGTGGTAGTCGATGATCTCGATGCTCACTACGAGAAGGCGAAGGTCGCCGGTGCGCAGATCACCGAGGAGCTTCACGCTGAGGACTACGGCAGTTTCTACGGCGCCCGAGACCCGGAGGGCAACCTCTGGACCTTCGGAACCTATGAGCCAGCTCGGTCAGGATCGCCGTCCTAATCCGTCGCCCTCGCCGTCCTAGCTCCGCCGTGCCTTCCAGCGCGCCACGCGCTCACACTGCTCTGCCGGCTCTCGGCCTACGGATCTGCTGGGTTGTCGGTCGGTTTCTAGCCGGTATAGGGGTGGGTCGGCGTCGTACCCCCTGGACCCAGCAGATCAAAACCATCGGGAATCCGCAGGTATCCGGGCTTTGTTCCGGGATGATCGGTGTGCCCGTACTGCCAGACGATGCGCTTAGTCCTCGGGTTGATAATCACAACGCGGTGCCGATAGTCGTCGTTTGCCCCTATCAGCCCGTTCGGAAGGCGCTCCGCGAGGCTCGGGTGGTTGAGCATCGCCGCTCCAGAGCGGGGGTGATAGGACCAGAGGATCTTGCCGGCGCGATTGAACTCATAGATCCCCCCAGGCCTGTGGTAGTCGGCCACGAGGTAGAGATCCGGCCCCAGCTGTTGGGGGTCTGACGGATAGGCGATCGGCAACTTGCGGCTCCAAACCAGCTTCCCTTGGCGGGTAAACTCGTCGATGTAGGAGCCGTTGACCTCAGAGACGAGAACGTCGCCATTGGGTAGGGGAGTGTCGCCGTTGGGGTAGTCGATGCTGTGCGGAGGATTGTGCGAGCAGTCACCGCTCGTCCCGATCTGTGAGAGCGGCTGTCCCCGAGGGCTGAGAAAGAGGATGCGGCAGTTCTGCGCATCCGCGACGGTGACGGTCCCGTCCTTCAGCACGTAGGCATCGTCCGGTTGGCTCAGATAGCCCGGCGAAGAGCCTGGAACCTTGGGATGCCCGTATTGAAAGGTCACTCTGCCCGAAGGAAACGCGATCTGAACGATCGTCTCGTTGTCCTCTTGGTTAGAGATGATCCCCCGCCCGTGATGAGTAAAGAACGCGTCATCGGGGAAGTAAAAGCCTCCCTTTGGCGCGGGGCGACCAGGCGCGGGGTACCTCCAGAGGATCCGCTTCTTCGCGTTGACGAGTAGCAGACGGTTGTTGCCACGGTCGGCGATCAGCAGCCGACCTGAGAAAGGGCCACCGCCACCTGGTCCGTGCGAGGAGTTGCCAATGGACGCGTAGAGAAACACCGCCGCAGCAGCGATGACGAGGATAGGCAGAGCCAGGACCCGTTGTCGACGCTGGCGCCGCCGCCGGTTCCGCGCCTGCTCTCTACGTTGGCTCACGTGAGAAGGGAGCTCGGACAATCCTCGGAGTCTTATGCCCCTGCATTAACGGGCGATAAGAGCATCAACCTTCCCGGATGTGAGGCTGGGATCGCCATAAGCGAAGCGAGAGCTTGCGGGGCGGCCTCCTGCCCCGTCCTGCTTTCCGCGACGCGCAAGTCCGATCTCATAAGGTGTTGATCGGCGTCAATCGGCGCAGTCAAGCGATCGCGACCCGAGAATGGTTACGCTTGCAGCAGCGACTTCGACGCACAGAACGCGGACCCGCGGCCGTTCAGCCAGTGGCTGGCGTGAGCCGACAGCGCACGAGTGTCCGCACGACACGCAGGCCGTCGCGGGCCGTGAGCTTCTTGCCATCTTCGGTGCGGCGCGCCCGGTAGGAGATGGGAACCTCGTAGATGCGGTGGCCACGCTGCAACACGCGGGCGACAATCTCCGGCTCGATGTCGAAGCCACGACTCCGCAGCCGAAGGCTGCGGAACAACTCGGTGCGAAGCACCTTGTGGCAGGTCATGATGTCGGTTAGGTAGACGTTGAATAGCACGTTGGCGCACATAGTCATCCCGCGGTTGCCCATCACGTAGAGCAGGGAGTGACTTGTGTGGCCCTCGAAGGCGCGCACGCCGAGCACGATACTTGTCTCGCCTTCCAATAGCGGGGGCAGGAGCCTGGCCAGATCGGTGGCACGGTACTCAAGGTCGGCGTCGAAGATCGCGACCAGCTCGCCCTGCGCGTGGTTTACGGCCGTACGCACGGCGGCGCCCTTACCCTGGTTTTTCGCGTGGCGGTGCACCATGACGCCCGCGGGCCAGTCGCCCGAAGCGAGGATCTTCTCGGTGCCATCGGTGGAGCCGTCATCAACCACCACCAGCTCGTGCGGAACCGGCAGCCGGGCGCCCATCACCTCTGCGATGGCTTGCTCTACGGTTGCTCGCTCGTTATACACGGGCATGAGGATCGAAAGCGTCGGCACGGAGCCCGCCAGTATGCCAAGCGGCGAGCGCCCTGGCTGCGCGAAAGCATCGGCGCGACTAGGGCCTGGGGCGGCCTGTGCGTCAGCCGCGTACCCAGCGGGCACACTCTAGCGGTGCCACACGTGCCTTTGGTGATCGTAGGCGACGCCGTAGTCTCCACCGGGCGCTCCGCCGCGAACGTGTATGTAGGTGAGGTACTGCACCGATAGCGCCGCCTGTGCCACAACGAGCACAGTCAGCAGGCGGCGACCCCGATTCGGTCGCAACAGCGCAGCCACGGCGACAGTGACGAAGGGCAACACGAAGGCGACGATCAGGTAGTGGCGGTAGATCAGTACGCCGCTCGCGGTGATCAGGAGCCCGTAGCCCCACACCGACGCCCGGATTGCGAGCCCCGTATCTGATGTCCTGCCCCCGATCGGTCGCATCGGCTGTCTGCGCCGCGGCCAAATGGTGAGCGCAAATGCCTCGGCGCCGATTGTTAAACCCACGACGAGGATCACGACGACCGTGATCGCGCAGAGATACAGCGATGTGCCGTCGACCGTAGGCCACGCGAGCAGCTTCCAGGAGTCGGTCCCAAAGGAGGTGAACAGGTTGAACCCCAGCGGATATGAGATCCAGTACGCCCAAAACCGCGGTTGGATCGAGTTCGCCAGGCTGCGCATCGGGGCGCCCTCGTGCGAGAGCACGTGCACCAGCCAGGGGACGAGCGTCAGCGCTCCCAGCAGCGACCCGGCAAACCACCAGCGCCAGCGTGCGCTCCGGCGGTCATACAATGCCGTCCACGCGGCAAAGCCCCCCGCGAAGAAGAAGCCGGTCATGTGGATCTGCCCCAGCCAGGCGCCCAGAACGCCCCAGGCAAACGCGCCTCCACGATGGCCGCGGCGCCACCAGGCGAACAGCATTGCGATAACGAACGGCGGCAGAACCGACTGTATCCAGAGCTTGCGGCTGAACAGCACCGCCAGCGGATTCACAGCAAGCAGCGCGGTTCCCCACAGCCACGGCTCCCGCTGGCGGGGAGGGACTACCCTCAGCGCGAACGCGGCGAGCGCCACGAGCGCTAAGACGTTGAGCACCATCACCCCACGCACGAGCTGGACCGGGCTGTCCAGCTGTAATCCCTTCGCCATCAACGAGTAGACCCAGATGCCCATCCCGGGGTTGCTCGTTCCGACGCCCGACGTCTGCCCCACCCACGGAAACGGATCCGAGCCGGTCGCGTGATGGAACAGGAACATCTCGTCGCCCTTGTACTCCATGTCGCTGGGCCAGACGAGGCGCAGAATCACTCCAAACAGCAACACGGCACCCAGGGCAACCGCCGCTCGCCGATGCACGATCCGGCTGATCAACGCACCATTCCCTGCGTGGCAAGCGCTAGGTTGCGGCTCATCGATCCGAGGTTTCGGCAGGCGTTCCCCCCATCAGCTCGGGGGACCCGGACGACGCGCTCCCCGCAGGCCACCAGGAAACGCTCCAAGGAGCCCGAGACGTGACGGCAGTCCTCCAGCGCCCAGATGCGCTCCTCTCCCAGCGAGCGAGCCCAGTCGCGCAGCTCCTGAAGGCCGGGCTTTCGAGCCGGCGCCGTCAACTCGCCTGCGAGCTGGCCGGTGCTCGCAAATACCGCGGCTGCGGGGTGGGTCTGCTTGTGGGTGTCCGTGCCGATCACGATCATGAGCATCGTCCCTTCGATTGGTTGCCGCTTTTCAGACGGACCGCCGGCGGACAGACCTCACTCGGGCGAAGCCACGCTCCTATCAAGTCACGACGGCGATCCTCGGGTGGCGGCAAGCGACACAACGCGATGCAGGTCAGATCTTGCGTAGACAGCAAACCTGAAGAGTCAGCTCGCCGCCAGCCCGAGAATCAACCGCCTCGGTCGGACGTCGCCGTCGACCTTGGCGCCGACAATGACAGTGAGGAACCTAGCAACGGGCGTCTAATGCAAGATGAGATCTCCACATGACTGGCGCGGATCGCGGACCGATCGCCGTCGCGGCGGCCACTCGGGGTGTGCGATCAGCTCGATCCCAGCACTGCATCAGCGTCATCTGTCTGCGGCTGCTCGAACGTTTGGGCGTCCAGCCCGCGCTCGCGCGGCAGGTAGTGACCGTAGCCTCCAGCAACGTGACCAGCTCATCTTTGGGGATACGGGCAAGGTTGGAGTGCCAGCTGGTCGCCAGCGCGCCGGTCTACTTGCCGTCGCCGTCACACACAGGCGAGGAGGAGGAGGTGGGGTTTGTCGATTTCAGGTTGAATCGTCAGGCGATCTCAGGTTGAACCGCGTGCAGAGCATAACGCGGACGGCAATCGACATCGGCACGCCAACCTTGGACTCTTCGTTTGGATCGCTCGATCCGTCGAATGGCCTTCATTTGTGCGACGACCGGCTCGACTATCTACTGGCGCCCTTAGCAGGGCTCTGGCTTACTTGGGATGGGGTCTTTAGAACTGGTCCTACGGAACTCATTGCGTTTTGGTGAGCTGTCCGCTTCGATGGGTCAATGCCGTCAGCTCACCGAAGGTGGATGGAGGACCTATGAAGCGAGTTCGCAGAGGAAGGACAGTGACTATCATGCTCACAACGGTCGCCGCGCTGAGCTTCGCCTCGGCGGCCACTGTTCTCGCCGTGAACTACGGGACCACGATCATGGTCGGCAACCTGGTGATCCACTTCAAAGGCGCTCTTAGCCCGAAGGCGCTGCCCAAGAACAAGATGGCGCCGATCAGCTTCCACGCGAGCGCCTCGGTTGAAACCGCCAACGGCAGCCACGTCCCGCCCGCTACCTCAGTTCACCTGCAGGTCGATAAGCACGTCAGGATCGACACCATCGGACTGCCGAGCTGCGCCCCCGCAAAGATCGAGGCATCCTCACCGTCCCAGGCGATGAAAGCCTGCAGTCCGGCCTTGATCGGAAAGGGCGCTGCCACCGCCCAGATCGAATTCGCCGAATCGCTGCCCTTCACCGCCAAAGGTCCGCTTTTTGCCTTCAACGGCCCATCAGTCGGTGGCGGGTATGGCGGCCACGGCTTTCCCGAGCAGCTCTACTACATCTACGTCGACGTGCCGGTGCCGACCGCAGTCGTCGTGATCGCCAAGCTTTCCAAGGACACCGGCAAATACGGCTACAGGATCTCGGTTTCGGTCCCTGAGATCGCCGGTGGCGCCGGCTCTGTGACAAACGTTGAATTCACGATCGACCGCAAATGGCCCTACAAGGGCCAGGAGCACTCCTACCTGAACGCGGAGTGCCCAGACGGGCATTTCTTCAATCAGGTCGAAGTTGCTTACGGCGACGGGACCAACCTCAGTGGTTCAATTGTGAACAGCTGTCAGTCCAAGGGTTAGAACCGAGCGCTAGCGGTACTCATATCGCCTCCGGCTGGGACGTGCCGGTAGCTGGGGCGTCTTGCTCAGCTTCGAGCTGCGCCTCCAGCCGCGCCACCCATCCCTCTGCGTAGGCCATGAAGTCGCCAAGAAAGCGCGCCGACACGGCTAAGTAGTGGATACCCTGGGACTCGAATGTTTCGGCCGCCGGGATGATTTCACGGCGCAGTTCATCCACCAGGCTGTGATTGCGCTCGCGCACCATCCGGATCAGCTTGAGCTGGTCCTCGCCCTCCAGTGCATCGGCGAAGAACACTCGCAGCAATGCCTCATCGCGCATCTGAGCCGGCGCCATCGTTGGTGAGCACAACCATGCGCGCAGCGCCTCCTCGCCCTTGTCGGTGATCGAATATGCGGAGCGGTTCCGGCCTCCCTGGGGATCGTTGCGCCGTGCCAGCAGCCCCGCCCCCTCCAAGCGCGCCAGCTCCGGATACACCTGCGCCAGCGAGATCGGCCAGAAGTTCTGGGTCGAACCGTCCGCGGCTTTCTTGATCGCGTACCCGGAGCTGATGCCAAGGCGAACCATGCCGAGGATCAGGTAGGAGTGAGGTGTCAGCTTGATCGGCGCAGGCGATCGGGTGGCGCGGTCCGACTCGGTGGGGGAGGTCATCGTGCTGTGGCGAGCTGATTCATGCGATATATCGATTTTGTCATACCGCAAGAACAGGTTGCGGCAAGCCCGAGAGTTGGCTCGGAGGCGTCTGGTCCCTGGCGATGGTCGCCTCGGCGGCAGCTTCGACGAAGGCCTCAAAGGGTCGAGCCGCGTCGTCGGTACCCATGCTTTCCACGCCCAGCGTCGGGATATACGCGCGGCAGGGGCAAAACCGGCCGGCCGCTTGACAGGTGACTTATTAGTCACATATAGTCGCCGGGAATGGACGCGGTGTTCAAGGCTCTTGCCGATCCAACCCGCCGGGATCTGCTCGATCGCCTGTTCGAGGAGGACGGCCAGGCGCTCAGCTCGCTCGAACAGGGGCTGCCGATGACGCGCTTCGGCGTGATGAAGCATCTGAAGGTGCTCAGCGAGGCGGGGCTTGTGAGCACCAGGCGGCGCGGTCGCGAGAAGCTCCACTTCTTGAACCCAGTCCCGATCAGACTCATCCACGACCGCTGGGTGAGCAAGTACGCCGAGCCCTGGGCCGCAGCGCTCAGCGAACTCAAATACGACATTGAGGAGGACGCGTGATGGAGAGGGTATTCGAGATCTACATCAAGACGACCCCGGAGCGTCTTTGGGAGGCGATCACCGACAGCGAGATGAGGCGTAAGTACAACTTCGGGGTGGAAGCCATCTCGGACTGGACGCCAGGCTCCCGCTATCAGGGCGTCCACCCACAAGTGCCCGGCGTGATGCTGGAAGGCGAGAACCTGGAGGTCGATCCGCCGAACCGGCTGGTCCAGAGCTTCTTGGCCCAGTGGAGTGAGGACGTGAAGAGCGAAGGGACTTCGAGGGTCACCTGGGAGATTGAACCGGTGGGCGACTCATGCCGGCTGATCGTCACCCACGACGATCTCCGTGAGGGAGCCAACGAAGAACTCTACGGCGGCTGGCCGATGATCCTCTCTGGGCTGAAGACACTGCTGGAGACTGGGGAGTTGCTCACGACACCCGGCTCGCTGCGCTATTCGCAGCCCGCGCAAGGCTTCGGCCCTGCTGCCTGAGCGGTTCCAAGCCGCTTTCATCGTGCCTTTAGGCGCCGGGTGAAGGGTGCCGGGGTCTTTCGCGATGTTGCTGCTGGCCTCCCTCAAAGTGTTGCTGGTCCCCCTGGGGATCCTCGCCTTCCTGCTCGTGCTGCTGATCATCGGCGCGATCGGGCTCGGTGTCGCGATGGCGGTGATCTCCTCGCTCTCCTGGCTTTGGCGTTTGATCTTCAGGGGACGACCCCAGGCACGGTCTTAACGACCTCTTTATCTATCCGACCTACTTTCCCGCCCGCCAAAGCGTGGATGCGGTAACCACACAACCAGTCAGCGACCTCGCGGGCTTGCCCGTCGACGACACGGCGCCTCTCAGCGACGAACGCCGCGCCGCGATTCTCGATGTCCTCAAAGCCTTCTTCTCCTCCCGGGTGCTCCTCTGGCTCGCCGGAATCGTCGGTGTTCTCGCGGTCGGCTTCTACCCCGGAGACTTCGGGGTGCTCGACCCCCACCACCTGACCGCGCCGTTTCACCAGCGAATCGTCAACGTCTTGATCTCTCCCGCGGCCCGCTGGGACTCAGCCTGGTACCTGAGCATCGCCAAGAGCGGCTACCAGCTCTCCTACCAGACCGTCTTCTTCCCGCTCTATCCCGGGCTGATTGCGATCGGTGGAGCGGCGGTGGGCAGCGGACTCGACGTGATCGTCGGGATCGTCATCTCCTGCGCCTGCGCGGTCGGCGCTCTCTATTTCCTGCACCGGCTCGTGACGCTTGAGTTCGACGCGCAACTAGCCCGCAACACGGTCTGGATCGTCTCCTGGCTACCCACCGCGCTGGCCCTCTCGGCGGTCTACTCGGAGGCCCTCTTCCTGTTGCTCGCAGTCGGCTCCTTCTACGCGGGTCGTCAGGGTCGCTGGGTGCTGGCCGGCCTGCTTGGCGGCCTCGCCGCCGCCAGCCGCAACGGCGGCATCTTGCTCCTCCTGCCTTTGCTCACCTTCTACCTCTACGGTCCCCGCGCTGACCGAGAGCCCGACTACCCCGCGGCGAGCGAGCGGCGCCCTCACCTGCGCCTGTGGCCACGCATCCTCCCAAGCCCGCGCTACCGCCTCCGCCCTGATGTGCTCTGGATCGCCCTGGTGCCGCTCGGGCTGATCGCCTATATGACCTATCTCGCCTTTAGCATCGGCCATCCGCTCGGCCCCTTCATCCATCAGCGCCACTGGGGCCGCTTCTTCTTCCCGCTCGGGGGGATCCCACTAGGCGTCTGGAAGGTTCTCAGGGAGACGGTAGCCATCTTTCCCTCATTGGAACCTCGCCTGGCCCACAACCTTACTTTCAACGGTTCGATGCGCCATGCCTACTCTCTCGCCTTCCTCATCCTCGCGCTGCTCCTCCTGCGCATCTGCTGGAAGCGGCTGCCGGCCGCCTACACTGTGTTCGCCGCAATCAGCCTTGCGATGGCCATCTCGGTGCCGGCGGCGAACGAACCCCTGAAGTCGCTCCCCCGCTTCACCCTGGTTATGTTCCCGCTCTGGATCGCCCTCGCTCTGTGGGCGACCGAGCGCCGGCGGGTGCGGGCGGTGATCGCGGTCTCGGCGCCGCTGCTTGCCCTCTCGGCCTACCTGTTCGTTGTCTGGTCCTGGCCGCCGTAGCCACAGGGACCCAGCACGACACCTTTCCCGGGTGCAAGAGCCGACGCCCGGACTTGAACCGGGGACCCCTTCATTACGAGTGAAGTGCTCTACCAACTGAGCTACGTCGGCGGGTTGGCGCATTCTAGGTCTCAGCCCCGTTTGCTATGAAGGAGATCGAGTGGCGGCTTTGAGTCGCCCGTTGCCTCGTTTACCAGCAGCGTCTCCGGTCGACGGCTGCATCTCGCCGCATACCGGGCAGCTCGGCTCCGGCACGACCGGCTCCCGCTTGACCTCCATCGTCCTCAGGTCGTAGATGTGGGAGACACCCAGCGTGGACGGCTCGGCGAGACCGGTGAGGTGGTGCATGATCTCCAGTCCGACCTGTCCGCCGATCAGCCCGCAGGCGGGTCCCAACGTGGCGGCGGGGGAGGGCTGGGCGCGCCGCTGCTCGATCGCGACGTCGAACAACGGGTATTCGCGGCGGAAGGCGGCCTCCTGGCAGGCGAAGCAGCCGGTCACCCCCGGCACGAAGAGCGGCCCGACCCTTGCGATAGGCGGAAAGTGGCTCATCGTGATGTAGGGGATGCCGGCCTCAAAGCAGGCGGCGTTGACCCAGCGCTCGATGTCGTGGGCGGGCCAGTCGGCGGCGTCGATGACGATGTCCGAGCCGGCAACGAAATCGGCGATCTCCGCCTCGCTCTCAAGCTGCCGCGCCGCCGCCTCGACCCGCATCGCCGAGTTGAACGCCGTCAGGCGTTCGGCGGCGGCCTCGACCTTGAGCCGGCCGATGTCGGCCTCGGTGTAGAGGATCTGGCGGTTGAGGTTGCTGACCTCGACCCGGTCGCCGTCGATGAGCCACATCTCCCCTACCCCGCAGCAGGCAAGCGCCCAGGCGGCCCAGCCGCCGAGACCGCCGACGCCGATCACGGCGAGGCGCGCCTCGCGCAGGCGTTCCTGGCAATCGGACGGCGTCAGCCCGGGGCGGCCGATGTCGCTGAAGTAGCGGACCTGGCGGTCGAAGCGGGCCAGCTCGCCGTCGGTCAGCCGGTCATCGTCAGCCGCGTCCTCGACCACCTCCAGCTCCTGGAGCTGGGAGATCAGGTCGCGGACCTCCTCGCCGAACCGCGCCTCCAGCTCCTCGGTCGTGCGCTCGCCGTCGAGCGCTTCGAGCAGCCGTCGCTGCTCGGCGTTGGGACTCTCGATGCGGACGTCGCTGCCGGCGCTGGGCCGCATCAGATAGAGATCGCCGTCAGGTAACCCGATCGGCTCAGTGGTGCGCTTGATTCGCGGTCGGATCATGGTCGGAAGGGGGAGGAGTGCGAAGGGCCGATCTCCCGCTCGGAGATCGGCCCTTCGCTGTCGTGGTCAGCCGGACTTGTGGATCGAGGCGATTGGGACCACTTGCTCCGCCTTGCTGATTTTCACCCTGTCTCACCCCCTTGAGATCTCGGGCCCCTGGTCTGGGCCGTGGCCGGACTTCATAATGCTTGAGACCTCTAGAGCGATCTAATTAGTTCCGCTAATCGGAATCCTTGGGGGGAGTTCTCTATCCTCACTCCTATCTGAGCGCCTTTAGAGACAATACGATGGAGTGCTCAGGTTGCCCTCTCAATCGATCCAGAGGAGTCCATTTGGCCCCGAAGACAAAGACCACAGCCACGCCCAAAGGCAGGAGCAGGGGCGCGTTCGATCAGCGGTTGGCCAGGGCCCTGGGGCATCCGCTGCGCGTGCAGGCTTTGACGATTCTCAACGAGCGAGTGGCAAGTCCGAACGAACTAGCGAAGGAGCTGAGCGAGGGATTGAGCCAGGTCAGCTACCACGTCAAAGTGCTCAAGGACTGCGATTGCATCGAGCTGGTCAAGACCGAGCCGCGGCGGGGAGCGGTCGAGCACTACTACCGGGCGACATCTCGCGCTTTCCTCAGCGTCAGCGAGTGGCAGCAGCTGCCCGCCTCGATCAAGCCGGGCATGAGCGCCAGTCTGCTTCAGACGATCATGGACGACGCCGTTGATGCGCTGAAGGCGGAAAAGTTCGACGCTCGCGACGAGAGGCACTTGAGCTGGACCCCTCTGATCGTCGACGAGCAAGGCTGGCAGGACCTCACCTCCGCTTTGGCTGACATGCTGGAGCGGGTCTTTGATATCCAGGCTGAGAGCACCTCACGCTTGTCCGATTCGGAGGACGACGGCTTCACGGCGACAGTGGCAATGATGGGCTTCGAGGCGTCAGCGTCGAAGAAGAAGATCAAAAAGCCAAGGGAGCCCTAGCCCGCAAGCTTCTTCGCCCGGACGAAGACCTCGTCCAGCATCTGCTCGGTCAGCTTGCCAGTGAAGGTGTTCTGCTGGCTGGGGTGGTAGCTGCCGAGCAGTGTCCAGCGGCCCAGCGAGGACTCGGCCCCGTGGCCGAAGCGTGGCTTCGGACGCGGGGCCGCGGTACCCAGTGCCCTCATCGCCCGCAGGGCGCCGTCCCAGGCAAAGGCGCCGAGGGCGACGACGATGCGGCAGCGCTCGAGCAGCGCCAGCTCGCGCTCCAGGTAGGGGAGGCATTTGTCGCGCTCCGCAGGGGTCGGCTTGTTGGCCGGCGGGGTGCAACGAACCGCCGCGGTCACGTAGGCGTCGCGCAGGCGCAGCGAGTCGTCACGGCGAGTGGACTCCGCTCGGTTGGCGTAGCCGGCTCGGTGTAGCGCTGCGTAAAGCCACTCCCCGGAGCGGTCGCCGGTGAACATGCGGCCGGTGCGGTTGGCGCCGTGCGCAGCGGGCGCCAACCCGACGATCACTACTCGGGCCGCCGGGTCGCCGAAGCCGTCCAGTGGCCGTGCCCAGTAGTCCTCGCCGCGAAAGCGGCGCGGAGGGTTCGCCGCGCACGCCTCGCGCCACTCGACCAGCCGCGGGCAGCGCCGGCAGGCGTGGACCTCTGCGGCCAGCTCGGCGAGCGTGCCGGCCCGGCCCGAACTCATCGGCTTCGCCACCTCTCCATGGTCGCGAACCGAATCATGAGCAGCGGCGGCGCGATGCTGAGCATCTTTCCGGGGCACTGTCCGGGATGATGGCGGCATGACAGCCCCGCTTTACGCGATCGGCCGCTTCTGCTCGCGGTATCACTGGCCGACGATCGCGCTGTGGGTCGTCGCTGCCGGGGCCCTGGTGGTGGCGGGACAATCCTCTGGAGCCAAGACGAATAACAACTTGACCCTGCCGGGAACTGACTCGACCAAGGCGACGGAACTGCTGGAAGACAACCTGCCAGAACAGGCTTACCGCAGCAATCCACTGGTGATCGTCTCGCCGCACGGGAAGCTGACCGAACGGCGCTACGCGAAGGCGATCGACCAGCCGGTGAAGCGGCTGGATAAAATGCCCGACGTCAACTCGGCGGTCAACCCCCTCGAACCGCAAGGGCCGTCAGGGAGCGCCTAGGCGCGGTGTTCCCGCTCAACCTCCCCAACGCGCTGACCCTGCTGCGGATCCTCGCGGTGCCGGTCGTCGTCGTGGCGCTTTTGGGGGAGACGCCGAACGGCGACGCGCTCGCCGCGGCGGTCTTCGCGCTGGCGGCGCTGACCGATGGCCTCGACGGCTACGTCGCCCGCTCCCGTGACGCCGTCACAACCTTCGGCAAGCTGATGGACCCGCTCGCAGACAAGCTGCTGATCACCGCCGCCCTGATCTCCCTCGTCTCCCTACATCGGCTCGAAGCCTGGGTGGCGATGGTGATCATCGCCCGCGAGATTGCCGTCACCGGCCTGCGCGCGATCGCTGCCGAGCGCGGCATCGTGATCGCAGCGAGCTGGCTCGGCAAGGTGAAGACGGTGCTCCAGATCGCGGCGGTGTTTGCACTTATCGCCGACAACCCGGCGCCGGCCTGGGTCGACGCCCTCGTCTACCTGGCGCTTGCCGTCACCGTGATCAGCGGCGCCGACTACTTCTTCGGCCTCCGCCGTCGCCTGGCCGAGCCTCGGCCGACGCGGCCGAGCCGGCCGGCTTAGGTAGCCGGCGCCTCCAGCCACTCGCGCATCGTCAGGTGATGGCGCTGGTGCTCGCCCCTCACCAGCTCTTCGCGCAGGTCGCCGAGGAGGCCGTAGCGCTCGGCGACGACGTTGTGGCGATGGATCGTCTCCAGGTTCTCCTGGTGCGCCATCACGAACGCCTCGGCTGGCATCTCGGGGTAGCCGTCGACGACCTGGCGCACCATCTCCCGCACGCAGTCCTCGACGAAGCGCGGCTGAGAGTGTGCCTTGGCGACGACGGCCAGCTCGTCGGGGCGCTTCATCAACTCGTAGATCTCCGAGCTCATCGAGCTCTCGACGATCCGCAGCAGCTCCGGGGCGTCGATCCACGCCTCCCCACCCTCCGGGCAACCGAGGTACAGCGTGCCGATTCCCCGCTGGTTGTGGGTGGCAATCGGCACAGCCTCGATTGCCCGCTCCACCTCCTCGGGATCGAAGCCCCGCTCGGCGAGCCGCTCGCGAGCCAGACCAGCGGCCATCTCCTGTGCGCAGGGGCAGGCGGTCATTCCCTGGGCCTGGACGCCGGTCAGCGTCCGCGTCCCCCGCTCGGAGGCGACCGCTGTGCCGAAGAGGACGTAGATCTCCTGAGTGCGCTGCCCCGTGGCGGGGGTCGACACCGTCTCCGGATAGCGGGCGGTGACGGAAACCTCGGCCCGCAGCCCGCCCTGGCGCTCGCGCACTCGCTGGGCGATGTGGGCGGCGAGGACCTCGGCTCGGAAGGCCTCGCCCAAAACCACCTCGTCGATCGCCTCGCCGACGATCTCCTCGAAGCGGGACATGTGGACGCCGGCCTGGCGAGGGTTGAGGTCGACGAAGCACTCGAAGTCGGCGTAGAAGAGGTTCTCGGCGCCGTCCGCCTTCACCCGAATCACCTTCTCGACCCCGGTGACACCGACCCGCGAGAGGCTGACCTGGGTGGTTGGGACAGAGGCTTGAACGTCGGGCGCCGCGGGGGTGGTGGTCGTCTGGCTCGCCATCGACTTATGAAGGGTAAGCAACTGGGCCGCTCGGTGGGGCGCCGCGTCGATGGCAAGGATCCTCCGCCTATACTTCGGCGCGGCCGGAGCTTCAGGGCCGGCCCCCCGGAACGGGGGAGAGGGTTTCACCGGAGGCAGTAGAGATCGAACCGTTAGGGACGGTCCCGGAGGGGCTGGATGAGGATTCGGGCGAACGGCCCTTCGCGGACTCAGACGAGCTTCGCGGGCTGATCGCGCTGGGGCGGGAGCGCGGCTACCTGACCTTCGAGCAGATTGCCGGCACCCTGGAGGAGGTCGAGGTGACCAAGGAGCAGGTCTCCGGCCTCCACAGCCACCTAGTCGAGCACGGCGTCGACGTGATCGCCGAGGACGGCGTCAGCGCCTACAAGGAACAGCGCGGGGCGGAGACGAGCAACGGCGGGCCGAAGAAAGCGGAGCTGGACCTGACCGTCGAGCCCAGTCTCGACTCACTGCGCCTCTACCTGCGCTCGATCGGCCAGGTCGACCTGCTGACCGCCACGCAGGAGATCGAATTGGCGAAGCGGATCGAGCGCGGCGACATGCTGGCGAAGCGCCAGATGGTGGAGGCGAACCTTCGGCTGGTGGTCTCGATCGCGAAAGGCTATTTGGGTCGCGGGCTGAGCTTCCTCGACCTGATCCAGGAGGGCTCGCTGGGGCTGATCCGGGCGGTGGAGAAGTTCGACTACCGCCGCGGCTACAAGTTCTCCACCTACGCGACCTGGTGGATCCGCCAGGCGGTGACCCGGGCAATCGCCGACAAGGCGCGGACGATCCGAATTCCCGTCCACATGGTCGAGAAGCTAAACCGGGTCGCCCACGTCGAACGCCAGCTGGTGCAGAAACTGGGTCGGGAGCCCGAGCCGGCTGAGATCGCCGAGGAGCTGCGCTGGTCGGTACGCGACGTGCGCGACATCCTGCGGGTGGCGCAGCTGCCGGTCTCGCTGGAGAAACCGGTCGGCGATGAGGATGAATCCGAGCTGGGCGACTTCGTCGCCGACGACGCCGTCGCGGAGCCGTTTGAGGAAGCGAGCGAGCACCTGCAGAAGGAGGGAGTGCGGAAGGCGCTGAACGCCCTGCCCGAGCGGGAGCGGCAGGTGATCGAGTTGCGCTACGGCCTCTCGGGCCTGGAGCCGCTGACGCTTGAGGAGGTGGGCCGAACCTTCGGCGTCACCCGCGAGCGCATCCGCCAGATTGAGAACAACACGCTGAAAAGGCTAAAGCGCCTGCCCGAGGCGCAGATGCTGCGCGAAGCCGGTTAGCGCGGCTCCAAGACGAAGAGCGCGATGTCACGGTCGGTCTTTCCCTCGTAGTCGTCAAATCCCGCGTACTGGTCGTTGGCTCTGCGCCATAGCTCGGCACGCTCCTCGCCCTCGGCGACCCGGGCTCTCACGCGGCGGCGTTCGCGACCGATCTCGGCCTCGGCGTCGGGGTTCGCCTTCAGGTTGAGCGACCATGCCGGAGCGCGTGCATTGCCGGCATTGGAGCCGATCACTATCAGCCGCTCGCCATCGGCCAGGTAGAGGACCGGCGCGATCCTCGGTTCTCCCGACTTGCGCCCGGTGGTCGTGAGCAGCAGCACCGGCGCCTTGCCAACCTTCCCCATCAGCCGCCCGCCCGTGGCTCGGTACAGCGGCACGTTCAGCTTCCCCGTCCACCGCAGCCCGGTGGCGCCGAGGGACATCGAGAACCGAGCCCAAGCCCTGTCGCTGATCACGGCGGCGAGTATCGCACCGTCAGTGGTGAGTGTGAGGTCCTTCGCGGTATTGCGCCGAGCAGGAACTGCACCGTGGGATGCGGAGCGTAGAGTGCCGGCGATGGCCGAGCCTCATCCCTTCCGTCGCGCCGCTGAGGCGAAGGACCTCGAGCTGATGACCGAGACGCTCCGCGAGGACGTCGTCCTGCACAGCCCGGTCCTCTTCCGCGGCTTCGAGGGCCGTGAGGTGGTCATCCAGGTCCTCGCTCACGTCGCCGAGACGCTGGAGGACCTCACCTATGTCGACGAGCTGACCGACGATCGTACGATCGCGCTCCACTTCAAGGCCAGAGTCGGGGACCGCGAGCTTGAGGGCATCGACTTCCTCACGCTTGACGAGGAGGGCCGCGTCGCCGAGCTGACCGTCTTCATGCGCCCGATGTCCGCCCTCACCCGCTTCAACGAACGAATGGCGGAGCGCCTGCGAGGTTCCTCGGAGTAGCGCACAGGGTGATCTCAGGGAGGAGTCTGCGATCAAGTGGCTCACCGTCGCCGATGCAACAGTGTTAATCCCGCTTGGCTACAACCCGGACTTCGACCTCGTCGCCGACGCGAACGGGCGGTTGCTGCGAATCAGATCAAGCCAGGACCAGCGTGTGACGACGCGAATTGGCATGTGCGCAGCGTCGCACTTGCAGCGAACGGTGGGAATAAGAGCTGGACCGGAACTACGAAGGAGATCGACCAGCTCGCTCTTGACTATCTCTTCGCGCTTAACGGTTACGGGCCGTCGATGGTTTATTCCGTCCACGGTGCTCGAGGCTTGAGTTCGATCCCGCTCGGAGGTCCCAAGTACTCGGAGTTCGAGGTCGAGCGGGGCGCTCGATGATCGCCTCGTTACGACGAGGATCGGCCTATAGAATCGAAATCCACGCCGGGGGAGTATCCAAGCGGTCAACGGACGGCGCCTGTAAAGCGTCAGGCTCTGCCTTCGCAGGTTCGAATCCTGCCTCCCCCATTCCGATCGCGCCCCGGCTTCCAGCCCACAGTATGAGCGTACGCTGGGACGCAGCGGCCGGGCGATCATCAACCCAGAAGCGAGGAGTGACGCTCGCACGGCGGGCGTGCGTCGAGGCGGGCCTACAGGACGGTGACCGGCTTCGCCTACGAAGCGTTGGCGATGACCGGGTCGTGCTCGTGTGAGCGGACTCTGCTCCGCACACGGCCAAAGTTGACCCTCAGCACTTCCGCTTACGATGGGTGCATGAGCAAACCTCCCGAGGTCAAAGCCAAGCCGCTTGAGGGCAAGATGACGATCGGGGAACTGGCGCGGCGGACCGGGATGACTGTGCGCAACATCCGCGCCCACCAGACGCGCGGCCTGCTGCCGCCCCCCGAGGTGCACGGCCGCACCGGCTATTACGGCTCCGAGCACGTCGCCCGTATCGCCCTCACCCGCGAGATGCAAGCCGATGGCCTCAACCTGGAGGCGATCCGCCGCCTGCTAGATGGCGTCGACGGCAGCGGCAACGAGATCCTCGACTTCACCCGCGCCCTGCGCGTCCCCTTCGAGGACGAGGCGCCGGAGATCGTCGAGCCGGAGGAGTTGGCGAGCATGTGGGGAGGCGCCGGGCGGCCCGACCCGGACCTGGTGCGGCGAGCCGAGAAGCTCGGCATCCTGCGCGTGCTGCCCGATGGGCGGATTGAGGTGATCAGCCCGCGCCTTCAGCGGGCAGGGGCGGCGCTGGTCGAGCTGGGGGTCAGCCCCGACGCGGCCCTGAGTACGGGGGAAAAGCTCCGCCGCCACGCCGAGGGCGCAGCCCGAGCATTCGTCGACCTCTTTGTCGATGAGATCTGGAAGCCGTTCGAGGAGGCCGGCCGCCCCGAGCAAGACTGGCCGAAGGTCCGCGAGGCGCTGGACCGGGTGCGCCCGCTCGCTTCCAGCGCCCTGCTCGCCACCTTCCAGATCACGATGAGCGAGGCGACCGAGAAGGCCAGCGAACGCACCCTCCAGGTCGCCGCCGGTGAGTTTCCGAAACGCAAGAGGCGCCACCGCCGCTGAGCGCCGCATAATCTCTGCCGGTGACCGAGGCGGCAACAGCGGGCGAGGGCGCGCTCGGCGCTGCGGGGAGCGCGCCGGTGGCTGGTGTGCTGCCCTCCCAGGAGCTGAGCCGGGCGATCGAGGCCGAGTGGGTCAGCTCCGGCGATTACCGGATCCGCCCTGAGGCGATCCAGCCGGCGAGCATCGACCTTCGCCTCGGCGACTTCGCTTGGGCGCTGCGCTGCAGCTTCCTTCCCGACGTTGACTCGACGGTCGAGGAGAAGGTCGACGGGCTCGCCTTCCAGAGGATCGACCTGCGCGACGGTGCCGTGCTGGAGCGCGATCGCCCCTACCTGGTGCCGCTGATCGAGGAGCTGGCACTGCCCGGCGCCGTGCGGGCGAAGGCGAACCCGAAGAGCTCTACTGGGCGCCTGGACGTCTTCACCCGCGTCCTCACCGACCGCCACCATCGCTTCGATGAGATCCGCCCGGGGTACCGGGGCAGGCTCTACCTGGAGATCGTGCCGCGCTCCTTCGCGATCCAGGTCAAGACCGGCCTCTCGCTCAACCAGCTGCGCCTCGCCCGCGGCGACGTGCGCCTCGGCGACGAGGACATCCGCCGCCTGCAGGCCGAGTTCCCGCTGCTCTATCTCGACTCCCACGCGCTGCGTGAGTCCGAGCTGGCGCTCGCCGGCGGCCTCTTCCTCAGCGTCGACCTCTCGGGGCCGAGCGACCGCGTCGTCGGCTACCGGGCGAAGAAGAACAGCCTCCCGGTCGACCTTGCCCGAGTGCGCGCCTACCACTGGACCGACTATTGGGACCCGGTCTTCCCCGAGTCGGGCGGGCGGATCGTGTTGGAGCCGGAGATCTTCTACCTACTGCTCTCGGCCGAGGGGGTCTGCATTCCGCCTCAGATCGCGGCCGAGATGATGGCCTACGACCCGACCGCGGGCGAGCTCCGAACCCACTACGCCGGCTTCTTTGACCCGGGGTTTGGCTATGACCCGGTCGGCGACCGCCACGGCAGCCGCGCCGCGCTGGAGGTGCGTGCCCGCGATGTCTCTTTCATGGTCGAGCACCGCCAGCCGGTCTGCAAGCTAGGCCTGGAGCGGATGGCGGCCCCCGCGGAGCGCCTCTACGGCCAGGAGCTGGGGTCCAGCTACCAGGGCCAGGTGACGATGCTGAGCAAGCACTTCGAGGAGCAGACGGCGGGCGGCCAGCCGCCCCCCGACAGCCGCCCCGAGCGGGCTGCTTCCTAGGTCAGGGCTCGGCCGAGGAACCCGGTCATCCGGTCCCAGAGCCAGAACGCGGCCTCCTCGACGTAGTTGGGCCGGTAGTCGGCGAAGAAGGCGTGGCCAGCGCCCTCATAGACGTCCGGCTCGAACGCCTTCCCCGCGGCGCGCAGCCGCTCGGCCCGAGCCTCGGCGTCCTCGGGCGAGGGGTTCTGGTCCTCGGCGCCGACGGCGATCATCAGTGGACAGCCGAGGCGCTCGGCGAGGTCGATAACCGGCACCGGGCGCTCCGGGGTTGTCTCCGCCTCGCGGTCGGCGCTCCTGATGAAGCCTCCCCAGCAGTCGACGGCAGCGTCGAGCCGGTCGCTGGAGCAGGCAAGGAGCAGCGTCTGGCGACCGCCGGAGCAGAAGCCAACGCAGCCGATCTTGTCGCTCGCCTCCGATTGCTCTGCGAGGAAGTCCGCGGCGCTCTCGAGGTCGCCGATCACCCGCTCATCGGGCTGGGCGAGCATGACCCGCATGATGTCCTCGAGCTGGGGGTCTGCTGGCATCCCCTCTCGCGTGTAGAGGTCTGGGGCGAGGGCGATGTAGCCGATCGCGGCGAAGCGCCGGGCGACGTCGCGGATGTGGTCGTTCAGCCCGAACGCCTCGTGGATGACGATCAGCCGGAGCGGCGCCCATTCGCCGTCGGTCGCGCCAGGTACCCATCGATTGCCTCGCCGCCGTGGCCGGGGAAGGAGACCTCGGCCTCCTCGATCCGAGCCCTCTCCTCGGCACTCACTTCTCCCGCAACGCTCATCCTGGCCGTCCTTTCATTTGGCAACTACAGGACGCTCCCGGCTCATCGGGTCGCCCCGCCGGCGCTCGCCTGCTCGGCGCCGAGCTCCCGGAGCCGACCCTGCACGCGCTTGCGCTTTGCCAGCAACTCCCCTTCCAGCCTGGCGATCTCGTCGCGGCGGCGGCGCGCCAGCTCAAGCTGGCGGGCGATGTGACCGAGCGACTCGTCGAGGATCTGGCGGCGCCGGACCGGGTCTTCGACGCCGCTATGCCACTCGCGGCGCAAGGCGGCGCGGGCGTCCTCGGCTTCGACCAGCTCCTTCAGCTCCTCAAGTGACACTCCCAGCAAGTCTTTCAATCGCAGCAGGTCGGTGAGCCGCTCGACATCGCCCTTGGCGTAGGTGCGGTGGGCGCCGGGCTCGCGACCGCTCGCCACGGGGAGCAGGCCGATCTCCTCGTAGTAGCGGATCGTGCGCGGCGTGGTGCCTGCCAGCTTGGCGACGTCGCCGATTCGCAGCTCCGCATCCGGTCGACCCAGGCTCATGGGATCGCCTCGACCTCCTCGCGGATCGCCTCCTCGACGGCTTCCGCCGGGCTGAATGGGTCGGAGCCCTTCCCCTCCGCGGCGGAGACGTGGCGGGGCCGCAGCAACGAGACTCCGGCGCCGAGAAGCGAGGTCGCCGCCAACACCCACAGCGCGGTGTGCATGTTTTGGATGAACGGCTGGAGCTGGGCTTCGGAGAGGCCAGAGGCGAGCCCGGAGAAGATCCTGAAGAGGACCGGCTTCGGCACCGCGGCGGTGATGATCGCCAGCACGAAAGCGATCGAGATAACCGCGCCCGTGTTCTGCAGCATCATCCGGGCGCCGGCGGCGATGCCGCGCCGGTTGGTCGGCACCGTCCCCATCATCGCCGCCGTGTTGGGCGAGTTGAACATCCCCGAGCCGATCCCGACCAGCCCCAGCCACAGCATGCTCTGCCAGTAGGGGCTGTGGGCCTGCAGCGTGGTCATCAAAGCTAGCGCCGCGGCGCTGATGACCATCCCCAGCGCCGCCAGCATCCGCGAGCCGTGGCGGTCGGCCCAGATCCCGGCCAGCGGCGAGGCGATCAGCATCCCGATTGCCATCGGGGCGAGCTTGATCCCGGCCGTGATCGGGTCGTCGCCCTGGGCGCCCTGGAAGTAGAAGACGAAGACGAAGAGCAGCGCGAAGCGCGAGAGCCCGTTGATGAAGGCGGCGCCGGTGGCCGCCGCGAACATCCGATTGCGAAAGATCGAGAGGTCGAGCATCGGCGCACGGGCGCGGCTCTCGACCAAGACGAAGAGGGGGAGCAGGACGGCGGAGGCCGCGAGGCTGCCGATCACCAGCGGGTTGTCCCAGCCCGATATGCCGCCGCGCGAGAGCCCGTAGACGAGGCCGGTCAGCCCGACGACAAAGGTGAGGGTGCCGAGCAGGTCGAGGCCGCGCTCGGCGTCGCGGCGGGCCAGCTCGCGCAGGACCAGCGCGCCCCAGGCTGCGCCGGCCAGGCCGAGCGGCACGTTGAACCAGAAGACCCAGTGCCAGGAGATCGCGACCAGGACGCCGCCGAGCACCGGGCCGAGGACGAGCCCGATCGCGGCGACCATCGTGTTGGTGCCCATCGCCAGGCCGAGCTGCTCCTTCGGGAAGGCGTCGGTGACGAGCGCCGCCGCGTTGGCGAAGAGGAAGGCGCCGCCGATGCCCTGCACGATCCGCCAGGCGATCAGCTCGGTACCGTTGGCCGAGAAGCCGGCCCCGAGCGAGGCGGCGGCGAAGACGAGGAAGCCGGCGACGTAGGCGGTCTTGCGGCCGAAGAGGTCGGAGAGGCGACCGGCGGTGAGGACCAGCACGGTCGAGGAGATCATGTAGGCGAGGATCACCCAGACAAGCTGGAGCAGTGAGGTGCCGAGCGAGCGCTCCAAGTCGGGCAGGGCGATGATCAGCGTCCCCGAGTTGGTCGCCACCAGCAGCATCCCGAGGCTGGTGCAGGAGAGCGCCCACCACTTGTAGTTCTCGTGGTAAGCAGAGACTCCAGGGCCGGTTCGGAACCTCTTTCTTACGTTCACGTTAAATACTATAGCGCCGACTAGGATCTGGCCGGTGAGCGAGCGGACCTGGAAGGTCTATCTCTCCGGTGAGATCCACTCCGACTGGCGTGAGCGGATCGAGGCAGGGGCGCGCGAGGCGGGCCTGCCGGTCTCCTTCTCGGCACCGGTCACCGACCACGCCGCCTCCGACGATGCGGGAACGGGCACGTTGGGAGAGGAGGGCGAGCCATTCTGGCGCGATCACATGGGCGCTGGCGTCAACGCGATCCGCACCCAGACGCTGATCCGCGCCGCCGATGTCGTCATCGTTCGCTTCGGCGAGAAGTACCGCCAGTGGAACGCTGCCTTCGACGCCGGCTACGCGGCCGCCCTCGCCAAGCCGATCGTCACCCTGCACGACCCCGAGTTTGACCACGCCTTGAAGGAGGTCGACCGCGCTGCCCAGGCGACGGCGCGGACCTCCGAGCAGGTGGTCGACCTCCTTCGCTATGTGATCACCGGCAAGCTGGCATAGTTCGTCCGACACCTATGCGAACATATGTTCGCGTGCGATGGGATGAGCAAAGAGTCGAGAGGGATCTGCGCCTGCCGGGGGTCGGGGACGGGACGGTCGTGCGGACCTTCGATGCGCCAGAGGCGCTGGGGATCAACTTCCATGAGGTGCGAGCGCGCTCGGCGCTAAACCGGGTGCCCGGCGGGCGCTACGGGTTCGGCTGGACGATCAATCCATACAGAGGATGCACCCATGCCTGTGTCTTCTGCCTATCAGGGGGTACGCCGATCCTCATGGCTGACGGCAACGCGAAGTGCTTGGCGGATGTGCAGGTTGGCGATGAGATATTCGGCACCGCTCGCCGCGGTTCGGATCGCCGCTGTGAGGTCACCCGCGTCCTGGCGCATTGGACGACCCGTAAGCCCGCCTACAGAGTCACGTTGAAAGGGGGGACCGAGTTGATTGCGAGCGGCGATCACCGCTTCCTCACGGATCACGGATGGAAGTACGTTGTCGGGACTGCGCAGAACCGCTTGCGCCGGCCACATCTCACTTCCGGCGACAAGCTGGCAGGGAACCCAGCGATCGGCCGCAAAAGCTCGATAGTCGGGATCGCGATCGAGTCGCGGGCGGAGTTGGGCGTCATTGCCATTGAGCCGCTTGGTCGCCGGCTGCCCATGTTCGACATCACGACCGGCACCGGCGACTTCATCGCCAACGGTGTGGTCAGTCACAACTGCTTCGCGCGCCGGACCCACACCTTTCTAGACTTCGACGCCGGCAGGGACTTCGAGCGGGAGATCGTGGTCAAGGTGAACGTGCCGGAGCTGCTGCGGACGGAGCTGGCGCGGCCGAGCTGGAAGCGGGACCTGGTCGCGCTGGGAACGAACACCGACCCCTACCAGTGGGTCGAGGTCCGCTACCGGATGATGCCCGAGATCCTCGCGGCGCTGGAGGAGGCGGACACGCCGGTCTCGGTGCTGACCAAGTCGCCGCTGGTGATGCGCGACGTCGATCTCTACGAGCGGATGTCGAGGCGCCTCCCCGTCTCAGTCAACCTCTCCGTCCCGACCCTCGATGAGAAGGCCTGGCGGGCGACCGAGCCCCACACCCCCAGCCCCGCCGCCCGCCTTGACGCCGTCGCTGAGCTGCGCCGCCGCGGCATCGACTCCGGCGTCCTGATCGCGCCGCTGATGCCGGGCATCAACGACACCCCCGAGCAGGTCCAACCGATAGTCGACCGAGCCCGTGAGGCGGGAGCGACCTTCCTCGGCGGCGTCGCCCTCCACCTCCGAGATGAGGTCCGCGACGTCTTCTTCGCCTGGCTACAAGCCAAACGTCCCGACTTGATCCCCCGCTACGAGAAGCTCTATGCCAACGATCGGGCCTACCTGCGCCAGCCTGAGCGCAACCGTGTCACGAGCGTGGTTCGCGGTTGGGGGAGGGGCCGAGCGAGATCTCCGGCGGGTGGCGCGGCGGCAGGGAGATCGGGGCCGCCCGCAGGCTCTCCTGCCACCGCGACAGGGCCCGCCAGCCAGGAGCACCAGGCCCGCCTCTTCTAATAGCCCTCGTCCAGATCCTCGAACCGGCATTCCCCCGGGGCCTTGTCATCGCGGAAGCGGTGAAACCGAGCTCCGTGCCGGATTCGTCCCGCCGCGGCATGGTCATAGCCGACCTCGATCACCAGCTCCGGCCGCAGCGCCACCCACTCGAGGTCGCGCCCGCCGGCCCAGCGGCTTGGCTCGGCGGTGCCGCGCGCGCCCGTCTCAAGTGGTGCCAGCATCGCGCGCATGCTCCGTTTGGCCTCGACGCTGAAGCCGGAGATGTGCCCGACCGAGCGCAACTCCTTGCCGTCGTAGAGGCCGAGGATCAGCGAGCCGACCGTGCCCTCCTCCTTGCCCGGCCGCCAGCCCATCACCACGCAGTCGATCGTCCGCTCCCGCTTCACCTTCGCCATCCCCTTGCGCTTGCCCGGTACGTACGGGGCGTCGAGCTGCTTGGCCATCACGCCCTCGGTGCTCAGCAGCCATTTCTCGGCCTGCTCTGGGTCGTCGGTCAGCTGAGACAGCTCCAGCCCTGCCCACTGCGCCAGGGCCTCCAGCCGGGCGCGGCGCTCGGCCAGCGGCTTCTCCAGTAGCACCTCGTCTCCCTCGGCCAGCAGGTCGAAGACGACGTAGTCGGCGGGGATCTCTTTCGCCAGCAGTGTGATCCGCGACTCGGCCGGGTGGATGCGGCTCTGCAGGGCGTCGAACTCGAGCTCGCCGTCGGCGTCGCGGATCACCAACTCGCCGTCAAGCACGTAGCGCCCCGAGGCGAAGCGCAGCTCGGGGAAGTAGCGGCCCAGCGCTTTGCCGCCGCGCGACTGGGTGTAGGCGTCATCGCCGTCGACGAAGACGATCGCCCGGAAGCCATCGAGCTTTTGCTCATAGGCCCACTCCTTGCCCCGCGGCAGCTCTTTGCGCGTCAGTGCGAGCTGCGGCTTCAGCGGCGGGGAGAGGGGGAGGGTCACGCCCCCCCGAGGCTAGCCTGCCGGTGCGCCCGACTCTCCCGTGGGTCGGGGATCGGCACCGCCGCGATCAGCTTCTTCGTGTAGGGATGGGTGGGGTGCTCGCAAACCTGGTCGGCGGGCCCTTCCTCGACGATCTTGCCGGCACTCATCACTGCGATCCGGTTTGAGACGTGGCGAACCACGCCGATGTCGTGGGCGACAAAGAGATACGTCAACCCGAACTCGTCCTGGAGATCGGCAAGGAGGTTGATGATCTGCGCCTGGATCGAGACGTCGAGGGCCGAGACCGGCTCGTCGGCAATCACCAGCTTCGGCTGTAGCGCCAGAGCCCGGGCGATCCCGATCCTCTGGCGCTGGCCGCCGGAGAACTCGTGCGGGAAGCGGTTGTAGTGCTCGGTAGAGAGGCCGACCCGTTCAAGTAGCTCGTAGACTCGGCGGCGCAGGTCCGCTCCGGAGGCGATCCCCTGTCTCTTCAGTGGATCGCCGACGATCTGACCAACCCGTTTTCGCGGGTTAAGCGAGGCATAGGGATCCTGGAAGATCATCTGCAACTCTCGCCTCAAGGGCCGCATCTGGCGGCGCGGCAGTCCGGAGATCTCTTGACCCTCGAATCGGATCGATCCGGATGTGGGTTTGATCAACTGGAGGATCGTCCTGCACAGAGTCGACTTGCCGCAGCCCGACTCACCCACCAAGCCGAGGGTCTCGCTGCGAGCGATCGTGAAGGTGACGTCGTCAACAGCGCGAACTCGATCAACCTCGCGGTTGATCAGCAGCCCGCGCTTGATCGGGAAGTGCTTGACAACGTTGGTGACCTCGAGCAAGGACTCCCCGCCGCTCATAGCGCCTGCGTCTCCAGGCCGATTCGTCCCTCGACCAAACGCTTCCCGCGCTTCTGCTCTGGCGATAGCCAGCAACGGTCGCGATGAGCGGGCGCGTCCCCAAGATGGGCACCAAGGTCCGGAATCTTCGAGCACCGATCGAAGGCGTGCGGGCAGCGGGGATGGAACGCGCAACCCTCGGGCAGCGCCAGCAGCGAGGGCGGTGCCCCGCGGATCTGCGGCAGCCGCTGGGGACGAGGCTGGTCGAGCCGCGTCAGCGAGCCGAGTAGGCCCCATGTGTAGGGGTGCTGGGGGTCGTAAAAGATGTCGTCGAGCGTCCCCTGCTCGACCACCCGCCCTGCGTACATCACCAGCACTCGGTCAGCGACTTCGGCGACGACGCCGAGGTCGTGGGTGATCAGGATCGTCGCCAAGCCGCGTTCACGGTTGAGGTTCTCGAGCAGCCGCAGGATCTGTGCCTGGATCGTTACGTCGAGCGCGGTAGTCGGCTCGTCGGCGATTAGGACATCCGGTTCAAGGGCGAGCGCCATTGCGATCATTACGCGCTGGCGCATGCCGCCGGAGAACTCGTGCGGATAGTCGTCGACCCGACGCGGAGCGTCCGGAATGCCGACCGAATCGAGCAACTCGGCGGCTCGGGCGTGCGCCTCGGCCTTGCTCGTCTCTGCGCGGTGGGCGCGGATCGCCTCGACGATCTGGGCGCCGACGCGCTGGACCGGATTGAACGAGGTCATTGGATCCTGAAAGATCATCGCGACTCGATCGCCCCGCAGCCGCCGTAGGGTCGCATCGCTCGCGTCGATGAGCTCCTCCCCCTGCAGCTGCACCGATCCCTCGATCCGCGAGTTGTTCGATCGCGTCAGGCCCATGATCGTCTGTGCGGTGACGCTCTTGCCCGAGCCGGACTCGCCGACGATCGCCAGAACCTCGCCTGCTTTGAGATCGAAGGAGACGCCGTCAACCGCCTGCAATAACCCATCTTCGGTGGCGAAGCCAACCCGGAGGTCGCGCACGGACAGGAGCGAAGAAGAGTTCACTGCGCTGAGGCCCCCAGCCGCACGCGCGGATCGAGGTATGCATAGGCGATGTCGACCAGGGCATTGAAGAAGACGACGAAGAAGGCGCCGTAGAGCGTCACTCCCATGATCGGCGGAAGTTCGAGTTTTGCGACTGATTCGGCCGCGTAGAGGCCGACTCCGTTGATGTTGAAGATTTTTTCGGTGATGATCGCGGTGCCGCCGATCGTGGCGCCGAAATCGAGCCCGAACAGGGTGATGATCGGGATCAGGGAGTTGCGCAGGACGTGTCGCGTCATCACCCGGCGCTCGCTGAGGCCCTTCGCCCGCGCGGTACGGACGTAGTCCTCGCTCATCGCGTCGAGCATGTTCGACCGCAGCACACGACTGTAGAAGCCGATCGAGAGCACCGCGACCGTGAGCCAGGGCAGGATCAGGTGATAGGCCCACTGGGCGGGGTTTTCGGTGAAGTCGACGTAGCCTCCGTTCGGGAACAGGCCGAGTTTTTCCGCAAGGAAGTAGATGAGGACTGGTGCCAGAAGAAAGACAGGGATCGAGATGCCGGCGACCGAGACCCCTGTCAGCAACTTGTCGAGCATCCCGCCGGCCCTCACCGCGGAGAGGTAGCCGAGGAGGATCCCAAAGAACATCCAGATCAACCCGGCGCCGATGCTAAGCGAAACGGTCGCGGGGATGCCTTCGGCTATTCGGTTGTCCACCGACAGGCGCGGGCTGTAGGAGATCAGTTCCCCCGTGAAGACCTTCTTCATCATCGTCAGGTACTGCTGGGGCAGCGGGCGGTTAAAGCCCCATTCTTCTTCGATGCTCTTGACCAGCGCCGGGGTCGCGTTCTTCCCCGCCAGCCGCTGGGCCGGGGGCGAGTTCGGGATCACGTTAAAGATCACGAAGACGACCACGGAGACCGCGAAAAGGACGGCGACCGTGCCGATCAGCCGCCTGAGGATGAAGCGGGCCATCAGACCGCTGTCCCCTCGGGCTCGACCATGCCAGCACGCGCCTCGAGCCGCACCTTCGCCCGTGGGTCCAGCGCATCTCGGAGCCCGTCGCCGACGATGTTCAAAGAGAGCACCGTGAGCAGGATCATCACGCCGGGGATGATCGCCAGCAGCGGCGCCGTGTTGAGTAGTTCGGTGCCGACCGAGATCATCGTGCCCCAGGAGGAGTTCGGCGGCTGTACGCCGGCGCCGAGGAAGGAGAGCCCCGCCTCGAAGAGCATGTTGTTGGCGATGTTGAGAGCGAAGAAGACGATGATGGTCGAGCCCAGGTTGGGCAGCAGCTCGCCGAGCATCACCCGCAGCGGGCCGGCGCCCTGGGCGACCGCGGCCTCGACGAACTCCTTCTCCCCGAGCGCCAGCACTTCGCCGCGGATCGGGCGCGCCATGTAGGGCACCGAGACGACTCCGATGATCAGGATCGGTATCCACAGCGACCCGCCGGAGACTTCGAGCGGCCCGATCTTCAGTCCGCCGACGGCGAGCGAGACCCCCAACGCGATTCCCAGCAGGAGCACAGGGAACGACCAGAGCACGTCGAGACCGCGGGCGATGACCGCGTCGACCCAGCCTTTGTAGTAGCCGGCGATCAGCCCGAGGAGAACCGCGAGGACGGTTGTGATCAACCCCGACACCACGCCGATGAAGAGCGAGGTTCGCCCACCGTACATCAGCCGCACCATCTCGTCGCGGCCGAGCCTGCTGTCGGCGCCGAGGAAGAACTTGCCGCCGGCGCCGAGCCACACTGGCCCGATCGGCTTCCCTTCGGGGTTGACGACGTCGCGCTTTTCGCCGCCGATCGTTAGCTTCTCCAGCGTGTGCGTCGTGTTCGGGCCGGTGTGGGCCACGTCGTTTGCCCAGAGCGGGGCCGCTAGGACGAAGACGACGATCAGGACGAAGAGAACGAGGAAGGCGACGGCAACCCGGTTGCGGATGAAGCGCCTGTAGGCGAGCGCCCACGGTCCCCGACCGCCCGAGAGCCAGGTTGGCTCGTGGGGAACGTGGCCGCCCAGCTTTCCCCTCGGGAGGGAAGCCTCGGCGTTGGGCTCAATAGCCACGGGCCTATTTTGAAGCAGCCCCGGGCGTTTACTTGAACTGGAAGCTGGTCAGGTCCTGGTTGAAGGTCGGGTTGAAGATCACCTTTTCGAGGTCGATCGCACTGGAGACGAAGGTCGAGAGTGTTCGCGTCCCATATGGGGCCCACGGTGCCTGTTCCATGAAGGATTTGTCGAGCGCCCCGTATTCAGCTTCCTGCTTGGGCCCGAGTTTTTCCTGACTGAGCTTCTTGATCTTTGCGCTCAGGGTCGGATCGTTGATCTGGGCGAAGTTGCCGTTGTTGGTCGGCAGGATGCTTTCGGCCGACAGCATCGGTTGGAAGAAGTCGTTGGGGTGCGGATAGTCCTCGAACCAGTCCGACCAGCCTGTGTTCAGGTCGGGCGTCGTGAGGTTCCCGATCACCGTGAAGTAGTTGTCGGCGTTGATGATTTTCAGCTTCGTGTTGAAGCCGAGTTTTTTCAGCACGCCTTCGTAGTATTCGCCCGCTTCGTTGTTCGGGCTTTCGTTGTCGGTCCAGACCGTGATGTTGCGGTCTGACGGGTTGGCTTCCTTGATCAGCTGCTCGGCCTTGGCCATGTTGTGAGGGTAGAGTTCGAACTTCTTGTAGCCCGGCATCCCCGGAGGCAGGATCTGCTGGGTTCTGGCGATCTGGCCTGCGTAGATCCGTTCCAGCGCTTCGGAGTCGATCGCATAGTTGACCGCCTGCCGGACCTTGAGATCGTTGAACGGTGGCTTGGTCGTGTTCATCCAGAAGTAGTAGGTGCTGATTGTCGGCTCGACCTTGAACTGGGTGCCTTCGTATTTGCTCTTTACTTCGGCGTAGCGATCTGCGGGCGGGGAACTCTGCATCCAGTCGTACTTCCCCTGCTCGACGTCGTTGACCTGGGTCGAGGGGTTGCGGATCACGGTCACGTCGATCCTGTCGACATGGCCGCTCGGCAGTTCGGGCATCAGCTTCGCGTTGTTCTTCAGCCACTGAGGATTGCGTTCGTAGCTCCAGCCGCGGCCTGGCTGCGACTTGGTGATCACGTAGGGCCCGGTGGCGGGAGGGGGATTCGCCGAGAGGTCTTCGTTGGGGGTGTTCGGCGGCACCGGCGCGACGAACATAAGGCCCAGCTCGTTGGCGAAGGTGCCGCGGGGTTTGACTCAGATTGATCACGATTTCGCCGGTCTTGTCGTCGGTCTTGATGCCGCTGATCCCACCGCTCTTCGTCTTCTGGAATTTTTCGGCGCCGACGATGTCGGTGTAGAAGGGCGAGCCGCCGCGAGTTGACCTTGAAGCAGCGTTCGACCGCGTAGGTGAAGTCGGAGGCATTGACGGGCGTGCCGTTTGAGTATCTTGAGGCCCTTGCGCAGGAAGAGCGTGTAGGTCTTGCCGCCGTTGGTGATCTTCGGCAGGCTTTTCGCCAGGCCGGGGATCACTTCGCTGCCGGCCGCTCCGCTCGCGTGCCTATAGGTGAGCAGGGGGATGTAGGTGTCGTACATCGCCGTCCAGCCTTCGGCTGTGTAGGAGAGCTGCGGGTCGAGGTAGTCGGGGAACGACGCGTAGGTGCCCAGCAGCGTGCCGCCTTCCTTGCCGGTCGAGGAGCCGCCACAGGAAGCCAGGCTCAGCGCCGAGAATGCTGTAAACCCCACCACTGCGAGAACCGCACTTAGCTTCTTCAACTCAAGACCTCCGGGTAGTCAGCGGACGAGGTTCCCCAGCGATCAATTCCACCACTATCTCATCACTCGCGTCAAGGCTCGCTGGATCGGTTCCGGTCACGCGTTCAGACCATTGTGCCCCAAGAACCGGCGTCGCCACCGCGACTATGGCGAGAATCCCGACGCCGGCGAAGAGAAACGCGGCCCTGGGTTCGCGGACGGTGGCGATCAGCCCGCCGATCACGAATCCGACACCGGGCAGCGCTGCTCCGATCGACTCCAGCACGCTCATTACCCGCGCCTGCATACCCTGAACGGTCAGCTCCTGTACGGCACTGACCGCGGCCACCCACTGCACGCCGTTGCCGGCCCCCCCGACGACCGATGCCGCGCAGGCGAACGCCAAGGTCGGCGCTCCGGCGAGTCCAAGGTAGCTGACGCCGATTGCGACGGTGCTGAAGAAGAGCTGATGGGGCAATGGCGCACGGCGAACGGCGGCGAAGACGATGCTGCCCAGCACCATGCCAACACCCCAGCTCGCGAGCAGCAGGCCGTAGCCGGAGTCGCTGGCGCCCAGGGTCTGTGTGGCGTAGATGACCTCGATCGGGATCACCGCGGCGAAGAAGATGAAGGCCGCCCCTTGGGCGACCAGTAGCCGCCGCAGCGTCGCCCGTTCGCTGATATAGGTGAGCCCCGCTCTGACTCGCTTGCGCAAGTGGCCGGGATCTGGCTCAGCGTGAGGAAACGGCCCGGCGGTTAGCAGGATCCAGCCAACCAGGTAAAACGAGGCTGCGTCCAGTAGCAGGGCTGACTGGACGCCAAAGCCGGCGACGACGAGGCCGGCGAGGCCGGGGCCGATCGCGGCGCCGCCGGTGAAGGCGACGTTGAGCACCGCGTTTCCGGCACGCAGCTCTCCCGTTGGCTCCAGGAGGGCAGCGACCACGGCGCGGGTCAGGGACCGGCCGGTCAGCGCCAGCGTCCCGTCGATCGTCCCAAGAACGATTGCCCCGGGGAGCGAGAAGTGGGCGGCCAGTAGCGCTAGGCCACCAAAGGCCGCTGCCTCGCCGCAATAGATGACCGGTAGTGCGAGGCGTGGCGGCGGACGCTCGGCCCTGGCGACGAGGATCGGGGCGAGGAGAGCGGGAAGGAAGCGAGTGCCGAGAAAGAGCCCCGTAGTCGCCAGAGCGCTGCCAGTGCGATCGAAGACGAGGATCGAGAGGGCGACGATCCCCATCCAGTCGCCCAGCTCGTTGACTGCATAGGTCGTCGCGAGGCGGCGGAACAGGGGCCGCCGCAAGGGGTCCCTCAGGCGTGATCTACGCATAGGTAGCCGTGGGCGCTATTGCATTTATGCACAAGATTTCCTGCAGATGCACAAGTTTTCGCCAAGCTGTGCTACAACCTATCTAAGGATTTTCACGAGTTTCAGATCGCGATGCACGCATCTGAGGGCTTCATCCAAAGGAAGGAAAGAACAATGGCTTACAAGCACTAGATCTTCAACGCGAGCGCAGTCGTAGCGCTCGCTTTCGGTTTCGAAGGGCACCTCACAAGGGTGCTCTTCGTGCTTTTCGGGGTTGCATTGCGCGGACCTGCGCATTCGAAGCCCCTATCGGCGTCTTTGCACGGCTCCGGTCATACGGCTACGCCTGCTTGTAAGGAGCTTCACAGGGGGGTAATTTCAGTGGCTCATGTGCCATGCGCATCAAGGCCACGAGTCTTTGGCGCAGGGAACGGCCGCTTTCCACGGAATCCCTCGCCTGGAAAGTTGGCATACAGCGCCGGCCCAGTCAGCCAATGGCTAGCAACCGCCCAAGCAAGCTAATCATCGCCGCACAAGTCGTCGGTCTGGTCGTGGTCGTCGCGGTGGCGGTTTGGAGCGCGGGTACCGCCAATTGGGATCTCCCTCTTTTCGGGCTCCTGCTTGCCTTCTCTGTCTTCAGCGACCTCACGGCGATCACCACCACGTCGAAGGTGAAGCTCTCCGGCAGCTTCCTACCGATGGTGCTCGCGATGGTCCTTCTCGGCGGCGCGCCCGCCGCGCTGATCGGTGTACTGACGATCTTCGTCGGCTGGCTGGGTGGGCGGAATGCCTTGCACTACCTTCTTAACAACGTCGTCACTTTCGCGACCTTCCCTCTGGTAACGGGGCTTGCGTTCCACTGGGTGACCACGAGCGCCCAGATCTCCCAGTCTCAGCCAGCCTTCTACGCGATGATCTTCGCGGTCTTCTTGGTCGCCCTGGCGATCAACTTCACGATGATCGCTTCCTACTCGTGCTACTTGGACCACAGCTCCTTCATCGCGAAGGTTCGTACCGCTCTGATCCCGCTGCTGCCCTCCGAGCTGGCTGCCGCGCTGATGGCTGTCGGCATCGCGTATCTCTACCTGCACGTCGGCCTGGCGGGCATCGCACTGTTCGGTGTCGTCTTGGTGACCTTCCAGTACTTGCTCGGAGCCCTGCTCGTCTCCCAGCAGCGCGCCGAGGAGCTGGAGCGCCGCAGCAAGCAGCTGGCCAGCTTCCAGGTCGGGATGTTGAGCGCGATGCTGCGCACGCTGGACCTGCGAGACCAGATGACCGCCCGTCACAGTGCCGCAGTGGCCCGCTACTCGCGGGCGATCGCCCAGCGGGCCGGCTACTCGCGCCGGGAGGAGGAACTCGTCCACATCGCCGCGCTGCTGCACGACATCGGTAAGTTCATCCTCCCCGACCGCATCCTCAAGGCGAACGTGCCGCTGACGGACGAGGACTGGATGCTGATCCGCCGCCACCCTCAGCAGGGGGCCCGTGTCGTCTCCGCGCTCGACGGCTACGGGCCGGTCGCTGAGATCATCCTCGCCCACCACGAGCGGATCGACGGAAAGGGCTACCCGCGCGGCCTGCTTGGCGACGACATACCCGAGCTGGCGCGGATCATCTCCGTCGCCGACACCTATGACGTGATGACGGCCCGCGACTCCTATCGTGCCCCGACCTCCCCTTATGAGGCGATGCAGGAGCTGCGTCGCGTCGCCGGCAAGCAGCTCGACGCCCGTTTCGTCGAGGTCTTCATCGAGCTGCTCGAGGGCAAGGATGTCTCTTTCCAGCACGGCGAGGCGGCAGATTTCGAGAAGGAGCTGGCGCTGGAGGCTCGGATCGAAGAGACAGCGAGCCCCACCGGCGACTCCTCCGGTCGCTTCCAGGTGCCTGGTGTCAGAGTCGGCTGACAGATACGGTTGCGCGCGATGCGCGCTGTCACCTACCAGGCTCCTGGCGAGGTTCGGGTCGAGGAGAAGCCCGATCCCGAGCTGACGGCTGCCGATGAGGCGGTCGTCGAGATCGAGGCGAGCGGCATATGCGGCTCTGACCTCCACATCTACCACGGGCGGGTGCCGGTGGAGCCCGGCTTCACGATCGGCCACGAGTTTGTCGGCACAGTGCTGGCGGTCGGAGGGGAGGTCGAGCGCGTGGCCGTCGGCGACCGCGTGCTCGGCTGCTTCCACACTGCGTGCGCCACCTGCTCTGCCTGCCTGCGCGGCGACTACCACCGCTGCCGGCGCGGGCGTACCTTCGGGCACGGCTCAAAGCTCGGTGACCTGCAGGGAGCCCAGGCCGAGAAGCTGCTGGTGCCGCGTGCCGAGCTGACGCTGCGGCGCGTGCCGGAGGGGATGTCCGCCGAGGTCGCCCTGTTCGCCGGCGACGTGATGGGGACCGGCTACCACGCCGTCGCCCACGCGGGGATCCGCTCCGGCGACACCGTCGCGGTGCTGGGCCTCGGCCCAGTCGGTCTCTGCGCAGTGCAGGCGGCGCGGGCGGCGGGCGCCGTCGGGATCTTCGCGATCGACACGGTCGAGCAGCGCCTGGCGATGGCGGCTGAGTTCGGCGCCACGCCGGTCCACCTGACCGAGCAGGACCCGAAGCGGGTTGTGCGGTCAGCGACCGACGGCGGGGTCGACATCGTGGTCGACGCGGTAGGCGATCCCGCCCCGCTGGAGATGGCGGTCAGCCTCGCCCGGGACGCCGGTACGGTTTCGGGGATCGGGGCCTACGCGGGGCGCGGCGAGGTGCCGCTCGGGCTCGCCTGGTTGAAGGGGCTGACGCTGCGGCTCGGACTCGCCAACGTGATCGCCCACGTCGACCGCGTGTTGGCGCTGATCGAGGCAGGGAAGCTCGACCCGGCACCGCTCGTCACCCATCACATGAAGCTCGACGAGGCGCCCGATGCCTACGAACTCTACGACCGACGCGAAGCGCTGAAGATCGTCTTGACGCCCTGAAACGCCCCTCTGTCGCTTATCAAGACGGCCGCTTATCGCCGATGGGCAGGTTCAGCGGCTAGGACACCGCAGTAGCCGCACTTGCTTTTGCCGGCTTGACATTGCGTCCTTGTCGCCGCCATGGCAGCATAGGCGCACCGATGGCCCTGCTGAGCGACGCCGAGATCGAGACCCGCCTCTCCGAGCTGGCGGGCTGGCGGCGCGAGGGAGGCTCGATCGTCAAGTCCTTTGACCGTGGCGACTTCGTCGGCTCGGTCGGGTTCGTCGAGAGCCTCGTCGAGCCGGCCGAGGCGATGAACCACCACCCCGACCTGGAGATCTCCTGGAGTGAGGTCAAGGTGACGATCTCGACCCATTCCGAGGGTGGGCTCACCGCCGCCGACTTCGAGCTGGCGGCGAAGATCGACGCGCGCGCATAGGGTGGGCCGCGATGACCCAGCCAGCCTTCTGCGCCCGGCTCGGCCTCGCGGTGATCTGCGCCCTGGGGTTGGTCCTTGCGGGGTGCGGCGGTGGGGGCTCGACGACCACCGTGATCAACAAGACCGTGACCGTGACGCCACCGGCGACCAACTCGACCTCGACGAGCGCTCAGACCGACACGAGCACCGAAGAAGAGCCCCCCTCGCGAACCGTCCACCTCTCGACCTTCCGCAGCCCGACCGGCGTCATCGGGTGCGTGCTCCTCGACGGCGTCGCCCGCTGTGACATCGCCAAGCGCGACTGGTCGCCGCCGCCCCGCCCCGCCAGCTGCCCGAACGTCGTCGACTTCGGCCAGGGCCTCGAGGTCGGGCGCTTGGGGCCGGGGAAATTCGTCTGCGCCGGCGACACCGCGCTCGATCCGACCGGCACGCCGCTGGGCTACGGCACCGCCTCGCGGTTCGGCGGCTTTACCTGCGTCAGCCGCTCGACCGGGATGACGTGCACCAACCCCGCGACCGGCCACGGGTTTTTCATCAGCATCCAGAGCTACCGGGCGTTCTGAGCCGTTGGCCAAGCGAAAGCAGCGCCGGCTCAGGCAGAAGGCCCCGACCGTCGACTACACGGACACCGAGGGCAACGTCCTCACCCTTCGCCAGTCGCTCAGCTCGGGCACGATCGCCAAGATCGGCGAGCCCCCGGCCAGTGCGGCTGCCTCGCTCGAGGACGCCTGGCGCCGCCGCTTCGAGCTGCTGTTTGAGCGCCTAGTGGTCCGCTGGGAGATCGCCGGCCTACCCCTCACCGACCAGTCGATGCTGCTCGGCCGCTACCGCATGGCCGACCCCGAGACCCAGCGCTGGGTCCGCGAGGCGATCGCCGAGCACCTTGAGCGCCACATCCCCGAGCTGTCGGGTTAGTCGCGGTAGCCGCGGGCGCCGCTAGCGTGAGTTCGTGGCCGAGAAGCTGAGAGTCAACGAGCGGCTTTCGCTCCCGCTCGGTGAGGTCGAGTTGCGCGCCAGCCGCTCCTCCGGCCCCGGCGGCCAACACGCCAACGTCACCGCCTCGCGGGTCGAAGCGGTGTTCGACGTCGAGGCGTCGGCGACGCTTGATGGGCCACAGCGGACTCGGTTGCTCGAACGCGTCGGCCCGCTGGTCACTGCCGTCGCCCAGGATGCCCGCAGCCAGGCACGAAACCGCGAACTGGCGCTGGAGCGCCTCGCCAAAAAGCTCTCCGCGGCGCTCCGAGTGTCGCGCCGCCGCCGCCCAACCAGCCCGACTCGCGCCTCCCGGGAGCGACGCCTCGTGCAGAAGCGCCGCACCAGCGATCGCAAGCGCACCCGCCGCAGGCCTGCGGGCGAGGGCGAGGAGCAGTAGGCGACGTCAAGGTGGCTGGAAGAATTGCCGCTCGCGAGACCTCATCGGCGGTAACTCTGTGAACGCGGCGGTTGAAGGGACGGCCAAGGCGAGGATCGGGAAACGCTTGCGCTCTCAGTCGGGGGCCTGCGGGCGGCGCGGGTCGCGGCTCTACGAACACCTGCTGTTGTGTGCTGCCGAGGACCTCGAAGCCGGTGGTCCCACCTGGACGGTGCTCCGTGGTCACGAGGATGATCCGGGCACCTCGGCGCTCGCCCTGCGCTTCATGGGCGTCGTCAATCGCCTTGCTCTCGACGGCCGGGAGCCCCAGCTCGCCGCCTGCTACCGAGATGCCGGCCGCGACCCGACGGAGGTCTGGCGGGAGTTCAGGGCGACGCTTGAGCGCAACGCCGATGCTCTGCGCCAGCTGGTGGACCGCCCTGTGCAGACCAACGAGGTGGGAAGAAGCGCCGCGCTCCTGGCCGGCTTCCTCACGGTTGCGGTCGAGGCCGATCTGCCTCTGCGGCTGCTGGAGGTGGGGGCGAGCGCCGGCCTCAACCTGCGCTGGGATCGATATCGATACCTCGCCGAGGACTTCTCCTGGGGGCCGGCGGAATCCCCGCTGGCGATCGAGTTCGAGCTGCGCGGCGAGGGGAGGCTCCCCGGTGCGGCGACGGTGAAGGTCACCGAGCGACGCGGCTGCGATGCTGCGCCGCTCGACGCCTCCACCGCGGAGGGGCACCTCACCCTGCTCTCCTACATCTGGCCCGACCAGGCGACCCGGATCGAGCGGATGCGTGCGGCGCTCGCGGTGGCGGAGGAAGAGCCGGTGACAATCGAACGCGAAAGCGCGGCACCGTGGATCGCACGCAGGCTGGCCGACCCCACTCCAGGCGTGGCATCCGTCGTCTTCCACTCCTTCGTGGCCCAGTACATGGGCGAGGAGGAGCACGCGGCCTTCCTCTCCCACCTGCGCGAGGCGGGCGAGCGGGCGAGCACCGATGCGCCCCTCGCCTGGCTACGGATGGAGCTTGCCGGTGATTTGGCCGACGTCAACCTGACCGTCTGGCCCGGCGGCGAGGAGCGCCGCGTCGCCAGAGCCGACGTTCATGGCAGCCCGGTCTATGTCTGATCTGTGAGTCGCTCGGACAAAAGGGAGTTGCGTCTCCCGCACCTCGCTGCACAGGTATCTCCGAGCAGACATGACGCGATCTACGATCCAGCGAGGACATGTGCAGCCGCTCGGCTGAGATCAGCCGAGAACCGGATTCAGATGATGGGCGCGGCTGGTTTCGAACCAGCGACCTCTCGCGTGTGAAGCGAGCGCTCTCCCACTGAGCTACGCGCCCCGGGAGGGGCAATCATAGGCTCGGCTGTCAGGCGAGGGCAGGGGCTTCGTCACCCTCGGTGGGACCAGCTCTGTGCTGCGCGTCGGCGCGCTTTTCCAGGGCCAGGCCGACGAATGGGAAGATCAGCGTGGAGAGCATCGCAGCTCCGACCAGGCCGGCAGCGGTCGAGTGCCGCATGTGGCCCTCGGCTATCGCGAGGGTCGTGATCGCGACCACGAGGGGCAGCTCCGTCGCGCAATAGAAGGCGAGGGCGGCGCGTTCGCGGGCGTTGAGGACTCCGCGGTACAGAAGCAGGGCCGGGGTGCCGCGGACGACGACGAAGAGACAGAAGAACATCGCGAGCTTGAGCAGCGCGGTGGTTGAGCCGAGCGCGTCCAGGTCGAACTCCAGCCCGCTGGTGACGAAGAAAGAAGGGGACGAAGAAGCCGAAGCCGACCGCGGTCAGCTTCGAATCGAACACGGTCAGCTCGTGGCCTTTGAGGGCGGCCCGGGTGATCATCCCGGCGACGAAGCCGCCGAGCAGGACGTCGAGGCCGAGCTGGCTGGCGAGCAGCACCAGCCCGAAGACCAACACCACGGTGATGCGGACCGCGAGCTGGCTGCTCGCCTCGAAGGTGCGCTCCAGCGCCGGCCACCCTTTCCAGGCCAGCCGCACCGAGCTCAGCGCCACCGCGAGCGCCAGCGCCACGAAGCCGATCAAGATCACCGCCTCGTGCAGCGGGTGGGTGGTCGAGAGCACAAGGGTGACGAGCAGGACCGGACCGAACTCCCCGCACGCCCCCGCCGCCAGCAGATAGGTGCCGAAGCGCGTTTTCAGCTCGCCGGTGTCGCGGAGGATCGGGATCAGGGTGCCGATCGCCGTCGTCGCCATCGCCGAGCCCGTGTAGAGGAAGGAGACGACGATGCCCGCTGCGGCCAGGGCGCCACCGATCCCGTAGGCCAGCGCCACAGACAGCGCCCAGCCGATGGCTCCCAGCTTCAGCGGCTTCCCCCCGATCCGTTCGAAGTCGATCTCATATCCGGCGAAGTAGAAGAGCATCCCCCAGGCCGAGGTTGGAGAAGAAGGCGATGAGGTCGTCGCTGTGGGCGAGCTGGAGGACCTGGGGGCCGATCGCGATCCCCAGGACCAGCTCGAGCACGACCACCGGAGGGGCAAAGCGGCTGGGGATCACCGCGACCGTGATTGCCGCAAGCGCGGCAACCGTGACGATCGCAAAAAAGGAGGATGTGTCTACTTCGATCACGGCGGCGGGCCGATCCTAAGGCGGGGAGGGTAGGATCGACGGTGGACCGTGCTAGGCGGGGAATCAGCGGTGCCCTGTAACCCGCAATCCGCTCTAGCGGGGCCGAATCCCGTTCTGAGGGGCTGGCCTTCGGGGCCAGTACGCCGCGGGCGGCGTTGACGGCCGGGTCCTGCGCGACGTGGGCACGCGAACCAGGTCAGATCCGGAAGGAAGCAGCCTTAAGCGGATGCCGCGGGTGCCGCAGGCGAGCCCGGCCCGAGCCAAACGCGACGGGCACGCCCGGGGACCTCGCTTCGAAGCCGGGTGCACGGTCCACTTTTTCGCCACCCATGGGTCATGGGGGGCCGGAGCGCTTGGCTGCTCCGCGGCTTATCCGCAGCGCCGGTAGACCTTCCACGACTGGTTCTGCGTGACGAGGTGAAAACCGCGGGGGGGGATGAGCGAGAAGCTGGTCGGGTCGTTTGGGTCGAGGATGAAGTTGTGGATGACGAAGGGGCTGGTGGGGTCGACGAAGTAGCCGTGGCGGGGGATGTCCTGCTCGGTCGCGCTGACGATCTGAGTCGGCTTCACGTCCAAGCCGAAGGCGAGGCGGGGGACCGCGCGGTGGTTTGGCACCGCGATCGGCCCGCAAAGCGGTCGGAAGGCGCCGGCGTCGACGAGGTTGGTGAGGTCGCCCTCGATCCGTCCCTGGTTGGTCAAGTCGCGGTTGACGGTGGAGTCGAGGCTCCACTGGTTGGGAAGCCAAATCACGAACATCGCGACGACGATTGCGGCGAAAAGCTGCCAGCGCCGGCGCCACGGGTGGCGGGGCTCCAGCAGTCGCCAGCCGAGCAGCGCCAGCGCGACGAAGACGGAGAGCACCGCCGCTGCGAGCATCGTGTAGCGGGCGATGATCGCCAGGCCCGCGCATGCGAGGATCGCGAAGGCCCCCCCGGCGAGGAGCGCCGCGGCGAGGCCGAGCACCGAGCGACGGCGCAGGAATGCGAAGCCGAGGATGAGGCCCCCGGCGGCGCCGACCATTCCCGGCCACTGGAGCACTTCGCCGAGTCGGCGCGGACCGTAGAGGATGAGGTCGATGGGACCGGTCTGGCGTTTCAGCGTTTCTACCGTCGCGCGGGTCCCGGTGAGCGAGTAGGTGGGGTTGCCGGTTGTGATCCAGTCAAACAGCACCCAGGTGAAGGGGGCGGCAAGGGTCAGCGCCGCCAGGCCGGCCAGCTCGCGCGGGCTGCGCTCGCGGCGCCAGCGCAGCCGGTAGGAGCGGGGCGTCCTAGCAGGCGCCTCCGGCCTTCGCTCGATTTCGAGCGCCAGGTAGGCAAGGTAGGCGAAGGAGAAGAGCCACGCCTCCGGTCGCAGCAGCCCCGCCGGCACGAGCAACGCCAGCACGGGCCCTCCAGCCCGCGGCCGCTTCGTCTCGATCGCCAGCGCGCCGAGGCAGAGGGCGATGTAGGGGAGGTCGACGTAGGCGCGCAGCCCGTTTGAGAGGTAAGGCGCCCTGGTCAGGACGATCACCGCCGCGACGAGGCCGATCCAGCGGTCGAACCAGAGCGTGCCGAGCCGGTAGACCAGGTATGTGATCAGCCCTAGCGAGGCGTAGGCGATCACCATCGTCACCGCGATCGACCCCCCGTCGCCGATCGGCGACGTCACCAGGCCGAGCAGGTCGGCGAGCGGGTGGGGGGTGGGGGGAAGGGCCGAGCCGTAGTCGGGGCTCATCCCGTGGGCGAGTTCCTTCCCCCACAGCAGCGCGTAGATCGTGTCGTAGTTGGGGAAGCCGACCGGGAAGAGGGCAAGCAGCGCCGCTGTCACCGCGGCGACCCAGGCGGCCGGCGTCAACCAGCTTCGGACCCTCGATGGCACCGGCGCAAGGTACAGATGCCTGCGCCCTCCCGACCCCTCGGGGGGCTATGGCCCGCAGATACACTGGCCCGATCTCCCGATGACCGAGTCGCTCTCCCTCTACCGCCGCCACCGCCCGGGCTCCTTTGACGAGGTGGTCGGCCAGCAGCACGTCGTCCGCACCCTGCGCAACGCGGTCGAGCGAGACAAGGTTCACCACGCCTATCTGTTCGTCGGCTCGCGTGGGACTGGCAAGACCTCGATGGCGAAGATCCTCGCTCGTTCGCTTAACTGCGAGCGCGGCGGGCCCACCGTCACCCCCTGTGGCGAGTGCGAGTCCTGCCTGACGATCGCCGCCGGGACCTCGATCGACGTGATCGAGATGGACGCCGCCTCCAACCGCTCGGTCGACGACGTCCGCGACCTGCGCGAGCGGGTCGCCTACGCCCCCGCCGCCGGCCGCTGGAAGGTCTACATCCTCGACGAGGCCCACATGCTGACCAAGGAGGCCTGGAACGCCTTCCTGAAGACCCTTGAGGAGCCGCCGCCGAACACGGTCTTCGTCCTCGCCACCACCGAGGCCCACAAGGTGATGGCGACGATCGCCGACCGCTGCCAGCGCTTCGACTTCAAGCGTCCCTCGCTGGAGCAGATCTCCGAGGTGCTGCTGCGGGTCGCCAGCGCCGAGGGGATCGAGGTCGAGGACGGGGCGGTGGCGATGATCGCCCGCTCGGCCTCGGGCAGCTTCCGCGACGCGCTCGGCACGCTCGATCAGCTCGTCGCCTTCGGCGGCGAGCGGGTCGCCCTCGATGACGTGCTGGAGCTGCTGGGAGCCGCTGACGCCGAGCTGCTCTTCGAGGCGGTCGACGCTGTGGTCGCCGAAGACCCCAGGGGGGTGCTCCTCAGCGTCGAGAGGATGAGCGCCTCCGGGCGCGACCCGGCTCAGTTCGCCCGCGACCTGCTCGCCCACCTGCGCCACCTGCTCGTAACCCAGACGGTGGGCAAGGTACCCAACAGCTTCGTGGTTACCGCCAACGACGCCGAGCGGCTGGCTGCCCAGGCCACCGCGATCGGTGCTGGGACCCTGGTCCGCACGATCGACGAGCTGGCTGCTGCGCTGAGCGCGGTGAGGGAGGGAGATGACGCCCGCATGGCGGTCGAGATCGCGCTGCTGAAGGCGGCTCGGCCGGACCTTGATCCGTCGACTGAGGGGCTGCTGCGGCGGGTTGAGCGGCTGGAGAAGGACGCTCGATTCGAGCGCCCGGACTCCGGTGATGGGGGCCTGGGGGCACGGCCCACGTCTTCTACCCCCTCCCCCCGCGAGCACGATGCGCAGAGCAATTCAGACACTCAACTCGAACCCGATATGACCGAGAGCGACTCAGAGGAGACAGGGCCCCCCGCCGAGGCAGGTGAGCCTGACTCCGGTGATGGGGAACCGGTCGACCTGGAGCGGATCGTGCGGCTGTGGCCCACGGTCCTCGATCAGCTGCGCCAGTCGAGCGCTCCGGCGCTTGCCGCGCTGTTCGAGGGGGCGCGGCCGGTCGAGATCGATCGCGACGAGGCCACGCTGACGGTCGGTTTTCCGGCGAGCTCTACGTTCAACAAGCGCAAGGCCGAGGTCCCCGACAAGCGAGAGCAGATGGCGGCGGCTCTGGAGTCCGTGACCGGCGAGCGGCTGCGGCCCGTCTACGCGGTGCTCAACGGAGATGCGACCGCGGAGGGCCCCGCTGGCAAGGAGGAGATCGACGAGGACGAGTTGGTGGAGCGGCTTAAGAGCGAGTTCGACGCGGAGGAGGTCGGTTAGGTGGCACGAGGCGGTGGGCCCGGGGGCTTTGACGTAAACGCCCTGATGAAGCAGGCGCAGCAGATGCAGAATGAGATGCTGCAGGCCCAGGAGGCGCTCAAAGGCGAGGTGGTCGAGGCGAGCGCCGGCGGCGGCATGGTCAAGGTGAAGATGGGCGGCGATCTCAACCTGCGCGAGATCTCGATCGACCCTGAGGCGATCGACCCTGAGGAGGCCGAGCTGCTCTGCGAGATGGTGCAGGCGGCGGTCAACGAGGCGCTGCGTGCAGCGCAAGAGCTGGCGTCCTCGAAGATGGGCGGGATCACGGGGGGTCTCGGCGGACTCCCCGGGATGTGAGCGCCGAAGGCCCGGCACCGCTGGCGCGCCTCGTCGCCGAGCTGTCGCGGCTGCCGGGGATCGGGCAGCGCACCGCGCAGAGACTCGCCTTCCACATCCTGCGCTCGCCCGACGAGGAGGCGGCGGCACTCTCCGACGCGATCCGCGAGATGAAGGAGAAGGTCGGCCTTTGCGAGCAGTGCTTCAACCTCGCCGAGGGGCCGCTCTGCCGGACCTGCGCCGACACGACGCGGGACCGCTCAACGATCTGCGTGGTCGAGGCGCCGGCCGACGTGATCCCGATCGAGCGCACCCATGAGTACCACGGTCTCTACCACGTGCTCGGCGGCGCACTCTCACCGATCGACGGCGTCGACCCCGAGGACTTAAAGATTGCCGAGTTGCTGCGGCGGGTCGAGGGGGGGGATGTCCGCGAGGTAGTCCTCGCCACCAACCCGACCACCACCGGTGAGGCAACCGCCCTTCACATCGCCGAGCGGCTGCGGGGCACGGTCGCCGTCACCCGCCTCGCCAGCGGCCTGCCGGTGGGGGCCGACCTCGAGCACGCCGACGAGGTTACCCTGGGAAAAGCGCTCGCCGGTCGCCGCAGCCTCGATTAGCTATCGGGCTGGACAAGCATCTGATCGTAAATAGCGAGTTCTCCACTTGTCGCCGTCCGCCCCGTTCGACAGGGTCTCGTCGTGGCGAGTGGCCTCCGATCAGAACTCAAGCCCCGCACCGGCTCCCAAGCGGGCCAGCTCGCCCGTGAGGTCTCCTCGCTTCAGGCGTCGCTGCTGGCGAGGCTGAATGAGGAGCTGAGCGGGGGCGACACCGAGCTCTTCGCTGAGACCGCGCGCCGCCTGGCGGAGGAGTTCGGCTCGGTCACCGCCACCGCTGTCGGAGCCGTCTGCGAGCGGGTCGACGCCAGGCTCGACCACGACCCGCTGAAGGGCCTCTACCGGCCGGGGCAGATGCGGCGCCGGCTCGACCAGATGCTAGAGATGAACAGGCGATACGGGCATCCTTTCGGGCTGGTCGTGTTTGCGATCGAGGGACCGGGCGCCCGCGAGGGCCCCAACGGCGGCGGCCGGGAGACGGTGCTGGCCGTCGTCGGCGCGGCGCTGCGCGACAGCATTCGCCTCGTCGATGAGGTCTTCCCGCTGGAGGAGGATGCCCTCTGCGTGCTGGCGCCCAATCAGACCACGGTCGAGGGAGTGCAGATGGCGGAGAGGCTGCTCTGCATGCTCGACGAGCTGGAGGACGCCGGCGGCCTCAGCATCGCGATCTGCGCCGGGGTCGTCGCCTGCCCTGAGCACGGCGCCGATGCGGAGCGCCTCCTGCACAGTGCCGACGAGGCGATGTGGCGGGCCCGCGCCGTCGGCCAGCCGGTCGGCGTCGGCGCTCTGCAAGATCGCTGACAGATTCCCCGAAATCTGTCCATAACCGGCGTAAACCTGAAATTTGGGTGGGAGAATGGCGCTCGCGCGGCGAATCCCCACTCGGCGCAACCACTACCTTCTCTGCAGATGCCAGGAATCCGGACAAACGCGGCGGCCGATGTGCTCGGCGTCAGCCCCAACACCCTGCGAAGCTGGGAGCGGCGCTACGGCTACCCGACACCGAAGCGCACCCCCGGCAACCACCGCAACTACGAGCTGGTCGAGCTGCAGACGCTTCGCGACGCCCTCGCCCAGACCGGGAACATCTCCTCGGCGATCGAGCTGGCGCGCCAGCGGCAGTCGGCGCCCGCGACCGGCGGCGCGCTGATCGCGGCGCTGGAGAGCTTCGACGAGGAGGCCGCCGATCGGGCGATCGAGGAGAGCCTTGCTCTGCGGCCGCTGGAGCGCACCGTCGAGGAGCTGCTTTTGCCGGCGATCGACGAGTTGGCCGCCGACCCCGACCGCGAGCCCGAGCTGGAGTTCGCCGCCCGCTGGGCGATGGGCTGGCTGCACGGCGCCCGCCGCCTCGCCTCCTCCGCCTCGCGCCCGGCGGGGGTCCTGCTGCTCGACTCCAGCCGCGGGCAGGACGCCGAGGCGGTCCATGCCCAGGCGCTTGACCTCGCCCTGCGCCGCGCCGGCTTCCGCGTGCTGATGCTCTCCACCGAGCTCGGCGACGAGCGGCTGGAGCGCGCCCTGCGCGCCCTCGACCCGACCGCGATCGTCCTCTGTGGCCCCGGCGCCGACACCGCTGCCGCCGTGAAGCTGGTCCGCAAGATCCGCGAGGTCGGCTTCGATGCCCCGCTCTTCGGCTTTCGTGCCACCGGCTTGATCGGCGACGCGGTCCCCTCCGCGGGCGAGAGCCCCAGCGCGGTCACCGGGATGCTGAACGCGGACCTGCGCCGCCGCGCCGCCCAGGCTTTCGCCTAGCCGGCCTGAGCGCCCTCCTGATTCTCACCTGCTCCTATGGACGGTGAGAAGAAACACCTAAAAAGAAAGGCAGGCACAGGGCTTTGCGAGCCCCTGTGCCTGCCGGGTTAGCCGCAGCGCCTCCGCCGCCAGCCAGTTTTCATTCCTTCTAGATGCGATGCGACCGTCCTATCGGCTGCCTTGATCACGACCTTCGGCATTTTCGCGAAGTCAAGCGCAGGTCCGTATTTCTGTCCAGTCGTCAGGTTGTACTTGATGAACTGTTCGAGTTCGCTCTTTTTCGGCGACCCGTGGGGCACGATGCAGTAGGTGAACGTGGATATCGGATAGGCGGTTTTCGCCTTCTTCGGCGGATCAACGATGTGGAGTTCGTTGTTAGCCGGCACGTGCTTGACCGTCGCCGCCGCCGCTTCGAAGCCCGCCAGGTTGGGATACACGAAATTCCCGGCACTGTTCTCGATTGCCGCGGCCGGCAGGCCCGCAGCAATGACGTAGGAGGTCTCGATGTAGCCGATCGCCCCCTTCGTCGTATCGACGATCGAAGTTACGCCGGGGTTGCCTTTGCCGCCGACGCCGACCGGGAATTTGACCGAGGTCGCGTAGCCGACCGAGTTCCTCCACGCGCTGCTCACCTTCGAGAGGTAGTTCGTGAAGGCGTAGGTCGTCCCGGAGCCGTCACTGCGGAAGACCACGGTGATCGTCAGGCCGGGCAGATGGAGTTTCGGGTTCAGTTTCTTGATCTTGGGGTTGTTCCACTTCGTGATTTTGCCTTCATAGATTTCGGCCACCACCGGCCCCGACAGATGCAGAGCGTTCTTCTTGACGCCCGGCAGGTTGTAGGAGACGGCGGGCCCCGACAGCGCCCACGGGATCTGCACGCAGCCGTTGCAGGCGGCGGCCTGCGTGGGTGTGAGCGGCGCGTCGGAGGCGCCGAAGTCGACGGTCCTCGCGGTTATGTCTGCGATGCCCGCTCCGGAGCCGACCGAGGAGTAGGTGACCGTGATGCCTCCGTTTGTATGAGCCTCGAAGCCAATTATCCAGTTGGCCATCAGCGGTGCCACCAGCGTGGACCCCGCGCCCTTGAGTTCGGCGAAGGCACTCGCCGTTGAGACGGTCGCCATGCATGCAACTGTTCCGACTGTCGCGATGATGAGACCAAGCAACCTGTTGCGAATCAAGTCAAATCCTTTCGGCTTGTTTGTCCCGTTGAGATACGGGCGTCGTAGGTCATGGACTGGTGTGCGCTGGAGAATCGCGGGGGAGGATTGACCAGTTGTTTCAATCTCGTGAAAGACCATTTGTTTCCAATTTGTGAACGCACCAAACACTTGTTTCAATCTTGTGAAATCCAATCAATTGAGCAGTGCAACCGGATCGATCTCCTCTACCCTGCGCGCCATGAGCACCACGGTCAGTCCGGCGCCTTCTCAACAACAGCGCCCGTGCCCGCTCGCGCAGGCGCCGCAAGCAGGCCGACCGCTTCGGGGACGGCCTGCTCTACGGCGTCTGCGCCTTCGCGGCGCTGCTCGGCGTCACGGTGCTCCTCCTGGTCGGCTACGAGGTGGTGCACGGCGCCAGCTCCCGCGATATCCAGGTTCGGGCTGGGATTCGTCTTCCACACGACCTGGGCAGCCGAACTTCGAAGTATTCGGCGCCGGCTCCTTTCTCTTCGGCACCGCCGTCAGCTCCGCGATGGCAATGCTGCTGGGGGCCCCGATCGCGATCGCGATCGGGCTCTTCCTGAGTCTGCTGGCGCCAGCGGGGGTGCGCGGGATCATCTCGCCGCTGGTCGAGATGCTGGCGGCGATCCCCAGCGTCATCCTCGGCTTCTGGGGCGTCCTGATCCTGGCGCCCTTCGTGCACGAACACCTCGAGCCCTTCCTTCACAACACGCTTGGGCTTCATCCCGATCTTCGGCGCCCCCCAGACGACCGGCGCTCAGCCTGTTCACTGCGGGCCTGATCCTGACGATCATGGTCATCCCGATCATCGCCTCGATCTCACGCGATCTCTTCCGCACCGTCCCGCTCGAGATCCAGGACGGAGCGAGCGCACTCGGAGCGACCCGCTGGGAGGTCGTGCGCGGGGTGGTCCTCCCTTCGACCGCCTCCGGGGTGGTCGCCGCCGTCGCTGCTGGGCCTCGGGCGAGCCCTGGGCGAGGCGATCGCGGTGATCCAGGTGGATCGGCGGCGGGTCCGAAATCCACGCATCGCTGTTCAAAACCGGCGACACGCTGGCAGCGCGAATCGCAGAGCCAGTTCCTGGGTGCAAGTCCCGGTATATATCAGTCCTCCCTCTTTTACCTGGGGCTCATCCTCCTCGTGATCGGGCTGCTCTCGAACCTCTGCGCACGGTTGATCGGCAGGCGCTTTGACTACCAGCGGAAGGCCGCGCTGATGAGTGGCGGAGGCGTGCCCGATCCGACCGCGCCGCTGACGCCCTCGGGCAATCTGCGCCGGCGACAGCTCGTCAGCCGCCTCGCCATGTCCGGAGCGACCCTCGCGGCGTTGGCTGCCGTCGCGGTGCTGGTGATCGTCGTCTACTCGGTGCTTGGTGCACGGGGCCAGCGCGCTCAGCTTCGAATTCCTGGTCAAGGGCGCGCCCACCGGGATCGGGCCGGCAATCGTCGGCACCGCCCTGATCGTCGCGCTCGCGACCGCGATCGCGATGCCGCTGGGGATCCTCGTGGCGCTCTACCTGACCGAGTTCGCCGGCGAGTCGCGCGGCTCGCTCGATCCGGCTCGCCTTGGACCTGATGAACGGCCTTCCCTCGATCATCGTCGGCCTCTTCATCTTCGGCCTGCTCGTCAACCACCAGCAACAGTCCGCCTACGCCGCCTCGATCGCGCTGGCGATCATCATGCTGCCCCTGATCGCCCGCGGTAGCCAGGAGATCCTCCTGCTCGTCCCCAACAGCCTGCGCGAAGCGGCCGATGCGCTGGGGGTGAGCCGCTGGCGCACCGTGCTCGGGGTGATCCTGCCAAGCGCGCTCGGGGGGATCGTCACCTCGACCGTGCTCGCCGTCGCCCGCGCCGCGGGTGAGACCGCGCCGCTGCTCCTCCTCTGCTCGCTAGGCAACCCCAGCCACTACAGCCTCAACATCGGCGAAGCAGTGCCGAACATACCCGATGACGATCTTCACGTTGTCTGAAGAAGCCAATCCGGAAGGGTTTACCCGCGCCTGGGGGGCGGGGTTCGTGCTGCTGGCGTTCATCGTGCTCGCCAGCCTAGGAGCCAGGGTGCTGCTCGCCCGCAGCCGCGCAGAAGCTGACCGCATGAGCTACCCCGATCCTGACCCCGACCGGTCCCGCCGTCCCACGCCGAGTCCGAATCCAGACCGGGCCGCAGCCGCAGGCGGGGCTCATGGGGTCCAACGGCAGTCGCCGCGACTTGGTGCAGGAGGTGGTCTTCGACGTCCGCGACGTGTCCGTCTCCTACGGGAGCAAGAGGGCGCTCGCCGGCGTCAACCTGCGGATCCATCGCAACCGGATCACGGCCCTGATCGGTCCCTCCGGTTGCGGCAAGACGACCTTCCTGCGCAGCCTCAACCGGATGAACGACCCCGTTCCCGGGTTTCAAGATCGAAGGGCCAGATCTCCTATCACGGACACGAGATATACGGCGAGCGGGTCGATCGGATCGAGGTGCGGCGCCGCATCGGGATGGTCTTCCAGAAACCGAACCCGTTTCCGAAGTCGATCTACAACAACGTCGCCTGGGCCTTGCGCAACCTCGGCATGAAGGACGGGCTCGACGAGCGGGTCGAGCGCGCCCTGCGCGGCGCGGCGCTCTGGGAGGAGGTCAAGGATCGGCTCAAGGACAGCGCCCTCGGGCTCTCCGGCGGACAGCAGCAGCGGCTCTGCATCGCACGGGCGATCGCGATCGAGCCCGACGTGCTGCTGCTGGACGAGCCGGCCTCGGCGCTGGACCCGGTCGCCACCGCGAAGATCGAGGAGCTCATGCACTCGCTCAAAAGCCGCTACACGATCGTGATCGTCACGCACAACATGCAGCAGGCGGCGCGGGTCGCCGACCAGACCGCGTTCTTCGGTCTCGATCTGAGCGGCGCCGAGCGGGTCGGGGCGCTGATCGAGTGCGGCGACACCGAGACGATCTTCAACCAACCGGCGGACCCGCGCACCCGCGACTACGTGACGGGCCGCTTCGGCTGACCTAGCTACTTCCCCCGGAAATAGTCACCCTGAACAGGTCGGTTCCGTCCACCCCAAGCGGGAAGATTTCCCCTGCAAATCGTGGATGAGGTAATGAATGAAAGGGGTGCGGATGCTGCGCTTGGAAGGCGTTCAGACGCAGTGCCTGTTCGACCAGGTGCTGCCCATGGAGGTACGCGAACTGCCCGAGGACCTGGCTCGCCTCGACGAGCTGCTGGCCGACCCGGCGCTGCTGGCGCCGATCGAGGCTCACTGGCAGGCCGAGGCGAAGGAGCAGGGACATTCCGCCCTCTGCCACGGAAGGCCGACGATCCCGATGGCCACCTACGTGCGGCCGATGGTGGTCAAGCAGCGCACCGGCTGGGGCTATGAGACGTTGGTCAAGGAGGTATCGGACTCCCTTCACCTGCGTCGTTTCTGCCTGATCGGGCTCACCGAGCGGGTGCCCGACGAGTCGACGGTCAGGAAGCTGACCCGGCGCCTCGGCGCAGAGGCCGTGGCGGAGCTGAGCAGGCAGGTGATCGCCAAGGCGCTTCGCGAGCGCCGCTTCCGCGCCCGCGCGGCGCGGATCGACTCCACCGTGGTGGAGGCCGACGTCCGCTACCCCTCCGACGCGATGCTGTGTTTGCAGGGAGCCAGGACGCTGGCGCGCTCGGGGCGAAAGCTCGCGGGGCGGATCGGCGAGCGTGGCAATTCGGTTCGCAACCGCTCGCGGGCGATCGGGCGACGGGTGCGTCAGATCTCCCGCACCCTCGGGCGCCGCAGCGGAGAGGCACGCGAGAAGGTGATCGCCTTGAATGCCGAAGCGGGGCGCCTGCTTGCCCGCTCTGCCGGCGAAGCCAGGAAGCTGGCCGTGGCGGCGCGCTCAAAGGCACGCGGCCGCGGTGCCCGGGCCAAGCTGGCAGCCGCGAGTGCGATCGAGCAGCTGGCCGAGCGCTGCGAGCGCATCACCGAGCAGACCGCCCAGCGCCTGCGGGGCGAGAAGATCACCGAGCGGATCGTCTCCATCTCCGACCCCGACGCACGGCCGATCAGAAAGGGCAAGGCTGGCAGGCCCAACGAGTTCGGCTACGTGGCCCAGCTCTGCGAGGTCACCCAGAACACCAAGCCAGGGGCGAGGGGCTTCATCCTGCCGGCCTCAAGCGGCGCCGGCAACCCGGGCGAGAACACACTCCTGCCCGCAACCGCCGCCGAGCTTCAGGGGCTCGGACTGCGACCACGCGAGGTCGTTCTCGACGGCGGCTTCGGCCACCGCCGCTCCACCGAGCAGCTGGCCGAGGTCGCAGCAGACCGCGTCTTTGTCTCCGGACGCCAGGAACCGGGCTCGGCGCGAACCAAGCGGCGATTGCGCCGCTACCGAACCGGGGTAGAGGGTCGGATATCCCACCTCAAGCGTGGCTACGGGCTGAGGCGGTCGAGGCTGAAGGGCCTGGAGGGCCAGCGCACCTGGACCGCATGGGCGATCCTGGCCTATGACCTCGACACCCTGGCCGTCCTCTCTGGTTGAAAAGATCGGGAGGCTCTAACGAGCACCCACGATTGCAACGAGAACGGCCGCGCCGGCACTCCGCGCGGCCGTTTTCATACCCCGGGGTTTATCCGGGGGAAGTAGCTAGGTTCGGAGGATCGCGTCGCCCGAGAGCTGCTGGAGGAGCGAGTGTCCGCACTGCCAGCAGTACGTTGCGCCACTGCTGTGGGGCGCCCCGCAGGAACCGCATGAGCCCGCGGTACCGGTTTGCTCCATGCGCACGATGCGCTCGACCTCGCTGAGCTCCGCGTCGGCGTCCTGGAGGGCCACGGCGCGCTGGATCAGCACGTCGACCCGGATGCGGTTGCGGATCGCCATTTCATAGACGAGCCCCCCGAGATCCCACTGGAGCTCCGCAACTCGCCCGGTCAGCTGGTCGCGGCGGCGTTCCAGGTCGACGACCAGGTCGGACCCGTACGCCGACGCCGCGCTCGAGGCGGCGGGCGCCGCCGACGGGGCGCTAGCCTGGAGCGCGGAGGATGTTCTCGTGTCGGCCGTCGCCTTCCCGGGCTGTCCGCCCCTCACACGACCACGATCGTGGCGCGGGCGCAGACCGTCAAGGAGAAGTGTCATGGGGTTTTGCCTCGCCACCGGTCTCGCTCATTCTCCGAAGAATTCGCCGGTGAACTTGCCGCTTTTGCAGCCGGCAGTGCCGTGGGAGCACTTTTCGCCCACCTTCGTGGTTGGCGGCGCCAACTTGACGCCCTTCGCCGGGTGGAGGACATTTTCGGCTTCTTTGCTCTGGCCGCTGCTGCCGGTGGCGCTGCCAGCCTTGGCGCTGGACTTAGTCGCCTTGGCACCCGCCTTCGTGCCCGAGCCCCCACCCGACTTGGTCTGAGCGGTCGTGCTCGTCGCTTCGCCCCCGTTCGGCACCTTCACGACCACCGGAGTGCTGCTGGCGGCCGAGTTCGTGTGTTCGCCCGAGCGCCCGATTAGGACGCCTATCCCTAACGCGAGCAGCAGTGTCCCGATGCCGGCGATCAGCGTGGCGTTGGCGGACAGCCGCGGTCGCCGCTGATGGGGGGGAGGAGGCTGGGCCATGCGCGGGCCCTTCACCACCGTGTCCATCAGCACCACGGCGTCCATAAACGGCAGCCGTGGCTCCCCGCGGCGCTGTCCGCACTCCAGGCAGTAGCGCTGGTCGGCTGCCATCAGGGCCCCGCAGGCCGGGCACTGCTCCCCCGTCGTGGGGACCAGCGAGGAGTGGGCTGGGGTCGTCGGAGCAGGAACTGAGGCCATGGGCGCGGTGATCTGTGTCGTGGGCTCAGCGGCCCACGACGTGGGCCCATCTAGCGGCGGCAACGGTGGCAGGGCATCTGCCGGTGGCTGCCCAGGTGAGGTGCCGCCCTCAGGTTGGGGCGCTAGCGGTATCGAGGTGTCTGTCGAGTCCATGACTCAGTTGTCGTCAGCTGCGCATCGTGCAGAACGCGCCCTGTGCTCTGGCGCACCGTCACCGAAAGCAGCCACGCTCTACATGGTCAGGCCCAGGCCACGCCAAAGGTGTTTAAGAGTTGTGAAGATACGGCTGTCGCCTGTGGACTCCAAATCTTCACATCGAGGTAACGAGTCGGCGCGAGACTGCTAACCAAGGGTGACCATCTCCAACGACGACGAGAGCCGCGACGCAGCCCGCGCCATGAGCTGCGCGGGCTGTGGAGCGGCATTCGGGAGCAATCAGCGCTACTGCCTGGAGTGCGGGACGCGGCGCGGCCCGCTGCCGCCGCTGGTCGCCGAGCACATCGGCGCCTTGCAGCACCGCGGGCGCCGCGACGAGGCAACGGCGGAGGATCAGCCATCCGCGTCGGAGGCGGCTGCAGCTGCCACGGCGGCAGCGACGGGCGAGTCGGCGGAGGAGCCCTCCCTGGAGGGTCGCTTCATGCCCGGGCCGCGTGCCGCCGCGGTCGCGGTCATGGGCCTGCTCGCGTTCGGGGTCTTCCTCGGATCGGCCACCAGCCCGTTCGCGCAGAGCGCCGGCATCGCGCCGATCCTGCTCGACGAGGGGTCCTCGGCGACGACGCCTAGCGCCGCCCCGGCCTCTACGCCCGAATCGGCTCCCGAAACGGGTTCCTCACCGACGGCTCCTGCTCCTGCTCCCGCTTCGGCTGCTGCTGAAGCAACGGCCCCAATAGAAGAACACGAAGAAACAGAAGAACCGAGTAGCTCCTCGCCGAAGTCCTCGCCGCCGCCGGAAGTCCCCAGCGAACCAGCGTTGCCGCCGGTCAAGCACGTGTTCATGATCGTCCTCGCCGATCAGGGGTTCAACGAAGCCTTCGGTCCCAGTTCCCCCGCCCCCTACCTCGCAAAGACCCTGCGCGGCCAAGGCGAGCTGCTGTCCAACTACTACGCCGTGGCCCAGGGAGACCTGGCCAACGAGGTCGCCCTGATCAGCGGCCAGGGGCCGACTCCCCAAACAGCGGCAAACTGCCCTAACTACACCGAAATCTCTCCCGGCACGGTCGGCACCGAAGGTCAGGTCACCGGGAGCGGCTGCGTGTATCCCTCGGGGACCCTGACGCTGCCCGGCCAGCTAGCTGCCGCCGGCAAGACGTGGAAGGCCTACGTCGAGGGCATCGGCAACGGCGGAGCCGGCCAGGCCACCACCTGCCGCCACCCGGCCCTTGGGAGTGCCGACGGCGACCAGGCTCCGCTCCCCGGCGATGCCTATGAGACATGGCGCAACCCGTTCGTCTACTTCGACTCGCTCACCGGGGGCCCCGAATGCGCCCAAGACGACGTCGGCCTCGAACAGCTCCAGCCTGACCTGCAGGCGGCGAGCAGTACCGCCTCTGTCTCCTACATCGTGCCAAGCGCCTGCCATGACGGCAGCGAAAAGCCATGCGAACCCGGCCAGCCTGCAGGCCTCGCGGCCGCAGAACCGTTCCTGAAGACGGTCGTGCCCGAGATCGAAGCCTCGCCTGCCTACAAGGAAGGCGGCCTGATCGCGATCACCTCCGACCAGGCGCCGCAGACCGGGCCAAACGCCGACTCGAGCTCCTGTTGCGGCACGCCTCAGTACCCAAACCTTCCAGCCGGCGCCGCTCCGCCGCCCGGCGGCGGCGCGGTCAAACCGACCGGCGGCGGCGGCCATGTCGGGCTGTTGCTGATCTCCCCCTACGTCAAACCCGGCAGCGTCAACGAAACGAGCTACTACAACCACTTCTCGCTGCTGCTCAGCATCGAGGAACTCTTCGGCCTGAAACCTCTCGGCTACGCAGCCAACCCGGCAGTCAGCGGCTTCGAAAGCGCCGTGTACAACAACGCCGGCTCGTAGTTCAGCTCGAGGTCTGCGCCGCCGGTCCGGCCTCGCCGACCCCGAAGCGGTCGTGCAGGCGGCGCAGCGGCGCAGGCGCCCACCAGTTCCACTTGCCGAGCAGCCCCATCAGCGAGGGCACCAGCAGCGCCCGGATGATGCTGGCGTCGATCAGCACCGCCAGCGCCGTGCCGATCCCGTTCTCCTTGATGAAGATGATCTCCGAGGTAGCGAAGGCGCCCATCGCGACGGCGAAGAGCAGCGCCGCCGCGGTGACGATCCGCCCTGTCCGCTCCAGCCCGATCGCGACGCACTCGGAGTCTGAGGCGCCGTTGTCGCGCGCCTCCTTGATCCGCGAGAGCAGGAAGACGGCGTAGTCGGTCGAGAGGCCGAAGGCGACCGCGAAGAGCAGGATCGGCATCGTCTGCTCGATCGCCCCCGGGCTGGTGTAGTTGAGCAGGCCCTCGAACCGCCCGTCTTGGAAGATCAGCACCAGCAGGCCGAAGACGGCGCTGAGGTTGAGGAAGTTCATGATCAGCGACTTGACCGGCAAGATCACCGAGCCGGTCATCAGGAAGAGGATCGTCAGCGTGGCGACGATGACGATGCCGAGGGCGATCGGCAGGTGGCGGGCGAGGCTGCTCTGGAAGTCGAGGAAGTCTGCGGTGGCGCCTCCTACCAGCACGGTCGTGCCAGGCGGCGCCTGGATCGCGCGTATCCGCTTCACGGTCGTCTGGCTGGCGTCGGAGGTAAACGGGCTGGCCGAGATCGCCGCGATCGCGGCGACGCCACCGCTGAGCGGCTGGGGCGGGGCGACCTCGGCGACGCCGGGCACCCGCCGCACCCGGGCGTCGAGCCGCGCGGCCACGGTCGGGCCGCCGCCTTTGACGGCGATCCAGATCGGCGTTTCGTGGTAGGGGGGGAATTCGTTGCTGACCGTGTCGTAGGCCTGCCGCGCACCCGCGCTCTTGGGCAGCACCGTGGGGTCGACCGTGTTGAACCTGATCCCCAGGAACGGCAGGCCCATCGCGATCAACAGCAGGGCGCTGAGCGTCGCCACCGGGATCCGGCGGCGCATCACAAAGCGCGAGAGCCGGTACCAAAAGCCGCGCTCGTCGGGCCGCGTGTCGGCCTCGGCGCGCCGCTGCAGGAAGCGTGGGGCCAGGGCGTTTACCCGCGTCCCGAGCAGGGTCAGCACGGCCGGCAGCACGGTTAGCGAGATCGTCGCGGCGAACAGCGCCACCAGCGCGCCGCCGAGGCCCATCGAGTACAGGAAGCGCTGCGGGAAGACGAGCAGCGAGGCGAGCGCGGCGGCAACTGTCAGCGAGGAGAAGAAGACGGTGCGGCCTGAGGTGGCGAGCACGCGACGCATCGCCGCCAGCCCCGGTCCGTCCTTGGCTATCTCCTCGCGGTAGCGGGAGACGATGAAGAGGCTGTAGTCGATCGCCAGCCCCAGCCCGAGCGCGGTTGTCAGGTTGAGCGCGAAGATCGAGATCGAGGCGAATTCGCTGGCGATCCGAAGGATCAGGAAGGTGCCGACGATCGCCAGGCCGCCGATCATCAGCGGCAGCAGGGCGGCGATGAGGCTGCGGAAGAAGACCAGCGAGAGCAAGAAGAGCAGCGGGAAGGCGATCAGCTCCGCCTGCTTCAGATCGGTCTCCACCTGCTTGTTGACCTGCGCTTCGGCGACGGCGAAGCCCCCCACCAAGACTCCCCGGTGGGCGGCGAGCGAGTCGGCGATTTCGGTGCCCGCTTGCTGCTCGGCCTTGGCGCCGGTCGGCTTCAGGGCGATCGCGAAGTAGGTGGACCTGTGGTTATTGGAGACGAAGGCAGGGGAGTGGGTGTCGTAATAGCCGCTCACCGACTTGACGTCGGCGCGCCTGCGCACCTCGTTCTCAAGCGCCTCCACCCGGGCGCGGGTGGCGGGGGCGGCGGCGGGGGCGTTCTTCACCACCGCGACAACCGCCGGCACCCGCAGGCCGGCCGCCTGCAGCTCGTCCTTCGCCTTCACCGTCTCGGTGGCGGGGTCTTCGGCCCCGTAGGGGTCGAGCCGGCTGGCGACCGAGCCGCCGAGGACGGCGGCGAGGACGAAGAAGGCGATCGCGAAGAGCCCGATCCGGCGGGCGTTGCCGTTGGCGAGGCGGGCGAGTGCGTCGAACATCAGCTGCTCCTTTTCTTGCGAGCCGGATCGAGGAGTTGGCGCTCCATCCGCTCGCACCACTCGGCGAACCACTCGTTGAACTCGATCCCCCCCCGCAGCACCATCAGCGGGAAGGGGTCCTCCTTGGCAAGGGCTTTGGGCTCCATGTCCCGCAGCCGCTGGGCCAAGCCGAGCCGGTGCCCGCGCATCCAGGCGAGGATCTCGGCGGCCTCCTCGCGGGGTAGCACCCCGGCGAAGAAGAGCTTGAGCAGTCCTTCCTCGCGCATCTCATAGGTGGCGGGTGGCTGTCGCAGCCACCTCCTCAAGGCCGCCTCCCCCTCGGCGGTGATCCTGTAGACGGTCCGTTTGCGCTCGCCGCGCGGTGCGTTTACCCCCTCGATCAGGCCCGCCTCGGAGAGCCGCTTCAGCTCCGGGTAGATCTGGCCGTAGCTGGCGGCCCAGAAGAAGCGCGTCGTGTTGTCGACCAGCGCCTTGATCTCATACCCAGACCGCGGCTCTCCGCTGACCATGCCGAGGATCACGTAGGCGGTCGGACTCAGCTCCATCGCGGCTCAGTATATATCGTTCCGATATATCAATAAGCGTGATCTAGATCACACAGCGCTGACGACTATCCTCAGCCCTTCCTATGGCTGAAGCCAATTCCGACATCGTGGTGATGAAGTTCGGTGGGACTTCTGTGGCCGGGGCCGAGCAGATCAAGCGGGCCGCGGGGCGGATCGTTGCTGCTCGGGAGGCTGGGAATCGGGTGGTAGCGGTGCTCTCTGCGAGAGGCAAGACGACCGATGAGCTGGTGGCGCAGGCGTTGGAGATCTCCGAGCGGCCGGTGGCTCGGGAGATGGACATGCTGCTCTCCACCGGGGAGCGGATCTCCTGCGCCCTCTGTGCGATGGCGATCCATGACATGGGGCACGAGGCGATCTCCTTGACTGGCTCCCAGGCCGGGATCGTCACCGACTCCTCGCATACGAAGGCGCGGATCATCGACGTGCGGGCCGATCGGATCAGGGAAACGCTTGACGCCGACCGGATCGTGCTGGTCGCCGGCTTCCAGGGGGTCTCGACCAAGAGCCGCGACGTGACCACGCTGGGGCGCGGCGGATCGGACACGACGGCCGTGGCGCTCGCCGCGGCGCTGGGGGCGAGCGTCTGTGAGATCTACACGGATGTCTCTGGCGTGTTCAGCGCCGACCCGCGGATCGTTCCCGATGCGCGCAAGCTGGCGGTGGTCTCCTACGAGGAGATGTTGGAGATGTCGGCCTCAGGGGCCAGGGTGCTGCAGCTTCGCTCGGTCGAGTACGCGCGCAACCACGGCGTCCGCATCCACTGCCGCGGCAGCTTCGAGGACGGCCCCGGTACCCTCGTTATTGCCGAGGAGGAGACCGTGGAGCAGCCTTTCGTGACAGCCGTGACCTATTCCGACGGGGAGGCCCGTGTGACGCTGACCGGCGTCCGCGACGAGCCCGGCGTCGCCGGGCAGATCTTCACCGCGCTGGCTGAGGCCAACGTCAACGTCGACGTGATCATCCAGAACGAGCCGGTGGGCGACGACGAGCTGGCGGACCTCTCCTTCACTGTCGACCGCTCCGACCTTAGAACCGCGACCGACACGGTCGCCGGCCTAGGGGTCAGCAATGGCGTCCGCACCGACGAGCGGATCGGCAAGGTCTCGATCGTCGGCGCCGGGATGCGCTCGCACCCCGGCGTCGCGGCCAGGGTCTTCGAGGTGCTCGGCGGCGAGGGGATCAACATCGAGATGATCTCCACCTCGCCGATCAAGATCTCCTGCGTGATCTCGGCCGACCGCGTCCCCGACGCGGTGAAGGCGCTGCACCAGGCCTTCGACCTCGGGGCAGATGCCGTGCGCCCCGAGGAACCCGCCGGCACCGAACATCGCCCGACAGTCAAGTCATGAGCGGCTACAGGGTCGGGGTGCTGGGCGCAACCGGAGCCGTCGGCTCGACGATCCTCGCCGTCCTCGCAGAGCGCCAGTTCCCCGCCTCGGAGGTCGTCCTCTTCGCCTCCGAGCGCTCCGCCGGGCGGGAGCTGGAGTGGAACGGCTCGGTGCTGGAGTGCCAGGCGCTGAGCGAGGAGACGATCCAGGGCCTCGACGTCGTCCTCTCCTCGGCGGGCGGCGCGGTCAGCGCCGAGTGGGTGCCCCGCCTGGTCGAGGCCGGCGCCGCCGTCGTCGACAACACCAGCTACTGGCGCATGCACGACGAGGTGCCGCTCGTCGTCGTCGGTGTCAACCCCGACGCCGCCGAGGGCCACCGCGGCATCATCGCCAACCCCAACTGCACGACGATGGTAATGGTGATGGCGCTGGCGCCGATCCACCGCGCCGCAGGCCTTAAGCGGCTGGTCGTCTCCAGTTACCAGGCGGTTTCCGGCACCGGGCAGCGGGCGATCGAGGAGCTGCGGGCGCAGTCGCAGGCAGTGCTCGCCGGCGAAGCTAGCCCGCCCACCGACGTCTACCCCCACCGCATCGCCTTCAACGTGCTGCCTCAGGTGGAGACCTTCAAGGACGGCGATGACTACACCACCGAGGAGCGCAAGGTGATGGCGGAGACGCGCAAGATCCTCGGCCTCGGTAAGGAGGTCGGGATCTCCGCCACCTGCGCCCGGGTGCCGGTCTTCACCGGCCACTCGGAGTCGGTCAACGTCCAGACCAACGAGGACCTTTCCCCGCAGGCATGCCGTGGGCTGCTGTCCGAAGCGCCGGGCGTGGTCGTCGTCGACGACCCGGCTGCCGGCCGCTACCCGATGGCGATCGACGCCGCCGGCCGCGACGAGGTGCTGGTCGGTCGCATCCGCCGTGACCCCGGCCAGGAGCACTGCCTCAACCTCTGGGTGGTCGGCGACAACCTGCGCAAGGGCGCGGCGACCAACGCCGTGCAGGTTGCGGAGCTGCTGGTCGAGCGCCACCTGCTCGCCGGTCGGGGATAGCGGCGTGGACATCGGGTTCGCCGAAGCGCTCCTGCTCTTCGGCGGGCTGCTCGCGATCGTCGCGGCCCTCTCCGGGCTGATGCGAGGAACGGTCCTTTCGGCTTCGGTGCTCTCGGTGGCCCTCGGCATCGGCCTCGCCGCCGCCGGCGTGGTCCACGTCGACGCGACCGACAAGTCGGTCGTCGAGCTGATCGAGCTGGCGCTGATCCTCACCCTCTTCTCCGACGGGATGTTCGTCGAGCGCGAGCTGCTGCGCCGCCACTGGAGCCCGGTCGCCCGCTCGCTGGTGATCGCGATGCCGATCACGATGGGGCTGCTGGGTCTCGCCGCGAAGGCGCTGTTTCCCGAACTGAGCTGGCCCGAGGCCTTCCTGCTCGGCGCGGTGCTCGCCCCCACCGACCCGGTGGTCACCTCGGCGGTTGTCGCCTCGAAACTCGTCCCTTCGGCGGTGCGCCACACGCTCAACCTCGAGTCCGGTCTCAACGACGGCCTGGCGCTGCCCTTCGTCCTCTTCTTCCTCGTCTTCGCCTCGCCGAGCGGCAACGCCGGCACGGAAGCCGCCAAGCTGGCGGGGGAGGCTGTGGTCGGCGCCGGGATCGGGCTGGCGCTTGGCTACCTGGGAGGGTGGCTGCATCAGCGGCTCCCCGGCGGCGGCCTCACCCAGCGCTACGAGGGGATCTACGCAGTCGGATTCGCCCTCGTCGCCTTCGGCCTCTCCGAAGTGACGATCGGCAACGGGCTGATCGCAGCCTTCGTCTGCGGGATCGCGATGGGGGCGACCGAGCACGATGTTCCCCAGGGCTTCGTCGAGTTCGCCGAGAACGCCAGCGCGATCCTCCAGGTCATCACCTTCTTCGTCTTCGGCACCCTGATCGTCGCCACCGGCTTCGACCACAACATCCCGCCGCTGATCGCCTTCGTCGCCTTCGCCCTCCTCCTCGCCAGGCCGGCAGCGGTGCTGCTCTCCTTCATCCGCACCAGGTTGCCCTGGGCCCAGCAGCTCTTCATGGCTTGGTTTGGGCCGAAAGGGGTGGCCTCGATGCTGTTCGCCCTCTTGGTGCTGAAGTCCCAGGTCGGCAACGGCGAGCTGATCTTCGACATCGCCGCGATCGCGGTGATCGCCTCGATCGCCGCCCACGGCCTCACCGACACGCTCGGGGCTCGCTGGATCGGCCGCCGCACCAAGGAAGCGCGCAGCCGGGCCGCGGGCGGCCACCTCGGCCCGGCCGGCCTCGACTGAGGCGGACCTACGCGGTCGCCGCGGCGGCGGTGAGGCGCTCCTCGACCCAGGCGGTCGAGGCGATGTGGCGACTCATCCCGAGCTGCTTGGGCTCGGCGCCGAGCGCCAGGCCGACCAGCTGGGGCAGGTGCAGCACCGCGAGGCCGAGGTCGCGGTTGACGACCTTCGCCGCATCGGGCTGCTGCATATCGAGGTTTAGGTGGCAGAGGGGGCAGGGAGTGACGAGGCAATCGGCGCCGGCGTCGAGCGCGTCGCCGACGTGGGTGCCGGCCTGGCGCAGCGAGGTCTCGCGGTTCATCGTGATCACCGGGAAGCCGCAGCATTTGCGGGCGCCGTCGTACTCGACTACCTCGCCGCCGAGCGTCTCGATCACCTTCTCCAGGTAGAGGTCGCGGTCGGGGTGCTCCTCGTAGCCGAGCCGCTCCTTCGGCCGCACCACGTAGCAGCCGTAGAAGGGACCGACCCGCAGCCCCGACAGCGGCCGCTTCACCTGCGCGGCGAGGCGGTCGAGGCCGTAGTCCTCGACCAAAAGCCAGAGGAAGTTCTTGTTGGTGAAGCCGTCTTTGTCCTTCACGTAGGTGAGGCCCTGCCCGGAGAGCACCTCGTTGATGTGGGCGCGGTAGGCGGAGTCGGCGTCGAGACGCTGCTGGCACTCCGACTGCGCGCCTTGGCAAGTCGAGCAGATGTTCATCATCGAAAGGCCGGTCTGCTGGGCGAGTGCGAAGGTGCGGGCATTGAGCGCGTCGGCCAGCTCTTGGTTGTGCTCGGCGATCACGCCGGCGCCGCAGCAGTTGGCGCGGTCCAGCGTCACCAGCTCGATTCCCAGCCGCTCGGCGACCAGCGCCATCGAGCCGTGCAGCTCGGTGGTAAAGCCGCGCGAGACGCAGCCGGGCCAGTAGGCGACCTTCAGGTTCCCATCGCTCACTGTGCCGCCTCCTCGCCGGACGGGGCGGCGGCAGGCTCAAGGCCCTCCTCGACCGCGGCCTCCTCATCGCCCTCCTCGCCCTTGATGTACAGGTTGAATTCCTCGTGGTGCTGCTCGGCGTGCTTGTAGATCGCCTTCACCTCGTCCTGGGCGCCGCCGGGCAGTTTCGGGTGGACGCCGGGGATCAGCTTCGGCAGGGAGCGCATCTTGCCGCTCTTGAGGCCACGGATCGCCGTCGGGATCGAGCCGAGCATTTCCCTGATCGCCCGCTTGGACGGTTTCAGCTTGCCTTTGACGCCGGGCGCGAATGACTCCTGCAGCAGCAGCGACTCGTCGAGCGTCCCCTTCTTCTCGATGATCTTGACGAAGGCGATCTCGTGGTCGTGGCCGCTGTTGGGGTCTTTGACTCCCTCCTCGCCGGCGCGGCGGCGCAGCCGCATGATCTGATCCATCGGCGCGACGCCCTTCGGGCAGGCGTCGATGCAGCTGAAGCAGTGGGTGCAGTCATAGATCCCGTGCGGGTCCTCGGCGAGGTCGTGGAGGCGCTCCTTGGTCTCGGCGTCACGCGGATCGCCGACGAAGCGATAGGCCTTGGCGAGCGCGGCGGGGCCGATGAAGTCGGGGTCGGCTTCCATCGAGAGGCAGGAGGAGACGCAGGCACCGCACTGGATGCAGGCCATCGACTGGGTGATGTCGAGCATCGATTCCGGCTCGACGATGTACTCGCGCTCGGGCGGCGTCCCGTGGGGGAGGAGCCAGGGGGTGACGCGGCGGATCTTGGCCCAGTGGGTCGACTCCATGTCGGTGATCAGGTCCTTGATCACCGGCATGTTCCCCATCGGCTCGACAACGATCGGGTTCACGCCGCCGTTGCGGCGGTTGGCGGCCGCGTGCGCCTCGCCGATCTGGGTCTTACAGCCGAGGCCGGAGGAGCCGTTGATCTTCATCCCGCAGGAGCCGCAGATCGCGGCGCGGCAGGAGCAGCGGACCGAGAGCGAGCCATCGTCTCGGTCTTTTGCCTGGAGCAGCCCGTCGAGCACCGAGAGCGAGGGGTCCAGCTCGACCTTGAACTCCTCCCAGTAAGGTCCCTCGCTGCTCTCGGGCTGGAACCTGCGGACCTTGAGTGTGTACTCCGCCATCAGTAAGTCCTCTCCTGGGGCTCCCACTTGGTGATGGTGACCTCTGAGTATGAGATCTCCGGTCCGCCGTCGTCACTGCGCTGGAGGTCGATGTGTTTGAGCCACTCCTCGTCGTTTCGCTCCGGGAAGTCGGTGCGGTACTGGGCGCCGCGACTCTCTCTGCGCTCGAGTGCGCCGACGCAGGTGCACTCGGCGTTGTCGAGCATGTAGCCGAGCTCGATCGCCGCCAGGACGTCCTGGTTGAAGACGCGGCCGCGGTCGTCGATGTAGGCCAGGGAGGCCTCCTCCTTGAGGCGGCGCACGGTCTCAAGCGCCGCGGCGATGCCGGCCTCCTCGCGGAAGACGGCGACCTGCTTGTCCATCGTCTGGCCAAGCTCCAGCTTGATCTCTGAGACGCGGCGGCCGGAGCCCTTCTCGCGTGAGGAGATCGCCTCGATGTTGGCCTGCTCGGCCTCCAGCACCTGCTTGGAGGGGCGCGAGCTGTCGATTCGCTTGGACCGGGCGGCGGCGTCTACCCCGGAGCGGCGGCCGAAGATCAGCGTGTCGAGCAGCGAGTTGGCTCCGAGCCGGTTGCCCCCGTGGACCGATACGCAGGCGGTCTCGCCGGCGGCGTAGAGGCCGGGGATCTCGGTGCGTCCGTCGACGTCGGTCTTGACGCCGCCCATCGTGTAGTGGTTGCCGGGCTTGATGTGGATCGGTTCGCGGGTGATGTCGACGCCGGCGAAGTCGCGGCCGACCAACACGATCTCCCGCAGCGCCTCGTGGACGCGCTTTCTCGGCACCACGGTGATATCGAGGGCGACGGTGCCGTCGGGGAAGCCGCGCCCCTCGTTGATCTCGGTCTGCTCGGCGCGGGAGACGACGTCGCGTGAGGCCAGCTCCATCTTGTTAGGCGCGTAGCGCTCCATGAAGCGCTCGCCCTTGGCGTTGAGCAGGTGGGCGCCCTCGCCGCGGGCGCCCTCTGTGATCAGGAACCCCTTGCCGGCCAGCGTCGTCGGGTGGTACTGGATCATCTCCATGTCCATCAGCTTCGCCCCTACCCGGTAGGCCATCGCGATCCCGTCGCCGGTGCAGATCAGTGCGTTGGTGGTCGGCTTCCAGACCTGGCCGTTGCCGCCGCAGGCGATGATCACCGCCTTCGCCCCGAACAGCTCCATCGAGCCGTCGGCGATGTTGCGCGTCACCACCCCGCAGCAATCGCCCTGCTCGTCCATCGCCAGCGCCGTGCAGAACCACTCCTCGTAGCGGCGCACTTGCTCGGAGTGCTTCATCAGCTGCTCGTAGAGCACGTGCATGATCGCCTGGCCGGTGATGTCGGCGACGTAGTAGGTGCGGGCCGCGGAGGCGCCGCCGAAGGCCCTGGTGCCGAGCTTGCCCTCCTCGTTTCGATGGAAGGTGACGCCGAGATGCTCGAGGTGGAGGATCTCCTCCGGCGCCTCGCGGCACATGATCTCGATCGCGTCTTGGTCGCCGAGGTAGTCGGACCCCTTGATCGTGTCGAAGGCGTGCGATTCCCAGGAGTCGCCGGGGTTAAGCGCCGCGTTGATCCCGCCCTGGGCCGCGTTTGAGTGCGAGCGGACCGGGTGGACCTTGCTGAGGATCCCGACCGATACGCCCTGCTCGGCGGCCGCCAGCGCCGCCCGCTGCCCGGCCAGGCCGGCGCCGATCACCAGTACGTCATGAGTGGGCACGAGCGCGGATGCTATAGAGCAGAAATCCGACAGCGCGGTCGGATTTTCCGGGCCGCTTTACCATTGAGCGATGTTCGGCGGTGGCTCGATCACCCTCTTCCACATCCGCGGGATCCGGATCGCGGTCGACTGGTCCTGGTTCCTCGTCCTCTTCTTGGTGATCTTTTGGCTCTCGCCCGTATACGGGCAGGTGCTCCGGCAGCCCAGCTCCGCGACTGCGCCCTTCGCCCTCGCCGTGGCGAGCGCTGTCGGCTTCTTTGGCTCGATCGTCCTGCACGAGCTCGGTCACGCGGAGGCCGCGCGACGCAACGGGATCGGAATCTCCTCCATCCAGCTCTGGATCCTCGGCGGGATGGCGCGGATGGACCGCGAGCCCGACAGCCCGGCCAAGGAGTTCGAGGTGGCGATCGCCGGGCCGCTGGTGACGCTGGCGATTGTCCTCGCCCTTACCGCGGTCGGCCTCCTCTTCGCCGGGCCGCACCAGCTCAAGGAGGCGATGCCGTTCGAAAGCCGCACCCATGTCTCCGGCGTGCTGGCGATGATCGCCTGGCTCGCCTTCATCAACCTCCTCGTCCTCGTCTTCAACCTGCTCCCCGCCTTCCCGATGGACGGCGGCCGCGTCGCCCGCGCGATCGCCTGGTGGCGGACCGGAGACCAGGCCTCGGCGACCCGTTTCGCCGCGACGCTCGGCCGCGTCTTCGGCTATCTGTTCATCGCAGGCGGGCTGCTGCTGGTGGCGGGGGGAGAAGCCTTTGGAGGGATCTCGTTGGCGCTGATCGGGATGGTGATCAACGGCTCGGCGCGGGGGGCCGCGATGCAGACGGCGATCTCCAGTCGCATCGGGGGGATGCGGGTCGCCGACGTGATGGACCGCGAACCGGTGGCGATCCCCGGCGAGCTGAGCGTCGAGCAGGCGCTCGACGAGTACTTCCTGCGCTACCGCTGGCCCTGGTTCCCGGTGGTCGACGCCGCCTATCGCTTCCTCGGCCTGCTGGAGCGCGATCGGGCCGACCAGGTCCCCGAGGTCTCGCGCGCCACCTCCCGGGTCTCAGAGCTCCTAGAAGGAGACCGCGGGTCGCTGCACGTCAGCGAGGACGCCCCGCTCGACTCCCTCCTGGCAAACCAGAACCTGCGCCGCTTCGGCGCCCTGATGGCAATCGATGCCGAGGGGCGGCTCAGCGGCGTGGTGACTGCCGAGCAGGTGGGCCGGGCGCTTCGCGATGCGGCTATGGGCGGTGCCGCTCGATGATGCGGTCGAAGTCGGTGCCGGAAGGGAGAGTGCCGAAGGCCTGGCCCCAGTCACCTGAGAGGCGCGACGCGCAGAAAGCGTCGGCCACGGCCTCATCGCCGTAGCGGAGGAGGAGGGAGGCCTGTAGGGCCAGTGCCATCCGCTCGACTACGCGGCGGGCGCCGTATTGGATCGTCTCGATGTCGCCGGGGATTTCCTTGCGCAGCGAGGTGACGTAGGCGTCGAGCCTCGGCTCGGCTCCCGCACCTGCCAGGACTTCGGAGAAGAAGGTCTCCACCGAGGCGGGGCTCTTGACCATCGCCCTCAGCACGTCGAGGCACTGGACATTGCCCGAGCCCTCCCAGATCGAGGCCAGGGGACTCTCGCGAAAGAGGCGCGGCATACCGGAGTCCTCGACGTAGCCGTTGCCTCCGAGGCACTCCAGGCACTCGACCGCGTGTGAGGGGGCGCGCTTGCAGAGCCAGTACTTGAGAACCGGGTTTGCGAGGCGGCGGAACTCGGTTGCCTCCTCCTCGCCCGCGGCGACCTCGTCGTAGCTTCGGGCCAGGCGCATCGCGGCAACGGTGGCCGCCTCCGACTCCACGCAGAGGTCCGCCAGCACGTTCCGCATCAAAGGCTGGTCGATCAGCTCGGCGCCGAAGGCGGAGCGGTGGGCAGTGTGGTGGAGGGCTTGGACGACGCCGGCACGGTAGCCGGCGGTGACGCCGATCACGCAGTCGAGCCGGGTGTGGTTGACCATCTCGATGATGGTGGGCACGCCGCGTCCCTCTTCGCCGACCATTTGCGCCCAGGCGCCCCGGAACTCGACCTCGCTGGAGGCGTTGGAGCGGTTGCCGAGCTTGTCCTTGAGGCGCTGGATGTGGAAGCGGTTGCGCTCGCCATCCGGGGTCCAGCGGGGCATCAGGAAGCAGGAGATGCCGGAGTCGGTCTGGGCGAGGACGAGGAAGGCGTCGCACATCGGTGCCGAGCAGAACCACTTGTGGCCGACGATCTCGTACTCGGCCCCAGGGCCGCCCCCGTTCAGCGGGGTCGCCGTAGTCGTGTTTGCTCGCACGTCGGAGCCGCCCTGCTTCTCGGTCATCGCCATCCCGCAGAGCGAGCCTCTCTTGGCGGCGGCCGGCGCCGAGGTCTCGTCGTAGTCCAGCGAGAGGAAGCGCGGCTCCCACTCGGCGGCCAACTCCGGCTGCTTGCGCAGCGCCGGGATCACCGAGTAGGTCATCGAGAGCGGGCACCCGACCCCGCTCTCGGCCTGCATCAGCTGCGTGAACATCGCGGCGCGAGCGACGTTGGCACCGGTTCCTGGCTCGCGCCAGGGCATCGCGTGAAGCCCGCTGCTCACCCCGATCCGCATCAGCTCATGCCAGGAGCTGTGAAACTCGACCTCATCGATCCGGTGCCCGTAGCGGTCGTGGGTGCGCAGGATCGGCTCGCGCTCGTTCGCCTCGAAGCCCCAGCGGATCGTCTGATGGGAGCCGCATACCGCCGCCAGCTCCCGGGTGCGGTCCTCGGCCCACTCCCCCCCCTCGCGGCGCAGCGCCTCGACCAGCGGGCGATCGGCGTCGAAGGGGTTGTAGTTCTCCAGCGGGGGCGGCTGGTTAAAGACCTCGTGCGTGCTCGCGGCCGAACGCTCGACGGTTGCCATCGCCTCGATTGTGTCACTTCGGGCCTCGGCTCGCGGGATCCGCGATCGCTGTGCCCGGCAGGTAGCATCGCGCGGCGGTGGCGAGGACCCCAGTCAAGAACCCGATCGTCGAGCTTGACGGTGACGAGATGACCCGGATCATCTGGGCCATCATCAAGGAGCAGCTGATCCTTCCCTACCTCGAAGTCGAGCTGGTCTACTTCGACCTCGGGATCGAGAGTCGCGATGCGACCGAGGACCGGGTCACGGTCGACGCGGCGAATGCGATCAAGGAGTACGGGGTGGGCGTGAAGTGCGCGACGATCACCCCCGACGAGGCGCGGGTCGAGGAGTTCGGGCTAAAGGAGATGTACCGCTCGCCCAACGGGACGATCCGCAACATCCTCGGGGGCGTCATCTTTCGCGAGCCGATCGTGATCTCCAACATCCCGCGGCTGGTGCCGGGCTGGACCAAGCCGATCGTGATCGGCCGCCACGCCTTCGGCGACCAGTACCGCGCAACCGACATGGTGATCCCCGGCGAGGGGACCCTGACGCTGACGTACACGCCCCGAGACGGTGCCGAGCCGATCGAGCTCGAGGTCTATGACTTTCCCGGCAGCGGCGTCGCGATGGCGATGTACAACCTCGACGACTCGATCCGCGACTTCGCCCGCGCCTCGATGCGATATGGCCTCGACCGTGGTTACCCCGTCTACCTCTCGACCAAGAACACGATCCTGAAGCGCTATGACGGACGCTTCAAAGACATCTTTGCCGAGGTCTATGAGGATGAGTTCAGGGCCGATTTCGAGGTCGCGGGCCTCACCTACGAACACCGTTTGATCGACGACATGGTCGCCGCGGCGCTGAAGTGGGAGGGTGGTTACGTGTGGGCCTGCAAGAACTACGACGGCGATGTGCAGTCCGACACCGTCGCACAGGGTTTCGGCTCGCTGGGGTTGATGACAAGCGTCCTGATGAGCGCCGACGGCATGACCGTCGAGGCCGAGGCGGCGCACGGCACAGTCACCCGCCACTACCGCCAGCACCAGCAGGGCAAGCCGACCTCCACCAACCCGATCGCCTCGATCTTCGCCTGGACCCGCGGGCTCTCGGCCCGCGGCCGGCTGGACGGCACGCCCGAGGTCTCGCGCTTTGCCGATACCCTCGAGCGGGTCTGCGTCGAGACGGTCGAAAGCGGCAAGATGACCAAGGACCTTGCGTTGCTCGTCGGTCCCGACCAGGAGTTTCAGACCACACAGGAGTTCCTGGCCTCGATCGACGAGAACCTCCAGCAGGCGATGGCGTAGCGGTCCTCAACCCACGACTCCAGGAGAACCGATTCCCGTGAGCACACCCGTCAAGGTCACCGTCACCGGCGCCGCCGGCCAGATCGGCTACGCGCTTTTGTTCCGGATCGCCAGCGGCCAGATGCTCGGCTCCGACACCCCGATCGAGCTGAGCCTGCTGGAGATCCCCGACGCCGTCAAGGCAGCCGAGGGCACCGCGATGGAGCTGGACGATTGCGCCTTCCCCCTGCTTCGCCGTGTCGACATCTCAGACGACCCGAAGCAGGCGTTCGACGGTTGCAACGTGGCGTTGCTGGTCGGCGCCCGTCCGCGTGGGCCGGGCATGGAGCGCTCCGACCTGCTGGAGGCCAACGGCGGCATCTTCAAGCCCCAGGGCGAGGCGATCAACGCTGGCGCCGCCGAGGACGTCAAGGTGCTGGTGGTCGGCAACCCGGCCAACACCAACTGCCTGATCGCGATGTCCAATGCACCCGACGTGCCGCGCGAGCGCTTCACCGCGATGACCCGCCTTGACCACAACCGGGCGATCTCCCAGCTTGCCAATAAGCTCGGCCAGCCGGTCACCGCTGTGACCAAGATGACGATCTGGGGCAACCACTCGACCACCCAGTACCCGGATCTGGTCAACGCCAGGGTGAACGGTGAGAGCGCCTGGGACGCGGTCGACGACGAGGCCTGGATCGCCGCTGAGTTCATCCCTCGTGTGGCCAAGCGTGGAGCTGAGGTGATCTCTGCCCGCGGGGCGTCGAGTGCCGGCTCCGCGGCCAACGCGGCGATCGACCACATCCGCGACTGGGTCCTCGGCACGCCCGAGGGCGACTGGGTCTCGATGTCGGTTCCCGCCGACGGCTCCTATGGTGTCGAGGAAGGAATCGTCAGCGGCTATCCCTGTGCATGTAAAGGCGGGGAGTGGAAGATCGTCGAGGGGCTCGAGGTCCCGGAGTTCTCTCGCGCGCGGATCGACGCCAGCGCCGCCGAGCTGTGCGAGGAGCGCGACGCGGTCAGCCAGCTCGGCCTGATCTGACCCAAACAAAGAAGGCCGGCCCCGATTCGGGGCCGGCCTTTGGCAAGTGCTTTCCCGCCGAAACTCTTAGGCGGGGTGGTACTGGCGGCCCTTCTTCTTCACCCTTCCCTCTTTCTCGAGGTCGCCGAGGACCCGGTAGAGGTAGTTGGGCTTGATTTTCATCGTCTTGGCGATCTCCGACGCATTGATGCCAGGTTTTTTCTCGATCAGGCCGACCGCCTGGTCGGCGCGGGTGCCGCCGCGACGACGACGACGACGACGGGGGGCGCTGGCTTTTTTGGAGGTTGAGCCTCGCGGGCGACCGGGGCCGCGGCGAGGGGCGGTGGGACCTTTTTTGCCGATCAGGTTTACGAGGGCGCTCTCAAGTCGATGCCTCTCCTCATCGAGTTCAGCGATGCGCTTCTCGAGCAACCCACGAGCCTCGTCAAGTACGCTGGAAATGCTTGCCATCTCTTCCTTTCCATCAGTAAGACATCTGCCATGGCGCAGTGTGACACAGAGTCACTGTCACTGTCACTGTGACTGTGTAATTTGGTCCAAGAGAGCGGTCTATTAGACCGATCGGGCCTGCTCAGATCGCCTTCTGGGCCTGACGCTCCGGTGGGATTCTTACCACGTTCCAAGCCAGGCCGAGCTTCTCCATGGTTGAGATGACCAGTGCGGAGGGGTCGGGCTCCCACCGTTTGAGGCCGTGGACAGCGGAGCGGGGGAAGGCGTGGTGGTTGTGGTGCCAGGACTCACCCAGCGAAGGCAGGGATAGCCAAAAGACGTTGGTCGAGCGATCGTCTGTCTTGAAACGGCGGCTTCCGAGGAAGTGACAGAGGGAGTTGACGCTCCAGGTGACGTGGTGAACGAAGAAGATCCGCACCAGCCCACCCCAGAGCAACCCCGTCGCCGCGCCTGCCAGGGTGCCGCTGAGGAGGTATCCGGCCAAGGTGGGGATGGCCAGGCTGAGAAGGACGAGCGGCACGAAGCGGCGACCGATCAGGCGCATCCCGCGGTCCTCGCAGAGGTCTGGCGCATAGCGCTTCCAGTCGGCCCGCCCCTGTGTTGACATCAGCCAGCCGGAGTGTGCGTGCCACAACCCGCCCAGCACCCCTCCCACCCCATCGCCGTGGCCGACGTGGGGGCTGTGCGGGTCGCCCTCTTCGTCGGTGTGGGCGTGGTGCTTGCGGTGGTCGGCGACCCAGGAGATCACCGGCCCCTGGACTGCCATCGAGCCGAGCACTGCGAAGACGTACTCGATCGACTTTGAGGTCTGGAAGGAGCGGTGGGTAAGGAGCCGGTGAAAGCCGACGGTGATGCCGATCGCTGTCAGCAGGTACATCGCCGCTGCGATCGCAAGGTCGGCCGGGCTGACCAAGCTGTTCCAGAGCAGCGCGATCGCTGTCAGCGTGGCGAGGAAGGGAAGGGCCACGGCGCCCAGGTTGGCGGTCTTCTCGACTTTGGTCATCTCGCCCATCGACACAATTTACGTGTGAAAGCGGGTTATGAATTAGCCTTGAAGCCAACTTCAAGACCGAGTTCTTATTAGATAGATGACAAATATTGACGCAGAGCCATGGCGCGACCTCCCCGCTGAGGTCGCTGACCTGATCGAGCCCGAGCTGGCAGCCGTGACCGAGGAGATCCTCGCCACGATCGCTCGTGAGGTGCCGGAGTACGCTCGGCCGCTGGAGGGGAGGTTTGGCCGTGGCATCCAGACCGGGGTCGCCGAGGCGCTACGTCAGTTCGTGGCCCTGATCCGCGACCCCGGAGCCGGCCGCGGGCCGGGGCGCGAGGTCTACGTCGGCCTCGGCCGCGGCGAGCTGCGCCAGGGGCGGACCCTGGACTCCCTTCAGGCCGCCTACCGGGTCGGGGCTCGGGTGGCTTGGCGGCGGATCGCGGCCGCCGGGCGCCGGGCGCGGCTCGACCCCGAGGTGTTGAGTCTGCTGGCGGAGTCGATCTTCGCCTACATCGACGAGCTCTCGGCCGACTCGGTCGAGGGATACGCCGAGGCCCGCTCGGAGGTCGAGGACCTGCGCCACCGCCGCCGCCGCGAGCTGGCGACTTTGCTGGTCGGGGAGGCGCCGGTCGAGGAGGCGGACCTGAGGGCGGCAGCCCAGATCGCGGGATGGCCCCTGCCGCGCAGCCTCGCGGCTCTCGCCTGCGCCGAGAGGGACCTGGCCGCCGCGGCCCGGCGAGTGCCGGCTGACTCGCTGGCGGCACTGCTCGACGAAGCCGGTTGCATCTTGGTTCCCGACCCGAGCGGGCCCTGGGCGCGCCGAGAGCCTCGAGCGGGTGGCCTCGGGAGCCGCGCTGGCGCTCGGCCCGGCGGGCCCGCCCTCGCGAGCTGGCCGACGTCGTGGTCTTTGGCCCGGGCGGCGCTTCGGGCGTCGGAGGCGGGGGCCCTGCCTCCCGAGGGACTGATCCGGGTCGACGACCATCTCGGTGACCTGCTGCTGTTCCAGGGAAGCGCCTTGGTCGGGAGGATCGCGGCACAGCGGCTTGCGCCCCTGGCCTCGCTCACCCCGAAGGCTCAAGGATCGGATGCGGGAGACCGCACTCGCCTACGCCCGCCATGGCGGCAACTCGGTCGCGATGGCCGCCGCGCTCCACGTACACCCCCAGACCGCCCGCTACCGAACAGCGCGCCTGCGAGAGCTGCTGGGCGACCAGCTCGATGACCCGGACGCCCGCTTCGAGCTGGAGGCGGCCCTTCGACTCCCGGTTGCGGGGTAAGTGTCAGCGGCCCCGCTTGCGCGGCAAGGTCCTGAAGACGGCGTCCCAGATCGGTGAGGAGACGCCGAAGCCGTAGCGATGGTCTTGGAAGTGGTGGCGCATGTGCTGCTCGCGCAGCCGCTTGGCGAGGTCGGACTTCGGCACGAAGTGGTGTACGTAGTAGTGGGTGTAGTCGTAGACCAGGTAACCGCCGATGAAGCCGCCGAACAGCGGGTAGGCGGCCGGCGTCCCGAACAGCACGACGAAGGCGAGGTAGAAGAGCGCCGCCAGCGGGATCGCCACGGCCGGGGGCATCACCAGCCGCAGCTTGTCGTTGGGGTGGTCGTGGTGGATGCCGTGGATGATGAAGTGCATCTTGCGGCCGAAGGCGTTGTCCGGCTCCCAGTGGAAGACGAGCCGGTGAAGCCAGTACTCGGTCAGCGTCCAGATGCCGACCCCGCCCAGGGTCAGCAGCAAAAGCTGCCAGGCGGCGTATCCGCGGTCGGCGCCCAGCCACTCCATGATCGACGACCACCGGCACGAAGACGACCGCCGGGATCGCCGGGTGCACGCGTGAGAAGAAGTTGAGGAAGTCGCTCTCAAATAGCTGAGGCGAGGCCGCGAGCTTGTCGGTGCGGTTGTGAGCCTCCATCGTGGCCAATGGTAGCGGCGGCGATCGCGGCCTTCGCAAGACGCGGGGAAAGATGTGACGAGACTGTGTCAAAGAGGTTGCGATTTGCGGAAACGGGCAGCGCGACAGCCTCGCCCCGGTGCCAACATGCGCCGCCATGCCGCGCAAGCCCAAGGCCCCCACCTGCGAGGACTGCTACTTCCACAGGAACCTCCTCTGCGCCCTCGAGCTGGGTGAGCCCTGCGCGACCTTCAGGCCCAACCGCCCTGAGGGCCTTGTCCCACCTCGCCAGCCTGTACTTCTGATGCGCTCCCCGCGCTGGGCCTCCGAGTCTCGCGCCGCATAGCTGCCATGGCTATGTTTTGACCGTGCCTGAGCGCGACCTCTTCGCGAACTTCGCCCGCATGCGGCGGGAGATGGACCAGATGCTGGGAGATTCCTGGGGCCGAGGTGGGTACGTGAGCCGCCGTACCACCGGGTTCTCGCCCAACGTCGACGTGTACTACTGCGGCGATCCGCAGCGGGCGGTGGTCAAAGTGGATCTCGCCGGCGTTGACCTGGCCGACGTCAGCATCGAGGTCAGCGGCCGCAGGCTGGCGATCGTCGGCAGTCGGCCGGTGCAGGAGACGGAAGGGCGGGTCTACCAGCAGGTCGAGATCCCCTCCGGCCCTTTCCGTCGCATCGTCGAGCTCCAGGTCGAGGTGGACGCCGATCGCGCCAAGGCGACCTACGAGGACGGCGTCCTGCGCATCGACCTGCCGCTGCGCGACCCCGCCGACACCACCCGCCAGGTCCCGATCGGACGCGAGTGATGGAGGGAAGCCCGGTCCTCGAGGTGGTCGAGTCCCCGATCGACGCCGAGGAGGCGATCCGCGCCAACGAGCCGCTGCCCGACGCGCTGCCGGTCCTGCCCCTGCGCGAGACGGTCACCTTCCCAGAGACGCTGACGCCACTGGCTGTGGGGCAGGCGCGCTCGATCAAGCTGGTCGATGACGTCCTCGGCGCCAACCGGATGCTGGCGATGGTCGCCTCGCGCGACCCCGAGAAAGAGGAGCCAGGCCCCGCCGACCTATACGAGGTCGGCGTCGTCGGCGTCGTAGCTCGCATGCTCAAAGTCCCCGATGGGACGCTTCGCATCCTCGTCCAGGGAGCGCAGCGGATCCGGCTTGGACCCTACGTGGCCGAGGAGCCCTACCTGGTGGCGCGCATCGTCGAGATGCCCGACCTGGTCGAGCCCAGCGCCGAGCTGGAGGCGCTGACCCGCAATGTCCAGCGCACCTTCTCAGAGATCATCGAGCAGATCCCCTACCTGCCCGAGGAGCTGCAGATGGCGGTCGCCAACATCGAGGACCCGGCGGCGCTCGGGCACCTGATCGCCGGCGCCCTGCGGATCTCCACCGAGGAGAAGCAGAAGCTGCTGGAGGAGGTCGACGTCGCCAAGCGGCTGCGCCACCTTTCCCGGATCCTCGCCCGCGAGTTGGAGGTGGTACAGCTCGGCACCCAGATCCAGTCCCAGGTCCAATCGGAGATCGACAAAGGCCAGCGCGAGTTTTTCCTGCGCCAGCAGCTGAAAGCGATCCAGGACGAGCTGGGGGAGGGTGATGAGCATCAGGCCGAGGTCAACGAGCTGCGCGAGCGGATCGAGCAGGCGAATCTGCCCGAGCACGCCCGTAAAGCCGCCGAGCGCGAGCTGTCGCGGCTTGAGAAACTGCCCGCCGGCCGCCGCCGAGCACGGTGTCATCCGCACCTACCTGGAGTGGCTGGTCGAGCTGCCCTGGTCAGAGGAGACCGAGGACAACCTCGACATCGCCCACGCCCGCGCGGTGCTCGACGCCGACCACTACGACCTTGAGAAAGTCAAGGACCGCATCCTCGAGTACCTGGCTGTGCGCAAGCTGAACCCCGACTCGCCGGGCCCGATCCTCTGCTTCGTCGGCCCGCCCGGGGTCGGTAAGACAAGCCTCGGGCGTTCGATAGCCAAGGCGTTGGGACGCGAGTTCGAGCGGATCTCGGTCGGTGGAGTCCGCGACGAGGCGGAGATCCGCGGCCACCGCCGCACCTACATCGGCGCCCTGCCCGGGACGATCATCCGCGCCTTGCGCGACGCCGGCTCGCGCAATCCCGTCTTCATGATCGATGAGATCGACAAGATGGGCGCCGACTTCCGCGGCGACCCCGCCTCGGCGATGCTGGAGGTGCTCGACCCGTCCCAAAACGACTCCTTTCGCGACCACTACCTCGACCTCGAGTTCGACCTCTCCGACGTGATGTTCATCGCCACGGCGAACATCCTCGACACGATTCCCAGTCCTCTCCTTGACCGGATGGAGACGATCGAGCTGGCCGGCTACACGCTCGAGGAGAAGAAGCACATCGCCCGCCGCTACCTGGTTCCGCGCCAGATCGAGGCCAACGGGCTGAAACCCTCCCAGATCGAGTTCTCCGATTCGGCCCTGACGGCGATCGTCGAGGAGTACACGCGCGAGGCCGGAGTCCGCAACCTGGAGCGCCAGATCGGTGCGATCTGCCGCAAAGTCGCCCGCGATGTCGCCGAGGGCAAGCTGGACGCCAAGGTCAAGGTCTCCGCCAAGCGGGCCCGCGAGCTGCTCGGGCGCCGCCGCTTCTTCGCCGAGCAGCGGCGCCGCACCAAGGGCCCCGGCGTCGCCACCGGACTCGCCTGGACCCCGACCGGCGGCGATGTCCTCTTCATCGAGGCGACTGCGATGCCCGGCTCCGGCGCCCTGACGATCACCGGGCAGCTCGGCGACGTGATGAAGGAGTCGGCGCAGGCGGCGCTCTCTTATGTGCGCGGTCATTTGCGAGAGGTCGCCCCGGTCCTCGACGAGGATTGGTTCGCCAAGCACGACATCCACATCCACGTCCCGGCGGGCGCTGTGCCCAAGGACGGGCCCTCGGCCGGCGTCGCGATGACCGTGGCTTTGGCCTCGCTGATCGGCGGTCGGCCCGTCCGCAACGACGTGGCGATGACCGGTGAGGTGACGCTGACCGGGCAGGTGCTTCCGATTGGCGGTCTCAAGGAGAAGTCGCTCGCCGCCCAGCGCGCCGGGATCAAGCGGGTGATCGTTCCAGAGCGCAACGAGGGCGACGTCGAGGAGATCCCCGAGCGCGAGCGCAACGAGCTGGAGTTCGTCTATGTGGATGAGGTGTCGAAGGCGATCGAGGCGGCGCTGGCCTGACGGCTCGGCCCCGGTGACTAATTCGGGGTTATCCTGAGGGTCCACGGAGAATCCAGCGAGGAGAGGGCATGAACAAGACACGGGCGAACCAGGCCGCTGACCTTTATTCCACCGCGCGTGAGAACCCCTACGTGCAGCGCCTGATCGAGGACGACGAGCTGCGCGACAGCCTTCGTAGCGCCTTCGAGGCGGCGCGCCACGCCTACGGGCGGGCCACCGGCAACGGCAAGGGACCGGTCAAGGCCGTGACCAGCGACAGGAAGGTGCAGAAGGACCTGCGCTCCGCGGCGGAGTCGCTTCGCGAGGCCTCCGAGCGTCTGCAGGCGCCGAGGAAGCGCAGGAAGAGCAGGCTCGGCCGTCTTATCCTCTTCGGCTTGGTGGCGGCCGCGGTGGCGCTCGTCCTCAGCGAGGACGCCCGCAAGACGGTACTGGACGCTCTCTTCGGCGCCGAGGAGGAGTTCGAGTACACCAGCACGACCAGCATCAACGGCTCCTAGTCTCGCCCGGCGGGCGCGCCGCCCGCCCCTCGCCCTAGACTGGGAGCCGTGGAGGCAGCAACCAAAGAGCGCGAGCTGAGCGGCGAGAAGGCCCAGCGCATCGTCGATGCGATGCGCGACAGCGTCGCCAAGCGTGGCGCTGCGGGCTCGACCTTCGAGCAGGTCGCAGCGGAGGCGGGCGTCAGCCGCGGCCTCCTGCACTACTACTTCGGGACCAAGGAGCGGCTGCTGGTCGAGGTAGTGCGCCGTGACGCTGAGATCCGCGTCTCCCGGCTCGACGAGATGCTCTCCAAGGCAAAGACGGTCGACGATGTCCTCGACGTCTTGCTCGCGAGCCTCACCGACATGATCGAGAACGAGCCGGCCTTCTTCCTTTTGCTCTACGAGTTGTTCAGCGCCGGGCGGCGAAACCCCGACATCCGCCACGAGGTCGGCCAGCTCTTCCAGCGCACCCGCTCACATGTCGCCGAGGTGCTGAAGGCGAAGGAGCGGGAGGGCGTGCTCAACCTCCGCTACGACGCCGAGGCGGTCGTCTCCTACCTGTTCGCGGTCGGCGACGGCTTCGCCCTGCAGGCTCTCTCCGACACCGAGCGCGATAACAGCGGCGCGCTCGCGGCCGGGGCCGCGTCGGCGCGGTACCTGCTGATCGCCGAGTAGCCTCGGCGAAGAGGCCTTGGCGTGATGATCCTCACAGACGCGAGCCTTCGCATGGGGAAGGCTGGCTAACCAGCCAATGCGGGGGCTGATGACCAGGCTGGCCGGATTTTTGGGGCGAAGGCGCCGCTGGATCTTGGCCCTCTGGGTTGTCGTCATCGCTTTCGCGCTCCCGTTCGCCGCGCGCCAGACCGAACACCTCACCGGTGGCGGCTTCGATGTTCCGGGGAGCCAGTCCAGCGCGGTCAGCGAGTCTATGCAGCGGGACTTCAGCTCTAAGACCGACGGTATCGCCGTGCTGCTACAGGCCGATCCCGGTGCCGGCCGGGCCGAACGGGCCGCCGCTGTGGATCGGATCCGTCGCGAGGTCGCCACCGTGGGAAACCTCTCCCTGCCCCCCGCGACCGCGCGCCTGGCCACGCTGCGGCTGCAGCGCACGGGTACCGCGCTGGTGTCGCTGCACAGCGACCGCTCCCCCGATCAGCTGATCGACACTGCGGCGATCATGCGCTCCGACCTCGACCCCGGCGTTCCCCGCGCCGGCGTCACCTCCTACCTGATCGGGCAGCCGTCGATCTGGGCCGGGTTGCAGGACCTCTCCAAGCGCGACCTCGCCCAGGCGGAGGCCAGCGGCTTCCCGATCGTCGCCCTGATCCTTCTCGTCGTCTTCGGCTCGCTGGCGGCGGCGGCGCTGCCGCTTGCGCTGGGCTTCGTCAGCGTCATCGTCACCGGCGCCCTCATCTACTTCATCTCGCTGCAGATGGAGACCTCGGTGTTTGTCACCAACATGGCCTCGATGATCGGGATCGGGGTGGCGATTGACTACTCGCTGTTCATCCTCGCCCGCTATCGCGAGGAGCGCCAGGCGGGTCGGGCCTCCGAGGAGGCGCGCTCGGAGGCGCTCGCCACCTCCGGCCTGGCGGTCACCTTCTCTGGCCTCGCCGTGATCATCTCCCTGGCCGGGCTGTGGATGGTCGATAACCAGGCATTGCGCTCGATGGCGCTGGGGGCGATGACCGTCGTCGCCGTTTCGATCCTCACCGCGACGACCCTGCTGCCGGCGCTGATTGCGATGCTCGGCGACCGGGTTCTGCCGGGCGGCATCGTGGCCAAGGCTCTCTCCTATTGCCGGCGCGTCTTCGGCCGAGATGTGCGTCCGGACCGCGAGGCTTTCTGGGTGCGCTGGACGATAAGGGTGATGGCGCGGCCCTGGGTCTCGGTGATCGGGGTCGCATCGGTTCTGATCTTCCTCGCGATCCCGGTCCTCTCGCTGAGGACCGGGACCCAGGCTCTCGGGCAGTTCCCCAAGAGCAGCGACGTGCGGATCGGCACCGACCTGGCCTCCAAACAGCTCGGCGGTGGCACCGACCCGGTGCAGATCGTCGCGACCTTCCATGGCTCCGGCTCCGCAGGGCCCGGCGCTCGCGCCACCCTCGCCGCCTTCGCGCGCACGATCGAAAGGACACCCGGCATCAGCTCGGTCGCTCCGCCGGCCTTCAGCGGCGACAGCGCCCTGGTCCAGGCTACGCCCAGCGCTCCTAGCGAGTCCAATGCCGCCACCTCGCTGGTCAACCGCCTTCGCGACAGGGTCGTCCCCAAAACCGCGCTGAGCCGCATCGCCACGGTGAACGTCGGCGGCGAAACTGCCCGCACCGCCGACCTGCGCACTCAGATCACCGGCTCGATGTGGAAGATCTTCGCCTTCATCCTCGGACTCAGCTTCCTCGTGCTGATGGTGATGTTGCGCTCGCTGCTTTTGCCGTTGAAGGCGGTGCTGATGAACCTGCTCTCGATCGGCGCCGCCTTCGGCGTCCTCGTCGTGGTGTTCCAGTGGGGCTGGCTCGACGGTGTGCTCGGCTTCGAAAGCCTCGGCGCCCTGGACACGATCAACGTGCCACTGATCCTCGCTGTCGTCTTCGGCCTCTCGATGGACTACGAGGTCTTCCTGTTATCGCGGATCCGCGAGCGCTACATGGCCCACGGCGACAACCGCCGTGCCGTCGCCGAGGGGCTCTCCTCCAGCGCCCGCACGATCTCCTCGGCGGCGCTGATCATGACTTTGGTCTTCTCCGTCTTCGTCCTCACCGGCGTCCCCTCGATCAAGGAGCTGGGGCTGGGCTGCGCGGTGGCGATCGCCCTCGACGCGACCTTTGTGCGGTTGATCCTCGTTCCGGCGGCGATGGTTCTGCTGGGCAAATGGAACTGGTGGATGCCGCCGTGGCTGGAGCGGAAGTTGCCCGACCTCAACTTCGATGGCCGCGGTTCTGCCGAGCCCGAGCCCGCCGAGGCCTGAGCCCGGCGGCGGTTTAGGATCCGGCCGATGGCAGGAGCGAGCCGACGGCCTGAGCGAGGAGGTTGCCTTCGCGGGAGCGGCGAGGCAGGCGGAGATGGTGCGGGCCGGGGAGGTCTCTCCCGACCGAGCTGGTGCGGCTTCACCTCGATCGGATCGAGCGGCTCGACCCCGAGCTCAACTCGTTTCGCGTCGTGCTCGCCGAGCGGGCGCTGCTTGAGGCCGAGCAGGCCGAGGCGCGGTTGAAGGGGGGAGAGGAGCGGCCGCTCCTGGGCGTGCCGATCGCGCTCAAGGACGAAGTCGACCTGGCCGGCGAGCTGAGCACGCACGGCACCGACGCCTTCCCCGACCCGGCCCCCGCCGACTCGGAGATGGTGCGCAGGCTGCGCGAGGCCGGCGCGATCGTGGTCGGCAAGACGCTGCTGCCGGAGCTGGCGATCTGCGGCTTCACCGAGTCCGCGACCTGGGGAGTGACCCGCAACCCCTGGGACCCGCAGCGCAGCCCCGGAGGCTCAAGCGGCGGCAGCGCCGCGGCGGTGGCTGCCGGGCTGGTCCCGATCGCATCGGCCTCCGACGGCGGCGGCTCGATCCGCATACCCGCGGCCTCCTGTGGCCTCTTCGGGTTAAAGCCGCAGCGCGGCCGAGTTTCGCTGGCTCCCCTGCTCGAGCATTGGAACGGGCTCTCCGCCAGCGGTTGCGTCAGTCGCTCGGTGCTCGACACCGCGCTCTGGCTGGATGTGACGAGCGGTGGCTCCAAGGAGCCGGGGGCGCCGGCGCCCCCGGAGCGGTCCTTCGTCGAGTCGGCGAAGACCGCGCCCGGAAATCTGCGCGTCGCCTTCTCGACCGCTGCCCCGCGTGCCGCTGCCCCGCCGACCGTCTCAGATGTCGTCAAGGCGGCCGTCGCCGAGACCGCCGACCTGCTGCGCTCGCTCGGTCACCAGACCGCCGAGCGCGACCCCGACTGGGGCGGCATCGGCAACAACATCACGCCGCGATTTCTGCGTGGAATCGCCGAAGACTTCGCCATGGTCCCTCGCCCGGATCGACTCGAACGGCGCACCCGCGGCTTTGCCCGGCTCGGGCGGATGATCCCCGACGGGCTCTTCGAGCGGGCGCGCGGCGCGCCAAGAGGCCGACGCCGCGCGGGTCAACGCGATCTTTGACTCCTTCGACGTGCTGATGACCCCGGTGATGGGCGGCACCGCGCTTCCGGTGCGCCGCTGGGAGGGGCGGAGCGCGCTGTGGACGGTGCTTGGGATGAGCCGCTTTTATCCCTATTGCATCCCCTGGAACCACCTCGGCAATCCGGCGATGGCGGTGCCCGGCCGGTTTCGCCGCCGACGGTATGCCGCTCTCGGTCCAGATAATCGGTCGCCCCGGAGACGAGGCGACCTTGCTCTCACTCGCTGCCCAGCTCGAGGCCGAGCGTCCCTGGGCCGCCGAGCGGCCGCCGATCTCCTGAGCCGCTAGCCGGGGAAGACCTTGCGCAACCGCGCCAGCTCGCGGAGGCTGCCGCGGGGTCGGACCCGGCGGCTCAGCACCATCTTCAACGGGTTGCCGTCGGGTCCGGTGAAGGTGACCCAATCGCGCCAGCTGGTCTTCGAGAATCAGGTCGGGGCTGGGCGCCTCGCCGGGCTCGATTCGGGTCGAGCCGTTCTCGATCACCAGGTGCCAGGGGTCGGCGTCGCTGAATCGCCATTGGTAGACGAGCCTGGACCCGTTGGCGGCGGCAGGGTCGGCCGCTCGGGCGACGATGTCGAAGTAGAGGCGCTGCAGCTCAGGCGAGGCATCGGGCTGGCGGCCGTTCGGGGGCGCGCCCACGATCCCGGCCATCAGCAGCTTGATCTGGCGATTGGCGACCTCCTCCTCGGACATCTCGGGGTCAAAGGGGAAGACGCCAGGGGGCATCTCCTCGGTGGGGTAGCCGATCGTTCGCCAGCGCTGGCGGATCAGCTTCAGGCCGAACGCGTAGATGTCCTCGAGGCTGAAGCCATAGCACTCGGTGTAGCTGCGGTCCCAGTTCGGCGGCGTGAAGACGGCGACCCCGTAGGGCAGGGTTTCGCGCAGAAGCTCGACCACGGCGGCTTTGCACTCCTCCGATTCGGCGAGCAGTTCGGAGAGCACCTTGACGCCGAAGCCGATGTGGCGCTGCTCGTCGCGGGAGACGTTCGCCATCCCGGAGCTGAACCCGGGCATCGTCTCCTCCGAGGCGAAGAAGTCCTCGATGAAGTGCTGTCCCGGCTGGGCGAGGGAGCCCTCGACGATCAGGTGGTAGAGGGTGATCGCCTGCGCGTACTTGGGCAGGGAGCGGTCCTTGCGAAGTTCCTCCGCCATCCGGTCGAGCCGGTCAAAGACGCCGCGGTAGCCCCAGCTCAGCTGGGGGAGGGTGGAGGAGAGCGTCGCCTGCAGCGACTCGCCGCCGACGCCGATTACCTCTTTAAAGAAGCGATGGAAGAAGACCGAGTGGCGCACCTCGTCGACCTGCTGGGTGGCGAGGAAGTAGGCCTGCTCCTCGGTCGGGGCGGCGGTGATGTAGGGGGCGAGGGTGTCGGCGACCCGGTCCTCGCCGTAGAAGAACATCGAGTAGATCCACATCGCCGAGCGGCGCTGGATGTCGCTGAGTGCCTCCCAGCCCTTGCGGTCCTCGGAGAAGTCGATGTCATAAGCACTCCAGTTCCCATGCTCCCAACGGTGGTAGAGGTCCTCGTAGGTGACGTCCTGCATGAGGCTCTGCGCTGCGACGCTCATCTCTCTCCTTTGGGTAGGGCCTCCGGCTCTGCTGACTGGGAGGTTAGCGTCCGACTGGCTGGGCAGCCAGGATGGCAACCGTGATCTCGATCACACTGACTCTGAGGCGGGCACCTCGATCTCCCGCTTGAGGATCTTGCCGGTGGGGCCTTTGGGCAGCTCGTCGAGGAACCAGACGACGCGGGGGTACTTGTAGGCGGCGATCCGCTCCTTGACGTAGGCGCTGACCTCCTCAGGGGCAAGCTCCTCTCCCTCGTGCAGGACGATCGCGGCGCCGATCTCCTCGCCCCACTCGTCGTGGGGGACGCCGACGACGGCGGCTTCGCGGACCTTCGGGTGCTCGTAGAGGACCTCCTCGACCTCGCGCGGGTAGACGTTGTAGCCGCCGCGGATGATCAGGTCCTTCTTGCGGTCGACGATGTAGAAGTAGCCGTCCTCATCGACGCGGGCCAGGTCGCCGGAGTGAAACCAGCCGCCGCGCATCGTCTCAGCGGTCGCGTCGGGGCGCTGCCAGTAGCCCTTCATGATGTTGTGGCCGCGGATCACGATCTCGCCTACCTCGCCCTGGGGCACCGGGTTGTCGTTCTCGTCGACGACGCTGCATCTCGACCCCTTCGATCGGGGTGCCGATCGAGCCGGGCTTGCGCTCCCTGTCGGGGTGGTTAGAGCAGGAGACCGGCGAGGTCTCAGAGAGGCCGTAGCCCTCCAGGACAATGCATCCGAAGGCCTCCTCGAAGCCGCGCAGCACCTCGACCGGCATCGAGGCGCCGCCGGTGATGCAGCTGCGCAGGGTCGAGGTGTCGAACCGCTCGCGCTCGGGGTGGTGCAGCAGCGCCCCGTACATCGTCGGCACCCCCTGGAAGTGGGTGACGCCGTCGCGCTGAATCGTCTCCAGCGCCTCGCCAGGGTCGAAGCGAGGCAGCAGGGTGAGGCAGGCGCCCATCCGGATCGAGCCGTTCATGCTCACCGTCTGCCCGAAGGAGTGAAAGAGCGGCAGGGCGCCCAGCACCACGTCGCCCTCGCGTACCTCGGTCATCGTCTCGCCGGAGATCTGCGCGTTGCGGGAGAGGTTGAGGTGTGTCAGCTCGGCGCCCTTGGGTTTGCCGGTGGTGCCGGAGGTGTAGAGGATCACCGCGGTGTCCTCCTCGGCGGTGTCGGCGAGCCCGGGCGAGGGGTCGAGCCGTTCCAGGGTCGCGGCGAACGCAGCCGGCTCGACCTCGACCAGCTCGGCACCGGCGTCGGCGGCACCGTCGCGCGCCTCCTCGGCGAATCCGGGCCAGGCGAGCAGCAGCTTCGCCCCGGAGTCCCCCAGGTAGAAGGCGATCTCGCGCCGCTTCAGCAGCACGTTCATCGGCACAACGACGCCACCGGCCTGCAGCACCCCGTAGTAGGAGATCGGGAACTCGGGGACGTTGGGCAGCATGATCCCGACCCGGTCGCCACGCTCCAGCCCCTTCTCCCGCAGCAGCGTCGCCAGGCGGGCGCTGCGGTCGTCGAGGTCGGCGTAGGTCAGCTCGGCTTCGCCGAGTCGGATCGCCGGGCTCTGCGGCGTCCGCTCGGCGCTCGCCGTGAGTATCGAAGCTAGGTTGAGGCTCATCTCTTCGCATCCGAGTCTAAGGTCGCCGCGCCCCGTCGCGCAATGCGTCCGCTAGGCTCGGGCGCGATGGAGGATCTGGGTCAGCCGAGTTCCTACCTCAGCCTCCAGAAGGGCGTGCCCGTCTACGCAAGTGACGGCAAGGAGCTGGGCAGGGTCGAGCACGTCCTGGCCGTTCCGAAACTCGACGTCTTCGATGGCATCGTGCTCGACAAAAGCGTCCTTCCCGGCGGGCACCGGTTCGTGGATGCCCCCGAGGTCGATGAGGTATACGAGCGCGGCGTCGTGCTCAAGATCGACGCCACCGCGGCCGAGAGCCTGCCCGAGCCGAGCGCCAACCCTGGCGAGATCGAGATCGGGGGGGCCGACATGGTCAAAGGCGACCACGACAAGCTTCGCCGTGCCTGGGACCTGATCTCCGGCAAGGGCTGAGGCCGGGCGCCATTGGTGGCCGGGTGAGTTTCGAAGGCGAGCGTTCAGGCGTGGCGAGGGAGGAGTGCGCGAACCTCGCCACGCTACCGCCGGCGCCCCACGAGACAGTTGGGTCGACGGCTTGGGACCGGCCAATCTCGCGGCGCCCCCGATTCGCGATGATCGGTGGGTGAGCAGCCGAGCGATCCTCGCCGAGCGGCTGACCGCGCAGGGACTCTCGGGAGCGCCCGAGAGGGACCCGCTGGCGGTAGCCGAGCGACTGCTCGCGATCCAGGGCCAGGACCCTCGCGGCGCGCGTCTGGCGATCCGGGCCCGCACGGTCGGGTTGTCGGCGGCGGACGTCGACCGGGCGCTGACCGACGACCGCTCGCTGCTGATCACCTGGCTGAACCGGGGCACGCTGCATCTGGTGCGCAGCCAGGACTACCCCTGGCTGCAGACGCTTACCGCGCCGCCCCTGCGCGCTGCCAACGCACGCCGTCTCGCCCAGGAGGGAGTCACACCCGATGCCGCCGAGCGCGGCGTCAAGGTCATCGAGCGCTCCGTTGCCGAGGAGGGCCCGCTGACCCGCATCCAGCTTCGTGAGCGGCTCGACTCCGCCGGGGTCAGAACCGAGGGGCAGGCGCTCGTCCATCTGCTGAGCGCTGGCCAGCCTGCGCGGCATCATCGTGCGAGGGCCGATGTCCGGCAAGCACCATGCCTTCGTGTCGGCCCGGGACTGGCTCGGCCCTGCGCAGCGGGTCGAGCGCGACGCGGCACTCGCCGAGCTGGCCCGTCGCTACCTCCGTCGGTCACGGTCCCGCAGGCGACCGCGACCTCGCCAAGTGGGCGGGGCTGCCGCTCCGCGACGCTCGCGGCCGGGCTGGAGGCGATCGCCTCCGAGCTGGTGGAGCGAGACGACGGTCTGCTCGACCTCGCCGCGTCGTCCCCCGATGGCGGAGATCCCACCTCCCCGTCTTCTCGGCGCCTTTGATCCGGTCCTGCTCGGCTGGACCTCTCGCGAGGCCATTCTCGGTCCCCACACCCAGCTTGTCACCACCAACGGCCTCTTCCGTCCCTTTGCGATGGTCGACGGCCGTGCCGTCGCCACCTGGAAGTTCTCAAACGGAGAGGTCACGATCGAGCCGTTGGGTCGTATTCCCACCAGGGTCGCCGCCGCCTTGATGCAGACGCCGGCGAGGTAGCGCGGTTCTTGGCGGCCCGCAAGCCGTGGCAGCGAGTTAGAGCTGGTTGGACCGGGCCGCAGTGGGTGGTGATGTAAGTCAGGCGAAATTGACGGCCGTCTGTGGGAGTCGGTTAGCTTCGATCAGCCCAGCTTCGGGCTGCTCCAGGGCTGATCCAGGCGTGCGACTCAGGGCTTCGGCGAGTCCCTCGATCGGGACTCGGGTCTGCTCCAGGGTGTCGCGGTCCCTCAGCGTCACCGTGTCGTCCTTCATCGTCTGGTGGTCCACGGTGATGCCCCAAGGGGTGCCGATCTCATCCTGGCGGCGGTAGCGCTTGCCGATCGAGCCGCCCTCGTCGAACTCGGCCGTGAGCTTGCGGCGGAGCTCCTCGAAGACCGCCGCGGGCCTTCTCGGGCATGCCCTCCTTGGAGAGGAGGGGCAGGACCGCGACCTTGACCGGGGCGAGGCGCGGGTGGAGGCGAAGGACGGTGCGCTGGCGGCCCTCAACCTCCTCGACGTCGTAGGAGTCGACGAGGAAGGCGAGGGTAGCGCGGTCGGCGCCGGCGGCGGGCTCGATCACATGCGGGACGTAGCGCTCTTTGGTCTGCTGATCGAAGTACTCGAGCTTCTCTCCACTGAACTTGGCGTGCTGGGTGAGGTCGAAGTCGCCGCGTTTGGCGATCCCCTCCAGCTCTGACCAACCGATCGGGAAGAGGTACTCGATGTCGCTGGTGCCTGAGGAGTAGTGGGAGAGCTCGTCGGTGTCATGGATGCGGACCCGCAGGTAGTCGGGACGGATCCCCAGCTCGGTGTACCAGCGCTGCGCGCTCCTCGATCCAGGCTCGATACCAGCGCTCCTCCTCCTCTGGGGGGACAAAGAACTCCATCTCCATCTGCTCGAACTCGCGGGTGCGGAAGATGAAGTTGCCCGGGGTGATCTCGTTGCGGAAGGACTTGCCGATCTGGGCGATCCCGAACGGCGGCTTCATGCGCGCGAACTGGAGCACGTTCTTGAAGTTGATGAAGATGCCCTGCGCCGTCTCGGGACGCAGGTAGACCTCCGAGCCCTTGCCTGCAACCGGACCGACGTGGGTCTCGAACATCAGGTTGAACTGGCGTGGCTCGGTCAGGTCGCAGTCCGGCCCCTCGCCGGGTCTCTGGAGGGCTTTTGCCCGCAGCGGCCGTCCTCGAGCTTGTCGGCGCGGAAGCGCAGCTTGCAGGTTCGGCAGTCGACGAGGGGGTCGGTGAAGCCCTCCAGGTGCCCCGAGGCCTCCCAGACCCGTGGGTGTTGGAGGATCGCCGAGTCCAGCGCGACGATGTCATCGCGCTCCTGGATCATCGCCCGCCACCACTCCCCCTTGACGTTGTTCTTCAGCAGCACTCCGTAGTGGCCGAAGTCGTAGGTCGACCCAAGGCCGCCGTATATCTCCGAAGATGGGAAGACGAAGCCGCGCCGCTTGCAGAGCGCGACGATCTCCTCCATCGAGACCCCGTGGGCGGTTTCCTCTGCCATGCGGGGAACCGTATAGGTCGCCTTGCGATAATCCCCTGCCCGTGCCGATCTATGAGTACAAGTGCGCCAACGGCCACGTCTTCGACGTGATCCAGAAGATGGCCGACGAGCCGCTGAGCGATTGCCAGGAGTGCGGCGCGCGCCGCCGAGCGCGTCCTGCACCCGGTCGCGGTCCACTTCAAGGGCTCTGGCTTTTACAACACCGACTACGGCAAGAAGAAGGGCGCGGGCAACGGCGGCCCCTCGGAGGGCTCGGGGGAGTCGAAGGGCTCGGAGTCGAGCTCCTGCGGACTCGAAGTCCTCCGATTCCAAGCCCACCAAGCGGCGAGAAGGCGAAGGCCGCGAGCGGCGGCGAGTGAGCTGTCGATCTACCCGCCCAGGAACCGCTTCACGGCTTTCTGCCGCACCGACTGGGGCACTTCGATGCTGCCATCCGGGCCTTGGGCCGCAGCCCGAGTTGGCCCCGCCGCAGAGCACGTCGGCCGGCGGGTTGCCGCCGATTCCGCCGCCAGCACCAGCTGCGGCATCGTGAAGAAGCCCATGTCGCTGACGAACGCTTTCGGCGCGTCCCAGCCGATGATCGGCCCCATGATGAAGTTGTAGGGGAGGCGGAGGGGGTCGGTGAGGCGTTCCTTGATCGCGCTGATCACCGACTGCTGGGCCGCCTCGCGGTTGAGGTCGCTGTAGCCGAGTGAGTAGGCGCTCTTGCCGGGGCCGGGGCATTCGCTCGGCTCGCGCATTCGCGCAGTAGGCCAAAGCGGTCTGGCCGTTGAGGGAGTTCTCGCCCTTGTGCAGGTGCAGGGTTATCCCCCCCTGCCCGTGGCCGGCGCCGCCGGAGATTTCGCCACAGATCTTGTGAGGGACGTTGACTTCGATCCCGCCGATCGCGTTGATCAGGTTTTCGAAGCCGGTGAAGTCGACGATCGCGAGGTGGTCGATCTTGATACCGAGGAACTTTTCGACCGTCTTGACGGTCAGCGCCGCCCCGCCGAAGGAGTAGGCAGCGTTGATTTTCTGCGGCGCCTGACCGGGGATTTCGGCGTAGCTGTCGCGGGGGATCGAGAGTTTGTTGAAGGTGCCGCCGCCGGCCCGGATCAGCATCAGCGTGTCGGAGCGGAATTCGCCCACATAGCAGCCATCGTGCGGGGCGTCGCCGTGGGACTGGTCGTTCGAAGCACTTCGCGGAGGGACGCCGCGCCGGGTTCCTTGCTGCTCGGCGGGCGGGCGTCGGTGCCGATCACCAGGATCGTCTGGGCGCTGGGCAGCAGGAAGGGGTTGCCGTGCAGCGCCGACTTGGCTTCGCCGGAGAGCTTCATCGCCTGCAGCTGGGCGGATACGGCGAAGGCGAGGACGCTGAGCAGGATCCAGCCCAGCGCTGCCAGCGCCACCCATTTGAGGACGCGGCCGGGAGTCCAGCGGCGGGCCGGCTTGCCTCTCGCCGTCGCGGTCGCTCGTCGGCCCAGGACGCTTCGGAGGATCGCCTTGAGCCGCTCTCGCAGACCGGAGAGCTCGGGGGTCCGCAACCGGGAGAGGAGGCTCCTGCGGGACCGGTAGACCTTGTAGTCGGGCGGCCTCGGGGGCTGCTGCTCGCCATTGGTGGGCATGAAAGACTCCGGAATCATGCCTATGCCCTCGGTCGCCTGCCGCCAGCCCCTCCTGAGTTACTCGTGAGCGCAGGGGAAACGATCGGGGTCGATCTGGGCGGGACGAAGATGCTGATCGGCGTCCTTGGCCCTGGCTCCAAGGTGCTCTGGGAGAGCCGCGAGGCCTCGACCGGGCAGACCGAGGACGATCTGATCGAGCTGCTCGTGCAGGGAGGTGATCGAGGCACGAGAAGCATGCCCGGGGGTCAGCCGCGGTCGGGCTCGGCATCCCGGCGACGATCGACCGGCGCCGCGGTGTCGCCGTCTCCGCCGTCAACCTCCCGATCCGCGACCTCCCGATCCGCGACCTCGTCGCCGAGCGAACCGGGCTGCCGACCTTCGTCGACAACGACGCCAACGTCGCGGCGCTCGCCGAGCACCTCTACGGCGCGGCGCGAAACGCGCGAAACGCGGTGATGATCACTGTCGGCACCGGGATCGGCGGCGGGTTGATCATCGGCGGCGAGGTCTACCGTGGCGCCACGGGAGCCGGCGCCGAGCTCGGCCACATGGTCATCGACCTCGACGGCCCCCGCTGCCAGGGCAACTGTCCGGGCTACGGCTGCGTCGAGTCGCTCGCTTCGGGGACGGCGCTGGGCCGCGAAGGCCATGCGGCGGCCGAGCGTCAGCCCGGATCTGCTCTGGGCAAGCTGCTGGCCGAAGGCCGGGAGATCGACGGCAAGGCGGTGAGCGAGGCGGCGCTCGCCGGCGATCGGACCGCGGTGGGCGTGGTCGAGGGGATCGGCCGCAACCTCGGCGTCGCGCTGACCAGCTTCGCCAACATCTTCGAGCCAGAAGCGATCGTCGTCGGCGGCGGCGTGATCGCGGCGGGCGACCTGCTCCTGGAGCCGGCCCGGCGCGAGCTGCGCGAGCGGGCGCTGCGAACCGATGAACCAGACCCCCGTGCTCGCGGCCGAGCTCGGCCCCGACGCCGGGATGATCGGCGCGGCGGCGATGGCGCGGATCGAGCTGGCAGGGGAGGCGGGCTGATGCCGGGGGCGCTGATCGTCTGCCCGACGCCGATCGGCAACCTCGACGACGTGACGCCGCGCGTCCGCGATGCCTTGGTCGCCGCCGATTACATCGCCTGCGAGGACACCCGCCGCACCGGCAGCCTGCTTGACAAGCTCGGCATCAGCCCGGCGCCCCGCCTCGTCTCTAACCACGAGGGCAACGAAGCCTCGCGGGCGACGGAGCTGGCGCAGCGGATCGAGCGCGGCGAGATCGTCGCCCTCGTCTCCGACGCCGGGATGCCGGCGATCTCTGACCCCGGCTACCGGCTGATCCGATCGCTGCATCGAACGCGACCTCGACGTGACGGTCCTGCCGGGGCCCTCGGTGGTCCCGGTGGCGCTGGTCGCCTCGGGGCTGCCCACCGACCGCTGGCGCTTTGAGGGCTTCCTGCCGAAGCGCGCCGGCGAGATGGAGCGAGTGCTGCGCTCGGCGGAGACCGTGATCGCCTTCGAGTCCCCGCGCCGGGTCGGCGAGTCGCTCGCCGCCCTGGCTGCGATCGCTCCGGACCGCCCGGCCGCGGTCTGCCGCGAGCTGACGAAGATGCACGAGGAGGTCGCGCGCGGCTCTCTTGGGGGAGCTGGCGCGGCGCTTCCGCGGTGACGTCAAGGGAGAGATCGTGTTGGTGATCGGGCCGGCCTCCTCCACCGAGCACGACACCGACATCGGCTTCGCGGTTGACGCGCTGCGACACCTGGTCCAGTCGGGGGCGCGGCCGCGCGCCGCCGCCAGCGTCGTCGCGGCGCTGACCGGCACCCGGGCCAACGACCTCTACAAAGCGCTGACCGGCAGGGAGGCGCGAAGGTGAGCTACTACGTCACCACCCCGATCTACTACGTCAATGCCGAGCCGCACCTCGGTCATGCCTACTCGACGATGGCCGCCGATGTGCTGGCCCGCCACATGCGCCAGCGCGGCGAGGACGTCTTCTTTTTGACCGGCACCGACGAGCACGGCGAGCCAATCGAGACCGCGGCCGAGCGCGAGGGGATCTCGCCGCAGGAGCTAGCCGACCGCAACGCCGAGAAGTTCCGGGCGTTGATGCCGATCATCGACGCGACCAACGACTTCTTCATCCGCACCTCGGACCCCCGCCACATCGAGAAGGTCGCCGAGATCATGCAGCGCGTCTATGACAACGGCTGGGTCACGAAGGGGGTCTATGAGGGCTGGTACTGCCCGCGCTGCGCCGACTTTAAGACCGAACGCGAGCTGGGGCCCGGCCAGACCTGCCCGATCCACGAGATCCCGCTGGAGCGCGAGCGCGAGGAGAACTGGTTCTTCCGGCTCTCCGCCTTCCAGGAGCGGCTGGAGCGGCTCTATGAGGAGCGCCCCGACTTCGTCGTCCCGGACTTCCGCCGAAACGAGGCGGTCGCCTTCATCGGGCAGGGGCTCGAGGACGTCTCGCTGTCGCGGCCGAAGTTGAAGTGGGGGATGCGGCTGCCCTGGGATCCCGACCAGCGGATGTACGTCTGGTTCGACGCGCTCCTTAACTACGTCACCGCGCTGACCTTTGCCCGCGAGGGGGAGGACCTGACCGGCCGCTTCTGGCCGGCCGACATGCACGTGATGGCGAAGGACATCCTCAAGTTCCACGCGGTGATCTGGCCGGCCCTGCTTTGGGCCGCCGACCTCGAGCCACCGCGGCGGATGGCGATCCACGGCTACCTGCTGATGGGCGAGAAGAAGATGTCGAAGTCGCTCGGCAACGTGCTCGACCCCTTCGCGGCGATCGAGCGCTTCGGCGCCGACGCGCTGCGCTTTTACTGCTTTCGCGAGGTCAGCTTCGGCCAGGACGGCTCGATCTCCACCGCCGGCTTCGAGGCCCGCTATGAGACCGAGCTGGCGAACGACTACGGCAACCTCGCCAGCCGCGTCACCGCGATGGTCGATCGCTACCGCGACGGCACCGCCCCGGTGGCGGCGCTCGATGCGGTGCTCGCCGAGGACTTCGAGGGCGCCGTCGAGCGCTTCTGCGAGCTGCTCGACCGGGCCGAGCTGAGCCAGGCGCTGGACGAGGCGTGGAAGCTGGTGCGACGCCTCAACCGCTTCGTCGAGGAGACCAGGCCATGGGAGTTGGCCCGCGAGGAGGCCGACCCTGAGCGCCTCGACGAGGTCCTCTACAACCTGGTCGAGGGCCTGCGGGTGACGACACTGATGCTCGTCCCCTACCTGCCGCGCAGCAGCGAGCGGGTGCTGGCGGCGCTCGGCGAGGACTCGACGGCGTTGGCCGAGCTGGGCTCGCGCCCCGGCGGTCAGAGGATCGAGCGCATGGCGCCACTTTTCCCGAGGATCGAGTCGCCGGCCCGATGATCGACTCCCACACCCACCTGTTTCTCTGCGAGCGGCCCGAGGCCGAGGTGGTCGCGGCGGCGCATGCGGCGGGGGTGGGGCGAATGCTGAACGTCGGCCTCGGAGGCGAGGCCAACGCCGAGGCGATCGCAGGCGCCGAGCGCAACGAGGGGGTGTTCGCCTCGGTCGGCTGTCACCCGACCGAGGCGGCCGGGTTCGACGAGGCGGCGGCGGCGGGGATCGCGCGGCTCGCCGGGCACGAGAAGGTGCGGGCAATCGGCGAGACCGGCCTCGACTACTACCGGGAGAGCGCCCCGCCCGCCGAGCAGCGCCGCGCCTTCGAGGCCCAGATCGAGATCGCGGTCGACCTCGGCCTGCCGATCGTCATCCACGCCCGCGACCCCGACGGCGAGGCGACTGCGACCGACGAGGTCTTCGAGATCCTCGCGTTCGAAGGGCCACAGACGTCCCGGTCATCCTGCACTGCTTCGCGGCGCCCTGGCGGGTGGACGATGCGATCGAGCGGGGCTACTACTGCTCCTTCTCGGGCGTTGTCACCTTCCCGCAGCTCCGATGCCCTGCGCGAGGCGGCGGCGAAGCTGCCGGGCGATCTGCTCCTGGTCGAGACAGACGCTCCCTACCTCGCGCCACAGCCGCTGCGGGGCAAGTCGAATGAGCCCGTCCACGTCGTCGAGACGGCGCAGGTCGTTGCCGAGGCCCGCGGGCGCCACCTACGAGGAGCTGGAGCGCACGGTGGAGGCGAACGCCCGCGCGGTCTTCGGCTGGTAGCCGAAGTTGGCTCGACTCGGCCAGAACTTCCTCGCCGATCCCAACCTGCTCGACGCGATCGTCCGCGATGCCGACCTCGTGCCCGAGGACGTCGTGCTGGAGGTGGGGGCAGGGGAGGGGGTGTTGACCGAACGGTTGGCCGAGGTCGCGGCTCAGGTCCACGTCGTCGAGATCGATCGCGGCCTGGGGGCGGCGCTCGCCCCGCTCGCCTCGCGTCCCAACGTCAGCCTGCACTGGGCAGACGCGATGAAGCTCGACCTCGCCGCCCTGCGCCCCATGCCGACCGCCGTCGTCTCCAACCTCCCCTACGCGGTGGCGACCCCGGTGATCCTGCGCACGATCGAGCAGCTTCCCTCGGTGCGGAGCTGGACGGTGATGGTGCAGCGCGAGATCGCCGATCGGCTGCGCGCGGCGCCCGGCAGCCGCACCTACGGCTCGGCGAGCGCGGTGGCGCAGATTTCCTGCGAGGTCGAGCTCCTGCGCAGGGTCGACCCAGCGGTATTTCGGCCGCGCCCGCGGGTCGACTCGGCGATCCTGCGCCTGCGGCGGACCGGGCCCGCCGCCGACGAGCAGACGCGGGAGCTGGTGCGAGCCGCCTTCGCCCACCGCCGCAAGTCCCTCGCCCGGTCGCTGGAGCACGCCCGCCCGGGCGCGATGGCCGCCGCCCGCGCGGCTTTGGCGGAGCTCGGCCTGCCCGAGGACGCCCGTGCCGAGACGCTGTCGGCCGAGGACTTCGTCGCGCTTTCGGCGAAGCTCCACCCCGACGCCTGACCCCAGGTCCTAGCTCCGATGCTCGTCCACGCCCCCGCCAAGCTCAACCTTTGCCTCTACCTGGGACCTCGACGCGAGGACGGCCTACATCGACTCTGCTCCCTGTTTGAGCCGCTTGCGCTTGCCGACCTGATCGACGTCTCCGAGGGCGAGCGCGACGAGGTCCTCTGCCCGGGAATCGAGGGCGAGAACCTCGCCACCCGGGCGCTGGAGGTCCTGCGGGCGCGGGGTTGGGACGCATCCCCCCTGCGCGTGCGGATCGAGAAGCGGATCCCGGTCGCGGCCGGGTTGGGTGGCGGCAGCGCCGACGCCGCCGCGATCCTGCGCCTCGCCGCCGGCGAGGTCGATGACCTCCCCGCCCTTGCCGCGCGAGATCGGCGCCGACGTGCCGTCCCAGCTCGTCCCCTCCCTGGCGCTGGTGCAGGGCGCCGGCGAGCAGGTGCAGCGGCTTCCCGACCCCGTGCCCCACGCCGTCGTCCTCTTGCCGGGCGGCGGCGGGTTAAGAACCGCGGACGTCTTCGCCGAGGCGGACCGGCTCGGGCTCGGTCGCGACGGCGCCGAGCTGGAGGACCTCGCCGCCCGGCTCCGCGCGGTGGCCGGCGCCGGCGCCTCGCCGCTCTCCTACCCGGACCTGCTCGCCAACGACCTCGAGCCCGCCGCCCGCTCGCTGCGCCCCGAGATCGGCGACGCCCTGGATGCGCTTCGCGGCGCCGGTGCGCCCGCGCGCCCTGCTCACCGGTTCGGGGCCGACCGCCTTCGGGCTCTTCGCCGACCTCGCGGCCGCCCGCGACGCCGCCTCCCGCATCGACCGCGACGACGTGATCGTCTGCGCGGCCGGGAGGGCGCCGTGAGGCTGCCGGGCGAGCTGACAGGCAACCGCAAACGGCTGGCCCTGGTGATCCTCGCCGCTGGCGATCGTCGCTGGCTACTACCTGCTCAGCCGCCAGCTCGGCCACCTCAACCTTCACAGGCTGCTGGAAGAAGTCTCCAACACGCTCGGCGCCTGGACCTACCTGCTGGTTGGCGTCTTCGCCTTCGCAGAGACCGGCGCCTTCGTCGGCATGGTCGTCCCGGGCGAGACGATGATGCTGCTCGGCGGCGCCGTCGCCGGACAGGGGGCGATCAACGTCTACCTGCTGATCGCGATCGCCTGGTTCGCGGCCTGGGCGGGGGACACGGCCAGCTTCTTCATCGGCCGCCGCCTCGGCCGCGATTTCGTCCTCCGGCACGGCCCCCGCTTCGGCATCGGCCACGAGCGCTTCGAAAAAGTCGAGGACTACTTCTCCCGCCACGGCGGCAAGACGATCTTCATCGGCCGCTTCATCAGCCTGGTGCGCGCCTTCGCCCCGTTCATCGCCGGCAGCTCGGGGATGCGCTACCGCGACTTCGTCCCCTACAGCATCCTCGGCTGCGGGCTCTTGGTCACCGCCCACATCCTGATCGGCTACTTCTTCTCGCGCAGCATCGACACCGCCGCCAGGTACGCGGGCACCGGCGCCTTCCTGCTCGGCGCCCTGATCGTCGTCGTCGTCGGGGTTGCTCGTCCTCTTCCGCCACTTCCGGGTCGCGGAGAACCGCCGTGCTGCCACGCGGTGGATGGGGCGCCATGCAGCGACCCGCTGGCTGATCGTCCTCGGCCGCCGCTTCCGGCCCCAGCTCCGGTTCCTCTGGGACCGCGTCACGCCCGGCGGCACCTTCGGGCTGGAGCTCACCTCGCTGATGGCGGCCCTGGCCGTCTCCCTCTTCGTCCTTGTCGCCTACACGGTCGTGGTCGGCCACGAACCGGGCCCCACGCCCGGCGACATCACCGCGATGGAAGTCGTCGAAAGCATCCGCACGGGCTGGCTCACCGACCTGGCGAAGGTAGTCACCGCCCTCGGCTCGGGGTGCGGTGGCCTGGGGTCTGACCGTCGTCTGCTGCCGCCCTTCTCGCCGCTGCGCAGGCGGTGGACGGAGTTCGCTGTCCTGATCGCCGGGATGACGCTGACCGCGGTCGGCTTCCACGCGATCAAGGCGGCGGTCGGCCGGCCCCGCCCGCCCGACCCGCTGGTCGGTTTCTCTGGCTCCTCCTTCCCCAGCGGGCACGCCGCCTACTCGGTCCTCTACCTGTGGCTGGCGGTGACGATCTTCATTCGCCTGCGACCCGGCATGGCTCGCGGCGCCGCGGTGGTCGCGACCGGGATCGCGCTGACCGCGCTCGTCGGCCTCTCCCGCGTCTACCTCGGCGTCCACTACCTCAGCGATGTCAGCGCCGGCTGGGCCCTCGGCGTCGCGGCGTTCTCCTTCTGCGCGGCGGTGGCGCTCGTCATCTCCCAAGTGCGCCAGAATCCAGGGCAGTGACTGTTCTCGCGCTGACGAAGATCGGCAACCAGTACCTGCTGTTCGGGGCCGCGGGGCTGATCAGCCTCGTCGCCTTCGTCACCCTGATCCTCGTCCCCGCTCTCAGCTCCTACGGCCGGATCTGGGAGAAGACCGCCGCGGGCTTCCTCTCGCTCTTCGTGCTCTTTGCCTTGGTCGTGGTCGGGGTCGTGATCGGGCTGGCTTTCGTCTACTACTACAACGACATTGTCAATCTGCTCCACGGCAAGTAGCTGGGGATAATGGTCGGGTGTCCGCGACCGCGAAAGGGCAGGAAATGCCCGCAAAAGGCGAAGAAGCCGGGCCCCTCGACCGGCTGGCCGAGGCGGTCGAGTCCGGTGCCGGGCTGCCCGCAGTCGCCCGCGCCGCGGCCAAGGTACTCGACGCCAGCGTCGCCCTGATCGACCGCTCCAGCGCCGTGCTCGCGGTGGCCGGCGCCTCGGCAGACCAGGAGCAGAAGCTGCTCTCAGGCGGCGAGGACGTGACCACGGTCGAGCTGCGGGTCGCCGACAGCGCGGTCGGCGAGCTGCGCTACCGCGGCAAGGGTCGCGCCCGACCCGGCGATCGCCCGCATGGTGAGCGCCCTGCTGGCGCTGGAGCTGGAGCGCTCCCGCTCACCGGAGTGGGAGAGCGAGGAGGTGGCCGGGGCCTTCGTCGAGGCCGTCCTCGGCCGCGAGGTGACCGACCGGGGCGACATCGTCGCCCGCGCCGCCGAGCTGGGTGCCGACCTCGAGCGGGGGGCGGGGGTGCTGATCGTGCGCGCCGCCCCGCGTGCTGCGCAGACGGGCGAATGGCGGGCGCGGGTGATGACCCTGGCGCTGCGGCGCTGCGCGCTCGCTCCCGGCTCGCTGGCGGCCGCCAAGGGGGGCGAGGTCGCCGCCGAAGTGGCGGTGATCGTCCCCGCCTCCGGTGATGAGCAGCTCGCTCGCGCCGCCACCGGGCTGGCCCGGGAGCTGGAGGACAGCCTCTCGGGCTTTCACCTGACGATCGGCCGCAGCCGCCGGGCAGGTGACCCGGTGGACCTCTACCGCTCCGGAAGCGAGGCCCGGCTGGCGGTCAACGTCGGCGAGGCCGAGGGCCGCTCTCTGCTCGCCTTCGAGGACACCGGCGCCTACCGCCTGCTGTTGCCCGCGATGAGCGAGGACCCGCGCGAGCTGGAGCGCTTCTACGCCGAGACGATCGAGCCGCTCTCCGCCTACGATGAGCAGTACGAGACCGAGCTGGTGGCGACGGTCGAGGCCTACCTCGATAACGACGGCAACGTCGCCGCCACCGCCAAACAGCTCTTCACCCACCGCCACACGATCCGCTACCGCCTCGAGCGGGTCAAGGAGCTGTGCGGCCACGACGTCTCCGCCACCGAGGGCCGCGAGAAGCTCGGCCTCGGTCTCAAGGCGATGCGCGTCCTCGGCATAGCCTCGCCCCGCGGCCCTGCGATGGAGCCCGGCGCCGAGGCAGGCAAGGTGCCGCGGTCCTCGGAGGATTAGGAGCAGGCGATGAAGGTGGCGGTGGTTGGGGGGACGGGCGTGGTCGGTGCCCTGGTGGTGGGGGAGCTGGCGGGGCGGGGCGATGAGGTGAGGGTCCTCAGCCGGCGGCCGGGAGGCGATCTCCCCGCGGGCGCGTCTCATCGGCGCGTCGATCTTTCGACCGGGGACGGGCTTTCAGCCGGCGTGGAGGAGGTCGACGCCGTCGTCGATGCCGCCAACGAGATGCGGCGCGCCGAGGCGGTGCTGGTCGGGGGTACCCGCCGGTTGCTGGAGGCGGAGGCCGGCGCGGGCGTGGGCCACCACCTGGCGATCTCCATAGTCGGATGCGAGAGGACCCCTTACTCCTACTACCGTGTCAAGGTCGCCCAGGAGCGGGAGGTGGCGAGTGGACCGGTGCCCTGGAGCGTGCTGCGAGCGACCCAGTTCCACACCCTCCTCGCTGGAGTGTTCGCGATGGCCGCGCGGGGCCGGCTCTTGCCGACGGGGCGGATCCGGCTGCAGCCGATCGACCCCGCTGTGGTGGCCCATCGCATCGCCGAGGCCGTGCATGCCGGGCCGAGCGGGCACCTTCCCGACATCGCCGGCCCCGAAGTTCGCACCTTGACCGAGCTGGCTCGTGCCTGGCGCGGGCACGATGGCCGAAGCCTCCTACCGATCCGCGCGCCGATCGTCGGCAGGCTCGGACGGGCTCTTCGCGCCGGCACCCTGTGCGATCCAGCCGCGGCGGCAGGAGGGCCGACCTTCGAGCGGTGGCTCGCCGGCGAGCGCTTTTTCGGCTCGGAGGGGCGAAGCGGATCGTGAGGTCACCGCGCCTGGCCCGGGCTGCGCTGGTGCTGCTCGCCATCGCCGCCTTCGCGGTCGGCATCCCGGCTGCCCTCGCCCCGCTGACCTTCTACTCCGACTTCCCGTTTTTCGCCCATTGGGTCAACCTGATCCCGCCCTACAACGAGCATCTGGTCACCGACGTCGGCGGTCTCTACCTCGGATTCGCGGTCCTGTTCGCATGGGCGGCCCGGACCCTCCAGCCCGGCCTGGTGCGCGCCGCGTCGGTGGCGTGGCTGGTGCCGGCGGTCCTGCACCTCGCTTTCCACGCGACCCACCTGCGCGGGTTCAGCACGGCGAACGCCATCGCCGAGCTGGCCTCGCTCACCTACCTCGCGGCGCTGCCGCTGCTTGCCCTGTGGGGAGTTCGTGAACGGACGTGAGGAGGCGTCCATGTCAGAACTAACTACTCCGGGGGGAGGATTTGAACCCCCTCTTTCAGGGCCAAGACCTGACGTGCTCGCCGATTACACCACCCCGGAACGAGGCTCGACATTAGCGGTCGCCGGCGCTCCAGGTCCCGTCCGATAGTCGAACTAGTGTTCGCATATGCCCCGATACAGCGCGCAGGAAGCTCGTGCAGCGGTCGCCGCGTCGAGGTCATACAGCGAGGTGCTCCGCCGGCTGGGCATGCGGCCCGCCGGAGGCAACCACGGCCTTCTCCGGCGCTACGTAGACGAGGTGTGGAAGATCCCAACCGATCACTTCGACTCAGGCGCGACTGCCAGGGCAAATTTGAACAGGCCGTCCAAGCCCATCGAGGAGATCCTCGTCCAGCACTCATCTTATTCGCGCGGCAAGCTCAAGCAGCGCCTCTTCGCCGAGGGCTTCAAGGAGCGACGCTGCGAGATATGCGGTCAGGACGAACGGTGGCACGGTCGCTGGATGTCGTTGATCCTCGATCACGCCAACGGCGCTCCCGACGACAACCGGCTCGAGAACTTGCGGATCGTCTGCCCGAATTGCGCCGCCACACTGGCCACGCACTGTGGCCGCAAGAACAGGCAAGAGCCGACCCTGCGTTCCTGCAAGCACTGCGGGCGCGAGTTCGTGGCGAAATACAGGCGCCACCGCTACTGCTCGCGTGCTTGCGGATGCCGGTGGGATCGCTCGCCGCTCAGGGGTAGGCCGCACCCTCACGCCCGAAAAGCGCAGCGGCCGTCGTACGAAAGACTGCTGGAAGAGATCATGGCGACGAGTTATGTAGCTGTCGGACGCAAGTACGGGGTCTCCGACAACGCGGTGCGCAAGTGGGTGCGCTTCTACGAGCGCCAGATCGCGCAGGAGCGGGCTGAAGCCAGGGCGCGAGCGGGAATTGCCGAGGTTGACCGCGTCCGTTTGGGCGCTTAGGGTCCGCTGCATGGAGATGGGGAGGGTGGAGTTGGACCCCGAGGTTCGCGAGGGGCTTGCGCGCGGCTGGAAGGGGTTGATGGTCGTCGGGGTGCTGGCGATCGGGATCGGGTGCGTGGCGATCGTCGTGCCGGCTGTCGCCTCGGTCGGGACGGCGATCTTCATCGGCTGGATCTTGGTGATCGCGGGGGCGTTCCTGGTCGCCGGCGCCTTCACTGCCCACTCAATCGGGACCGTGGTCCTGCGCCTGATCTGGGCGGCGCTGACCGTGATCGTCGGCCTCTACCTGATCGTCGAACCCCACAACGGCACCCTCACCCTGACTCTAGTCCTCGGCATCTACTTCCTATTCATGGGCGTGACACGGATCGCGGTCGCCTTCTCTTCGCGGGGCCGGCGCAACGCCGGCCTGGTCGGCCTCAGCGGCGTCGCCGGCCTCCTGATCGGCATCCTCGTCCTCGCCAAGTTCCCCAGCTCCGCCGACTGGGCGATCGGCCTGCTCGTCGGCATCGACCTCATCTTCGCCGGCTGGACCCTGACCAGCGTCGCCCTGCTGGGTAAAGACCTGCGCTCGAGCAAACTGACAGGGCCCGCGCGCCGCGTCTACGATCCCTGGGTGAGTTCGCCCCTTGTCTTGGTCATGGCGGCGGGCGAGGGAACGCGGATGCGCTCCTCGCTGCCGAAGATGCTGCATCCCGTCTGCGGGCGGCCTATGGTCGCCTGGCCGATCCTCGCCGCTCGCGAGGCAGGGGCCGGCAGGGTCGCTGCGATCGTCTCGCCCGGGCGAGATATCTCCGAAGGACTGCCGGAGGGCGTCGAGACCGTCGTCCAGCCTGTCTCGGATGGCACCGGCGGCGCCGTCCGCGTGGCGCTGCCGCTGATCGAGTCCAGCGAGACCGTCCTCGTCCTCTCCGGCGACGTGCCGCTGCTCTCGGTCGAGACGATCAGGGCCCTGCTCGCAGCGCACGCCGTCTCCGCCGCTGCCGCGACGATGCTGACGATCGAGCTTGAGGACCCCGGCGCATACGGACGCGTCATACGCGGTCCTTCGGGAGAGGTCGAGCGCGTGGTCGAGGCCAAAGCCGTCGGCGACGCCAACCCCGAGGAACTGGCGATCCACGAGATCAACGCGGGCACCTACGCCTTCGACGCGGCGCCCCTGGCAGCGGCCTTAGCCGGCCTCTCCAACGACAACGCCCAGGGTGAGTACTACCTGCCAGACGTCTTCCCGGTGCTGCGCGAGGCGGGCCACTCCGTCGCCGCCCATCTCGCCGACGACCCCGCGGTGACGATGGGGATCAACAGCCGAGCCGACCTCGCCGCGGTCGAGGCAGAGGCGCGCCGCCGCATCCTCGAGGCCCACATGCTCGCCGGCGTCACCGTCGTTGACCCGAGCTCGACCTGGGTCGACGCCGGGATCGAGATCGCCGCCGACGTGCGGATCGAGCCCGCCACCAGCCTGCACGGCCGCACCGAGGTCGGCGCCGGCTCGGTGGTCGGCCCGCTGAGCACGCTGATCGACACGCGGCTCGGCGAGGACGTCTGCGTCCCGCACTCCTATCTGGTCGAGTGCGACGTGCTCGACGGTTGCTCGGTCGGCCCGTTCGCCTACCTGCGACCGGGCGCCGCCCTACAGCGGGGTGCCAAGGCGGGCTCCTTCGTCGAGATCAAGAACTCGCGGATCGGCGAGGGGGCCAAGGTCCCGCACCTCGCCTACGTCGGCGACGCGGAGGTCGGCGCCGACAGCAACCTCGGCGCCGGCACGATCACGGCGAACTACGACGGATTCCGCAAGAACCGGACCGTGATCGGCAAAAACGTGCGCATCGGCGTTGACACGATGCTGATCGCCCCGGTAGAAGTCGGTGACGCCGCCTACACTGGCGCTGGTGCGGTGATCATGGACGACGTGCCCGAGGGTGCGCTCGCCGTGAGCGACAACGAGCAACGCAACATCGAGGGATACGCGAAGCGCAAGGCGACCGAGGAGCAGAGCACGTGAGCACGATCGAGGAGCGTCCCCAAGCGGCAACCGCCATTCCGCATGACTACTCGAAGCGGCTGATGATCTTCGGCGGGCGCAGCTCGATGGAGCTGGTCGCCAAGGTCGCCGGCAAGCTCGACCTCGACGTCGGCCAGGCGACCTTAAAGACCTTCGCCAACGGCGAGGTCTACTGTCGCTACGAGGAGTCGATCCGCGGTGCCGACGTCTTCCTGGTCCAGTCCACCTGTGGCAACGAGCAGACCGAGATGACCCCGAACGACTCGCTGATGGAGCTGCTGACGATGATCGACGCCGCCCAAGGCGCCTCGGCCCATCGGATCATCGCCGTCATGCCCTGGTACGGCTATGCCCGCCAGGACAAGAAGTCGGCGCCGCGCGAGCCGATCTCGGCCCGCATCGTCGCCAAGTGCCTGGAGGGGGTCGGCGTCGACCGAGTCCTCACCATGGACCTGCACGCGGGCCAGGTACAGGGTTTCTTCCACGTGCCGGTCGATCACATGACCGCGATGCCGATGCTGACCCAGTGGTTCGCCGACCAGAACCTCACCGACGAGCTGGTGATCGTCTCCCCAGACGCCGGCCGGGTGAAGACGGCGCGAAACTTCGCCCGCCGCATCGGCACTCACTGGGCCGTGATGGAGAAGGAGCGCCCCGCCCAGCAGGTGGCCGAGATCGGCTACGTGGTCGGCGACGTCAAGGGCCGCACCGCGGTGCTGGTCGACGACATGATCGACACCGCGGGGACGCTCTGCGCCGCAGCCCAGACCGTGCTCGACGAGGGCGCGGCGCGGGTGATCGCCTGCGCCACCCACGGCGTCTTCTCCGGCCCGGCCTTCGAGCGCCTCGCCTACGAGAGTTCCGGCATCGAGCGGATCGTCGTCACCGACACGGTGCCGTTGCGCCCCGGCGCTCCGGACAACATCACCGTGCTCTCGACCGCGAGCACCTTCGCCGACTCGATCCGCCGCATCTTCACCGACGACTCGGTCTCCGAGATCTTCGCCGGCGAGAACCAACTCTTCTAGTGCCGCCCGACGGGCTGCGGCTGGTCGGCCACAAGGGCGCCGACCTGATCTCGCCAGGCAACACCGTGGAGAGCTTCGCCGCGGCAGTGAAAGCCGGCGTCGACACGATCGAGCTGGACGTGCTTTGGACGCGCGACGGGCACCCTCGCCTCCCCGCCGCGGAGCGCTCGCCGCTCGTCGTCGCCCACGACTGGGGCGATGCGGAACGACGCACGCCGCTGACCCTGGGGGAGGCGCTCGACGCGTTCGGATCGCCGCCGCTCGACCGGGTCGAGGTCGACCTCGACATCAAACTGCCCGGCCGCGAGGAGGAGCTGGTGGAGGCGCTGCGCGAGCGCGGACTGCTCGCGCGGGCGATGGTATCGACTATGGAGCTGTCGAGCCTGGCGCGGATCCGCAGGCTCGAACCTGACCTGCGGCGTGGCTGGACCTATCCGAGAGTCACTCAGCGACTGGGCCTCGAAGCGCTGGGCGAAGGGTCCGATGCTGGCGGCGCTGATGTTGATGCGCCGCAACCTTCCCGGGCTCGCGGCGCGCGATCTGCCCAAGCTGGGAGTCCACGCGATGTGGGTCTACCACCCGCTGATCACCCGCCGACCTGGCCCGAATCACCGAGATCGCGGGCGTCGAGCTGATCGCCTGGACTGTCGACGACCTCGCCCGGATGAAGCGCCTGGTAGAGCGTGGCGTCGACGGCCTCTGCTCGAACGACCCGCGACTCTTCGCCGAGCTTTAGACGGTGGTCGGAGCAGGGCCCGCGCCGCCGCGCCCGCGCTTCTTGCGCACGGCTGAGTCAAGATCCTCCGCGGTGAAGCCGCCCAGCGCCTCGCCGTCGAGCGCGTAGCGGTACAGCGCCACACCGAATATCCCGCTCAGCGCCCGGGCGATCAGCAGCGCGATCGCCAGCCCGATCGCGCCGATCACGACCAGCAGCGCCCCGCCGAAGCTGGTCGAGGCCCAGATCCCGATCCCGAGCACGATCAGCACCGCAGCCGGCAGCACGCCGAGCAGGAAGACCGCGCCTCCGATCGCGATGTTGCCGGTCACCTGCTGTCCCCAGCGGGACTTGAACAGGCTCGCCGAGCGTTTCAGCGTCTCGAACGGGCCGGCGCCCTCCAGCGCGATCACCGGCACTGCGAGGAAGGTGATCAAGGACCAGCCGATGTCGAGCAGTCGCCCGAAGATCGCCCCGGCGAGGCCGCCCTGGTTCTCGAGCAGGCTGAGCAGGAGCCCGACCACCGTGGAGACTGCGGCCCAGCCGGCGATTTGGGAGAGGCGGCTGCGCGACACCGCGAGGCCGTCGGCGACCGTCGCCTCCTCGCCGCGGAAGATCATGTCGGCCGCGGCGGCGAGCCCGACGCTGAAGTAGATGCCGATCACCGCCAGCAGGTAGAAGCCGATTACGGCCAGCGGTCCGCCGATCGCGGCCTTGTGGTTTGCAATTAAATAGAGGCCCGGCCCGAGGACGATCACGGCCATCAGGATCGTCGCCGCCGCCCCGTAAAGCGGGAAGCGGATCAGCGCGCGGTGCTCCTTTAGCAGCGCCCAGCTCTTCTTGGTCAGTGCCCAACCGCGTCGCATCCTGTTCATCACCGCCCTCCTCTCAGGCGGGGCTCGCCAGTCCGGGGGTTCGCATCACGCCTCTTCCCGCGAAGTACTCCCACTCCTGCTCTCCGAGCTCGGTCGCAGGCGGGTCGGCGTAGACCCACTCGCGGGCGATCCGGTGCCAGTTGCGCTTGGCGCGGAGCTGCCCGAGCACAGCGACTACGCCGATCTCCATGCGGCGCCCCATCAGCTCGTCGGCCGGGATCGACTCGCGCCGCATCAGGTCGAAGTACTCCGAGCGCGGGTCGTTGGTCGACTCGATGATCTTCATCACCCGGCGGGGGGTGATCTCGATCTCGCGATCCTCCACGTACCAGCCGCCTACCGCCCGCATGTGGTCCATCAGCCGTTCGGCGTCGAGCTTTGAAGGGCTCTTGACGAAGCCGAGCACGTGCAGGGCCTCGCGAAACGCCTCGGGGTCGTTGCGGGAGGCGGCGTCGAAGGCGCGCTGCTCGAGCAGGATCTGCTCGCGGTCGAGCTTCTTCGTCATCCCGAAGTCGAGGAAGGCGACCCGCTCGTCGCCCATCAGGATGTAGTTGCCGGGGTGGGGGTCGGCGTTGAAGTGCTGGAGGTGGTAGATCGAGCCGAAGCTGCCGCGGAAGACGATCTCGCCGAAGCGGCTGCGCTTCGCGTGCGGCAGCTCCTTGATCTGCTCGAACCCCATGCCTTCAACCAGCTCGGTGACAAGCACGCGCCGCCGCGAGAGGCGCGTCACGACTTCGGGCACGTAGATGAAAGGATGGTCGCGGTAGGCGCGGGAGAAGGTGCGCTGGTTCTGCGCCTCGTACTCGTAGTCGAGCTCCTCCATCACCCGCTCGCGGATCTCGTGGGCGATCGCCTTGGCGTCGAGTCCGGGGGCGAGGGCACGGGCCAGCCGCACCAGCGTCCCGGCGTTGCGCAGGTCGGCCTCCAGCGCCTCGGCGATCCCCGGGTACTGGATCTTCACCGCGACGTCGCGCCCGTCGAGCAGCCGGGCGCGGTGCACCTGGCCGATCGAGGCGGCGGCGAACGCCTCGGTCTCGAACTCGGCGAAGAGCTCGGAGACCGGCTCGCCGTCGTACTCCTCCGCCAGCACTTTCTCGACCTTCTCCCAGGGCATCGGCGGCGCCTCGGTGCGCAGCTTGGCGAGCTGCTCCTGGTAGATCTCGCGGTATTCCTCGGGGATGAATTCGGTGTCGATGAAGGAGGCGAACTGGCCGAGCTTCATCGCCGCGCCCTTCATCTGGCCGAGCGCCCCGACCATCTTCATCGCGGTCTCCAGGTGGCGCTGCTCCAGGCGCTCCTTGCCCTCCTCCTCAGAGCGGGCGACGTTCGTCGCCTTGGTCCCCGCGTAGCGTGCGCCCTGCACACCGACGATCGAGCCGAGCTTGGCCGAGCGGCGGATCCTGCCCTTCGGGATCTTCGAGTCATCGGCCACGGTGGAAGGTTGCCACAGGTTCCGCTTTGCCCGGTTTCTCTATCCTCTCCCGTCCGATGGCCAGTGGACGCGCAACGTTGAAGGTCACTCCCCGCGCGGAGTTCGGCTCCAGGACATCCCGCCGCCTGCGGCGCCAGGGTCTCGTGCCAGGCGTCGTCTACAGCGGCGGCTCGGAGGCTCAGCCCTTCCAGGTGGCCGAGCGCGAGGTGCACACGGTGCTCGCCGACGGCCACGCGCTCTTCGACCTCGAGGTCGAGGGCGCCAAGACCGTGCCGGTCGTGGTCAAGGAGCAGCAGCTGCACCCCGTGCGCGGCAGCCTCCAGCACATCGACCTGCAGGAGGTCAAGCTAAACGAGGCGATCCAGGCCGAGGTGGCGATCGAACTGGAGGGCGCCGAGGCCGCCCCCGGCGTCAAGGGCGGCGGCGTGCTCGAGCACGTCACCCGCGAGATCACGGTCGAAGCGCTGCCTACCGAGATCCCGGACCGGATCGTCGTCGACGTCTCGGCGATGGAGATCAACGACACCGTCCAGCTCTCCGCGGCAACCCCGCCCGAGGGCGTCAAGTTCGTCGCCGAGGAGCCCGAGGAGATCACGATCGCCACCCTCTCCCCGCCGCGGGTCGAGGAAGAGCCGGAGCCGGCGCTTGAGGAGGAGACCGAGTTGGTCGGCGAGGAGGGCGAGGCCCGCGCCGGCGAGGAGACGGCCGCCGAGGAGGGCGAGGGCGGCGACTCGGGCGAGGGCGGCGGGGAGTAAGCGCTGTCCCTGTTCCGCCGCCGGGCCGGCCGCGGCGAGGAGAGCACGGCGGACGACCGCATCCTGATCGTCGGGCTCGGCAATCCCGGGCGCGAGTACGCCGGAACCCGTCACAACGTCGGCTTCGAGGTTGCCGACGAGCTTTCCCGGCGCTGGGAGTTGCCGCGCGCCAGGCGGAGGTTCGGCGGCCTGATCGCCGAAGGGCGCGCCGGTCCCGGCGGCTCGCGGGTGGCGATCCTGCGGCCCCAGACCTACATGAACGAGTCGGGCGACTCGGCCGGACCGGCGCGCGGCGCGCTGAAGGCGCCGCTCGACCGGGTGGTGGTGCTGCACGACGAGATCGATCTCCCCTTCGGGGAGGTGCAGGCTCGCCTGGGGGGCGGCCTGGCCGGCCACAACGGCCTGAAGAGCCTCAAACGCGGGCTCGGCGACCCAGAGTTCTGGCGGGTGCGGGTGGGAGTGGGGCGGCCCGACTCGCACCGACCCCGAGGTCGTCTCCTCCTACGTGCTCTCGCGCTTCCGTGAGCCCCGCGAGGAGGTCGCCGCGCTGATCGATCGCGCCGCCGGGGAGGCCGAGCGATTGGTCGAGGAGCTAGGTTCCGGGCGAAAGTGAGCGATTCGCCAGATCTGACCGGCTACGAGGTCGGCGAGCGGGGGATGGGGGTGCTGCGCCTGCGCCGGCCCGATGCGCGCAATGCGATCAACACCCAGATGCTCGCCGAGATGCTGGAGCACCTCGCGGTGGCCCGCGGCAGATGACGCCGTCCGCGTCTTGGTCATCACCTCCTCCGATCAGATGGGCCTCTCCGCCGGCGCCGACGTCAAGGAGGGTCTCGACGAGGATGGCAAGGTGCGCCGCATGCAGCTCTTCGCCGACCTCTACGACGCGATCGTCGCCTTCCCGAAGCCGACGATCGCCGTCTGCCACGGCGACGTGGTGGGGGGCGGGGCGGAGATCGCCGTCGCCTGCGACATGCGGGTCGGCGGCTCCAACCTGCGGATGCGCTTCCCGGGCGCGGCTCTGGGCGTGCCGGTGGGGCCGGCGCGCCTGGTGACGCTCTGCGGCCTCGCCGCCGCCAAGTACCTGCTGCTCTCCTCGCGCACGGTCGGCGCCGAGGAGGCGCTGCGGCTCGGCCTCGTCAACCGCGTCGCTCCCGCGGCGGGGACCGAGGAGGCTGCGCTCGAGCTTGCCGCCCAGATCGCGGCCCACCCGCCCGAGGCGGTTGCCCGCCTGAAGCGGATGCTGCACGAGTGGGACGACGTCGAGGGGCGCTCCCGAAGCGAGGGCGAGGGCCAGGTGGAGTGGCAGAGGTCAGGACCCGGCCTCCCCTACGGGAGATAGCCGCCTCCTAGAATTGACCTCCCCGGACCCGGTGTCCGGGCTTTTCGCGTGCCATGAGCCTTCGTCCCCTGATCGAGATCGTCGCCGAGAACGAGCGCGTCCATGCGCTCGCCGGTCGTGCTCGCGATGCGCGCGGCCGGCGGCGAGAAGGTCACCGTACGCGCCTCGGCGATGCTGCGGCCGCTGCTTCTGGCGGCGCTGCTCGAGGACGATCGCGGGCTCGCCGGCCGCCCGGCGCTGCTGGTCAGCGCCGACGACCGCTCCGCCCGCGACCTCGCCGCCGACCTGCGCGCCTACCTGGCGCCGCGCCGCGTCCGTTTCTACCCGTCGCGAGGGACCGGCTATGCCTCCCACGTCACCCCGCCGCCGCACCTGGTCGGGCTGCGGATCGACGCGCTCGACGCGCTCGGCAACGACGACGACGCGGTGGTCGTGGCGAGCGCAACGGCGCTCGCCGAGGCCGTTCCCGACGCTTCGCTGCGGCCCGCCGGCTTCGCGGTGAGGACCGGCGAGGAGCTCGACCTGGGCGCGGTCGCCGAGGACCTGGTCAGCTGCCGGCTACGAGCGGGTCGATCAGGTGACCGAGCGCGGCCAGTTCGCCGTACGCGGCGGCATCCTCGACGTCTTCCCGGCAACCGAGGAGCGGGCTGTGCGGATCGAGCTGTTCGGCGATGAGGTGGAGTCGATGCGCTGGTTCTCGACCTTCACCCAGCGCTCGCTCGGCGACGCCGAGCGGGTCGAGCTGGCGCCGGCGGCGGAGCTCGACGCCGAGCATCGCGAGCTCGCCGAGCTGGCAGCGATGGAGGCGGCCGAGCGGGGCGAGCCGATCTCCAACCTGGCCGATCTGTTGCCGCTGGACCACTTCAGGGCGCCCCTCGATCTCGTACCCGGCGATGCCGCTGTTGTCCTCGCCGCCGCCGAGGAGATCGAGCCCGCCCTGCGCGACCACTGGGAGGACGCGACGACGGCGATGCACGCCGATGACGCCCGCCACCTCTACGTCGACGTAGCAGCGCCCCTCGCCGAGCGCGCCGCACTCTCGTTGACCGGCGCCGGCGAGGACGACGAGGACGCCTTCCGCGCCGCCCGCGCCGAGTCGCCCGCCCGCAGCGTCAAGGAGGCCGAGGGCGAGCTGGAGAAGCTGGTCCGCTCCGGCTACCGCACCGTCGTCGCCTTCGAGCGCCGCGGCGAGGCCGAGCGGGCGCGCTACGGGCTCGATCGCCTCGACGCCTCGTTGCTCGACGGCGGCCGCATCTCGCCCGAGCCGGGCCTCGCCTTCGCCGAGGCACGCCTGCGCGAGGGCTTTATCAGCCCAGAGCTGCGCCTCGCCGTCTTTCCCTTTCGCCGCCTCGTCCACCGCCGCCGCCGCGCCGAGCACCGCGTGCCCAGCGCCGCCCGTGGCCGCCTCGCCTTCGGCGACCTTCGGGTCGGCGACTACGTCGTCCACGAGGATCACGGCGTCGCCCGCTTTGCCGGCTTTGAGACCCGCGAGGTCGGCGGCGTCACCCGCGACTACCTCTACCTCGAGTACAAGGGCGAGGACCGCGTCTACGTCCCCACCGAGCAGCTCGCCAAGCTGAGCCGCTACGTCGGCTCCGGCGGCGAACCGACCCTCTCGGCGCTGGGCGGCAAGCGGTGGCAGAACATGAAGGCGCGCGCCCGCCGTGCCGCCGGAGCCCTCGCCGGCGAGCTGCTCAACCTCTACGCCGAGCGCCGTGCCCGCAAAGGCCACGCCTTCCCGGCCGACGGCGAGTGGCAGATCGCGATGGAGACGGCCTTCCCCTATCGCGAGACCGCCGATCAGCTGGAGGCGATCGAGGCAGTGAAGGGCGACATGGAGGAGGAGCGGCCGATGGACCGACTGCTCTGCGGCGACGTCGGCTTCGGCAAGACCGAGGTCGCCCTGCGCGCCGCTGTCAAGGCGGCGGCGGACGGCAAGCAGGTGATGATGCTGGTGCCGACGACGATTCTCGCCCAGCAGCACTTCGGCACCTTCCGCGAGCGCCTCGCCGACCTGCCGTTCACGGTCGAGGGCGTCTCCCGGCTGCGCAAGCCGGCCGAGGTCAAGCAGGTGCTCGCCGACTTCGAGGCGGGCAAGGTCGACATCCTGATCGGCACCCACCGCCTGCTCTCGCGCGACGTGCGCGCCAAGGACCTCGGGCTCGTCATCGTCGACGAGGAGCAGCGCTTCGGCGTCAAGCAGAAGGAGCTGCTGCGCCAGCTCAAGCTCAAGGTCGACGTGCTGGCGCTCTCGGCGACGCCGATCCCGCGCACCCTGCAGATGAGCCTCGCCGGCCTGCGCGACATCTCGGTGATCGAGACGCCACCGGAGGGGCGCCGCCCGGTCCGCACCTACGTCGGCCCCTACGACGAGGATCTGGTGCGCCGAGCGATAGAGCGCGAGGTCGAGCGCGGCGGCCAGGCCTTCTTCCTTCACAACCGGATCGACTCGCTGCCCGAGGTAGCCGAGCGACTGCGCGGCCTGGTACCGAAGGCGCGCTTCGTCGAAGCGCACGGCCAGATGGAGGAGGAGCGACTGGAGGAGACGATGCTCGACTTCCTGCGCGGCGGCGCCGACTGCCTGGTGACGACGACGATCATCGAGTCCGGACTCGACATTCCCACCGCAAACACGCTGATCGTCGAACGCGCCGATCAGCTCGGGCTCTCGCAGGCCTACCAGATCCGCGGCAGGGTAGGCCGCTCACGCGAGCGCGCCTTCGCCTACCTGCTCTACCCCTCCCCGGAGGCGCTGAGCGAGGAGGCGGCGGCGCGGCTCTCGACCCTCGCCGACCACACCGAGCTGGGCTCGGGCTTCCGGATCGCGATGCGCGACCTCGACATCCGCGGCGCCGGCAACCTGCTCGGTGACGAGCAGTCCGGCCACGTCGCCGCGGTCGGCTTCGAGCTCTACTGCCAGATGATCGACGAAGCGGTCGCCGAGGCCGGTGGCGGGGTGCAGGCCGGTGAGGAGACGCCTGAGCCGGTCCGCCTCGACGTGCCCGTCGACGCCTACATGCCGGCGACCTTCGTTCCCTTCGAGGCGGCAAAGATCGACATCCACCGCCGCATCGTCGCGGCACGCGAGCCGGGCGAGCTGCGGGCGATCCGCGACGAGCTGAACGACCGCTTCGGCCCATTGCCTCAGGAGGCCGAGAACCTCCTGAAGCTTCAAGCTGCGCGGATTGAACTGGGTCTGGCGGGTGCGCGGAGCGTCGAGTTCCGCGGCGGGCGGCTCAGCGTCGCGGGGGTCGAGTTGGACTCCGATGGGGCCGGGTTGCTGGGGGAGCGGGTCGAGGGAGCGGTGTATGAATGGCGGGAGAAGACCGCCGCGGTCCGCGTTCCCGACGAGCCCGCAGGCACGCCTCGCCGCCGTCCTCGCGATGGCCGCGGGTTTAAGGGACGCGAGGCGGTCTTCGGATATGCTGCCCGCTGCGTGAGTCCGAGTCAACACAAAAGACCCACGGCGGGCAAGGGGAAGGGCGGGAGCGCCGCAGGGCGCTCGTCCGGTCCTACGCCGCTGCAGCGGCTCGGCCTTTTTGTCTTCGGCGCGGTCTTCGTCCTCCTTTTCGCCGGCTTCGCGATCGCCCAGGGGATCGGCCACCCGAGCGTCCCGGCCGGAGACGTGGCGCTGGTCGAAGGCGTCCCCTCTGACATCGGCCATGTCTCCGAAGCCGAGTACAAGCAGGCCCTCCTGCAGGCAGCGTCTCAGGGAGGGCTGAAAAAGCTCCCGAAGCCCGGCGAAAAACAGTACGAAGAACTGAAGAAAGCGGCGCTTGGCAACCTCTTCGACACGATCTGGATCCAAGGACAGGCCGCAGAAATGGGGATCACGGTGACCCCGAAACAGATCGCCACCGAACTTGCCCAGATCAAGAAGCAGAACTTCAAAACCGAAGCCGCGTACAAGAAATTCCTGAAGACGTCGCATTTCACCCAGAGCGACGTCAACGATCGGGTGAAGCTGAAACTGCTCGGCACCGAGATCCAGCAGCAGATCGGCAAAAGCGCACCCACTCCTTCGACTTCTCAGATCCAGCAGTACTACGAAGCGGCGAAGTCCACCCAGTACACGACACCGCCGTCACGCAACATCCGCCTCGTCCTCAACAAAGACAAGGCCAAGGTCGAAGCGGCGAAGGCCCAGCTCGAAAAAGACCACTCGACGGCGAGCTGGGCGGTGGTCGCCAAGAAGTACTCGACCGACCCGACTTCGAAAAGTAGCGGCGGCGTGGTGGCGGGGGTCACCGAAGGCCGGTTCCAGGAACCGCTGAACAGCGACATCTTCAGTGCACCGAAGGGCCAGTTGGAGGGACCGGTCAAGACATCCCTTGGCTATTACGTCTTCGTGGTGGAAAAAGCGACGCCGAAGAAAGTCGAGCCGCTGACCCAGGTGAAATCCCAGATCAGCTCCCAGCTCACCCAGCAGACCCAGCAGGAAAACTTCACGCAGTTCGTGAGCAACTACACCAACAAGTGGCAGTCGCGAACCTTCTGCGCCTCGGGCTACACGATCGAACGCTGCGCCAACTACCCTGGCGCCGCTCACCCGGCGAGCGCCCCACCCGCCTGTTATGAAGCGCACCCCAAAGGCGGCCTCCCAGCCGCCTGCCCAGCCCCGGTCCAGCAGCTGGCACCCGCCCTGCCCGGCACGGTCACGGTCCTCGCGCCGAAAGGCCAGCAGTTACCGCAGCGCCCCCAGCCGGCCGGTCTCAAACCGGTCACCGCGACTACCGGCACCGGCCTGAGCGGGCTCCCCCCGGGCGTCACTCCGGGCGCGACCGGGACGTCGACGGGCGCCCCCTAGCGGCTTCTCCCTGCAGCTCGGCCAATAGACTGCCGCGCCTCCGATGAGTGCAATCGCCTCAATCCACGCGCGGCAGATCCTCGACTCACGCGGCAACCCGACAGTCGAGGTGGAGGTGGTGCTTCAGTCGGGCGCCCGCGGGCTGGCCGCGGTGCCCTCCGGCGCCTCGACCGGCGAGTTCGAGGCGGTCGAGCTCCGCGACGGCGGCGATGCCTGGGCCGGCAAGGGCGTCTCGCGTGCGGTCGCCAACGTCAACGGCGAGATCGCCGCGGCGCTGACCGGCGCCCGCGCCGCCGAGCAAGGCGCCCTCGACGAGACGATGATCGAGCTGGACGGCACGCCCAACAAGGGTCGGCTCGGCGCCAACGCGATCCTCGGCGTATCGCTCGCCGCCGCCAAGGCCGCGGCGGCGGACTCCGGCCAGTCGCTCTACCGCTACCTGGCCGAGCTCTACGGGGGCGGCGAGCCGACCCTGCTGCCGGTGCCGATGATGAACGTCCTAAACGGCGGTGCCCACGCCGATAACTCGGTCGACTTCCAAGAGTTCATGGTGGTGCCGGCCGGAGCCGCCAGCTTCTCGGAGTGCCTGCGGTTTGGCGCCGAAGTCTTCCACGCGCTGAAGAAGAGCCTCGCCTCACAGGGGCTCTCGACCGCGGGAGGCGACGAGGGTGGCTTCGCCCCCGACCTCGACTCCAACGAGGCGGCGCTGCAAGCGGTGCTCGGCGGAGTGGAGGCCGCGGGGTATGAGCCCGGCACCGATGTCTTCATCGCGCTCGACCCGGCGACCAGCGAGTTCTTCGGCGACGGCGCCTACGTGCTTGAGCACGAGGGTCGAACCCTCACCTCTGAGGAGATGACCGCCTACTGGGAGGACGCCTGCTCCCGCTACCCGATCGTTTCGATCGAGGACGGCATGGACGAGGAGGACTGGGACGGCTGGAAGCTGCTGACCGAGCGACTGGGGGCGCGGGTCCAGCTGGTCGGCGACGACCTCTTCGTCACCAGCCCGGAGCGGCTGCGGCGCGGGATCGAGCTCGGCGTGGGCAACTCGATCCTGGTCAAGGTCAATCAAATCGGCACCCTGACCGAGACCCTGGAGGCGATCCGCACGGCGCGCCAGGCCGGCTACACGACAGTCATCTCGCACCGCTCGGGGGAGACCGAGGACACGACGATCGCCGATCTGGCGGTGGCGACCGGGGCCGGCCAGATCAAGACCGGCGCCCCCTCGCGCAGCGACCGCGTCGCCAAGTACAACCGGCTGCTGCGGATCGAGGAGGAGCTTGGCCAAAGCGCGGAATTCCCCGGTCTGCAGGTATTCGTCCAGCGGTCGAAGTAAATGCAGGAATGCGGCTTCACGCCGCAAAGGGACAGGCGTGCCACGACGCCAGAGTCCCGCCCGTCGTCCGGCGCCCCGTCGTCGACCCGCTGCCCGTCGCGGCGCCAGTCGCATCCACTGGGACCGGGTCGGGCGCATCGCGCTGACCCTCGTCCTCGCGGCCGTCCTTTACTCCTATCTGAACCCGGCGATCGACTTCTTCAGGACCTACACGGCGACGACTGCGGCCAAAGCGCAGCTACACGAGCTGCTGCGCGAGAACAAGAGCCTGCACCATCGCGTCCAAACGGCAGAAGACCCGATCGTCATCGAAAGCAAGGCGCGCTCGCAGGGGATGGTCGCAGAAGGCGAGACCCCGGTCGTCGTGCGCGGACTCAACTGAACAGCCGGGGAGCCCCCGGTGGTTAGCACCGGCTCTTACCTCCTCGGCGCGGCAGCCCTGACCGCCGTCGCCCTCTCGCTCGGCTTCAGCGCCGTCTGCCTGCGCCGGCGCCTGCTCCCCGCCTGGGAGGGCGCCCCCGCCCGCCTGGTCGAGTCGATCCTCGCTATCGCCCTCCTCATCTGGCTCTCGGAGATCCTCGGCACCTTCAACCTCTTCTACGCCGGGACCCTCCTGCCGGCCTGTCTCCTGCTTGCGGTGATCGTGGCTTGGAAGGCCCCCGCTTCATCTGCGGGTCACACGGAGGCAGGGGGCTCGAGAACGACCTCGCCCCTCTCCCCAGGTGGGAGGACCGCCGGCCGAGCGGCCATGTCCCTGATCACGGTCGGCGTCATCGCCGTCGTCTTCGCCCACTGGGGCCTGACCACCAAGCAGGCCCTGGACCAAGGCATCTTCAACTTCGACTCGCTGTGGTACCACATGCCGTTCGCGGTGGACATGGTGCAGAGCCACTCGGTCACCGGGCTCCACTACACCGACACGGTCTTCACCAACTGGTTCTACCCGCAGAACTCCGAGCTACTGCACGCCGTCGGCATTCTGCTCACTCACCGCGACACGCTCTCACTCTTCATCAACTTCGGCTGGCTGGCGATCGCCTTCCTCGCGGCCTGGTCCATCGGGCGACCCTATGGACGAGGCCACCTCACCGTCGTCGCGGCAGCGATCATCCTCGAGTGCCACACGCTGGTGGTGCGGGAGCCCGGGGCTGCCAAGAACGACCTGGCCGCCGCCGCCCTGCTGCTCGCCGCGATCGCGATCCTTATCAACGCCTGGGCGCTGCAGCGCGCCGCTGGGACCTCGCCGGGGAAGGGGAAGGGATCCCTCCCGGTCGGCTGGCCATTGGCCTTCGCCGGGCTGGCGTCCGGCCTCGCCGCCGGGACCAGGGACACCGCGCTGGCGATGGCCGCGGCGTTGACGGTGGCCGCGGTGGTGCTGGCGCCGCCGGGTAGGCGCTGGGCCGCGGCGGGGTGGTGGTCGGTGCCGGCTCTGCTCGGTGGCGGCTTCTGGTACCTGCGCAACCTGATCGTCGTGGGCAATCCGCTGCCCGAGGTCGCGCACCTTGGCCCGGTCTCCCTGCCGCATCCCCAACAGCTTCAGACCGCCCGGCCGGGCTTCAGCATCTCCCACTACGCGACGGACCCAGCCGTCTGGCGCGAGTACTTCGCGGCCGGCCTTCACCAGGCATTCGGGGTGCTCTGGCCGCTGGTGGCGGGCGGGGCGGTCCTCGCCGCAGCGCTGGCGCTGCTGCGCGGCCGCGATCGCGCCGTGCGCTGGATGGGCGCCGTCGCCCTGTGCGGGGTGCTCGCCTACCTGTTCACGCCGCTCGGTGCCGCCGGGGCCGAGGGAGCCCCGGTCGCCTTCGCGATCAACGTCCGCTTCGCCATCCCCGCCCTGCTGGCGGCGACCGTGCTGGCGCCGCTGGCGCGCGGCCTTAAGGACGGGCGCCGCCAGTGGGCGCTGATCGGCGCGATGCTCGTCATCCTCCTCGTCACCGACCGCCCCGATGCTGTCCTCCGCGATCCCTCGCGCGGGTTCGCCTGGCTCTTTGTGGCGCTGGTCGTGCTGGTTCCCGCGGCGCTCCTGGTGGCCCGACACCGCGGCGCAGGGCGCGGCGTCGTCGCCGCCGGCTTCGCCGTTCTCGCGGTCGCCGTGGTGGGGATCGGCTACCCGCTGCAGCGCGACTACCTGCGCGACCGCTTCCGCTCCGGCGTCCCCGGTATGCACCTCGACGCCGCCTACCGCTGGGCGCGCCACACCAGCGGCGTCCGGATCGGCCTCGCCGGCACCACCGCGGGGTTCCTCCAGTATGGCTTCTACGGCACCGATCTCTCCAACCGCGTCGTTTACCTGGGCGCCAAGGGCCCGCATGGCGCCTTTAACGCGATTCCCACCTGCCGCGCTTTCCGCGCCGCGGTAAACGCCGCCGACCTCGATTATCTCGTCACCTCTCCGTTCCTCAACTTCATCCACACCGCCGACTCCGATCTCCTCCCCTGAGGCGGGCTGGCTGCGGGGTCAGACCGCCGTCGCCCCGCTCCTGCGCAGCGGGCCGGTAACGGTGTGGAAGGTGCGAGGGACGCTCGACTCGACCGGCTGCGGCCCCGCCAACGCGCCGCTGCGCCGAATCCCCAACGCCCCCGTCTGAGAGGGCCGCGGTTTCTCCTGGGTACCCTGGCCGGGTGGGCTACCCGTTCGAGAACGCGCTCTTTCAGTGGGAGGAGGGATGGCGCGCCCTTCAGAACCTCCCCGCCGACCCAGCTACGCAGCGGCGCGCGGATCGGGTGGTCGACGCCGTCCGCGAGGGGCTGCGGCGGCGGATCGGGCCGACCTTCACGGCCGCCGAGCTCGCCGAGCTCTATGGGCGTGGCACCGACTGGTGCCTCCAGGTGGCGCTCGATGCGGCACCCGACCTGGAGGTCGATCCCCAGTCGCTCGCCGATGCAGCCTTCTGGCTCTACCTGCGCGGCGCCAGCGACTTCGCCGCCGGGCCGAAGCTAGTCGTCTGACTCGGCGGCCTCTTCGCCGCCGGCCCGCCGGATCACGATCTGGTCCGGGTCGATCCTGACCGTGACCTCGCGTTGCCCGGCCCAGTGCTCGGCGTAGACGGGATTCTCCTTCACCGCAGGGTCGAGCCACAGGCCGTAGCCGTCCATCTCGCCATGGTCGAAGGTTGCCTCCAGCTCTTTGCGCCGGGCGCGGCCGCCGCGCCGTCCCCGACGTCGCCTGCGACGTGGGCGGCTCGCGGCGTCGTCGCCCTCGGCCCCGTCCTCGACCTCGGCAGCCTCCTCGCTGTCCTCGGCCTCCTCAACCTCCTCGGCGCTGACCGCGGCGGTGGCGGCTTCGATCTCGGCTTCGATCTCGTCGCGGAGGTCAATTTCTGAGCCCGTGTCCTCGGCGTCGGGAGAGAGGTCGTGCTGGTCGCGGAACTCACGCAGCTCAGTAGTGCTGATCTCGAGCTGGTGGGCGATCCAGGCGTCGGTCCGCCCCTGGCGCACCCAGGCACGGATCTGGTTGAGCTGCGGCTTCAGCGAGCGTCTGGCCATCGGCGGGCGAGTCTATTCAACCGGGAGGCTCGTCCGCGGGGTCGCTACGCCATCAGGAGGCCGAGCGCCTCGAACATCGCGACGACGACGACGACGACGGTCACCGTCAGGCAGACGGCGAGGACGCTGAACCGCACCTTGCTCTGCTGCTCGGTGCGGTTGATGCGGCGGGCACGCGAGCGATTCGCAGCCCGCCTGCGCAGCTGCTCGCGCCGGCGGCGCTCCAACGTGGTCTCCTGCTCGAAGGCAGTCTCGAACTGGGAGATGCTCTGTCGCATTCGCATGGTTGAGGTGGCCCGGGGCCGCGGGCACCGTAGCAAAGCGCGGTGAAGGTTTCAGGGCCGGCAGGCACCCCAAAGCCACGCCCTGGGTTCGATGCGCCTCTCCTGTGCTACGGAGTGCGGCGGACGCTGGAGAGCAGTGTCTCCTTGATCTGGCCGATTATCTCCAGCGCATCGTTCCACTCGCGCTGCCAGACGTTGCGACCGAAGATGACGCCTGAGCCGCCCGCCTCCATCACCATGCGGGCGTGGGCGAGCACCGTCTCGTCGTCGACCTTGGAGCCCCCCGAGAGGACGACGAGCGAGCGGCCGGCCGACTCGACGCACTGGCGGATCGCCTCCTCCTGGCTGACCTCCATCTCGTTATAGGGGGCGGGGGCGTCTTTGTCATCGTCGGAGAGCTTCGGCATGTTGAGCTTGACGATGTCGGCGCCCATCTCCATCGCCATCCGCGCGGCGTAATCGATCGCGTAGAAGGACCCGGCCCCGCCCTTCGCATCGATCGCCTCCCCGCGGGGGTAGGACCAGATCATCAGCGGCATCCCGAAGCGGTCGCAGTCCTGGCGCACCCTGCGCAGCTGGGCGAGGTCCTCGTCCTGGCGTGGAGAGCCGACGTAGAGCGTGTAGCCGACCGCGTCGGCGCCGAGCCGCACCGCGTCCTCGACACTCGCGTTGCAGCTCGAGAGCGCCTTGGCGGAGGAGGGGATGTCGGTCTTGCCATTGACCTTGAGGATCAGCGGCACCCGTCCGGCGTAGTCGGGGTAGTACTTCTCCGCCATCCCGATCTGGCAGGCAAGCGCCGAGTAGCCGGCCTCAGCCGCCAGCCGGAACTGGTAGTCGGGGTCCTTGGAGGCAGGGTTGGGGAAGAAGTCGCGCGGGCCGTGCTCGATGCCCTGGTCGATCGGCAAAAGCATCAGCGTCCCGCTGCCGGGGCCGAACTCGAACAGCAGCCGGTGCAGGCGGGCGCGCTTGCCGGGCGCCAAGGTCGCGAGCAGCGATTTCTGCTCAGTCAAGCTCTTCAACTCCACGCTGGTTCCTCCTCAAAGACGGGTGCGATCGCAGTATGTCACCGGCGAGGGAGGCAGGAGGTCGGGGCAGGGGGGTTATTCTCGGATGGTCATGAGCGAGACTGAGCTCAGCGTCATCTGCAAGAACTGCGGCTCGGAGGTCAGTCCCTACGTAACCGAGTGCCCCTACTGCGGCGCGCGGTTGCGCAAGCGGGCGCCGAAACTGGAGCGGCGCGGCGGTGGGCTGGAGCCAAAGCTGACGCGGCGGCGGGTGCGGCGCCCGAGCTTCCTTGCCCTGAGGCGCTTCTCGCATGACCCGACTCGGCCCTACTCGACCCTCGCCGTGATCCTCGGCTCCGCCGCGCTGTTGCTCGTGCAGAAGGTGAGCGGCGGGGCGCTCGTAACCTTCGGTGGGCTCATCGTCCCCTTCCAGGGCGAGTGGTGGCGGTTCCTTACCGCGCCGTTCGCCTACGTCGACGTCGGCTACCTGTTCGTCGTAGCGGTCGGTCTGGCGATCTTTGCGACCGGACTTGAGCGGCGCCTGGGCAGCCTGCCCACCGGCCTGCTGCTCCTCGCCTGCGGATCGCTTGGCATGCTGGCCGCAAACGGGATCGCCGAAGCCCAGGGGGAAATCGCAGTGATCGCCGGTGGCAACGGGATGGCGCTAGGCGCGGTCGCGGCATGGTTCGCGATTCGCCGCGCGGAGGCACACCACGCGATTGAGGAGGATTACGACCTGATCGGGGTCATCGTCGCGGCCGCCGTCCTGCTCGCGCTGCCGATCTTTGACTCGACCGCGAACGTCTTCGCGGGTCTAATCGGCGGCGCGGTCGGCGGCCTCGCGGGCCTCGCGGCCTCGGCGCTGCGCCCCGCCGATTAGGCTGGGCCCGTGACCCCCAGCGACAGCGAGCTCGACATCGCGATCGAGCGGCTTCTCGACGCCGAGCGCTTCTCCGAGGCCGAGCGGATCGTGGCGCGAGCCGCTCCGCAGCTGCAGCGGGTGCTCGCCGCGGCTCTCGCGGAGGGCGGTTGGTTTGGCGAGCCCCACGAGGCCGAGACGCTGAGGGCCGCCACCGTGCCCGACCCCGACGAGCGGATCGCCGCCGTCGGTGCCCTGCTCGCCGAGGAGGCGAGGATGGGGATGATGGTCGGCGTTGCAGTCGGCTGGGCGCTACGCGAGGAGTTGACCGAATCCGAAGACACCAAAGATGGAGAGGACTGAGCTATGGAGATCAAGTTCCACGGCCACGCATGCTTCGAGCTGAGCGAGGGCGACGCCACGGTGCTCGTCGACCCGTTCCTTAAGCCCAACAACCCAAAGGCGGTGGCGAGCGCAGAGGAGGTCGAGCCGACCCACATCGCGCTCAGCCACGGCCATGCCGACCACATCGCCGACGCCGTGACCCTTGCCAAGCGCACCGGCGCCCACTGCGTGGCGATCGTCGAGCTGGCCAACTGGCTCCAGGGCAAGGGGATCGAGGCGGTCAGCGATCCCAACCTCGGCGGCACCGTCGAGTTCGACTGGGGCTGGATCAAGCTGGTGCCGGCCTGGCACACCAATACGATCCCGGGCTCCGCAGAGGCGCCCTTCAGCGCCGAGCACGGGATCGCCATCGGGACCGCTGCCGGCCTCGTGATCGAGATCGGCGGCAAGACCGTCTACCACGCCGGCGATACCTGCCTGTTCGGGGACATGAAGCTGATCGGCGAGCGCAACCCGATCGATGTGGCCCTGCTGCCGATCGGCGGGCATTACACGATGGATCGCCACGACGCCGTGCTCGCGGCGGAGTTCGTCGGGGCCGCCACGGTGATCCCGATGCACTACGACACCTTCCCGCCGATCGAGACCGACGCCGCGGCCTTCAAGTCCGAGCTGGAGTCGAAGACCTCGGCCCAGGCAGTCGTGCTCCAGCCGGGCGAGACGAACAGGGCCTGAGCAAAACTGGCTGACTGGCCAGTCCTCCTGCTAGTCTCGCCCCTGACCGCCACCGCCCCGAGCGAGGAGAGCAGCAGATGGAGACGAGTGAGGCATCCGGGACGCAGTCGAGGACTGAGCGCGCCGACTTTCAGGCCACCGCAGACCCAGCGCTGATCGAGGCCGCCGACCGCACCGCCGACGTCAAGCTGCTCACCTACGAGGAGCTGTACCTGCTCTGGGAGCGCCAGCAGTGGCAGACCCAAGAGCTTGACTTCAGCCGCGACCGCGAGGACTGGCACGGTCGGATCAGCGCCGAAGAGCGCTTCCAGCGCATGTATGGGCTCTCCTCCTTCTTCATTGGCGAGCAGAAGGTGGCCGAGGAGCTCGGGCCGATCATGCGCGCTGCTCCGACCGAGGACCAGAAAATATTCCTCTGCACGCAGATCGCCGATGAGGCACGCCACGTCCGCTTTTTCGAGCGCTTCTACCGCGAGGTCGGCGTGCTGGAGGCCGACGGCCTCACCGAGATGCTCGCCGAGACCTCTGAGCACCTAAACGAGAACTTCGGCCGCCTCTTCGACGAGATGCTGGGGCAGCGCACCGACCGCCTCTCAGCAGAGCCCGAGGACACAGAGGCGCTGGTCGAGGCGATCACCCTCTACCACATGGTGATCGAGGGGATGCTGGCCCTCACCGGGCAGCACTTCATCATGGACTTCAACGAGCGGGAAGGGACGCTGCCGGCCTTCGTCGAGGGCTTCCAGAACGTCGCCCGCGACGAGCATCGCCACGTCGCCTTCGGCTCCGTCTTCCTACGCGAGAAGGTCCGCGAGGACGAGCGCTACAAGCAGGCGATCCAGCGCACTCTGGAGGAGTCGCTGCCGGTGGCCGACCGGGTGCTATCGCCGCCCTGGGCGCCAGAGGTCGACGACTGGGAGCTGTTCGGCTACTCGCTGGAGGACACCCGCAAGTTCGCCGGCACCTGCCTGATGCGCCGCCTCAAGGTGATCGGCCTCCAGTAGGGAGGGAGTACTCATCGCGAGCTGGCGGAGTCGCTTCGCTCAGGGAGCGGGAGGCGATTCTTCTGCCGGCGGGGTTGCTGCTTCCTGCGGTGGAGTGGGGCTGGGGGCCTGTTCGGGTGCCGGTTCGGCGACGGGAGAAGGGGGCGGGGTCGATTCGCCGACGGTGACCACGACCGTGCCGCCGCCTGTGTGTGCCCCGGGAGTGGAGGGAGAAGCGCCGGTCACACCCTCGGTGGGAGGTGCCGTCGTATCGGTCGATTGCCCCACGGCGTCGACGGTGGCCGGAGGCGTCGGAGCCGGGTTGGCCGCCGGCGCCTTCGCCGGGGGCGTCGGCGAAGGCGCCGGCGGCGGAACAACTGCCGCTGCCGACTGCGTCGCCTGGGGGGAAGGCTTCAGGACATGGGCAGGGGCGATAGAGGGGGCGGCGGCTTTGCGGCTTATGCGGGCGATAGGCGCGCGGTGCAGTGGCGCCGGGTTTTCCTGGGGTTTCATCTCGACCGCGCCGGCAGTGATCACGGCCGCGGTCACCACGCCGGCTACCGCCTTGGTCCCGATCGCGCCGCCGATCGCGCCGATCCCGCTGGCCGCGCTGCTTCCGCTAATAGCCGCGCCGACGGAGGAGCCGACTGCTCCAGCCCCGGTGGCACCCGCGCCTGCTCCCGCACCCGCCGCGCCGGCGCCCGCGGCGCCGGTGCCAGCCCCAGCTCCGCCGAGGCCAAGCTTGGAGGCGATGAAGCCCTTCAGCGCCAGCAACGGCCCGATCGGGGAAAGCGCCGCCAGGATCTTCTCGTTGGAGCGGACCTGTGAGCGGAAGGCGGAGCACTCCTCGCACTCGCGGACATGCCGCCGCACCGGGCCTGAGACCTTGCGTAGCCCCTCCGCGGCCTCGGCCAACTCAAGCCGGACCTCGCCGCAGGTCAGCAGGCGTGCCTGGCTCGCCTCGGCGAGAGAGATCCGCGCCCTCACCAGCAGCGACTTGACAGACGGCACGCTGGTGTCCATCGCATGCGCGATCTCCTCGTAGGAGAGGGCGTCCATCTCGCGCAGCATCAGGGCGGAGCGCTGCGTCTCGGGAAGCTTGCCGACATCGGCGAGGAGCTGTCGGAACTCCTCGCGGTTATGGACCTTCTCCGCGGTGGAGGACGCCTCGGCGGCCGGCACCATGTCCATCGATTCCTGCGCGTCGGCAGTCGGCTTGCGCAGTTGGTTGAGACAGCGGTTGCGGGCGATCCGGTAGAGCCACGGCCGCAGGTTGATCTCGCGCTCGTCGGCGAGCATCGCCCTGTAGGCGTTGACGAAGACCTCCTGGAGGACATCCTCGGCATCCTCGGTGGAGCCCAGCATCTGGCGGCAGAAGCCGAGCAGGCGGCCCTGGTAGCGGTCGACGATCGTCTCGAAGGCGCCGGCGTTGCCGCCGCGGGCCATCGCGATCAGCCGCTCGTCGCCCTGCAGCTTGAGCAGCGGAGAGCGCCGGGCTAGCAGTCCGCGTCGACTGGCGTGTGTTAGTGCGGATGCCTCCAAGCTTTCTCTCCAGGGAAGGCGTTGTTTCCTTTACTAAGAGACACCGTACCAGCGCGGTAGTTGCGCTCCAAGACGAATTCTTGTCCTTTTGGGCGGGCTCGTGCGCGGATACCATCGATCTGCCCGGGTGGCGAAACTGGCAAAAGCGGCGCCCTTAAAAGGCGCTGCCCCTTCGGGGGCTTGCGGGTTCGAGTCCCGCCCCGGGCACTCTCGATAGGCTCGCGCCGATGGAGCACGGGGGGCGTCTTGTCGCGAAAACTCTGAAGTCGAGGGGCGTTAGCCACCTTTTTACTCTGTCGGGTGGGCATCTGTTCTCGATCTACGACGGCTGTCGCGAGGAGGGGATCGAGATCGTCGACGTACGCCATGAGCAGTCGGCCGCGTTTGCCGCGGAGGGGTTTGCGAAGGCGACCCGGTTGGTGGGCGTGGCCGCGTTGACAGCGGGGCCCGGGGTGACCAACGGGATCAGCGCGATCGCCGGGGCGCAAGCGAATGGTTCGCCGGTCTGCGTGCTGGGTGGGCGAGCGCCGGAGATGCGCTGGGGCTCGGGCTCGCTGCAGGAGATCGACCACCTGCCCTTCGTCTCGCCGCTGGTCAAGGCGGCCGAGACAGTGAAGGAGCCGGGACGGATCGCGGGGATGACCGCGGCGGCGCTCGACCTGGCGATGCAGGCGCCCAGCGGCCCGACCTTCGTCGATTATCCGCTCGACGTTGTCTTCAGCGAGGCCGCGCCGCAGATCCCTCCCCGGCCTCCGGCCCCTGCGACGCTCCCCGCCGCGGGGGTTGAAGAGGCGGCGGCGCTCCTGGCGGCGGCCGAGCGTCCGGCGATCATGGCCGGCACCGGCCTTTACTGGTCCTGCGGAGAGGGTGAGCTTCGGCGCCTGGCCGAGGCGCTCGGCATCCCGGTTTTCCTGAACGGTCTCGGCCGCGGCTGCCTTCCAGCCGACCACGAGCTCGCCTTCAGCCGCGCCCGCAGCGTCGGGCTGAGCGGCGCCGACGTGGCGCTAGTCGTCGGCGCGCCGATCGACTTCCGGCTCGGCTTCGGCGACAGCTTCGGCGAGCAGACCAAGATCGTCAGGCTCGACGTCGCCTCGAACGAGCTGACCGCCAACCGCTCCCCACAGCTGGACCTGGTCGGCGATGTCGCGGCGAGCCTGGCGGCGATCCACGACTCGGTCCCCGATCCCGAGCCCCCCACCGGACCCTGGCTCGCCGAGCTGCGCGTGGTCGAGGAGGAGAAGCGTGCGGCTGAGCGGGAGGAACTGGACGATCCCCGCTCGCCGCTTCACCCGGTCCGGGTATACAAGGAGCTGGGCGAGGTACTAGACCGCGACGCGATCGTGGTTGGCGACGGCGGTGACTTTGTCTCCTACGCGGGACGCTTCATCGATACCTACGAGCCCGGCTGCTGGATGGACCCAGGGCCGTTCGGTTGCCTGGGGGCCGGTCCCGGCCAGGCGATCGGCGCCAAGGTCGCCCACCCCGGCCGCCAGGTCTGCCTTCTGCTCGGCGACGGCGCTTTCGGCTTCGCTGGGATTGAGTTCGACACAATGGCGCGTCACGGGCTCGGCGTGGTCGGCGTGATGGGCAACAACGGGATCTGGGCGTTGGAGCATCACCCGATGAAATTCCTTTACGGCTACTCGGTCGCGGCCGAGCTACGGCCCGAGACTCGCTATGACCAGATGGTCGAGTCACTCGGCTGCGACGGCATCTTGGTGCGCGAGCCGAGCGAGCTGAGGCCGGCGCTTGAGCGCGCCTTCGAGTCGGGACGTCCGACTCTGGTGAACGTGTTCACCGATCCCGAGGTCGTCTACCCGCGCAAGTCGAATTTGGCTTAGCGAGTGCGAATCAGTCCCTCATGGGCGGCTCGGGACGCGCCCGAACCTGAATCGGCCGCCCTCGTGGGGCGGCCGATTCAGGTTGGTCCCTCAGGACGGGCAGGGGTACGTCTTCAGGGACCATGTATTTGATGGGCTCAGACGGCGGGAGGCGCCATGATGCGGCAATCGCCCGAGCCCTGTGCCTAGGGCCTTGATGGGATCAGTCCCCACCTCTTCCCCAGTGCGATGATTATCTGCCCGCCTGTCCGATTCGTCTAGACAGCCTTATACACGCCGCTGAAAAGTAGGTAATTAAGATCTACCGACTTTTATGGGTTCGAGGATCAGCTTAACCAATCTGTACCGCTGCCTCCAGTCGGGCTGTCCATCGAGTCCGGAGAGGTTCTGCCGGACCCTATTTCCGTAGTTATCCGCAATCTGAGGCGGCGGAGATGGCGGTGCCGTAGAGGATGTCGTGCTCGGAGACCTCAATCTCATCGAGGTCGAAAGCCCGCATCGTCTCGACCAGGATCACGACCCCGGCGACAATCGTGGGGGCGCGGTCGGGGTGGAGGCCGGCGATCTCGACACGCTCAACCAAAGGGGCTGAGGCAAGCCGTGAGAGCATCCGCTGGATCGAGGGGAGGGTGAGCCGGTGCCTGTGGACTCGCTCGGGATCGTATGGGTCGAGTTCCATCTCGATCGCGGCCAGCGAGGTGGGGGTGCCGGCGACCGCGATCCCGGCACAGGCTTTCAGCTCGCCCTCGCGTCCTGAGACCGCGGCCTCGATCAGCCCCCGCACGTCGGTCGCAAGGGCCTCAAGCTCTGCGGCGGTGGGCGGGTCGGAAGAGAGGTGCCGCTCGGTGTGGCGGACGACGCCGGCCTGCAGGGAGGCATGGAAAGAGATCTCAGCTTCAGCACCGACAATCAGCTCGGTGGAGCCACCGCCGATGTCGATCACCAGGGTCGGTTCGGCCGGGGGGTGTTCGGCGGTGGCGCCGAGGTAGGTGAGCCGCGCCTCCTCCTCGCCGTCGAGCACCCGGGCCGAGAGCGCGAATCGCTCCCGCAGCTCGGCGACGAACGCGCCCCCGTTGGTTGCGTCGCGAACGGCGCTGGTGGCGATCGCCTCGACCGAGTCGATGCCTGTCTCTCGGTAGATAGCAACGTAGCCGGCGATCGCCTCACAGGCGGCCTCGATCGCCTCCGCCGAGAGCTGCCCGGTGAGGTCGACGCCCCGGCCGAGGCGCGTGACCCTGCTGCGTCGCTCGATCTCTGTGACCCGGTCGCCGACCACATCGGCGATCAGCAGCCGAACCGAGTTGGTGCCGATGTCGATCACCGCGACCCTTTGGGCGTCTCCGCTCATGAGGCCCGGCACTCTAGAGAGAGCCGATTCGCCGGCGTTCTTGCGCCGGCATCCGATCATCTACCGGCAGGCTTCCCGTTGCTAGCATGAATAGACCGCCGCGGGGTGGAGCAGCCAGGTAGCTCGTCGGGCTCATAACCCGAAGGTCGCGGGTTCGAATCCCGCCCCCGCTATACCGCCCCCGCTATACGAAAAGGGGTAAGCGTTCAGTCCCCCGCCTCTCGCGTAGCCCGGGCGAACGGTTGACATAAGCAGGCCCCGCACCGGCCGTAGCGAACCTTGGCGGCATGGGCCGCGCCGAGGCCGAGGCGATCTATAACTCCGGGCGCGATGCCTGCGTCAGGGTCCTACTGGCGCTGGCCAACCAGGTCGAGCGCCTCGAAGGCCGGGTCGAGCGGCTGGAGGGAGAGGTTCGGGAGCTCCGCCGCGACTCCGCTAACTCCTCACTCCCGCCCTCCGCCGATCCCGGCGCAGACAAGCACCGGCGCAAAAATAGGCAAGCGCTCCGATCGTAACCCCGGCGCTCAGCCCGGTCACCGGGGCTCAGGTCGTGGGCTCTTGCCGATTGAGCAGGTGGACGAGGTGATCCAGCACCTGCCCGAAAGCTGCGCACAGTGCGGGCACTCGCTCGCTGGTCGCCCGGCTCAAGGCTCGATCGCCTCGAACTCGCCAGCTCCCCACAGCCCAGGCAGCTGCTGACCTCGTCCCCGCAGCCGCAGTGCAGGGTCAGCCGCGTGGCCCCTCGGCGCCGCCGTAGTAGCGGTCACCCCACTTCATCAGGGCGATCAGCGCCGGACCCAGCTCCCGGTCCTTGTCGGTCAGCGCGTATCGCGGTCGGCCGGCCCGGCCTTCGTCTGGTACCCGCCCCAGCAGGCCCTCATCGCAGAGCAGCCCTCGGACAGGTTCCATAAATCTTGGCGACCTCGAAACGCGATCGGCCGGCGCCCGGCTTGACCCGCCGCAATCGACGATAGCCTCACAGCCATGAAAATCTCGTCCAAGATCAACCATGCCCCTGCACGCCTCGTCTACCTGGCCCTTGCTGCTTTCGGCGCCTGGGCTCTCTTTGCCGCCGCGAGCGCCCAGGCGGCACCGTTGACGATCGGCCAACTAGCGCCGGCAAATCCGCCTGCCTATTGCAATCTAGGCCCATACGAAGCGGTCCCGATTACGCCCACGCCAGGGGCGAGCTACGCGGTCCCTGCCCCCGGAGGGGTAATCACCTCTTGGAGCACAAATGCAACCGCGGGGGCAGGGCAAACGCTTGAATTCAAGGTCTTTAAACCGATCGAAGCCGGTCATTCCTACCTCGTCGTCGCTCATGATGGTCCGAGGGCAATCCTCCCGAGCGCTCTCAACACATTCAAAGTCAGCATCCCCGCCCAGGCGGGCGACCTCATCGGCCTCAACGACCTAAATGCCACTGAAGTGCCAAATGCCTGCGCCTTCAAAGATGGCACGACCGATATGGAAGGCACTGAGCGGGGAGACCTTGCAGACGGCGCCACGATGACCGTGGAAGGAACGGAAGAAGGGGTTCGTCCTAACGTCACCGCGACGGTTCTTCCTCCCCCGATGATCACCGGCATATCCCCTGCCAGCGGCTCGATCTCCGGTGGCACAAGCGTGGCGATCAGCGGTGCCAACTTCGCTGAAGTGAAATCAGTCAGCTTCGGCGCGTCCCCGGCGACCGCGTTCTCCGCCGGTTCCGAAGGCCAGATCACGGCGACGGCGCCGTCCTCTTCAGCGCCTGGCCCGCTGAGCGTGTTGGTGACGACAGTCGCGGGCACCGCGACCTCACCCCAGCAGTTCACCTACACCGCCTGCGTTGTCCCCAACCTGAAGGGCAAGAAGCTAAAAGTGGCCAAGAAGGCCCTGGCCAAGGCCGAATGCAAGCTCGGCAAGGTCAAGGGCAAGAAGACCAAGTCGGCCAAAGTGAAGAAGCAGAGCCCCAAGCCGGCCAAGGTGCTGGCGCCGGGCGCCAAGGTCAACGTCAAGCTGGGATAGTGCGCTCGGGCTCGACTCCCTGCGACTGAGCGATCTGCTCGATCGGCTGGCCAGTAGGATCTCGCCGATGTCAGCGTACGAGTTCACGACCCTGCTCGAAGGCGGGGCCTTCTTCGAGGGGCCCCGCTGGCACGAGGATCGGTGGTGGGTGTCGGACTTCTACCAGCACACCGTCACGACGGTAGCCCTCGACGGCTCAACCGCTGCAGTGCTGTCGGTTGAGCAACAGCCATCGGGACTGGGGTGGATGCCCGACGGCTCGCTGCTCGTTATCTCCATGAGGGATCACCGCATCCTGCGCCGTGACCCAGCCGGTGAGGTCTCCATTCACGCGGATCTCTCCGCTCACTGCGCGGGTCACCTAAACGACATGGTGGTGGACCGAGAGGGCCGCGCCTATGTCGGAGAGTTCGGTTTTGATCTGATGAGCTTTGCCGACCCCGCACCCGGGAAGCTGATGCGGGTCGATCCCGATGGCACGGTCGTAGTCTTGGACGATGACATGAGGTTTCCGAACGGTTCGGTGATCACGCCCGGTGGCGACACGCTGATCGTGGGCGAGACGGCTGGCGCGCGCTATACGGCCTTCAGCCTTAGCGGCGACGGCTCGGTGAGCGAGCGGAGGGTCTGGGCGCAGGTGGCGCCCACGCCCGAGCTGGCCCCCATGGCGGAGTCGTTCCCACAGTTGAAATTCGCTCCTGACGGGTGCGCTCTTGACGTCGACGGCTGCATCTGGGCCGCAGACGCGGTTGGCGCCCGCTGCGTGCGCGTCGCCGAGGGCGGTGAGATCGTCGATGAGATACCGGCCCCCGAGGGCCTCGGGATCTTCGCCTGCATGCTCGGCGGTCAGGACGGGCGGACGCTTTTGCTTTGCGCGGCGCCGGATTTTCTTGAGGCCAATCGCGCAAGCACGAGCGAGGCGGTACTGCTTACGACCGTCGTTGAGTCCCCACACGCTGGGCTGCCCTGAGAGGCGTCGTGTGCCTCGAACTTGGGCGACCAGGACCTCAGCATGAGCTAGCCTGCCATCCCCACGCTGAAACGTCACGACGACAGACGCCACCTTCGGGGACAGTCGACCCCCTACCTCAAATCGGCTGGCCGTAGGCCAGAGCCAACCATGACCCGTCGATTCCGCCCCAGTCCAGATCATCGAGGCGCTCGGCTGCCAGCGTTTTGACCTGAGCGCGATCACCATGCGATCGCCGTACTCCCAAACCTCTTCATGGCGGTCCGGCACGAGGTGTTTGTCGTCGGCGATCAGAAGGTCTGCGTCGGCGACCAGCGCCGTGTAGAGAATCGGGTCGTCCTTGCGGTCCGCGCTCGTCGTTGCCGGACTGCGTTCGAGAGTGATCGTAGCGGCGCCCGCGGTCACGCCAGGGCCGTGTCGGCCGGCTCGGTGTGCCGGGTCGCGGGCCTAAGAATCCTGCCAGGCGACGCGCTCGTGCCTGATCCAGGAACGCTAGTCCCTGCGACGCTCCGCCTTTACGTTTGCCGTCAGCTTTTGGGGCTTACAGAGGAGGCAGCCGCTCCGACGATGCGTGGGGCGCTTGCGCTTGTGGTTTGCCATCGAGCGAAAGGCCTCCGTGGCCATGGGAGCGGGTACCAAATCGGGTACTAAGTTGAGGCAAACCAGGCCCAACTCAGATCAACTCAGACCCGCTCGACCAGGCACGAATCAAGCCAAACCCATGAGTCGGGACAAGCTCATAACCCGAAGGTCGCGGGTTCGAATCCCGCCCCCGCTATTGGACACCACTCCCGCTATTGGAAAAGGCCCCGGAAAACGGGACCTTTTGCCTGCTCGCGGTGTCAGGGTAGGTTGGGGGCCAGGGTACCGAGGTGGTACCAAACCTTAGGCATTCTTTGCCCCGCGAGCCTGGTCGGATTGCGAGACGGATGCCGAGCGCGCACGACGGGAGAGCTCGGCAGCTCAGCTTGGGTCTCTTCGGCGAACTACTGTGAGAGCTGAACGGGAAGCGATTTGAGTTGGTTGAGGAAGGCCGACTCGACGAAGACCGGCTCGCCCACCAGCTCCATCTTCGGATAGCGAGCCAGCGTCTCCTCGAGCAGGATCTTCAGCTCGAGCCGCGCTAAGGCGGTGCCGAGGCAGAAGTGGCGGCCGCCGGCGCCGAAGGCCTGGTGGTCGGGGTTGCGCATGACGTCGAAGCGGTCCGGGTCCTCGTAGAGCGTCTCGTCGCGGTTGGAGGACGCGTACCACATCACCACCTTCTCGCCCTCCTTGATCTCCTGCCCGTTCAGGACCGTGTCCCTGGTTGCCGTGCGTCGGAAGTGGGCGAAGGCGGGGAACATCCGCAGCGACTCCTCGACCGCGCCGGGGATCAGCGAGGGGTCCTCGAGCAGTAGCTGGCGCTGATCCGGATGTTCGATCAGGGCCCGCATGCTGCTGCAGTAGGTCGCCTTGGTGCTGTCGTTGCCGGCGGCGACAAGGAGGAAGAATCCCATCACGATCTCGTGGTCCTCGAGCCTCTCACCGTCGATCTCGGCGTGCACGAGGACGCTCGTCAGGTCATCGGTCGGGTTCTCGCGCCGCTCGGCGATCATCGTGTTGCAGCGCGCGAAGACCTGCTCGATCGCCTTTTGGATCGTCTCTTCCACGTTGTCGACCGAGGGGCTGTAGTCGGGGTCGCTGGCCGCAAGCGCCGTGTTCATCAGCTCCGCCCAGGCCCGGTCGTCCTCCTCGGGGATGCCCATGAAGCTGCCGATCACCCGCGAGACGGCGGGCTGGGCGACGTCGGTGACCAGGTCGCAGCTCTCGCGACCGTCAAGGCGGTCGAGCACCCGGACGACGATCTCACGGATCGCCTCCTCGTGGGCGGCGATTCGCTTCGGCGTGAAGCCCGCCTGGAAGAGAGCCTTGAGCCGGTCGTGCTTGGGCGGATCCATGCCGATGAACATCGCCCGCGCAAGCTCGATCGGAAAGACCTCGTCGATCACCACCACCCCTCCGCGTTCGGAGGAGTAGGTCTGCCAGTCGCGGCTGACGGCGTGGACGTCGTCCGCCCTGGTCACCGACCAGAAGCCCTTGGCCTCCGGGAGTTCGGTGACCTGCGACGTCCAGTGGAGAGGGCACTCGCGGCGCATCCGCTTGAAGAGCTCCAGCGGTGGGCCGCCCACCCAGTGCTCACGCTCCAGCAGGAGCGCGTCGTTGACGTCGCCCGCTCCGGCCGCGATCTCGGTCTGGCCCGCCACGCTCCACTCATGCTACTGGCTGGCTGGCCAGTCGGGGTTTTCGGGGAGAAGTCCTTGCGGGGTAGGGTGACCCAGATGAAGGCGGTAGTCCTGACGGGAACGGGTGGGCCCGAGGTTCTTCAGGTGCTGGAGCGGCCCGATCCCGCCGTTGGGCCCGGCGAGGTAAGGGTCGCGGTCAGGGCCGCCGGCATCAACTTCGCTGACACACTGGCCCGAGTCGGCCTCTACCCCGACGCCCCGAAGCGGCCCTGCGTGCTTGGCTATGAGGTGGCAGGCGAGGTCGAGGCGGTAGGGGAGGAGGTGAGCGCCCACACGGTTGGCGACCGGGTCATCGCCGGTACCCGCTTCGGCGGCCAGGCGGAGCTGGTCACGGTTCCGGAGGCACAGGTCCTGCCGCTGCCCGAGCGGCTCAGCTTCGAGCAGGGTGCGGCGTTCCCCGTGAACTACGGCACCGCCTACGCGGCGCTGATGCTGATGGGCGGCCTGCGAGAAGGAGACCGCGTCCTCATCCACGCCGCCGGCGGAGGCGTGGGCATCTCGGCAACGCAGGTCGCTCGCAATGCCGGCGCCGAGATTTTCGGCACCGCCTCGCCGTCCAAGCACGATGCGATCCGCGCCCAAGGGGTTTTGCACCCGATCGACTACCGCAGCCAGGACTTCGAGGCCGAGGTGATGAGGATCACCGACGGAGAGGGGGTCGACCTGGTGATCGACGCGCTTGGCCCGACCTCATTCCGCAAGGACTACCGCCTTTTGCGCTCTGGGGGACGTCTGGTCATGTACGGGCTGTCGGAGAGCTCAAAGGCCGGCGCCCGCGACCTGCCGGCCACCTTGATGAGCCTGGCGAAGATGCCGCTGGCGACGCTTCCCTGGTGGAAGAGCCTCGCGGTGATGAACGAGAACAAAGGCGTCTTCGGCCTCAACATGCTGAAGTGGTGGGACCGGGAGGGCAACCTTGACCGAGTCACGCGACCGCTGATGGTCGACCTTGAGGATGGGCGCCTGGAGCCCGTGGTGGCGGAGCCCTTTCCCTTCGAGCGGGCCGGTGAGGCGCATGAATTCATCGCCGAACGGCGCAACGTCGGCAAGGTTGTGTTGATTCCCTCCTAGTTTCCTGTCAGGCTCAGCCGCGTACGAATTCTCAGCCGAGGCGGCGGCCTCAGCTCTCCTCGGCGAGGATCGCGTAGATCTTGCGACGAGTCTCGTCGAGTAGTTCGCGGACCCGTTCTTGCTGACCCTGATCGGCGGCGGTGAAGGCCTGGCGGATCGCGTGGTGGAGCTTCTTCATCGAGTCGGCGAGTTGGATCTGCTCCGGAGCGGCGTCGGCGCGTACCGCGTCCCACGGGGTCGTCTCGCCTGCTTTCTCTGCTTGCTCGGAAGCGCCCGCTTCGGTGAGCGTGAAACGGCGCTTGCCCTCGATCTCCTGGCCGCTGATCAGCCCCTCATCCTCGAGCTGCTGAAGGGTCGGGTAGATCGATCCGGCGCTCGGGATCCAGGCGCCCTCGGTGCGCTCCTCGATCTCCTTGATCATCTCGTAGCCGTGCATCGGCCGCTCGGCGAGAAGGGCCAGGACTGCGGCCCGGACGTCGCCCCGTCGTGCTCGGGGGCCACCCCGACCCCGGCCGTAGCGAAGAGCCCGGCTGCGGAAAAACTCCTCCCGTCGGTGGACGCCGGCGTGTCGTGGATTGCATCTGTGGTGCATGAAATGCCTTTCTATCGATTACTAACGCAATATATCGTAACGTATCGTATCTAGACGCCCCCCTGCGGTTGAAGAGAAGCGCTCCCGTCGCCTCGAAGAGCTATCCGTCAGGATGGGAGGGGGGTGAATCACGGCCTCGTGATCCCCCCTAACCCGGCCGGAAGCCCGCCGACTATGCGACAGAGACGGTCACCCTCCTCACGCGGTATTTATCCACGCGGTACCTATGTTTGTAGATCCCACCGCTGCCCGGGGCGCCTCCCCGGTTGAAGTAGGCGCCGCTGGAGTGCTACCGTCGTGTGTCGGTCGGCTCAGACGCCGGTCCGCTGAGTGACAGCGAAAGAGAAGAAGACAGAGAGGGTAATCGTCCGGTTCGCCGGCGATTCCGGCGATGGCATGCAGCTCGTGGGGGCCCGCTTCACCGCCGCCACGGCGCAGATCGGCAACGATCTCTCGACCCTCCCCGACTTTCCGGCGGAGATTCGCGCGCCCGCTGGCACTCCGCACGGCGTTTCCGCCTTCCAGATTCACTTCGCCTCACGCGACATCCTCACCCCGGGCGACCACCCGAACACGCTTGTTGCGATGAACCCGGCGGCGCTGAAGGCAAACCTGAGCGCACTCGAGACGGGGGGGATGGTGATCGTCAACGAGGACGCCTTCACCGCCAACAACCTGCGCAAGGCCGGCTACGAGACTGACCCGCTGAATGACGGGACTCTCGACAGTTACCAGATGTTCCGGGTGCCGATGACGTCGATGACGACGCGCGCGACCGAGGAGATCGAGGCCCTCAAACCGGCTGAGGCTCAGCGCACCAAGAACATATTCGCTCTTGGGCTCGTCTCCTGGATGTACGGGCGGCCGATCGAGGCAACCCTCGCCTGGCTGGAAACGAAGTTCGCCAAGCAGCCGCCGATTCGTGACGCGAACCTAGCCGCCTTCAAAGCCGGATACAACTTCGGCGAGACGGCGGAGCTGGCGGCGACACCGATCAAGATCGAGCCGGCGCCGATGTTGCCTGGCGAGTACCGCAACGTTGACGGCACTCAGGCGCTGGCGCTGGGCCTGATCGCGGCCAGCGTAAAGAGCGGCCTGCAGCCTTTCTTTGCCACCTACCCGATCACCCCGGCCTCAGAGCTGCTGCACCATCTGGCGCGACACGACCGTTTCGGGGTACGCACCGCACAGGCCGAGGACGAGATCGCAGCCGTGAACATGGCGCTCGGCGCGGCCTTCGCCGGGCACCTCGGGATCACCGCGACCAGCGGCCCCGGGATGGACCTGAAGGCGGAGACAATCGGGCTGGCGGCGATGCTGGAGCTTCCGCTCGTGATCATCGACGTGCAGCGAGCCGGTCCCTCCACAGGGATGCCGACCAAGACCGAGCAGACCGACCTATTGATGGCGATCCATGGTCGTCATGGTGAGTCGCCGCTTCCGGTGATCGCAGCGGCCACCCCAGCCGGCTGCTTCGACTCGGCGGTGGAGGCTGTGCGGATCGCTGTCCGCTACCGGACGCCCGTGATCCTGCTCAGCGACACCTTCCTCGCCAACTCGTCGGAGCCCTGGCGGATTCCCGACACAGCCGACCTGCCGGACATCGACCCCAACTTCGCCGATGGCCCGAACGCGGGCGACGAGTTCCTTCCCTACCTGCGCGACGAGCGCGGCGCCCGCCCATGGGCGATTCCCGGAACGCCGGGACTCCAACACCGGATCGGGGGCCTGGAGAAGGAGAATGGCAGCGGAAACATCAGCTACGACCCCGGCAACCATGCGCTGATGACGCTGCTGCGGGCCGAGAAGCTGGAGAAGCTGGCCAACGAGTTGCCCCGGCTCGTGGTCGACGCCGACGATGGTGCCGAGTTGCTGGTGCTCGGCTGGGGCTCTACCTACGGCGTCGTGCAGGCGGCGGCGCGGCGGGTGCGGGAGCGGGACATCCCGATCGCGACGGCGCACCTTCGCCACCTCGATCCACTGCCATCCAACACCGGCGAGGTCGTGCGAACCTTCCCGAAGGTGCTGATCCCGGAGATGAACGCCGGCCAGCTGCTGAGCATGATCCGCGCCAAGTTCCTAGTCGACGCCGTCGGCTACAACAAAATCGAGGGCCTGCCGATCTTCGCAGAGGAGCTGGAGAGCGCGATCTTGGAGGTGCTCTCGTGAGCGGGAACGGCAGCAACGGAAGCGCGTTGCCGATGCTCACAAAGCAGGACTTCCAGTCCGACCAAGAGACGCGCTGGTGCCCAGGCTGCGGCGACTACGCGATCCTTGCCAGCGTCCAGGCATTGATGCCGGAACTAGGCGTGCCGCCCGAGAAGACGGTCTTTATCTCCGGGATCGGCTGTGCCGGCCGTTTCGTCTACTACATGGACACATACGGGATGCACGGAATCCACGGCCGGGCGCTGGCTCTGGCCACCGGCATCGCCGCAGCCCGCGACGACCTATCGGTTTGGGTGGTCAGTGGTGACGGCGATGCGCTCTCCATAGGAGGCAACCACCTGATCCACGCCCTTCGCCGCAACGTCCCTATCAAGCTGCTCCTCTTCAATAACCAGATCTACGGCCTCACCAAGGGCCAGTACTCACCAACCAGCGAGAAGGGCAAGATCACCAAGTCGACCCCTTTCGGGTCGGAGGATCATCCCTTCAATCCGGCGGCTTTGGCGCTAGGGGCGGAGGCGTCGTTCGTTGGGCGCACGATCGACATCGAAAAGAAGCACGTCGCGGGCGTCCTGCGTGCAGCCGCGGAGCATGAGGGCTCGGCCTTCGTCGAGATCTACCAGAACTGCAACGTCTTCAACGACGGAGCCTTCGACGCTGTGCGCGGAAAGGCCGCGGCGCCGAACCAGATCCGCCTCGAGCACGGCGAGCCAATCCGCTTCGGCTCCGAGAGTGAGCGGGGAGTCATCCGCGCCGACGACGGCAGCCTCGTTATCGCCGAGGTAGACGAAGTTGGCGAGGACGCCCTAGTTGTCCACGACGCCCATCACGCCGACCCAAGCTATGCCACCTCCCTCGCCCGTTTGGCCGAGAGCCCGACCGGCCCGACCCCGATCGGCGTTCTGCGAGACGTCGATCGGCCGATTTATGGTGCCGGTCGCCAGCAAGAGTTGGCCCAAGCCCACACCGAATCATCACTGGAAGACGTTGACCGTCTGCTGCGCTCCGGTGACACTTGGACCGTCTCTTAGCCTGAACGGTCTGGGCCATGTTCCGTGCGAATGAGAATGCGCGATCTGCTCAATCGAGGCCAACTTTCCTCCTATACGTACCGACGGCCTAGCGTCAAGACGGCAGCCTTCATGGGCCAGCCTACTTGCGTGCCCCACCACCGCGTCCGTTCTTCGGGCTGCCTGGCGGGTGGCTATCGTGGACCGCTGAACCTCCCTTGAGGATGAGACATGTTGCTTGAACATCTCGATGTGCTGATCGTCGGTGCCGGCCTTTCCGGCATCGGTGCCGGCTACCACCTTGGGGAGCGCTGCCCGCAGAAGACCTATGCCATCCTCGAGGCCCGGGGCGACCTCGGTGGGACTTGGGATTTATTCCGCTACCCGGGCATCCGGTCGGACTCCGACATGCACACCCTTGGCTACCGGTTCAAGCCGTGGACTGAGGCTAAGTCGATCGCCGACGGCTCTTCCATCCTGCGCTACGTCCGCCAGACGGCACGCGAGCACTGCATCGAGGAGAAAATTCGATTCCACCGTCGCGTCGTGGGAGCCGAGTTCTCGACCGCGGAGTCTCGCTGGACGGTGGAAGTTGAGCGCTCCGACACCGGGGAGACGGAGCGCCTCACCTGCGGGTTCTTGTGGATATGCAGCGGCTACTACCGCTATGACGAGGGCTACTCTCCCGAGTTTGCCGGCACGGAGCGCTTCGCCGGCCCCGTCGTGCACCCCCAGCACTGGACCGACGACATCGCCTACGCCGGCAAGCGGGTGGTGGTGATCGGCAGCGGAGCCACCGCCGTTACCCTCGTTCCTGCGTTTGCGGAGAAGGCCAAGCACGTGACGATGCTTCAACGCTCACCGACGTACATCGTCTCGCTCCCCGCGGAAGACCGCATCGCCATCGCCCTGCGCCGAGTGCTCCCCGACAGGGTCGCCTACTCGATCGTGCGCTGGAAGAACGTTCTCCTCCAGATGGCCAGCTACCAACTCAGCCGGCGCCAGCCAGACCTCATGAAGCGGCTGATCCGCAGGGGTGTCGAACGCTCTCTCCCGGCCGGCTACGACGTCGACACGCACTTCACGCCTCGCTATAACCCCTGGGACCAGCGCCTCTGTCTGGTGCCGGACGGTGATCTGTTCACGGCGATCAGCTCGGGCCGCGCCGAGATCGTCACCGACCAGGTCGAGACGTTTACGGAGGGCGGGATCAAGCTCCGCTCCGGCGCCGAGCTGCAGGCCGATCTGATCATCACCGCCACCGGACTTAACCTGTTGTTCCTGGGAGGTATGCAGCTGGCCGTCGATGGTGAGGATGTCGATCTGTCAGAGAGGATGACCTACAAGGGCATGATGCTCAGTGGCGTCCCGAACCTCGCCTTCACGCTCGGATACACGAACGCCTCGTGGACCCTCAAGGCCGACCTGACCTCGGAGTACGTATGCCGGCTCCTCGCACACATGGATGCACATGACTACCGACAGTGCTTGACGGGGATCGCGGACCCGTCGATCACCAAGCAACCGCTGCTCGACCTGGCGGCCGGCTACGTCTGGCGCTCGATCGACCAGCTCCCAAAACAGGGATCCAAGCGACCGTGGCGGCTGCGGATGAACTATGTGCTGGACATCCCGGCGCTGAGATTCGGCCCGATCGAGGACGGCACGATGAGGTTCTCCAGTCCCGCTCCCAAGGCTCAGCCGTTGGAGAAGGCAGCCACCTGAGGGTCTCACCCGGTCGAGCGGGACCGGATCGGGCGGCCTTCCATAGGATCGGGTGATGAAGCCCGTGACCGTCTCGGCCACCGTGCCGAAGCCCACCCACGAGGTCTACGAGTTCCTCGAGGTCCTCGCCAACCACGAGGCGTTCCTGGACCACATGTTCGCCGACTGGGAATTCTCCGGCCCCGAGCGTGGCGTCGGCGCCCGGGCTCAGGCGAGGGCGAACTTCCCCGGCTCACAGGATTGGACCGACTTCGAGATCGTCGAGGCGGAGCCGAGCAGGATCGTCGAGGAGAGCGTCGGCGCGAAGGGGAAGCGCCGCACCCGCACCACCTACCAGCTGGAGGAGCTGCCGGGTGACGGGACGAGGATCTCCTGCGAGCTCGCCTGGCTCGACGCGTCGCGGCTCGAACGCCTCGGCCCTCCGCTGACACGCGCGTTCACACGCCGCGCCAACGGCAAGGCGATTCGCCGCCTCGCCAAGCAGCTCAAGCGGCGCTGAGGTTTCAGCGACGCGGCGTGAGCGCGATCTGGTCGAGCTCGGCCAGGTCTTCCGCGCTCGGCTCCCATCGCAGGGCCGCGACGTTGGCGGCGACCTGCTCGGGCCGCGTCGCGCCCGCGATCACAGAGCCGACCGCAGGCTGGGCCGCGAGGCCGGCGATCGCTACGTCGAGCACGCCGATGCTGCGCTCAGCTGCGTAGGCCTGCAGAGCCTCGATGACATCGAACTGCTCCTCGCTGCCGGCGCGTTCGCCGGAGGCGAGGCGGCTGCCCGCCGGGCCCGGTTTCCCGCGCCGGTACTTTCCGCTGAGCAGGCCGCTCGCCAGCGGGAAGTAGGGGAGGATCGAGACTCCGAGGCGCTCGCAGGCCGGGGTGACATCGGCCTCTATCCCACGCTCGAGCAGGCTGTACTGGTTCTGCACGCTCACGAAGCGCGCCAGCCCTCGCTCGCGCGCCGCCTGCTCTGCCTCCTCGAGCTGCACGGCGCTGAAGTTCGAGCATCCGATCGCACCGACCAGGCCCTCCCGAACCAGCTCGTCCATCGAGGCGAGCGTCTCCGCGATCGGCGTGATCCCATCGGGCCGGTGGTACTGGTAGAGGTCGATCCGGTCGACGCGAAGCCGCTCCAGCGAGCCCTCGATCGCCCAGCGGATGTACTCGCGAGAGCCCCGCGGGGTGTCGGGGACGCCCTCGGCGCCGCCCATCTCCATCCCGAACTTGGTCGCGATCACGAACTCGCTGCGGCGACCAGCCAGGGCCTCCCCCATCAGTCGCTCGCTGCCGCCGGCCCCGCCGTAGATATCGGCCGTGTCGAAAAGGGTCATGCTGGCGCCGAGCGCCGCGTCAAGCACGGCCGCGGTTTCCTCGAGGTTCAGCCGCCGGCCGAAGTTGTTGCAGCCGAGGCCGACGACCGAAACCTCGAGATCGGAGTCGCCGAGGCGCCTGGTGGGAAGGTCGGTGGTGGGGGAGGTGGCGGTCATCGCGTTTCCTCTGCGATCGGGACTCGATTCTCACACTTGCCCGACCGCCGTGGCAGCGAAGCGCCGTCGTGGTGGCGAAGCCCGCCGAAGTCCTCGGCCCGCAGTCGATAGGGCTCTGCCCCCAACGAAGATCGCCTCGCGATCCTTTGCCTGGATGGGCTGGCCGGCGATCGACGCTCAGGGGCCCCGATCCTCGGTCCGATCGGCTGTGCGTCGATCCTAACTGGGTTCTGCTGCCTGTTAAAGATCTGGCATGGCTGTCCCAGTCCCTAGCAGGGAAAAGGGCACAATCGGCGACCCGCCTACAATTTCGGGCCGATGACGACTCGGAATCGGAGGCGGCGAAGGTCGCACAGTTTGAGCTGGAAGAAAAAGCTCGTGCTCGCGGCGGCGATCTTTGCCGGGCTGCTCGTGATCGCGGGAGGGGTGGCGGCGAGCTGGGCGATCAAGGTGTATGACTCCGCGCCGCCGCTCTCCAGCCTTCAACCGGTGCAGAAGGGCCGTTCGTCCGCGATCTACGCTGCCGACAGCAGTCTGATCGGCTTCATCCCCTCCAGCGACATCCGCCAGCCGGTCTCCTCGCGCGCCCTGCCTCAGATCCTGAAGGACGCCACGATCGCGATCGAGGATAAGAATTTCTACCACCACGGCGGCGTCGACCCGGCCGGCATCGTCCGAGCCGCCTGGAAGGACCTGCTGGCTGGCGGAAAGCCTGTCCAGGGAGCCTCGACGATCACCCAGCAGCTGGTTCGCAACCTCTACATCCAGCACCCCGAAGACACGATCAGGCGCAAGCTGATCGAAGCGCACCTTGCCGAAGAGGAGGAGGAAGCTCACTCCAAGAACTGGATCCTCACCGCCTACCTCAATACAGCGCCCTACGGGACCGTGGACGGGGAGACCGCGGTCGGCGCCGAGGCGGCGTCGCAGACTTACTTCGCCAAGCCTGCGAGGGATCTGAACCTGACCGAGGCGGCGCTGATCGCCGGCCTGCCGCAGGCGCCCTCCGAATACAACCCCTTCATCGACCCCAGGGCCGCGCTCGAACGGCGCAATGAGGTTCTCAAGGTGATGGAAGAACAGGGCTACATCACCCCGGCCCGCTACGAAGGCGCCGTTCACCGTGGGCTCGGGTTGCACCCCGGCCACAAGTACCAGACGATCAGGGATCCGTTCCTATTCGACCTCGTCCAGCAGGAACTGATCCGAAAGTACGGGATCAACACCGTTCGCTACGGCGGGCTCAAGGCCTACACTGCGATCGACCCCGGGCTGCAGGAACACGCTCAGCAAGCGGTCGATGCCTGCTCGGTCTGCTACTCCGGCGGCGGCCCCGCGGCGGCGCTGGCGTCGGTCAACCCGGCGAACGGCGAGATCGTCGCCCTCGCCTCAACGCAGAGCTACTCGAATGAAAGCCAGTTCAACTACGCCTGGCAGGCGCACCGCCAGCCAGGTTCCTCGTTCAAGACCTACGTCCTCGCCACCGCGATCAAGCAGGGGGTCGATCCGTACACGACCTACTACAACGGCACCGCGCCCCTGACGCTTCAGATTCCCGGCGGAGGTACCTGGACCGTCAACAATGCCGAGCCCGGCCAGGGAGTGATGTCGCTGGCGAGCGCCACCTGGAAATCGGTCAACGCGGTCTTCGCCCAGCTCGATCTCGATGTCGGCCCAGAAAACGTGACCAAAACCGCCCACGAAATGGGGATTACCGCCCCGCTGGAATCGGTGCCTGCGGAGGCCATCGGCGGCCTGCGCATCGGCGTCACGCCGCTCGAAATGGCCGACGGCTATGCGACCCTCGCCGACGGCGGCATCCATCACGACGCAACGGCCGTCAGCAAAGTCGAGTTCCCCAACGGCAAGGTCGACGAACCGAGCCCCCAGTCGGGCGATCGCGTGCTCAGCCCCGGGCAGGCCTACGACGTGACCAAACTGCTGGAGGGAGTGATCACCCAGGGCACGGGCGCCGGCTACACGTCGATCGGCTGCCCCTCGGAGGCGGGGAAGACCGGCACCTCCGAAGGGGAGTCCGATGCCTGGTTCGTCGGCTACACGCCGCTGTATTCAACCGCGGTCTGGGTTGGGCACCCCGAGTCGCGCGAAGCGACCGGCTTCGGCGGCCCGACGGCCGGCCCGATCTGGCGCTCCTTCATGGAATCGGCGCAGAATGGCAACTGCCCCGAATTCCCGGTCCCATCCGGCCTCCCGAGCCTCTCCAGCCTGCACAGCGAACACACCTCCGGGGGACCCTCCTCGAGCTCGACGACCGGCGGCGCCGAAACGACCCCGACAAACAAGCCCGGCAAGGGGACGCCGAAGAAGACCCAGGCCCCAAGCTCGACTCAAACCCCAAGCCCCGCGCCGAGACCGACCCCCGCTCCGGCGCCGCGGCCGAGCCCCACGCCCACACGCCCGGTCGGCGTGGGCGGCGGCGTGCCGAGCCCCCACTGAGGGGCGCCGCAGGGCAGCGCGGTGGGCGATGAGCTGGCGCAGCGGTTTCGCAGGGCCCGGAGCGATCCGGGGCTGGTCGTGCTGGAGGGCTTTCACGCGCTGAAGCACGCGCTGCGCTTCGGCGCCGAGGTGATCGAGGCGGTCGCGGCCGACCCCGTGGATCTGGAGCGGTTGGCGGCGGAGCTGGCACCCGACCTGGTCGCCTCGATCACAGCACGGGTGAGCCCGGCGGGGGGGCAGGCGCTGGACGAGCTGGTTCCCCAGGTGCCCCGCACCGGGGTGGTGGCGATCGCCCGCCGCCCGGCAATCGATGTGAAGGCGACGTTGGCCGACCCCAGAGCCACACCGCTCGTGCTGCTCGAGGATCCCCGCAGCATGGCCAACATGGGGGCCTGCGTGCGGGTGGCGGCGGCCGCCGACGCAGGGGGCGTGCTTACCACCGGGCGCAACGACCCCTGGAACCCGGAGGCGGTGCGTGGGGCGGCGGGCCTGCACTTCGCCCTACCGGTGGCGGCGGTCGAGCGGCTGCCCGGGAGCGAGCGGCCGCTGGTCGCGATCGACCCCGGCGGCAGGCAACTGCGCGCGGCCGAGCTGCCGCCCCGCGCCGTGCTCGCCTTCGGCACCGAGCGCCACGGGCTCAGCGCCGAGCTGCTCGACCGCGCCGACGCGCGCCTTGGCATCCCGATGCGCCCGGGAGTCTCCAGCCTCAACCTCGCCACCTCGGTGGCCGCCGTGCTCTTCTCCCTGCGCCTCGCCGAATAGCCGAGAAAACTACGGATGCGCATGGAAGGCGCTGGGGCTAGCGTGGGAAGGACCTGAGCGCGGCGTCTTGCCCCGCTCTCCCGTATTCAACTAACCGAAAGGATGCCGCTTTGCTGCTCGCCAACTTCAGTTTCGGTGACGCGCTTTTGCTCGCCCTCGAGATCTTCTTCTTCGTGATCTGGATCTGGATCTTGATCACGATCCTCTCCGACCTCTTCCGCGACCACGAGCTCTCCGGCTGGTGGAAGGCCGTCTGGGTCCTGTTTTTGGTCTTCATCCCATTCATAACGGCGCTGATCTATCTGATAGCCCGCGGCAGCGGGATGCGCGAACGAGCGCTGAAAGCCCAGGCCGAGGCCAAACACCACATGGACGCCTACATCCAACAACAGGCCCACAGCTCGCCCGCCGATGAGCTGCACAAGCTCAACGATCTGAAAGAAAAGGGCGCGATCTCCAGCGAGGACTTCGAGAAAGCGAAGACCAAGCTGCTCGCTTAGGCTTAGGCGACCCCAACCACGCCACGCCCGATCAGGTACAGACCGGCCAAGACCGCCACGGCTATCACTATCTGGCGGGCGTGGTGGGCCATCCAGGCGTTTAGCGCCTCGACTTTGGCCCGCGTCGCCTCCGGTGCGATCGAGTAGCCGAGCAGCGGCAACTCGGCAAGCGCGAACATGATCACGTTGAAGAGGACGATCGCGAGGGCCTGGGCGCCGATCCCGTGCTGGCTTTTGGCGATGTCCTTGAGGGCGACGAGGTAGAAGGCGCCGGGCAGGTTGAGCGCGACGCCGACGGCGAAGGCGACCGGGACGTTGCTGCGAGCTGAGCACCCGCTCTGACCATGGGTCGCGGGGAGGGCGGGAAGCGCGCCGCTTTCGGCGGCGCTCCTCGAAGCGCGCGTCGCGGTCGGTGGCCAGAGCGTAGGCGACGATAAGCGCCAGCCCGCCGATCGTGAAGTTGACGATCGGGTCGGCGGCGGGGCTGGGACCGGAGAGCAGATTGGACCCGTTCAGCGAGACGACGACGGCGAAGCCGACGGCAATGCTGGCCAGCATCCCGCCAAACAGGTAGGCGAGCAGCAGCCGCCTCGGATTTGGCCGACTGAGGACGACGATGACGACGGCGAGAATCGCTGGCGAGACCGCGGAGATGATCGCCAAGACCAAGACGTTGATCACGGCGCTGACCCTAGACACACTGTCAGTCGACGCTTGTTCGATTTCTCCTCTTTGCAGGCACTATCTGCAACCGAAGTTGCAAGTTATTAGCAACTCCTAACATTCTTGCGGCGATTTCGCTAGCCTGCGCGACCCTGCCAACCCCTCTCCGGGGGGCCTGGGCGGGGATCGATGCGGGCCTTCTTCTCCGACACACATCCGAGCGCGACCCGGCGGGGGTCACTACTGGCGGCGGCGCTGCTGCTTGCCGTCCTCTGCGCGCTGACCGTCGCCGATGGCAGGGCTCCCGCCCAGGATCTACAGCAGCAGCTTCAGGACACCCAGGGCAAGCTCGCCCACGTTCGGGCCAACCAGAACTCCCTCTCGGCGACGATCGCCGAACAGAACGCCGCGATCAACTCGATGATCGGCGAAGTCTCGACGCTGCGCCAACGTCAGGCCAAGGTCCAGGCTCAGCTCGCCGCCAAGCAGTCCGAACTCGAGCAGGCGACCGCCGAACTCCTCAAGGAGCGCCGTCACCTTCAAGAAGTCCGGGCGCAGCTGCGGCCGCGCCCTGGGGCTGCTGCGCGGACGGCTGGTGGCGATCTATGAGTCGGGCAGCCCCGACGTGCTCAACGCGATCGTCGAATCGGCGAGCTGGTCCGAACTGGCGACGCAGACCGAATACCTGAACCGGATCCAAAGCTACGACGACTCGGTCGTCGGCCGGGTCAAGACGTTGCGCAACCAGGTGCGTGGCACGGTGCAGCGCCTTGCCGCGGCCCGCACCCGAATCCGCTCCGCCCGCGACGCGATCGCCGCCAACGAGCGCGAAATCGCCTCGGCCCGCGCCGCGGCGGAGGCTCGCTTCGCCAAGCTGAAGGCCGCACAGGCGCAGCGACGCCAGGCCCTCGAATCGCTGGAGTCCCGCGAAAAGGCGCTGAGCAACAACCTCGCCTCGATCACCTCGCAGATGGTGACGCCGGGCGGACCGGTTGGGCCCACAGCGGCGCCGGCACCGCTGAGCCCGGGCGAGACCGCCCACTTCATCTCCGAAAGCGAGGCAAGCGCGCCGGCGTCGGCCCCGGCGGCCGTACGGGCGGCGATCGCCGCGGCCAACTCGATCGCCACCACCCCCTACATCTGGGGCGGCGGCCACGCCTCATTCGAATCGTCGGGCTATGACTGCTCCGGGGCGGTGAGCTTTGCCCTGCACGGCGGCGGCTTCCTCTCCAGCCCGCTCGACTCGACCGGGCTGGAGACCTGGGGCGATCCGGGCCCCGGGCGCTGGATCACCGTCTACGCGAACGCCGAACACGCCTGGATGACGATCGCCGGGCTGGCCTTCGACACCGTCGGCGGGCCGGGCCCGCGCTGGCATCCCTCGCTGGTCGACTCCCCGGCGGGCTTCATCGCCCGCCACCCGCCGGGCTATTAGGCGGGCCCCCCAACGCATCTGACAGAGCATTCTGTGGGTGATCGCGTTGGGCAGTGCAGAAGTGGGCTGGCGCTGCGGTCGCGGTTGGCCTTCCACGAAGCGAGGCGCCGAGGCGCGCCAGAACACTCAACGAGATGGGTTGGGGGGGCGGGCCTTTAAGCCCGGCCGTCTACAATCCCGCGCCGCCGAGGACGGGGGTGCTTGGGGCGGGCGGAAAAATGGTCAGGAAGTTGAAGCCGTGACGGTCGATGCCGCGCGCTCCGACGTGCGGCCGGTCGACAATTCCGCCTTCGATGTGGGTGCTAGTCGGGCTGGCCTTCCCCTTGGGCTTGGCGCTGACCGGCACAGTCATCGGCGGCCTCACGGGCATGCTCTTGGTCTTGGCGCTGGAGAATGATGGGCCTCGCCTGGATGTGGTGCGGATCAGCCGGCGAGGATGGCGGCAAACGCGTAGGCGCGTGGGAGCCGGTCTTCCAGGTACGGTTTAGCCGGTTCCATGACAAAGCGCCGAAACCTCATCGTGCCGGCTGCCCTGCTCGGCATCGTCTTCCTCGTCATCGCGGTGATCTACTGGGTCGAGCCGGCAGGCTCGCTTCCCGCCTTCTTCCCGGGTCACGAAGCGGGGTCCAGCCATCACCACGCCAAGCACGGGATCGCGGCCTTCGTGGTGGCGCTGGCGTGCTTTGTCTTCGCCTGGTTTCAGAGCGGCCCGTCGGAGAAGACCCCGGCGTAGTCCCGCTCGGCTTGGCTCGATGGAACCCATCACTTACTTTCAAGCGGTCGTCCTCGGTGCCCTGCAGGGCATAGCCGAGCCGTTCCCGATCTCCAGTCTCGGCCACGGCGTGATCGCGCCGCAGCTGTTCGGTTGGAACATCCACCAAAACGACTCGTTCTTCCTCGCCTTTCTGGTCGCCACCCACTGCGCCACGGCGGTCGTGCTCTTCTGCTTCTTCTTCAAGGACTGGATGCGGATCTTTCGGGGGATGGGGCGCTCCCTGCGCGATCGCCAGATTGGCGCCACCGACAGCGATGCGCGGCTCGGTTGGCTGCTCGTTGCCGGGACGATCCCCGCCGGCGTGATTGGGCTGCTGTTGGAGAACCCGCTGCGCACACTCTTCGCCTCGGCGCAGACGGCGGCGATATTCCTCACCCTCAATGGGGTGCTGCTGCTGATCTTCGAGCGCTTCCGGCGGCGTCCCCCGCGCCCCGGCGACTACCTCGGCGACTCCGACAAGCGTATCTCGAAGATGAGCTTCAAACAGGCCTTCGCGATCGGGACGGCGCAGGCGGCGGCGCTGGTGCCAGGGATCTCGCGCTCTGGCATCACCATGGGCGGCGGGCTTCTCACCGGCCTCTCCAACGAGGACGCCGCCCGCTACGCCTTCCTGCTGGCGACGCCGATCATCGGTGCTGCGGGTGTGCTGAAGCTGCCGGAACTGCTCGGCTCGACCGGGAACGGGGTGCGCGCCCAGGCGCTGGTCGGCGCCTTGGCGGCGGCTTTCACGACCTACCTCGCGGTCAGGTTCCTGCTCCGCTTCTTTGAGACCAACCGCCTGACGCCGTTTGGCATCTACTGCATCCTCGCCGGCATCGCCAGCACGCTGATCATCGCCTTCTGAGCGCCGGTCGCTGTTGTCGTCCTCGGCCGGGTACGGTAGGGGCGATGGCAACGGAAGCCGGCCATTCCGATCTCGAGCGGGAGCTGAGCGCTCTGCTGGAGGTCGAGCGCTTCGAGCCGCCCGAGGAGTTCCGCGCGCAGGCGCTGTGGAGCGATCCGGAGGTCTATGAGGAGGCGGCCGCCGACCCCGAGGCCTGGTGGGCGCGCCAGGCAACGGAGCTGCTCGACTGGGACCGGGAGCCGAGCAAGGGCCTTGATGACTCGAATCCCCCCTTCTACAGGTGGTTTGAGGACGGGCGGCTGAACGCCTCTGCCAACTGCCTCGATCGCCACGTCGAGGCGGGCCTGGGCAGTCGGGTCGCCTACCACTGGCGCGGCGAGGAGGGAGAGGAGCGCGACGTCACCTACGCCGAGTTGCACCGCGATGTTCAGCGCTTCGCCAACGCCCTCAAGGACCTTGGGGTCGGCAAAGGCGACGTGGTCGGGATCTATCTTCCGATGATCCCCGAGGTCGTCGTCTCGATGCTCGCCTGCGCGCGGATCGGAGCGCCGCACAACGTCGTCTTCGGCGGCTTCTCTGCCGAATCGGTGCGCGAGCGGATGGAGTTCTCTGAGGCGAAGGCGCTGATCACCGTCGACGGTGCTCGCCGCAAAGGCAAGACGGCGCCGATCAAGGCGCAGGTCGACGAGCACATTGGGGACCTGGAGACGCTGGAGACGATCGTCGTCGTCCGCCACACGGGCATCGAGTGCCCGATGCGCGAGGGCCGCGACCACTTCTACGAGGAGGCACTGGCGGTTGCCGAGGCGGAGTGCCCGGCCGAGCCGATGGAGGCCGAGCACCCTCTCTACATCCTCTACACCTCCGGCTCGACCGCGAAGCCGAAGGGGATCCTGCACACCACTGGCGGCTACCTGACCGGCGTTGCCGCGACCCACAAGTACGTATTCGACCTGAAGCCGGAGAGCGACGTCTACTGGTGCGCGGCCGACGTCGGCTGGGTCACCGGCCACTCCTACATCGTCTACGGGCCGCTGTGCAACGGCGCCACGAGCGTGATGTGGGAGGGAGGGCCGGACTATCCGCACAAGGGCGTCTGGTGGGAGCTGGTCGAGCGCTATGGGGCGACGATTCTCTACGCGGCGCCGACCGCGATCCGCACCTTCATCAAGTGGGGCGCCGAGATCCCGGCGAGGTTTGACCTCTCCTCGCTGCGGCTGCTGGGATCGGTCGGCGAGCCGATCAACCCCAAGGCCTGGCTCTGGTACCACAAGGTGATCGGCGGCGAGCGCTGCCCGATCGTCGACACCTGGTGGCAGACGGAGACCGGCGCGATCATGATCTCGCCGCTGCCGGGGATCACCGCGACCAAGCCCGGCTCGGCGACGATGCCGTTCCCCGGGGTCAACGCGGACGTCGTCGAGGAGGGCGAGGGAAGGCCGGTCGCCGAAGGGCAGGGACTGCTGGTCTTGCAGCGCCCCTGGCCCTCGATGCTGCGCGGGCTCTATCGGGAGGATGAGCGCTTCGTCGAGACCTATTTCTCCCGCTTCGGCCCGGAGACCTACCTGGTCGGCGACGCGGCGCGGCGCGACCACGACGGCTACTTCTGGGTGATCGGCCGCATCGACGACGTGGTCAACGTATCCGGCCACCGGCTCTCCACCGCCGAAGTCGAGTCGGCGATCGTCGCCCACGAGAAAGTCGCCGAGGCAGCGGTGATCGGCCAGTCCGACGAGGACACCGGCCAGGCGATCTGTGCCTTCGTGACGCTGAAGGGCGACACCGGGGAAAGCGATGAGCTGGTCGAGCAGATCCGCGGCGTCGTCGCCGAGAGGATCGGCAAATTCGCCCGACCGAAACGGATCGTCTGGGCCGAGGACCTGCCGAAGACGCGCTCGGGCAAGATCATGCGACGCCTGTTGCGCGACATCGCCGAGGGTCGGGCGCTCGGCGATGTGACGACGCTGCGCGACCCCGAAGTAATGGAGGAGCTGGAGGCAAAGATCGCCGAGGCGCATGGCCAGGAAAGCTGAGGCAGGCGTCTATCTGCCGGCAGTGGGTTCGGCGACGATGCGCTCGACGGCGATGGTCAGCGTCTGGTGCTGCTCCCCCACGCTGCGCAGTTCTCGGCCTCAGCCGCGGGAGGCCTGCGGCGCCCAACGAAAGCTGCCTCGCTCATCCGGCCTCAATCTAGCTGTCGCGCCGCGCCAGCCCCATCAGCGCCGCGAAGACGGCGAGCCCGAGCAGGTTGAGCCACAGCTTGTAGTCGAGCTGAACCGAGCCGAAGATGTCGCTGCGGCTGGGTCGGCTCGTCGGGATCAGCCCGGCGAGGCCGAATAGGACGTCGACGATCAGCGCCGCCAGCACCATCGTCACGAACATCAGGGCGACGATGCGGATCGCGAACTCCCAGCCGTAGAACTTCCCGTAGGCGAGCACGATCGGGATCACGATCAGGTCGGCAAAGATGAAGGCGATCACGCCCGCGAAGCCGATCCCGCCCGACCACAGCACCGCGGCGAGGGGCGCGTTGCCGACCGAGCAGACGAAGCTGAGCACGGCGATCAGGGGTCCGACCAGCGCGTTCTCGACCGTCTTCACCACCGCGGGCGCGTGCTCGACGAAGAGGACGTTGAAGAAGTCGTTGCCGAGCAGGCCGATGAAGCCGGCGAGGAGGAAGCCGATCGCTGATCTCCTTCCACAGCATCCGCCAGTCGCCGCGGAAGTTGTGGGCGACGTCGGTCCAGGCCTCGGCGGAGGCGAGGCGCTCGCGCCACGACATCGGCCGGCCACCAGTGTGGTGTTGGTGGCCGGCTTGGGCCCGCTGCGCGTGGGCGCGGGCCTGCTCCTCGAGCCTGGGGGAGACGAAAAAGCGCAAAAGAGCGGCCATCAGGGCGATCAGGACGATGCCGCCGAGGAACTCGGCGAGGGTGAACTGCCAGCCGATCAGGATCCAGATAACCAGCCCCAGCTCCCAGACGAGGTTGGTCGACGCGAACTGAAAGGCGAGTGCCGCCCTCGCCGAGGCGCCCTTCTGAAAGAGCGACTTAGCGATCGCGATCGCGGCGTAGGAGCACGAGGACGAAGCGGCGCCGAGCCCGGTCGCCTTGGCGACGGGGGCGAAGCCGGTGCCCGAGAGGGCAGTTTCGACCCGCTCGCGCGGCACCCAGGCCTGGACTATCGCGGAGATGGCGAAGCCCAGCACCAGCGCCCACCAGACCTCATAGGCCATCAGCAAGGTCTGCTTCAGGCCTTCCTCGATTGTGCTCAGGACCCCGCTCACGGCGCCAAGGTACCAAGTACCCCCCGGGGGTATAAGGACCGCATCAGCACAGCGTGCCGCGGAACAGCGTCATCGCGGCGTGGGTGTGGCCGTTTAGCAGTGGCGCGATCAGCGGTGCCCCGGCGGCCTCGATCGTCTTCTCGCCCTGCCGCGACTGAACCCCCGGGCCGAGCTCTGCGATGCGGCCGTCCTCGCAGCGCAGGCCCACCGTCTCGCCGTCGAGGACGGCGCCGGTCACCACCAGTGCCGCCTCCTTGCCGCTCACGGGCCCACGGCTCCGAGTCTCGGCAGCACCGCCACCAGGCCGTCGCGAAGGCGCTCCGCGTTGGCGGCGCGGTCGGCTTCCAGCTCGGCGACGCTCAGCGAGCCGGACCCGATCCCGTTGGCGAGGTTGTCGACCACGCAGATCGCCGCGTAGGCGAGCCCCAGCTCGCAGGCGACGATGCACTCCGAGGCGATCGTCATCCCGACCACGTCGGCGTGCGCAGCGATCAGGCGGATCTCCGCCGGAGTCTCGAATCGCGGCCCGATCGTCTGCCAGTAGACGCCGCCGTCGCGCGCCGGGCTCGTCCCGCCGGACTCCCAGGCGGAGACGACCTCGCGACGCCAGACGCAAGTCGAATCCCCGGGCAGAGTGGGCACGCTCGTCAGCGAAGGTCGAGATGCCGAGGTGCAGGGCGATGAAGTCGTCGGGGCAGATGATGCTGCCGACCGGGAGATCTGCGCTGCAGCGAGCCGACCGAGCCGATCGCCAGCACCCGGTCGCAGCCCAGCTCGGCCAGCGGTTCTGAGGTTGGCGGCGTGGTCGATCTCGTGCGGCAGGCGTAGGCGTCCTCGCCGTGGCGCTGCACGATCGCCGCGCCATGCTCGGCCGCCGCCGCGGCGAGCGCCTCGCCGCCCGGCCCGAGCGCGTTGCTGCCGAGCACCACCGCCAGTCGTCCCATGGGCGATCCTATGCGCGCCTGCCGCGGTACTTCCGCCTCGCCCTCAAGCCACCGTCATCCTTGCCAGGAAGCCGAGCCCGGTGATCGCGAGGCGATTGGCGCTTGCGATGGCCGGTGCGATCACTGCTGATGGCCAACGTCCTCTTCGGCGCTGTGCCACCGTCATCAGCACGGCGGCGATGGTTTTGTTCGTGACCCCGGCACCTGCTGCCGCTGCAGCGGCAGCTCGGTCCCAGGCGCCCGGGCCTTCGCCGCCCGATCGGCTCGCAATCCCGCCAGCTGAGCCTCCAGCTCGCTCGAGGAAAGGGAGTTCGGGAACCTCGCGGGCGAGCAGGACGACGTCGGCCTCCCAGACCGCGACCTTGACGTCGAGCGGCGCCTTCAGCTCCTCGCCGACGCCTCGCCCTCGCTGGCGTAGACGCGGCGCAGGGCTCGAATGTTGGCGAGCTTGTCGGCCGCGTAGATCGCCAGCGCGTCCGGTCCCGCCTCCTCGACCCGGGCGCGGTGGACGTCCTTGCGTCGCTCGTAGGGCTGGATCTCTTCCGCGTCGGTCAGCGCCTCGACCAGGTCGCCGACCGGCTCGCCGAAGCGCGCCCGGATCTCGTCGACCTCGGTCTCGCTCTCCTCGACCACGTCGTGCAGGAGCGCTGCCGCCAGCACCTCGTCGGGAAAGCCGTGCTCGGCGAGCAGCTCGGCGACCGCGATCGGGTGCTCGATGTAGGGCCTGCCGCCGCTGCCGTTGCGGATCTGGCCGGCGTGGGCCTCGCTCGCCGCTTCGAGCGCGCCCCGGACCAACTCCGAGCGGTCCGCGGCGGCCTCGATCCGAGGGGACGAAGACATCTCTCAGGAGCGTAGCGGGCGGAGGGGCGGCCAGCTCAGCCGGCGGCGAGCCGGGCTCGGCGCCCGCACGGGCAGCTCGTACTCGGCCCGCTCTGCGCCCAGCTCGATCGCTCCCTCGGCGCCGCCCAGCTCCACCCACCGCTCCCGCGCCTCGCTGACCGAGGCCGTCGAGGAAGTCGTCGGTGTGCAGCGGATCGTGGTGGAAGAGCACCATGCGCTCGGCGCTGGTGCGGTGGGCGAAGGAGAGCGCGTGGGAGAGGGAGGAGTGCCCCCAGCCGACGTGCTCGGGGTACTCGTGGTCGGCGTACTGGCCGTCGTGGATCAGCAGCGAGGTCTCGTGGGCCAGGGCGAAGCCGGAGATCCAGTCCTCATCGAGCTGCGTCGAGGTCGGCGCCGAGCGCCGGCTCGTGGTCTGGGATATAGGTGAGCGAACTCTCGCCGTCGTCGATCCGGTAGCCGAGGGTCGGGCCGCGGTGGGCGACCGAGGCGGCACGGATCCGCGCCGAGCCGATCTCCCACTCGGTCTCCGGGCAGTGACGAAAGGAGACGTCGCAGGGGAGCTCGCGGACCTCGACCGGGGAGAGCGGGGCGGAGATGTAGCGGGCGATGCGGTCGCGCAGGGAGGCCTCCGGAGAGGCGGGACCCCAGATCACGATCTCCGTCTGCGGGCAGAAGGCGGGGGCGAAGAAGACGAGGCCCTGGATGTGGTCGAGGTGAAGGTGGGTGAGGAGGATGTTGAGCCGGGCCGGCTTCTGGGCGAGCGCCAGGCCGAGGCTGCGGATGCCGGTGCCGGCGTCGAGCGCCAAGCAGCGAGCCGTCGGAGAGGGTGACGCCGACGCAGGAGGTGTTGCCACCGTAGCGGATCGTCTCCGGCCCCGGGGACGGGATCGAGCCGCGCGTGCCCCAGAGCTTGATCTTCATCTCAGCGCCCAGCCCCATTGCTCGGCGCGGTCGGCCAGAAGACGGCGATCGCGCCCTGAGACCCGTGTGGGGTGAGGATCGGGAAGGCAGAGACCTCGACCGAGTGGCGCGCCCCGTCGGCGGAGCTGATCTCGAAGTTAGCGTGGGCCGGGCGGCCGTTGCGGACTGCGATGACCAGCGGCAGCTCGTCGTAGGGGATCGGCTCGCCGTTCTCGTCAAAGGGGCCGAACAGCGAGCCCCACTCCGCAGGGCCGACCGTGCCCAGCTCCTCGAAGCGCTTGCCGAGCAGCATCCCGGCCGCCTCGTTGTAGAAGACGAGCAGTCCGCCCTCGTCGACCAAGAAGGCTGGTGTCGAGAGGGCCGACATCAGGTTGCGAGCGAGAATCAGCTCAAGAGGCCTCTGCGACACAGATGACACTTTAGTTGGTTGCTTGGCTTTCAAGAGAGTGTGATACTGCGGGCCATTCGAGTCGCTGTTTAGGTCTCAACCAGCGGAGAATCTCGGGTGCCAAGCGGCTTTTGAGGACGGTGCGCCCGCGGCGCTCGAACAACCACGTTATCTCCAGGTCGGGAGTTGGATCGACGATTGGGGCGCTACGTGACGACTGTCACGTATGGTCATTCTCTGTAGAAGCGGACCGATCCTAGGGGTGCCACATGGCGATTGAGCCCGATCTACGCCGGGGGCCTGTCTGGAAGCTCCTCGACCGCCGCTACGGCAACCGCAACGAATCCCAGGATAGGCCGGAAGCCATCAGCGGGGATGGCCCTGGTTCCGAAGCCAAACATTATTTGCGGGGAGAGATCGCCCTCCACGTCCACGCGGGTTTTTGGGGGTCCCTCCCCGCTGTGGAATCGGACGGAGACGAGTTCTGTGCCGTCTTTGAGGTCGACCGGTTCGGGATGGTCGGCATAAACGAGACCCCCCTCAGTGACCCCGTCGCCCTCAGCGCAGTGGCACCCTGAATTGGATCGCGGCCAAATCCATATTGGCCATGCCTATGTGGATGACGCGGTGTTTGTCAACTCGGGAGAACGCTCGAAGGTAGGCAAACGCCTCTCCGGTGTCCCTTCTCTTGTAAGTCTGCAAAGACTCAAGGACTGCCCGTGCGTCGGGCGCAATGAATGGCATGAGGCTGTGTCCGCTGAAATGCTCCGGCTCGCGAGAGATGGGGAACGAGATTTTCCCGGCAATCTTTGGCTCCGAGAGTTCTTGCGGAGTATGAGAACGACAGGCGAGGGCCCAGGCAAGATGATCGAGGGTGCCGTGGGCGTTGTGGACGACGATCTCCGGCAATCAGCGAGAGCCGATGGGGCATCTCTTCACCGACGCGGAAGCGCATCGATGTGGCATCGGCGCTCGAAATCGAATTCATCGGCAATGTAAAACGGCTCCGCGTCGAAGACAGGAGCGGGAGTCATGCTCAAGAGTTTCCAAGTGCTCTCGCGCCCGCTCTAGCTTGAGCTGGGCTGATGCTGCGTGTTCACTCGTTAACCTCCGTCCCGATGGCTGACACGCGCAAGCCTAAGCAGAAAACGGCGAAGGGACTGACGATCCCGGTCCCGACTAGGGGCGAGTTCGACGCGAACTTGGCTAAGGTCGCTCCGCCAGCAGGTCAGAAAGACCCTGCCGGGAAAGACCAGCCTTCAAAGCGATCCGAGTAATCGGAACCCCGGCCTTCTGCGCTTCTCGGCAGTAGCGCCGCAGATCGCTAGTCGCAGCGCGGCGTAGGTCAGCTGCTTCCTCTCGCTGTTTTGCAGCTTGTTCAATCCCTCGGATCGCCTTTGCCTCGCTCATTTCGTGGCCTTGTCGAGCAGGTTGTGGAACATCGCCCGATCCCCGCGTAGGCGTTCGTTGTAGCGGAAGACATACTCGTCAAGGTAGGACTGAAGCCATTTGCGCGAAACGTGCTTGTAGGTGCCGCGCATCCCGGTCTTGAGGTTTCCGAAGCAGCCCTCCACCGAGTTCGTGTGAATGTCGCCACGGACGTAGACGCCCGCCGAGTGGTTAATCACGCTATGGCCCGCGAACTCCCGCGACAGCGGCTTGTAGGCCATCCAGTCGTCGGTGAAGATGATCGAAGACGGGTTTACGTTGGCGCGGACTGGGCCACTTAAAGGCTCACCGCGCCGGGACTCAATCACGCGCAGCTTCAGCCTTCCGCCGCGCTCGACCATGCCGAGAACAGAGACTTGCCTCTCGCGCCAGCGAGCGGCCTGCTGCTTGGTCATCTTGGGTCCACGCGGCCGACCATGAACGCCGGTCTCGTCGATCTCGACATGGCCGGACAGCGGCTCGCCGTCGTCTTTCATCAACTCGTTTCTGATCTTGTTGAACATGCGCCAGGCGGTCCGGTAGTTGACTCCAAGCTCCCGCTCTAGCTGCTTGGCGGATATGCCGCAGCGAGTGCTCGTCATTAGATACAGAGCGTGGAACCAGAGCTTGAGCGAGGTCGAGGACTTGGCGAAAATCGTCCCGGCCGTGGGATGGACGTGGTGCCCGCAGCCGGTGCAGGTCCACGACTGGCGACCCTGCGCGGTTGCGTAGCGCTTGAAGACCCGCTCACGCTTGCACTTGGGACATTCGGCGTGTTCGCCATCCGGCGAGTAGCGCGACCGCCACAGATGCTCTAGGCAGGCGGCATCATCGGGGAACTCCCGCAGGAACTCCGTGACCGCATAGTCCGATGTGGACGACTTGGCCCGCTTGGGTTCGTGTCGGTTTGCTGGGGGCATTGTGTCAATATACTTGACAGCATGCGAGATGTCAAGCAGGTTTACAAAAACTTGCAATTTAGCGCTAGAACGCGGTTTACTATGGGTTGCGTCAGCCCAACCACGGAGGATTCTTATGGCCTCGGCACACGATGTCGCCGCCTACATCTTGAAAAAACAGGGGTCCATTGACACCTGGAAGCTTCAGAAGCTCGTTTACTACTCGCAGGCTTGGCATCTTGTCTGGGATAGCGAGCCGCTGTTTCCTGCGCGGATTGAGGCTTGGGCTAACGGTCCGGTCGTCCCCCTGCTCTTCCGCGAGCATCGCGGCAGGTTCAAGATGGATATATGGCCCAAGGGGGACTCCTCCCGGCTGACGAAATCCCAGAAAGAGTCAATTGACGTGGTGCTCAGGCACTACGGCAGGCGAACAGGCTTCGCACTCCGCGAACTCACGCATAGAGAGCCCCCGTGGCGGAAGGCTCGTCATGGGCTGCCCCCAGGTGCTCCCAGCAACAACGAGATTACGCAGGACTCAATCGCGTCCTATTACGGATCGTTGTAGATTCGCCCTTGGGTGGGCGCAAGGAACGTCAGAGGCAGCAATGCGCAGGTAAAGCCTGCAAAGCGCGTCACCCAGACGCCCCCTGACCAGCCAACCTATCCCCATCTCGTATGGCGATTTGGCCGCCTAGACCATACGACGGAGTTCAGCTGCTACCAGCTCCTAGCTGCGAACGCGAGAGAGCTTGAGGTCGAGCTAAAAGCCTTTCAGAGGAAGCCGATCTATGAGCTGCGACGACTGAGATGGCTCAAGTTTGTCGGTAGGGGCGATATGACGCCCAAGGGACAGAAGGCCCTGGGGGAAGTTAGCGAGCAGGAGGAAGGGCTTTGGCAACTACATCTTGGCCGCAACAAGTGGCGCATTTGGGGCCACTACAAGGAACCCGAGTTCTTCTTTCTGTTCTGGGACCCCGATCATGAGATCGCAACCGGCAAATCGCGACACCGGAAAACTTGAATTGGGTCGGCGAACCTAAATCGACTTCTACAGAGAATGACCATACGTGACGACTGTCACGTATATGGAGATGTTGCGTCGCCGCTCTGGGATCAGCCAGCGGTTTCGGCGGACCCCGATCAGCGCGCACTGTGCGAGCTGCTGCGGAGGGCGGTCGAGTAGAACTCACCTCCTCGTGAAGGAGCCGAGCGGTATGTACAGGGCGGTGATGGCCGTCTGTCGGCCGGTCGCCGGGTGGGGGCGCCTGCGGGTGGAGGGCCTCGACGCCCTGCCGCCGAGCGGGCCTGTGCTGCTGGTCGGCAACCACGACAGCCACTGGGATCCGGTAATGGTCGGCATCGCGGCGATCCGGCGTCGCCAGATCAAAGCGCTCGCCAAAGCGCAGCTCTGGGACGTGCGCGGGTTGGGCCCTGTGCTGAACGGGATGGGTCAGATCCCGATCGAGCGAGGGGCCGGGGACGTAGGCGCGCTGACCCGTGCGATCGAGGAACTGCGCGCCGGCGCTTGCATCGGCGTCTTCCCCGAAGGGACCCGCTCGCGCGGCAAGGTGCTGCGGGCGCGCAGCGGCGTCGGTCGCCTTGCGCTGGAGGTTCCCGAGGCGAGGCTGGTGTGCGTCGCGATCGAGGGGACGACCGCCTTCACTCGCTTCCCGAGTCGCCCTCGAGTGCGGACCCGCTTCTTTGATGCCGGCTGGCGGACAGGCACGGCCGGGGGAGGAGCCGGGGGCGATCGCGTTGCGGCTCCTGGCGGAGATCCGCGAGCTCGTACCCCCGTCTGCCGCCGGCCGAAAGCGCCCTTAGCTGCCCGCCTTTGCCCCGTTGGCGTGAAGCGGGTACCAGGAGGCGCCGAAGGACTTGATGTCGGTGCCGTTGGCTTCGCCCGGCTTCGTGTCGGCCGTGTAGGTGTAGAGCGGCCAGCCGGCGTAGGTCACCTGGGTGGTCCCGTCGCTGCGCTTGATCGTGCTCAGCTTCGACGCCTGGGCGCCGCCCATCGCCTCGCCGCGCCGCTCGTGGTCAGCGGCGGCCAGACGCTCGCGCAGGAGCCCGAGTAGGTCGACTTTCCGCTGCCTGCTTGTCCTTCGCGAAGTGGTAGAGCGTCATGCCTTCGGAGTCGACCAGACCTGGCCGACTTTCGCGGCGCTGCCGACCGAGACGGTCCCCGCGCTGCCCCTGCTCGGGCTCTGAGCTGCGGCGGCGCTGCCGCCGGACCCATAGACACCCTCGGCGGCGGCGTTGGTGCTGGCTGTGCTGCCGCTGTTGCTCCCACAGCCGGCGATCGCAACGATCGCGGCGAGCGCCAGCAGGGCGGTGGCTGAAGAGTTCTAATCACGTGCTGTCTTCCTGGGTCCGAGTTGAGATAGTCGATGCGTCGGGCCCGTCGACCGGTGCGAAGAAGGTCCGCCCGCCGGCGCGAACGCCGATCGCCGCGGTCCGGGAGAGGTCGAGCGCCGAGCTGAGCACCGCCCCGCTGTCGCCCCCCCAGCGGTAGCGGAAGGTGCCGGCAGAGACGCGGGCGCCGTTCGGACCGCGCAGGAAGACGCGGCAAAGCGTTCCCGAGCGGATGCCGCTCACGTACATGCGGATCTCGGTGCCGAAGGGGCGGGGCTCCAGCGTGGCGGCGATCTTCACCCCCGGCGGCAGCGAGCCAAAGGCGACGTGCTGCTCGGGGCCGGGTCCGCCGCCTCCTGGTAGCACGAAGATCGCCAGCGCGGCGGCGAGGGCGACACTCGCGCTGCCCAGCGCCAGCCCGAGGCGCACCCGGCGACGCCGCCGACCGCTATGACGCTCGGCCCCGATCCTCGCCGCGACCCGCTCGGCGAGCTCGGGCGGAGGGACGGGTGCGGGGCCAAGATGCTCGGGGTCGGCGAGCGGCAAAAGGCTCGAGACGAGGGCCAGCGAGTCGGCCTCGGCGCGGCACTCCGCGCAGCCCTCAAGGTGCGCCTCAAGCCCGGCGCGCTCCTCAGCGGAGAGGTGCCCGAGCACGTAGGCGCCGAGTGACTCCCGCCACTCCCGACAGCTCTCAGTCCTCATAGCCCATCTCCTCCAGGGCGATGCGCAGCGCTCGCAGGCCATAGTAGACGCGGCTCTTTACGGTTCCCTCCGGCACGCCCAGCTCTGCAGCCACCTCGGCGTAGGGTCGCCCACGGTAGTAGGTCTCGACCAGGACCCGGCGGTGCTGCTCGCCGATCCTGCGCATCGCCTCCTCCACTTGCCAGGCGAGGAGCGCCCCCTCCAGCGGCTCGACCGATGGCTCGGCGCCGCCCTCGGTTAGCCCGGGGCGCACGGCGCGGGCGCGCCCGAGGTCGATGACGACGTTGCGCAGGATCGCGAACAGCCAGCTCCGCAACGAGCCGATCTGCGGGTCGAAGCGCTCTCCCGCCCGCCAGGCGCGCAGGAAGGTCTCCTGCACCGCCTCCTCGGCGAGGCCGGAGTCCCCGAGCGAGCGCATCGCGAAGCCGTACAGCTCGCCCGCGTGCGCGGCGTAGGCCTCGCGCACGTCCCGGTCACACCTGAGCGCCCCTGGAGGCATCACACCGATCTTGACGCAGGGTAGGGATCCATAGCTGCCCGGGATACGGACAGCCGCCAGGGCGGGTTCAGGCCCGGCCGGGAAAAGGCGACGACCCCGGCGCCGGCTCGCAGCCGGCGCCGGGAGGCGGCAGCTTCAGGGACCGGCTCCTAGAGTTTGCCGATCTTGAAGATCTTCGTGCCGCAGTCGGGGCACACACCCTGGATCGCCGGGCGACCGTTCTTCATGGTCACCTGTTTCGGGTCTCTGATCTCGACCTTCTTGCGCTCTTTGACGCAGTAGCCCTCGGGCATGAGGGGGCCTCCTTTCGCTGCCGCTTCGCGGCAATGCTCGCGGTTGCTCGCGAGGTGGATTGCGGCGAATGTAACGCAGGACGTGGACGATGACCACGCACACTACGTGCGCTTCATCACAATCGCTATTTCTTCGAGCCGCTTGCCCTGGGGCTCTTCGACTGGGTCTGGAGCGCTTTGACCTGGGCCTGGAGCTTGACGATTTCCGCCTTGGCTTCTTTGGCCGCGGTTTCCGCCGCGCTCACCCGGCCTTCCAGCTGGCCGCTCTGCGGGGAGGTGCCGCCGAGCTGGTCCACCTGGGTCTGAACCTGCCGGACTTCGTTCTTGCTGGCGCTCTTCTCGGCGCTTTCCAGGGCCAGGTAGATGGCCGCCCCGGCGCCCCCGACGGCGATCGCCACCAGCACCAGGCCAACCCGCGTGCGGGCGACGAGCTTGCGCTCCAGCTCTCCGATCCATGCCCGCAAACCGTCCAGCGGCATCGACCTAACCTAACCTAGAAAGGCGGTCACGAGTCGCGTCAACTACCCTGCGGCCCGCACTTTCGCACCCAAGCTCGCAAGGAGATAGACCGCATGCCCGAAGCAGTGATCGTCGACACCCTCCGCACGCCGATCGGCCGCGCCTTCAAGGGCTCCCTCGCCCAGCTTCGCCCCGACGAGATGGGCGCCTTCGTCGTCGACCGCCTGCTCGAGCGAAACCCCGAGGTCGACCCGGCCACGGTCGAGGACGTCTTCTGCGGCTGCGGCATGCCGCAGGGCCTTCAGGCCTTCAACATCGGCCGCATCATCTCGCTGCTCTCCGAGAAGCTGCCGCAGACCGTCAACGGGGTCACCATCTCCCGCTACTGCTCCTCCAGCCTCGATGCGATCCGCCACGCAGGTAATGCGATCAAGGCCGGTGAGGGCGACGTCTACATCGCCGCCGGGGTCGAGTGGGTGAGCCGCTACAACGAGCGCACCGAGCCGGCCGGCGCCGACGATCAGAACGAGAACCTGCAGGGCAACAACGGCCAGCCGAATGCCTACATAGAGATGGGCAAGACGGCGGTCAACGTCGCCGAGAAATACGAGGTGAGCCGGGCCGACATGGACAAGTTCGCGCAGCGCTCACAGGAACTGGCGGTGAAATCCCAGGAGGACGGCTTCTTTGACCGCGAGATCGTCCCGGTGAGGCTGCCAGACGGCACCGAGGTCGCCAAGGACGACGGGCCGCGCGCCTCCTCGACCCTGGAGAAGCTCTCAGAACTGCCGGAGGCCTTCGGCGGCGGCGGCGTCACCGCTGGCAACTCCTGTCCGCTCAACGACGGCGCTGCCGCGGTGCTGCTGATGAGCGACACCAAGGCCGAGGAGCTCGGCCTGACCCCGCGGGCGCGGATCATCACCGCCGCCACCTGGGGCAACGAGCCCGAGTACATGGGCGTCGCCCCGATCGGCGCGATCAAGAAGGTGCTGGACCGGGCCGGGATGACGATCGATGACGTCGAGGCGGTCGAGTTGAACGAGGCCTTCGCCGCCCAGGTGATCCCGATCATGGACGAATGCGGGATCACGATCGACAAGCTCAACACCCATGGCGGCGCGATCGCCCTCGGCCATCCCTTCGGGATGACCGGTGCCCGCATCATGGGCACCCTGCTCAACGTGATGGAGACCGACGACCACCAGGTCGGGCTGGAGACGATGTGCGTCGCCGGGGGACAGGGCAAGGCGATGATCGTGGAGCGCCTCAACTAGGAGGATCCGGATTGGCGGCGACTTGAGACGCTGACCTACGAGACCGGCGATCGAGTCGCGCGCATCACCCTGAACCGGCCCGAGCGGGGGAACGGGATCACGCCGCGGATGCCGACCGAGATCGCGGCCTGCGTCGAGCGGGCGAACCTCGACCCGGCCGTCCACGCGATCGCGCTGGCAGGCAACGGCAGCGGCTTTTGCGGCGGCTATGACCTGGTCGCCTCGGCCGAGGGCGAGATGGCGGAGCTGGGCGGAGTCGGAGGCGCCGGCCGGTTCCCCGCTCGACCCGGCGACGATCGCCGCCAACCACGCGCCGAACTCCAACTGGGACCCTGTCACCGACTACCAGTTCATGTCGCGCAACGTGCGCGGCTTCATGAGCCTCTTTTACTCCGAGAAGCCGGTGCTCTGCAAGGTCCACGGCTACTGCGTCGCCGGCGGCACCGACATGGCACTCTGCTCGGACCTGCTGGTGATCGCCTCCGACGCCAAGATCGGCTACCCGCCGGCGCGGGTCTGGGGCTCGCCGACGACCGCGATGTGGACGGCGAGGCTCGGCCCGATGCGGGCAAAGCGATTGCTGCTGACCGGCGACTCGCTGACCGGCGAGGAGGCGGCGCAGTGGGGCCTGGCGACCGAGGCGGCTCCCGCGGCCGAGCTGGACGAGCGCTTTGAGCGATTGCTGGAGCGGGTCGCGCGGATGCCGGTCAACCAGCTGGTGATGATGAAGCTGCTGGTCAACCAGGCCATCCTCGCGCAGGGTCTCCAGCAGTCCCAGACCCTGGGCACCTTCTTCGACGGCATCGCCCGCCACACCGAGGAGGGCCATGCGTTTGTGCGGCGCGCCGCCGAAGCCGGCTTCCGGGAGGCGGTGCGGGAGCGCGATGAGCCGTTCGGCGACCATGGCATGGAGGGCTTCGGCGTCGGTTAGGGTGCCGGCCCGATGAACGACCGCTCGGCCCTCACCCCGGAGAACGTCCGCGCCTTCCTCGGCGACAGCTTCCCCGGTGACCTCGGGATCGAGCCGCTGGAGATCGAGGATGGCCACGCCCGCGGCAGGATCGTCGTCGACCGCCGCCACCTGCACCCGGGCGGCTACGTCCACGGGGGCGCCTGGACCGCGCTCGGCGACACCGTCGCCGCCTGGGCGACCTTCCGCAACATCCCGCCCGGGCACGACTTCACGACGATCGAGCTGAAGCTGAACGTCTTCGCCGCCGGACTCCCCGGCGATGAGATCGTCGCCGTCGCAGAGCCCCTCCACGTCGGTCGCAGCACCGTGGTGATCGAGGTGAAGATCGAGCGCACCCCGGCCGAGGCGGCGAGCCACGCCTCGCCGCCAACTTGATCGTTACCCAGTTCGTGTTGGCGCCGCGCTCGCGCCGGGCCGGCTGCAGGCTGGGTGGCGCGGCGCTCGCAGGGCTGCGGGCCTAGCCGCTCCCTCCGGCGCCTCCAGCCGTTCGATCTGGGGCAGCCTCCACAGCAGGCTGGCGAAGGTCAGGCCGAGCGCTGCGGAGAGCAGCGCCAAGAACCACTGGGTGGCGCTGAGCAGGGCCATCTGGAAGAAGTCGCGCACGGGGGCGGCGGCGAGACCGAGGGCGAAGAGGGCGCCCAGCCCGGCGATCAGGGCGAGCATGTAGCTCTGGATCGCGATGTGCTCGCGACCCGGCCCGCGCTCCAGTAGCAAGACGAAGCTGAGGCCGAGCACGATCAGGGTCGTCGTCGCGGCGGTGCGCCCCGCTTCCAGCGTCCCCCCGAAGACGGTGTCGACCAAGAAGAAGGAGAGGATCGAGCCGAGCGCCGTTGCCAGCCCTGCCGGGACCGCGAAGGCGGCCAGGGCCGGGATCAGCCGTCCCCGGTATAGCGGCCCGTCCGAAGGGGCCAGGGCGAGGACGAAGGAGGGGATGCCGATCGTCAGCAGGGCGGCCAGGGTCAGGTGCCGGGGCAGGAACGGGAAGGCGAACCCCGGCACCGCGACCAGGAGGATCAGCGCCGCCGCGTAGACCGTCTTGGTCAGGTACAGCCGCCCGAGGCGGTGGATGTTGCGGGCGATCCGCCGTCCCTCTCCGACCGCCTCCGGCAGCCGCGCGAACTCGTCCTTCAAAAGCACCACGTCAGCGACTCCCTTGGTCACCTGGGCGCCGGAGCCCATCGCCACCGCCATCCGCGCCCGCTTCAGCGCCGGCACGTCGTTGACGCCGTCGCCGATCATCGCCGTGTAGCGCCCCGACTCCGAGAGCGCTGCGACCAGTCGCCTTCTTCTGCTCGGGTTTGATCCGGCAGAAGATCGTGTTGCCCCGCGCCGCCGCGGCCAGTCCCTCAGGGTCCTCGGGAAGCTCGGGACCCTCGATCACCCCGGCCTCGCGCGACACCCCGACCGCGTAGGCGACTGCGGTCACGGTCGCCCGGGCATCGCCGGAGATCAGCTTCAGGTCGACCTCCTGCTCGCGCATAAAGGCGATCGTCTCGGCTGCGTCGGGCCGCAGCGTCTCCTCCAGTACGACGAGCGCGAGGGGGGCGATCCGCGGTGCGGTCTCAGCCGAGGGGTTGACCGGGAGCGCCTCCTTGGATTCGCCGAAGGCGACTACGCGCCGGCCGGCCGCCGTCTCCTCTTCCAGCTTTCGGGCCAGGTCCGCGGGCAGGATCAGCGCTCCGGCCTCGCCCAGAACGTCGGGGGCGCCAAGCACATAGGTGGTCGCGCCCAACGCGACCCCGCTCCACTTCCACTCCGAGGAGAAGGGCACCTCGGCGCTCACCCGACTGGCTCGGCCCCCGAAGCGCTCGGCGATCGCCTCAAGGGTCCGGTTGCGCTCGCCGGCGCTCGCCGCAAAGCGTCCCAGCGCCGCGTGGGCGGCAGCCTCATCGACCCCCTCTGCGACCTCGATGCCGATCAGCCGCAGCTCGCCGTCGGTCAGCGTGCCGGTCTTGTCGATGCAGATCGTGTCGACGGCGGCGAGGCTCTCGGTCGCGCTCATCTGCTGGACCAGGGTGTTCTTGCGGGCCAGCCGCACCGCCGCCACCGCGAAGGTGACGCTCATCAACAGCACCATCCCCTCCGGGATCAGCGTCACCAGGCCCGCCGTCGCCGTCTGCGCCGCTTCTTCGAGGTTGACGTTGCGCACCTTCAACGTGAAGAGGAGGATCGCCGCCAGCGGGACCATCACGTAGACGCAGACGACTATCACCCGGTTGACCTCTTCCTGTAGCGGCGAGGGGGGGTGGCGGAAGGTCCGCGCCTCGCCGGCCAGCCGCCCCGCGTAGCTCTCCTCTCGCACCGCATCTGCGACGTAGTAGCCCGAGCCGGCGATGCAGAAGGAACCCGACAGCGCCCGCTCCCCTGCGTCCCTTGTGAACCCCGTCGGCCTCGCCGGTCAGCATCGACTCGTCCGAGGTCATGCCCCGGGTCTGGATCACCTCGCCGTCGGCGACGAGCTGGTCCCCGGGCTCGACGTGGACCACGTCCCCGGGCACAACTTCGGTTGCCAGCAGCTCGACCACCACGCCGTCGCGCACCACCTTCGCGTGGGGGGCGACCAGCACCGCCAGCTCATCCAGGGTCGCCTTCGCCTTCAGCTCCTGGCGGATGCCGATGTAGGAGTTGATCACCGCGATCAGCCCGAACAGCGAGTCCGCGTACAGCCCCAACGCCAAGTCTAGGACGAAGAAGACGCCGATGATCGCGTTGAACAGCGTGAAGACGTTGCCGGCGACGATGCTTGAGACCGAGCGCGAGGAGGTCTGCGGCGGTGGCCCGAGCCCGTGCAGCCGGGCAGCCGCCTCGGGGCTGGAGAGACCGCGCTCCACGGCCGCGTCGATCGTGCTCATGGGAAGTATTCAATAGGGTGCGAGCCGGATGTCTTTGAAGCTCGGACTCAACCTCGGCTACTGGGGGATCGGCCCCGCCGGGGAGGACGCCGCCGACGTGGTGAAGGCGGCCGAGGGCGCCGGCTTTGAGTCGGTCTGGGTGGCCGAGTCCTACGGATCTGACGTGGTGAGTGTCCTCGCCTGGCTAGCCCCACAGACGAAGACGATCAAGCTCGGCGCCGCGATCATGCAGGTCCCCGCCCGCCCCCCCGCCGCCGCCGCGATGGCCGGCGCCACGATCGACAGGCTCTCCGGGGGCCGCTTCATCTTCGGTTTCGGGCCGTCGGGCCCGCAGGTCTCCGAGGGCTGGTACGGGGTGCCCTACGCGAAGCCTTGGGGGCGGACCCGCGAGTACGTCGAAGTGGTGCGGGAGATCGTCGCCCGCGAGGGGCCGCTGGAGCACCACGGCGAGCACTACCAGCTGCCCCTGCCCGACGGCGAAGGCAAGCCGCTGAAGCTGAACTTCCACCCCGGGCGCAGCCGCATCCCCGTCTTCCTCGGCGCGATCGGGCGCAAATCGGTCGAGCTGGCCGCCGAGATCGCCGACGGCTGGATCCCGATCTTCTTCAGCGTCGATGCCTTCGAGCAGACCTGGGGCGAGCACCTGCAGGCCGGTTTCGCCAAGGGTGGGCGGAAGCGCGCCGAGCTCGAGGTCTCGCCGTCGCTTCAGGTTGCGATCGACGGCGATCAGGAGGCGGCGAAGAGCGTCGTAAAGGCCGGCCTCGTCCTGTACTTCGGTGGCATGGGCAGCCGCAAGACCAATTTCTACGTCGATCTCGCCCACCGCTTCGGCTTCGGCGAGGTTGCCGATGAGGTCCAGCGCCGCTACCAGGAGGGCGACCGGGCCGGTGCCTTTGAGGCGATGCCCGACGAGATCGTCGAGGCGACCTCGCTGGTCGGCAGCGAGGAGCAGGTGGCGGAGCGGATCGAGCGCTTCCGCGGCGCCGGCATCGACCGGCTCATCGTCTCGCCGGTCCACGTCGAGCGCGCCGAGCAGCTGCACACGATCGAGCGCCTGGCCGCCCTGGTCGGCGTAGAGACGCCGGCCTGAGCGGTTGTCGTAGGCTCTCGCGGCTTTCGATGAAGATCGGAGTTCCGAAAGAGACCGTCGAGGGGGAGCGCCGGGTCGCGCTGGTCCCTGACGTAGTCAAGTCGCTGAAGCGAAACGAGTACCTCGACGCGTGGTCGGGTCCGGTGCCGGAGAGGCCGCCGGCCACCCCGACGCTCACTACACCGAGGCCGGGGCGGAGGTCGGCGAGGCCGAGGTTGCCTGGACCGCCGACGTCCTCCTTCGCGTCGCCGTCCCATCGACTGAGGAGATCGGCAAGCTCAGCTCCGAGCAGGTCCTGATCGGCCACCTTGCGCCGTGGACCTCGGCCGAGACCAACAGGGCCCTCGCCCGAGCCGGCGTCACAAGCTTCGCGGTGGAGGCGATCCCCCGCACCACCCGCGCCCAGGCGATGGACGCGCTCTCCTCGCAGGCCTCCGCCGCCGGCTACGCCGCGACGCTGATCGCCGCGCGGGAGTCCGGCCGCTTCTTCGGGATGATGACCACCGCCGCGGGGACGATCCCGCCGGCCAAGGTCCTCGTCCTCGGCGCCGGCGTGGCCGGCCTGCAGGCGGTCGCCACCGCCAAGCGGCTGGGGGCGATCGTCACCGGCTTCGACATCCGCCGCGCCGCATGGGAGCAGATCGCCTCGCTCGGCGGCCGCCCGCTGGAGCTCGACTTCATCCCCGACGCCGAGGGCGAGGGCGGCTACGCCCGTCCACTCACCGAGGAGGAGAACCAGCAGGTCCGCGAGGCGCTCGCCGAGAACGCCGCCAAGCAGGACGTGATCGTCACCACCGCGGCGATCCCCGGCCGCCCGGCGCCGCTGCTGATCACCGCCGAGGCGGTGCGCGGCATGGCGCCCGGCTCGGTGATCGTCGACGTCGCCGCCGAGACCGGCGGCAACTGCGAGCTGACCCGGGTTGGGGAGACGGTGCTCGAGAACGGGGTCAAGGTGCTCGGCCCGCGCAACCTGCCGAGCGAGATGCCGGCACCGGCCTCCCAGCTCTACGCGAAGAACCTGGAGAACCTGCTCGGGTTGCTGATCACCGAGGAGGGCCAAGTCAAGGTCGACTTTGACGACGACATCGTCGCCGCGGCCTGCATCACCCGTGGCGGCGAGATCCGCAACGAGAGGGCGGCGAAGTGACCTTGATGACCGAGATCACGATCTTCGTGCTCGCCGCCTTCGTCGGCTTCGAGGTGATCTCGAAGGTGCCGACCACCCTGCACACGCCGCTGATGTCGCAGACCAATGCGATCCACGGGATCGTGATGCTGGGCGGGCTGATCGTCGTCGGCTACGCCAACGACCCGCTCGAGTACGTGATCGGAACGATCGCGATCGCCTTCGGCACGATCAACATCGTCGGCGGCTTCCTGGTCACCGACCGCATGCTCGGCATGTTCTCGCGCAAGCCGAAACCGAAAGCAGACGCTGAAGGAGAAGGACCAGCGGTGATCGTCGAGGCCGTGCTGAAGCCCGGCGGCAGCGCCGCCACCGCTCTCTACATCGTCGCCTTCTCGATGTTCATCTTGGGGGTGCGTCGCGGCACCCACCCGACCACCGCCAAGCAGGGGAACATGATCGCCGCCGGGGGCATGGTGATCGCCGTCGCGACGACGCTCCTGCTGAACGGGATCGGCAACTGGGGCCTGATCGTGGCCGGCATCGCGATCGGCGCGACGATCGGAGTGGTCGCCTCGATCCGCGTGCAGATGACCGCGATGCCGCAGATGGTCGCCCTCTACAACGGGGTCGGCGGCGGCGCGGTGGCGCTGATCGCCTGGTCGGAGATCCGCCACGGCATCTCGCTCGGGGCGCCGATCCCGCTCGAAACGCTGATCCCCACCCTGTTTGCCGCGGTGGTCGGCTCGGTCTCCTTTTGGGGCTCGAACATCGCCTTCGGCAAGCTCCAGGAAGTGATCCCGACCCGGCCGCTGTCGGTCCCCGGCCAGCAGCTGATCAACGCCGCGCTGTTGATCGGGCATCCTCGCCGCCTGCGTTGACATCGTCGCCAACAACAGCGATCCCTCCCAGGGTCTCTTCATCGCGATCCTGATCGCCGCGGCCCTGCTCGGCAACCTCGTCGTGCTGCCGATCGGCGGCGCCGACATGCCGGTGGTGATCTCGCTGCTGAACGCCTTCACCGGGACTCTCGGCCGCGGCGGCCGGCTTCGCGCTGGACAACGTCGCGCTGATCGTCGCCGGCACCCTGGTCGGCTCCTCGGGAACGATCCTGACGATGGAGATGGCGACCGCGATGAACCGCTCGGTCGCCAACGTCCTCTTCGCGGGCTTCGGCGGCGCGCCGGTCGCGGGCACCGGGACGGCCGAGGAGCGCCCCGTCACCTCGATCGGCGCCCAGGACGCGGCGATCAAGCTCGCCTACGCCGACTCGGTCGTGATCGTGCCCGGCTACGGCCTCGCGGTCGCCCAGGCCCAGCACGCGGTCAAGGAGATGGCCAGCCGAGCTGGAAAAGCGCGGGGTCACGGTCAGCTACGCGATCCACCCCGTCGCGGGGCGGATGCCGGGGCATATGAACGTGCTGTTGGCGGAGGCCGACGTGCCCTACGAGCAGCTGAAGGAGATGGACGAGATCAACCCCGAGATGCCGCGCACCGACGTCGCCGTGGTGATCGGGGCCAACGACGTCACCAACCCGGCGGCCAAGAACGACCCCAACAGCCCGATCGCCGGGAATGCCGATCATCGAAGTCGACAAGGCCCAGCAGGTGATCGTGATCAAGCGCTCGCTCAGCCCCGGCTTCGCCGGAATCGACAACGACCTCTTCTATGAGCCCAACACCTCGATGCTGTTCGACGACGCCAAGAAGGCCGCGACCGACATCGCCGCCGAGATCCAGAACCTCTGACAGCGCTCAGAGGGTCCCTGCGGCCGGCGAGGCGAGGCGCAGTGGCGGGCACTTCGGCGGCATCCGCAGGGCGCCGTCGAGCCGGATCGTCTCGCCGTTCAGCATCGGGTTGGCGACGATCTGGCTGACCAGCTGCGCGTACTCGGCGGGTTGACCGAGGCGGGAGGGGAAGGGGATGCCGGCGCCGAGCGCCTCCCGCGCTTCTGCGGGGAGGGCGGCGAGCAGCGGCGTATCGAAGAGTCCGGGGGCGATCGTGACCACGCGGACGCCGCGAGAGGCCATGTCGCGAGCGGCCGGCAGGGTCATGCCGACGATGCCGCCCTTGGAGGCCGAGTAGGCGATCTGGCCGATCTGGCCGTCGAAGGCTGCGATCGAGGCGGTGTTGACGCAGACGCCGCGCTCCCCGCCCTCGTCGGGCTCGTTCTCGCTCATCGCCGCCGCGGCGAGACGGAGCACGTTGAAGGTGCCGATCAGGTTGACCTTGACCACGTTGGAGAAGGATTCGAGGTCGTGGGGGCCACGCCGGTGCGCAAGCCGCTCGGCCCAGCCGATCCCCGCGCAGCAGACCGAGATCCGAAGGCCGCCCTCACCCGGCGCCCGCCCGCTTGACCGCGGCGGAGACCGCGCCCTCGTCGGTCACGTCGGCCTGCACGAAGGTCGCGCCCGGCCCCAGCTCCGCTCGCCAGCGCTTCGCCCTTCTCGGCATTGAGGTCGGCGATCGTCACGCTCGCGCCGGCCTCGGCCAGCGCCCGCGCGCTCGCTTCGCCCAGCCCGGAGGCTCCGCCCGCGACCAACGCCCCCGCACCCTCGATCCTCATAGATCGGCAGCGTAGCGGCGGGGCCCGCGCCTCCTCGACGCCGCGTGGATACGGATCTGCCTCGACTTCTCACATCCGAGGAGCCGACCTCGCTAGGGTTTTCGCATCGCCACCGAGGTGACGGCAAGCTCCAAGGAAGCGATCGCGCAGCGCCTCGCCGAGGCGCGGGAGCGGACCCTGGAGCTGATCGAGCCGCTCGATGACGCACAGCTCAACCGCGTCTACTCGCCGATCCTCAGCCCGCTGGCCTGGGATCTCGGCCACATCGCCAACTTCGAGGAGCTCTGGCTGGTGCAGACGGTCGGCGACCGCGAGCCGCTGCACGGCGAGCTCGGCCGCTTCTACGACGCGATCGAGAACCCGCGCCGGACCCGCGGCGAGCTGCCGATCCTGCGCGACGCCGAGCTGCGCGCCTACCTGGCCGAGGTGCGTGAGCGCACCCTGGAGGTGCTCGACGGCGTCGATCTGAGCGAGGACCGCCCCGACCCCCTGCTTCGCGGCGGCTTCGTCTACGAGATGCTGCTCGCCCACGAGCACCAGCACAACGAGACGATGCTGCAGCTGCTGCAGATGGTCGAGCGCTATGAGCCGCTGCGGCGCGATCCCGGCCCGGCGGCCGAGCCGACCGCAGCCGGCCCGGAGATGGTCGCGGTGGCAGCGGGGAGAGTGGACGATCGGAGCCGCGCCCGAGGGCTTTGCCTATGACAACGAGCGCCCCCGCCACGCGGTCGAGCTGGCTCCCTTTGAGATCGATCGCACGCCGGTCACAAACGGCGCCTACGCAGAGTTCGTCGAGGCGAGTGGCGCCGAGCCGCCGATGTACTGGCAGCGCGACGGGGAGGGGGGCTGGGTCCGCACCGCGATGGGCCGCACCGAACCGCTTCGATCCCGCCCACCCGGTGATCCATGTCTCCTGGCATGAGGCCGACGCCTTCGCCCGCTGGGCCGGCAAGCGACTGCCCAGCGAGCAGGAGTGGGAGGCGGCCTGCGCCGGGGCGAGCGCCGAGCGTGCCAACCTCGACCAGCTCGCCTTCGGCACCGCCCCCGCCGGCGCCTATGCCGAGGGCGCCGCCGACATGCGGCGCTGTGCAGATGCTCGGCGACGTCTGGGAGTGGACCGCCTCGGACTTTCTCGCCTACCCGGGCTTTGAGCCCTTCCCCTACCCCGAGTACTCCCAGGTCTTCTTCGGCGATGCCCACAAGGTGCTGCGCGGCGGCGCCTGGGCGACCCGCCGCAACACGATCCGCCCCAGCTTTCGCAACTGGGACCTGCCCCAGCGCCGCCAGATCTTCGCCGGCTTTCGATGCGCGCGCGACCTGGACTGATCCGAACCGAGACCGAGCGCGCAAGGACTGAGAGAACCGACTTGGAGCTCCGAGGCCACCGCAGAGCAGATCGCGATCGAGGTCCACCTCGCCGCCGACGGCGGCGCGGCGATGGAGCGCGACATCCGTGCCGGCCTCTCGGCTCAGCCCAAGGAGCTGGCCCCGAAGTACTTCTACGATGAGCGCGGCTCCCAGCTCTTCGAGCGGATCACCGAGCTGCCCGAGTACTACCCGACCCGCGCCGAGCGTGCGATCCTCGCCGAGCGCTCCGCCGAGATCCTCGCCGCCGCCGGCGAGCCGGGCGTGCTGGTCGAGCTGGGCTCGGGCTCGGCGACGAAGACCCGCCACCTGCTGAGCGCGATGCGCGACGCCGGCTGCCTCGGCACCTACGTCCCGGTCGACATCTCCGAGGAGATCACCCACGAGACGGCCGAGTGCCTGGTCGAGGAGTACCCCGGCCTCGCCGTCCGCGGCCTCATCTGCGACTTCGAGCACGACCTGGAGCGGATCCCGAACGGCGCCGGCGGCAGGCTGATCGCCTTCCTCGGCGGGACGATCGGCAACCTCTACCCGCAGGCGCGCCGCGACTTCCTCGCCCGGCTGGCGGCCCTGCTCGGGCCCGAGGACCGCCTCCTGCTGGGCACCGACCTGGTCAAGGAGCCCGCCCGCCTTGAGGCCGCCTACGACGACGCCGGCGGCGTCACCGCCGAGTTCAACAAGAACGTCCTGGCGGTCTTAAACCGCGAGCTGGGGGCCGACTTCGACCTGGCCGCCTTCGAGCACGTCGCCCGCTATGACGACTCCGAGGCGCGCATGGACATCCGCCTGCGCTCGCTCACCGACCAGACGGTCCGCCTCGAGGGCCTCGAGATGGAGGTGGCCTTCGCCGCCGGCGAGGAGATGCGCACCGAGATCTCCGCCAAGTTCACCCGCGAGCGGCTGGAGCGGGTCTATGAGGAAGCGGGCCTTGAGCTGGCCGGCTGGTTCACCGATCCCGCCGGCGACTACGCCCTAAGCCTGGCCCAGCGCGCCGATTAGCTCGCCCACCTGATCGGGCGTCGTGATCGGGGTGAGGATCGGCAGGGTTATGCCGCCCTCCACGAAGGCCGCGATCCGCTCCTTCATCTCCTCGGGCGTCCCGAAGACGAACGTCTCCTCGATCAGCTCCCAGGGCGCGGCCGCCGCGGCGCGCCTGGCGATCGCCGGACTCCCAGGCCGCGAGCATCGCGTCGATCTCCTCGCCGTAGCCGAGCCAGCGGTAGAAGGCGGTGTAGACGGGGACGGTGATGTAGGAGGAGAACATGAAGCGCGCCAGCGGCTCGACCGCCTCGCGCTCGCCCGGCAGGCAGAAGAAGCGGCAGAGCAGCTCGAAGCCCGCCGGCGCGCCCTCCAGCTGGGCCGATCACCTTGGCCAGCCCTCCGAGCGGCAGGAAGTTGGTGAAGGCGCCGTCGGCGCGCTCCACCGCGAGGTCGAGCATCTTGCCGCGCAGCGCCGCCAGCACGATCGGCACCCGCTGCGCTGGCGCGCTCTCCAGCTTGAAGCCGCTCGTCGTCCGCTCGCCGTCGAGCGCCGTTCGCAGGAACTCGAGCGTCTCGCGCACCTTGCTCAGCGGCCGCTCGAAGGGGATGCCGTTCCAGCCCTCGACGATCCGGTCCGAGGAGGAGCCGATCCCGAGCACGAAGCGCCCCCGCGAGGCATCGGCCAGCGCCGCCGCCTCCTGGGCCAGCAGCGCCGGCCCACGCTGGAAGACGCCGACGATCCCGGTCCCCAGCCGCGCCCGCTCCGTCCAGGCGGCGCTCAGCGCCAGCGGCGTGAACCCGTCGGGCCCGTTCGTCTCCCCGCTCCAAAGGTCGGTGTAGCCCGCCGCCTCGGCCCGCCGCACGTGCTCCTCGTGATCGGCCAGGTTCAGCCCCGCCAGCGGCAACGTCAATCCCCAGCGCTCGGCCACCCCGCGACCCTACTCGTTCGAGCGCCGCCGGATCTTTGGACCGCCTGCTGCGCTGGACGCAGGCCCGGCCCTGAACGCCGTCCCCACGGCGAGGGCCCGGCGGCGTTGACGGCGCTGTCGCAGGGCTTGAAAGCAGAGCCCCGAGCATCGCGGCGGAGCCTCACCGAGCTTTTACCCAATTTTGACCTGGCGCCAACCTGCGGCGGAGATGCTGTTCGCGTCACCCAACGAAGGAGGCAGCCATGCCGCAGATACTCGTAGTGACCGATCCCCCCGGGGAGACCGCGAGCACAGTTGTCTACCAGGAGCGGATCGCCCTCACCGATCTCGAGTCAGAGCATTTCTCGGGCCAGCTGGTCGAGCGCGTCGGCTGGGCCGTCCTGGACGCCGATGAGCTTGAGCATCGGGGTGGCGGGCCCCACCTCCCACCCGATCGCCCTCCCGGTTGAGCCGTCGTGCCTTCCAGCGGCTGGTCTGGGAGCGAAGCACCAGTTAGTTGAGCGATTGGAGATATGGCTCGACCAGCTCCGATAGGGGCCGATGGAATCCCCGCCGGCCTCGGGATGGGCAAGGTGGCGCGATGGACCTCCCCGGCGGGGAGCCCCAGATGGACGTCGATCCGCCGCGCAGCACTGACGATGTCATCTGGGTCCCCCGGGCCGGGGAGGAATATCCTCTCGCCGTACAGCCGAACGACTCCCCGACGATGTCCGCGTTAGGCAGGCCGCGGGAGCCCACCTCGACTCCCTGCCCACCCATGCAATCCGCTGCTGCCCCAGACCATGTCGCCGCCGGCTCCACGGAGCCGGCGATCGAGACGCGCGGTCTGACCAAGCGCTTCGGCGAGCGAACCGCGCTCGATGCGGTCGACCTGCGGGTGCCGCGCGGCGTCGCCTTCGGCTTCCTCGGGCCCAATGGCGCGGGTAAGACGACGCTGATCCGCATGCTGCTCGGCCTCACGCGCGCGAGCGCCGGCGCCATGAGCCTGCTCGGTCATCCCGTTCCGGCCGAGCGCAGTCTGGCCCTGGAGTCGGTAGGGGCGATCGTCGAGGAGCCCCGCTTTCATCCGCAACTCAGCGGCCGCGAGAACCTGCTCATCATCGCCGCGGCGCGCGGGCCGCAGGCGCAAGCCCGGATCGACCCGGCGCTCGCCCGCGTCGGGCTGGCCGAGCGCGCCGGCGAGAAGGTCAAGAAGTACTCGCTCGGGATGCGCCAGCGCCTCGGCGTGGCGCGCTGCCTACTCGCCGACCCGAGGCTGCTGATCCTCGACGAGCCGACCAACGGGCTCGACCCCGCCGGAATCCAGGAGTTCCGCCTGATGATCCGCGCGATGGTCGAGCAGGAGGGGCGCACCGTGTTCCTCTCCTCCCACCTGCTCGACGAGGTGGAAAAGACCTGCGACGCCGCGGCGATCGTCGATCGCGGCAAGATCATCATCCAGGGCTCGATCTCCGAGCTGGCCTCCGGCGGGGAACAGTACGAGCTGATCCTCGGGGTCGACGATGTCGAGCTGGCGCTGCGCACGCTGAGCGCAAGCGAGCTGGTACGCGAGGCCCATCGCTCCGATGAGGGGCTTCGCGTCGTGCTGGCGGGCGACCCGGCGACCACCTCGGCGCTGAACGCGAGCCTGGTGGGCGCCGGCGTGGGCGTGATGCGCCTCGAGCCGGTCCGCCAGAGCCTCGAGCAGCGCTTCCTTGAGGTCACCGCGCGCCTGGACGAGACACTCGCCGACCCGTCCGCTCAGCCCGCCGAGGTGCGGAGATGACCGCGATCGCGCTGCGGATGACGGGGGCAGATTTCCTCAAGCTGCGCAAGAAGCGCGGGACCCTGATCTGGGCGCTCGTGCTGGCGCTCGGGCCGCTGCTCGTCTTCTTCGTCGTGCGGGCGATCCAGCACTCCTCCGACCCGGCCAAATACGGACCGGCGGGAGGACTGGGCTGCTACCCCGACGCCCTGCGCTTGCTTGCGGTCTTCTTCGGCCCGCTTGCGGCGATCCTGATCGGCGTCGAGGCGGGCGCCGGCGACGTCGCATCCGGCGTCTTTCGCGACCTGGTCGTCACCGGCCGCTCGCGGGTGGCGCTCTTCGCCTCGCGGGTGCCCGCTGCGCTGGGGCTGTGCTGGCTGGTGACCTGTTCTGGATACGCGCTGCTTGTGATCGGCGTCTTTGCCTTCGCCGCCGGCTCGCCGACTCCCGATCTGAGCCTGCTCGTCAACGGGCTCGGCTTCTCGCTGCTCTCGACCGGCGCGGTGTGCGCCGTCGCGGTCGGCTTCGCCTCGCTGACCGCCTCGCGGACGGTGGCGCTGACCGTACTGATCGGCTGGCAGCTCGTGGCCAGCCCGATCCTTGCGAACATCACCTCGCTGGGGGGCTCGCGCAAGGGAATCCTCAGCCAGGCGCTCGTCCACTTCAGCCCGGTGACCCTCGGCGGCGGCATGCATGGTACGACGGTCACCATGTCCCAAGGGGTGGCGCTTGTCGTGCTCTTGGCCTGGCTCGCCCTCTTCCTCTCGCTCGGCGCCTGGCGCACGCGAACGATGGACAGCTGAGCCGGCAGAGCGGCGCCTCCTCGGACGCACTCTGAGATCAAGAAGATTTGCAAACCTAGTCAATCGAGCGGTGGAGGGCCACATGAATATCCAGATGACCCCGCCAAAAAAGCCAGGCATCCTGGCCCGTTTGGCGAGCTGGACGATCGCCCACCGCCGCCTCACCCTCCTCTCCTGGTTGGGGATCTTGATCGCCGTCTCGATCGGGGCCGGTGCGATCGGCACCCGCCAGGCCACCAACTTCACCCTGCCGGGGACCGACACCCAGCGGGCCGTCGACCTGCTTCAGCGCGAATTCCCCGCCCAGGCAGGGGACCAGGACCAGATCGTGATGCGAGCGAGGAACGGGCGTATCGATACCCCCGCGCTGCGCGCCCAGATCTCGCCGATGCTTCGCGAAGTCGCAGATGCCCCCCACGTCAGCGGCGTGATCAGCCCCTTCAGCGCGCAGGGCTCCAACGAGGTCTCCAAGGGCGGCCGCATCGCCTTCGCGACGGTCGACTTCAATCGGCGCGCCAATGAACTGCCCAAATCGGCGATCGAACGGGTCATCTCCCTCGCCGAGGCCGCTCGCTCGGCCCATCTCCAAGTCGAGCTCGGCGGCCAGGCTATCGAGCAGGCCCAGCAGCCCGCCTTCGGCCTGACCACGGCGATCGGCGTTCTCGCGGCGATCGTCGTGCTGCTGATCAGCTTCGGCTCGCTGGTAGCGATGGGCCTGCCGATCATCACCGCGCTGCTCGGCTTGGGGACGGGAGTAGGGCTGATCGCCTTCGGCTCCCAACTGGTAGACATGCCCAACTTCGCCACCGAGCTGGCGGTGATGATCGGCCTCGGGGTGGGCATCGATTACTCGCTGTTCATCGTCACGCGATTTCGTGAGAACCACCGCCGGGGCGACGATGTCGACGCAGCGGTTGTCGCGGCGATGGACACCGCCGGCCGGGCGGTCGTCTTCGCCGGTTGCACCGTGATCATCGCCCTGATGGGCATGTTCGCCCTCGGCGTCAGCTTTCTCTACGGCGTCGCCATCGCCGCCTCGCTTGCGGTGCTGCTGACCCTGCTGGCGGCCCTCACCGTCTTGCCGGCGCTCCTCTCCCGCTTCGGTGAGCGGATCGCAGGGCCCCGCCGCCGCGGGCGGGCCGTTCAGGCGCGGCCCGCGAACGCGACGACGGTCGACGGCGAGACTGCTTCCTCGGGCTTTTGGCCGCGCTGGGCACTGCTCATCCAGCGTCATCCCTGGCCGGCCGCGATCACCGGGACCGCGATCATGCTCGTGCTGATGACGCCGGTGCTCTCGATGCGCCTGGCCAGCAGCGACGCCGGCAACGACCCGACCGGCCAGACCACGCGCCGGGCGTTCGACCTGCTCGCCGAAGGCTTCGGCAAGGGCTTCAACGGACCCCTGCAAGTGGTGGCGACGCTGCCGCGGGCCGCCGATCGGCCCGCCCTCGATCGCATCTCGGCGAGCCTGCGTTCAGATCCCGATATCGCCTCGGTCTCGCCTCCGCGGCTGGCGCCCGACGGGCGCACCGCCGTGCTCATCGCCTACCCGCGCTCCGCGCCCCAAGAACAGGCGACCACCGAACTCGTCAACCGCCTGCGCGGCACCGGCCTGCCGCCGGTCGAGGCGAGCACCGGCAGCGTGGTCCTGGTGGGCGGCGTGACCGCGGGTGAGATCGACTTCAGCCATGTGCTCGGAGCCAAGCTGCCGCTGTTCATCGCGATCGTCGTGCTGCTCTCGGCGCTGCTCTTGCTGATCGTCTTCCGCTCGCTGCTGATCCCCCTGCAGGCGGCGCTGATGAACCTCCTCTCGATCGGCGCCTCGCTGGGCGTCGTCGTCGCGATCTTCCAGCACGGCTGGCTGGGGGGCCTGTTCGGGGTCGAACCGGGGCCGATCGACGCCTTCATCCCGGTGATGCTGTTTGCGATCGTCTTCGGTCTCTCGATGGACTATGAGGTCTTTCTGATCTCCCGCATCCACGAGGAGTGGACGCACTGCCGCGATCCCTCCCTTGCCATGGTGCGTGGCCTTGGCTCGACCGGCCGGGTGATCACCGCCGCCGCGACGATCATGGTCTGCGTCTTTCTCTCCTTCGTGCTGATCGATCAGCGTGTCGTCAAGCTGTTCGGCCTCAGCCTCGCAAGCGCTGTCTTCCTCGACGCCTTCGTCGTTCGCAGCCTGCTGGTGCCGGCGACACTGCAGCTGGCCGGGCGGGCGAGTTGGATGCTGCCCTCCTGGCTGGAGCGGCGGCTGCCGCACCTGGCGATCGAGCCGCCCGAGCCGAAGGTCGAGGTGCAGGAGGCCTAGGCAGGTCGCTGGGTGGCTATAGCGACGCAGGAGACCGCCCGGTCGTTCGGGGGCTGGGTGCGGGAGATTCGCCCGTCCGGGGCGGGAGGGCCGGTCCCCGCAGTCGAGGAGACCGTCGAGGTCGGACGGCGGCGCGGGCGGCTGGTCAGCTTTGAGATTGGCTAGCCTCCGCGTCGATGGCAGCGACTTCGCAGGACGCCGACGCCGGCGCCAAGCCTGATCGCAACCTCGCGCTAGAGCTGGTGCGGGTGACCGAGGCCGCGGCTCTTGCCTCGGCCCGCTGGGTCGGGCGCGGCGACAAGGTCGCCGCCGATCAGGCCGCTGTCGACGCGATGCGCCATGTCCTCGACTCAGTCTCGATGGATGGGGTAGTCGTGATCGGTGAGGGCGAAAAGGACGAGGCGCCGATGCTCTACAACGGCGAGCAGATCGGTGACGGCAGTCCGCCGGTCGTCGACATCGCCGTCGACCCGCTGGAGGGCACCCGCCTCTGCGCCCTCGGCATGCCCAGCGCGATCGCGGTAATCGCGCTCGCCGAGCGCGGCACGATGTTCGACCCCGGCCCCTGCGTCTACATGGAGAAGATGGCCGGCGCCGAGGAGATCGCCGACCTGCTCGACCTCGACCGTCCTCTCTCGGAGACCCTGAGGCTGATCGCCAAGCGCAAGGGCGCCGGGCTCGGCGACGTCACCGTCGTCATGCTCGACCGCCCACGTCATGAGGAGGCGATGCGCGAAGTCCGTGAGGCGGGCGCCCGCATCCGCCTGATCGCCGACGGCGACGTCTCCGCCTCCCTGCTCGCGGTCAGCGACCGCTCCCCAGTCGACCTGCTCTGGGGCATCGGCGGCACCCCGGAGGGCGTTATCTCCGCTGCCGCGCTGAGGTCGATGGGCGGCCAGCTCCTCGGCCGCCTCTGGCCGCGCGACGAGGGCGAGCGCCAGGCCGCGATCGACGCCGGCTATGACCTCGACCGCGTACTCACCGCCAACGACCTCTGCGCGGGTGAGGACGTCTTCTTCTCCGCCACCGGCGTCACCGACGGCGACGTCTTGCAGGGCGTCCGCTACCGCGGCCCCGGCGCCACGTCGGAGTCCCTGGTCATGCGCTCCCGCTCCGGCACCGTTCGCCGCGTCCAGGCTCGCCACGACCGCTCCAAGCTCCGAACGATCATCGGCGAGCGCTACGGCTGAAATCATCACCTGAGTTCCTGAGCCGCTCAAGCGCGAGCCGCTCTTGGGTCTCACCGGGGCGTAGGCCTAAAAGCCGGGACGGGTTGCCGAGGCGGCGATCTCTGTGATTGGCAGCCCCCGACAAGAAGCGGGGGCGGCGGCTTATGTCGGGATTTCGATCTTCTTGGCGGCGGCGAGCGCGTCTGCGGCGTGGCGGACCTCGAAACGGCGGGTCGCGGGCCACTGGCGAAAGAAGGCGTCTGCGTCCTGTGCGCTGAGCGGATGGGCGAAGAGGAACCCCTGGCCGTTGTCGCACTCCTCCGACTTGATCAGCGAGAGGTCCTGCGGGCGTTCGATGCCCTCCGCGGTCGTCTCGATCGAGAGGGCTTTGCCGAGTTGAACGAGGGTGTGCAGGAGGATCTCTCCCTCGCAACCCTCGGCAAGCTGGGAGATGAACGAGCGGTCGATCTTCAGCACGTCGACAGGGAACTGCCGCAGGTGTGCAAGGGAGGAGTAGCCGGTGCCGAAATCATCGACGGCGATGCGGACGCCGAGGCTCTTGAGGGAAGCGAGCCTGCGGGCAGTTTCCTGCGCGTTGCTCATCAGCGTGGTCTCGGTGATCTCAATGGTCAACCCGCCGGGGTCCAGGCCGCTCGAACTCAGCGCCTCCGCCACGTGGTCGAGGAGATCGTCGGTGTCGAGCTGCAGCGCTGAGACGTTGACCGCCACGCTGAGCGGATAGCCGTCCTCCCGCCACTTGGCACCCTGGGCACAGGCCTCCTTGAGGACCCAGGCGCCCACCTCGACGATCGTCCCCGTCTCCTCCAACAGCGGGATGAAGTCCTCGGGCTGAATGACGCCCGCGCCCGGGCCGGCGCCAGCGAATCAGTGCCTCGACCCCGGTCGGGGACATGCTCTGGAGGTCGAAGGTCGGCTGGTAGACGAGGAAGAACTCCTCGCTCTCCAGCGCGCCCTGCAGGTCCATCTCGATCTCCAGGCGAGACTGGACTTCGTCCTGCATACCGGACTCGAAGACGAGGTAGCGATTCTTGCCGCCCCACTTGGCCCGGTACATGGCGATGTCGGCGTCGCGCAGCAGTTCCTCGGCGGAGGATCGCCCGCCGGTGGCGATGCCGATGCTCGTCTTGACGAACATGCGAGTGTCTTCGGCCCCTCTGAGGGTGAACGGCTCCTTGAACGCTTCGAGCAGGCGCTCGGCGATCAGCTCGGGCCCGGCGGCGAGCGAGAGCCCGTCGGCGATCACCACGAACTCGTCCCCGCCGAGCCGGCCGAGCGCATCGGTCTCGCGGATGACGCCGTCGAGTCGGGCGGCGACGGCGCAGAGCAGCTCATCCCCGACACTGTGACCAAGCGAGTCGTTGATCGCCTTGAAGTTGTCGAGATCGACGAACAACGCCGCCACCGGTTCCTGGTTTACCCGAGCGCGGGTCAGCGTCTGCTCGATGCGGTCGAGGATCAAGGTCCGGTTCGGCAGCCCGGTGAGGGCATCGTGGGTCGCCAGGAAGACCAGTTCCTTCTGTCGGTTTGTCAGTTCCTCGTGCGAGCGCTGGCGCTCGCCCTCAAATGACTCACACATCCGCACGAGGGTGACGTCGAGGCTCCGCTGCAGCATCCCCAGCGCCTGGTCGAGCAGCCCGGCATCGAGCTCGAGCTCACTCGCGCTGGCGCTCAGCACCTCTGCGGCGGAGTCGCGCCATCGCAGGCAGCGCTTGGTGACCTCATTCAGCGGCGCCTCGCGTTGGGATGCGAGCTGGGCGAAGATCCGCCAGGACTCTTGGCCCACCTCGCGTGCGACCACCTCGCCCTCGCCCGCCATCCACCGCGCGACGGCGACCGTCGAGACAGCGCCTACCTCCTCAAAGCTCTCTTCGACAACCCTGTCAAGCACTCGTGCTGAGGCGGTCGAGCGACTCATCATCTTCTCGACCACGTCGGCGGTGCGCGCGTTCAGCGCATCCCCGAGGCGACGAAGCTTGCTCTCCACCGGTTCCTCCTCGGAGCATCCGGCCTTGCTGGAACTGATCCGACTGGCCGTCATCTCCGGTGCTATCGACCGCCGCCTCGCGATTCTTGACCCCCCGGGTCGAACGTTTGGACGGCACGCGCAGATCAGTGCTGCCCGCCGCTCTTGCGCTGTAGGTCCACGACTGCATTGCCGATCTCCGCAGAGATGGCCATGCTCGATCCGAAGTCACCACCGGCCCCCGCTGCGCATGCGCGGAGCCGAGCACCGCGCCGGTGCTCGCCAAGGAGCCTGCGGTCCAGGCCAAGTGGCTCGAGCGCGACAGCCGAAGGAACGCAGGGGGCTCTACGTCGCGCTTCACCTCAAGCTCGCGCTGGTGATCGCGATCGCGCTCGCCTGGGCGGCCTTCTCGCTCTGGCTCTCCATCCCCTGGATCGACGCCCTCGGCCGGTCGATCACGATGCCGCTCGCGATCGCCGTGATCTTCGGTATCGCGATCGTCCCCGGCTACCTCAACGCCAACCTGATCGCCTCGCTGCTGCTCGACCGTCCGCCGCCGCTTCGCTTCGACCTCGACTTCCCGGCGCTCACCGTCGTGATCGCCTGCTTTAACGAGGAGGAGACGATCGAGGAGACGCTCGACTACGTCGCCAGGCAGGAGTACCCGGGCAAGCTGAAGATCCTCGTCGCTGACGACGGCTCGACCGACCGCACGGCCGAGTTGGCTCGCAAGCGCGGAGCCAAGGACCCCGGTATCTCCGTCCTCACCGTCCCCCACGGCGGCAAGGCGAACACGCTGACCGCGGCGCTGAAGCGGGTGCGGACCCCGCTGATGGCGACGGTCGACGCCGACACGCTGCTGATGCCCGACTCCCTGCGGCGCATCGTCGCCCGCCTTTTGATCTCCCCGACCGACACGGTGGCGGTCGCCGGGGCGGTCTTCGTCCGCAACTCCCGCCGCAACTTCATCACCCGCGCCCAGGAGTGGGACTACTTCCTCGGCATCGCCTCGGTGAAGCGCCAGCAGGGCCTCTTCCAGGGGACGATGGTCGCCCAGGGCGCCTTCAGCGTCTACCGCACGGCGGCGCTCAAAGGGGTCGGCGGCTGGCCGGACCGGATCGGCGAGGACATCGTCCTCACCTGGGCGATGATGCGCGAGGGCGGCCGGGTCGGCTATGAGCGCACCGCGATCGCCTTCACCGGTGCGCCCGAAACCGTCGCCGCCTTCGCCCGCCAGCGACGCCGCTGGGCGCGGGGGATGATCGAGGGGCTGCGCGAGCACGGCGCGGCGCTCGTTGGCCGGAGGCCGCTCGAACGTCCACGCGGTCCTCGTCAACTTCATCTTCCCCTACATCGACCTCGTCTACTCGATCGCCTTCCCGATCGGGATCGTGCTGGCGCTCTTCGGCAACTTCGCGATCGTCGGGCCGATGACCCTGGCGGTCCTGCCGCTCAACCTGGTGCTCGCTGGGATCATGTTCCACTTCAGCCGGCGCTCCTTCGAGGAGATCGGCCTCAAGGTCCGCCGCAACCGGCTCGGCTACCTCGGCTACCTGCTGACCTACCAGCTCTTCATGTCGCCGGTCTCGGTCGCCGGGTACGCGCAGGAGCTCTTCGGCGCGGCACGGCGCTGGTAGCTCGCGGGGCCAAGCCCGGCCGTCGACGAGCAGGTCTCGCTTGGTCTGGGACAGGGTTCGGTCCTTTGAGCCGCTACGGCTGAGTGCGCTCGCAGAGGGCTGGGGCGCTTCACCCTCGGGGACAGCGCCGGGCGGAGCCGCCTCGGTGGGGCCTGCCTGCGGCCGATCGTAGGGCATCTCCCCGGCGAGTTGCAGCTCGTGGCGCAGCGAGTTGATCACCGCGCCCGACATCAGCGCCAGGCTGAGCAGGTAGAACCAGAGCAGGGCGATCAGGATGAAGCCGAGGGTGGAGCCGAGGTGGGAGAGGCTTGAGATGTTGTCCAGGTAGATCGGGAAGAGCCAGTTGGCGAGGCCCGCGGTGAGCGTGACGAAGAGCGCCCCCGGCCAGACCGCCCGCCATGGCATGTGGCCTTTCGGCACCGCCCAGAAGATCACGCAGCAGATCCCGAAGGTGATCAGCAGGGCCGCACCGAGCAGCAGCACCGTGTCGATCGCCCTGATGTGGGAGAGCCCGAAGGGAAGGCGGTCGGTGCCGGAGGCGATAGCGCTCTCAAACGCGGGCAAGAAGATGCTGGCGGCGATGAAGAGGATGACGACGGCGAGCATCACGAAGGAGAAGCGCTTCTGCTCGACCCAGCCGCGGCACTCGACGTGGTAGATGCGGCAAAAGGCGGTGTCCATCGCGCCCCAGAAGGAGGCGCCGATCCACAGCGAGCCGAAGAAGGCGGCGATCCCGATCGTCGTCGAGTTGTCCACGATCCGGTCGAGCACGTCGGTCAGGGTCCCCTGGTCGACGTTGGGGAAGAGGCGCTTCAGGTCGCGCAGGACGCTGGTCTCGACGCCGCCGATCTTCAGCACCTGGCCGAAGACGAAGAGGACCAGCAGGGCGAAGGGGAAGATCGCCAGCATCAGGTTGTAGGCGACCATCGCCGAGAGCCCGGTGACGTTCTCGCGGTAGGCGCGCTGCCAGAAGGCGCTTAGCCAGGGGCGGGGATGGCGCATCGAATTCGGCATTGACTTCACAAACTGAAGCAACTACCATACGAACAGACGTTTGAGACGTACCCGAAACGCCCATCCGGGCGATTGCAGTACAGGCTTAACTTCGCGGACCAGGTCTCCGGTCCGCTTTTTGTCGGCCGCCGCGACTTTTGGCGCGCTGGCGCATTTCAGTGCCAGGACTAAACCATCTAGCGCAAGGGAATGAGTAGAGACGGATGCTGGTAGCAGAGCTTCAAGAGATGGAGGAGGTCAAAGGCCTCATCACACGCGGGCAGCAGCTCGGCGTGCTCACCTTCGGTGACGTCGCCTCGGCGGTCTCCGAGGTCGACCTGGACGAGTCCGACGTCGAGGACCTCTACGGACACCTCGAGAAGTCGGGGATCGAGCTCGTCGAGGACATGGACCCGGCCCAGAAAGCGGCCGCCGACGCGATGCCCCTCGACACCGGCAAAAAAGGCCGGCGCCGCCCCAAACAGGCGCTCGACCTGAAGCCGGACATGACCACCGACTCCCTGCAGCTGTTCCTCAAGGACATCGGCAAGGTGCGGCTGCTGACCGCCCAGGAGGAGGTCGAACTGGCGAAGCGGATCGAGCGCGGCGACCTCGACGCGAAGCAGAAAATGGTCGAGTCCAACCTGCGCCTGGTCGTCTCGATCGCCAAGAACTACCGCAACCAGGGCCTGCCCTTCCTCGACCTGATCCAGGAGGGGACGCTGGGCCTGGTCCGCGCGGCGGAGAAGTTCGACTACCGCAAGGGGTTCAAGTTCTCCACCTATGCGACCTGGTGGATCCGCCAGGCGATCGCCCGCGCGCTCGCCGACAAGGCGCGGACGATCCGCATCCCGGTCCACGTGGTCGAGAAGCTGAACAAGATCGGCCGCGCCGAGCGCAAGCTGGTCACCGAGCTGGGCCGCGAGCCGACCCCCGAGGAGATCGCCGAGGTGACCGGGATCGACCCCGAGGAGGTCGACTCGATCAAGCGCTCCGCGCAGGCCCCGGTCTCCCTCGAGAAGCCGGTCGGTGATGAGGAGGAGTCCGAGTTCGGCCAGTTCATCGCCGACGAGAAGGCCGAGTCCCCGTTTGACCGGGCTGCCGACCTGCTCACCAAAGAGGCGCTGAAGGAGGCGCTGGAGAACCTCTCCTACCGCGAGCGCCGCGTGCTGGAGCTGCGCTACGGGCTCGGCGGCGAGCACCCGCGCACCCTGGACGAGGTCGGTCGCACCTTCAACGTGACCCGTGAGCGGATCCGCCAGATCGAGAACCAGAGCCTGAAGAAGCTGCAGTCCCTGGGCGAGGCGCAGAAACTGCGCGAGGTCGCTTAAGACCACGGTTTAAGGGGTTGAGCATCCCGGCCGATAGAGGTCGGGATGTTCGACATCGACTCAGCTCTTAGCACGCTCGTCGAGCGGGAGGGGTCCGACCTACACGTCAAGGTCGACTCGCCGCCGATCCTGCGCGTCCACGGCCAGCTCTCCTACCTCGAGGGGCACCCGCCGCTCACGGCCGAGGACACCGAGAAGGCGTTTCACGACATCGCCGAGGTGCGCTCGCTGACCGAGTTCGAGGAGGACGGCGAGGCCGACTACTCCTACGCGATCTCCGGACGTCGCCCGCTTCCGCGTCAACACCTTCAAGCAGCGCGGCTCGATCTCGATCGTCTGTCGCGCCATCCCCTTCGAGATCCGCTCGATCGATGACCTCGGCCTACCCGAGGTGGTCCGCTCCCTGGCCGAGGAAGCGCGCGGGATCATCCTCGTCACCGGCACCACCGGCTCGGGCAAGTCGACGACGCTGGCGGCGATGATCGACCACATCAACCAGACCCGGGCGCGGCACATCGTCACGCTCGAGGATCCGATCGAGTACCTGCACTCCGACAAACGCTCGATCGTCAACCAGCGCGAAGTGGGCGCCGACACCAAGAGCTTCGGCCGGGCGATGCGGCGGGTCCTGCGCCAGGACCCCGACGTGATCCTGATCGGGGAGATGCGCGACGAGGAGACGGTGCGAACGGCGCTTTCCGCCGCGGAGACCGGCCACCTGGTCCTCTCCACCGTCCACACCCTGGACGCGACCGAGACGATCAACCGGATCATCGACTTCTTCCCGCCGCACCTCCAGCAGCAGGCGCGGGTGATGCTCTCCTCGACTCTGAAGGGGGCGATCGCCCAGCGGCTGGTGCCCGACGTGAGCGGCGCAGGGCGGCGTCGCCGCCGCGGAGGTGATGGTCGTCACCGGCCGCATCCAGGACCTGATCCTCAACCCGGAGGAGACCGGCAAGATCACCGAGGTCATCGCCGAAGGCGAGTACTACGGGATGAGCACCTTCGACCAGTCGCTGCTGAGCTACGTGATGGAGGGCCGGGTCTCGCGAGGAGGTGGCGCTCGAGTACGCCTCCAGCCCGCACGACTTCAAGCTGATGCTCGCGGCTCGCGGGCAGCGGGCGAGTGGTATCGAGCAGCTCGACGAGCAGCCGGTGCACCAGTGAGAGAGAATCTGAACAAGAACCCGATCGCCCAGGTCGCCGTGATCGCCGTCCTTATCGCCGCGGCCGCGTTTCTGCTGCTGAAAGGCGGCGGTGGCGAAGCTAGCGAAGGCGGCACTTCCCCGACCTCGACCGTCGCCGTAGCGCCCGCGAGCGGCACGGCCGCCACCGCGGCCGGAACATCGCCAGCAAGCGGAACGTCGGCCGGCGCGACGACGACAGCCGGCGCGACGGGCACGGCGGCCACAGGCAGCGAAGCAGGGAGCGCAACCGAAGCGGTCTCCGCGCTCCCGGTGTCCGTGCCGGCGCCTCCACTGCCCGCGCCGGTCGCCGCCGCCTATAAGGCCAACAAGATCATCGTCCTGCTGATCGTGCGCAAGGGCGGCATCGACGACCGCTACACGAAACTCTCAACCTCGCTGTACACGAAGGTCTCAAACTTGCCGTCCACGGCTCTCCCGGGCTCGCTGCTGAAGGCCTTTCCTCACATCGCCATGTTCGTCGTGCCTGCCAAGCAGATCTCCAGGTACGCGGCGATCACGGTCGGGCTTGACGTCCAGAGTGTGCCGGCACTGGTCGTGGTGCGCCCACGCCACCTCAACGGACGCGCCGCCCCACAGGCCTCCCTCAGCTACGGCTTCCAGACCCCGCTGAATGTCGTGCAGGCGGTGCGCGAAGCCACCTACAAGGGCCCTGAAACCAGCTACCACCCGAACTGAGCGCGGCCAAATGAGCACCGAGCAACTCCAGCACCCCAACCACCTTCGCCCGGTCCCCAACTCCGGCGACGCTACCGCGCCTGCCCTCCCGGACCCCGAGCACGACGGCCCTCTGGGCCTGACGCCGCCTATGCACCGCGGTCACTCGCGCGGCTTCACCACCGATGTCCTGGTCGAGCTTGGTTACGCTACGCCCGAGAGCGTCCAAAGCGTGGTCGATGGGGCCCGTACAGCCGGGCGCCCGCCCGAGGCGTTGCTTCTGGAACAGGGCACGATCACCAGTGACCAGCTTTCGCGAGCGGTCGCCGAGCGTTACGGACTCGACCACGTCGATCTCTCGGTCTACAACATCGATGTCGCCGCTGCCGCCCTGTTCCCGGTCACGATGGCCCGTCGCTATAAGGCGGTCCCGGTCGGCTTCGTCGATCAGCACACGCTGTTGGTCGCGGCGGCCGACCCCGCGAACGTGCTGGCCGTCGATGACATCCAGATCGCAACCGGCCTTGACTGCCAGATCGCGGTCGCGGCGGAGGAGGACGTTGAGGCGCTGCTCTCCCGCCTCGCCACTCTCCAGAACGCCGCCGCGGAGGCGATCATTGAGGAGCACGATCGCGAGGACGAGGTGGATGGCGAGCAGGGCCTCGCCGAGGTCAGCGAAATGCAGGCGAGCGCCGCGGACGCGCCGGTGATCAAGCTCGTCTACAGCGTCCTGGCCCAGGCCGTGGGCGAGGGGGCCTCTGATATCCACCTCGAGCCCGAGGCAGAGGAGCTGCGGATCCGCTTCCGGGTCGACGGCGTGCTTAAGGAAGCCGCACACGTGCCGAAGCGGATGATCAACGCCGTCATCTCGCGGCTGAAGATCATGAGCGAGCTTGACATCGCCGAGAAGCGGGTTCCCCAGGACGGGCGGGTCAGCGTCTCGGTTGAGGATCGGCGCATCGACCTGCGCGTCACCACGCTGCCAACCCAGCGTGGAGAGGGGGCGACGATCCGCATCCTTGACGAGGGCAACGCGCAGCGCTCACTCGATGATCTCGGGATGGACGGTTCCGCGCGGGCGCGCTTTGAGGACGCCTTCGGTAGGGCCTACGGCGCAGTCCTGGTCACCGGCCCGACCGGCTCGGGCAAGTCGACGACTCTTTATGCGGCACTTCAGAAGCTAAACCAGATCGAGAAGAAGATCATCACGATCGAGGACCCGGTCGAGTACCGAGTCGACGGCATCAACCAGATGAACGTCAACCGCAGGGCGGGCCTCGACTTCGCCACCGGACTACGTTCGATCCTCCGCGCTGACCCCGACATCGTGATGGTCGGCGAGATCCGTGACGCCGAGACGGCGCGGATCGCGATCGAGGCCGCGCTCACCGGCCACATGATGCTGACCACGCTGCACACCAACGACGCCCCCGGTGCGATCGCGAGGCTGAACGAGATGGGGATCGAGACCTTCCTTACTGCCTCCGCAGTTGACTGCGTCGTCGCTCAGCGCCTGGCGCGGAAACTCTGTCCGCACTGCAAGCGGCGGGCGATCATTCCCGCTTCGGTGCTCGCCGAAGCGGGGATCGCGACGGCCGCCGACCTCGAGGCCTACGAGCCCGTTGGTTGTGCGCGTTGCGCCCAAGGCGGCTACCGGGGCCGGGTTGGCGTCTACTCGGTGATGAGCCTCAGCGAACGGCTGAAGGAGATGACCGTGACCCGGGCGACGGAGTCCGAAATCGCCGCCGTTGCTCGCGAGGAGGGGATGCTGACTTTGCGCGAGGACGGGATCGGCAAGGTGCGCGCTGGGACGACCAGCCTTGAGGAGGTGCTCCGTGTCACCGCTTGAATTCGACTTCTCTGCGGTCCTACACCACATGGTCGAGACGCAGGCCTCCGATGTCCACCTCACCGCCGGGTTCCCGCCGGCGATCCGCGACAAGGGCAGGATCGTCCCGATCGAGGGCTTTCCGGTGCTGGGCGGGCAACAGACCCGCGAGGTCGTCTACAGCATCCTCAACGACGATCAGCGCAAACGCTTCGAGAACGACAAGCAGCTCGATTTCGCCTACTCGATCCCGGGCGTCGCCCGTTTCCGTGTCAACTGCTTCTTTCAACGCGGGTCGGTCAGCGCCGCCTTTCGCTTGGTGCCGCAGCAGATCCCCGGTCTCGACACGCTCGGCGTGCCCCAGGTGCTGCGCGAACTGACCAGCAAACCGCGCGGCTTCGTGCTGGTCACCGGCCCGACCGGCTCGGGCAAGTCGACGACCTTGGCATCGATGCTCGACGTGATCAACTCCGAGAACCAGGACCACATCCTGACGATCGAGGATCCGATCGAGTTCCTGCACCAGCACAAACGCTCGATCGTCAACCAGCGCGAGATCGGCTCTGATGCCCCCGACTTCGCCCTCGGCCTGCGGGCAGCGTTGCGAGAGGACCCCGACGTGATCCTGGTCGGCGAGATGCGCGATCTGGAGACGATCTCCACGGCGCTGACCGCGGCTGAGACCGGGCACCTCGTTTTCGCCACCCTGCACACCCAGTCAACCGCGCAGACCGTGGACCGGATCATCGACGTCTTCCCGCCACAGCAGCAAGGTCAGGTGCGCACCCAGCTCTCGATCGCCCTGCAGGGGATCGTCACCCAGCAGCTATTACCGACCGCCGACGGGCGGGGGAGGGTTGTCGCCTGCGAGGTGCTGATCCCGACCCCGGCGATCCGCAACCTGATCCGGGAGGGCAAGACGCACCAGATCTACGCCGCCGTGCAGACCTCCGGAGCGGTCGGGATGCAGACGATGGACGCCGACCTAGCGCGCCTGGTGCGGGCGGGGAGAATCACCCGCCAGCTCGCCGAACAGCGCGCTTCGGTGCCCGAGGAGTTAAAACGGTTGCTGAGCGGGGTCGCGGCCCCGATGCCGGGCAACGGCCTGGCCGGTGAAAGCACGCCGCCCCCGGCGCCCGTTTACACGGCGGGGGGCTAGGGGACGATGGCCGCCGCGCACGCACCTTTGCCTTTCGGGCCATGGATCTCTCCGGCGTCGCCTCGGCCGGGGAGCTGGAGGCGCGAATCCAAGGCCCAGGTCTCCGACCAGCTCCGCCAGCGCGGGCTGATCGTCCTCGAGGTCTCCGAGAAGCATGAGCCGTTCAAAATCGAGGACCTCTTCAAGCGCTGGCAGGGGGTCGACATGCGGGCTCTGGCGGTCTTCTCGCGCCAGTTCGCGACCCTGGTTGCCTCGGGAATGCCGATGCTCCGCACGCTGCGCACGCTGCAGGAGCAGACACAGGACGAGATGATCCACGATGCGGTCGTCGGCATCAGAGAAGACGTCGAGGCGGGCAGCTCGCTGGAGCAGGCGATGGAGCGCTATCCGAAGGTGTTCGACCGACTGTTCCGGGCGATGGTGCGCTCGGGCGAGCAGTCAGGGCGCCTGGAAGAGGCGCTTGACCGGATCGCCTTCCAGGTGGAGAAGGCCGACGCGCTGCGCCGCCAGGTCAAATCGGCGCTGATGTACCCGGCGCTGATCTTCGGCTTCGCGCTGGTGGTGCTGGTCGCGATCGTCGTCATCGTCATCCCCGTCTTCGTCAAGATCTTCAAGGAACTCGCCGCCGAACACCCCGACGAAAGCTCTGCGTTGCCGGCCCCGACCCAGATCTGCGTCACCGTCTCCAATGCTCTGACCGGCTACTGGTACATCATCATCCCCGGCGCTGGTGCTCGCCTTCGTCGTCTTCTTCAAATGGAAGAAGACCGACCGCGGCCACGAGATGTGGGACCGCTTCAAACTGAAGCTACCGTTCAAGATCGGCGACGTGATCCAAAAGGTCGCACTGTCGCGCTGGTCGCGTACCTTCGCCGGCTCGGTCTCCTCGGGCGTGCCGATGCTGCAGTCGATCACACTGACGGGGGAGACTGCCGGCAACATCGTGGTCGAGCAGGCGATGAAGGACGTCTACGCCTCGGTCAAGCGCGGCGGTTCTCTCGCCGGGCCGATCGAACAGAACCCGATCTTCCCGCCGATGGTCGGCCACATGATCTCGGTCGGCGAGGAGACCGGCCAGCTCGAGCACATGCTGAGCAAGGTCGCCGACTTCTACGAGGCTGAGGTCGACGCCAAGGTGAAGGCCCTGACCGCCTTGATCGAGCCAATCATGATCGTCTTCGTCGGCGGCATGGTCGGCTTCATCGTGATCTCGATGTACCTGCCGCTCTTCAGAATCTACGAAAAGATCCGCTGAGCCACAGTTGCAATAGGCAGCTCTCGCACTAAACAGTGCCTAGATGGTCCAATGGAGCGCCGGCTTTCTCCCCGGGTGCGATTTCTTTGCCTGGAAGAGCCACACACGATCACCGCGTCATCATCCAACGTCTGACGCCAGGCGTCCCTGCCTGTGCGCTGCTTCGGGGGATCGCTACTTCTGTAGGCCGGCTTTTCAGGGAGCAGGTAAGCGTCAGTGGCTTCGAGCCTTCGGGCAAGCGCCATAGTTGTGGTCAGCTGCTTTTGGACGTTCGTATGGCCCGCTGAGGTCGACCAAACCTCTGGGTTCTCGTTCTCCGCACTTTTAGGGCGTCGGTAGGTCGAGTTCTTGGCGCTGTGATGCGAAAAGTCGGTCTCTTTGGAAATCTGGGAGACAGACGCTAAAGGTGGCCGGCCGAAGGTCGATTAAGGCCTTGTAATGAATCTGCCAGTGCCTCGGTGCAAAAGGCAAACCCGTCGTGAGGCGGGGGCGCAACGCGGTCGGGGCTCCCGCGAGGAAGCCGGCCGAGCTACCACCGGGGTCAAAGGACACCACGTGGCTGTACGCGACGGGGCTCTGGCGCAAACGATAGGTCCATAGGAGGTACCTATGTTTCTCCAGAATCTACGAGCCAAAGTTGGTGCCCGGCTCAACGGCGACAGCGAGGCCGGCTTCACGCTGATCGAGCTTCTCGTCGTGATGCTCATTCTCGGAATCCTGGCCGCGATCGCGCTGCCTGCGTTCTTCAGCCAGCGGCAAAAGGCTAATGACGCAAGGGCCAAGGAGACCGCTCACTCGGCTCAGGTCGCGGTAGAGTCGTGTTCCACTGAAAACAACGGTGAATACACGAACTGTACTACGGAAAGGGCTGAAGCAATTGAGCCCACCCTGAAAGGTCAGGAATTTGCCGTTGCACCTGCAGCGAAAAAATACTCGATCACCGTAAAATCAAATCCAGTCACGCAGACGTTCACGATCAAACGCGAAGAATCTGGAGAACTCAAATACGAATGTACTGTTGCTGGAACCGGCGGTTGTCCGGTCGGCGGCAATTGGAAAAACGGCTGATTGATTGAACCTAGCCGCATCGCTTCGGCACAAATGTGCCAAGCGTGAAGGACCGAGGGGCGGGCCTTGTGCCCGCCCCTCGTGCGTTCCTAGACGGTGCTAGAAATTAATCAGAACGCTGGATCTGTTAGACCAGTGGGGCATCGCAATGCCGAGCGGTCGGTCTAGGGGTTCTGCCCTGATCCGAACTGCGCCTGCCTCAACCGAAAGGCATGGCCAGCGACGGGAGGGTCAAGCAACCGCTCATCGGGCTTAGGACGCGATGGCGAGGCTCCGTCGACAACATCGGCCTGCACACCAACTCCGCCTAGTAGCGTCGGAACACCCCGAAGATTCTAGCTAAGTAAAGGCGTCTTTCAGGTTCGACTCAACCGGAACGTCCCGCAGAATGCCGCTACGTCGAATCAGAAACGTAGGCGTTTTTGATCGAGCGACGCAGGCCCAGTCGTCGAACGTTGGAAATCGTCTATCCACAACTGACGGACACCCCTCGGGAGCCCAGCCACATAGGCTCAGTGGGTGAATCCTTGCGCACGCCTCATGCGTTCGTCCAGAAAGCTGGAGATAGCTCATTAGAAACGATTTGGAGTCGACACTAAAACGAAATGGAGTCGGAACTACGACACTAGCTAGGGAATAGCTATGCTAACAATGAGTTCCCAGTCGCGATTTTCACTCAGAGGAGCGCTCCCTGTGGTGCTCTCTTTGGCGCTGTTGACGGCGCTGGCGATTTTTGCCCCCTCGGCACAGGCCATCGCGCCCACACCCTCTCTGACAGGCACCAACCCTCCCTCTCCCGGCGCCTCGATAACGCCGCGAATCGAAGGCCAAGCAGAAGGCGTGATCACCGCCGTGCTCCGACGGAGGCTTGGCTCGGTCGCCGATGGGCCGGTTGCTAGGGCAAGCGGATCGAGCGGCACGGTCACGATCTACGCCAACGAACGCAATTGCACCAATTCAGAAGCGATCGCGGCGGAAGGAAGCTCCAACGAACTCGAACATGGCGGAATCGCAGTAATGGTCAAGCCCGATTCGATCACCACCTTCTACGCGACGCTATTCAAGGAAGGCGAATCCTCGCCCTGCTCAAAGGGTCTCACCTACCGACAGGTGACTACTCCCCCTGAAGCTCCGATTCTGAGCTCTGTTAGCCCGGCGTCGCCTGCCAACGACAAGCTTCCCCGTCTATTTGGAAGCGCCGCGAGTGAATCGATTGTCTCGATCTATACGACCGCCGCTTGCTCGGGCCAGCCGGTCGGAACTGGGACGGCTGCGGCGTTTGCCAGCGAAGGCATCCCCGCCTCTGCGGCTGAAAACTCCGTTACCACCTTCTATGCGAAAGTGACACTTGCAGGCATCGCATCGACCTGTTCCGCCTCCTCGATCGAATACCAGGAGGTTACGCCCCCGCCGACTGAACCGCCCCCGCAGACCGAACCAGGAGGCGGCGGCTCGTCTGGCTCGGGGTCGTCTGGCTCGGGGAGTTCACCGCCGCCTGCATCGCCGCACCTCGGCACGGTCCCCGGCAGGCGATCAAACGACAGCACGCCGCTGGTGACCGGTAGCGCGCCCGGCGCCGCGACCGTCGAGATCTTCGAGAACGCCAGCTGCAGCGGCTCGCCGGTCGCCAAGGGCTCAGCGGCGCAGTTCGCCTCCGGCTTTCACGTTTCGGTCGCCGAGAACACCGCGACGACCTTCTACGGGATCTCATTAGGCGCCGGTGGCAGCCGGTCGTCCTGCTCGGCACCAGTCGTTTACTTCGAGGACTCGACGACGCCGAAAACGCGGATCACGATGGGGCCGGGGGCCAAGACGCGTAAACGCTCGCTGATCTTCCTCTTTACCGACATCAGTGGTGATCCCGCTGGTACGAGTTTCCTGTGCAAGGTCAACCACGGCAAGTGGAAGCCCTGCCGCGCACCTTTCCATCTGCATCACCTCCGGCTCAGGTCCTACGTGATCCGGGTGAAGGGGATCGACACCGTCGGAAATGAAGAGAAGGGTGGGGCGATACGGCGGTTCAAGGTGGTCCGCCGCCCGTAGGCTTCTCAGCGTCGCCCCCGAAGCAGCCGCCCGCTCGGGTACAACTCCCGCTCCAATGGCCGGCATCGTCCTGATCGCGTTCATTGGGGGGCTTGTTGTCGGCAGCTTTGTCACTGCTGTCGCATATCGCGTGCCGCGGGAGATCTCACTCCTCGGACCGCGCTCGCAGTGCCCCGCCTGCGGAGAGCGGATCGTCGCCTACGACAACGTCCCACTGCTCTCTTGGGCGCTGCTGCGAGGCAGGGCGCGCTGCTGTGGTGCTCATATCTCCCCGCGCTACCCGCTGACCGAGCTGACCCTCGGCGTGCTGTTCGCCGTCACGGTGCTCGTCCATAGGCACGACTCTGCCGCTGAGATCGCGATCGACCTGGTTTTCGTGACCATGCTCGCGGCGATCACCCTCACTGACCTCGAGCGGCGGATCATCCCCAACAGGATCCTGATCGCCGGGGCCGTGCTCTGCGTGGCAATCGCGGTGCCAAGCGATCCCGGCGGAATGGCAGAGCGGGCGATCGCCGCCTCAGCGGCCGGCGGGCTGCTCTTCCTGGTGGTTCTCGCCTACCCGGCGGGGATGGGTCTTGGCGACGTCAAGCTGGCCGCCGTGATGGGCCTCTTCTTGGGCAGTGCGGTGGCGCCGGCGATCCTCATCGCTTTGCTCGCCGGCAGCATTACCGGCTTGGCGTTGATCGCCCGCCACGGTGCCCGCGCCCGCAAGATGGCGATCCCCTTTGGCCCCTTCCTGGCATTTGGCGGCGTGGTAGGGATGCTGGTCGGCAGCCAGCTGATCGACCTCTATCTCGGCTGAACCCAACCGCCCCCGGCCCCCGCCCCCAACTCAGGCCTTGCCCAAACCCTGCCCAAGCGCGGGATCACCTCTCCGCCCACTCCCGCAGGAACGCCTCGGTCCCCTCCACGTCAAGCGGCCGGGCGAACAGGAACCCCTGGCCTGAGTCGCAGTCCTCCTCCTTGAGCAGGGAGAGCTCGTGGGGGGCCTCGATCCCCTCGGCGAAGGTCTGGATCGAGAGCGCCTTGCCGAGCTGCACCAGGGTGTGGATCAGCGTCTCGCTCTCCTGGTTGTGCTTCAGCCCCGAGATGAAGGAGCGGTCGATCTTCAGCGCGTCGACGGGGAAGCGCTGCAGGTGGGCCAGGGAGGAGTAGCCGGTGCCGAAGTCATCGATCGCGATCGCCACCCCGAGCGCCTTGACCTCGGCCAGCCGCCGCGCCGTCTCCTCGACGTTTCGCATCAGCGCCGTCTCGGTCACCTCGATCGTCAGCGCCGCGGGCTCCAGGCCGCTGGCGGAAAGCGCGGCCTCGATGTCGGCGCCGATCCGGTCGGCGTCGAGCTGGCGGGCGGAGACGTTGACCGCGATCGAGATCGGGTACCCGGCGGCCCGCCACGCGGCCCCCTGGGAGCAGGCCTCCTCCAGGACCCAGCGGCCGACCTCGACGATCAGCCCGTTCTCCTCCAGCAGCGGGATGAACTCGTCGGGCTGGGTCACCCCGCGCACCGGGTGGTCCCAGCGGATCAGCGCCTCGACCCCGATCGGGCTCATGTCGCTCAGGTCGATCGTCGGCTGGTAGGCGAGGAAGAACTCGCCCTTCTCGTGGGCCTCGCGCAGGTCCATCTCCAGTTCCATGCGGTGGGCGACGACGTCCCCCATCCCGGCCTCGAAGACCGCGTAGCGGTTCTTGCCGTCCCACTTGGCCCGATACATCGCGATGTCGGCGTCCCGCAACAGCTCCTCGGCGCCGACCTGCTCGCCGATCGCGATCCCGATCGAGGCCCTGACGCTGACCCGGGTCTCTTTGCCGGGGCCGAGCTTAAACGGCGCCTTCAAGGCGTCCAGCAGCCGCTCGGCGACCAGCTCGGGGGCGACGGCCAGGGAGATCTCCTCAGAGATCACCACGAACTCATCGCCGCCGAGGCGCCCCAGCGCGTCGGCGTCCCTGATCACCCCCTCAAGGCGCGCCGCCACCGCCTGCAGCAGTTCGTCGCCCACCCCGTGGCCGAGGCTGTCGTTTATGTCCTTGAAGTTGTCGAGGTCGATGAACAGCGCCGCCGCCGGGGTCTGGTTTCGCCGCGAGCGGGCGAGGATCTGCTCGACCCGGTCTGAGATCAGGGTCCGGTTGGGGAGCCCGGTCAGGGCGTCGTGGGTGGCCAGGAAGGCGAGCTCATCGTCGCGGCGGGCCAGCTCCTCGTCTGTCCGCCGCCGCTCTGACTCGAAGCACTCGGTCATCCGCAGGAGGCTGAACTCGAGGCTCAGCTGGAGGATGTTCAGGGCTTCGCAGAGCGCCTCGGGGCAGACCTCCAGCCGCACCGCGCTCTCCTTCATCACCTCGGCCATCACGTTGCGCCACCAAAAGCAGCGCCAGGTCACCTCGTCAAGGGAGGCGGCCCTGTGGACCGCCAGCTCGCCGAAGATCTCCCAGGTCTCCCGGCCCGCCTCGATCGCCACCTCCATGCTCTCCCCGGCGATCCAGCGGGCCACCGCCAGGGTCGAGTTGCGACCGATCCGCTCGAAGCTGTCCTGGACCACGGCGTCGACCTCGTGGCCGGGCCCCCTGGTCCGCTCCACGGTGAGGCTCAGCACCTCCTCGGTGCGCTCCTTCAGCTCCTCGCCGAGGCGCCCTAGCTCCTTCCCTCCCGGCCCGCTTACCTCGGCGGGGGGGCAAAAGGGTACAAGGACTCTCCCCAGTTCCTCTGTGCTTGCGGGATCGCTTGCTTTAGGGGTGGGTGGGGGGTGCGGAGAGGGGCAGTTTGCGTGGAGACCCGATCAGATCGTGTGCTCCGGTGTTGTGAGGAAGCGAACCTACTTGGTTTCGATCAATGGCCAAGGGGAGCAATGTGTCGCTTCTTTGAGACGACGAGGTGGACCTTCAGCAATTCGATCTTGAAGGTGCGGTTCTGGGGGCCGTAGACGAAGGTCTCTGGCAGCCCCGGTTCCAGCGCCATCAGCTGGCAGGTCTGCGAGCCGAGGACGCAGAACCCTTCGCCGAACTCCGCGTCGACGCTGGAGGAGACCAGCATCAGGGCCTTCTTGCCATCCTTGCTGACGCCGATGAAGTCGAGCGCCGGTTCCTTGCTGCTCGGCAGCACGGTGAACTCGGGGAGGTTGCGTCGCACCACCGACTTGCTCTTGCTGGCCGACGCTTTGCCCGTCTTCTTATGCGAGGAGCCTGACTTCTTGTGCGATCCGCCAGATACCACACGCACGTCAATCGCGTATGAGAAGTAGATCAGATGACCACTCGTTCCCCCTCCCGTATGGGTCGGCGTGGGGGCGGAGGAGCGATTCGGAAGACGACGTTGAGGCGCTCGATGTGCCTCCTTCCTTGCTTTTCGGTTCGACTTTGGGGTACTGCTGTTCGAAGGGATCCTTTGCGCTTAGGTAGCCGAATCGGCGATGGTAGGGACGCAGCCCCGGAGTGGTCTTGGCGACCACGAGCTCGCCCTTGTGGCTCGTCGTGGTGTTTGAGACCGCGAGGGCCACCGCAGCCCTCCCGATGGAGGGTTGCGACCGGGAGGACTGGCTCAGCGCGATCGGCACCGCGACGATCGCCACCACCAAGACGGCGACCAGGGGAAGCAGGTGGCGTTCGCGCAAGTCGTAGAACAGGTCAAGGAGGGCATCGGGGACCTTCAGCTCCCGCAGATTGATGGTTGGACCTTTCTTCAGCATGTTCATTTGGCGTTAGAGGCCGGCGTGGTCGCCGTCGTGGAGGACGTGGTCGCCGCGGTCGGGGTGGCTGTCGAGGGAGCCGGGGCGGTCGGGGTGGCGCCAACCGTTACGCCTTGACTGGGCGGCGTCAGGTAGGTGGTCACCGAGAAGGTCGCTTCGAGATCGGGAAATTTATGGGCGTGGTTTTCGTTTAGCGCGAACCCGTTGAGCGTGACCAGACGCCCGTCGACGGCAACGTTCCGCTTGTCGGTATGAAGGAGAGAGTCGATTCCCTTGATGAAGTCGGCGACGTCAAAGAAGTTGCCGGTGAAGATGAGGTCGTATGGCATAACGGCGAGGTCGGCGGGGCCGATCGTCGCGCCCAGCGGCAACAGCGAGGCGGCGGTCTCGGTTGCTGGCACGCTCGCCGCCGTTGTAGTGGCAGTCGAGGAGCCCGTAGCCGGAGCCGCGGGGGTGGTCGCGGTTGCCGTGGCCGCTGGCGCCGGGGAGCTTTCACCGGAGCTGGTGCCAAGTTGGATGCTGCTGAATGTCACCTTCGAGCGGTAGGCAATCTGGTTCAGCTCGACCAGCAGCGAGGAGGTTTCGTCGCTGGGCGGGACCGCCTTGCCGAGGACCACGAGCTGGCGGTAGTCGGTCGGGAACTGATGCCGCGCCGCAACGGCCTCGGTGGCTTTGGTCTGCGATTCGCTCAATGAGGTGTGCAGGGCGTTGATCTGGTTGGCGAGCTTTTCGGCTTCCTGTCGTTTGGGGCCGAGGGCGAGCATCCAGAAGGCGACGGCCAGCGCTGCGACCACGAGCATCGAAATGATCATTCGGTTGGCGGACTTCATCTCAGCCGCCCCCTGCTTCGGATCCAGTCGAGGTGGTTTTGCTCGGCGAGCTCGACGAAGTAGAGGAGCTCGAGGGTGTGGAGGAGCTCGAGGGTGTGGAGGAGCTCGAGGGAGTCGATGTGGTCGAGCTGGTCGCCGTCGAAGCGGCTGAAGAGGGAGTCGACACGGCCGAGCCAGTCGAGCCTGCCGCTTCGCTTGAGACGGGCGCTGCATCGAAGGCGGCGACGATCTGGAACTCGGCAATAAAGTTGCGGGTCTGACAGGTAGAGCTAGCTCCCCCTCCTGAGGCGGAGCCGCTGCTTACCGAGCCCTTGCTGGATTCAGTGGGAAGCGCCGAGGACTGTACGCCTACCCTGGTCACCCCGCCGATCTCCTTGAGCGCCTGGATGAAGCCGGCGACGGCAACCTGGCTGCTGGCGCAGCCGACCAGCTCCAATGCCGGACCCGGGATCGAGGATCGCATTGAAATGCTGGCCGCGCCGGCCGGTGTGACCTGCGGGTTGTCGGTCGCCGTAAGATTGGTCAGCCAGACGTCGCCAGGAAGGACCAGCGCCAGTTCCCGCATTACGCGTTCCCAATCAAAGCGGCTGTCTGCGAGGCGGGTGACGGTGGCGATCCGCTGGTCGTGGACGTTTTTGAATTGGGTGAAGGCGGCGAGTCGGGCAGCGCGAGCCTTTGCCACTGCGTCTTCTCGTTCGAGCTGAGCAACGGCTGCCTTGTGTTCGGAGATCTGGTTGCCAGTGAGTACGAGCACGGTCACTCCCGCAAGGGCGGCGATCAGAGCGCCGATGACGATGTAGGCGACGGGGCCGCCGCGCATTGCGGCTCGCTCCCCATAGCGCTGCTCGATCGGGATTAGGTTGACGGGACGCATGTCTAGTTCTCCAGGGCGAGGCCGTAGGAGAGGGTGAGCCGGGCCGCGGAGACGGGGTCAAGGGAGGAGAGCGCCTCGGGCCTGCCGATCGTGATTGGCAGGCTGAGCGCCGGCTCCATACGCTCGGCAAGGCCGGGGATGGCACTGCCGGGGCCGCAGAGGACGACGCGCTCGATCGGCACCGCCGCCTCCTGTGCGCCATAGAAGTCGAGCGAGAGGCGGAGCTCGTCGAGCAGGGAGGAGGCCCCGCTCTCCATCGCCGTCCGCGCCTGGGCGACGGTCTGCGGGTCGCCCTCGATCGCCTCGAGCGGCTGGTCGAGGCCAACGTAGCTGAGCCACATCCGGGCGTGCTCGCGGCTCAGCCCGACCGAGCCAGCGAGGGTCTCGGCGACGCCCTCGATTCCAACCGGCGAGACGCGCGTGAAGAGGCACGCGCGCCCCTTTGCGATCGCCAGGTTGGTTACATCGCCTACGTTGCAATACAAGACGGTTGAGGCGGAGGAAGGGACGGCGGCTTGGCCGGGTCCCCTCTCAGTGGCGAGCGGCGCCGGCTCGGCGAGGGCACGGATTAGGCCGAAGGCCGAGAGGTCGACCCCGACCGGCTGCAGGCCAGCGTCTCGCAGTGGCTTTAACGTCGCTTCGATCATGTCGCGGCGGGCGGCGACGACGACGACGTCGATCTGAGGCGCCGCTTCCTCGACGGCGGGCACGCCGCCCACCACGCGGTGATCAAGGATCGCCTGGTCGATCGGCATCGGGATCCGCTCCTGGGCCTCGAAGCGCACCGCCGCCTCCAGCTCCTTGGGGTCATCGATCACGGGCAGCCGAAGCGTCCGCACGACCACTCGCTGATTGGCGATGCCGAGACGCACGCGGCGCGAGAGTTTGTGCTCTGAGAAGAGGGCCTTCAACGCAGCGGCGAGGGCGCCGGGGTCGACGACCTCGCCGTCGTGGAAGGCTCCCGTCGCCAGCGGCGCGATCGCGGTCGCACTCAGCCGAGCCGAGCCGTTGGCGCGTACCTCGGTGGCGGCCACGCTGCCGGCCTCGATCTCGAGTCCGACCAGAGCGGTGTCCTTCTTTTTTGAGATCTGGAGCATTTGGGATCCTGTCGGGCGCTATGCATCTCAAGCGATGCGGTCAAGACTTAATCGACCGATTGGCTCCAAAACCTTTGTCTGCAACTACGCAGAATTAGGAAAAGCAAGAGATCATTCGACTGTCTCCCTGCCGATGATCCACGCGGATTGGACCGGTTCGAGAAAATCGGGCGGCTCTACATAGCGAAGACGGTCGTCGTAGATGTAGTTCTTCGTGTAGCCCGTGCTGCCGCCGCCAAAGGTTCCGACCGGGCCGCGGAATTTCTGGGCGATCGCCCCGTCGACGGTGAGCGCGCCGAGTTGTTCGCCGCAGTTGTAGTTGTCGACGATGAAGGAGTGGTTGATGGTCAAGATCGCCGCTTCGATCGTCGGGTTTGTTAGCGACCCGGCGAGGTTCCCGCTGTTATTGCAGGGGTGGTAGACCCGGACGAAATTGTTCGCAATCAGTCCCAGCAATCCATTGCTGCCTTTGGTGAGGTTGCCGTTGATGATGATGTCGTTTTCGGCGGCGATCGTCAGCTGGCCGGTATAGCTGCCTTTTACGTACACGTTTCCGCAGCCGGACGTTTCGGGGTAGGTGGTTTCAAAGGGGGTATAGGTAGACGAGCATGTCCCGTTCTTGACGTAAACAACGCCGTTGGATGGAATCGGGCCCGAGTATTTGCCCGTGCAGGTGCCGCCTGTGCCTACCGTCATTGAGGTTCCGCTGAGGCAGATTCGTACCTGGCCTTCGAACTTGAAGGAAGGTTCGGCGATTGACGCGAGTTGCGAGTTGCTCGGAGGCGGGGTTAGCACCGGCGCGCCGGTGATGTAGGTGCCGGTGAAGGTGGGTTTGCTGCCGTTACAAGTTGAGAACCAGCCTGGCGAGGAAGCGCTGACTTCGATCATGTCCGCAGCGCTACGGCCGAAGGTCGGATTGCCGCAGATCGCCAGGGAGTCATTGGTGTGAAGCGGCCCTTTGATCGTGTCGGCGCTGATGAAAGAAATCTTGTCGCAGAATTCTCCTCCCGAGTTGGGGATCGGTTTTTCATAGCGGCCCTGCTGGTAGGTTAGGGTGCACTGTTCATAGGCTCCTTTGACCGTGGCTTCGTTGCCGTAGGTGACCGGGTCCGACGTCTCGAGCTGGGTGAAGTACATGTAGTCGAGGAAGCTCGCCCGCTTGAAGGTGGCAATGAGCGAGACCTTGTTGTTTTCGTCAAAGCCGTTGGAGCGGATGCGGAAAGAGCCGGCCTCCGAGCCTTTCTGCTCGATCATGCTGGTTGTCGCTGTTTCTACGGTTTTGGGATTGCAGGTCGACTGGCCGGTGGCGGGGATCAGTTCGATCGCGTAGGTCGCTCCCGTGTTGCCGGGCACCGAGCGCCTGTTGGCCGTCGAGCCCTGCTGGTTGACTGCGCTTGGCGCCGGCACTTCGGTGCAGTGCGTCCAGTAGGAGTTGTCGGCGTTTAGGTGGAAGGCGTAGTAGTCGATCCCGGCCTTTGCCGCCTCGAAGGCCTGCTTGTGGGCAAGGTCGTTCTGAGTGATATTGACGTCGCCCTCGACCGCGGCGACCGCGACCACGGCCAGCAACATGATCACCGACGTGCCGATGACCGCCGCGATCAGCGTGAAGCCGCTCTCCGATGTCGCTCGCCTCACTGACATGGCAAATTGGGAGCGCTGGTGTTGAAGGGGGCAGGGCTGAATCGGAGGAGGGCGCTATCGCTGACGTTAGCCGCGGCGTTCGGGTCTTCGATCGGCCTGCTCTGGGGAGCGGCCGTGAGGGAGATACCTACCTCGACCGTATTCGCGGCATTTTTTTCGAGCGGGACCGAGAGGGGCGTCGCAGAGACTTCGCCGTTTGAGTAGGAGTAGTAGTTGAAGATCGAAGTGTTGGGAGGGGTGGGGCTGATGTTAGTCATCAACTGTTCGGTAGAGGATGGGGTGGAAGAGAAGGTCCAATTCGGAGCTTCGCCGCCGGTGGAGGGGTAGTTGGATTGGGAGACGGTAGTGCCGTTGAGGGTGACTTCGCTCTTGACTGGCGTGGGGGCGACTTCCGAGCCGGTCTGGTGGAGGAAGATCAGTTTGGTACCGGTGCTTTCTTCTCGCACCGGGGCGATCAGGGGGGCGATGCAGGCCGAGTGCAGCTCTTCGATCACCTTGTTGAGGACGGTGCGGGCGCGCTGGGTTGCGTCGACATGGGTGTTGACCCGGGCTGTCTCGCGCAGCGAGATGATGACCATCGCGGTGATGGCGAAGAGGACGAAGACCCCCGCCGCGGTGGCCACGAGCAGCTCGACCATAGTCGTGCCGCGCTGGTCTCGGATCGGCTCGAAGCGGCTCATTCAGCATTCCCCCGATGGAGAGCTCGATAAGATCGGGATTTCCAATGGGGTACCGCTGGCGGCGGTGCTCTTGACTTCCGCGGTCTTGGTCACATGACGAGTGACCGTTACGAATTCATTTTTTTTGACTTCGGTTTTAATTGGGGCAGAGGCACAGACGGTGTATGTGCTCCAGGGAAGGCCAGGTTCGGCCAGCTGCCCCAATGCATTGGTCTTGTAGGTCCGCGTCAGCGGTTTGCCGCTCACTTCGCATTCGGTGTCGATGACCTTGACGCTTGCTTCGTTGATCGGTTTCGATTCGCTGTTCTTGACCGTGAGGGTGAGTGCGGGTAGCTGGATCGTCGCTTTTGCCGCGGTGCCGCCGGCGGGCACAAGTACGCTCGCCAGCGCGGCCGCGTCCGGCGGGTTGGATTCGCCGCTTTTATTCGGATTGTTGGTTTCACATGCCCCGGCGTAGACGGTGTCTGGGGAGGTGAAGGGGAAAAGCGACTTGGCCGTGATTTCGAGTTCTGGGTTCCCGCTTTCACTCGGGACAACCTTTGCGGTTTTCATGCCAGTGTTGAAGACGATGATCGAGCTAGCTTTCGCGGTCACGAGTTTGCCGCCCGACATCGTGGTGAAAGCGACGGGGATCGACCCCGGCAGGTCATACAGCAACTGGACGGTGGAGGTGCTGCTTGCCACCACACCTATGGTCATCGGGCCGGGGGGATTTCCGTTCTGTTCGACCAGCCCGCCGGCGACACCGGAGGGGGTGAGCGTGTAGTTGCCAGAGGGCTGGTCTGGGAACTGCGCGCAGCCTTCGGAGTTGGTCGTGCCGTTGAACGTCCCGGCACCCGTGCCAGAGAGGCCGACGCCCGCGATCGGCACTTCGTGGGCATTTGCCACGAAGATCGTCAGGGTGCCGTGGCTGGGGTCAAGCGAACCGGTCGGCGGTGCGACGATGCTGGCGATCTTCACCGGCCCGTGACTGCCGCTGCTCGACCAGCTGACCGTCGAGGCGATCTTTACGTAGTCAGCCGAGGCCGTGCCCTGGCCGCAGGAGGAGGTGCCGGTCTTGTCGTTGACGAAGACAGCGGAGGATTCGACCGTGAAGGGGGTGCCGTTGAGGGTGACGATCCTGGTCTGACTGAGGTGGTTGAGGAGCGGGACGCGCAGTGAGCGCAGCCGGGCCTGGTCTTCTTGGGCTAGGGCGTAGGCCTCGGAGCGATGGCGCTCTTCTGCCGCGGCGTGGCCGGTCGTCGTGAGCAGCGTGAAGACCGCGGTCGAGATGAGCACGACGATCACCGCGCTGACCAGGACTTCGATCAATACGAAGCCCGCCTCGCCAGGCGGCGTCGATCGCCCTCTTGCCAGCCTCATGGGTACCCCATCGGAATTGCCGCGGCTGGGCTTTAGCCCTTCGCCGTGCGAAAAACGCCATCGGGACGGGCTTTCCCCAATACTTCAGTAAGTGAAGCAATGTCGCTACACTCGCTAGGGCGAGGCGATCAGACCACGCCTGCATCCTATGAGCGCACTCAGCAACTCCAAGATGTCCCGTCTGTCGCACCGCCGAAGTGGTGTGTGGCAAGTGGACGCTGCCTGCTGATCCGCGACCTCGCCGACGGCAGCAGCCGCTTTTGCGAGCTTGAGCGCTCGCTCGAGGGGATCAGCCCGCGCACGCTGTCGCTGCGGCTGCGGGCGCTGGAAGAGGAGGGGATCGTCGAGCGCCACACCTTCCCCGAGGTACCGCCCAGGGTCGAGTACGCGCTGACCGAGAAGGGCGAGGCGCTGGTGCCGCTGATCGAGGACATGCGCGACCTACGGGACGCGCTGGCTGTTCGCCGATGACGCCGAGCGGGCGCCCGCCGTCGCCGTCGTCTAGACTCAGACGTCCAGGAGCGCGAGCGATCTGCAAGGCGCCGTGCAGGCGCAGGAGCGCCGGCGGTCGGGCGGAAGCGTGGGTCGTGGGCGACTTCCTCCTCAACGAGGCTCTGAAGCGGCTGGCACTGGAGGCGGCGACCCGCTTCAGCTCGCTGGTCGCCGGCGGCGACCAGATCCCCTTCGACGTCGCCCGAGGACGCCGGCCCTGACTCGCCCTTCTATCGCTACCTGCCGCTGACCGCTCGCTACGTGCTCGACCGCGAGAGCGAGCTGCGCTCGCTTGTCCGGCTTCGGCCCGGCCTGCGACGCGGTGGAGGAGGCCGGTGTCGCGGCCGCCCTACCTGGAGGTCCGCGGCGAGGTCGGTTCCCGGTCGAGCCGCGCGAGCGCTCCGCGCGGATGCTGACGCTTTTCATCGCCTCGCTATGGGACGGCTGCACGGAGTTCTCGCTTGACCGCGGTGCGGCTCGACAGTGCGCTGGCCGTGCTCGACGCCGAGGCCCGCGACGCGCACCACGCAGACGTCCTGATCGCCCCGATCGTCGGGCTGCGGATGGGCGCAGGCGCGGCTACAGCTCCCGCATGGGGTGCGGGTCCTCCGCGCCGACGCGATCGAGGCGCCGATCGAGGCGATGCGAAGCGAGGGGATGGGCCGGGCCGCCTGGGAGCCCCAGTTCCTGGCGCTGGCCGAGCAGAGTGGCGAGCCCGAAGGCGTCGAAGCCGCGCTTCGCCAGCTCCGCGAGCTGATCAGCGTGATGCGCCTCTTCAAGGGGGGTGGCGTCGGACTTGGCCCCTACGCCTTCGCCCCGACCGGCGAGGGACAGTGGCGGCGAGTCGCCACCGGCGCCGCCGCGACCCGCCCCGGCGGGTACAGGCTGAACGAGGCCGAAGCCGCCGAGCTGACCGAGCTGGCGAGCGCCCTGGAGGCCCGCCCGGATCCAGATGCGCGCCCTCGCCTGGGCGGTCGGGCGCTTCGAGATGGGCCGCGAGCGAGAGACCGCGCTGGAGGGCCTCAGCGACCATCTCCTGGCGTTGCGCGCGGTGCTGGAGGGTCACGGACCGGTCGGCGCCACACTGGCGATGCGCGCCGCGGCCCTGATTGCCGACGAGTCATCCGACCGCATCGAGGCCCGCGAGCGGATCGAGCACGCCCTCGAGCTGGAGCGCTCGCTGATGAACGGCCTGGTCGACCGATCGCCGGCGCGAGCTGGCGCTCTGGACGGAGGAGGGCGTGCGCCGCCTGCTGCGCGAAGCCGCCCTCGGCGCCCTCGGCACCGACATCAGCACCGCCGCCGATGAGGCCCTGATCGCGAACCGGCCTCGAGTCCGGCGACGCCGAGATCGCGGTCACCGTGCAGGACACCCCGCTTGAGCCGCTCGGCAATCCCGAGCCCGAGAGTCGCACCGCCACCCGAGGAGGAGTACATGGAGCAGGAGACAAGGATCATGGAGCCGGTCCCCGAGGAGGACGAGATCCGGATCACCGCAACCCCCTGGCTCGACGAGGTCTCAGTCGAGCACAGCACCCTGGACTTCCCGGCGATTGCGAGCGACATCGCCCGCCGCGAACGGGTCGACAGCCCCCGCGTCCGCCACCTCTTCTCGGTGCCCGACGCGGACTGGGAGGTCGGCGAGCTGGAGTACGACCACTACAGCCGCCGCGCCGGCTAGGCCCGACCGGCGGCGATCGCCACCCTCTCGGTGCCGGTGGCGAACAGGTAGCGGTTGATCTCGGCCAGGCCGGCCAGGTCGTGGACGTCCTCGTCTAGGTGGGGGACGCGGATCACTCCCTTCGTCGGCAACTCGGCGGCGAGGCGGTCGATGTTGCGCGCGTCGCGCTCGGCCAGAGCCTGGTAGTCGGCGAAGTTCCCCGCCACCCGCCGCGCCAGGTCCTCCTCGCCGAGTTTCTCGGCGAGGGCGTCCGGCAACCCGGCGCCGTCGCCGCGCAGGCGCTCGGCGGGATAGTGGACCTTGTTGACGATGACGCCGCCGAAGGGCAGCTTCGCCTCGACCAGCTTGCGGTGGAAGTAGACCGCTTCGTCGATCGGCTCACCCTGCGGCCCGCAGATGACCAAGAAGCAGGTGCGGCGGTCGGCGAGCAGGCTGTTTACCCGCTTCGCCCGGGCCTGGAAGCCGTCGACCATGCCGCTGAAGGCGTTGAAGAACTCGGCCAGGTCGGCGATCAGGTCAAAGCCGACGATCCGCTTGAAGACGCTCAGCATGACCGAGGCGCCTGCGGCCCGCCACCCGCGCCGCCAGGCCGGTCGGTCGCATGAAGACCCGCAGCGAGCGGCCCTCGATGAACTGGGTCAGGCGGCGCGGCGCGTCGAGGAAGTCGAGTGCGTTGCGGGTGGGCGGGGTGTCGAGGACGAGCAGGTCGAAGTCTCCCTCGGTGTGCAGCTCGAACAGCTTCTCCATAGCCATGTACTCTTGCGAGCCGGCCAGCGCGTTGGAGATCTGCTGGTAGATGCGGTTGCCAAGGACCCGGTCGCGCGACTCCTCATCGGGTGCTTGGCGGGCGACCAGCTCGTCGAAGGTCGCCTTCGCGTCGAGCATCATCGCCCACAGCTCGCCCTCGATCTCGATGCCCTGCGCCCTAAAGAGCCTCGGGTCGACCCGCCTTGCCTCGTTGCCCAGCTCCTTTAGCCCGAGCGAGTCGGCGAGCCGCTTCGCCGGGTCGATTGTCAATACGCAGACCTTCAGCCCGCGGGCGGCCATCCCGCTGGCGATCGCCGCCGAAGTCGTGGTCTTGCCGACCCCGCCCGAACCGGCGCAGATGCAGATGCCCTTGCCCTCGAGGAGGTCGCCGACCGAGGGCATCAGCCGAGCCTGCCCGAGAGCCGCTTCGCAGCCTCGGGCCCCAGCTCGGGCTCAAAGAGGAAGGGCAGCGTCTTCACTGGCGCTTTGACTCGGCGGCGCAGGCGGGCGAGCTGGGCGCGCTGGGAGCGGGCGCGGCCGTACTCAGAGAGGGCCGCCCGTGCCGCCGCTCGCACCGCCCCCGCCTCGCGCTCGGCCAGCTCGGTGAGGCGCTCGGCCTCGGCCTTTGAGAAGCGCTCTGGGTAGAGCCCGTTCATATAGATGCGGTCGACGGCGACGCCGACCTCCTCGCGCAGGTCGTGCTCCAGCGCGGCGGACTCGTTGACCGGCATCTCCTCGGGCAGGGCGACGATCGCCGCGCCGGTCAGCTCGTGGTCGGTGATGTAGCTGTTCAGGCGCTGCGCCTGGGAGTGGATCGGGCCGACCCGGGCGATCGCGGCGAAGGTGCGCGGGGTCTGCAGGAAGCCGATCCCGTGGCCGGTGGCGGGGGCGTCGACGATCACCAGGTCGTACTTTCGCCCGCTCTTCACCTTGCGGTCGAGCTGGGCCAGCTCCCAGATCTTGCCGATCGTCACCAGCTCCTTGAGGCCGGGGGTGGCGGCGGCGAGGTAGCTGAAGATGCGGCTGCGGAAGAGCAGGTCGCGCATCGCCCGGACCTTGAGCTGGAGCAGCACGTACTCGCGCATCGCCTCGTCGGGGTCGATCGAGATCGACCAGAGGTTCTCGGCCATCTCGACCTCGTGGAAGCCGACCTCAGCGTGGTCGAAGATCCGCGAGGCGTTCTCCTGCGAGGAGACCTCGCAGACGATCGCCCGCTTTCCCTGGGCGGCGGCGCGCAGGCCTAGTGCGACGGCGACCGTCGTCTTGCCGACACCTCCCTTGCCGGTGACGAAGACAAGCCTCTTGTCGAGCAGCTCTGGCACGGGGAGGTCGGGCAATTCCTAGCAATTTCGGGGAGCGGCAGGAAAAGCCAGTACCCATGCGAATACCCGCGCAATGGGATTCCTCAGTCGAAAGACCAAGAGCAAGGCCGCAGTCCTCGATGTGCCGCATCCGATCGTGGAGGAGCTGGAGCGGATGGAAAAGGCGCTGCCTGAGAGTTCAGGGCGCCCGGCCACGGGTCCTGCCGCAGAGACGCGGCTCCCGACCTCGCAGGCAGCGGGCGAGGGCCCCGTCTCCACCCTGCCCACCGCAGAGCGGGTCGAGGCTGCTGCGCAGGAGCGCCCCGCCGGTGCTGTCGCGGCTCCGGTCGCTGAGGCGGCAGAGGCCGAGGAGCCCGCCCGGTTCATGCCAGGGGAGCTGATCGCTCCCAGTCGCCACGAGGCCGTGGAGGAGAGCGGGGAGGACGAGGCCTCGGTCAAGCACGCGGAGGTGATCGCCTTTGCCAATCAGAAGGGCGGGGTTGCCAAGACCACCACCACGCTCAACCTCGCCGTCGCCTTTGCCGAGTCCGGTTATCGGGTTCTGTGCATCGACCTGGATCCGCAGGGGAACCTGACCATGAGCCAGGGGATCGACCCGGACAAGGTCGAGAAGAGCCTCTATGACGTGCTGGTCAACGACACGCCGATCTCGGAGATAATCGTCAAGCGTGAGATCGACATCGCGGTCGCCTCGATCGACCTCGCCGGGGCGGAGATCGCTATGAGCACCAAGATCGGCCGTGAGCGAACGCTGCAGAAGGCCCTGAAAGAGGTCTCCGGTGACTATGACTTCGTTTGCATCGACACCCCGCCCAGCCTTGGGCTGCTGACCATCAACGCACTGACGGCGGCGAGCAAGGTGATCGTCCCCGTTCAGTGCGAGTATCTGTCGATGCGCGGGCTGGTCCAGCTCCAGAACACGCTGAAGATGATCCAGGAGAACCTCAACCCCGACGTGCGGATCGAGGGCATCCTGCCGACGATGCTCGACTCGCGGACCGTCCACGCCAAGGAGGCGGTGGAGATCCTCGAGGAGAATTTCGGCGACCTCGTCTTCAAGTCCCGCATCCGCAAGGCGATCAAATTCGCCGAGGCGCCGGTGAAGGGGTCCAGCGTGCTCAAGTACGATTCCGACAGCAACGCCGCGAACTACTACCGGGAGCTGGCGAAGGAGGTTCTGGCGAATGAGTCGGCGTAAGCGGGCGAGCATGCGCGAGGGTCCCCTCGCCGACCTCTTCCGCTCCACCTCCGACGATGCTCCCGCCGAGCTCGCCCGAGGTTTCCGAGCCCGGATCGAGCCGGCAACGCGAGGAGCCCCGTTACGGTCGCGAGGACCCGGTCAAGGCACAGCCGCTGCCGAGCCGAGGTCGCCTGCCAGCCGCCGTTGCCCGAGCCCTCGTCGAGCCCGCCCCCGAGCGCCTGAAGCGCGTCTTCTCCGAGGAGCCCAGGCACGCGCCAGCGATGAGTCGGTTGTCCACAACACGCCCCGCTACGGCCGCGAGGAGCCGGCCTATGAGCCCCGGGCAGCGGCCAGCCACACCAGCCGGTGATCCGCGTGGTCGGGGTCGGCGGCGCCGGCGTCAACGCCGTCAACCGCATGGTCGACGCCCACATCCCCGGGGTCGAGTTCATGGCGGTCAACACCGACCTGCAGTCGCTGCAGCTCTGCGTCGCCGACGTCACCGTCCACATCGGCGACGAGCAGACGCGCGGACTGGGCGCCGGTGCGGACCCCGAGCTCGGGCACCGCTCCGCCTTCGAGGAGCAGGACAAGATCAAGCGCCTGTTGAAGGGCTCCGACATGGTCTTCGTCGCCGCCGGTGCCGGCGGCGGCACCGGTACCGGCGCCGCACCCGTGGTCGCCCGCCTCGCCCGCGAGGTCGGCGCGCTGACGGTCGGAATCGTCACCAAGCCGTTCAGCTTCGAGGGCAGCCGCCGCGGCAACCAGGCCGGCAAGGGGATCGATGAACTGGCCGCCGAGGTCGACACGCTGATCGTCGTCCCCAACGACCGCCTGCTCGAGGTGCTCGACCAGCAGACCTCGATGGTGGAGGCCTTCCAGGTCGCCGACGACGTGCTGCGCCAGGGCGTGCAGGGCGTCTCGGATCTGGTCACCCTGCCCGCCCTGATCAACCTCGACTTCGCCGACGTGCGCACGATCATGTCCGAGGCCGGCCGGGCGCTGCTGGGGATCGGCATGGGCCACGGCGAGGGGCGGGCGATGCTTCGCCGCCGAGAAGGCGATCTCCTCGCCGCTGCTGGAGACCTCGATGGAGGGCGCGCGCGCGATCCTGCTCTCGATCACCGGCGGACCGGACCTCTCGCTGGTCGAGGTCAGCGAGGCGGCCAAGGTCGTCGGCGAGGCGGCCCACCCCGATGCCAACATCATCTTCGGCGCCAACGTCGATGAGGAGCTGGGCGACCAGGTCTGGGTGACGGTGGTGGCGACCCGCTTCGACGGCCGCCAGGCGCCGCCGCGCCGCGCCGCTCGAGCCGACGATCCGCCGCACCAAGGACGCCGGCCGCGGGCGCCGCGGCGAGCGCTCCGGCGAGCTCGGCATCGACGTCCCCGAGTTCCTCCCCGGCTAGCACTACGCTGCGCCCCGATGAGAGGGGTCGTCGCCGCCGGCCACCCGCTGACCGCTGAGGCGGGGGCGCAGGATTCTGCGCGAGGGCGGCAACGCCGTCGACGCCGCGCGTCTGCGCGGTGCTCGCCTCCTTTGCGGTCGAGAGCCCGCTGACGGGCTTCGGCGCCGGCGGGTTCATGATGGTCCACCGCGGGGAGGAGACCGTCCTCTATCGACTTCTTCGTCGCCGCGCCGGGCAAGGACGGGATCGAGCGGCGGCGCGGAGCTGGTCGCGGTGCCGGTCCACTTCGACGCGGAGACGGTCCAGACGTTCTACGTCGGGCCGGCCTCCTGCGGGGTGCCTGGCACCGCCGCCGGGCTCGAGCTGGCGCTGGGGCGCTTCGGCTCGGTGCCGCTTCAGGAGCTCGTCCGCCCCGGCGCCCGCCTCGCCCGCGAGGGTGCCCCGGTGAACGCCGAGCAGGCCTACATCCTCGACATCCTCGCCCCGATCCACGAGCGCCTGGCGGGGACGCGTGAGCTCTACGCACCCGCGGGGCGGACGCTGCGCGAGGGCGAGGTCTTTCGCTTCGGAGAGCTGGCCGAGGCGCTGGAGCGCTTCGGCGCAGAGGGGGCCGAGCCGTTTTACCGCGGCGAGGTGGCCGAGTGCGCTGAGCGAGTTCACCGTCGCTGGCGGCGGCACGCTCGGGCCGGCCGACCTCGCGACTTATGAGGCGATCGAGCGGCAGCCGATCCGGGCCTCCTTCCGCGGCGCCGAGGTCCTCACCAACCCGCCGCCGTCCTCGGGCGGGATCCTGATCGCCTTCTGCCTCGGCCTGCTGGAGCGACTCGGAGAGCGCAGCGGCCCCGAGCAGCTGGTCGCCGCGATGGGCGCCGCCAACGAGCCGCCGCGGCAAGGAGTTCGCCGAAGCGCTCTACGGCGAGGAGCTTGGCGGCGAGCTTCCTCGACCCCGGCGGCCTCGACCTCGCGGCCGCCGACCTGCTCGGCTCGACCACCCACATCTCCGTCCTCGACGCCGAGGGGATGTGCGCGAGCGTCACCTGCTCCAACGGCTCGGGCTCCGGCGTCCTCGTGCCCGGCACCGGTGTCATCCTCAACAACATGCTCGGCGAGGAGGACCTCAACCCGCTCGGCTTTCACGCGATCGCGCCCGGTCGCCGCGTGCCCTCGATGATGGCGCCGACGGTGGTGCTGCGCGACGGAGAGATCGAGGTCGGACTCGGCAGCGCCGGCTCCAACCGCATCCGCTCGGCGATCCTGCAGACGATCGTCCGGGTGCGTCGAGGAGGGGATGGGCGCCGGCGAGGCGGTGCGGGCGCCGCGGCTGCATTTCGAGGACGGCGTCGTGCAGGCCGAGCCGGGGATCGACGAGGCGCCCTCGGCGCGGCTGGAGGCGCGCGGCGTCCGGGTCGCCCGCCGGCCCCGGATCAACCTCTTCTTCGGCGGCTGTCAGGCGGTGGCGCGCGAGCGGGCGAGCGGCGAGCTGAGCGGCGGCGGAGACCCGCGCCGCGGCGGCGCCGTGGCGACCGCGTAGCTGGCTGCGCCGGCGGCGCCGCGCCGTGCAGAATGGCGCCCATGGCGCAGCGCCCGGAGATCGACTTCGACGCCGAGGGCCTGCTGGAGGGCGTCGAGGGCGAGCCGCGCCGGGCCCGCCTTGCCCTGCTCGAGCAGCTGGCAGCCGAGGGGGTCTCGGTGTCGGAGTTGCGCGAGGCGGTCGCCGCCGGGCGCCTCACCCTGCTCCCGGTCGAGCGGGCGCTGGCTGGCGACGGCCCCCGCTACACGCCGCGCGAGGTGGCCGAGATCTCCGGCGTGGACCTCGACTCTGCTGCAGCGCTCCACGACGGCGCTCGGCGTTCCCTATCCCGACCCCGACGAGCGGGCGTTGAGCGAGGCCGATCTGGAGGCGGCGCGCCGGGTGAAGGCCTTTCACGACGCCGGCCTGCCGGAGGAGGGAATCATGCAGGTGGCGCGGACGATCGGCATGGGCACGGCGCGGATCGCCGAGGCCAACCGCGAGCTGATGCGTCCGCACCCTGATGCAGCCCGGCGACACCGAGCGCGACCTCGCGCTTCGCTTCGCCGCCGCCGCCGAGCACATGCTGCCGCTGTTTGAGCCGACCCTTGCTCTACGCCCTGCGGGCCCACCTGCTCGAGCAGGTCCGCCGCGACGTGATCGGCGCCGCCGACCTCGCCTCGGGCGAGACCGGCGCCACCGATCGAGGTCGGCGTCTGCTTCGCCGACCTGGTCGGCTTCACCAAGCTCGGCGAGGAGATCGCCGCCGAGGAGCTGGGCCTGATCGCCGGCCGGCTCGAGGAGCTGGCGATCGCCGTCGCCGAGCCGCCGGTGCGGCTGGTCAAGCTGATCGGCGACGCGGCGATGCTGGTCTGCACCGAGGCCGGCGCCGTTGCTGGAGGCGGCGCTGGGGATGGTCGCGGCCGCCGAGCGCGAGGGCGAGGAGCTTCCCGCGACTGCGGGCCGGCGTCGCCTACGGCTCCGCCCTGGCGCGCAGCCGGCGATTACTACGGTCGCCCGGTCAACCTGGCGAGCCGGCTCACCGCGATCGCCAAGCCGGGCAGCGTCCTCGTCGACGCTCGCGACCAAGGAGCCGGCCGGGGAGGGCTTCGATTACTCCTTCGCCGGGCGAGCGGCGCCTCAAGGGCTTTGACTGGCGGGTGAAGCTCTTCCGCGCCCGGCGCGGCGCTCAGCAGGCGGCTTGCGGGCGGAGACGAGCAGGTTGTAGAAGAGCTCGGCGGGGAGGTGGGGCTCGAGCAGGCGGGTGTCGATCTTCTGCAGGGCGATGTAGCTGCGGAAGGCGAAGCTGCGCCAGCCCCAGGGGACCGAGTCGGGCTCGGCGGTCGACTCGACTGTGCGCAGGCCCCAGCCCCAGGCGTTGGCGAGCAGCTCCTCGCCGCCGACGCGGCGCTCCTCAAAGCCGGCGCCTCGGCCAGCAGGCGCCGCAGATCGGCGGGGGCGAAGGCGTGGACGTCGACCTCGCCCTCAAGCGCGTGGCCGTCCGACTGCTCGGCCTCGGGCACGGCCGCGGCGGCTCGCGCCCACCAGCTCGCGCCAAAGCGGGGCGAGGATCAGCCCCGCCCGCTTGGGCAGGGCGGCGAGGCGGTCGCCGTAGCGCGACGGCTCGCCGGCGAAGGCGATCACGCCGCCGGGGCGCAGGACGCGGCGGAATTCGGAGAAGGCGCGCTGCAGGTCGGGGATGTGGTGAAGGACGGCGTGGCCGAAGACGAGGTCGAAGCTCTCCTCCTCGAAGGGGAGCTGCTCGGCCTCGGTCGCGACCGTCCGCACCTCCAGCCCGAGCGCCTCGGCGGTACCCGCGAGCCGCCTCAGCATCCCCGGGGAGATGTCGGTCGCGGTCAGCCGCTCGATCACGCCGAGCTGGAGCAGGTTGAGCGAGAAGTAGCCGGTGCCCGAGCCGATCTCCAGCCCGTCGCCGAAGGCTCCGCGCCGCCGAGCCCGCCGAGCGCCTTGGCCAGCTTCAGCCGCACCTGCTCCTGGCCGGTCTCGCCGAAGTCGATCCCCCACTTGGCGTCATACGTCATCGGCCGCAGCGTCGTGGTAGCGGGTGTTGACGTCCTTGATGTGCTCCGGCGTGGCGGTCGGGGAGGCTGGCACGGGCGAGAACTCTACGCAGAAAGGCGCAATGCACGGAGCACCGGACCCCCAATAGCGGTCCCTGCCGTGGGCGAGGAATACCTCCAGCTAAACCAGCCCGCCGGGGTGCCGCCGCTGCCGCTGACCGGGGAGCGGACGCTGCCCGACCTGCCCGAGGAGAACTACTGGTACCGGCGCCACCTCGCGGTCTATGAGTGGATCGCGGCCCGGGTCGCCGGCCTGCGGGTCCTGGACATGGCCTGCGGTGAGGGCTACGGATCCGACCTGCTGGCCGGCGCGGCGGCGAGCGTCGTCGGCGTCGACGCCAACCCCGAGGCCCACGAGCACGCGCGGCTGCGCTACGTGCGCGCCGAACCTGCGCTTCGAGCGCGATCTGGTCGAGAGCTTCGCCGAGCCCTGCGAGGCGATCGTCTTCCTGCAGACGATCGAGCACGTCCAAGCGACGCCGGGGCGATCCTCGAGCACTTCGACTCGATGCTCGCCCCGGGCGGCGCGCCTACATCTCGACACCCAACCTGCTCACCCTGGCGCCGCCGGGGGCCGAGAAGTCAGATAACCCCTGGCACCTGCGCGAGTACCGCGCCGCCGAGTTCCGCGCAGCTCTGCGAGGCGCACTTCGAAGCGGTCGAGATGCTCGGTCTCTTTCACGCCCGCAAGCTGCGGGCCCACGAGGTCGCGCTTGCGGCTGGGCTGGGACACGGCTCCACCGCCGGCTCGGGCTGACCGAGCGCTTCTACGGCTGGTTCACGCCGGCGATCGCGGCCTCTGATTTCGCGCTCAGGGAGGGCGAGCTCGACGCGGCGCTGGACTTCCTCGCCGTCTGCCATGCCTGAGGAGGGCGTCGGCGATCTGGCGATCGTCCTGCACAGCCACATGCCCTACGTCGAGGGGTTCGGGACCTACCCGTTCGGGGAGGAGTGGCTCTTTGACGCGGTGATCCGCTCCTACCTGCCGGTGCTCGGAGGTTGCCGAGCGCCTGACGATGACGGTGACCCCGGTGCTGGCCGACCAGCTCGAGGAGGCAGCGCACGCGCGAGCGGCTGCGCGAGTTCCTCGGCCGCTGTCGGATCGCGGCGGCGGAGGCCGATCTCGGCGAGGTGCCGGCCGAGTGCCGAGAGGCCTGTGAGGCGGAGCTCGATCGCTACCGGCGCGCCGCTGCAGTTGCTGGAGGGGGCCGGGCGGTGATCCCTGCGCCTCGCTGCGGGGCGCCGCGGAGGTCGGGCGGATCGCGCTGGCGACCTCGGCGGCGACCCATGCAGTGCTGCCCCTGCTGGCGACGCGGCGCGGGCTTGCGCGCTGCAGCTCGAGAGCGGGATCCGCTCGCACCGGCGGCGCTTTGGCTGGGACGGCGGCTTCTGGCTGCCGGAGTGCGCCTATGCGCCTGGGCTTGAGTGGCGCCTGGCGGAGCAGGGGGTGCGCTGGTTCTGCGTCGATCAGAGCGCCCACGAGGGACCGCTGGAGTCGCTGGCGCCGGTCGCCACCGCCGCCGGTCCGGTCGCGCCTGCCAATCGACTGGGAGGCGATCAGCTGGCTGTGGTCGCTTGACGGCTATCCCTCCCATCCCGACCACGCGCAGTTCGCCGGTAAGTCGCTGCGCGGGGTGCGGATCTGGCGGGTCGGCGGCGGGCGCCTATCGGCCCGCGGCCGCCGAGCGCGGTCGCCCGCCGCCAGGCCGAGCGAGTTCCTCGACGCGCGATCGCGGCCCGCCTGCGCGACTTCTCGAGGGCCCGCGGCCGCCGTGGGCTGATCGTCTTCGCGATCGACACCGAGCTGATCGGGCACTGGTGGTCGGAGGGCCCGCTCTGGCTGGGCGCGGTGCTGGCCGGGGCCGAGGCGGCCGGGGTGCGCCTGCTCACCGTGCCCGCAGGCCCTGGCCGAGCACGAGCCGGTTCGAGCGCCGCCTTGCCGCCTCAAGCTGGGGCGAGGGCAAGGACCTTCGCACCTGGGACTCGCCGCCCGTCGCCGACCTCGCCTGGGGGGCGCGGCGGCTGGAGCTGCGGCTGCTGCGGGCGCTTGGGGCGGGCTGCGCGGGCCGGCCGCGCTGCGCGCGGCGCGTGAGCTGCTGGCGGCCCAGGCCAGCGACTGGGCCTTCCTCGACAAGCGCGGCCAGGCGGGCGACTACGCCTTCCAGCGCGCCACCGGCCACGCGGAGGCGATGCTGGAGGCCATAGACTCCCCCTCCTTCACCGACCCGCGCATGCGTGCCCTCGCCCCGGACTTGAGCCTCTCCTCGCTCCTTCAGCCGTGACCCGCGTCCTCATCCTCTCCTGGGAGTACCCGCCGCTGATCGAGGGCGGGCTGGCCCGCCACGTGCGCAAGCTCTCCGAGGCGCTGGTCGAGCGCGAGGTCGAGGTCCACGTGCTGACCCGCGGCGGTGAGGAGTCGCCGGCCGAGGAGCGCTCGCGGCGGCGTCGCCATCCACCGCATCCGCGAGCCGAAGCGGCCAACCGACCTCGGCGAGTTCGTCGCCTGGGTGGAGCGGATGAACTCCGACATGCTGGCCGCCGGGGTCGAGCTCGGCGACCGCTACAGTTCGACCTCCTCCACGGCCACGACTGGCTGGTCGCGGGCGCCTGCGATCACCTCGCCAAGCGCTTCGGCGCGCCGCTGGTGACGACGATCCACGCCACCGAGCACGGTCGCCACCAGGGCTGGGTCGACAAGCACCCCCAGACCTACATCCACGGGGTCGAGCGCTGGATCACCAACCGCTCCGAGCGGGTGATCGCCTGCTCGCACTACATGCGCGAGCAGATCGCCGACATCTTCGGGGTCGAGGAGGAGCGGGTGACCGTGATCCCCAACGGGATCGACCCCGACGACCTGCAGCCCCAGGACCCCGCCGAGCTGACCCGCCTGCGCGCCGAGTTCGCCGCGCCCGAGCAGAAGCTGGTCGTCCTGATCGGCCGCCTCGTCTATGAGAAGGGGTTCCAGCTGGCGCTGGAGGCGATGCCCGGGGTGATCGAGCAGGTGCCCGGCACTCGCTTCCTGGTCGCCGGCTCGGGCACCCACGAGGCCGAGCTGCACCGCCAGGCCGAGGAGCTCGGGCCTGATGGAGCACGGCACCTTCCTCGGCTGGATCGGCGACGACGTCCTGCACTCGCTCTACCGGATCGCCGACCTCACCGTGGTGCCCTCGATCTATGAGCCGTTCGGGCTGGTGGCGCTGGAGGCGATGGCCTCCGGCTGCCCCTGCATCGTCGCCGACACCGGCGGCCTGCGCGAGGTCGTCCCCCACGAGGAGGCCGGGCTGCGCTTCCGCGCCCACGATCCCGACGCCCTCGCCGAGGTGGCGATCCGCGTCCTCTCCGACGATGAGCTCGGTCGCCACCTCGTCGCCGAAGCCTACGAGCACCTGCGCCGCTTCGACTGGGGCGACGTCGCCGAGCAGACCGCCGCGGTCTACGCCGAGCTGGTCGGCGAGACCAGTGCCGCCTGACGCCCTGTCGGCCCCGCGCCGTCGCTACAGAGGCGTGCTTTGGCGGTCAGGACGGGGGTCGAGCGCGCAGACGGACCTCGCTGCGGCGCTGGGTAGGCCGTGATTCAGACTGGCTGGGCAGGTGTGGTGTGCGCGCTGGGGTCGGGCTCGACCGGGTCGGGCCAGCGCAGCTCCTTCGGCGCCTCTCGCATCCTGATCACCCGGGCGGGCACGCCCGCGACGACCGCGTTGGCTGGGACGTCCTTGGTGACCACCGCGTTGGTGCCGATGATCGAGTTGTCGCCGACCCTGACCCCGCGCAGGATGCAGGCGCCGTAGCCGACCCAGACGTTGGAGCCGACCTCGACGTCGTGCTTGTAGATGCCCTGGACGCGGATCGGCCGCTCGACCTCGACGACGCCGTGGTCGAAGTCGATGAACATCGCCCGGTCGGCGATCACGCACTGCTCGCCGATCCGCACCCGCTGGTAGGCGGAGATCGTGCACTCCTGGCCGATCACGGTCTTCTCGCCGATCTCGACCACGCCCTCGTGGCAGCGGATCTTCGAGCCGTCGCCGATCCAGACGAAGCGGCCGAAGCGGATCTCCCCGCCACGACCGATCTGCAGTTCGAGCCGGCGACCGAGGAAGAGCAGCCCGGAGGTCTTCCAGCGCCGCCCCGCCCTGGTCAGGAGGCGACGCCACAGGTAGCGCCACAGCAGCCGCCCGTAGCGAGCGTTGAGCATCCGGTTGGCGGCGAGGAAGCGGAGCAGGCGCATGCGGCGCCGGACTCTAGACTGAGCGCTTGATGCCTGACGCGGCAAAAACCGCCTCGCTGGCCGAACGGCTGCATCAGCGGCGACAAGCGGGCGCTGGCGCGGGCGATCACCCTGATCGAGTCCGATGATCCGGCCGGCTGGGAGCTGGTGCGCGAGGTCTACCCGCGCACCGGCAGGGCGCGGATCGTCGGCTTCACCGGGCCGCCGGGGGTCGGCAAGAGCACGCTGATCGGCGCCGCTGACTGCCGAGCTGCGCGGGACCGAGCGCCAGGTCGCGGTGCTCTCGATCGATCCCTCCAGCCCCTTCACCCGAGGCGCCCTGCTCGGCGATCGCATCCGCCTCTCTGAGCACTTCCTCGATCCCGGCGTGTTCATCCGCTCGATGGCCTCGCGCGGGGCGCTCGGCGGGCTCTCGGAGGCCGCCCTGCAGGTGGCGCTGGTGATGGACGCGGCCGGCAAAGACGACGTCCTGATCGAGACCGTCGGCGTCGGCCAGGCCGAGATCGACATCGTCGATCACGCCGACACGATCGTGCTGGCGCTGATGCCCGGCTCCGGCGACTCGATCCAGGCGCTGAAGGCGGGGGTGATGGAGATCCCCGACATCATCGTCGTCAACAAGGCCGATCACCCGATGACCGAAACGATGGTGCGCGAGGTGCGCGGCGTGCTTGGCCCTCTCCCACGACCCCGGCGGCTGGCGGGTGCCGATCCTGCGCACCGAGGCGGTGCGCGGCGAGGGCGTGGGCGAGCTGGCCGCGAAGATCGACGAGCATCGCGCCCACATCGAGGCGGCGGGGACGCTGGAGGAGCGTCGCGCACGCAACCTGCGCAGCGAGGTGCTGGGGATCGCCGCCTCGCGGATGCGTCGGCGCCTCGAGGCGACGGTCGCCGATGACCCCGAGGTCGCCGCGTTGCTGGAGCGCGTGGTGCGCCGCGAGCTGGACCCGGCGAGCCGCCGCCGGGCGAGCTGCTGGAGGCCCAGACCGATGGCTGAGCCCGTAGCGGCGAGTCGCTCCACCGCCGTCTCTGGCGGAGGCGAGCGGGATGGATCGGCTATGAGGTCGACGAGATCGACGGCGATCCGGTCGGCCGCGTCCACGGCTTCTTCACCGACGCCGGCAGCGGCGAGCCGACCTGGCTGGTGGCCGATCTCGGCCGCCGCCGCGTCAGGCTGGTGGCGATCCCGTTGCGCGACTGCGCCGCCGCGCGCGGGCCGCGTCTGGGTCGCGCACTCTCGGCAGGCGATCCGCGCCGCGCCGGTCGTCGACCCCGCCCGCCCGCTGCTGCGCGAGCACGAGCTGGCGATCTGCGCCCACTACGGGATCGGCGAGCGGGTGGGGCGCGCCGCGGAGGTGGCCGGGCGCGCCGAGGGTGCCGTCACCTCGCGCCCGGCGCCCGGCTGAGCCTGGCCCGCGCGGGTGGCGATCCCCCGCGCCATGGCGGGCTGAACCGCCTGCCGTCATATCTCCGTAATACCTCCGTGGAAAGGTTGAGGCCATGGCATTGCTGATGCTCTTCGGGTTCATCGCCGGCGCCGCAACCGCTGTCTCGCCGTGCGTGCTTCCGATCCTGCCGATCGCGCTCTCAGCCGGCGCGACCGGCGGCCGGCGCCGGCCGCTCGGGATCGTCGTCGGGCTGGCTGTCTCCTTCACCTTTGCGATCGTCGCGCTCGTCTACGTGATCTCAGCGCTTGGCCTGCCCGACGACCTGCTGCGAAAGCTTGCGATCTTCGTCCTGATCGCCTTCGGGATCACTCTGATGATCCCGCCGCTGGCCGCACGGCTCGAGGCCTGGTTGAGTCGCTTCGCGGGTCGCGCCGGGGTGGCCGGCCGGGGTGGCGAGGGCTTCTGGTCGGGGACCGCGGTGGGAGCCAGCCTCGGACTCGTCTACGCGCCCTGCGCCGGTCCGATCCTCGCCGGGGTGATCACCGTCACCGCGTCGCAGCCGTTCACCGCCGGGCGCCTGGCGGTGGCATTCAGCTACGGGATCGGCTCGGCCGTCGTCCTCTACTTCCTGATGCTGGGCGGGCGGCGCGTGGTCGCGCCGCTTCGCGAGGCGCGGCGTCGGCCTGCAGGTGGCGATGGGCGCGGTGATGGTGGTGGTGGCGCTGGCGATGCTCCAGAACTACGACGTGCGCTTCGAGAACGCGATCGCCAGCGACCTGCCGAGCTTTCTGATCACCCCCACGCACGGGCTGGAGGACACGGCGGCGGCGCGCAGCGCGCTTGCAGAAGTCCGCGGCGAAGCCCGCCCACGGCGTCGGCGGAAGGGCGGCGAGCCAGGCCGCGCCGAAGGTCGATGCGAGCTGGGCACCTTCGCCTGCCGGTGCTCGGCAAGGCGCCCGAATTCGTCGACACCCAGCAGTGGTTCAACACCCCCGGCGAGCGGCCGCTGACGATGCGCGGCCTCCGCGGCAGGGTGGTGCTGATCGACTTCTGGACCTACAGCTGCATCAACTGCCTGCGCACGCTCCCCTACCTGAAGGCGTGGGACGCGCGCTATCGCCGCGACGGTCTGACCATCGTCGGCGTCCACACCCCCGAGTTCCCCTTCGAGCACGAGGCAAGCAACGTCGCCGAAGCGATCGAACGCAACGGCCTGCGCTATCCCGTCGTCCAGGACAACGACTACGGGACCTGGAACGCCTACGGCAACCAGTACTGGCCGGCCGAGTACTTCGTCGACGCTCAAGGGCGAGGTTCGCTACGTCGACTTCGGCGAAGGCTCCTACGGCAAGAAGGAAGAAGTGATCCGCGAGCTCCTCGCCGAAGCCGGCCACCGGGTCTCGGGCAGGGGGCCGGCCGTCCACGCCGATCGCCCCCTCGGCCGGGGTGACGACGCCCGAGACCTACCTCGGAGCCGCCCGCGCCGAACGCTTCACCAACCCGATCCTCTCGCCCGGGCTTCACGACTTCGGCAGCCCGCCGCCTCCGCCCCTCAACGAATTCGCCTACCACGGGACGCTGGCGGATCGGCCTGCACTCGGTGACGGCGGCCGGCGGCTCGCTCGACCTCCACTTCGGAGCGCGGCGGGTTTACCTGGTGCTGGGCTCGCCCGCGGCACGCCACGCCGGATGCGGGTGCTGCTGGACGGCCGCCCGATCCCGGCCCGCTTCGCCGGATCAGACGTCCACCACGGCATCGTCGAGGTCTCCTCGCAGCGCCTCTACGAACTTGTCGATCTGCCCGCGGGTCGGCCACCACGTCCTCCGTCTGGTTCCCGAACCGGGGGTGATGGGCTATGCCTTCACCTTCGGCTAGCCCGGGCGCGACAATCGCTGCGATGAGCGAGCCCACGCACGGCAGCGGTCCTCGTGGTCGACGACGAGCCGACGATCGTCGAGGTCGTCGGTCGCTACATGCAGCGGGCGGGGTATGAGACGCACAGGGCCTGCGACGGCCCCGAGGCGCTGCGGGCGGCCGAGCGCCATCGGCCCGACCTGGTCGTGCTCGACGTGATGCTGCCGGGGATCGACGGGATCGAGGTGATGCGCCGCCTGCACGAGCGCCCCGGCGAGCGGATCGCGGTGATCTTGCTCACCGCACGCGGCGAGGAGTCCGACCGGGTCGTCGGCCTGCGCCACGGTGCCGATGACTACGTGGTGAAGCCGTTCTCTCCCGCCGAGCTGGTGGCCCGGGTCGACGCTGTGCTGCGCCGCCTCTCGCCGCGCTCCGAGGAGCGAGGGGCCGGCGCCGATCGAGCACGGGCCGCTGCGGGTCGAGCCGGCACAGCAGGATGGCCTTCCTCGACGGCGAGGAGCTGTCGCTGACCCAGCGCGAGTTCGACCTGCTCGCCTACCTGGCGGCGCGGCCCGGGCGGGTCTTCTCCCGCGACCAGCTGATGGAGGCCGTCTGGGACTTCCCCTTCTTCACCGACACCAGCACCGTCACCGTCCACGTCCGTCGCCTCCGCGCCAAGCTCGGCGATGACCCCGCCGAGCCCCGCTTCATCGAGACGGTCTGGGGAGTGGGGTACAGGCTGCGGCCATGAAGCGCGTCGCCGTAATCGCCGTCGCGGCCTTCCTCGCCGGCGCCGCCGCCGTGACGGTCCCCGAGAGGATGGGCGCGGCGCAGATCCTCCTCGTCGTCCTCGCCGCAGCCGGGGCGGCCCTGGCGGCGGCGCTGGCCGTCCGGCTGGCCGTCGAGGAGCGCTCCCGCCGCCAGATCGAGGACGCCCGCCGCCAGCTGATCGCCGCCGTCTCGCATGACCTGCGCACGCCGCTGGCGTCGCTGCGGCTGCTGGTCGAGTCGATCGAGGACGGGGTCGCGACCGGCGAGACCCGCGAGCGCTACCTGCGCGAGACGCGCACCCACGTCGAGGTGCTGACCCGGCTGATCGACGATCTCTTCGAGCTCTCGCGGATCGAGGCCGGCGACATCTCCTGGACGATGCGCCAGGTCGAGCTGGGAGAGCTGATCGGGGACACGGTCGCGGCGATGCGCGCTCCCGCGGAGGCCCGGGGCGTGGCGATCAACGCCGAGCTGCCCTCGGGCGAGGTGGTGGCGCTGGCCAACGCCGAGAAGGTGCAGCGCGTCCTCTTCAACCTGATCCAGAACGCGATTCGCCACACTCCTGCCGACGGCAGCGTCACGGTACGGGCGCGCTCGGGCGACGGCCGGCGTCGAAGTCGAGGTCGCCGACGAAGGAGCGGGGATCCCCGCCGGGCGAGGGCGAGCGGGTCTTTGAGGCCTTCTACCGCGGCGAGGATGCCCGCGGCGAGGAGGGCGCCGGCCTCGGCCTGGCGATCTCGCGGGCGATCGTCGAGGCCCACGGCGGCCGGATCTGGCTGGAGGAGGCGATGCCCGGAACCCGGGTCCACTTCACGTTGGAGGCGGCGTAGCCGGGCCGTCGTGCCTGCGCGGGCAGCGGAAGCGCTGCCCTAGCACGACGCAGGCCACCGCATCCTTCGTCTGTCAGCTGGGCTGGCGCGGTGGTCACGCTTCACTCGCTGCGTTGTTGGCCGTCTCGTGCACGCCGAGCTTCAGTCGGTGCTGCCGGGCGGGGTAATCCAAACGCTCGCGAAGTCGAGGCTCGTATGGTCGGCGATCAGGTCGTAATCGCTGTCGTAGTGAAGTACTCCGAGATCGTGCTGGGAGGCAATCGCGGCGGTCAGGAGGTCGGCCGGAGCCACTCTGTGGCTGACCGATTTGTCGTCGGCCAGCTCGCGCTGGGCTCGTTCGGCGAGCTGCCAGGTCTCGGCGTCACCCGCCGCTTGGCAGAGGCCGTCTAGCTCCTCGGAGAGCGCCGCGAAGTCAGCCGCTGTGCGGGCCGAGTACAAGGCCTCAAGGCGGAAAGGAGGGCAGACGCGAAGGCGGTCGTCTTGAAGTGCCTCCTCGAAGCGCTCGATCGCGTCCGGGCTGAGCCGTCGCCCTGTACTCGGCTGGGTATGGGCGAGCAGCACCCGCGCATAGGCAGACCAGTCGAGCAGGGCGGCCGGCAGCCTCGGTGCAGTGCTCATCTCTCCCCAAGCCAGGTCCGCTCTCGTGCGCCGGGGCCGATGTCGACATCGAGGCCGGCGCCGCTGCGGGTCCTCTCCAAGAAGCGCTCGCGCAAGGCGCGGCGGCGCGCATCGTCTAGCTCGGTGGCCCGGGCCTCCTCCACTCTCGCTTCGGCCCCCTTGATCACCAGCTCCGAGAGGCCGACCGAGATTCCCCGGGTACGCAGCTTATCCAGCGCGGCTTCAACCTCGGCGGTCTCGGTGATCATGTGACGCTTGCGTTTGGTGGGCATGCGATCTGAGTGTAACACTGAGTGTTACACCCTCAGGATCGCCGCCGGGCGCCGCTCAATTTCCGCATAGGCCCCTCAGAACTGGGCGGCATGATCTTCTCCCCCTACCCTCGCCGATCGTGAGGATCTTGGCGTCGCGGTAAAAGCGGACCAGCCATTCCTCGGTCTAGCCATACCGCCGTGGACTGCACCACCTCCTCGTCGCCCGGACCCGGAGGGGCCGGTAAACCGCGTCGCCTGGGCGATGGTGATGGTGAGATTATATATCAAAGATTAGGCAATATCAGCAAAAAATGCTATAGTGATTTAAAAATGAAGCACTATGAAAATAACAACTGAGAACACTGACGCGGCGGTCCTTCGGGAGCTTGGCGCTCGCCTGCGTCGTACCCGGCTGGAGCGCAACCTGAGTCAGGGTCAGCTCGCCCAAGAGGCAGGCGTGAGCAGAGTCACCGTCCAGCGCATCGAGGGGGGCGAATCGGCCTCGCTGAGGAGCTTCATCCGCGTCCTGCGCGTCCTCGGCTTGCTCGAAGGCCTCGATCGGCTGGTTCCCGAGCCCTCACCGAGCCCGATCGATCAGCTGAAACGGCACGCTCGCCAGCGACAACGAGCCGGGTCCTCGCGTGGCACCGGGCGACCCGGGCATAAAGCCCCGTTGTGGCATTGGGCTGACGAGGGTGGCGGGCGGGAGTCTTGAGCGACCTCGCCGAGGTCCGCCTCTGGGGCACGCGGATCGGCGCCGTGCTGTTGCCCGACGGCCAAAACGTTGCCCTCTTTGAGTACGAGCCGCGGTTCATCTCGAGCGCTATCGAGGTTTCGCCGATCACCATGCCGCTCCAACCCGAGTTGCCCTACAGCTTTCCCGAGTTGTCCGAGCAAAGCTTCAAGGGCCTGCCAGGCCTGCTTGCCGATTCGCTGCCCGATCGCTACGGGAACGCCCTGATCGACGCCTGGCTGGCCACCCAAGGTCGGGCCCCCGAGGAGTTCAACGCGGTCCAACGCCTTTGCTACATCGGCAAACGAGGTATGGGTGCGCTCGAGTTTGCCCCGTCCATGGGACCCAGGCCGGCGAAAAGCCACGACGTCGACATCGAGGCTCTGGTCGAGCTTGCCTCGGAGGTGATGGCACAACGTGAGGACCTGGCTGTGTCGCTTCAGGGCCCCGGCAAGGAGCAGGCCCTCAAGGAGATTCTCAGGGTTGGCACGTCGGCCGGCGGCGCTCGAGCGAAGGCCTTGATCGCCCTCAACCCGGCGACGAACGAGGTCCGCTCCGGCCAGCTTGATGTCGATCCCGGCTTCGAGCACTGGATCCTCAAGTTCGACGGCGTCGAAGACAAAAGCCGGGACCTGGGGGATACCCAGGGCTACGGAGCGATCGAGTGGGTCTACTCGCAGATGGCGATGCGAGCCGGCATCGATATGACCGAGTGCCGCCTGCTGGCGGAGAACGGCCGCCGCCACTTCATGGCTCGTCGCTTCGATCGCCTTGACGACGGTTCCAAGCTGCACATGCAGTCGCTCGCGGCCCTGGCCCATCTGGATTACAACCAGCCGGGCGCCAACTCCTATGAGCAGGCTTTCCAGGTCATCCGCCGCCTGGGCCTGCCGATGGCGGCAGTCGAGCAACAGTTCCGCCGTATGGCCTTCAACGTCGTCGCCCGCAACCAGGACGACCACGTCAAGAACATCGCCTTTCTGATGAATCGCGCCGGGGAGTGGTCTCTGTCGCCGGCGTTTGACCTCGTCTACGCCTACAACCGGTCGGGCAGCTGGACGGCTCAGCACCAGATGTCGATCAACTCCAAGCGCGACGGCTTCACGGTTGAGGACCTTCGCCGGGTCTCGGATGTGGCCTCGATGAAGCGGGGTCGAGCCGAGGAGATCCTGGCCGAGGTGACGGATGTCGTCCGGTCATGGCCGGGGCTGGCCGCCGGGGCAGGAATCGATGAGAGTCGCATCTATCAAGTTGAACAAGCCCACCGGCTGAGCCTGCCTGCCGGTTGAAGCTCGCCGGCCTAGCAGCCGAGCTGGCGGGCGATCACCATCTGCTGCACCTCGTCGGTGCCCTCGCCGATCGTGAGGATCTTGGCGTCGCGGTAAAAGCGGCAGACCGGGTACTCCTCGATGTAGCCGTAGCCGCCGTGGATCTGCACCGCCTCCTCGGTCGCCCGGACGGCGAGGCGGCCGGTGATCAGCTTCGCCTGGGCGGCGGTCAGCGTGAACGAGCGCCCGGCGTCCTTCTGAAGGGCGGCGCGCCAGGTGAGCAGCCGAGCGGCCTCGATCTGCGCGGAGAGGTCGGCGATCTTCGCCTGGATCGACTGGAACTTGGAGATCTGCTGGCCGAACGCCTGGCGCTCCTTCGCGTAGGAGATCGCCTCATCGAGCGCTCCCTGCGCCAGCCCGACCCCCATCGCAGCGACCCCGATCCGCCCTCCGTCGAGGATGTGGAGGAAGTTCTTAAAGCCCTCGCCCCGTCGCCCCAGCAGGTTCGACTTCCGGCACGCGGCAGTCCTCGAAGCTGAGGGGACGGGTGTCGGAGGCGTTCCAGCCCATCTTCCGATACGGCTCGCCGACCTCATACCCAGGCGTCCCGGTCGGGACGATCAGGTTTGAGATCTCCTTGCGGCCGTTCGACTCTCCGGTGAGCGCGGTGATCGAGACGCACCCCGAGATCGTCGGTCCCCGAGTTGGTGATGAACTGCTTGGCCCCGTTGATCACCCACTCCCCGTCCTCGAGTTTCGCCGATCGTCCGCACGTTCCCCGCATCGGAGCCGGCCTCGGGCTCGGTCAGCCCGAAGGAGGCAAGCCGCTGGCCGCTGCACAGCTGCGGCAGCCACTCGGATTTCTGCTCCTCGCTCCCCCACAGGTAGATCGGCATCGTCCCCAGCGAGGTGTGCGCCGCCATCGTGATGCAGACCGAGGAGTCCACCCGCGCCAGCTCTTCGACCGCCAGCGCGTAGGAGAGCGTGTCCGCGCCCCCGCCCCCGTACTCCTGGGGGAAGGGGATCCCCATCAGCCCCAGCTCGCCCATCTGGGCGACGAGCTCATAGGGAAAGGACTTCGTGCGGTCCAGCTCCGCCGCCACCGGAGCCACCTCCTGGCGGGCGAAGTCGCGGACCGTCTCGCGCAGCAGGCGCTGCTCGTCTGAGAACTCGAAGTCCACGCGACGCAGCCTATGGGGTCATCGCGCGCCCGGCGCCTAGAGCTGAAGGCTCTTGACCTGCAGCAGCTCCTCGATCGCAAAGCGCCCGTTCTCGCGCCCATGCCCGGACTGCTTGTAGCCACCGAAAGGGCGCCAGCGGGTTGTAGGCGCCACCGTTGATCTCGATCTGGCCGGTCCTGATCCGCCTCGCGACGGCGATCGCGCGCTCGGGGTCGGCTGACCAGACCCCCCCGGCCAAGCCGTAGACGGTGTCGTTGGCGATCCGCACCGCGTCGTCGGTGTCCTCGTAGGGCTGGATCACGAGCACCGGTCCGAAGATCTCCTCCTGGGCGATCGTCATCTCCGGCGTCACCTCCGAGAAGACGGTGGGGCGGACGAAGTAGCCGCGCTCGAGTCCCTCGGGGGGCTCGGCGCCGCCGGTGAGCAGCTTCGCGCCCTCCTCCTCGCCCTTGCGATGTAGCCGCGCACGCGCTCGCGCTGAGTGCTCGGAGACGAGCGGGCCCAGCCGCGTGGACTCGTCGAACGGATCACCCGGCGTGAAGCCCTCCGCCGCCTTCACGGCGAGCTCCTCGGCTTCTGCCAGCTTCGCCCGCGGCACCAGCATCCGGGTCAGTGCGCTGCAGGTCTGACCCGAGTTGAGGTAGCACTTGCCGACGCCGTCGGGGACGGCCCGCTCGAGGTCGGCGTCGTCGAGGATCAGGTTGGGCGACTTGCCGCCCAGCTCCATCGCCACCGGCTTCACCGTCGCCGAGGCCAGCTCGCTGACCCGCCGCCCGGCCCGGGTCGAGCCGGTGAAGGAGACCATGTCGACGCCCGGATGGCCGGCGATCGCCTCGCCGACCAGCGGGGCCGGTCCCGGTGAGGAGGTTAAAGACGCCCGGCCGGCAGGCCGGCGGCCTCGATCACCTCGGCGAGGATGAAGGCGTTGAGCGGAACCACCTCGCTGGGCTTCAGCACCACCGTGCAGCCGGCGGCCAGCGCCGGCGCCACCTTGGCGGCGATCTGGTTGAGCGGGTAGTTCCAGGGGGTGATCGCGCCGAGCACGCCGACCGGCTCGCGCAGCACCCGCGAGTTGCCGATCTCCTCCTCCCAGGTGACCTCCTCGATCAGCTTCGGCATCGCCGCGAACTGGGCGATCGGCAGGCCGGCCTGGATGATCTGGCTCAGCGTCAGCGGCATCCCCAGCTCCTGGGCGATCGTCGCGGCGATCTCCTCGGAGCGCTCGCCGAGGCCGGCGGCGATCGCTGCCAGGTAGCCGGTGCGCTCCTCGCGCGAGGTCTGCGACCACGCATCGAAGGCATCGCGCGCCGCCCGCACCGCCCGGTCGGCGTCCTCGGCCGTGCCCGCCGGGATCGACCCCATCACCTCCTCGGTGGTCGAGTTGATCACCTCGATCGTCTCCGAGCCGCTCGAATCGCACCCACTCGCCCCCGATGAAGATCTGCTCGCGGACCTGAAGCTCTGCCGTGGTCGCCATTCCGGTTCCTCCTCAACTCTCAACCCAGTTCACGGTGCGAACAACGCTACCGCCTTCGCGATGAAGAGCCAGGTGAGATGCTCGCGGCGGGCCCTGCGCTCATCTCATTACTCAGCCCTAGTTCGCAATCGCCGAGCAGCTGAACGAGACGGCGCGCGAGCTGATCGCGGTGCGCAGCTGCGCAGCGCTCAGGCCGCTTTGGCGTCGGCGAGCGCCGCCAGCCCGGGGCCGGGTAGCGCCCGGGCGTCGCGGGCGCCCAGCACCTTGCCACAGCTCTCGCAGATGCCGCGATCGCTGACCGCCCCGCCGCACTCCTTGTGGACGATCAGCATCGGCGGGCCCTCGCGGGCCGGTCGAGTGCCGGTCTCCCCAGCCGAGCAGCGCGATCAGTGCGGGCCAGAGGTCAAGCCCCTTCTCGGTGAGGAAGTACTCGAAGCGCTCGGGGCTGCTCTGGTAGGGGCGGCGCTCGAGGATGTCCTGCGTCGATCAGCCGCTGCAGGCGGGTCGAGAGCACGTTGCGTGCGACGCCGAGCCCCTTCTGCAGCTCGTCGAAGCGACGGTGCCCGTTCATCACGTCGCGGATGATCAGCAGCGACCAGCGCTCGCCGACGACCTCCAGCGACTTGGCGATCGAGCAGACCTGTCCGGGGTAGTCGTGGCGGAGCACAGAGTGATGTTCTCACACAAGGTTGCTTCAAGCAACCGACTGCGGTAGGCTGGACTTCGGTCGAGTTGCTTGACGAAACCCAGCCCGATTGGAGGCGCTGAGATGAGGCTGATCCCAAGGCACAGGCATCACCGGTCCAAGGTCCAGCGGATCTCGATAAGCCAGGCCGAGATCACGGCGGACCTGCACTATCCGGCAATCCGCCAGCCGGTCGGAGATAACGTCGCGACCCCCGTTCGCGTCGGTAAGCGGTGAGCGAGGGCCGAGCAACTGCGGTTGACGCAGCGCTGGCGTTCGCCGAGTCCAGTCCGAAGACCAGCCGCAGCCGCACCATGATCTGGCAAGACCCGGTTCCGACCGCGGCGGCGGGGGCGACGATGACGGGCATGGAGTACATGCAGGCGATCGTCGCCGGCGAGCTTCCGCCGCCGCCGATCGCGGTGACGATGAAGATGCGGCCGATCGAGCTGGGCGACGGCCGCGCCCTCTTTGAGGGCGAGCCCGGCGAGGAGCACTACAACCCGATCGGGGTCGTCCACGGCGGCTACGCCGCGACCCTGCTCGACTCGGCGCTCGGGTGCGCCGTGCACACCACCCTTCCGGCCGGCGTCGCCTACACCTCGCTCGGGATCGAGGCCAAGTTCGTGCGTCCGATCACCCGCGACACCGGCCGCGTCCTCTGCGAGGCGAGCGTCGTCTACCGCGGCCGCCGCCAGGCCACCGCGGAGGCCAGCCTCACCGCCGCCGAGACGGGCAAGCTCCTCGCCCACGGCACCTCCACCTGCATGATTCTCGGCGGCTGATAGCTGATTAGCTATAAGTACTTATTCGCTATCATTAGCGGATGACGACTCCCGGAGAGCTGCTGCGCGAGGCACGCCGAAGGCACGGCGTCTCTCAGCAGCGCCTGGCGGTCCGGGCCTCCACCACGCAATCGGCAATTTCACGGATAGAGCGCGATCGCATCTCCCCTTCGGTCGAGACGCTGCGCGAGCTGCTCTACCTGCTCGGTGAGGATCTGGTGCTCACCGCGGAGGAACGCGACTCGGGCATCGATCGGACCCTGATTCGCGAGCGGCTCGCGCTCACCCCGGCCGAGCGCCTCGACTATGGCATCGCCGTCGCGAACCAGGTGATCGAGATCAGTCCGAACGTACGCAGTGCGGAGACGCTGTGAAGGGTCGCGCGCTTCCCCCGAAGGCCCCCGATCTGCGTGGGCTACTGGGGCCGCTGGTCCGGCACGGAGTCGACTTCGTGCTGATAGGCGGGATGGCCGGCATCTCGCACGGCTCGAACTACCCGAGCTTCGACCTCGACGTCCTCTATGCGCGTGACCGTGCGAACGTCGTGCGTCTCCTCGCCGCTCTTAGGGAGATCGGGGTGCGGTTGCGTGGCGCTCCCGTCGACCTTCCCTTCCTGCTCGATGCCAAGACGATCGAAAACGGCGCCGACTTCACCTTCATCACCCCGCATGGGGATCTGGATGTAGTTGCCGACGCCGCTGGGATGCCGGCTTATGAGGATCTGAGGTCCGCTTCCCTGGAGCGCGAGATCGCCGGCTATCCGATCAGGGTTGCTTCGATCGATCATTTGATCGCGATGAAGCGAGCGGCAGGTCAGACCAAGGACAAGCTGATGGTCGAGGAGTACCTCGCGATCGCCGCCGAGCAGCGACGCGACGAACCGGCTGACTAACTCGAAAGGGCGCGGGCCAGCTCGACTAGGAGGCGAACGCCGAAGCCGCTGGCGTCGTTGCCGGTGTAGGGGCGGCCGACGTCCCAGGCGGTGCCGGCGATGTCGATGTGGGCCCAGGGGGTGGCGTCGACGAACTCCTCGAGGAAGGAGCCGGCGTAGATCGTGCCGGCCTTGCGCTTCGCCGAGGCGTTGGTGAGGTCGGCGACGGTGCCTTTGGTCAGCTCCTTGTACTCGGGGTGCAGGGGCAGGCGCCAGGCCAGCTCGCCCGTCACCTCGCCGGCCTCCACGACCTCCTCGGCCAGCTCGTCGTCGTTGGAGATCACCGCCGCGTAGGTCGACCCGAGCGCGATCAGGACGGCGCCGGTCAGGGTGGCGAGGTCGACTATCCGCTCAGCGCCCAGCTCCACCGCGTAGGCGAGGGCGTCGGCGAGGATGAGACGGCCCTCGGCGTCGGTGTTGTTGACCTCGACCGTCTTGCCGTTGTACTGGGTGATGATGTCGCCCGGCTTGACCGCGGTGCCCGACGGCATGTTCTCGGTCGCGGGAACGACCGCGAGGAGGTCCACCGCCAGCCCAAGCTCGGCGATCGCCGCCACCGCCTCCAGCACCGCGGCGGCGCCCGACATGTCCATCTTCATCTCGTGCATGGCGGCGGAGGGCTTGATCGAGATGCCGCCGGTGTCGAAGGTGACGCCCTTGCCGATCAGCCCGAGGGTGGGGCCGGAGCCTTTGCCGGCGTAGCGCAGGACGATCAGCTTCGGCTCCTCGGCGGTCCCCTGGCTGACCGCGACCAGGCCTCCCATCCTCTTCTCGGTGATCTGCTCGCGGTCGAGAACCTCGACCGCGACCGCCTCGTGGGCGGCGGCGATCTCCTCGGCGCGCTGCGCGAGGTAGGTAGGCGTGGCGACGTTGGAGGGCAGGCTCTGCAGGTCGCGGGCGCGGTTTTGGGCCTCGGCGCAGACGCGGGCGGACTCCGCCGCGGCGGCGATGCCCTCGGGTCCCAGCAGCGTCAACGACTCGATCGCGGGTGGGCGAGGGTCGTCGGGGTCGGCGCTGAGGAAGCGGTCGAAGCGGTAGCTGGCGAGGATCGTTCCGGTAACCAGGCCCTCGGCGATCGCGGCGTCCTTCGCGGATTCCGGCAGCGCCCAGGCGAGGGACCTCGCCTGCAGCTCGGCCGCCTCGCGCGCCACCAACGCCGCCGCGACCCGGGCCCGCTCGGCGTCCATCTCCTCCCGCTTGCCGAGCCCGATGACCAGCACCCGGGCTGGTCTTTCCGGATGCAGAAGCGCGAGCTTCTTGAAGGCGCCCCTGGCGTCGGCGGCCCCCGGGGCGGCGGCGATCTCGGTCGGCAGGCCCTCAGCCGTCATAGAGGCCGATCGCGACCAGATCGGCCTCGACCTCTGGCAGCTCGATCTGGCTGACCTCGACCTTCATGTCCGGCGAGTCTATGCGCTTGCGCACGCAGCTTGGCGGGTCCTCCCGGTATCGTCCGGCCCAGGGCAGGCGCCCTTCAAATCGCACCCTCAGACCTCGCAAGAGAAAGGCAGTAGATGCCCAGCACAGTGATCCTTGGCAACCGCCCGCACTCCCTTCGGGAAGATGGGCGGGGGCCTGTCCTCGCTCGAGGCGACCGACCTCGGCGGCCACGCGATCGAGGCCGCGCTTGAGCGCTCCGGCGTCGAGCCCGAGCAGGTCCAGCAGGTCGTCTTCGGCCAGGTCCTGCAGGCCGGACAGGGGCAGATCCCCTCGCGCCAGGCCCAGATCAAGGGCGGCATCCCCAAGGAGGTCCCCTCGGAGACGATCAACAAGGTCTGCGCGTCGGGCATGCGCTCGATCGGCATCGCCGACCTCTCGATCCGCGCCGGCGAGGCCGAGGTCGCGGTGACCGGCGGGATGGAGTCGATGAGCCAGGCGCCCTACCTGCTGCCCGGTGCCCGCTTCGGCTTTCGCATGGGCGACGTCAGCGCGGTCGACTCGATGACCCACGACGGCCTCACCAACCCCTTCACCCACAAGCAGATGATCAACGAGGCGAGCGAGGTCTCAAACGAGCTGGAGATCAGCCGCGTCGACATGGACCGCTTCGCCGAGCGCTCGCACCGCCTCGCCGCCGAGGCGACCGACGCCGGTCGCCTCGCCGAGGAGATCGTCGGGGTCACCGTGAAGTCGCGCAAGGGCGAGAGCACGGTCGAGACCGACGAGGCGATCCGCCCCGACACCAACCTGGATGTCCTCGCCAAGCTGAAGGCGGTCGGCGGCGAGGACGCCACCCACACCGCCGGCAACTCGCCGGGCGTAAACGACGGCGCCGGCGCAGTCGTCGTCGCCGCGGAGGAGTGGGCCGAGAAGGAGGGCCGCACCCCGCTGGCGCGCGTCCTCTCCTACGGCGCCGTCGCCGATGACTTCGCCTACCTGGCGAGGACGCCGGCCAAGGCCGCCAAGCAGGCGCTGGAGAAGATCGGCAAGAGCCCCGAGGACGTCGACCTCTGGGAGATCAACGAGGCCTTTGCCTCGGTCGCGATCAACTCGGTGCGGATGCTCGGCATCGATGAGGAGAAGGTCAATGTCAACGGCGGCGCGATCGCCCTCGGGCACCCGATCGGGGCCTCGGGTGCCCGCATCGTCGGCGCACTGGTTCATGAGCTGCGGCAGGCGTGGGGGCGGCTTGGGCGTCGCCGCAATCTGCTCGGGTGGCGGCCAGGGGGACGCGATCGTGATCGAGGTCAACGGCTCGGCTTGAGCCGCGCTGCTGCATTCTTCGATCTCGACAAGACCCTGATGGCAGGGTCGAGTGGGATGCAGTTTGCCCGCGTCGCCACCCGGCAGGGGATCGTCGGCCGGCGCCAGCTCGTGAGCTGGGCAGTGGAGCACCTGCGCTACCGGCTGCGCGGCACCACCGACGAGCGAACCGCCGAGGTGCTGCGCATCGCCCGCGAGCTGATCTCCGGCATGCCGGAGAAGACGATCGACCGGATGGGGCCCGAGGTGATGGCGGCGATCCTGCCGCGCGTCTATCCCCAGATGCTGGACGAGGTCCACGCTCACCAGGACGCCGGCCGCGCCACCTTCATCGTCAGCGCCGCCGGCAACGGCGTGGTCGCCTCGCTGGCCCAGGTGCTGGGCATGCAGGGCGGGATCGGCACCCGCTATGAGGTCGACGGCGACGGCAGCTTCACCGGCCGCTTCGACGGTCCCTTCGTCTACGGTCCCGGCAAGGTCGAGGCGATGCAGGCCTTCGCCTCCGAGCACGACATCGACCTGAGCGCCTCCTACGCCTACTCAGACTCGCTCTCTGACCTACCGATGCTGCGAGCGGTCGGCCACCCGGTGGCCGTCAACCCCGATCCTTCCCTGACCGAGATCGCCAGGCAGGAAGGCTGGCAGACGATGCGCTTCGAGCGGCTCGGCCGCCGCCTCCTCGCCGTCGCGATCACCCTGACGGCGACGATCGCCGGCTTCGGCGGCTCCCGCATCGCCGCCCGCCGCAAGCCGCCGCCCCGCCGCTTCGCGGCGCGGCGCTGAGGGCCCCCGCCTAGACTGTCGCCCATGGCGACAGAGCCACGGGCCAGGCCCGAGTTCAAGGAGCGCGCCGCGGAGTTCTCGACCATCTCGGGGCACCCGGTCCAGCCGCTCTACACGCCAGACGAGGCCCCCGCTGACCCCGACGTCACGATCGGCAACCCCGGCGAGTACCCGTTCACCCGCGGCCCTTACCCCTCGATGTATCGCGGGCGGCTCTGGACGATGCGCCAGTTCGCCGGCTTCGGCACGGTCGAGGAGACCAACGAGCGCTTCCACTACCTGCTCGACCACGGCCAGACAGGGCTCTCGACCGCCTTCGACATGCCGACCCTGATGGGCTATGACTCCGACCACGCCCGCAGCCTCGGCGAGGTCGGCCGCGAGGGCGTCGCCGTCGACAGCCTCGACGACATGGAGCAGCTCTTCGCCGGAATCCCGCTCGGCGGAGTCAGCACCTCGATGACGATCAACGCCCCGGCGGCGATCCTGCTCGCCTTCTACGTCTTGGTCGGCGAGCAGCAGGGCGTCCCGCCGGAGAAGCTGGGCGGCACGATCCAGACCGACATACTCAAGGAGTACATCGCCCAGAAGGAGTGGTGCTTCCCGATCGAGCCGGCGATGCGCCTGGTCACCGACATGATCGAGTGGTGCTCGCAGCAGATGCCCCGCTGGCACCCGGTCTCGATCTCCGGTTACCACATCCGCGAGGCGGGCTCGACCGCCCAGCAGGAGCTGGCCTTCACCCTCAAGGACGGCTTCACCTACGTCGAGCGGGCGCTCAAGCGCGGTCTCAACATCGACGACTTCGCCCCCCGCCTCTCCTTCTTCTTTAACGCCCACATCGACTTCTTCGAGGAGATCGCTAAGTACCGGGCGGCGCGACGGATCTGGGCGCGCGAGATGCGCGAGACCTACGGCGCCAGCCGCGAGGAGTCGATGCGGATGCGCTTCCACGCCCAGACCGCGGGCGTCTCGCTGACCGCCCAGCAGCCGCTCAACAACGTGGTGCGGACCTCGCTGGAGGCGCTGGCGGCGGTGCTCGGCGGAACCCAGTCCCTGCACACCAACTCCTTCGATGAGGCGCTGGCCCTGCCGACCGAGGAGGCGGTGAGGGTGGCGCTGCGCACCCAGCAGATCATCGCCGTGGAGTCCGGTGTGACGAACACGGTCGACCCGCTCGGCGGCTCCTGGTTCGTCGAGAAACTGACCGATGAGATGGAGCGCTCAGCCTATGAGTACTTCGCCCGCATCGACGAGCTGGGGGGGATGGTCGAGGCGATCCGCCAGAACTTCCCCCAGCGCGAGATCGCCGACGCCTCCTTCGCCTACCAAAAGGAGCTGAACGAGCGCCGTCGCATCGTCGTCGGGGTCAACGACTTCGTCCAAGCCGATGAGGCCCCGACGCCGATCCTCCGCATCGACCCCGCCCTGGAACGCAAGCAGGTCAAGCGCCTGCGGGCGACGCGGGCGCGGCGTGACTCCGCCACGGTCCAGAGCGCCCTTGCCGAGTTAAAGCACGCCGCCGCGACCGAGGAGAACCTGATGGGGCCGATCATCGAGGCCGCCCGTGCCCGTGCCACCGAGGGCGAGATGATCGCGGCGATGCAGGAGGTCTTCGGGACCTACACCGAGTCGCCGGTGTTCTAGGGTTGCCGCCGCCGATGGAGGCCGCCACCGCCCGCAAGATCCGAGTCGTCGTCGCCAAGCCCGGCCTGGACGGGCACGACCGAGGCGCAAAGATCATCGCCCGCGCCCTGCGCGACGCCGGCATGGAGGTGATCTACACCGGCCTTCACCAGACTCCCGAGCAGATCGCCGAGACGGTGATCCAGGAGGACGCCGACGCGGTCGGCCTCTCGATCCTCTCCGGCGCCCACATGACCCTGGTGCCGCGGGTCGTGGAGCTGCTCACCGAGCAGGGAGTCGACGACGTCTTGGTCACGGTCGGGGGCACGATTCCCGCCGATGACATCCCGGAGCTGAAGCGGCTCGGCGTCGCCGAGGTCTTCACGCCGGGCGCCGGCACCGACGACATCGTCGAGTTCATCCGCGACCGGGCGAGCCGAGCGCCACCGTCGCGAGGAATGACTACACATCTTCGTGAACAGATAGACTGACTGACTGGTCAGTCAACCAGCCTGAGAACCAGCCAAGGAGGCTTGAACTTGAAGATCTGCGTCCTGGTCAAGGAGGTGCCGGACGCCGCCGTCCAGAAGCGCATCGACCCCAGCACGATGCGACTGGACCGCAGCGGCGAGAAGAACCTCAACCCCTTCGACACCCACGCAATCGAGGCCGCCATGCAGATCAAGGAGGGCGGCGCGATCCCGGTCGAGGAGGTGGTCGCGGTGACGATGGGACCCGACTCCGCCGTCCGCGCTCTGCACAAGGCGGTCGCGCTCGGCGCCGATCGCTCGGTGCACCTCTCCGACGACGCACTGGCCGGCTCCGACGTCTGCGCGACCGGCTACTCGCTCGCCAAGGTGCTTGAGGCCGAGGGCCCCGACCTGGTCCTGCTCGGCCAGCAGTCTGACGACGGCGAGTGCTACACGATCGGCGCCGTCGTCGCCGATCACCTGAAGATGCCCTCGCTGACCCAGGTGATCAAGATCGACGTCACCGACGGAAAGCTGCGCTGCGAGCGCCAGGCCGAGTACGGCTACGACACGGTCGAGGTCGAGCTGCCCGCGGTGATCAGCGTCGGCGACGCGATCAACGAGCCGCGCTACCCCAGCCTGAAGGCGATCATGGGGGCCAAGAAGAAACCGCTGGACGCGAAGGCGACCGCAGACGTCGGGATCGACGGCGGCATGGTCGGTGAGTCCGGCTCCAAGACAGCGGTCCTCGCGCTCAACCCGCCGCCCGCCAAGGAGGCCGGGGAGATCATCGAGGACGAGGACACCAACGAGACGGTCGAGAAGATCGTCGCCTGGCTCGACGAGAGGAAGTTGATCTAGATGGCCGGCATCCTGGTTTACGCCCTCCACGACGACGAGGGCAACTTCAACAAGAACTCGCTCGGGGCGATCTCCGAGGCGGCGAAGCTGGCCGACCGAGATCGGCGGCGAGGCCGCCGCGGTGGTCGTCGGCGAGGTCGCCGAGAGCGCCTGCGCGGCGCTCGGCAACTACGGCGCGGCGAAGGTCTACCGCGCCAAGGACGTGCCGGAGGGCCTCGCCCAGCCGATCATCGACGTGATGGCCAAGGTCATCTCGGAGAACGACTTCGGCTACGCGCTGTTCGGCGGCGGCCTGCTCGGCTTCGAGATCGGCGCCGGGCTGACCGCGCGGCTGAACGCCGGCGTGACGATGGAGGTCACCGAGGTCAAGGTGGTCGACGGCAAGCTGGTCGCCGAGCGCCCGATCCTCCAGGACTCCCAGATCGCCGAGGTCGGCTACGTCGCCGAGCCGGGGATCATCATCGGGCGGCTCAACGCCTTCGACGTCAACGAGACCGGCGGCAGCGCCGAGGTCGTCGAGGTCGAGGTCGAGCTGTCCCCCTGGTCCTCGAAGGCGAAGATGGTCCAGCGTGGCGAGCAGCGTGGCGCCGACGTCAACATCGAGGACGCCGACATCCTGATCGGCGGCGGCCGCGGCCTCGGCGCAGCCGAGGGCTTCAAGCTCTGCGAGGAACTGGCAGAGTCGATGGGCGGCGCCGTCGCGGCGACCCGTGCCGTGGTCGACGCCGGCTGGTACCCCTACGCGGCCCAGATCGGCCAGACCGGCAAGACGGTTGCGCCGAAGCTGTACCTGGCGGCAGGCATCTCCGGGGCGATCCAGCACAAGGTGGGGATGCAGAGCTCGGAGAACATCCTCGCGATCAACAAGGACCAAAATGCGCCGATCTTCGAGTTCTCCGACCTCGGCGTGGTCGGCGATCTGCACAAGATCCTCCCCAAGCTGACCGAGGCGATCAAGGCAAAGAAGGGCGGCTGAGCGCAGGCTCAGCCGCTGCGAAGGAGTCGAGATGCCAGTCGCACCGAGCGAGTTTCCGCCGCCGTTCGACGCCGCCGACGTGATCGGCCCGCCGACCGATTCCGAGGACGAGCGGATCGAGGTCGGCGTCGCGATCGTCGGCGGCGGGCCTGCCGGGCTCGCCTGCGCGAACAAGCTGATGCAGCTGCTCGAGGGCGAGCCGGAGCTGACCGAGAAGCTGGGCGAGGTCCCGGTCGCGGTGATCGAGAAGGGCAAAGTCGCAGGGGCGCACCTGCTCTCGGGGGCCAACATGCGGCCCTCGGCGATGGAAGAGCTGTTCCCCGACCTCGACAAGTCGGATTGGCCGGTCTACCAGGAGGTGACCAAGGACGCGGTCTACCTGCTGACGAAGAGCCGAGCGATCCCGCTCAAGCCGCCACCGCCAAATTTCCGCAACCACGGCAACTACGTCACCTCGGTCTCCAAGCTGGGTCGCTTCCTCGCCGAGAAAGCGGAGGAGGCCGGCGTCTACATCCTCGCCGAGACCGCTGCGACCAAACTGCTGGTCGAGGAGCGGGTGGTCAAGGGCGTGCGCTCCGGCGACCGCGGCCGCGGCAAGGACGGCGAGGAGCTGGCCAACTTCGAGCCGGGCTCCGACGTGGTCGCCAAGGCGACGGTGCTCGCCGAGGGCACGCGTCGGCCACCTCACCTACGCCGCCTATGACTACTTCGACCTGCACGGCGCCGAGCCGATGCGCTGGGAGCTTGGGGTCAAAGAGGTCTGGGAGGTGCCGAAGCCGCTCGACCGGGTCATCCACACAATGGGCTGGCCGCTGCGCAAGTCGGCCAGGTACAACGAGTTCGGCGGCAGCTTCATCTACCCGATGGGCGAGGACAAGGTCTGCATCGGCCTCGTCGTCGGCCTCGACTACACCGACGCGACCTTCAGCTGCCACGACGCCCTGCAGCTGATGAAGACCCACCCCTTCTTCAAGAAGATCCTCGAGGGCGGCAAGCGGGTCGCCTGGGGCGCCAAGACGATCCCCTCCGGTGGGTACTTCGCGATGCCGAAGCGCCTTGCCGTGCCGGGTCTGGTGATCGCCGGCGATGCCGCCAGCATGGTCAACATCCCGACCCTGAAGGGCCTCCATTACGCGATGCACGCCGGCATGTATGCGGCGGAGGCGATCGTCGCGGCCCTCAAAGAAGACTCGGTCAACTTCGAGGCCTACGACGAGAAGGTCCACAACTCGTCGATCGAGAAGGACCTCTACCGCTCGCGAAACGTGCGACAGGCCTTCTCGAAGGGCTTTTTCATCGGCGGCGCGATCGCGAATGGCTGGGCGCTCACCAATGGGGCTTTCCCCCCGGGTCAGTGGAAGCAAGAGGACGATGCCGAGCACGAGATGGAGATCGGCAAGGCAGGGGACATGTACCCCAAGCCCGACAACGAGCTGACCTTCAACAAGCTCGACTCAGTCTTCCTCTCCGGCAACGCGACCCGCGACGATGCCCCCAACCACGTGCGGATCCAGACCAGGGTGCCGCGGGAGATCGCCCAGACCTGGGTCTCGATGTGCCCGGCCCAGGTCTATGAGATCCCCGACGAGCAGCTGGAGAACGGGTCCACTGAGGTCGATGTCCACGTCACCGCCTCCAACTGCGTTCAGTGCGGGGCGATCACCGCCAAGGGCGGGCGCCTGACCCTGCCCGAGGGCGGCGACGGGCCGCTGTATCAAGAGACCTAAGTTATGGTCCGTCGTTGGAGGAAGTCCCGGAACTTCGGTGCCGTGTAGGCGTACTCGCCTTTGCGACTCCCGGTAGATGATGCCGGCCTCCACCAATCGCCCGAGAAGTACGTTGACGTTGCCAGGGGTCTTGTCGGAGGCTCGGTGAAGCAGCGAAGCGAAGCATCAGGGCCGGCAAGATCCGGCGGGCGTGCGTCTACGCCAGGCCGGCACGGGTTCTTTCTCGAAACATCAGTCATTACAAGCTTTCTGTACTAAGCCAAATCTAAGAGAACCTTGTAACGGGCCGAGTTCGTTACAAGACGCGTAGCTGTTCTTGACTGACTCGCCTGGAATAACCTCGCGCAGCATGCTGGCGCTCGGGATAGTCGCGGCCGTCGGGGCCTCGATGCTCTACAACACCTCGCTTGCGCTGCAGGCGTTAGAGGCTCGGGGGGTTCCGCATGAGCACTCGCTGCGGCCCTCGCTGATCGGCAGGTTGGTGAGGAACCGGCGGTGGTTGGGGGCCACCGCGCTCGGGTTGCTTGGCTGGCCGCTGGAGGTAGCCGCCCTTCTGCTCGCCCCTCTTACCGTGGTGCAGCCGTGCCTGGCAAGTGGGCTGATCTTGCTGCTCTGGCTGGGGGCGACGCGGTTGGGGGAGGCGCCTGGACGCAGGGAGGCGGTCGCCGTGGCAGCGATCGTGATCGGTCTGGCGGGGGTGGCCTGGGCGGCGCCGGCGCGGAGCACCGAATACGCCGGGGTCGGCGCGATCGTCGCGGCGCTTGCCTTGGTCGCCGTCCCGATTGCCGCGCCCTACGCGCTGCGTGGCCGAGCGGGGGCGATCGGGCTGTTGCCGGTGATCAGCGCCGGCTGCGGCTACGCATGGACGGGGATCGCCAGCAAGCTGCTCACCGACGAGCTCGCAGCGGGGGCGCTGCTCCTCGCGGTCGTCTGGCTCGCCACCGCGGCAGTCTCGGAGGGCCTTGCGCTGCTCAGCGAGATGAGCGCGCTGCAGCGCCGTCCTGCGACCCGCGTCGCCCCGATGATGTTCGCCGTCCAGGTGCTGGTGCCGGTGGCGCTGGCGCCGCTGATCTTCGGCGAGTCTTGGGCCGCCACGCCACTGGGAGGCGCCGCTCTCGTTGCTTTTATGGCGATTGCGGTCGCCGGCACCACGCTCTTGGCAGGCTCGCGCGCGGTGGGAGCCGTAATCGAAAACGCCAGATAGCGGACCTGATCCAGGCATCGGGTCCGCGTGCGCTGGTAGCCTTGCACCACCTTCTGCATAGCATCGTCATCACCTCGTTCCTGCGAAGGCGACCCCCAGCCACACCCACCTAAGGAGCCATCGTAGGGCCTGCACAGACAACCCGGCCTGACGCGACCCAGTTCGCGATCGGGTTTGACCACCGAGACCGTGCGCGCCTGTTCGAGCTGTGGGAAGAGGTGCTCGATTCCGAGCAGTGGTCGGAGGGGCGGATGCTCGCCGCCTTCGAGCAGCGCTGGTCGGAGTGGAACGGTCTGCCCAGCCTCGGGCTGGGCAGCTGGGCCGGCGGCGCGCTGGCGGCGCTCGAGTTCGCCGGCGTGCGGGGCGAGACGGTGCTCTGCCCCTCCAACACCTTCATGGCGACGCCGCTGGCGGCGATCAAGGCGGGAGCCGAGGTCGAGTTCGTTGATTGCAACCGGACCGACCTCTGCATGTCCTTTGAGGACTTCGAGGCCAAGGCCGAGCGAGTGAAGCCGAAGGCGGCGATCCTCGTCCACATCGGCGGCCACCTCGCCTTCGACGCCGACCGCATCGCCGCCTACTGCGGCGAGAACGGGATCTTCCTGCTCGAGGACTGTGCCCACGCCCATGGTGCCGAGTGGAGCGGTCGCAAGCCGGGTGGCTTCGGCGACGCCGGCGTCTACTCGCTCTACGCGACGAAGACGGTCTCGACCGGCGAGGGCGGGGTGCTCGTCTCCTCGGACCCCGAGCTGATCGAGTTCGCCGGCAAGTTCCGCAACTACGGCAAGTTCGAGCACGAGGTCGACGGCCTCAACTTCCGGATGAGCGAGTTCACCGCCGCCCTCGGCCTGGTCCAGGCCGACCGCATGGAGGAGATCGTCGCCTGGAAGAACGAGTACTCCCGCGAGCACCTCGACCCGCTGCACCCGGCCCGCCTCGAGCTGCCCGACGGTATGACCTCGGGCCTTTACAAGTACATCGTCTTCGAAGAGATCGAGAAGTCCACCGGCCGCGTCTACGAGGAGCCCTGCCACCGGATCATGGGGCGCTCGGAGGAGCTGCCCAACACCGACTGGGTGGCCGAGAACCATCGGTGCGTGCCGCTCTACTACCGCCCCGAGAGCCGCGAGGCGGCCCTCGGCAAGGAGGAAGCATGAGGATCCTGGTAACCGGCGGCGGCGGCTTCATCGGCTCCCATGTCGTCGACCGTCTGATCGAACGCGGCGACACCCCGCGGATCTTCGATCTCAGCGCCTCCCCCTACCACTCCCCGCTCGAAGTCGAGACCTTCACCGGCAGCATCACCGATCCGGCCAACCTCGACCTGGCGATGCGCGGCTGCGACGCGGTCATCCACCTCGCCGCCGTCGCCGACGTCGCCCACGTTCACGCCGACCCGGTGCTGGCGGAGGAGGTCAATACGCGCGGCACCCTCAACGTCTTGGAGGCCGCCTGCCGGACCGCGGTCGGTCGCGTCGTCTACGGCTCGACCACCTGGGTCTACAGCGACTGCGCCGAGCAGGCCGTCGATGAGGAGACGCCGATCCCCGCCCCGCGCCACCTCTACACCGCGACCAAGCTCGCCGGTGAGACCTACTGCGCCGGCTACGCCGAGCTGTTCGACCTCCAGTGCACGATCCTCCGCTTCGGCATCCCCTACGGGCCGCGCGCCCGCGCCGCCGGCGTCGTCGCCAAGTTCACCGACCTGGCGCTCGAAGGCAAGGCGCTGACGATCGCCGGCGACGGCAGCCAGTGCCGCAGCTTCATCTACGTCGAGGACCTGGCCGACGGGATCATCTCCGGCCTGAAGCCGGAGGCCGCCGACCGCACCTACAACCTCTCCGGCGATGAGGTGGTGACGATCCTCGAGATCGCCGAGACGGTGCAGGAGATGACCGGCGGCTGCGAGATCGTCCACACGCCGCCGCGCCCCGGCGACTTCCCCGGCAAGGAGATCTCCAACGCCCGCGCCCTGGAGGAGCTGGGCTGGAAGGCGGAGACGAGCTTCCGCGAGGGCGTGCGACAGTACGTTGAGTGGGTGCGCGGCAGCACCCGGGCGCCCGACCCGGTTCCGGGCAAAAAGCCCTCGCTCAACGGCAACGAACACGCCGCCGGGAGCGCTGCTGGCCGGCGCTTCGCGCTCCGAGGAGCGCCCGCCGCGGATCCTCGTTCTCACCGCTGACATCGGCGAGGGGCACGACCTTCCGGCTCGGATCATCAAGGAAGACGTCGAGAAGGAAATTCCCGGCGCCGAGATCGAGGTCGCCAACGGCCTTGAGGCGATGGGGCGGATCGTCTCCTCGGTCGTCCGCGGCGGCTCGCGCGTGACCTTCCGCTGGATGCCGTGGCTGTTCGATATCCAGTACTGGCTGATCACCAAGTTCGGCCCGACTCGCTGGCTCGCTCACCATCTCTCCTACTGGCTGGGCGCCCACGGCCTGATGAAGCTGATCTCCAAGTACGACCCCGATGTGGTCATCTCCACCTACCCGGGCGTCACCGCCGTGCTCGGGATGTTGCGCGAAAACCGCCGTCTGCCGATCCCGGTCCAGTCGGCGATCACCGACCTTGCCGGTCTGCGCTACTGGGCCCACCCGGGCGTCGACCTGCATTACGTCACCCATCCCGAGTCGATCGAGGAAGTCGAGAAGCTGGCCGGTCCGGGCAGCGTCGAGTGGATGCGCCCGCCGATCTCCCGCGACTTCCTGATGCCGCGGACCCGCGGCGACGCCCGTCGCGCCCTGGACGTCCCGGCCCACGGTCGCCTCGTGCTGGTCTCGGGCGGCGGTTGGGGCATCGGCGACCTCGACGGCGCGATTCGCACCGCGCTCGCGGTGGAGGACACGCTGGTCGTCTGCATCACCGGCCGCAACGAGATCGCCCGCGAAAAGCTCGAGCAGCGCTTCGCCGGCAACGAGCAGGTGCGGATCATCGGCTTCACCGAGCAGATGAGCGACTGGATGGCCGCCGCCGACGTGATGGTCCACTCGACGGCCGGCCTGACCGTGCTCGAGGCACACATCCGCGGTTGCCCCGTCGTCTCCTTCGGCTTCTCCGCCGGCCATCTGCGCGCCAACAACGCCGCCTTCGAGCGCTTCGGCCTGGCCGAGGTGGCACGCTCTGAGCACGAGTTGGAGTCGGTCCTGCGCCACCTCACCCGTGAGCGGCGCTCTCCCGACTCCTCCTTCGCCTCGCTGCCCTCGATCGCCTCCCGAGTCCTCACCGCCCGCCCGCGGGTGCGGCCCCAGCCGGTCTGGCGCCTCCGCGCGGGCCGCGCGGCGACCGCGGTCAGCCTCACCGTGATCGCGATCGCCGTGATCGTCGTCGGGGCCCTCTCACTGGACTGGGAAACGCCCTACCGTGAGATCTCGAAGGTGGCGAAGCCGATCGAGAGTCGGATCCACGTCCACTTCGGCAAGGTTGACAACGACCCTCAGGTGGTGATCGTCTCGCGCCCGGTGAAGGCGACGACACCCGTCCACCGCACCGCACCGCACTCCGCCGGCCGTTGATCGCGACCCTCGCCGCGGCAGGCGTCTCGGCCGCCGCGGTCCTGCACGCCGGCCCGGCACTCGCCCCGTAGTCCCCGGGGTCGGCCCGGCGCTGGGGATCGTCCACCGCCAGGAGGGCGCCGGTGGAGTGGCGCTCACCTTCGACGACGGCCCCCACCCCCAGGGAACGCCGGCGGTTCTGGAGGTGCTGCGCGAGGCCGAAGCGTCGGCGACCTTCTTTCTCGCCGGAGAGCAGGTGGTGCGCCGCCCGGCCCTCGTCGCGGAGATCCTCGCCGCCGGGCACCGGGTCGAGCTGCACTGTCACCGGCACCGCAACCTGCTGCGGCTGACGACGCGCCAGCTCCTCGACGACGCCGACCGGGCCAGGGCGGCGATCGAGGAGGCCGGAGGGCAGGCCGTATCCGACTACCGCCCGCCCTACGGGATCTTCAGCGCCGCCGGGCTGCGGGCGGTGCGCCGCCGCGGCTTAAGGCCGGTGCTGTGGTCACGGTGGGGGAGGGACTGGTCGCGCCGGGCGACGGCGGAGTCGATCGCACGGCGCTCGACCGCGGAGGCCCGCGCCGGGGACATCCTCCTCCTGCACGACGCCGACTACTACAGTGCGCCGGGCTCCTGGCTGCGCACCGTCGCCGCGCTGCCGATCCTCCTCGAGGAGCTCGACACTCGCGGGCTGAAGCCGATCGAGTTGCGCCGCTGAGCGGGCGGGGCGAGCGTCCAGTGCTCACACCCGGCGAAGGCCTCGTCGAGGCGCTGCGCCATCGCGCTCCGTGGCCGGTCCTGGTCGAAGATCTCCTTGGGCATAGCTCTCCGTCCTGTGGGGGGCGTGACGGAAGCATGGCCCTCCGCTCAGACGAAAAACATGCATTTGGCGAAAAAGATTCCGCAGCTTGCGGATTCGCCATCCACAGGCGCCAATCGAGCTCGTGCGTCCTGGCGCAGACCAGCAGCGCGACTCCGATGGCGGCGAGGGGTAAAGGCGAGGTAGCCGGCGTCGGCCGGCGAGGGATAGGGGGGAGAGGGGTTGTGGAGGATGAAGGCCGTCCAGTAGACCTCCGACACTCCCCAGGAGAGGATCGCGGCACCGATCGCCAGCCAGGCTCCGCGCTCGTTCTCCCCGCGTCGCGCTCTCGCCAGGCAGGCCAGCCCGGCGGCGATCACGACGGCGTCGTAGATCGGTCCTTCCGCCGCGTAGTCGAGGTCGGGCCGCCGAGCCCGAACCAGATGTGCAGGGTGATGAGGGCGGTGCCACCGAAGAGGACGATCGCCAGAGCACCCGGCAGCGGCGCGGGCGCCCGCCGGCACTCTTGGCCCGCTTACCGTGTCCACTTTGGTGGTGTCGGCAGGAGGCGAGCACTTCTCTAGACTGAGGGGAGATGAAGTCAGGAATCCACCCCGAGTACACGCTCGCCAACGTCCACTGCTCCTGCGGGAATCAGTTCTACACCCGCTCGACCAAGGCGGACCTCCACGTCGAGCTTTGCTCGGAGTGCCACCCGTTCTACACCGGCAAGCAGAAGCTGGTCGACACCGGTGGCCGGGTCGAGCGCTTCCAGCGCCGCGCCGCGAAGCACGCCAAGGCCAGGAAGTAGGCGGTGAGCCCGGAGGTGGGCTCAGCAGAGGCGCCACCGGTCTCACCTAACGGGGGCGATCCGCTGCGGATGCCCGACGGCGCGCTGGTCGCCAAGCGCGACGCGCCGGTCGGCGGGCAGGCGGTGCTGGAGGGGGTGATGATGCGCGGCGTCTCGACCTGGGCGGTGGCGGTGCGGCGCCCCGACGGTGAGGTCGAGGTCAGCGCCGAGTCGCTCGTCTCCTGGGCGAAGCGCCACCGGGCCTGGCGGCTGCCGGTGATCCGCGGCGTCGTCGCCCTCGGCGAGTCGATGAAGATCGGCTTCCGGGCGCTGGCGATCTCCGCCAACGCCCAGCTCCCCGCGGACGAGGAGGGCGAGCAGGAGGAGATCGGCGGCTGGGTCTGGGGGGCGACGGTCGTCTTCTCGCTGCTCTTGGCGATCGGGCTCTTCTTCGTCGTCCCGGTCGGGCTGACCAGCCTGATCAAGGACCAGCTCGGCTCCCCCGTCCTCTTCTGGCTGATCGAGGGGACGCTGCGCACGGCGCTCTTCGTCGGCTACATCGCCGCGATCAGCCGGATGAGAGACCTGCGGCGGGTCTTTGAGTACCACGGCGCCGAGCACAAGACGATCTCCTGCTATGAGGCCGAAGACGAGCTGACGCCGGCCCGGGCCAAGCTGTACTCGCGCCTGCACCCGCGCTGCGGGACCAGCTTCCTGTTGGTCGTGATGGTCCTGGCGATCTTCGTCTTCGCGCCGATCGGGCTGCCGGCCTGGTACTGGCTGGTTGCCTCGCGCATCCTCGGCATCCCGCTGATCGCCGGGCTCTCCTACGAGGTGATCAAGTGGGCCGGGCGCAACCGCCGCAAACGCTGGGTGCGCGCCGTGATGTGGCCGGGGCTGATGTTGCAGAACCTGACTACGCGAGAGCCCGACGACGAGCAGCTCGCGGTCGCGATCGCCTCGCTGGAGGCCGTGCTGGCCCGGGAGTCGCCCGAGGATCGTCGCCGCTCAGCAGCACATCGAGATAGTCGCGTGATCGAGCAGCTTGTCGAGCAGATCGAGGCACGGTTCGCCGAGCTGGAGCGCCAGATGGCCGATCCCGGGGTGATCGGCGACCGGGAGCGCTACGCCGAGGTGGGGCGCGAGTATCGCGAGCTGGAGCCGGCCCATGAGCTGGCGCTGGAGTACAGGAAGCTCGGCGATGACCTGGAGGGTGCGACGGAGCTCTTGGAGGAGGGAGACGATCCTGAGCTGCGCAAGGTGGTCGAGGAGGCGCCGGGGCGGTTGGAGGAGCTGGAGGATGAGATCCGGCTGGCGATGGTCGAACGCGACCCCAACGACTCCAAGAACGTGCTCGTGGAGATCCGGGCGGGGACCGGGGGGGACGAGGCGGCGCTGTTCGCCGGCGACCTGTTCAAGATGCTCACCCGCTACGCGGAGGAGCGGGGCTTCTCGACCGAGGTGCTCTCGCAGTCGGGGGCCGAGGTGGGGGGGTTCAAGGAGGTCACCTTCGCGGTCAAGGGGGACGGGGCCTATTCGATCTTTAAGTACGAGGGCGGGACCCACCGGGTGCAGCGGGTCCCCGAGACCGAGTCCCAGGGCCGCATCCACACCTCCACCGCGACGGTCGCCGTGCTGCCCGAGGCCGAGGAGGTCGAGGTCGAGGTCGACCCCAACGACCTTCAGGTCGACGTCTACCGATCCTCGGGTCCGGGCGGGCAGTCGGTCAACACGACCGACTCGGCGGTGCGGATCACCCACAAGCCGACCGGCATCGTCGTCTCGATGCAAGACGAGAAGTCCCAGCTGCAGAACAAGGATCGGGCGATGCGGGTGCTGCGGGCGCGGCTGTATGAGCGCGAGCTGGCCCACCAGCAGGCGAAGATCGCCTCCGAGCGAAAGGCGCAGGTGGGCAGCGGCGAGCGCTCCGAGAAGGTGCGCACCTACAACTTCCCCCAGGGTCGGGTGACCGACCACAGGATCAAGCACACCTCGCACAACCTCGACGGGGTGCTGGGCGGCGAGCTGGGCGAGTTCACCGACGCCCTCGCCGCCGAGGAGAAGAGGCAGAGGCTGGAGGCGGCAGCCTCGGCCGCCTGATGCGGCGTGGCCCCAACGACCACCGCGGGCAGCGTTCGCGACGCGATCGGGGCTGCGGTCGATGCCCTGGGCGCCGCCGGGGTAGCGAGCCCGCGCCTTGACGCCGAAGTGCTCCTCGCCGAGGCGACCGGGCGCGACCGGGCGCGGCTCGCCGCCGATCCCGACGCCGGCGTGGAGACCGATGCCGGGCGGCGCTTCGCGGCGATGGTGCGGCGGCGGCTGCGGCGCGAGCCGGTCGCCTACATCCTCGGCCGCAAGGGCTTCCGCGGGATCGAGCTGGCGGTCGACCGCCGGGTGCTGATTCCCCGCCCGGAGACCGAGCTGCTTGTCGAGCTGGCCTTGGAGCTGCGGCCCAGCTCGGTCCTCGACGTCGGCACCGGGTCGGGCGCGATCGCGCTGGCGATCGCCGAGGAGATGCCGGGGTGCGAGGTGACCGCGACCGACATCTCGGCCGCGGCGCTGGAGGTGGCGCGCGCCAACGCCGAGCGACTCGGCCTCTAGCGGGCGGGTCCGCTTCTGAGGCGGGCTCGGTCCCGCAGGGGAGGACCTTCGAGTTGACCCTCGCCAACCTCCCCTACGTCGCGGATGCCGAGTGGGCCTCCCTGGCAGCCGGAGATCACGCGGTGGGAGCCGCGCGAGGCGCTGCTCGGCGGCCCCGACGGGCTCGATCGCGATCCGGGCTTTGATCCCCCGGGTCCGACAGGGCCGGCTGGCCCTGGAGGTCGGGGAGGGACAGGCAGAGGAGGTCGCCGAGCTGCTGCGCGGCGCGGGTTTCGCGGAGATCCGTACCCGCCGCGACCTTGCCGGGATCGAGCGGGTGGTGGTGGGGGAGAGGCGGCTGTGATGGGGCCGTGCGCCGGGGGGCGAGCGCCCGATGACCGAGGTCGTCTCGATCGAACGGGACGGCGCCGATGCGGCGCGGTTCGCCCTGGAGCGCTGCATCGCGGGCGGCGGGGTCGCCGTCTTCCCCGCGGACGGCCTCTACGGCCTCGCCTGCGACCCGCTCGACGCGGCCTCGATCGAGCGCATCCACCGGATCAAGGGACGCGACGACGGTAAGCCATCCGCCGTCATGTACTTCTCGGCGCTGGCGATGCGCGAGCTGGTCGATGGGATCGGTCCGCGCAGCGCGCCGGGCGGTCGGCGCCCTCCTCCCGGGTCCGGTCACCCTGGTCCTCGCCAACCCGCGCCGCCGCTACCCGCTCGCCTGCGGCGAGGATCCGCGAGCGCCTCGGCGTCCGTCTGATCGCCGGTCCGCTTGCGGGCGCGATGTGCCCGGTCTTTCAGACCTCGGCCAACCGCAGCGGCTGCCCGCCGGCGTCGCGGTATGAGGACCTGGCCGCGGAGATCATCGAGGCCGCCGACCTCGCCATCGACGGCGGCGCCCTCACCGGCCTGCCCTCCACCGTCGTCGATCTCACCGACCTCGATGCAGGACGGCGGGTGGACGATCCTCCGCGAGGGCGCCCTCTCGGCGGGCGATCTCGCCGCTTGTCTGACCGACCTCGGCCCTGCCTGAACTCAGACCGGTGTCGGCGTGGAAGGGTAGGTGGACGAGGCGCCTGAGGTGTCGTCCTGCTGATCGGATTCATAGAAAGGTCCGCGGGTCGACCCTCATCACGAAGGCGAAGCAGCCGGCGAAAAGCGCCAAGACGACGAGCGGGAGCCCGGTTCAGCTCGCCGACGCTATCCCGGCTCGCTGGTATCGTCGCTTGTCCATGAGCGAGCTGCCCGAGAGCTTTCAGACCGCCTCCCTGGCCGAGGTCGACCCGGCGATCGCGGCGGTGCTCGACGCGCGAGCTGCGGCGCCAGCAGGGGACGCTGGAGATGATCGCCTCAGAGAACTTCGTCCCCCAGGCGGTGCTCGAAGCGGTCGGCTCGGTGCTGACCAACAAGTACGCCGAGGGCTACCCCGGGCGCCGCTACTACGGTGGTTGTGAGGAGGTCGACGTCGCAGAGCAGCTGGCGATCGACCGCGCCAAGGAGCTGTTCGGCGCCGAGCACGCCAACGTGCAGCCCCATGCCGGCGCCCAGGCCAACAACGCCGCCTACATGGCGCTGATCGAGCCAGGGGACACGATCTTGGGGATGGCGCTGGATCACGGCGGCCACCTCACCCACGGGATGAAGCTGAACGTCTCCGGCAAGCTCTATGAGGTCGTCGCCTACCACGTCAGCCGCGAGGACCTGCGGGTCGACATGGAGGAGGTCGAGCGGCTCGCCCACGAGCACCGGCCCAAGCTGATCGTCGCCGGCTGGTCGGCCTACCCGCGCCAGCTCGACTTCGCCGCCTTCCGGGCGATCGCCGACTCGGTCGGCGCCAAGCTGATGGTCGATATGGCCCACTTCGCCGGCCTGGTCGCCGCCGGCGAGCACCCCAACCCCGTCGAGCACGCCGACGTCGTCACCACGACGATCCACAAGACGCTGTGCGGCCCGCGCAGCGGCATGATCCTCTGCCGCTCCGAGCACGCGGAGGCGATCGACAAGGCGGTCTTCCCCGGCCAGCAGGGCGGTCCGCTGATGCACGCGATCGCCGCCAAGGCGGTTGCACTGCGGATCGCCGCGACCGAGCCGTTCCGCGCCCGACAGCGCCAGACGATCGCCAACGCAAAGGCGCTTGCCCAGGGCCTTGAGCGAGGGTGGCATCCCGGTCCTCACCGGCGGTACCGACGTCCACCTCGTCCTCGTCGACCTGACCCCCACCGGCCTCGACGGCCAGATCGCCGAGGACCGCCTCGAGGAGGTCGGGATCACCGTCAACCGCAATGCGATCCCCTTCGATGAGCGGCCGCCGATCAACCCCTCCGGGCTGCGGATCGGCACCCCGGCCCTCACCACCCGCGGCCTGGTCGAGGAGGACATGTACGAGATCGCCGCGGTGATCGCCGCCACCCTCTCGGAGCGCTTCGACGGGCGAGAGGGACACGCTGGCGGAGCGCACCAGGGTGCTGACCGACCGCTACCCGCTCTACCCCCAGCTGACTCCCGCCTCCGTCTGATCGCTTGAAGGTTTGGGTCGACTGCACGGCGGCGGCGCACCCGCTCGTCCTGCGGCCGATCGTCGAGCGCCTGCAGGCTCGTGGGGACGAGGTCTTCGTCACCGCGCGGGAGTACGGGCAGACGCTGGGGATCCTCGAGCGATTGGGGATCCCCTACACGGCAGTGGGGAGTCACGGCGGCGGCTCGGCGCTCGGCAAGGGGCGGGCCTTGGCCGGGCGCTCCGCGCGGTTGGCGCGGCTGATCTGGGGGCAGCAGCCGGACCTGGCGATCGCCCACGGCTCGGTCGACCTCGCCGTCGTCTGCCGCCCTTTACCGGATCCCCTCGGTGCAGATGCAGGACTACGAGTTCGCCGGGTTGCAGCGCCAGATCAGCTTCCGGGTGGCGCGCCGGGTGCTGGTCCCTGACTCGATTCCGCCTGAGGCGGCTGAGGCGGACCGGCGCCAAGGAGCGCAAGCTGTTTCGCTATCCGGGGCTGAAGGAGGAGTACTACCTGGCCGACTTTGAGCCTGACCCCGGCGTGCTCGATGAGCTGGGACTCGACCGCGAGAAGGTGCTGGTCGTCGTCCGCCCGCCGCCGGAGACCTCGGAGTACCACGCTCGCAACGACCTCTATGACGGTGTGATCGACCGCCTCGCCAGCGAGGGCGACGCCGAGGCGGTGATCATCCCCCGCACCGAGTCTCAGGCGAGCCGCGGTGCGGGCGATCGGCGCCGCGAAGCTGATCGTCCCCGAGCGGGCGATCGACGCCCAGAGCCTGATCGCCTTCGCCGACCTCGTGGTCAGCGCCGGGGGGACGATGAACCGCGAGGCGGTGGCGCTCGGCACGCCGGTCTTCACCACCTTCGCCGGGCGCATGGGCGGGGTCGATGAGGCGCTGATCGCCGAGGGCCGGCTCGGGGTCCTCACCGACCCGGCCGAACTGCCGCTGCGCAAGCGCGAATCGCCTCCCGGCGTTCGCCACCCGCGCGACCCCGGCCTCCTGCTCGAGGGAGTCCTCGGGGCCGTCGAGTAGCCTGAGCGCGCCCGCATCCTCTCCGGGCTCCGCGAAATGGCCTCGACATCAGACGCCGTCCTCGCCTTTCTCGCAGCCGCTGCGATCGCCTGGCTGCTCGTTCCCTACGCCGAGCGGCTCGCCTACCGGGTCGGGGCGATCGACCAGCCCAAGGAACGCGGACTGCACGACAGGCCGATGCCGCGGCTCTCGGGGCTGGCGATCCTGGCGGGGGTCGAGGTGGCGGGCTGGATCTGGCTGCCCAGCGACGGAGAGAGCCGCTCGATCCTGCTCGGGGCGATGGCGATCGCCGCGGTCGGCGTGCTCGACGACGTGCGCGGCCTGCCGGCGCTGCCGAAGCTGGCGGGCCAGACCGCCGCGGCGCTGATCCCGGTCCTCGGCCGGGGTCCGGGTCACCGACCTCACCCTGCCCTTCCTCGGCGGCTTCCAGCTCGGCTGGCTTGCCTATCCGCTGACCGTGCTGGGGATCGTCGCCGTCGTCAACATCATCAACTTCATCGACGGCGTCGACGGGCTCGCGGCCGGGGTCTGCGCGATCGCTGCCGTCGCGCTGGCGGCGATCGCGCTCTCGCTGGAACGCAACGCGGCGGGGGTGCTGGCGGCGCTGACCGCCGGCGCCGCGCTCGGCTTCCTGCGCCACGGCTTCCCGCCCGCCTCCAGCTTCATGGGCGACACCGGCTCCAACCTGCTCGGCTTCCTGCTCGCGACCACCTCGGTCCAGGGCGCCCTGAAGACCAACGCGGTGATCGCCCTCGCCTTCCCGCTGGTCGTGCTCGCGGTGCCGATCCTCGACACCGGCTTCGTGGTCGCCAAGCGCCTCAAGTACCGACAGCCGATCTACCAGGCCGACAGCTGGCACTTCCACCACCGGATGGCCAACATCGGCTTCTCTCAGCGTCGCACGATCGCCTACCTCTACGGCTGGACGCTGGTCCTCGCCGGCCTCGCCCTGGCGCTGCGCTTCGTCCCCTACAGCAACCACCACGGCCACTTCAACGCGCTCTGGACCGCGGTGCTGGTCGCCTGCGGGCTGATCGCCCTCGCCTTCAGCGTCTACCTGGTCTACGTCCTCGAGATCCTCAAGCTGCGTCGCGGCCGCCTCAACCCCGAGACGGGCGAATTCGAAGCGATCGACCTCGAGCACCCCGAGGGGTAGTGTCAAGGCTCACGAACTGGCTCTGTAACGCGATTCCGGGACCCTTTCGGATATAGTCGCCCATCCGCCCGCTCGGCCTGAGCCGGGCGGCTTTTATGTCTCCTCCCAAGTACGTCGACCTATTGGCGCTGACCGCCGCGCTCGCAATTTTCCTGCTCGGCGGCTTCTCCATGCTCGGTTACGCGGTGGGGGCGGTCGCCTGGCTCGCCCAGCGGGGGATCCAGATGCTCGCCGCCCGTCGCGCCGCGCGCGGAGCTGACCGCCGGCAATCGCCAGCGGGCGATGGGGATCTTCGCGGCGACGACCCTCGGCCGCGTCTGGCTGATGGCGACCGCCGTGTTGCTGGTCGGCCTGACCGAACGCCGGGCAGGTCTCGCCGCCGCGATCTTGGTCGCGGTGCTGTTCACGATCTCCTTCGTCGCCCAGGGGCTGGCCCACCTCTTTGAGCCCGAGGGGCAGGGAACGGGATGAGGACGCGGACCAAAGTGCTGATCGGGGCCGGTATCTACCTGGCGGCGGCGATCCTCTTGCTGCTGATCTTCGGCAACGCCGGCAAGGACGAATCGTTTCAGCCGCAGAACGAGTTCAAGCTCGAACCGTGGGTCTCGATCCACCTCGCCGGAATCGATCTCAGCATCAACAAGGCGGTGCTCTACCTGGTCTTGGCCAGCGCCCTGACGATCCTCACGATGGTCTGGATCTCGCGGCGGATGCACCAGAAGCCCAACCGGGTGCAGACCGCGACCGAGGTCGCCTACGACCTGACCAAGAACAACATCACCGGCGGCAACCTCGACGGGGCGATGGCAGCCCGCTGGTTTCCCTTCCTCGCCGCGCTCTTCTTTTGGATCTGGTTCTCGAACATGCTCGGCTTCCTGCCGCTACCGACCAACACCGAGCACGAGATCACCGTCTTCGGTCTGCAGATCCCGGCCTTCGCGATCTACGCGGCGACGGCAAACCTCTCGATCCCGCTGGTGCTGACGCTGGTGGTCTGGCTCTCCTACCACTTCGAAGGGATCCGGGCCAAGGGGTTTATCCCCTACCTGAAGAGCTGGCTCCCGCCGGGCCTGGAGGAGATGAACCCGATCGGCAAGGCCTTCATCTTCGTGATCGAGGCGATCTCTCACTTCGCCCGCCTGATCTCGCTCTCGGTGCGTCTCTTCGCCAACATCCTCGCCGGTCACCTGCTGCTGCTCTTCATGGGCGGTGGGCTCGCCGTGCTGCTCGGCATCGCCGCGCTCGGCGCGCTGACCTTCCCGCTCGCCTTCTTCTTCTTCGTCCTCGAGGTCGGCCTGATCGCCACCCTGCAGGCCTTTATCTTCTCCACCCTCACCGCCATCTACCTCGGCGGAGCGACCTCCGCCAGTCACTAAAAAGGAGCGCTGTTTAATGGATCTGTCCCCCATCGCCGCGGTCACCGACGAAGGCGTGAAAGACGCCGGCAAGGCGATCGCCCTCGGCGTCGGCGCCGGCCTCGGCTCGATCGGCGCCGGCATCGGCATCGGCTTCATCTTCGGCAAGGAGATCGAGTCGGTCGCCCGCCAGCCGGAGATGAAAGGCGAGCTTCAGAGCATCCGCTGGCTCGGCTTCGCGCTCACCGAGGCCGTCGCCTTCTACACGTTCATCTTCGGCCTGATCGCGTTCTTCCTCTAGGCGCATGGCGCCGCTGGGCCACATCGCCGCGCTTCCGCTTGCCGCCAGCAACGGCAGCGGCAACTTCCTGGTCTCACCCGGCCTCGGCCTGATGATCTGGACGCTGGTGCTGTTCCTCTTCACGATGTGGGTGCTGAGCAAGGTCGCCTTCCCGAAAATCCAGGAGGCGCTCGACAAGCGCGCCAAGACGATCAGCGATTCGATCGACGCCGCCGAGCGCCAGCGAAAGGAAGCCGACGAGCTGCTTGAGGAGTACCGCGGTCGGCTCGCCGAGGCCCGCGAGCAGGCCGACGAAATCATGGTCCGGGCCCGCAAGGCGGCGGAGACGGCGACCGCCGAGGCGACCGCGGCGGGCAAGGAGCGCCGCGAGGAGCTGGTGGCGGCGGCGAAGCGCGACATCGAAGCCGAGACCCGCCGCTCGCTGGAGCAGATCCGCAAGGAGGTCGCCGAGCTCACCGTGCTGGCGACCGAGAAGGTGACCCGCAAGTCGCTGAGCGCCGAGGATCAAAAGCGCCTGGTCGAGGACGCGCTCAGCGAGGTCGACTTCTCGTCGCTGGCGGGGTCGGAGAACTAGCCGATGCCCGACCCAGCCCGGGTATACGCCGAGGCGCTCTTCGAGGTCGCCAGCGACAGGGGCAGGCTCGACCCGATTCGCGAGCAGCTGGCCCAGTTCGCCGACGCGCTGGACTCCGACCGCGCGCTTCAGGTCTTCTTCTTCAGCCCCTACTTCTCCTCGACCGAGAAGGTGGAGGGCTTGAGGCGGGCCGTCAGCGGCGCCGACCCCGAGCTGGTCAACTTCCTCGAGCTGCTGATCGAGAAGCACCGGATGCCGGAGATCTTCCGCATCCGCCGCCGGTTCGAGGAGCTGTGGAAGCGGGAGAACCGGCGGATCGAGGTGACCGTGACCAGCGCGGTCGGCTTGGACCCCGCGGTGGTGGGAAGGATCGGCGAGGAGGTCCGGCGCCAGACCAGCCAGGAGGTCGATCTGGCCAGCCGCGTCGACGAGGGGATCCTCGGCGGCGTCGTCCTTCAGGTCGGCAACATGGTCCTCGACGCGAGCGTCCGCGCTCGCTTGGAGAAACTTCGAAAGAGCGTCGCCCAGGCGGCGTAAGGAGGCCAGAGCACAGCGATGGAGATCAAGCCGGACGAGATCGCAAACATCCTGCGGGAGCGGATCGAAGGGCTGGAGACCGACTCCGCTGACCTCTCGGAGGTCGGCACGGTCCTCTCCGTGGCCGACGGCATCGCCCGCATCCACGGCCTCGAGAACTGCATGGCCCTGGAGATGCTCGAGCTGCCCCACGGGGTGACCGGGCTGGCGCTGAACCTCGAGGCCGACAACGTCGGTGCCGTGCTGTTTGGCGACTGGGAGAAGATCGTCGAGGGCGACACGGTGAAGCGGACCACCCACCTCCTGCGGATCCCGGTCGGCGAGCAGCTTCTCGGGCGCCTGGTCGACCCGCTCGGCCGCCCGCTCGACGATCGCGGCGAGATCGCCACGACCGAGACCCGCCCCGCCGAGTTCAAAGCGCCCGGCGTGGTGCAGCGCCAACCGGTCACCGAGCCGGTGCAGACCGGGCTGATGGCGATCGACGGGATGATCCCGATCGGCCGCGGCCAACGAGAGCTGATCATCGGCGACCGCCAGACCGGCAAGACGGCGATCGCGATCGACACGATCATCAACAACCGCGACAAGGACCTGGTCTGCATCTACGTGGCGATCGGGCAGCGGATGTCGACCGTCGTGCAGCTCAAAGAGGTGCTCGAGGAGAACGGGGCGATGGAGAACACGATCATCGTCGCCGCCCCGGCCGATGAGGCGGCGCCGATCAAGTACATCGCCCCCTATGCCGGCTGTGCGATGGGCGAGCACTTCCTCTACAACGGCAAAGCGGCACTCTGCGTCTATGACGACCTCACCAAGCACGCCTACGCCTACCGCCAGATGTCGCTGCTGCTGCGCCGCCCGCCGGGGCGGGAGGCATACCCGGGCGATGTCTTCTACCTGCACTCCCGCCTGCTGGAGCGGGCGGTGAAGCTGAACGAGGAGCTGGGTGGCGGCTCGCTGACCGCGCTGCCGATCATCGAGACGCAGGCGAGCGACGTCTCGGCCTACATCCCGACCAACGTGATCTCGATCACCGACGGCCAGATCTTCCTCGAGTCCGACCTCTTCTACTCTGGCGTGCGGCCGGCGATCAACGTCGGCATCTCGGTCTCCCGGGTCGGCGGCAACGCGCAGACCAAGGCGATGAAGAAGGTCGCCGGGAAGCTGCGCCTCGACCTCTCCCAGTACCGCGACCTGGAGGCGTTCGCCCAGTTCGGCTCCGAGCTGGACCCCGAGACCCAGAAAGCGCTCGCCCGCGGCGAGCGCCTGGTCGAGTTGCTAAAGCAAAAGGAGCGCGAGCCGCTCGGGGTGGCCGACCAGGTGGCGGCGATCTACTCCGGCACCGGCGGCTTCCTGGACCGGATCAAGACCGAGCGCGTCGGCGAGTTCCTCGCCGACCTGCGCACCCGCTTGCACGCCGAGAAGGCGGAGCTGCTGGGGCGGATCGAGGAGACGGGACTGCTGTCCGAGGAGGACGAGACCGAGCTCGGCAAGGCGATCGAGGACTTCGTCGACGACTTCGGCCCGGACTTCGACGCGAACGGCGACCCGCTCGAGGAGGGCGAGTCCGACCGGGTCCGCTCTGAGGCGGAACGGACCGAGCCCAGCCCCGACGCCGGGTCCGAGGACGCAAAGGAGGCGGCTCCGGCCTAGTACCCATGGCGACGCAAAAGGAAGTCAAGAATCGCATCGCGTCGATCAAGAACATCAACAAGATCACGCGGGCGATGGAGATGGTCGCGGCGGCCAGGCTGCGGCGGGCCGAGCAGCGGATCGCCGCACTGCGGCCCTACGCGAAGGGGATGCGCAAGCTGACCCGGCGCGCCGCCGAGCAGGCCGGGGGCATCCCGCGCCTGCCCGTGCTGGTCGAGCGCGAGGAGGTCAGGCGGGTCGGTGTCACCCTCATCACCGGCGACCGCGGCCTGGCGGGCGCCTTCAACACCAACATCATCCGCGACGGGATGCGGCTCAAGGGCGAGCTGCGCGAGAAGGGCGCTGAGCCTGTCTTCTCCGTCGTCGGCCGCAAGGGCGTCTCGGCGCTGACCTTTCGCAAGGAGGATGTCCGCACCTCCTACGTCGGCTTCACCGACCGGCCCGCTTTCGCCAACGCGCGCGAGATCGGTGGGGAGCTGACCGCCCGCTACGTCGACGGGGAGCTCGACCGGGTCGAGCTCATCTACAACCGCTACGTCTCGCCGCTGACCCAACACGTCTGGCGGCAGACGCTGCTGCCGCTTCAGCAGGCCGACGTCACCGGCGAGGGGGTCGAAGGGGAGGAAGAGGACGCCGAGGAGACCTATATCGAGAAGGCCCACAGCAGGGCGCTGTGGGGTTATGAGCCCGACGCCGGGGAGCTGCTCGCAGAGCTCATTCCCGAGTACGTGAACGTCTCCGTGTACCGGGCGCTGCTGGAGTCGGCGGCCTCGGAGCTGGGCGCGCGGATGACCGCGATGCGCAACGCCGCCGAGAACGCGGAGACGATGATGGACGACCTGACCCTGGAGATGAACCGGGCCAGGCAGGCGGAGATAACGCAGGAGATCTTGGAGGTTGTCGCCGGCGCCGAGGCGCTCGGCTAGGCCAGAACCAGAAAAGGAACCGATGACTGAGAGCAACGAGAACGGAACCAAGGGAGTCAACGTCGGGACGGTCGAGCAGGTCACGGGCGTCGTCGTCGACGCCGTCTTCCCCGAGCAGCTGCCGGAGATCTACTCGGCGGTGAAGGTCGAGATGGCAGGCGATCAGGACCGCGAGTCGACCGAGCTGGTCTGCGAGGTGCAGCAGCACCTGGGCGACAACCGGGTGCGCACCGTCGCGATGGACGCGACCGACGGCCTGCAGCGCGGCGACAGGGTGATCGACACCGGCGGGCCGATCACCGTCCCGGTCGGCGAGGAGACCCTGGGCCGCATCTTCAACCTGCTCGGCGAGCCGATCGACCAGGGCGAGCCGGTGCAGGCCGAGCGCTGGCCGATCCACCGCCCTGCTCCGGAGGTCTCCGACCTGACCCCGACCCAGGAGATCCTCGAGACGGGGATCAAGGTGGTCGACCTGCTGGCGCCATACGCGAAGGGCGGCAAGGTCGGCCTGTTCGGCGGCGCCGGGGTCGGCAAGACCGTGTTGATCCAGGAGCTGATCCGCAACATCGCCGAGGAGCACGAGGGGCTGTCGGCCTTCTGCGGTGTCGGGGAGCGCTCCCGAGAGGGGAACGATCTCTGGCTGGAGATGAAAGAGTCAGGCGTGATCGACAAGACGATGCTCGTCTTCGGCCAGATGAACGAGCCGCCGGGGGCCCGTCTCCGCGTCGCCCTCTCGGGCCTGACGATGGCCGAATACTTCCGTGAGCAGGGCGGCCAGGACGTGCTGCTTTTCATCGACAACATCTTCCGCTTCGTCCAGGCCGGCTCGGAGGTCTCGGCGCTGCTCGGCCGGATGCCTTCCGCGGTCGGCTACCAGCCGACCTTGGAGACGGAGATGGGCGAACTGCAGGAGCGGATCACCTCGACCGAGCGCGGCTCGGTCACCTCGGTGCAGGCGATCTACGTCCCTGCCGACGATCTCACCGACCCCGCGCCGGCCTCGGTCTTCGCCCACCTAAACGCGACCACGACGCTCTCCCGGGCGATCTCGGAGAAGGGGATCTATCCGGCGGTCGACCCGCTTGACTCGACTTCGACGATCCTCAAGCCGGACATCCTCGGGGAGGAGCACTACCGCACCGCGACCGAGGTACAGGAGGTGCTGCAGCGCTACAAGGAGCTGCAGGACATCATCGCCATCCTCGGAATCGATGAGCTCTCCGACGAGGACAAGCAGACCGTCTCGCGGGCGCGCAAGATCGAGCGGTTCCTCTCCCAGCCGTTCTTCGTCGCCGAGCAGTTCACCGGTCGCAGCGGCGAGTCCGTGCCGGTGGCAGAGACGGTGCGTGGCTTTCGCGAGATCCTCGACGGTGTCCACGACGAGCTCCCTGAGGGCGCCTTCTACATGAAGGGCTCGATCGACCAGGTGACCGAGGGCGCCGGGGCGGCCGCAGCCGCGTAGGAGGCCCTGCCATGGCCGCAGACCACAAGCTCGACGTCGAGGTCCTCACCCCGGAGGGCGAGGTCTACAGCGGCGAGGTGCGCCAGGTCTCGACCCGGACCTCGGTCGGCGAGATCGGCATCCTCGCCAACCACGCGCCGCTGCTGGCGGCGTTGCGCCCGGCCGAGCTGCGCCTGCACGCTCACCGACTCCGAGACGGTGCGCTACGCCCAGGCGCACGGCTGGCTTGAGGTGTTCGGCAACCGGGCGCGGCTGCTGGTCGAGGAGGCGATCGACCCCGCCGATCTCGACACCGCCGCGTTGAAAGAGCAGCTCGCCGAGGCCGAGCTGCGCCTCGCCGAGGCCGAGGAGGGTAGCGGCGCCCAGAGCAGGGCGCGGAAAGACCGCGACCGGGCGGAGGCCTTCCTCGCGATCGCGCAGGGATGAGCGACGAGCTCGTAGCCCTCGCCAAGCGGCTGATCGGCTACGACACCTCTGAGCCGGAGGCCGTCTCTGAGGCCGCCGGCTTCGTCAAGGGCTGGCTGGAGGCGCGGGGCATAGAGGCCGCCCGCGACGAGGTGCGAGGGCTGCCGGTGATGCGGGCCGAGGTCGGCCCGCAGGGGGCACCGACCGTCGTCCTGCACGGGCACCTCGACGTGGTCCCGGGACGACCGGGCCAGTTCGACCCCCGACTCGAGGGCGACCGTCTCTACGGGCGCGGCTCCTATGACATGAAGGGTGCGCTGGCGGCGATGCTGCTGACCACCGCGACGATGCGCGACCAAGACCGTGTGCGAGTGCGGCTGGGGATCGTCGGCGACGAGGAGTCCGAGGAGGAGGCCGAGCGGGGCAGCGATCACTTGGTCGACAGCGGCTTCGTCGGCGATTTCGCGATCACCGGCGAGCCGACCGACCTCCATATCGGGGTCGAGGCGAAGGGGGTGTTGGCGCTGCGGCTGGAGGTGAGCGGCACGGCCGCGCACGGCGCCACGCCGTGGCTGGGCGACAACGCCGTGCTGAACGCGCTCGACGTTTTCCGCAGCATCGAGTCGCTACCGTTTGCCCGGCACAGCTCCGAGCTATTTGACCGCCCCTCGATCAACCTCGGCAGAATCTGGGGCGGGGACGCGCTCAACAAGGTGCCAGACCGATGCGTGATCGACGTCGACATCCGCTACCTGCCAGACCAGGACCCGGCCGGCGTGCTTGGAGGAGGTGCGCGGCCTGCCCGGCGCCGAGGTGGCGCCACTCTTCACCCGCCCGCCGGCCAGGGTCGACCGCGACTCCACGGTCGTGCGCGCCCTGCGCGAGGCGGCGAGCGCCCATCACGACGAGCCGATGAGCGTCGGGCGCGACGGCGCCTCCGACGCGGTCTCCTTCCTGCGGGTCGGGGTGCCGGCGGTCGAGTTCGGCCCGGTCGGGGCGGGCCACCACGGGCCCGAGGAGTGGGTCTCGGTCTCCTCACTGGAGGCCTACCGGCAGACGCTCGACACCTTCCTTCGCACCATTGCCGACCGGCTGGGCGCGTGAGCCGCGGATGTACACGACCTCAGACATCAGCGACGCCGAATCGATGCGCCAGGTAGTGAAATTGCTCATCGCCTCGCGCAACGCGGAGGTCAAACAGATCCACTTCCCCCCGACCCTCGGCGCGAGCAACGTATCTGCCTCTAAGAGCGCGATCCACGGCGCCGTCCAGCAGTTCCTGGGGACCTCCAGTGGCGTGCCGCACAGCCTCCTCGCTGAGGAAGGCGGCGGTGGTGTGGCGAAGATCTACACCAACGGCGGGCGGGTCAAAATGGTCGCCTGGCATCGAGGCGGGAACACCTACTGGATCTCCAACAGCCTCCTGGACTCGCCGAGCAACGACCAGATGGTCAGTACGGCGCGCTCGGTGAGCGTGATCGTCCCAAAGCCGGAGCCGGCGAGGAGGAAGGGATGACGCGCGAGAAGGAGCCGATCGGCGTGATCGGGGTCGGCTGGGTGGGCCTGGTGACGGCGGCCTGTTTCGCCGAGCTCGGCCACCGCGTCATCGCCCGGGACATCTTGTCCGCCAAGGTCGAGGCGCTATCGCGCGGCGAGACGACGATCCACGAGCCGGGCCTCGATGAGCTGCTGCGTCGTAACGCCGAGCGGCTCAAGTTCACCACGGAGATGGCGGACGTGTTGGCGGCGGCCCGCATCCTCTTCGTCTGCGTGGACACCCCGCCGACCTACTCCGGGGATGCCGACCTCGGACGTGTGATGTCTGTGGTCGATGAGCTGCGGGGGGATTCCACTCATGTGCTGGTGATGAAGTCGACGGTTCCGGTCGGCACCGGCCGCAAGATCCAGCGAGAGTTGAGCGACACCGCGTATGCGTCCTGTCCTGAGTTCCTCAAGGAGGGTTCGGCAGTTGAGGACTTCATGAACCCCGACAGGGTGGTGATCGGCATCGATCCCGGAAACGAGTGGGCGGCCGAGGCGGTGGAGGAGATCTACGCTCCGCTCGGAGGGGAGGTGGTTCGCACCGACGTCTCCAGCGCCGAGATGATCAAGCTGGCATCCAACACGTTCCTCGCCACCAAGATCTCTTTCATCAATGAGATCGCCAATGTCTGCGAGGAGGTTGGGGCCGATGTCTCTGAGGTGGCTCGGGGCATGGGACTGGATGACCGAATCGGGCCGAAGTTCCTGCAAGCGGGCCTGGGCTTCGGTGGCAGCTGCTTTGGAAAGGATGTTTCCGCCCTACGCAAGCTCGCTGCCAATACCGGCTACCACTTCCAACTTCTCAATGCTGTTGTCGAGGTCAACGAGCTTCAAAAGCGACGCGTCGTTCACAAGCTCCGCGAGCGTCTCGGCTCGCTGGTCGGCAGGCGGGTCGCGCTGCTGGGCCTCTCGTTCAAGCCCAACACCGACGACATGCGAGACGCCGCGAGCCTGGTTTTCGCCGCTCGCTTGGAGGGGGAGGGGGTCGAGGTAGCGGCCTATGACCCTGTGGCGGAGCGGCGCGCAGCGGAATTGCTGCCTTCCGTTGAGATGTCTCCCTCGGCTCTTGACGCTCTGGATGGCGCCGACGCCGCGGTACTCGTGACCGAGTGGCCCGAGTTCGCCGCGCTGGACTGGGCCGAGGTGGCTCAGCGCATGGCCCGTCCGCTGATCATTGACGGCCGCAACTTCCTCGACGCCAAGGCCCTCGGTGCCGCCGGCATCGAGTACGAGGGGATCGGGAGGGCCGGCATGGGCTCGCCCTCCCCGACGACGGCAGACTGACGCCGATGCAGGCGATCGTCCTAGTCGGTGGCGAGGGGACGCGGCTGCGGCCGCTCACTCTCTCGGTGCCAAAGCCGGCATTGACCCTGGTCGATCGTCCCTTCCTCGCCTACATGGTCGAGTGGCTGGCGGGGCACGGGGTCAGCGAAGTCGTCCTCGCATGCGGGTTTCTGCCCGATGTGCTGCGCGAGGCGCTCGGCGACGGCGAGGGGGAGGGGACGCGCATCCGCTACGTCGTCGAGCCCGAGGCCCGCGGCACCGCCGGCGCCATCCGCTTCGCCGCCGAGCAGCTCGGCGAGGACCTCGAGGATCGCTTCCTGGCGCTCAACGGCGACGTCCTCACCGACCTCGACCTGACCGCGTTGCTGGGCGCCCACACCGAGCGCGGGGCGCGGGCGACGCTCGGCCTGCACCCGGTCGAGGACTCCTCGGCCTACGGGCTGGTCAGCACCGGGCTGGGGGGCGAGGTGCTGGAGTTCTTGGAGAAGACCGGCGAGGCGGCGCCGGGGGAGATCAACGCCGGGATGTACGTGCTGGAGCGCTCGGTGCTCGACTTGATCCCGGCCGGGCGCGAGGTCTCGATCGAGCGTGAAGTGTTCCCGCGCCTGGTAGGCGGCGGCCTGCACGGGTTGCGGCTCGACGGCTACTGGATGGACATCGGGACGCCGGATCGCTACCTCGCAGGCGAGCTGGGACATCCTCGAGGGGCGGGTGGAGACGCAGGTGGAGCCGACCGCGCCCGGCCTGCTGGTCGATGCCGGCGCGACGGTGGTCGAGGGCGCGACGGTGGGGCCGCGCGCCGTCGTCGGACCGGCATGCCGGGTGAAGGCCCGAGCGGAGGTCCGCGACTCGGTGCTGCTCGAAGGCTGCACGGTGGGCGAGGGGGCTCGGGTGAGCGGCTCGATCCTCGCCCCCGGTGTCGAGGTCGAGCCCGGCGCCGAGCTCGAAGGCGCGGTGATCGGCGCGCGTGAGAGGGTCCCGGCCTGATGCTCGAAGACGTCCTCGCGATCCCCGACCACCTGCGCGACGCGCTGTGGCGGATCGAATCGGCACGCTTGGAGCCCGCCGACGCGGCTGGGCTTATGGTCTGCGGGATGGGGGGCTCGGCGATCGGCGGCGATCTCGCCGCGGCGGCGCTGGGCGACCGCCTCGACCCGGCCGCTGCTCACGGTCAGGGGCTATGAGCTTCCCTCTTGGGCGACGCCGGAGTGGGCCGTTCTGTGCTCCAGCTACTCGGGCGACGACCGAGGAGACGCTCGCCTGCTTCGCCGCCGCCGAGGCTCTCGGCGCCCGCCGCATCGTGCTCAGCACCGGCGGCGCACTTGTCGAGGCGGCCCGCGGCGCCGGGGTGCCGGTGATCGGCCTGCCGGGAATCCTTCAGCCCCGCGCCGCCGTCGCCTACATGCTCACCACCGCCGTCGAGGTCGCCGCGCTCTGACGGCGTCGCGCCGAGCGCTCCGCGCCGAGGTCGACGCCGCCGCCGCCTTCTTAGAGGAGCAGGCCGGCGACCTCCAGGACCGCGCTGCGGAGATCGCCGCTCGCCTCGAGGGCTCAGTCCCGGTCGTCTACGGCGCCGAGCTGACCGCCCCGGTCGCCCGCCGCTGGAAGGCGCAGGTAAACGAGAACGCAAAGCTTCCCGCCTTCTTCTCCGAGCTGCCCGAGGCCGACCACAACGAGCTCTGCGGCTGGCAGGGCGCCGCGGAGAGCGGCGCCGGGCTCTCCGCCGTCTTCCTCGAGGACGCCGACCAGCACCCCCGCGAGCGCCGCCGCTTCGAGCTGACCGCCGCAGCCGATCGCCGAGCACCGGGCCAAGGTCGTGCGGGTGAAGACCAGGGGCGAGACCCGCGCTCGCCCGGCTGCTGTGGGCGACGATGCTCGGAGACCTGGTCTCGCTGGGGTTGGCCCGCTCGCGCGGCGTCGACCCCCTTCCGGTCGAGGCGATCGAGCGCTTCAAGGCCGCCTTGGGACAGCCGGCGTAGGTCCTCCGTATCCTTCGCCGGGTCCCGACCACACGAAAGGAACCGATGGCAACCGCCGCCTCCAACTACGACATCGCCGATATCGCGCTCGCAGACGCGGGCCAGAAGCGGATCGAGTGGGCAGATCGCCAGATGCCGGTCCTCACCCAGATCCGCGAGCGCTTTGAGCGCGAGAAGCCGCTGGAGGGACTGCGGATGGCCTGCTGCCTGCACGTCACCACTGAGACGGCGAACCTGGTCCGCACCCTGATGGCCGGCGGGGCCGAGGTGGCGCTGTGCGCCTCGAACCCCCTCTCGACCCAGGACGAGACCGCGGCGGCGCTGGTCGACCGCTACGGCGCCGAGGTCCACGCGATCAACGGCGAGGACAACGAGACCTATTACCGCCACATCGAGACCGCCGTCGACAAGCACCCGCATATCACCATGGACGACGGCGCCGACGTGATCAGCGTCTTGCACGGCGAGCGGCCCGAGCAGCTCTCCGAGGTGCTCGGCGGCACCGAGGAGACGACCACCGGGGTGATCCGCCTGAAGGCGCTGGAGGCGGAGGGCAAGCTCGGCTTCCCGATCATCGCCGTCAACGACGCCGACACCAAGCACTTCTTCGACAATCGCTACGGCACCGGGCAGTCGACCCTCGACGGCGTGATCCGCGCCACCAACGTGCTGATTGCCGGCCTCAGGGTGGTGGTGATCGGCTACGGCTGGTGCGGCAAGGGCGTTGCGATGCGGGCCAAGGGCCACGGCGCCCACGTGATCGTCTGCGAGGTCGACCCGCTGCGGGCGCTGGAGGCGGTGATGGACGGCTTCGACGTGATGCGCGGGGTCGAGGCCGCCCGCGAGGGCGACGTCTTCATCTCGGTGACCGGCAACCGCGACGCGATCGCCGGCGAGATGTTCGACGTGATGAAGAGCGGCGCGATCGTCTGCAACTCCGGCCACTTCGACGTCGAGATCAACAAGGGCGACCTCGAGGCGCTGACCGAGTCGACCTACGAAGCGCGGCCGCTGGTCGAGGGCCACCGGCTCAAGGACGGGCGCGAGATCTTCCTGCTCGCCGAGGGGCGGCTGGTCAACCTGGCCACCGCGGAGGGCCATCCGGCGGCGGTGATGGACATGAGCTTCGCCAACCAGGCGCTCGCCGCCGAGTACATGGCAAAGAACCACGACGACGCTGGAGACCAAGGTCCACCCGGTGCCCACGCGAGATCGACCAGGAGATCGCCCGCCTCAAGCTGGAGTCCAAGGGCGTCAGGATCGACAGCCTCACCGAGAGTCCAGTCGAAGTACCTGGCCTCATGGGACCAGGGCACCTGATCTCCGCCTAGGCGGTCGTGATGCGGGCCATGGTTCTAGCCGCGGGGTTGGGAACCCGGCTGCGACCGATCACCTACGAGATGCCGAAGCCGATGGTGCCGGTCTTGAACCGGCCGGTGATGGAGCACATCGTGCGGCTGCTCGCCGGCCACGGCTTCACCGAGACGATCGCCAACCTGCACTGGTTCCCGGAGCTGATCGAGGCTCACTTCGGCGGGGGCTCGGACTTCGGGGTCGAGCTCTCCTACAGCCGCGAGGAGCGGCTGCTCGGCACCTCGGGAGGCGTGCGCAACGCGGCCGAGTTCCTCGGCGACTCCTTCCTGGTCATCTCCGGCGATGCGCTCACCGACATCGACCTTGGTGCGATGCGCGCTTTCCACGAGTCCCACGACGGAGTCGCGACCCTGGCGACGAAGCGGGTCAAGGACACCAGCCAGTTCGGGGTCGCGATCACCGGCGCCGACGGCCGCATCCAGGGCTTCCAGGAGAAGCCCGACCCGGCCGAGGCCCTCTCCGACCTCGCCAACTGCGGCATCTACATGTTCCGCTCGGAGGTCTTTGACTTCTTCCCCGAGCCGGGGGCAAGCAGGGCGGCGGGACCGCGAGGACCCACCCGGGTTCGCCGATTGGGCGATGGATGTCTTCCCGGCGCTGCTGGCGGGCGACGTGCCGTTTTACTCGCACGAGGTCGAGGCCTACTGGAACGACATCGGCAACCTCGACGAGCTGCGCCAGGGCAACTTCGACGCGCTGTGCGGGGCGGTCGGCGGTCGATCCCGGGGCCCCGCGAGGTCGCCGACGGCGTCCGAGCCGCCGGCCCGCTCGGCGACGCCGAGGTCGAGCCGCCGGCGCTGATCGGCGCCGGGGTCGAGCTGGGGGAGGGAGTTCGCATCGAGGGTCCGGCGATCGTCGGCGACGGACTGTCGGATCGGCGACGGCGCCCGCATCCGCGACTCGATCTTGCTGGAAGGCACCGAGCTGGCCCCGCGGACGTTTCTGATCGGCGGCATCGCAGGTCCGCGCCCGCCAGGCGTAGGCCAGCTTGCCCGTGGCTCACAGCGATCGCCCGCGCCTGGCGGGCCACGGCCTGCGTTTTCAGATCCGGGCGCCTGTGAGGGGCGTAGGATCGAGGCACAGACCCGAAGGAGGCAGCATGCGAATCGAGATCCGTGGTCGCAACGTCGAGATCACCGACGAGCTGCGAGAGCACGTGCTGAAGCGATTTCGCCGGGTCGGTAAGCAGGTCTCGGAGCTGGCCACGCTCGACATCGAGCTCTCCGAGGAGCGCAATCCCTCGATTGCCGAGAGCCAGGTGGCCGAGGCCACCCTGCAGCTCAAGGGCGTGACCCTGAGGGCCCGAGAGGCCTCCGCGGAGATGCCCCACACGATCCACGAGCTGGCGGAGGACATCCGCCGCCAGGTAAAGAAGCACCGCGAGCGTGCGCCGCAAGCGCGCCCTGACCCGTCGCGCCGTCGGCCGCATGCGCGGACGTACCGCCTGAGCCCCGCCCATCGCTAACCTAGGCCGATGCCCGCCGCAAGGGACATGGTCACGCGCGCGCTGCGCGTCGGTGAGGGACGCAAATTTAAGGCCTATGAGAAGCGCACCGAGGCGATCAACCGGATCGAGCCGGAGATGGAGGTGCTCAAGGACACCGAGCTGCGCGAAGAGGCCGACTCGCTGCGCGAGCGCGCCCGAAACGGCGAGTCGCTCGACGACCTCCTGCCCGAGGCCTTCGCGCTGACCCGCGAGGCCTCCCGCCGCACCCTTGGCCAGCGTCACTACGACGTGCAGCTGATCGGCGGCATGGTCCTGCACGACGGGGCGATCGCCGAGATGAAGACCGGCGAGGGCAAGACGCTTACCGCGACCCTGGCCGTCTTCCTCAACACGCTGGCCGGCGATAGCGTCCACCTGGTCACGGTCAACGATTACCTGGCCCGCCGCGACGCCGAATGGATGAAGCCGGTCTACGACGCGCTCGGGGTCAGCGTCGCCGCGATCCAGGAGGGCGATGACCACGCGACCCGCCAGCACAAGTACGCCTGCGACGTCACCTACGGCACCAACTCGGAGTTCGGCTTTGACTACCTGCGCGACAACATGGCCTCGGCGCTCGAGCACTGCGTGCAACGCGGCCACCACTTCGCGATCGTCGACGAGGTCGACAACATCCTGATCGACGAGGCGCGGACGCCGCTGATCATCTCCGGCGCCCCCGAACAGGCGGCCCAGACCTACTACACCTTCGCCCGTCTCGCCAAACAGCTGAAGGGCGTCCCGGCCAAAGAAAAGCTCAAATCCCTCGGCGAGTCCAAGGACACCTCCGACGTCGACTACGACTACGAGTTCGACGAGAAGCACAAGACGGTGGCGCCGACCGAGCGCGGCGTGAAGCGCACCGAGGAGTTCGTCGGGGTCGAGAACCTCTACCTCGGTGAGCACGGCAGCCTCGTCAACCACCTTGTCCAGGCGCTGAAGGCCGAGTCGCTCTACAAACGCGACAAGGACTACGCGGTGGTCGACGGCGAGGTGATGATCATCGACGAGTTCACCGGTCGCATCCTCGAGGGGCGGCGCTGGTCGGAGGGCCTGCACCAGGCGGTCGAGGCGAAGGAGGGGGTGGCGATCCGCGAGGAGAACCAGACGCTCGCCACGATCACCCTGCAGAACTACTTCCGCCTCTACGACAAGCTCTCCGGGATGACCGGGACGGCGCTGACCGAGGCGACCGAGTTCATGAAGATCTACAAGATCCCGGTGGTCGAGATCCCGACCAACCAGCCGATGGTCCGGGCCGACCACAACGACCAGATCTTCAAGACCAAAGACGGCAAGTGGAAAGCCGTGCTCGATGAGATCACCGCCCGCCACGAGGAAGGGCCAGCCGATCCTGGTCGGCACCGTTTCGGTCGAGGTCTCGGAGATGATCTCCGCCGAGCTAAAGCGCCAGGGCATCGAGCACGCGGTGCTGAACGCGAAGCCCGAGCACGCCGAGCGGGAGGGCGAGCGGATCGCCCAGGCCGGTCGCAAGGGCGCCGTGATGATCGCCACCAACATGGCCGGCCGCGGCGTCGACATCAAGCTCGGCGGCGACCCCGAGCAGCTCGCCGTCCACGAGCTGAAAAAGCAGGGCCTCAGCGCCCGGCGAGGTGGGCTACGAGGAGGCGCTCGAGGCGAAGGTCGCCGAGCTGGAGCCGCAGTGCGCGGCCGAGGCTGAGGAGGTGCGCGAGCTGGGTGGCCTCTACATCTGCGGCACCGAGCGCCATGAGTCGCGCCGCATCGACAACCAGCTGCGCGGTCGCTCCGGGCGCCAGGGCGACCCCGGCGAGACGCGCTTCTACCTCTCGGCCGAAGACGACGTGATCCGACTCTTCGCCGGCGATCGCATCTACAAAATCCTCGACCGTCTGGGTCCGGTCGACGAGGAGGGCGGCGAGATGCCGCTCGAGGCGAACATGCTCACCAAGACGGTCGAGAACGCCCAGAAGAAGGTCGAGGAACAGAACTTCCTGATCCGCAAACGGGTCCTCGAGTACGACGACGTGATGAACGAGCAGCGCCGCGTCGTCTACAAATACCGCCGCGAGATCCTTGAGGGACGCGACATCTCCGAGACCGCCCGCGACGAAATGGAGGGCGTGATCGAGCGCCTGGTCGACGAGTACACACCTGGCGACATCCTCGAGGACTGGGACATGGCGGAGCTCGAGACCCAGCTGCGCCAGATCTGGCCGGTCGGCATCGAGGTCGCCTCGCTGGCTCCGGAGACGGTCGACCGCGAGCAGCTGAAGGATGCCCTCGACGACGACGCGATGAATGCCTACGATGAGCGCGAGAAGCAGTTCGGCGCCGAGCTGATGCGCTACCTGGAGCGCTCGATCCTGCTGCAGGTGATCGACAACCGCTGGCGCGAGCACCTCTTCGACATGGACTACCTGCGAGAGGGCATCCACCTGCGCGGCTTCGCCCAGCTCGACCCCCTCGTCGCCTACAAAAACGAGGGCTTCTCGATGTTCGAAGAGCTGATGCACTCGATCTGGGAGGAGTTCAGCAAGCTGATCTTCCACGTCGAGGTGGAGCTCGACCCCGCGCAGGCCGAAACCGCCTTCGCCCCCAACGGTGAGAGCGAGCCGGCGACGTTCGACTACTCCGGCGGCACCCTCGAAGGGCAGCCCTCGGCGCTGCAGCAGGTCGCCGCGACGGGCTCGGCGGGGGCGGTGGAGATGGTCGCCGCGGGCGCGGGCGCCGCCCAGGCCCCCAACGGCGCCGCCGAGGTGGTCGAGACCGTGGTCAAGGACGAGCACGACAAAATCGGCCGCAACGATCCCTGCTGGTGCGGATCCGGCAAAAAGTACAAGAAGTGCCACGGGGCCTGAGGGCGCTGCAAGCCGGCGCATCTTGTCGTCCTCGGTCGGCCGGATCGGGTCACGCACCGACGCTGCGCTCGCCTCGATGGTCTCTGCACCCCCCGATCTCCTGGTCTTCGCGCTCTCAGGTCGGTGATGGGGCACTCTGATCCCGTCAGGGAGTTCATCAGGGCCTTCAACGAGCAGGACCTGGATGCGTTCGTCGGCGTCCTTGATCCTGGGGTTGAACTTCATTCCATGAAGGGACTACGAAAAGGAGCAGACGCGGCACGGTTGTGGGCGACGCGACCGCCCGGGGGCGTGCAGCAGACGATCGAGTTGGAGGAGCTATACGAGGACACCGACCGGGCGGTGGCCTCGATCAGGCGGATCTGGCGCTGGGCCGAGGACGGCTCGCCGGCCGGCGATGAGGAGATGGCCTGGCTCTTCGAGCTGCACGCTGGCAAGGTGCGGAGCTGGCGCCCGTTCGAGGATCGCGCCGAGGCGCTGCGCGCGGGCGGCTTCGAACACGGTACCGGCGCTGGGTAAGCTCCCTGCATGGCCGAGGCCGCCTCAACCGAATCGGTGCCGGCGCGGCTCGCCGAGATCCGCGACCAGTTGAAGCTGCTCGCGGACTACCTTTGACCCGGCTTCGCTCGATGCCGAGGTGGGGCGGCTGGAGGCCGAGATGCAGCGACCCGGCTTCTGGGACGACCAGGAGACCGCCGCCCGCACCTCCGCCGCTCACGCCCGCGCCCAGCGCAAACTGAAGACCTTCGCACGACCTGGAGTCCGAGGTCGGCGATCTCGGCGAGCTGGCCGAGCTGGCCACCGAGGACGAGGAGATGGCGGCCGAGCTCACTGCCCAGCTCGCCTCGGTCGAGCGGCGCCTCGCCGAGCTGGAGGAGGCGCGGTTGTTCAGCGGCGAGTACGACTCCGGCGACGCGGTCGTCACCGTCCACGCCGGGGCCGGGGGCACCGACTCCCAGGACTGGGCGGAGATCCTCCTGCGCATGTACCTTCGCTGGGCCGAGCGGCGCGGCTTCGAGGTGGAGATGAAGGAGGCCTCACCGGGAGAGGAGGCGGGTCTCAAGTCGGCGACCTTCATCGCCCGCGGCGAGAATGCCTACGGCCTCTTCGCCGCCGAGCGCGGCGTCCACCGCCTGGTGCGGATCTCCCCCTTCGACTCCTCCGCGCGCCGCCACACCAGCTTCGCCCAGGTCGACGTCGGGCCGCTGGTCGACGAGGGAGTCGAGGTCGAGGTCGAGGTCGACGACGCTGAGTTGCGCGTCGACACCTACCGAGCCTCCGGCGCCGGCGGCCAGCACGTCAACAAGACCGACTCCGCGGTGCGGATCACCCACCTCCCCACCGGCGTCGTCGTCCAGTGCCAAAACGAGCGCTCCCAGGCTCAGAACAAGGCGGTCGCGATGCAGCTGCTGCGCTCGAAGCTGATCGAGCTGGAGGAGCGCAAACGCGCCGAAGAGCTGGCGCGGGAGAGGGGGGAGGTGAAGGACGTCGCCTGGGGCTCGCAGATCCGCAGCTACGTCATGCACCCTTACACGATGGTCAAAGACCACCGCACCGAGCACGAGGTCGGCGACGTCCAGCGGGTCCTCGACGGCGATATCGACGAGTTCATCCGCGACTACCTCAACAAGACCGCCGCCATCGGCCACCTAGACGCCGCGAGGCCGCCGTCTCACCGGCGATCTCTCAGCGACCGTGGCCGGAGGCCGAGTCCGGCGTGAGCCACTCGGTTTGTGCCGTCGAGGACGTGCCTGAGCGTCAGGCGCCGGATGGCGTAGCGATCGCAATAGGACGGCGCCGCCGGGACGTCGAGGCTGACGATGAAGGCGCGCGCAGCCCGGGCTTTGGCCATCGCGCGAGCGCTCAGGTGCTCGCTCAGGTGAAGAAGGCCCTTTTCGGCGAAGCGCTCCCTGGCCGTCCCCAGCTGAAGCGATCCCCGGCCGCCGTTCAGCCAGTAGTCGACCGTGACCTCAGACGGCGCGTAGGAGGTGTAGCGGACCGTCAGGCTCACGCTGTCGTGGGTTGGGGAGGTGACGATGCGGGCTGCGGCGCTGCGCAACAGGCACCTGGCGGGTGGGAGAGTCGGGGCTTCGGATTCTTCCTCTCTTCTTCTTCTTCGAGTTCTTCGCCTTCCGGTTCTTCTTCTTCCTCTTCTTCTTCGGCTGCCGCGCTCGGGGGGATCGACTGGGCGCCGGCCCCGGTGAGCGGGGTCGGGCGAGGCGATGCGGCAGCGGGCTGCGCGACGCTCGCGGCGCCGGCGGTCGAGATAGCGAAGGCGATGCACGCCCAGACGGCGAGGGACCTCCATCGCCTCGCCCAGCGCGCGAGCTTCTCACCGTCGGGCATCCCAGCCTGTGGATCGGCCGGAGTGCTCGGTCCCTTTAGCGGACGCCCTCGAGCTTCAGCAGTGCCTCCTTCATCGGCAGGCCGCCTCCGTAGCCGCCGAGACCGCCGCCGCTGCGCAGGACGCGGTGACAGGGGACGACGATCGGGAGCGGGTTGGAGCCGCAGCGCCGTGCCGGCGGCACGCACCGCCCGCTCGTTTCCGGCTCGTCCGGCCATCTCGGTGTAGCTGCGTGTCTGCCCGTAGGGGATCTTGGCGATCGCGCGCTGCACCCTGCCGCGGAAGCCGTCTGCTGAGCTGCCAATCGAGAGGCAGCTCGAAAGTCCGCAGGCGGCCCTCGAAGTAGAGGTCGAGCTCGCGCCGGGGCTCGTCGAGTTGGGCCGGCGCCTCGAGCACCCGGGGGGAGACGCGCGTCGCCAGGTCGTCGAGTAGGCCCTCGGCGTCTTGGTTGGGCAGGCCCACCCGCACCAGGCCGCGCTTGGTGCTTGCGAGCAGGAGCGGTCCGAAGGGCGAGTCCATTGTCGCGTAGGCGACGTCGAGCAGGCCCTCGGCAGCGGCGCGGTCGGCGAAGCGCTGCAGCGTGGTCTTCATGTCAGCTCCCTTCTCAGTCGCTTGACCCCCTCGTGGAGGTTGCGGCGGGCCGCCTCCGGCGAGCAGCCCAGCGCGGCGGCGATCTCGGCGTGTGGCAGGTCGCAGGCGTAGCGAAGCTCGACCGCGGCACGCTGTTTGGGCGGCAGCGTCCCCACCAACGCCCAGATCTCACCGCCGGGCTCGGGGTCGCTGACCGCGACCTCGGCCACCTCGGCGACCGGCACCGGCCGGCGCCCGTTGGCTCGGTGGTGATCGACCGCCTTGCGATGGGCGATCGTCAGCAGCCAGCCGCGCAGGTTGCTCGCGTCGCCCAGCTTCGGATAGGCGCGAAGGGCGGAGACGAAGGTCTCTTGGAAGCAGTCCTCGGCGTCGAGGCGGCCGACTGCACCGCGCAGCACCGCCATCACATCGGTGGCGTGCTCGTCGAGCAGGGCTTGGAACGGAGGCAGGGCGCTCAAGTCACTGATTAAACGCGCCGAGGGCCCCGGATGTGAGATGACTCGACGCGACCGTATCGGCGGCGGGCGTTCGCAGTTTAGGCTGCACCGATGTCCGGTCTCGGCGAGCCGCTCAGCGAGGTCGTCTCTCGCGCGCTCGCCGAGGACATCGGTTCGGGAGACGTGACATCGGAGGCGACGGTGCCCGAGGATGCGCGGAGCCGCGCCTGGATCGTGCAGAAGCAGCCCGGGGTCGTGTTCGGCCTCGGCGCGGTCGAGGAGGCGCTGCGCCAGTGCGGCGTCGAGCATGTCGAGGAGCTGGTGGTCGAGGGGCGGTGGCGGGAGGAGGTGCCGGCCGAGGTGGTGCTTGCGAGTGGCCCGGCGCGCGCCATGCTCGCCGCCGAGCGCACCGCGCTCAACCTCCTCGGCCACCTCTCCGGCGTCGCCACACTGACGGCGCGCTACGTGGAGGCCGTGGCGGGCACCGGCGCCCGCATCCTCGACACGCGCAAGACGACGCCGGGGCTGCGCGGGCTCGAGAAGGCAGCGGTCGCGGCGGGCGGCGGGCGCAACCACCGGATGGGTCTCTACGACGCGATCCTGATCAAGGAGAACCACATCGCCCTTGCCGGCGGGCTTGCGAAGGCCGTCCACGCGGCCCGCACCGCTCGGCCCGACCTGGCGGTCGAGGTCGAGTGCCGCAATCTCGACGAGGTCGCCTACGCGCTGGGCACGGGCGCCGATCTGCTTTTGCTCGACAACATGGACACCGCGACGCTGCGAAAGGCGGTGGAGCTGCGCGACACCTCAGATGGTGCGAGGGCGCCATCGCTGGAGGCCTCGGGCGGTGTGAGCCTGGAGACGGTGCGGTCGATCGCCGAGACCGGCGTCGAGCTGATCTCGGTCGGCGCCCTCACCCACTCGGCGCCGAGCCTCGACTTCAGCATGCTGGTTGAGCCCGCCTGATCCTCACTTCAAAAGCCGCGAGAGCCGGCGGTCCTTCAGCACCCGCCCGCCGGTCTGCTCGGCGGGGCAGTAGTTGGTCTGGTGCTCGGAGAAGAAGACCGCCTCGATCGTCGTCCCGCAGCGAGGGCAGGGCTCGCCCTCGCGCCGGTGGACCTGCAGCGGCATCGGCAGCTTGTCGGGGAGCCGGTCGCCGACCACCTCCTCATAGTGATCGATCGCATCGCCGAGCACGCGCGAGCGCGCCGTGCAGTCGCTCGACCTCCTCCTCGCCTAGCTCCGAGCCTTTCTTAAACGGCGAGAGCCGCGCCTCCCAGAGAATCTCATCGACCCAGGACCGCCCGATTCCGGCGATCGTCCGCTGGTCGCGCAGCAGCGGATGCAGATGGCGAGGCTGGTCGATCAGCGCGGCGAACTCGGAGGGCGGTGGCGGGGGCCAGGCTTCTGGTCCCAGCGAGGCGATCATCTCATCCTCGGCAACCGCCTCCGTTAAGAGCAGCTTCGCCCAGGCCCGTTGCCTGGTCCCGAACTCCCGCAATCGCAACTCCCGCCCGTCCCCCAGCCGCACCAGCACCCGAGAAGCCCGATCCTTGGGTGACGCACGCTTCTCAAACACCTGCAGCCGCCCCGCCGACATCAGGTGGATCAAGAGAGCCAGGTCCCCGAACTCGACGACGGGCATCTTCGCCGACGCGCCGAACCCCGCTCACCTCCCGCCCGACCAGCTCCCCCAGCCCGGGCTCAAAGGTCTTCATCACGTTCATCCCCGGCGCAAGGGCCGATTCGACCGCGGCACCCGACAAAGCGCTGTTCAGTCGCCGCGCAGTGATCTCGACCTCGGGTAGCTCGGGCATAGTTGAAGTCTTGCGCCTGCGCTCCTCCCGGGTTCGGGGACCGAGGACGTGAGCCGCGCCCACCCGCTGCCCTGCCCTCGCGACCCCCGCTCGCCAAGCGGTTAGACTTGGACAACGTTCATTCGACTGGTTCAAGGCAAAGGCCGGGCCAGCGAACATCAGGAAAGGAAGGGCTCGTGCAAGAGCTCCCGACGATCCAACCCACTTCACCGGACGCCCTCTCGCCCGAGGAGGTCGCTGCGCTGAGCGAGGAGGTCCGCGCCCTTGCCGCCGAGCGCAACGCGGTGATCCTGGCGCACAACTACCAGCTGCCCGAGGTCCAGGACGTCGCCGACCACATGGGCGACTCGCTCGGGCTCTCGCGGCAGGCCGCGGCCACCGACGCGGACGCGATCGCCTTCTGCGGCGTGCACTTCATGGCCGAGACCGCCTCGATCCTCTCGCCGCAGAAGACCGTCCTGATCCCCGACCTCGGCGCCGGCTGCTCGCTCGCCGACTCGATCGACGCCGACGCAGCTGCGCGCCTGGAAGGCGGAGCATCCCGGCGCGCTGGTCGTCATGTACGTCAACACCTCGGCCGAGGTCAAGGCGGAGACCGACTACTGCTGCACCTCCTCCAACGCGGTCAAGGTGGTCGAGCACATCTGGGCCGAGCACGGCCCCGAGGCCGAGATCCTCTTCGGCCCCGACATGTGGCTGGGTGCCTTCGTCGAGCGCGAGACCGGCCTGCACGAGGACCCCGAGCGCCGCGGCCGCTTTCACGTCTGGGACGGAGAGTGCCACGTCCACGCCGGAATCCGCCCCGAGGACCTCGCCCAGACGCGGGCCGAGCATCCCGAGGCCGAGCTCCTGATCCACCCTGAGTGTGGCTGCTCGACCCAGGCGATGGAGTACGTCGCCGCGGGCGAGATCGAGCCCGAGGGCGTCCACATGCTCTCGACCTCGGGGATGCTGCGCCACGTCGAAGCGCACCCCGACGGCAGCTTCATCAGTCGCCACCGAGAACGGGATGCTCTACCCACTGCAGCAGGCGGCGCCGCAGGCCAACCTGATCGAGGCCAACCGGATGGCCTTCTGCAGGTACATGAGGATGATCACCCTGCCGAAGCTGCGCGACTCGCTGGTCGAGATGAAGTTCGAGGTCAGCGTCCCGGCGGAGATCGCTGCGCGGGCGCGCCTCCCGATCGAGCGAATGGTGGCGATCGGATAGCCCGAGATAGAGTCCGGCTCCCGGCCGCATCGAGAAGAGGTCTACGTCCTTGCATCAGGTCATCTCTGCGCAAACCGCGAATCGCGACCAGCAGCCGCACGAGCTTGCCCAGCAGCTTCGCGTCGATGCGATCCGCGCAAGCGCAGCCGCCGGCTCCGGCCATCCCACGTCCTCGATGTCGGCCGCCGACCTGATGGCCGTGCTCTTCGCGCACCATCTTCGATACGACTTCTCCGCCCCAAAGAACCGTGCAAACGATCACCTCGTCTTCTCCAAGGGGCACGCTTCGCCGCTGCTGTATGCGCTCTACAAGGCCGCGGGCGCGATCGATGACGAAGAGCTGCTCACCTTCCGTGAGTTCGGCTCCCGCTTACAGGGTCATCCGACGCCGGAAATCCCCTGGGTCGACGTCGCCACCGGTTCGCTCGGCCAGGGCCTTCCGATCTCCGTCGGCATCGCGCTTGCCGCTGCTCGCCTCGAGTCCTCCGACCTCAGGGTGTGGGTGCTCTGCGGCGACTCTGAGCTGGCTGAGGGATCGATGTGGGAGGCGTTCGAGCACGCAGGGTACGCGCGCCTGAGCAATCTCATCGCGGTGGTCGACGTCAACCGATTCGGGCAGCGAGGTACGACCATGCACGAGTGGGACACGTCCTCCCTTGCGGCGCGCGCGAGCGCCTGTGGCTGGCACGTGCAGGAGATAGACGGACATGACTTCACGGCGATCGACGACGCCTATACCCGGGCGCTGGAGGCAGATGCCCCCGCGGTGATCTTCGCCCGCACGAAGAAGGGCTCCGGTGTCGCCGCCGTTGAGGACAAGCCGAACTGGCACGGTAAGCCGCTTGCCGATCCGGAGGCCGCGATCGCCGAGCTTGGCGGTATCCGCTCGCTTGGGGTGGCCGTCCAGCCACCGCCTGCACCGCGGCCGTTTGAGGTTGCGATGGAGCCAGTCGAGCGGCCTGCGTATGAGGTCGGCGCCAAAGTCGCGACTCGCGGGGCCTATGGCGACGCCCTTGCCTGGATTGGCTCCGTCGATGAGCGGGTCGTGGCGCTCGACGCCGAGGTGGGGAATTCGACCTACGCCGAGCGGTTCGCGCAAAAGCATCCGGACCGGTTCTTCGAGATGTTCATCGCCGAGCAGCAGATGGTCGCGGCCGCGGTCGGCTTTCAGGTCCGCGGATGGAAGCCGTTTGCTTCGTCATTTGGTGCGTTCCTGAGTCGTGCTTACGACTTCGTCCGCATGGCCGCGATCTCTGACGCGGACCTGAAGCTCTGCGGTTCGCATGTAGGGGTATCTATCGGGCCCGACGGGCCCTCGCAGATGGCACTCGAGGACATTGCCGCCCTTCGCGCCGTCCTCGGCAGCACGGTGCTATACCCCTGCGACGCCAACCAGACGGTGCAGCTCGTCGATGCGATGCGCCGCCACCGCGGCGTCAGCTATCTGCGCACGACGCGCGGCGCCACCCCTGTGCTCTATGAGCCGGACGAGACCTTCTCGATCGGAGGTAGCCGCACGCTTCGGTCGGGCACCGACGATGTCGTCACCCTCGTCGGTGCGGGCATCACCCTGCACGAGTGCCTTGCCGCCGCGGAGGTCCTCGCCGGTCGCGGGATCGCGGCCCGGGTGATCGACCTCTACTCGGTCAAGCCGGTCGATGCTGAGACCCTGGTGAGTGCGGCAACCGATACGCAGGCGCTGGTGAGCGTGGAGGACCACTGGGCAGAGGGAGGGATCGGCGAGACCGTCGCCACCGCGCTGGCGGATTCCGGTGTGAGCACGCGGCTCCTGCGCCTCGCCGTCTTCGAGCGACCCGGCAGCGGCCCCCCGGAGGCGCTGCTGGGCGCCGCCGGGATCGACGCTGCGCACATCGTCTCAGCGGTGGAACGGGCGCTGGAGCCGGACCGCGTTACCGGCAATCACTAGCGTCCGCTAACAATTCGCTAAGGTTTCGCCAACCTTCGATGGGCGGGGTCTTGCGTGCCCAGTGGTGCGCAGGAGTCACCCTGTGATCGCAGAACAGACCACCGCAATGGCTAGGGCGAAGAAGAGACCGAAACGCGACGAGGAGCCGCGGCGAGCGCGCCGCGGCGGCCGCGCCGATCATCGAGCTGCGCGATGTGACCAAGGTTTACCCCGGGGGGCATATGGCCCTGGACCGGGTCTCGCTCGCCATCGACCGCGGCGAGTTCGTCTTCCTGGTCGGCCCCACCGGGTGCGGCAAGTCGACCCTGATCAAGCTGCTGATCCGCGAGCTGTCCGCCACCGAGGGTGCCGTCAGCATCGCCGGCCGCGACATCGGTGCCCTGCCGGAGAAGAAGATCCCCCAGCTGCGGCGCAACATCGGAACCGTCTTCCAGGACTTCAAGCTGCTCCCTGATCGCACTGTCTATGACAACGTCGCCTACGCCCTGCAGGTGATCGGCGCCAGCCGCACCGAAATCCGCGAGCAGGTGCCGGAGACCCTGCGCCTGGTGGGCCTCTCGACCAAGCTGCACAGCTACCCCGACCAGCTCTCCGGCGGCGAGCAGCAGCGGGTCTCGATCGCCCGCGCCTTCGTCAACCACCCGCCGCTGCTGCTCGCAGACGAGCCGAGCGGCAACCTCGACCCGGTCACCTCGATCGGGGTGATGCAGCTTCTGTACCGGATCAACAAGACCGGCACCACGGTCCTCGTCGTCACCCACGACCGCGAGATGGTCGACAATATGCGCCGCCGGGTGATCGAGCTCTACGAGGGCCGCGTCGTCCGCGACGAGGTCAGCGGCGGCTACACCGAGGAGTCGACCACCGAGTTCGGCCTGCGAATGCGGGCCGAGATGGGGGTCGGCCCCGAGGGCCAGACCAACGGCCACGGCAGCGAGTCCCTGTTCTGATGGGCAGGCTCGTCTTCTTCACCGGGAGGCCTTCCGGGCTCTGCGCCGCAACGCGGCGCCGAGCATGGCGGCGATCGTCACCACGATCGTCACCGTGATCCTGCTCGGTGTGCTGATCCCGATCCTGCAGACCACCCAGGCCAAGAGCGACCAGGTTCGCGGCGAACTCAATGTTCAGGTCGCGCTCTTCGCCGACGCGACCAAGGGCGAAATCTCCGCCCTGCATGCGAAGCTGGTGGCGATCCCGCACGTCGCCTCGGTGCGATTCATCGACAAAGCCGAGGCGCTTGAAGAACTGCAGGGAATCGCTGGGCAAGAAGAAGAGCCAGGAACTGACCGCCCAGCTCCACGAAAACCCGCTGCCCGGCGAGCTTCAGGATCAAGCCCGACGACGCCTCCGACCTCGCCTCGATCCGCGCTCGCGATCATGCGACCCGGGCCAAACGGCAAGCCCCACCCGATCTCGCCGATCATCCAGAACACCTTCGACCGCCAGCAGGCGGCCGAACAGATCGCCCAGGTGACCGGCGCGCTGAAGATCGTGCTGACCGTGATCACCGCCCTTTTGATCACCGCCTCGCTGCTGTTGGTCGGCAACACGATCCGGCTCTCGATCTATACCCGCCGCCGCGAGGTCGAGGTGATGCGGCTGGTCGGCGCGACCCGCTGGTTCATCCGCTGGCCGTTCATGATCGAGGGCGTCGTAGTCGGCTTCACCGGCGGCCTGGTGGCCATACTGATCCTGTGGCTGGGCAAGATCACTATCGTCGACCCTCTCGGCAAGACGTTCTCCTTCCTCGCCGCGCAGAACAACAGCAGCCTCTCCTTCCCGCTGCTTGTCGGCATCCTCTTCGCCGCCGCGGTGCTGGTCTCGGCGATCGGCTCGGGAGTCACGCTGCGGCGCTTCCTGAAGGTCTGAGGCGGGCGTGAGGGCGGGCCGGATCGCGGCGATCGTCGCCGCCTTGCTCCTCGCCCTCGGCGCCGGGATGTGGCTGGGGGGCCACCCGGGCAACCTGCCCAGCTTCATCCGCAGCCGCTTCGTCAATTCCCCCGCGAGGCCTCAGCGCCGAAGCGACCGAACTGATCGAGGACAACTACTACCGGCCGGTCGGGGAGACCGAGCTCGGCAACGCCTCGCTGCGGGGAATGGTGCAGGCGCTGCGCAGGCGGTTCCACGACCGCTTCTCCGAATACTTCTCGCCGAAGAGCCTGGTCGGGCTTCAACGAGGAGATCGACGGTCACTTCTCAGGCGTGGGAATCGTGATCGTCCCGGCCAGGCGCGGCATCCTCACCGAGCGGGTCCTGCACGCGGTCTCCCGCCGCGAAGGCGGGGATCAGGCCGGGTGACGTGATCGTCTCGGTGAACGGAAGCCCGCTCGCCGGGAAGAGCCTCGAAGTGGCGAGGGAAAGGATCACCGGCCCCGAAGGCACCAGCGTGAGGCTCGGCGTCGTGCGGCCCGGCGCACCGGGGCGCTCGAGAGCATCCGCGGTCACGCGAGCTGAGATCGTCACGCCCGTCACCTTCACCCAGATCAAGCGCGTCGACGGCCACAAGCTGGGCTACCTGCGGTTCGCCAGCTTCACCGAAGACTCCCATCGCCTGGTCGCCGATGCGCTGCGCCGGGTGGAGCGAGAAGGCGCCCAGGGGATCGTGCTCGACCTTCGCGGCAACGGCGGCGGCCTGCTGGAGGAAGCCGTCCTGATCGCGAGCCTCTTCTTGCCGAAGGGCCAGGTGGTCGTCTCGACCGACTCGCGCACCCAGGGGCACAAGGTCTACAAGACCGTCGGCGGCAACCTGCCCAAGCGCCCGGTCGTCGTCCTGATCGACCGCGACACCGCCTCTTCGGCGGAGATCCTCACCGCGGCGCTGGCCGACGACGCCGGCTCGACCGTGGTCGGCACCCGCTCCTACGGCAAGGGCGTCTTCCAGCAGGAGATCGGCCTCTCCAACGGCGGGGCGCTGAAGCTGACGGTCGGCGAATACTTCACGCCCGACGGGATCAACCTGGCGGGCAAGGGCATCCATCCCGACGTCTACGTGCGGGATAACCCGCGGACCAAGCGGGACGAGGCGATGCAGCGCGCACTCGAAGTCCTCGCGCACCAGGTCCGCGGTTGAGCCAGCGAGGGGCCCGCTCGCCAAAGCGGGCGCGCGACGCGGTCGAAGCGCTGCTGGGCGAGCGACTGGGGAACCGCGGCTTTCGCGCGGCGCTGGAGCTCGAAGCAGCTGCAGGCGGCGATCGCACCGCCGTAGAGCGCCCGGGCGCCGCGCCACGACCTCACCGCGCTGCCCACCTTCACCGTCGATCCGGCCAGCGCCCGTGACTTCGACGACGCCGTCTCGGCCCGGCGCGAGGGAGATGGGGCGCGCGTCTGGGTCCACATCGCCGACGTCGCCGCGCACGTATCGGCCCGGCTCTCCGCTTGACCTCGAGGCCCGCCGCCGCGCCAACAGCACCTACGTGCCGGGGGCGGTCGAGCCGATGCTGCCGCACGCCCTGAGCAGCGAGGCGTGCAGCCTCACGCCCGGGGAGGTGCGTCTCGCGGTCACCGTCGAGGTCGAGCTGGGGCCGGAGCGGCGAGCCGCGCTCGGCGCGCTTTTACCGCAGCCACGATCCGCTCCGACGCCCGCCTTGACTACGATCAGCTCGACGCGATCTTCGCCGGCCGGGCGAAGCCGCCGGAGTCCGTCGCCGAGCCGCTGGCGGTGGCGCGGGAGGTGGCGGCGGCGCTGGCATGAGCGGCGGCGGCGCCGGCGGCCTTGACGTCGAGTCCTTTGAGCCCGAGTTTCGCTTTGACTCCGCCGGCGAGGTGACCGGCGCCCACTCGGTCTCCCAGACCGAGTCCCATCGCCTGATCGAGCGGCTGATGATCCTCGCCAACGAACAGGTGGCGCGGCTGCTGGAGCAAAAGCGGGTGCCGGCGATCTACCGCGTCCACCCCCAGCCCGACCCGGCCCGGATCGAGCGGCTGATCGCCCAGCTCGACGCGCTCGGGGTGCCGACCCCACCGCTGCGCGAGGGGCTCTCGCCGCGCCAGGCGGGCGAGGTCGCCGCCGAGGCGAGCCGGCTCGCCGGCCGCGAGGCCGCGCGGCGCGGCCACGGCCGCGAGGCGTATACATCGCTCGTGCTCCGCTCTCTGAAGCAGGCCTCCTACAGCGAGCGAAACAGCGGCCACGCCGGCCTCGGCAGCCCCGCCTACTGCCACTTCACCTCGCCGATCCGCCGCTACCCGGACCTGCTCGTCCACCGCGCTCTGCTGGCGGTGCTGGGGGAGGGGGAGGAGGCACCGCGCCGCGCCGAGGCCCGGGAGGTGGCCGCCCACTGCTCTGAGCGCGAGCGCGAGTCAGCGCGGATTGAGCACGAAGCCGACGACCTCTGCGCCGCCTACCTGCTCGAGCGGGAGCTGCGCGAGCGCGGCCCCGACGCAGAGTTCGAGGGCGAGGTCTCCGGGGTGATCCGGGCCGGCGCCTTCGTCTCTTTCGGCGGCGAGCTGGGCGATGTCTACGAGGGCTTCCTGCCGGCCCGCCGGATGCCGGGCGAGTACTTCGAGCTAGACCAGACCGAGACCGCCCTGGTCGGCCGCAGGAGCGGCAGTCGGGTGCGGCTCGGCGACCCGATCGCGGTCGCGGTGGCGGGAGGTCGACGCGCCCCGGGGCCGCGTCGACCTGGAGCCCGCCGGTGACTGAGAAGCGGCGCAAACCCGCCTCCGGCGACGTCGCCACGAACCGCCGCGCCCGCCACAAATTCGAGCTGGTGGAGACGATGGAGACGGGGATCGCACTGCGCGGCTCCGAGGTCAAGTCGCTGCGCGGCGGCAAGGCCCAGATGACCGACGCCTACGCCGTTGTCGAGGACGGCGAGGTCTGGCTGCGCAACCTCCACATTCCTCCCTACCCGCCGGCCAGCAATCAGAACCACGAGCCCGAGCGGCCCCGCAAGCTGCTCCTACACCGGGCCGAGATCGAGCGACTGGTCGGCGAAGACGGCGCAGAAGGGACTGACCCTGATCCCCACCCGCATCTACTTCAAGGGCCCGCGGGCAAAGGTCGAGCTGGCGCTGGCACGCGGCAAGGAGGGTCGCGACCGCCGCCGCGAGATCGCCGACCGCGACGTCCGCCGCGAGGTCGAGCGCGAGTTCAAGGGACGGATGAGGTGAAGGCGCCGGCGCGGGTCGAGAACGTCGGCTGAGTCCCGCTCGGCGCGGTTAGGCTTGCATCGCGCCGCTTTACATGAAAGGATTCAGAGACATGCGAACCCGCTTGTTCTTGCCGTCGAGCATCGCCGCGCTCACCTCGCTGGCCCTGATCGTTCCTGCCCAGGCGCAGGCCGAATCCTTTCCCAACAAGGCCGGCAACTACGTCAGCCACCACGTCGAGTACTTCGTCGGCGCCTTGGTCGTGGCGATCCTCTTGCTGTTGCTCGTGATCAGCATCACCCAGCGTCGCAGCAAGGCAAAGAAGCCAAAAAAGCAGGGCGCCGCCGCCGCCGGCCGCTCCGCCTCCGGTCGCCGCGTCAACACCGGCCACGGCCACCAGCGCCGGCCGAGCTTCCCGCGACCGCGCCCGTCCGGCGGCTCCCAGCCCCCCCCGGTCGTACCGCCCGCATCGGTCCTGCCGCCCGCGCAGGCCCCGCCTCAAAACGCCAAGGAGAAGCGGCGGCAGGAGCCGCGAGCAGCAGCGCGCCGCGCGCCTGGAGCACCGCAAGCAACGACAGGAAGAGGCGAAGCGCCGCAAGGAAGAGAGGACCGCAAAGCGCACAACGCGCGGCGGCGGCGGGCGCGGCGCGAAGCGCCAGCAAAAGGAAGCCGCCGAGGCAGAGCGGAAGCTCGCCGCGGCGCGGGCCGCGCAGGAGCGCGAGCTGCTTCAGCACGGATCCCAGCAGAGCCGACGCCGTGCGCCGCCGAGCGCCATCGCCGCGCACGCTCTCCGGGCAGGCGCCTCCACCGTCACCGGCGCCTCCGTCCAGCCGCCACCTCGTGCCGGTCGAGCCGACTCCGCCGATCGCGCCGCGCCGCCTCCGGCCCTCGCCGCCGTCCCTCCGGCGCCGGGCTCCTATGACCCCGCCGCCGCGGAAGAGAGGGTTCGAGCCAAGGTGGAGGAGATCCAGCGCGAGGAGGAGCGGATCCGGGTCGGAGGCCGACCGTCGCATCCAGGAGGCCGAACGGCTACAGCGCGAGGCCGAAGACCGCGAGGCGCGCGCCCAGGCGGGCCAGGTCACGCAGAGCATCGAGGCCATCCCGGCCGCCCAGCCGCCGGGACAGTTCGCACCGGCGCCGCCGGCCGCTCGCTGCCGCCGCCACCGCCGGCCGATCTGCAGACCGCCGAGCAGCTCCTGCAGCAGGAGCACGTCGCCGTCGATCGCTCGATGGAGGAGGCGGAGGAGCGCATGCGCCAGATCGAGGAGCGCACCAAGGCCGCCGAGCGCCGCGCCGCCGAGGCCGAGCGTCTCGCGAAGCTCAAAGCGGAGGAGGACGAGCGCCAGCAGCGACTGCGCGAGATGCAGGAGAGCGTCGCCCAGGCGGAGGAGCGGGCGCGTGAGGCCGAGCGCCGCGCCGCCGAAGCCGAGCAGGCGGTGATCCGCTCGGTTGAAGGTGGGGGCGAGCCGCTCGCAGCGGCCAGCTGCCCCCGTCGCCGCCCTCCGTCCTCCGTCCCCGCTCCCCCACCACCTTCCCCGCCGCCTCCCCCACCGCCTCGGCCGCCTCCGCCGCCCGCGCCAGCTGCGACTACCGTCGCCGGCTCCGGCTCCGCGCCCCCGCCGGCTGCCTGCAGCCACCCTCGGCGGTGCCCGCGCCACCCCTCGGCGGCTGCCCATGCCCCAACCGCCGCCCCCGGCCGCCGCGCTCGCCCCGGCGCCGACCCAGATCCCGCAGCCACCGCCCTTCCAGCCCCCCCCGGCGCGGAGGTCAACCCGGAGTGGCGATCGACCTCAACACGGTTACCTTCGAGCAGCTTCGCGGCCAGAACCTCACGGTCACCCAGGCGACCCGCCTGCTCGCTCACCGCGAGCGCCTCGGCCGCTTCCAGTCGGTCGACGACCTCGACCAGGTGGCCGGGTTCCCGCCCGAGATCCTCGACAGACCTGAAGCGTCGCTCGACCGTCTGAGCACAGCGCTCAGATCCCGTAGGCCTCCAGCAGCTTCAGCCACACCTCGCTGCGCGTCGGGTAGGCGGCGACCGCGTGGCGGATGCGAGCGAGGGGGACCTCGCCGACCACGGCGATCGTCGCGGCATGGAGGAAGTCGGCGGTCTCAAATCCGGTGAAGGTTGCCCCGACGATCGTCCCGCGGGCCTCATCGACGACGATCCGGGAGGTGCCGCCGGTACCCCTGCCCTGGAAGCTGGCCCCGGCGGTGCCGTCGGTCGCCACGTCGACGGCCCTGGCGTCGATCCCGGCCTCGCGCGCCGCTTCCAGCGTCTTACCGACTGCGGCGACCTGGGGGTCGGTGAAGGTGACACGGGGGGAGCCGATGGCTTCCGCGATCGCCTCGACCTCTCGCCCGAGCAGGTTCTCGGCGGCGACCCAGGCCTGGTACTTGCCGATGTGGGTGAACAGCGCTCTGCCGTTGACGTCGCCGATCGCGTAGAGCCACTCGCGCCCGCCCACCCGCAACCGGTCATCGGTCTCAAGGAAGCCACCGCGTCCCCTCTCAACCCCCGCCGACTCCAAACCGAGGCCCTCGGTGCGGGGCCGGCGCCCGACCGCGACGAGGATCTCGGCGCCCTCGATCTCCTCGCCGTCGCTCAGCTCGACCACGACCCCCGCGCCGGCGTGGCTCACCCGCCGGGCGAGGACGCCGGTCCGCACGTCGACGCCGTGCTTCGCCCGCAGCGCCGCCGCGACCTCCTCCCCGGCGAAGGGCTCCTCCCGCGAGAGCAGCCGCTCGCCGCCCTCGACCAGGGTGACCGACGTGCCCAGGCTCGACCAGGCCTGCGACAGCTCGGTCCCGACCGGGCCGCCGCCGAGCACGACCATGCTCGGCGGGACCTCTTTGGAGGTCGTGCCCTGGCGGTTGTTCCAGGCCCGCACCGACTCGAGGCCCTCGATCGGCGGCATCGCGGCGCCGCTGCCGGTCGCGACCATCACCGCCCGCCGGGCGAGTAGCGTCTCGTCGCCGAGCACGACTCGCCGCTCGCCGTCGAGCCTGCCCTCACCGCGGAACAGCACGATCCCGCGCTCCGCCAACCATGGCAGCTGCACCGAGTCGTCAAGGTCGTGGACAACCTCGTCGCGGCGGTCGAGGACCGCCCCGGGGTCGAGGTCCCCGCTCACCGCCTCGGCCACTCCGGGTACCCGCCGCGACTCGTCCAGCAGCTCGGCGGGGCGCAGCAGCGACTTCGACGGCATGCAGGCGTAGTAGGAGCACTCGCCTCCGACCAGGTGCTGCTCGACGATCGCCACCTCCAGCCCACCCTCGGCGAGTCGCCCGGCGCAGACCTCGCCGGTCGGCCCGGCTCCGAGCACTATCGCGTCGAATTCCCTCTCGCTCATCGCCCTCCTTCGCCGACACCGTACAATCGCAAGGCACATAGCACGGGGGCGACAGGCTTCGACGTGGTCGATCCGTGCGAACGGTTGCAGGTCGAGGTTGCCGGAGGCCTCGTTAAACACCGGCACCAACCAATACGTGCGGACCATGAGTTCGCCCTCGCCGCTTAGTTAGAAGCTAGGCGATGAGAGTCGGTCCTCCCTCGCCCGCGGGGAGGGCAGCCGGCTTCAGACAGCGGGCTCACCCGGGTGGATCGCCCCGTCCGCCAGGGGACATCTCAGAGGGCTCTGTCTCCCGCAGTGCCCGCCGGCGCGGACCCCGGGAGACGAGAACCAAGCGCCGGCTAAGCCTGTAGAGACCATCGCACCGCGACCGCGGACGCCGGTTCAAGTCCGGCCGCCTCCATTTCGAGAAGTTCCGACTCGGCGAGGGCTTCCATTCGACCGAAACCCGGCGACACCCGGGCCGCCGATTGTGAGCCTCGAAGAACACTCGGAGCGAGAACCCTCGTTGCATGGGGGTGGGGTCGGCTTACTTGTCCACTCCGAATGCGACGACGTCATCCCCCCCAGTAAGTCATTGGCTGGTTCTGGCTAACGCAGGAGGTCCGGTTTGCCGATAGTCGTTCGGCAACGGTCGCAATGGCAGCGATTCGCTGTCCTGAGTACTCACGACACAGCCGCCACATGAATGCCACAGAGCGACTTGAGAGCCGCGCGCGGAGCCAGGATTGGCATGGTCGAGTGCGGGATCCTAGTGGCCGTCTGGCAGGCTCACTGCTTTGGATGGCAGCGCTCGCGGCGGTGGCCGCCTACGGCGTCCTGACCTGGCTGCACATAGGAAATTCGCAGGGCTGGACAGATTTTGAGGACGCCGGCGAAATGCTTGCTTACGTGCTCGCGGCCGTCGCGTGCTCGGTCCGGGCGAAGCGGGAGCTCGCGGCGTATTCATCCGCACGAGAGATGCGCGGCCGAGGTTCTGCTGAGCGATCTGACGTTTCTCTTCAACGACAGACAGGAATCGCTTGGTTGTCGTTGGCCGCAGGGATGGCCTCGTGGATGATCGCCGAGGCCATTCTCTGCGTCTATGAAATTGGCCTCGAAATAAACAGCCCGGAATCGTTGGTTTCGGAACTCGCCTTTCTCCTCGGTTACGGTCTCATCATCTGCGGCGTCTTGGCGTTCGTGCGGACCGCGGCCGGGGTGCTTTCTCATCTACGTGGCGCGGTAGAGGGATCGTTCATCGCCTGTGGACTTCTGCTCTGCAGCTGGAGCCTTGTGATCGGCCCGGTCCTCGTGCACAGCGGCACCCTGACCTTTACCGAAGTGGTCAACCTGGCCTATCCCGTGCTCGACGCGGTCGTCCTCGCTGCAGTGTTCTTCGTCGCCCTGCAGCGCAAACAGGACTTGCCGGCGGGGCTTGGCCTGCTCGCACTTGGCATCGCCTTTGTGGCTTTGGCCGACTCCGCCTGGTGGTATCTACTCGCAACCGATCCAAGCTTTCCATCCGTCACGCCGATAGGCACTGCCTGGGTTGCCGGGCTCTTGCTGATCGCATTCGCCGCTCTTCGTCCGGGGACTCCGCGGCCCCGTAAACAAGGGGTGGCGGTGGGTCGCCTGACCCTGATACTGCCGCTGTTTCCTGTAGTCATCGGCATCCTGATCGTGCTCGGCGAGTCGCTGTCGAGAGGGCATGTGGAATCAGGGGGGGTGCTCCTCGGGCTAATGGGCGTCGCCCTGATGCTCGGAGTCGCGCTGCTCGTGATAGTCACCTACGAGAACCACGCACTGACGAGCGATCTGGAGGATCGGGTCGAGGAGCGCACGGCCGAGCTTGGGCAGCGGACCGACGAGTTGGAGAGAACAGAGCGCTATTACCGCGCGCTCGTTCACCACTCCTCGGATCTCGTGATGGTCGTCGACGCCGACCTGAGGATTCGCTACGTCAGTGACTCAGCTGAGACGATCTTTGGATTCAGCGTCGACGATCTGGTGGGAGGTCATCTCGATCTCTTCGGCGAGCCCGCAGCCAAGACGTTGGCTGAGGTGCTCGAGCGTTCAAGGCTCAGCCCCGCTCACATCGCGCGCGTGGAGTGGGACTTAGTCGATAGCACGGGGCGCGCACGACACGCTGAGTCGACCATCACCAATCTGCTCGCCGACCCGCACGTCGGTGGGTTCGTGCTCAACACGCGCGATGACACCGACCGAGCGGCGCTTTCAGAACAGCTGCGCCGCCAGGCCTTCCACGACCCGCTCACAGGCCTCGCGAACCGAGCCCTGCTCGGGGACCGGGCCGCCCAGGCGTTCACCCGCGCAAGCCGCAGCGGAGCTTCGGTCGCGGTAATCGCGATTGACCTTGATGCGTTCAAGCTCGTCAACGACGGGTTTGGCCATAAAGCGGGCGACGAGCTTCTGTGCGTCGTTGCGCAGCGGCTGGAGGACACGGTACGCCCTGAGGACACCGTCGCCCGGTTCGGCGGCGACGAGTTCGTGGTGCTGATGGACTCCACCCGTGAACCTGAGTTCGCGCTGGCGCTCGCGAGGCGTATCCACGCCGCCCTGCTCGAGGGTTTCGTGATCGAGGAGGGTGAGCACCGGATCAGCGCGAGCATCGGCGTCGCCGTCGGTGCCCCACCGAGCACGAACTTCGACCAGCTGCTCTGCGACGCCGACGTGGCGCTCTACGCGGTCAAGGCGGCCGGCAGAAACGCCGTGCAGCTGTTCCAGTCGAGCATGCACCACAACGCCCGGGAGCGGCTCAAGATGCAGAGCGATCTGCGCAAGGCGATCGACAACGATGAGCTCTGCCTCTACTACCAGCCGGAGTTCGACGCCGACGGCGAGCAGCTGAAGGGATTTGAGGCGCTGGTCCGCTGGCAGCACCCAGACCAGGGCCTGCTGGCGCCTGACACCTTCATCCCGCTCGCCGAGGAGACCGGGCTGATCGTCCCGCTCGGCCGCTGGGTGTTGGGCGAGGCGTTAGATCAGGCCGCCGCATGGACACGAGACGATCCCCGCGCGGCTGGGCTCACCATCTCGGTAAATGTCTCGGCGGTGCAACTCAGCACCCCCTCCATCGTCAAGGATGTTGAGGGTGCTCTGAAACGCTCGGAGATCGATCCCGGGAAGGTCGTTTTGGAGCTAACGGAGAGCTCGTTCCTTGACGGCTCTGCGTCGACAATCGAGACCCTGCGCTCGTTAAGTAATCTCGGGGTGCGGCTCGCGATCGATGACTTCGGCACCGGTTATGCCTCCGTCTCAGTTCTCCGAGGCATGCCGATCGACATTCTCAAGATCGACAGGAGCTTCGTGGCATCGATCGATGACGGAGAACACGGCAACGACCTGCTCGAGGCGATCGTGAACATCGGCAAAGTTCTCTCGCTCGTGACCATTGCAGAGGGGATCGAGGAGCCCAGCCAGCTCGAGACCACGAGGAAGCTCGGCTGCAACCAAGCGCAGGGGTACCTGCTTGGTCGACCCCTGCCCTCCGACGATGCGCTGCGAGTGATCGCGGATCACTCGACGGCGAACGCCTCGACAGTCGCGAAATAGCTCATCCGACGTTGATGCTGCTGTATGGCAGCTGAGATGGAGTGCTCGTACCGCCGTGTCCTCCAGTGGAGCATTCCGGGAGGATCTCCACCGCCGCGGCGAGGCGCTGAAGGCGCACCGAGGACGTGCTCAAGCAATTGGAAGAGCTGTATACAACCGGAGGACTCTTCGGCTTTTTCCCCAGGAATCAACGGAACCGAAGACTTTTCGCCAGCCTGTCGTGTTAGGCGCAAGCTGGGAGTCCAACCAACCCTTGGCCGCTTGCTGCTTGACTCATAAGGTGTGCGCATGGATCGCTACGTAGCCTTCCTGCGCGGGATGAACCTCGGCGGCCGTCGGATCAAGAACGACGAGTTGCGGCTGCGTTTCGAGGAGCTGGGCTTCGGCGACGTCGCCACATTCCGCGCCAGCGGCAACGTGATCTTCAGCGCCGGGAGGGAGAAGCCGAAGGCGATCGTCGCTGTGATCGAGGAAGGGCTGGAGGGATCGCTTGGCTACGAGGTCCCGGTATTCCTGCGCAGCGCGGCGGAGCTGCTGGAGATCGCGGCGCACGTCCCGTTCGATCCTGAGTTGGTCGAGGCATCGGCCGGAAGGCTCCAGGTGTCGATGCTGCTGGGAGAGCCCGGTGGGAAGGCGGCGGAACAGGTGCTCGCGTTGGCCACCGACGAGGATCAGCTCGCGATCCACGGCCGTGAGATCTACTGGTTGCCGAGCGGTGGCATCCTCGACTCGCGGCTGGACATGAGGGCGATCGATGCCGCCCTGGGTCTCACCACAACGCGCACCAAGGGCACGGTCGACCTGATCGCCGCCAAGCACTTCCCACCGTAAGTTTTTTCTAACGCCGGCTTAGCCCCCGGCTTATGCGGCGATAACCGTCTCCTTAAGGACCTCGCCCAGGGTGTCGTCGTGGCGACCAACCAGCCGTCTCTGGGTTTCGGCCTGCTCCGCAAGGACTGGGACCGTCACGTGTTGCACGCCGACGTGTTGTCCCGCACCCCCGGGTTCCAGCAGCTTCGCGACGAGATCCTTGACCGCGCGAAGCCGGCAGCCGAAGATCGCGCCCTGGACATCGGCACCGGCACCGGGTTGCTGGCGCTGCCGCTCGCGGAGCGGGTCCAGTGTGTCTGGGCCGTCGATATCTCAGCGGCGATGATCGAGTACCTGCGCTCGCTGGTCGAGGAGAGGCATTTGAGCGACATTCACCCGCTCGTGGCTTCTGCGACCAGCCTTCCGCTCGAGCGGGAGTCGGTGGACCTGGTCGTGTCCAACTACTGCTTCCATCACCTTGGCGGGTCCGAGAAGCGGCGCAGCATGGACGAGATCTTCCGGGTCCTCGCGCCCGGCGGACGCCTGGTGTTCGGGGACATGATGTTCGGCTGGCACCCGGGCGACAGGCGTGACCGGCGCGTTATCGCCTCGAAGCTTCGGGCGATGTCCCGCCAGGGGCCGGGCGGTTTGGTCCGCATCGCCCGCAACGCTCTTCGGGTGTTGACCTTCACGGGGGAGCGCCCGGCGCCGCCGGAGTGGTGGCGGCAGGCACTGCTCGACGCCGGCTTCGTCGATGTCACCGTGGAGTGCTTTGTACATGAGGGTGGCATCGCGGCCGCCCGCAAGCCCCGATGAGCGCCGACCGACGCCGCGCCGTCGCACGTCGGCGTGCAGTCGCGCTGGGAGCCATGGCCGCGACCGTGGTGGGTGTGGCGATCGTCGTCTCCGCCGGCGGAGGGAGCTCCGCCCAGAGCCCGGCGTCCGCCGGGCTCGTTCGCATCCGCCTCGGCGGGTTGACCCTGGCGCAGCGACGCGTCAGTGAGCTGCGCCAGCCGCGAGCGGTGAGCGCGCTCCTCAGCGCGGTTCCCGCGACCCACACCGCGCGCCGCGGCGCGGCCACCGTCAGGTTCCGCGTCCAACGCAGGGGACTGGCTCGCGAGCTGGATCGCGCCGTGAGGGAAGGTGGCGGCGACGTCGTGGTGGGGGAGAGCCCGTCGGCGTCAACGATCCGCGTCCCACTCCTACAACAGGTGCTGCAGGACGATTGCGAGGCGGCCTCCCTTTCGATGATTCTCGCCTACCGGGGCAGGCGGGTCGGTCAGCTGACCCTCCAGGACCAGGTCGCTCACAGCAAGCCGCTTGACCCGATCGTCTCGGCGGGCGAGTCGGAGGTGTGGGGAGACCCGAGCCTAGGTTTCGTCGGCCGGGCGGACGGGGGCGGCCCCGCCGGTGGCTTCGGCGTGTACCAGCGGCCGATCCGGGCTCTCGCCCGGCGTCACGGGGTGGCCCTCGAGGACCTCACCGGGATGAGCCCGGCGGTCGTCTACCGGGCTCTTTTGGCAGGACATCCGGTGATGGCCTGGGTCGCCCTCTCAAACGGCCCCTTGGCCACCTGGCAGACGCCCGCAGGTCGCAGCGTACGCGTCAACTACGGAGAGCACGCGGTGGTCCTCACAGGCGTCGGCCCTGACGAGGTGAGCGTCAACGACCCTCTCTCGGGGCGCCGGCTGACCTGGACGAAGCCCCAGTTCGAACAGATGTGGGCGGCGCTCGGCCACCGCGCCCTCTCGGCTTGAGCGCCGTGGGCGGCGGGCTAGAAGACGACGGTGCGGGCACCGTCGAGTAGGACGCGGTCGTCGAGATGGGCTTTGACAGCTCGGGCGAGGACGAGGCGCTCGATGTCGCGGCCGATCCGCATCAGATCGTCGACCTCGTCGCGGTGGCTGACCCGGGTCACATCCTGATCGATGATCGGGCCCGCGTCGAGCTCCTCGGTCACGTAGTGCGCGGTGGCGCCGATCAACTTCACGCCGCGCTCGTGGGCGCGCCGGTAGGGATCGGCGCCGACGAAAGCCGGCAGGAAGCTGTGGTGGATGTTGATCGCCGGCGCGCCCAGTCCGCGCAGGAAATCGGGGGAGAGGATCTGCATGTAGCGGGCGAGGACTAGCAGGTCGACCCCCTCGAGCAGCTCAAGGGCCCGCCGCTCCGCCTCCTCCCTGGCGCCCCGCACGACAGCCACATGGTGGAACGGCAGGCCCAGCGAGGCGACTTGGTCGGCGTGCTCGGGATGGTTGGAGATCACCGCGACGAGATCAGCGCCCAACTCGCCGCTGCGCCAGCGCCAGAGCAGGTCTGAGAGGCAGTGGTCTTCGTGGGAGACCATGATCGCCACCCTCCTGCGCTCGCCCGACTCCGCGAATCTGTGCTCCATCTCCAGCGGGTCGGCGATCTCCTCCCCGAAACGCCGATGCAGTGCCTCTCGCTCGCCCTCGGGCACCGAGTCGAAGACCATCCGCATGAACAGCCTTCCCTCGCCGGAGGAGTGCTGATCGGCGTCGACGATGTTGAGCTCCGCGTCGGCGAGGAAGCCGCTGACGGCGGCGATCAGGCCGGGGCGGTCCGGGCAGGCAAGCAGCAGGCGAGATGTCGAGCGTTCGATGATCGGGCAATCATGCCTGGAAGCAGCACCTGGACGCGGGATTTCCCGCTCATCCATTGACTAGGCTGAACCCGATGCGGATCGCCGCGGCTCCAGACGGGTTGACCGAGCGGATCGGCCTCCTGTTTAACCGGCTGCCGACCCCGATCGGCGAGGCGATGTTCGCGATGCCGCTCGCCCGCTCGCTCCAGGTCGCCCAGAGCACCGGGATGCTCGCCGCACTCGCGGAAGGGCCGCGCGACCCAGTCGAGTTGGCCGAGCACCTCGGCCTCAAGCCCACCGGGACCGAGCTGGTCCTCGACGTGATCGCCTCGCTCGGCCACCTGGAGCTGCGCCCCGACGGCCGCTATGAGATGACCCCGCGCGCCCGTCGCTGGCTCGATCCCCGCTCTGACCGATACCTCGGCGACTTCCTCGCCGACACCGGCGAGTACTGGCAATGGTGGCAGGGGCTCGAGGACCTCCTCCGCGAGGGACGGCACGTCGAGCTTCATGACAGACCCGCGGATGATCCCTACTGGCGCTCCTACATACGCGGCCAGTACCAGGTCGCCCGCCTCTCCAGCGAGGAGGTGGCGAAGGCCGTGCCGTTGGCGCGGAGCGCCCACTCCCTGCTCGACGTCGCCGGCGCCCACGGCGAGTTCTCGATGGCCTTGTGCCGGCGCCACCCTGGCTTGAAGGCGACCGTCGTCGACCTCCCCGGCAGCGCCCGAATCGGCCGTGAGATCGTCGCCGGTGCTGGGATGGAAGACCGGGTCCACCACGTCGAGGGCGACATGTTCGAGGCCGACTTCGGTGGCCCTTACGACGTCGCCCTGTGCTTTAACGTCGTCCACCACTTGAGGCCCGAGCAGGTCCGAGAGCTGTTCGCCCGCGTCCGCTGCGTCCTGCGCCCCGGCGCGCCGCTTTGCGTGTTGGAGCTATACGACCGCCTGGACGGCCGCAAGCCCGACTCGGGCTCGATCCTCGGCCTCTTCTTCCACCTCACCTCGGGTGCTGACACCTACACGACCGAGCAGGTCTCGGCCTGGCTGGCTGACTCGGGGTTCGGTGCGTCCACGAAGGCCGTGTTCCGTACCCTTCCGAGCCTGGCGATGCTAAGCGCTCAGGCCGTCTGAACCCTGCATCCCTGCACGATTCGCCCCAAGGCCTTTCCGGCGGGCGGCGGTTTGTGCCTGGCTTCGTGACGATCGTCGCTTGCGGACAGCGCTCTGTGATGGCGATCACCAAACGATGGCGCCGATCCCTCCAGGGTTCCGCGCTTGCTCACAAAGCGCACATATATCGTCCCTATCCTTTTCGCGGTCGTCGCTTTCCCGGGCGCTGCGATTGCCGCGACCGGCGGCGAATCAGCCGCTTCTCAGATCGGTCTAGCCGACGCAAAGCCGGTGAAGATCGAGATGCTCCAGCGTCCGGTCGAGCAATTTCAAAAGGCGATCCGCATCGAGGTGAAAAAGCTCCGCGTAGAACACCGCGCCAAGCTGCGAGAGCAGCGCCGCGAGAGCTTTGCCCACCTTCCGGGCGGCGTCAGCCTCGCCACCCTCAACGTGATCGCTGCCTGCGAGTCGGGCGGCAACCCGGCCGCGGTCTCCGCCGCCGGCACCTACCGCGGCCTTTACCAGTTCGACTACGGCACCTGGGCCTCGGTCGGCGGCAAAGGAGACCCGGCCGCGGCCTCCGCTGCCGAACAGACCTATCGCGCGGCGCTGCTTTACTCGCGCTCGGGTTCCAGCCCTTGGCCCATCTGCGGTTGAACGGCAGAGCGGGATCGGCTTAGTCCCCGGGCAGTACGCCTTCGCACGGGGCCCCTTGTCGAGAGGCGCCAGGTCCCGGCGAAGAGTTGAGCGGGGAACTGCCCGACCCCACCCACGCCGATATGCCTGCGAGGATGGGTGCGCAATGAGTGGCGAGCGCGTCCCAACTCCTGACCCGCAGGGACCGAGTCGCAAACCGCCACGCGAGGCGATTGCCGAGGCCCACGTCGGAGCCCCGACCCGTGGCAACCGCAAGCTGGAGGGCTTCCTCGAGGCGGTCAACGAGGACGAGCAGGTGCGTACCTGGTGGTACATGTCGCAGGTCCACGCCGAGCGGCTGGGGATGTCGGACCACTCTTGGGTTCACGTGCAGATCGTCCTCAACATCGCCCTGCGGCTGCTGCGGCTGCTCGTCAAAGCCGGGGTGCAGCCGGCGGTCGTGGTCGATCATGGGATGAGCGCGCGGGACGCCGAGGTGGTGGTCGCCGGCGGCGCCCTCCTGCACGACATCGGCATGTCGATCCACCGCGCCGACCACGAGGCCTACAGCCTCTTCCTCGCCGCCACCGCCCTCGACCGCCTGCTCGCCGGTTCCTACAGGGAGCCGCAGCGCACGATCGTCACCTCGGAGATCCTCCACGCGATCATCGGCCACCGCCGCCGCGGCGAGCCCTACACGGTGGAGGCGGGGATTGTCCGGGTCGCCGACGCACTCGACATGGCCCAGGGGCGCACCCGCATCCCGATCGAGGCCGGACAGGAGGGGATCCACTCGATCTCCGCCGCCGCGGTCGACGAGGTGAGAATCGAGGCCGGGCAGGAGCGGCCGGTGCGGATCGAGATCGAGCTCAACAACTCGGCCGGGATCTTCCAGGTCGACGACCTGCTGGCGACGAAGATCCGCGGCACCCCGCTGGAGGGCCGGGTCGAGGTCGTGGCGAAGATCGAGGGAGAGAGCGAGAAGCGTCTGCTGAGCGGCTTCCGACTGTCCTAGCCGTACCGTTCGAGGTCGTAGCGGCGCCGTTCCTTGCGCTTCTCCAGCTTGCCCTGGATCAGCGACATCACGATCACCAAGGCGGCGAAGAAGATGATCACGCCGAAGCAGAAGAAGGTGACCGTTTTGTCGGTGAGCGGCCCGGCCAGGCCGACCCCGTTGTCGGCCAGGGCCGCCGGCGCGGTGACCAGCAGCAGCGACCAGAAGGCGAGGAAGAGTGCGACGGCGCGCTTCACGGGCGGCAATCTAGCGCAAGCGACCGCCGCGCCGGCGGCATTTCCGTAATTAGGAGGCTTTTGGGTGTGAAAATCCTGTGAACGCTGGGTATTTTGGCCCGCGGCCGTCGCCGCTGATGAATACAATCGAGCTGTCTCGGAAGCAGACGAACGCGCTGCCCGTCCGAATCGGCGTCGTCAATTTGAACCCACAGCAGACCATCAGGCTCGCGGTGATCGACACCGACAGCGGTTTCGTGACGGTGCTGGCGAAACGCACCGACGTCGCCGGCTGGCAGCTCCGCCAGGTGACCGGCGCCGTCCCACCCGAGGAGCTGGTGGCGATGAAGCTGAACGCCCTCCTGCTCGACCCGGCCGTGCTGGGAGAGGAAGGCTGGGGATACCTTGAGCGAGTCTGTGGGATGCTCCCCGATCTCGGCGTGGTCGTCTGCACCGGCCGCTCCACCGTGGCCCAGCGCGTCCGCGGACTGCGCCTCGGGGTCGACGACTGGATAACCAAGCCCTGTCACCCCGAGGAGGCGATGGCCCGGATCGAGGCGGTCTCGCGCCGCCGCCATCGCAGTAACTCAAGAGCCGAGGCGAGCCCGCTTATCGCCGGCGAGCTGGAAATCCGCGCCGACCAGTTCCAGGCCTTCGCCAGCGACGGCAGCCTCGACCTCACCCGCCGCGAGTTCGAGCTGCTGCACCTACTGGCCGAGGCGAAGGGCCAGGTGCTGGAGCGTGAGACGATCTACCAGCGGGTATGGGGGTACGCGATGGCCCACGGCGATCGCTCAGTCGACGTCTTCGTCCGCAAGCTGCGCCAGAAGCTGGAGAAACGCTCTCCGGAGTGGGGCTACATCCACACCCACTTCGGGGTTGGTTACCGCTTCGATCCCGAGCCGGTACCCGGCATTGCCGGTGAGGCGCTCGCGGAAGCTCTCGCCGCCGAGCGCTCGCCCCAGCCAGAGCGCGTCCCCGCCTCCTGAGCCCTTCACAATTCGTTCACAGCTGCTTCACGCCGGGGTAACGGCGTCGGGTTTGGGCCCCGCCATGCTTGAGAGGCATGGCGGGCGACAACGGGAGCTCAGATCGGCAGCTGGCAGAGCGGCTGGAAATCCGCCCTGATGAGCACGCCGCGCTGGTCGACGGGCGCCCGCTCAGCCTGACGATGCGCGAGCTGCAGCTACTGACCACCCTGGCGGCCCACCCGCAGCGGATCATGACCAGGGAAGAACTCTACGCCGAGGTCTGGGGTCGCCATCCCCGCCACGCCGATCGTTCAGTCGACGTCTACGTCAGCCGCCTGCGCTCCAAGCTTGGCGAGGCGCTGCCGGATCTGTGCCTGATCCACACCCACAACGGGATCGGCTACCGCTTCTCCCCGGACGGCTGATGTCCTCACTCCTCGCCGCTCGACTGCCGCTTTTACATCTTTTTCACATTCTCGATACAGCGAGATAACAAGCTGAGCCAAGGCCGCTGGGAGCGTGGTCGGGTAGCTGGCCATTCAACGTAAGGAGATTTGCGTGACCAAGAGACTTCTCAGCGTCGGCGTGGCACTGGCGCTCACGATCGGGGCTGCCGCCTGCGGCAGCTCGTCATCAAGCAGCAGCACCAGCTCGTCCAATTCGCCTCTGGTCGGCGCCGGCAGCACCCTGGTAGCGCCACTGATGTCGAAGTGGCAGGCGGGCTACGCGAGCAAGACCAAAGAAACGGTCACCTACGGCGCGATCGGCAGCGGCGGGGGGATTGCCCAGATCACCTCCCGCACGGTCGACTTCGGCGCCTCCGACGCCCCGCTGACCCCAGACCAGTTCAAGGAAGCAAACGGCGTCGAGCAGATCCCCTGGGCGCTGAGCGGCACAGTGCCCGCCTACAACGTCAAGGGCGCGCCGAAGAACCTGAAACTGAGCGGGACGGTCCTGGCCGACATCTACCTCGGCAAGATCACCACCTGGAACGACCCCGCGATCGCCAAGCTCAATCCCGGTGTCAGCTTGCCGAGCACGAAGATCACGCCCGTTTACCGCAGCGATGGGAGCGGCGATACCTACGCGTTCACCAACTACCTCTCGACGATCGATCCCGAATTCAAGTCGAAGGTCGGCACCTCGACCAGCGTCAAGTTCTCGACCGGTACCGGCGCTGAAGGAAACGACGGCGTCTCGGCCGCGATCTCCCAGACCGATGGAGCGATCGGCTACGTCGGCCTCGCCTACGCGCTCTCCAACAAGCTCGAGATGCCGCTGGTCGAAAACTCGGCCGGGAACTTCCCGGTTCCGGGCGTGAAGAGCGTCGAAGCGGCGGCGAGCGCGGTGGAGACGATCAACAAGGACAACTCGATCTCGCTTGCGAGCCTGCCGGCGTCGGCCAAGGGCGCGTACCCGATCTCGACCTACACCTACGTGATCGTGCCGCTCAAGTCCTCCAAGGCGGTAGCGCTGCAGAAGTTCATTACCTACGCTGTCGGCCCAGGTCAGGAATACGGCTCCGCCCTCGACTTCGCGCCGCTGCCGGCGCAGGTAATCGCCGCCGACAAGAAGGCGATCCCCAAGATCGGCAGCTAGGTGGAGGCCGGCACCCTCAGCACTCCGGTTCTGCGGGCCCGGCGCAACCTCAAAGATCGCATCGGCGACCCGCTGCTGCGGGGCCTCTCCGGCCTCGCGGCGGCGGTCGCCGTTGTCCTGGTCGGGGGGATCGTCTACGAGGTCATCCACCTCGCGGGCCCCGCGATCTCGAAGTTCGGCATCGGCTTCGTCACCACCAACGACTGGAATCCCGTCAGCGGGCGCTTCGGCGCCGCCCCCTTCCTTTATGGGACCGTTGTGACGTCGACGATAGCGTTGCTCTTCGCCGCGCCACTCTCGATCGCGATCTCCATTTACCTGACCGAGCTGGCTCCGAGGGGCATGCGGCGGCCGGTGGCGACGCTGGTCGACATGCTCGCCGCCATCCCCAGCGTCATCCTCGGGCTCTGGGGGATCCTCGTCCTCGGGCCGTTCATGCACGGCACGATCGAGCCGGCGCTGAAGAGCGTGCTCGGCTTCCTCCCCATCTTCAGCGGCGAACCGTCGGCCTTCGGTTACCTGACCGCCGCCTGCATCCTCACGATCATGATCACCCCGATCATCACTAGCGTCACCCGCGAGGTCTTCGAGACGGTGCCCGGTGAGCTCAAGGAGGGCTCCTACGCGCTTGGCGCGACCCGCTGGGAGATGGTCCGCCAGGTCGTGCTTCCCTACTCGCGGACCGGAATCGTCGGGGCCGTCATCCTCGGCCTCGGCCGTGCGATCGGGGAGGCGATCGCGGTCGCGCAGGTGATCGGCGGCGCCACCGGGATCAACGTATCCCTCTTCCACACCGGCGGCACGCTCGCGGCGCAGATCGCCTCGCAGTTCCAGGGGGCCCCCACCGAACTGCAAAGAGACTCGCTCGCCTATCTCGGCCTGATCTTGCTGGTGTTCGCGGTGATCGTCAACGTGATCGCCCGGTTGATCGTCCAGCGGGGGGCGCTGAGGGACACCGAGGTGACGCTGACCGAGGCGGAGGGGATGTGAACGTCCCAACCAGCAGGGGGGCCGGCGGCGATTCGCCCCCACGCCGATCGTGGCGTGGACGCGAGGTTGTCCGATGAGACCCGGCGAGGATCACGCGCTGCTGATCCACCGCGGCAACCTGAAGCGGCGCAACCGCTTCAACCGCCTGATCGAGTTCTCCTCGACCGTGGCGGCGCTGCTCGCCGTCGTGGTGCTCGGGATCGTGGTCGGCTCGGTTCTGCTGAAGGGGATTGGAGCGCTAAGCCTCCACTTCCTGACCACGCCGACGGTGCTCTTCGGCGAAGCCGGTGGGGGCATCTCCAACGCGATCATCGGCTCCGCGATCATGGTCGGGCTGGCAGCTTTGATGGCGATCCCGGTCGGGCTGTTGGTGGCGATCTACACGACCGAGTTCGCCCCGAGGCGGATCGGCCACGCCGTCCGCTTCGTGCTCGACATCTTGAACGGGGTGCCGACGATCATCACCGGGATCTTCGTCTACGGCCTGCTGGTTGCCCATAAGGAACAGAGCGGGTTCGCGGCCTCGGTGGCGCTGGCGATCATCATGCTGCCGATAGTCGCCCGCACCGCCCAGGAGGTGCTGACGCTCGTGCCCGGCCCGCTCAAGGAGGCGGCCCATGCGCTCGGGATCGCCCGCTGGCGGACGACGATCCGGATCACCGTCCCGACTGCGGCGGGCGGCCTGATCACCGGCGCCCTGCTCGCGGTGGCCCGCGTGGCGGGCGAGACGGCGCCGCTGATCCTGCTCTCCTCGATCTATGCGCAGGGCGTCCTCACCAACCCCGCGCAGGCCCTGGCCTCGATCCCGATCTTCATCTTCCGTTCCTCCGAGTCGCCAAGCCCCGAAGCGCATACCCAGGCCTGGGCCGCCGCCTTGATCCTGATCGCCTTCGTGCTCGTCCTCAACGTCCTCGCCCGCGCCTTTTACGCCCGTTCCCGCAAGCGCATGGGAGCCTGAGCCCCCAAACGCCCGCCCGCCACCAGGGGAGTCCTAGGATGACAAGCAGAGATTCGACCGAGAGCCCAGCGATGACCGAGCCAAACCCCGAACCGAAGGTGAGCCCCCAGGCGGGGACCCCACGCCCAGGCCCGACGATCTCCGTGGCCCAGGAGGGCGCCCGGAGGCCGGCGAGGCACGGTCGCGAGATCGGCAACGTTGAGCTGCGCGACCTGCACGCCTACTACGGGTCCAACCACGCCGTCCGCGGGGTAAGCCTCGGTTTTGACTCCGGCAGGGTCACCGCGATCATCGGCCCCTCAGGCTGTGGCAAGTCGACGATGGTGCGCTGCATCAACCGCATGCACGAGGAGGTCCCCGGGGCTAGGGCCGAGGGCGAGGTCCTGCTCGACGGCCTCGACCTCTACGACCCGCGGATCGACATCGTCGCCGTGCGGCGCTCGGTCGGGATGGTCTTCCAGAAGCCGAACCCGTTCCCGACCATGTCGGTCTTCGACAACGTCACCTCTGGCCTGCGCCTGACCGGCGCCGCGCGCAGCGAGTTGGACGACCGCGGCCGCGAGGCCCTGGCCGGAGCCGGGCTCTGGGAGGAGGTAAAGGATCGACTCAAGGAGCCGGGGGTGGGGCTCTCCGGTGGCCAGCAGCAGCGCCTCTGCATCGCGCGCGCGCTCGCGGTCGACCCCGAGGTGCTGCTGATGGACGAGCCCTGCTCCGCGCTGGACCCGGTCGCGACGCTGAGGATCGAGGAGCTGATCGGGGACCTGAAGGAGCGGGTGACGATCGTCATCGTCACGCACAACATGCAGCAGGCTGCGCGGGTCGCTGACACCACCGCCTTCATGCTGAGTGGCGAGTTGGTCGAGGTGGGCCCCACCGACAAGCTCTTCACCAACCCCGACGACGACCGCACCGAGCAGTACGTGACGGGGAAGTTCGGCTGATGCGCGCGGAGCGAGCGCAGCATCTACGGTTGACTCTTCGCAAGCGCGCAAGACGCGGGATCGTGTGATGTCACCGGAGACTAGGAGCCACTACCAAGAGGAGCTGGAGCGTCTTGAGGCCAGCGCCCTCGACGGGCTCAACCTGGTAAATGCGGCCCTCGACCGCACTCTGGAGGCGATCGAGCACCAAGACGTCGAGCTGGCCCAGATCGTCGTCGCCGACGACGATCGCATCGACGGTCGCTACCTCGAGGTCCACCAGAGCCTGATCACCCTGCTCGCCACCCAGTCGCCGGTGGCGACCGACCTGCGGCTGATCTCCGCCCTCATGCACGTCCTGAAGAACGTCGAGCGGATGGGGGACCAGTGCGTGAACATCTGCAAGGTAATCCCGCTGACCGGCAACGAGCCGCCGGCCGACGAGGAGATGGTGAGGCTGATCCTGACCATGGGCAGGCACGTGCGATCGATCGATACCCAGGCAAAGCGGGCCTTCGAGAGCCGCGACGTCGAGCTGGCGCGGGACCTGGTACGCCAGGACGACGTCGTCGACAGGCTCAACCGCGAGTGCTTCCGCCTGGCGCTGGAGATTGGCGAAGACGCCGACAAGCGGGAGTGGGCGATGACGATGCTGCTCGCGGCGCGGGCGATCGAGCGGATCGGGGACAACGGGGTCGACATCGGCGAGCAGGTCGCCTTTGTTGTTACCGGACTGTTTCGGGAGTTCGAGGACGCCTCTCATCCCGACGTCGTGCCTGGTTGACGATCCGACGCGTTTGCGATGATCGGAGCAGGAGACTGTGCTCTGCGCTGCCATAGACATTGGTTCGAATACAACGCGCGTGCTCGTGGCCGAGCCGGTGGACGGGCAGTTGAAAAAGGTGATGGAGCAGCGCGCCTATACGCGGATCAACAAGGCTCTCGGTGAGGACGGCGAGATCGCGGCCGACAAGGTTCGCGAAGTCGCCGAGGTGGTCTCTACGCAGGTACGGCTGGCGCAGGAGCTCGGGGCGGGGGTGATCCGGTCGGTCGCCACGGCGGCCGTGCGCGAGGCCTCCAACGGCGAGCTTGCCGCGAAGGCGATCGGCGAGGCCTCGGGAGTGCCGGTCGAAATCCTCAGTGAGGAGGACGAGGGGCGGCTCTCGTTCATCGGCGCTACCAAGACGCTCGGCCACCCGGTGGAGGGCAAGGTCGGCGTCGTCGATGTCGGCGGCGGCTCGACCGAGGTGATCCTCGGCACGGTGCCCGGAGGGGTCGAGGCGGTCCGCTCCTGGCGGGTCGGCTCGGGGGTCTTGGCCGACGAGCTGATCGCCTCAGATCCGCCCTCCGCGGCGGAGATCCGCAAGGTCCGCGACCGCATCGACGACCTCTTCGAGGGGGTCGAGATCGAGCACCCCACGCAGGCGGTCGCGGTCGGGGGTAGCGCCACCTCGCTGCGGCGGCTGGTCGGTGCGGTGCTGGAGTACGAGACCCTGGAGCGGGGGATCCGCGTGCTGGCCGGGGACACCGCGGCAGAGGTGGGGCGGCGTTTCGAGCTCGACCCCCAGCGCGTGCGCATCCTTGCGACCGGTGTGCTGCTCTTGGAGAAGGTCTCCGAGCTGCTCGGGCAGCCGCTGCAGATCGGCAAGGGGGGCCTGCGCGAGGGAGTCATCCTCGATCTGCTGAACGGCAGCGTCAACGGCTCCTCGCCGGAGGCCGTCGCCGCCTGACGACTGCTCGCCGGCCTCGACTACGCTCTCTCACTCATGGCCCGGGCCCGCCAGGTGGATCTCGACTGCGAGGAGCCCTTCGCGGCGGCCGCGGCGCGGGTGGTCGAGCTGCGCGCGGCGGAGGTCTTCGAGCAGGCGCATGGCGTACTCGACCTCAAAAGCCCCGAGCGCGTCCACGACATGCGGGTGGCGACGCGTCGCCTGCGCGCCTCGATGGAGGTCTTCCGGCCCTGCTTCCCACGCAAGCGCCTCAGCCGGGCGTTGAAGGAGGTCAAGGCGCTCGCCGACGCGCTCGGCGAGCGGCGGGACCGCGATGTGGAGATCGAGTTCCTAGAGCGATTCACTGAGCAGGTCGACGCCGGCGACCGCGAGCGCGTCGAAGCGCTGGTCGCTCGGCTGTTCGAGGAGCGACTGCGGGCGAATGACGACCTCGCACCGTTAGTAGCCGCCGAGCGGCTGGAGAGGCTGCACCGCCGGCTGCGGCGGCTGGTCGAGGAGGCCGCGGGATGAAAGCCCGCAAGGTGAAGGGGCTCAACCCAAAGAAGTCGCTGCGCCGCAACACGGCACGGATCGTCGGCACCCGCCTCGACGAGCTGTGCTCCTTCGCCGCAGAAGCCCTCGACCCCTCGGCGGCCGCCGACCAGCACAACATGCGCATCGCCGCCAAGCGGCTGCGCTACGTGCTTGAGATCGTCGAGGGCTGTTTCGGAGCCGAGGCGATCGCCGCTCGCCGCGCCGCCAAGGAGCTTCAGGGGGTCCTCGGCGAGATCCACGACTGCGACGTGATGTTGCCCCACGCGGAGGGCATCGAGTCCCTCCAGGCCCTGCTGCGAACCCGCCGCGAGCTCCTGCACCGACGCTTCCGCGATCTCTGGCAGGCCGAAGCGAGCAAGGGCACCTGGGCGTCGCTCGAGGGCGCCCTCTAGGTCGCCGGGTCACTGGAGCTTCACATCTCCTTCTCCGTCAATTCACAAGTTTTCCCTGCTATTCGCGGAATCTCAGTGACGAGAAGCAAATACGAACAGGGAGACACCGATGACTTCCCGAGTCGACATGCACTGTCATTCCAGCGCCTCGCAGCTCTCGCGGCTCGGGGTCCAGCGCTCGCTCGGGCTGCCCGAGTGCGCGACTCCGCCCGAGGAGGTCTACGAGCTGGCGAAGCGTCGCGGAATGGACTTCGTGACGATCACCGATCACGACACGATCGACGGCTGCCTGGAGCTGGCGGACCGTCCCGACTGCTTCGTCTCCGAGGAGCTGACCGCCCGCTTCGCCGGCGAGCCCCAGGCGGTTCACGTCCTCTGCTACGGGATCACTCCCGGGGACCACGAGTGGCTGCAGGCTCATTCCGGCGACGTCGAGGCCTGCGCCGCCCACCTTCGCGACAACGAGATCGCCTGCGCTCTGGCCCACCCCTTCTACAACGTCGACGCGCCCCTGACCCAGCGCCACCGCCGCCGCCTGGCGGAGCTGTTCTCGGTCTGGGAGGTCCGCAACGGGTCGCGGGCCGCTGAGCTCAACATGCCGGCCGTCCTCTACATCGAGACGCACGGCGGGACCGGCATCGGCGGCTCCGACGACCATGCCGGCGTGGACATCGGCCGCACCTTCACCGAGGCGCCGGCCGCCGCCACGCCGGAAGAGTTTCTGCGCCACCTGCGCCGCGGCGAGGCCCTCGCCGGCGGCGAGCAGGGCAGCGCCGCCAAGTGGGCACACGCGGCGATCGCGCTCGCTGTCCGCGCCCTCACCCTCGACGGTGAGAGCCGGGGATGGGAGCGAGCCCGACCCCTCGGCGGTGCTGAAGATCGCCCAGCGGGCGATCCGCGAGGGCGCCGCCCGCGAGGGCAAGGTCGCCGCCGACATCGGCCCCGATGACGCCCGCGGCCTGCTCGAGGCCTGGCTGGGCAGCATCGGCATGCCGATGCGGGGGCGCGAGTTGCTCGCCTATCTGCAGTCTGAGGGTTTCTCCCACGCCGACCTCTACCGCCGTGCCCGCCGCACCCACGAGCGGCGTCTGCGCGGCGCGGTGGGCGACGGCGCCGAGGCGGTCGCCCGGGGCGACGTGGCGGCGGCCCTTACGGGGCTCTTCGAGGCGTTGGTGCCGGTCGTCCCCTACGCGCCCTCGACCACCTTCCTCGCCGCCGAGAAGGCGAAGCTGGCCGGCCGCGACGGCGAGCCGCGGCGGGTCGCGGTGATCGCCGACGGCATCGAGGCGATGCACGGCGTCACCCGCACGATCGAACAGATCCGCGAGCGCGGGATCGCAGGCTTCGAGGTCGAGGTGATCGGCACCGACGCCGGCGTCGATCGCCGCCTGCCGGCCGCCGCCGAGCTTGAGGTGCCTTTCTATGAGGGGATGAGGCTCGGGGTCCCGGGCCTGCCCGACCTGGTCGAGACGCTGGCCGAGGGCCGCTACGACCTTCTCCACGTCACCGCGCCGGGCCCGGCGGGCGTTGCCGCCACCCTGCTCAGCCGGATCTCCGGCCTGCCGCTGCTCGGCAGCTACCACACCGAGCTGGCCGCTTACGCCGGTCTTCGCAGCGGCGACGGCGGCCTTGAGGCGATCGCCGAGGCGGCGCTCGGCGTCTTCTACGGCGCCCCAGCGGTCGTCCTCTCGCCCAGCCCGGCGGCGGATCGCTCGCTGCTGCGGCTCGGCACCGACCCAGCCCGGCTCGGGCGCTGGGAGCGCGGCGTCGACACCGCGCGCTTCGATCCCGAGAAGGCCGACCGCGACGCCTACCCGGGTGAGCTGAAGGTGCTCTACGCCGGCCGCCTCACCCGCGAGAAGGGCGTCGATCTGCTCGCCGAGAGTTTCCTGCAGGCACGCGCTTCGGACCCCCGCCTGCACCTGCTGCTCGCCGGCGGCGGCCCCGAGGAGGCCGAGCTTCGGACGCGGCTCGGCGAGCACGCGACCTTCCTCGGCTGGCTGGAGGGCGAGGAGCTCGCCCGCGCCTACGCCAGCGCCGACGTCTTCCTCTTCTGCAGCCGCACCGACACCTACGGGCAGGCGATCGTCGAGGCGGGGGCGAGCGGATTGCCGGTCATCGCCGTCGCCGAGGGCGGGCCGGCGGCGCTGGTCGAGAACCGCCACACCGGCATGCTCTGCCGCCCCGACCCCGACCACCTGGCCGGCACCCTCCTGCCAGCTCGCCTCCTCGCCGCCGCTGCGCCGCCAGCTCGGCGCCTCCGGGCTGCGCGCCGCTCGCTCCCGTTCTTGGGAGCGAGCCCTTGACCAGCTCGCCGCTGGCTACCGTCGCGCCCTTGGCGACACCGCGGCCGCCGACCGGCAGCCCTTCGCCCAGGCCGCCTGAGGCTCCTGGACGCCCGCCGTGCCTCAGTACGATGGCCCGATCGACGATCCCGCTCTTTACTTCAACCGCGAGCTGTCCTGGCTCGACTTCAACCAGCGGGTTCTGGAGCTCGCCGAGGAGGACGACGTGCCGTTGCTGGAGCGGCTGCGGTTCTGCGCGATCTACGCCTCTAACCTGGACGAGTTCTTCATGGTCCGGGTCGCCGGTCTCTTCGACCAGCTCGACGCCGGGATCGACGCACGGGGCCCCGACGGCCTCGCCCCCGGCGAGCAGATCGACGCGATCCAGGCCCGGGTGCTGGAGCTAGACCAGCGCCTGCACGCCTGCTTCAACGGGACACTGCGCCCGGCGCTGGAGGAGGAGGGGATCAGGATCGTCTCCCTGGAGACCGCCAGCGAGCAGGAGCGACGCGAAATCGACGTGCGCTTCCACGAGCAGGTCTTCCCGGCCCTGACCCCGCTGGTGGTCGGCCTCGGCCGCCCCTTCCCCTACATCTCCAACCTCTCGCTCAGCCTCGGCGTGCTGCTGCGCGACCCCGAGAGCGGGGTCGAGATCATCGCCCGCGTCAAGGTTCCGAAGGAGCTGCTCGGCCGCTTCCTGGCGGTCGGCGAGGGCGGCACCGCGCTGGTCCCGCTCGAGGAGGCGATCGCCGCCAACCTCGATGCGCTCTTCCCCGGGACCGAGGTTGTCGACCACGGCTACTTCCGGGTCACCCGCGACGCCGACTTCACGGTCTGCAGACGAGGCGGATGACCTGCTCCAGGCGGTCCAGGACGAGATCCGCCGCCGCCGCTTCGGCGAGGTGGTGCGGCTGGAGATCGCCGCCGGTATGAACCCCAAGCTGCGCGAGCAGCTGATCGACGCCCTGCGGCTGGAAGACCGCGAGGTCTACGACGTCGACGGGCTGATCGACCTCGCTGACCTCACCGAGGGTCGCCGACGTGTCCGGCCACGCGGAGCTGCGCTACCCGCCCTGGTCCCCGGTAACCCAGCCGCGCCTGCAGGGCGAGGACGAGGAGCCGGTCGACATGTTCGCGACGATCCGCCAGGGGGACCTGCTCGTCCACCATCCCTACGAATCCTTCGCCACCTCGGTCGAGCGTTTCGTCGAGCAGGCGGTGGCCGACCCCGACGTGCTGGCGATCAAGCAGACCGTTTACCGGACCAGCGACGACTCGCCGCTGGTGCCGTCGCTGATCCGCGCCTCCGAACGCGGCAAGCAGGCGGTCTGCATGGTCGAGCTGAAGGCGCGCTTTGACGAGGAGGCCAACATCCACTGGGCCAAGTCGCTGGAGGAGGCGGGGGTGCACGTCGTCTACGGCATTCCGGGGCTAAAGACGCACGTGAAGGCGATCCTTATCGCCCGCCGCGAGGGCGACCGGGTGCGCGAGTACGTCCACATCGGCACCGGCAACTACCACCCGAAGACGGCGCGCCTTTACACCGACTTCGGCCTCTTCACCGCCGATCCGGAGATCGGCGCCGACGTCGCCGAGATGTTCAACTTCCTCACCGGCTACGGTCGGCCCGCCGAGTACCGCAAGGTGCTGGTCTCGCCGACCACGATGCGCAACCAGATCATCGGGGAGATCGAGGCCACGGTCGAGGCCCACCGGGCCGGCGAAGAGGCGCGAATCGCGCTGAAGATGAACGCGCTGGTCGACGCGGGGTGCATCCAGGCGCTGTATGAGGCCTCGCGGGCGGGGGTCCAGGTCGACCTCAACGTGCGCGGGATCTGCTGCCTGCGGCCGGGCGTGCCGGGGATCTCGGAGAACATCCGCGTCCTCTCGATCGTCGGCCGCTTCCTCGAGCATTCGCGCGTATACACCTTCCAGCGAGGGGAAGAGACGAAGGTGCTGATGGGCTCCGCCGACCTGATGCCGCGCAATCTCGACAGCCGGGTCGAGCTGGTGACGCCGGTCGAGGACCCCGAGCTGCGAGCCGAGATGCTCGATGTCCTGGAGCGCTGCCTCGCCGACAACACCAATGCCTGGGAGTTGGGCGCCGACGGGGCGTGGACGCGGCTGACCGCGCCGCCCGGAGAGCGCCGCAGCGTCCAGGAGGAGCTGCGCGCGCGCCATGCGGCGCGCGCCGCCGAGCAGCTGGCAGCGGCTGCGGGCTGAGGGCCCGGCGACCACTAGGATTGCCCGGTGGCGCGCCTCTCGCTCCTGCCTCGCGATCGCACCTTCTTCGATCTCTTCATCGAGGCCGGGCAGAACACGGTCCACGCCTCGCGTCTGCTCGACCAGATGATGGGCTCCTGGCCCGACGACAGCGGCCTCTCCCAAGAGATCCTCAAGGCCGAGCAGGAGGGCGATCGCATAACCCACGACATCATTCAGCGACTCAACTCGACCTTCGTCACGCCGATCGACCGCGAGGACATCTACGGCTTGGCGACCCAGATGGACGACATCGTCGACTTCACCGAGGAGGCAGCCGACTTCCTTGGCCTTTACCAGATCGAGGCGCCGATGTCGCAGGCGCAGGCGCTGACCGAGGTGCTGGTCGGTGCATGCGAGCAGCTCGCCGAGGGCCTGGAGCACCTGCGCGAGTTCAAGGACCTCGACAAGTACTGGATCGAGATCCACAGACTCGAGAACGAGGGCGACAGGATCTCCCGCGACGCCGTGGCGTCCCTGTTCTCCAACGGGATCGACCCGATGGTCGTGATCCGCTGGAAGGACATGTTCGCCGTGCTCGAGAACGCGATCGACGCGACCGAGACCGCGGCTCAGATCATCGAGGGAATCGTCATCAAGAACTCGTGAACTCCGACGTGATCCTGACGCTCGTCGTCGTCGCGGCGCTCTGCTTCGGCTTCAGCAACGGCTTTCACGACACCTTCGACGTGATCTCGACCGCGGTCTCCACCGGCGCGGCGCCCCCGCAGGTGGCGATCGCGGTTGCGGCGCTGCTGAACTTCGTCGGCGCCTTCGTCTCGGTCGCGGTAGCGGCGACCGTCGCCCACGACATGGTCGATGCCGCCGTTATCACTCCGAGCGTCGTTTTCGCCGGGCTGATCGGGGCGATCGCCTGGAACCTGGCGACCTGGCACTTCAGCCTGCCGTCCAGTTCCTCGCACGCGCTGATCGGAGGGTTGGTCGGCGCCACCCTGGCAGCGGCCGGGACCGGCGCGGTGCTCGGCAGCGGGCTTGTGGACAAAGTGCTGCTCCCCGCCTTGATCGCCCCACTCGCGGCGTTCCTGTTCGCCGGCGTCCTCATCGTGGGCATCTACCGCCTCCTCGGCCAGCGGCGCCCGGGGCCGGTGACGCGCGCCTTCCGTCGCGGACAGATCTTCTCCGGCGGGCTGCTCGCCCTTGCCCACGGCGCCAACGACGCGCAGAAGACAACCGGAGTGATCATGATCGCGCTGATCGCCAACCGCAGCCTGGGCGCCAACGCGGGGCCGCCCTTGTGGGCGATCATCGTGGCAGCGGCAGCGATTGCGCTTGGTACCTACAGCGGCGGCTGGCGAGTGCTGCGTATGACCGGGGCGCGGATCATCAAGATGGACGCGGCGCAGGGCTTTTCCGCGCAGAGTGCCGGGGCGACCACGATCCTCATCTCCACCCTGCTCGGTTTCCCGATCTCGACCACCCACGCGATCAGCGGCGGCGTGATGGGCGCCGGCGCCGCAAAGCGGGTCTCGGCGGTGCGCTGGGGAGTAGCCGGAAACATCGTCGCCGCCTGGTTGCTGACCTTGCCGGCGGCGGCGGCGATCGGGGCGGCGGCTTACGGGATCGCCAGGATCTTCGGCACCGGGGCGCTGGGGCCGGTGCTGGTGAGCTTGATCGCGCTTGCGCTGATCGCAGCGGCCTTCGCGCGACGCTCGGAGCGGGAGCAGCCGGTCACGCAAGTCGAGCCGTCGCCGTAGCGCGGCCGGAGCGACGTACAATCAGCACATGCGCACTTTGCGCGATGTCGCGATCATCATGGCGCTGGCCTTCGGAGTCGCCTTTGTACCCGCCGGCGGCAATGTCGCGGAAGCTGTGCTCACCGCCCTTACGATGGGGTTCCTGGCCGCAATCGCCTGGATGCTCTACGTGCTGAGCCGCCAGAACGAGTTGACGTTGGCGACGCTAAGCGACGGGCGACGGGCGATCCTCTACGGCGCCCTGGGGATGATCGCCCTGCTGATTGCCGGCACCGACGAGCTTTTCTCCAGCGGCGGCGGCACCGTCGCCTGGATCCTCCTTCTGGCCGCCTCGGTGGTAGCGATATGGCGGATCTGGGTCGAGGCGAATACGTATTAAGCGAGGCGTGCCGGGCACTCGACCTCCTTGGCGCCGGCGTCCTCGTCGTGGCGCCTTCCGAGTGCGTCTTGTCGCGTGAGGACGGTTAGACTGCGACGTCGATGACCGTGATCGAGGTGCAGGGGGTCGAGGGGATGCAGTCGTTGGTCGGGCGAGAAATCGGCCCGAGCGGGTGGCGGACGGTGACGCAGGAGGACATCGACACCTTCGCGCGGGTCTCCGGCGACGACCAGTGGATCCACGTCGATGTCGAGCGTGCTAGGGCCGAGAGCCCCTTCGGCACCACGATCGCCCACGGCAACCTCACCCTCTCGTTGGTCGACGGCTTCCGCAAGGAATTGATCTCCTCAAGCGGTTTTGCGCTCGGCGTCAACTACGGCTGGAACAAGATCCGTTTTCCCGCCCCGGTGCCGGTCGACAGCCGCGTCCGCGAGCGCGCCGAGGTCGTCTCCGTCGAGGAGGTCGGCGGCGGCTGGTGGCAGGTGGTGACCCGCTTCACCCTTGAGGTCGAGGGGAACGAGAAGCCGTGCTTCGTGGGTGACAGCGTCACCCGCGTGATGGCACCTTCCTGAGCAAGGCGGTTCACGCCGACGGGTCGACGAGCCGCACCCGCGCCGGCTCGAAGTCGCGCTGATTGAGCGTCGCGACGTTGAGGTCGTAGGCGAGAGCGGTTGCGGCAATCAAACTGTCTTTGATCGACATCGGCCGGCCACGTTGGCGTAGATCGGCGAGCAGCTGTGCCCAGCGCATTCCGACCTCCGAATCGCACGGAATGCAGTGGATCCGGCTGACTCCCTGCTCGAACCAGCGCTCCAACTCACTGCGCCGGGCACTGCGCGCGAGGAGCAGGATGCCGAAGCGAACCTCGCCGAGGACGATCGGATCGACGACGATCGAGCGCTCGTTGCGCCGCAACCACTCGATGACGCGAGGATCTGGGTTGGGCTTGGTCGCCTCGGAGAGGACGTTGGCGTCGACGAGGTGTTTCACAAAGTGTCGGTCGACTCGGAATCGACCGCGACAAAGTAGCCCTTCTGCGGACAGGCAAGCAGCCAGTCCACCAGGCCTTCATTCGGTGCCGGCGCTACCCGCAGCAGCCGATACTCGTCAGCACCGATGCGCTCGACCTCGAACTCCTGTCCGGGTTCGATGCCGTCGCGCTGGCGAAGCTCCGCCGGCAGCACTATCTGACCCTTGGTCGAGACGGTGGTCTTCATGGAGGTAAGATAGCATCTTACAAGCACCCACGAGTATCAGCCGTGAGGCTGATCGCCGACGTCAAGGAGATCGGACCGAACAATTCATAAGGCTTCAATCGGATCAGGTTCCCGGCCCCGGTGCCGGTCGACAGCCGCGTCCGCGAGCGCGCCGAGGTCGTCTCCGTCGAGGAGGTCGGCGGCGGCTGGTGGCAGGTGGTGACCCGCTTCACCCTTGAGGTCGAGGGGAACGAGAAGCCGTGCTTCGTGGGTGATTCGGTGACGCGCGTGATGGCACCCGCTAACTGACGAGCGCCACCTCATGTGCCGGCACGGCGCTCGGCGCCAGATCCTTACGATCTCGGCGCTGCGTTTGCCCGATGGCACCGAGACCGTGGGGAGCGTGGCTACACTTTCTCCCTATGGCAGCGCACCCTTGGCGTTGGGGACGAGCAGACTCTGCTCGTCCCTTTCATCGGCTTCGAAGCTCTCGTCGATCTCGCTCCAACGGTACGCCGTCGCGCGCGTCGATCCGGCCCGGCCGACCCTCCTTGCTTCGGTTGCGCTCCTGTCGCACGATCCAGAGTCGGATTGTCCGCTCGACCGGTCGCGCGCGTCCGTGCATGTTGGTCAATCCCTCCTGGTAGGAAAACAGATGGCCAGCCGCCGGTCGCCCCGGGCGCTCAAAGCCGCCAGCCGGCTGGCCTGCAAACGCGCGAACCGGCTGCGCACCTTCGGCCTGCTCCGCCGCCGGCGCGCCAGCCGAATTCCGAGCACCGGCGCCAGGCACGATTTCCACAACTGTGGGTTCACGGCCGCCATGCTCGCGCGCGTGGGCCGCGTGTGCATTGGACGCCGGTCCCAAATCTGCCCCCGCCTCCTCGACAGTCGGACCAAAGGCGGTACGGCTCGTGTGGGGGTCGCCTATGACCCGTCGGGGTACCGCTCTGCCTCCAGGGAGGAGTGGGCAGGTACACAGGACGCTTACCTGGGGCAAGATCTCAGCGGCGCTGATCGAGCTCCTGGGCACATCCGCCGGGAGCCCGGACGAACCTCGCTCCCGGCGGGGCCGTCCTCGGCTATCTGCCAAACGGGGTACTTGACCGCAGCTTCTGGGACGGTACCGTCTAGGTCCGTTTGCCTGGCTTGGGCAAAGCAATCGCCGTCGCCGGATACGGCAGCTCCTCGTCCTTTGAAATGAACCATCTGAAAGGACCCCGATCACGGCGACCGGGCAGCTCGAACCGCCGTCGGAAGAAGAAGGAACGGTTCGCTCGACCGGCAAGGCAGGCCGTAATGACCCCCGAGGGTGTGCCTCGCTATTTGACGATGAGAGTGCCTTCCATGCCTGCATCGCGGTGCCCCGGCACGGTGCAGTAGTAGTGGTAGGTGCCCGGTTTCAGGTTGCTCAGACTCAAGGTGGTCGAGCTTTCGGCGACCAGTTCCGATTGTCCGATCACCTTGCCGGCGGGGTCTTCAACGGCTATGTCGTGCGAGAGACCCTGCGGGTTCTTGAAGTCGATCGTCACGTTCCCGGCCTTGGCCGAGAGCTTGCTCGGTACGTAGGAGAGCTGGCCGTTTGGGTTGGCTTCGACCTTCAGGGTCTGGCCCGCCCCGCCGTCGCCCGCGGCCTTTGCTCCGCCTCCCGCCGCGGCGCCGCTTTCTGCGGTGCTGGGGGTGGAGGAGGTCGATGAGGAGGAGGAGCTGCTGCTTCCGCAGGCAACCAACGCCACCGAGGCGAGGGCCAGGACAAGTAGGGCCGCGACCTTCTTCATCGGAGTCCTTTCCTGGGGAGCGCTTCTCGCTGGGACTGTATCCGGATCGGCCCTGCCGCGATCCCGGTTCAGCGGCCGCTGAACTCGGGCGTCTCGCCCGAGAAGAACGCCTCGACCCCGGCCCGCAGGTCCTCGGTGGCCATGCTGTCGGCGATCCCGTGCCGCTCCAGCTGCAGGTGGCCGGTGAGGTTGTTCTCAATGCTCTGGCCGCAGAGCAGCTTCGCCATCCGCACGTAGTGGGGTGCCTTCGCCGCCAGCTTCTCCGGCCTTGACCCGGGCCCGCGCCATCAGCTCCTCCGGCGCGACCACCTCGGCGACCAGCCGCTCAGCGAGCGCGTCGTGGGCGCTCATGTTCGGGTCGTTCAGGAGGATCTCCAGCGCCCTGCTGGGGCCGACCACCCGAGGCAGGAAGTAGGTCATGCCGCCGTCCGGGGAGGCGCCGATGCGTCCGTAGGCGCAAGCGAAGAAGGCAGTCTCGGAGGCGATTCGAGTGTCGCATGCCAGCGCCAGCGAGAAGCCCGCCCCGGCAGCCGGGCCATTGACCGCGGCGATCACCGGGTAAGGGATGCGTCGCAGGTCGATGATCGCCTGATGCAGGGTTTCGGCGCCGCGCCGCACTTCGGATGCCAGGTCGATCTCCTCCGCCTCGACCCCTTTGCGAAACCAGTTGACGTCGCCGCCGGCGCAGAACGCCTTGCCGGCGCCGGTGATGATCAGCGCCCGCAGCGGGGCACGGTCGGCGAGCCAACCGAAGGCGACGGGCAGCTCGCCGATCATTTCCGGGCTCATCGCGTTGAAGGCGTCGGGCCGGTCGAGGGTAAGGGTCCCGATCTCCCCGTCGATCTCGATCCGTATCGTGCTCAGCTCGGGTGGGCTCAGGGTCTGGGTAGTCATCTCTCGATCTCCATGTGGGCAGGACTTGGCCGGGTGGCCAGGAGCCTACTGGCATGAAACTCCCTCCGTGGAAGTCCGTCCGACCCCGGTCCTAGCCTCGGCTGACCGGGACAGGGAGCTCCCGGAAGCAGACGAGACGGGCAGGCCGCACACAAAGGTATGGGCCGCGAGCCCGAGAGCCTATGTGGCCGCCCCTGCGACCAGCCCGGTTGCGCTGCGAGCGCGAATCCGTAGTTGTCGAGGCGATCGACCGCAAGCTCGCGGAGTGGGCGATCGGCTCCGCCGAGGTCAAGCGACTGATCAGCATCCCCGGGGTCGGGATCTGTGTGGCGGTGACGCTGATGGCGGCGATCGGGGAGATCTCGCGCTTTGAGACGCCGCGCAAGCTGGTCGCCTATCTCGGCCTTGACCCCAAGGTCCGCCAGTCCGGCGAGGGGCAGCCGCTCCACGGGCGGATCTCCAAGCGGGGCAACGCCCAGGCCCGCTCGGCGCTGGTCGAGGCGGCCTGGATCGCGATCCGCTCGCCAGGGCCCCTGCGCGCCTTCGGCGAGCGCATCCGCGCCCGCCGCGGGGGACAGGTGGCGGCGGTGGCGGTGGCGCGCAAGCTCGCCGTCTTGGCCTGGCATTTGCTGAGCAGGGGCGAGGACTATGCCTTCGGGCGCCCCTCGCTGCTGCGGGCGAAGCTGCGCAAGGCCGAGCTCGCCGCGGGGGCGCCGCAGCTTCCCAACCGCCACGGTGGGCCAAAGGTCAGCGCCACCGCCGCTGAGCGGGCGGCCGAGCGGGAGCTGGCCGAGCGCGCCGAGGCCGCCTACCGGCGGCTGTTGGCCGACTGGACGGCGAGCGGTAGGGAAAGGAAGGGCGCCGGCGCGACACCGGGGCGCGCATCTTCTCGGCCGTCTATGCGGCAAGCAGCGCGGCAGGCATCGGCCCCAGGGCCTGCGCTTTAGCTCGTCGTTCACCGGCGCCCACCGAGACTCTTGCAAACGGAGGTACGTACCGCAATTTCGACTTGACTTTCATCCGTACCCTTTGTCTTAAGTGGCCAAAGACGACGACAGCGGCAGCCTCTCTCGCGCCGAGCGGATCGCGCAACAGCGCAGCTCCATTCCCGACTCGCCCGGCGTCTACCTCTTCCACGGTGGCGACGGCGAGATCCTCTACGTCGGCAAGGCTCGCTCGATCCGCAAGCGCGTCGCCTCCCACTTCTCCGGCGGCGAGAGCCGTCTCACCAGCCGCGTCGATCGCATCGAGTTCCTCGTCACCGCGACGGAGGCCGAGGCGCTGCTCGCTGAGCAGAGCTTCATCAAGCGCCACCGGCCCCGCTTCAACATCCGTCTGCGCGACGACAAGTCCTACCCCTACGTTGCCGTCAGCCTCGACGAGGACTACCCGCGGGTCTACTTCACCCGCGAGAAGCACCGCCCAGGTCGAGCCTACTTCGGCCCCTTCTCAAGCGCCAAGCGGGTGCGCGAGACGCTCGACCTGCTCGGCAAGCTGTTCCAGTTCCGCACCTGCGAGGGGCCCCAGCCCGGCCGTCGCTCCGGCAGCCCCTGCCTCGACTACTACATCAAGCGCTGCGGGGCGCCTTGCGTCGGCTACATCGACCGCGAGGAGTACCGGCGAAACATCGAGGCGATCGTCGACTTCCTCTCCGGCCGCTACCGCCAGGTCGAGGGAGAGGAGACGCACAAGATGGAGGAGGCCGCCGCGGCCCGCGAGTTCGAGCGCGCCGCGCTACACCGCGATCGCCTCAAGGCAATCCGCTCGCTGTTCGAGCGCCAGCGCGTCGCCGGCGGCTCGGTCGGCACCGCCGACCTGATCGGCGTCGCCGTTGAGGGGGCCGACGCCAACGCCCAGGTCTTCCAGGTCCGCGACGGCATCCTCGCCGAGCGCCAGAGCTTCTACCTCGACAACCAGGCCGAGCGCGACCTGGCCGAGGTGGCCGAGGAGTTCATCGGCCAGTACTACTCGGCCTCGCCGGCGATGCCCCGCACGGTCATCGTCGGCCCCGACCTGCGCGAGCGCGCCGCGGTGCTGGCCGAGGCGCTGAGCGAGCGCCGCGGCGCCACGGTCGAGGTGCGGGTCGCCGAGCGCGGCGACAAGCGCCGCCTGCGCGAGCTGGCCGAGCGCAACGCCCGCCTTGCCCTCGACCAGGACCGGCTGCGCCGCGAGCACCGCCGCCAGCGCCGGGTCGAGTCGCTCGCGGTGCTGGCGCGAGACGCTCGGGATGGAGGAGCTGCCGGTCCGCATCGAGGGCTTCGACATCTCCAACCTCGGCGGCGAGCACACGGTGGCCTCGATGGTCGTGTTCGAGGGGGGAGCGACGAAGAAGGCGGACTACCGCCGCTTTCGGGTGCGCGGCGAGGGGCGGGAGCAGGGGATCGGCAAGGGTCCCGACGACTTCGCCTCGATGCAGGAGGTGCTCTCGCGCCGGATGAATCGCTATCTGGAGCAGGCCGACCTCTCGCCCCACGACGGCGAGCGCGACGAGAGCTTCGCCGCGCTCCCCTCGCTGATCGTGATCGACGGCGGCAAGGGCCAGCTCGCCGCCGGGATGCGGGCGCTGCGGCCCTTCGCCGAGCTCGGCGTCACCGTCGATCAGCTTGGCCAAGCGGCTGGAGGAGGTCTACGTTCCCGGCCGCCGGGCGCCGATCGACCTGCCCGCCGACTCGGAGGCCTCGAAGCTCCTGCAGCGGGTCCGCGACGAGGCGCACCGCTTCGCGATCGAGCACCACCGCGGCCGCCGCGACCGGGCGATGACCGGCTCGGTGCTCGACGAGCTGAAGGGCGTCGGCCCCGTCCGCAAGCGCGCCCTGCTCCTAGCATTTCGGCTCTCCAGAGCGGTTCCTGGCCGCCTCCCGGGAGGAGCTGGAGGCGGTGCCCGGCGTGCCTGGCAAAGTAGCCCGCGAGATCCACGAGCAGCTCAATAGGACCGGCTGAGGGACGCGATGGCGAAGGTTCGAGAAAACCAAGGAGCGCGAGGCGAGCGCCGCCAGCAAGCAAGCCCGGCAAGGAGGTGACCCTGGTCGTCATCACGGGGCACTCCGGGGCGGGCAAGTCGGAGGCGATCGCTGCCTTCGAGGACGGCGGCTACTTCTGCGTCGACAACCTGCCGCCGCGGATGATCGGCAGCCTCGGCGAGCTGTTCCGCCACGACGGCAGCGGGGTCGAGCGCGCCGCAGTCGTCTCCGACGTTCGCGGCGGCGACTACTTCGACGACCTGGTCCAGGTCCTCGACGACCTCGAGGCCGAGGGTCTGAGGCCCAAGGTGCTCTTCCTCGAGGCCAACGAGGAGACGCTCGTCGACCGCTACAAGGAGACCCGCCGCCGCCACCCGCTCGCCCCGGAAGGCCGGATCATCGAGGGGATCCGCGCCGAGCGCGAGTTGCTGGCGCCGCTGCGAGAGCGCGCCGACGTCGTGATGGACTCAAGCGACCTGACCGCCGCCGAGCTGCGCCGTCGCATCGCCGAGGAGATGCTGGGCCGCGAGGAAGGCGGCAAGCTGGCCCTGACCCTGCTCACCTTCGGTTTCAAGAACGGTCCGCCACGAGACGCCGACCTCACCCTCGACGTGCGCTTCCTGCCCAACCCTCACTACGTCGACGAGCTGCGCCCGCTGACCGGGCTTGACCGCGAGGTGCGCGAGTACGTCGAGTCCGGGACCCAGGCGGGCGAGTTCTACGGGCGGCTGCTGCCGTTGCTCGAGTTCCTCGTTCCCGCTTATGTCGCGGAGGGCAAGAGCCACCTGACGATCGCGGTCGGCTGCACCGGCGGCCGCCATCGCTCGGTCACCGTTGCCGACCGCATCCGCCGCGACCTGGTCGGGCGTGACGACGTGATCGTCCGTGTCAAGCACCGCGACGTCGAGCTAGACAGCTGAGCGGCGCCGCCGGGTTGGCCGGCCACCGAACATAGAATCGACGCGCTTTGCCCGAACCAGTCATCTCGATCAGCGGCCTGCGCAAGAGCTACGGCGACGCAGAGGCGGTGCGCGGCATCGACCTCGAGGTGCAGGCCGGCGAGATCTTTGCCTTCCTCGGCCCCAACGGCGCCGGCAAGACGACCACAGTTGAGATCCTCGAGGGCTATCGCGATCGCAGCGGCGGGGAGGTCTCTGTGCTGGGCGAGGATCCGCAGCGGGCGGGGCGGGAGTGGCGCGAGCGGATCGGGATCGTCCTGCAGAGTTGCCGTCTCGATCCCTACCTGACGGTGCGCGAGTCGCTTGGCCTTTATGCCGGCTACTACGACGCCCCGCGGCCGATCGAGGAGGTGATCGAGCTGGTCGGGCTGGAGGGAAAGGCCAACGAGCGCGCCAGTCGCCTCTCTGGCGGCCAGCAGCGCCGTCTCGATGTCGGCATGGCGCTGGTCGGCGATCCCGAGCTGCTCTTCCTCGACGAGCCGACCACCGGCTTTGACCCCTCGGCGCGGCGGCAGGCCTGGGACGTGATCGCCGGCCTGCGCGACCTCGGTAAGACGGTCTTCCTCACTACCCACTATATGGATGAGGCCCAGCGCCTTGCCGACCGGGTGACGATCATCGCCCAGGGCCAGATAGTCGCCCGCGGCACTCCCGGGGACCTGGGCGACCGTGAGAGCCAGCCGGCGACGATTACCTACCGCCTAAACGGCGAGGAGGTCTCGACCCAGACCACTACCCCCGTCAAGACCCTCCACGAGTTGACCGGCCAAGCGCTCGAGCGGGGGGACGATCTCGAGGGGCTCGAAGTTACCCGGCCCACGCTTGAGGACGTCTACTTGGAACTCACCGAGCAGCCGTGAGCCTCCTCCTCCACCAGTTCCGCTACGACCAGAAGGCTTTCTGGCGCAATCCCGCCTCGGTGTTCTTCACTGTGATGTTCCCAGTTGTCCTATTCGTGATCCTCGCAGTCGCCTTCAGTGGAAAGACCGTTGGCGTCCGCGGTGGCATCAAGGCGACCACCTACTACGTGCCGGCGATCATCGCTCTCTCGGTGATCGCCTCGACGGTGCAGAGTCTGGTGATGTCGCTGGTGATCGCCCGCGAAGGCGGACGACTGAAGCGTGGCCGGGGGACTCCGATGCCGCCCTGGGTCTTCATCGCCGGGCGGATCGGCAACTCGATCGTCGTCGCCGTGATCATGCTGGCGCTGCTGGCGGCGATCGGCCGGATCTTCTACGGCGTGCCGATCCCCTGGTCCGGCACGCCGGCGATTCTGGTCACGTTGATCGTCGGCGCCGCGGCATTCTGCTGCCTGGGCATCGCGCTGACCGCGGCGATCCCCTCCCAGGACGCCGCCGCCCCGATCGTCAACGCCCTGCTCTTCCCTCTCTATTTCCTCTCTGGCGTTTTCATCCCGGAGAACGAACTTCCCAGCGGGGTCCTTCACTTCGCCGACGTCTTCCCGATTCGCCACTTCTTCGAGGCCTTCTTCGACGCCTATGTAACGGCGGGAGGCGGCCCCAGCATCAGCTGGGGCAACCTCGCGATCGTCGCCCTTTGGGGCGTCGCCGGCCTCCTCCTCGCAAACCGCTTCTTCCGCTGGACGCCCCGCGGCGGTTGAGCAGACGACTTCTGGGCAGCCGACCCCTATAGCCTTGCGGTCCCGTGTTGCATCACGTCCTCTTGGAGGTCTCCGACCTCGACCGGAGTTCCTCGTTCTATGACGCGCTGCTCGCGCCGCTTGGTTGGCGACGTCATTTCGACCAGGACAAGACGATCGGGTGGGGAATCGCCAAGCCGGTCTTCTTCGTCGCTGCCCATCATCAGCCCAAGCCGGGATTCGGCCTGCTCAGCTTCTCGGGGCTGGGGCTGGTCGCCGTGAAGGCGGCGTGGGAGGCTGGGGTCGGTGCCGGCGGCGTCAGCGTCAGCGAGCCGGGAGAGCGCCGCTCATATGGCTCGGGCTCCTACTCAGGTTTCCTCAAGGATCCGGACGGCTATGAGATCGAGATCACGGTGGGTAGTGACTAGCATCGACGTACGACGACTATGGAGGGCTTGACTTCATGGCTGTGAAGGTCGGCATCAACGGCTTTGGGCGCATCGGGCGAAACATCTTCCGCGCCGCACACGCGGCGGGGGCCGACCTTGAGTTCGTCGCGGTCAACGACCTTACCGACCCCGCGACCCTCGCCCACCTGCTCAAGTACGACTCGATCCTGGGCCGCTTCGAGGGTACGGTCGAGGCGGGGGGACATCGATTTCGGTTGACGGCGCCGAGATCGAGGTCCTCTCCGAGCGCGACCCGGCAGCGCTGCCCTGGGCCGAGCGCGACGTCGACGTGGTGATCGAGTCGACCGGGTTCTTCACCGCCCGCGAGGACGCTGCCAAGCACCTCGCCGCGGGGGCCAAGAAGGTGATCATCTCGGCCCCGGCCAAGGAGCCCGACGTGACCGTGGCGCTCGGCGTCAACTTTGACAGTGCCTATGACCCGGAGAGCCACCACATAATCTCCAACGCCTCCTGCACGACCAACTGCCTGGCGCCGCTCGCCAAGGTGCTGAACGACTCGTTTGGGATCGAGCAGGGCCTGATGACGACGATCCACGCCTATACGGCCGACCAGCGCCTCCAGGACATGCCGCACAAGGACCTGCGCCGCGCGCGCGCCGCGGCGATCAACCTGATCCCGACCACGACCGGCGCCGCCAAGGCGGTCGGCCTGGTGCTGCCGGAGCTGAACGGGAAGCTCAACGGGTTAGCGATGCGGGCGCCGGTCGCGACCGGGTCGGTCGTCGACCTCGTCTTCACGACCCCCGATCCGGTCGAGGTCGAGGAGGTCAACGCGGCCGTCAAGGCCGCCGCCGAGGGCCCCCTGAAGGGCATCCTCGCCTACACCGAGGACCCGATCGTCTCCACCGACATCGTCGGCGATCCGCACTCCTCGATCTTCGATGCCGGCCAGACGATGACGATCGGCGACGGGCGCATGGTCAAGGCGGTCAGCTGGTATGACAACGAGTGGGGCTACTCCAACCGCTGCGTGGAGCTGGCGGCAAAGGTGCTGGAGCCGGTCGCCGCCGGCGCCTGATCGCGCTGGGGCATTGAGCTTCTCGAAGGCAAGCGTCCGCGACGCCGACGTCGCGGGAAGGCGGGTGCTGGTCCGGGTCGATTTCAACGTCCCGCTGGAGGACGGGCGGGTCGCCGACGACACTCGCATCCGGGCGGCGCTGCCGACGATCGAACTGCTGCGCGAGCGCGGCGCGGCCCTGGTCTTGGTCTCCCACCTGGGGCGCCCGGAGGGGAAGCCAGACCCGGCGCTCTCGATGCGACCGGTGGGGGAGCGGCTGGCGGAGCTGCTCGACGCTGAGGTGCATCAGGCACCCGCGGTGGTCGGCGGCGAGGTCGAGACGATGGCCCGGGGCCTTGGGTCGGGCGAAGTGCTGCTGCTGGAGAACGTCCGCTTCGAGCCGGGGGAGAAGGAGAACGACCCGGCCCTGGCCAAGGCGCTCGCCGGCCTCGCCGACCTCTACGTCAACGACGCCTTCGGCGTTGCCCACCGCAACCACGCCAGCACCGCGGGGGTGGCGCACCTGTTACCGGGATACGCCGGCTTGCTGCTCGAGCGGGAGGTGGACGAGCTGACCTCGGTGGTCGAGTCGCCGCGGCGGCCTCTGGTCGTCGTTCTGGGCGGCGCCAAGGTCTCCGACAAGGTCGCGGTTATCGATCGCTTCCTGGAGATCGCCGACCGCATCCTGATCGGCGGCGCGATGTGCTTCAGCTTCTTCCGGGCACAGGGGATCCCGACCGGCGACTCACTGGTAGAGGAGGGGTGTGTGGCGGCGGCGGCGGAGGCGCTGGGTCGGGCGGAGGGCTCTGCATGCGAGCTGGCGCTGCCGGTCGACCTGGGCCTGGCCCAGCGCTTCGACGCCACGGCGGAGCGCCGCGAGAGCGACGGGGTCGAGGTGCCCGACGGCTGGATGGGGCTCGACATCGGCCCCCGCACCGCGGTCGCCTACGCCGAGGCGATCGCCGCAGCCGGCACGGTGCTGTGGAACGGGCCGATGGGCGCCTTCGAGTTGGAGGCTTTCGCGGCGGGGACGCGCGCCGTCGCCGAGGCGGTCGCGGAGGCCCCCGGCACCACTGTGGTCGGCGGCGGCGACTCGGTCGCGGCGCTGCAGCGGTTCGGGCTTGGTGAGAAGGTGGACTGGCTCTCGACCGGAGGTGGAGCGTCCTTGGAGCTGCTGGAGGGAAAGGAACTGCCGGGAGTGGGGCCCCTCATCGATGCCTGAGCGCACGCCCTACATCGCCGCCAACTGGAAGATGCACAAGACGGTCGCGGAGGCGGCGCGGTTCGTCGATGCCCTGTTGCCGCAGATCGCCGGCACCCGAAGCGACGTCGTCGTCTGCCCGTCGTTCCTCGCCCTCGGCGAGGTTGTGGAGCGCTCACGTGGCAGTGCCGTGCGGGTCGCCGCCCAGAACATGCACGAGGATGAGTCGGGCGCCTTCACCGGCGAGGTCTCGGCGCCGATGCTGGTCGACGCTGAGGTCGAGGCGGTTCTGCTCGGCCACTCCGAGCGCCGCCGCTACTTCTGCGAGACCGACGAGGCGCTGGCGCGCAAGGTCCCGACGGCGCTTGCCGCCGGCCTTGAGCCGATCCTCTGCGTCGGCGAGGTCGAGGAGGAGCGCGACGCCGGCCAGACCGAGGCCGTGCTCGAGCGCCAGCTCCAGACCGACCTGGCCGCGGTCGATTCGAGCGATCTCGCCCGCCTCGTCGTCGCCTACGAGCCGATCTGGGCGATCGGCACCGGCCGCACAGCGTCCCCCGAGCAGGCACAGGAGGCGATCTCCTTCATCCGCGAGACGCTGCACGGCCTCGGTGCCGCGTCCGAGCGGGTCCGCGTCCTCTACGGTGGCTCTGTCAAGCCCGGCAACGCCGCCGAGCTGATGGCCCGGCCCGATGTCGACGGGGTGCTGGTCGGGGGGGCCAGCCTCGACCCCGGCGATTTCGCCGCGATTGTGGAGGCTGGCGGTTGACCGAGTCGCCCTTCCCCTCGCTGGCGCTGGTCATCCTCGACGGCTGGGGCCTGGCCGAGCCGGGCCCGGGCAACGCGATCTCCCTCGCCGAGACTCCCGTCTTCGATCGTCTCTGGGCCGGTTTTCCCCACACCCAGCTCTCCGCCCAAGGCCCCGACGTCGGGCTGCCCGACGGGCAGATGGGTAACTCCGAGGTCGGCCACTTAAACCTCGGCGCGGGGGCGATCGTCAAGCAGGACCTGGTCCGGATCAATGACGCGATCGCCGACGGCAGCTTCTTTGAGGATGAGGCCCTGCTTGCCGCCTGCGCCCGCGCCCGCAAGAGCCCGCGCGGGCGCCTGCACCTGCTCGGCCTCCTTTCCGACGGCGGTGTGCACTCCGGCTGGGAGCACATCGAGGCGACGATCGAGCTGGCCTCCCACGAGGGGGTACCAGACCTCGTCTTTCACGCCTTCACCGACGGCCGCGACACCCTCCCGCACGGCGGGAAGACATACCTCGCGGAGCTGGAGCGCTGGCTGCGCCACGCCGGCCGCATCGCCACCGTAAGCGGCCGCTACTACGCGATGGACCGCGACACTCGCTGGGAGCGAACCAAGCTCGCCTACGACGCGATTGTCCACGCCGAGGGGCTCTCGGCGGCGAGCGCTGAGGAGGCGATCACCTCCTCCTATGAGCGTGGCGAGACCGACGAGTTCGTCAAGCCGACCGTGATCGGCGACTACGATGGCGCCGAGGAGGGCGATGTTGCGATCTTCATCAACTTCCGCCCCGACCGGGCCCGGCAGATGACGCGTGCCCTCGCCGGGGCAGACTTTGAGGAGTTCTCCCGCTCCGGTGGCCCGCTGCTCGACCTGACCACGATGACCGAGTATCGCAAGGGCTGGCCCTACCCGGTCGCCTTCAGGGAGGCGCGGCCGAAGACGACCCTGGCCGAGACGATCGCCGAGGCCGGCGGTCGTCAGCTGCACGTCGCCGAGACCGAGAAGTACGCGCACGTCACCTACTTCTTCAACGGCGGCCGCGAGCAGGAGTGGGACGGCGAGGAGCGGTTTCTAGTTGACTCGCCACGCGACGTCCCTACCTATGACCATAAGCCGGAGATGAGTGCCCAGAAGGCCGCCGACGCGTTCGTCGGTCACTGGTCAAGCGGCGAGTACCGCTTCGGGATCATCAACTTCGCGAACCCCGACATGGTCGGGCACACCGGTGTGATCCCGGCAGCGGTAAAGGCGGTCGAGGAGGTCGATGGGTGCCTCGGGGAGGTGGTCGCGGCGGTCGAGGCGACCGGGGGGGTATGCATGGTCACCGCGGATCATGGGAACTGCGACCACATGCTCGAGCCGGATGGGTCGCCCAACACCGCGCACTCGCTCAATCCGGTGCCGCTGATCGTCACCGTCAGGGGCGTTGAGCTGCGTGACCGCGGGATCCTCGCCGATGTCGCCCCGACCGCCCTCGAGCTTCTCGGCATCCCCCAGCCGGAAGCGATGACCGGCCGCTCGTTGATCGCGTGAGGAGCGATTCGAGCCGACTTCGGTTCGAGGTCAAGGCGCGAGACGGGACCGCGAGGACCGCGATCCTGCACACCGCCCACGGGCCTGTCCAAACGCCCGCATTCATTCCACTGGCGACGAGGGGGACCGTGCGTAGCTTGGACTTCGGAGAGGTGGCTGGGCTTGGGTATGAGATGGTCCTGGGGAATGCCTATCACCTGTTCGTCTCGCCAGGGCCGGAGAGGATTGCTGCTGCAGGCGGGCTGCACGGGTTCATGGGGTGGGAGCGGTCCCTGATCACGGATTCCGGTGGCTTTCAGGTCTTCTCGCTGGCGCACGGGGGAGTTGCGAACGAGGTGAAGGGGAGTGGGCGGCAGCAGGGGGGGCGGGGGTCGGCTGTCTCGATCGAGGAGGAGGGGGTCCGGTTTCGCTCATACAGGGACGGGACATCGCTGTTCATCTCGCCTGAGGTCTCGATGGGTGTGCAGGCGAAGCTGGGTTCCGACATCGCCTTGGCCTTTGACGAGTGCACTCCCTTTCACGCCGACCGGGAGTACACGGCTCGCTCGACAGAGCGGACGCATCGATGGCTCGGTCGCTGCCTGAGGTGGCATGAGGACAATGGGCCACGGCGCCAGGCGGTGTTCGGGATCGTCCAAGGCGGGGTCCACGAGGACCTGCGGCGTGAGTCGGCGCAGGCGGTCTCCGAGGCGGCGCTCGACGGCCTGGCGATCGGCGGCACCCTGGGGCGTGACAAGGCGGAGATGCGCGAGGTGCTCTCGTTCACTGCGCCGCTGTTGCCCGAGCAGGCGCCCAAGCATCTGCTCGGGATCGGCGAGGTCGACGACCTGCTCGCCGGCATCGCCCTCGGCCTCGACATCTTCGACTGCGCGGTCCCGACCCGCCTCGCCCGCCACGGGGTCGCCCTCGCCCCGAGCCCGGAGACCCGCTTCCGCCTCGACCTGCGCAAGTCCGGCTGGGAGGGCGACCGCAGCCCCCTTGTCGAGGGCTGTCCCTGTCTCGCCTGCCAACGCCACGACCGCGACTACATCAGCTACCTATCTCGCGCCGAGGAGCTGACGGCGGTCCGCCTGATCTGCCTGCACAACCTCACCTACATGCAGGAGCTGACCGCCGACGCTCGCTCCGCCATAGCCGCCGGCGCCTTCGGCGCCTTCTCCTCCGAGGTCACCAACGGGGTTCCTCCCTGGGCTACTTCGTGTTCTTCTTGACCAGGTCCTTCACTTCTTCGACCACCTTTTCGACCGTGTTCCCCGCCACCTTGGTTACCTTCACCCCCGCCGCCTTATCCGTGGCGAAGATCACCGCCGCGGCCACCGCCGCGGCGATCAGGACCAAGGCGATCAGGGCGAAGACAAAGCGCAGGAAGCGCGAGAACGCGCCCCGCTTCCGGGCTTCGAGAGGCTGGGCCGGCTGGCTGGGGCGCCCGCGCCACCGGCCGCCTGGTGGGCGAGGGGGCCGGGCGGAACTCGGTCCGCTGGGAGCGCTCGATGCGCCGCGTCGCCGTCTCCCCGCCCAGCACCCGGGTCGGGGTGGAGCCTTCGCCGATCGGCAGGGTCACGTCCTCTCCCTGCAGGCCCAGCTGCAGGCCCCCGGCCAGCTCGTCGGCACTGGCGTAGCGGCGACTCGGATCGCCCTCGAGCGCCCGAAGAACCGCCGCGCCCAGCGTCTCTGGAACCTCGTCGTTGTAGGTGCTGGGCGGCAGCGGCTTCTCGTTTTGCTGGCGCACCGCCAGCTCGGCCAGGGTCGAGCCCTCATACGGCAGCCGCCCGGTGAGGAACTGGTAGAGGACGACCCCAAGCGCATAGACGTCGGTGGCCGGCGTCGCCTCCTCGCCGCGCACCTGCTCTGGCGAGAGGTAGGCGGCGGTGCCGACGACCGACCCGACCTGGGTTATCCGGGTCTGCTCGATCGCCCGCGCGATCCCGAAGTCGGTCAGCTTCACGGTCATCTCGCCGCCCCCCACCGGCCCGCCGACGATCATCAGGTTGCCCGGCTTGACGTCGCGGTGGATGATCCCGCGCCGGTGCGCGTAATCGAGCCCGGCGCAGGCCTGGATCCCGATCTCTGCGGTCGCCTCGCCGTCGAGCGGCCCCTGCTTTTGCAGGATCTGTGCCCCGGAGCGACCCTCGACGTACTCCATCACGATGTAGTGGCGCCCCTGATCGACACCGGTGTCATAGACCTGGACGATGTTGGGGTGGATCAGCTTCGCGACCGCGAGCGCCTCGCGGCGGAAGCGAGCGACAAAGCGCTCGTCGTCGGAGAGGTGCTCGGCCAGCACCTTCACCGCGACGGTTCGCTCGAGGATGCGGTCGGTCGCCCGGTAGACGGTCGACATCCCGCCCGAGCCCAGGCGCTCGCCGATCTCATAGCGGCCAGAGAGGGTCTCGACCATCACCGGCCTCCGCCCACCGGGGAGCCGGGGCCGACGCCGCCGGGCGGCGGGCTGGTGCTGCCGCCTTCGGTCGTCGGCGTGGTCGGCGTCGTCGGCGTGGTCGGCGTCGTCGTCGTGGTGGTCGTCTTGGTCGAGGGCGATTCGCTCGGTGTCGGCTTGGGCTTCTTCGGCTTTTCTTCCTTCTTTGCCGGCTTGCCGGGCGTGCTTTCCGTCGGGGTTTCGTTCGTTTCGGTTGCTTCTGTGGTTTCTTCGCCGCACTGCGAGACAACTTCGTTGAGCCTGGCCGCGCCTTCGCGCAGCGCCCGCTTCAGCGTCTTGTCGACGCCGCCGAGGGCGTCGATCTGGCTGCTGACCTTCTGTGCCGCGCCTTCGGCCCCGATGCATTCGCCGCTCTGCGCCAGCCGCTTCACCTTGTCGAGGTTGGACGTGATTTCACCTGCGGTGTTTCCCGGCAGGAGCTTGGCGTTACTCCCGCTCCCGCAGGAGACGAGGGCGACCGCGGCGAGAGCGCCGAGGGCAAGGGCGAGGAGAGATGCGCTTACGCGACCCACGGTCCGAGTCTAGAGAACGACATAAAGACTGGATTTGCCCTGCAATTGACGCTCACGTGCCGGCGTAGAGGCGGTCGGCGAGGTGTTCGGGCAGGCCCGCGGCGAGGATCGGCTCGGCGGCACGGTCGATGTCGTAGCCGACGCGGTGAAAGCGGGCGGATTGCTCCCCGGTGTCCAGCTCCAGCCAGGCGGCACGCGGATTCTCGTCGCGAGGCTGACCGACGCTCCCGGGGTTGACCAGCCAGTCGCCGCGGCTGAGGTCGAGTCGCGCCGCCTCGCCGCTTTGCCCGCCTCGGGTCTTGCCCGGCATGCCGGGGGCGGGGCGATCGAAGAAGAGGGAGACGTGGGAGTGGCCGATCAGGCAGACCCGCTGCGGCTGGAGGTCGAGGCAGGCATCGGCCTGCTCGACCGAGAGGACGTACTCCCAGACCGGGTCGCGCGGGGAGGCATGAAAGAGCCCGATTTCCTCGCGCGAGCCCGCAGGCTCCAGCTCTCGCAGGAACTCAAGCGTCCGCTCGGCGACGCTCGCCTGCGTCCAGCGGACCGCCTCGGCCGCGGTCTCCGAGAAGGCGGAAACGTCCAGTACCCCAAGCACCGCCAGGTCATGGTTGCCGACCAAGCAGAGGTCGCAGCGTTCGCGAACCAGATCGGCGCAGGCGTCGGGCTCGGCTCCGTAGCCGACCACATCACCAAGGCACCAGACCTCGGCGACGCCGGCCGCCTCGATCGCCTCGAGGACGGCTTCGAGCGCCGGCAGGTTGGAATGGACGTCGCTGATCACGGCTGCGCGCAAGTGGGTCAGCGTACCCTGGCCTCCCGCGCGGCCCATGCCGCGGCAGGGCTCATACGATGGAACCGATGACAGCCAAAGACTCGATCGCCGAGCTTCGCTCGGCCATTGGCCAGGCGACCCGCGCCCTGCGCGACGGCGAGCCGACCGGGCCCGAGCCCTCTCTCGATCGCCCGCCCAAGCCGGAGCTGGGCGACTACAGCTCCAACGCGGCGATGCTGCTCGCCGCCCCACTCGGTGAGAGCACCGCGCGCAGTCGCCGAGCGCCTCCGGGCCGAGCTAGAGCGCGAGCTTGCCGCCGCCGAGAGCATCGAGCGGATCGAGGTGGCCGGGCCAGGGTTCGTCAACCTCTTCCTCTCCGACGCCTGGTATCGGCGCGCGATGGCTGGCCTGGGCACGACCGGTGAGCTGCTCGGCCCGGCGCCGACCGGTTCGCCCGAGCGCATCCTGGTCGAGTTCGTCTCCGCCAACCCGACCGGGCCACTGCACGTCGGCGGCGGCCGCCACGCCGCCTACGGCGACGCCCTGGTGCGGCTGCTGGAGGCGGTCGGCCACGACGTGAGGCGCGAGTTCTACGTCAACGACGCAGGCAACCAGGTGGAGCGCTTCGCCCACTCGATCGCCGCCCGAATGACCGGCGCCGAGATGCCCGAGGACGGCTATGAAGGCGCCTACGTGGCCGAACTGGCCGAGCGCCTCGCCGCCGAGGGGGTCGACCCGACCGACACCGAGGCGCTGGGTCGGCGCGGGGTGGAGGTTGGTGCTGGAGGGCGTGCGCGCCACCCTCGAGCGCTTCGGCGTCCGCTTTCGACAGCTGGTTCTCCGAGCGCGACCTCTACGAGCGCGGTGAGGTCGACGCCGCCCTCGCTCAGCTCGACGAGAACGGCCACACTTACCGCAGCGAAGACGCCCTCTGGCTGCGCACCACCGAGTTCGGCGACGACAAGGATCGGGTACTGATCCGGGCCAGCGGCGAGCCGACCTACCTGGCCGCGGATGTCGCCTACCACTGGGACAAGCTAGAGCGCGGCTTCGAGCGGCTGATCGACGTGCTCGGCGCCGACCACCACGGCTACGTTCCCCGCATTCGCGCCGCGATCGCCGCGCTCGGCGCCGATCCCGACGCCTTTGAGGCGCTGATCATGCGCCTGGTCCACATCGTCGACGGCGGCGAGCGCGCCCAGATGTCGAAGCGCAGCGGCGACTTCGTCTCGCTTGATGAGCTGCTCGACGACATCGGCTCCGACGCAGTCCGTTGGTTCATGCTCTGGCGCAGCCACGACACCACGGTCGACCTCGACCTCGAGCTGGCCCGCCGCGAGTCGAGCGAGAACCCCGTGTACTACGTGCAGTACGCACACGCCCGTATCGCCAGCATCCTGCGCAAGGCGGGAGAGAGGGCGCAGCGGGCGGCGATCGAGGCGAGCGGCGGGTCGGTGGAGGCGCCGCTGGAGCCGGCCGAGCGGGAGCTGATCAAGCGCCTGCTCGAGTTCCCCGAGGAGGTCCGCGAGTCCGCCGCGCGCCGCGCACCGCACCGGATCTGCACTTACTCGATGGCCGTCGCCGCCGACTTTCACGCCTTCTATCGCGACTGCCAGGTCCTCGGCGCCGAAGGGGAGGGGGTCGAGCGCTCGCGGCTCGCACTCTGCCTGTACGCGAAGCGCACGATCGCCGCGGCTCTGGGTCTGCTCGGAATCTCCGCTCCCGAGCGGATGTGATGCTCCGCCGCCGAGGGAGACCTCCCGTCCTCGCGGAGATTTCGGCCCCGGCGCCGAGCGGGGCGCGGCCCGGAGCGCTTCGCCGCGGCGACTTCGAAGCGCTCGTGGCCCTGCTGGGGAAGCTCGGGGACGCCCGGGCTTTGCTCGTCGTCGGCGGCGAAGAGGGCAAGCCTGGGGCCTCTCTCGCCCTTGCCGCCGCAGCGGCCGCGGCCGGCAGGCGAACGGCGCTCCTGGAGTGCGATCTAGGCCGGCCGGCGCTCGCCGCGGCGCTCGGATTAGAGAGTGCCCCCGGCCTGCACGAGTATCTGCGCTGGGAGGCGAGCGCGCCCCAGATCCTCCAGTCGGCCGTCCTCGCCGGCCCGGCGTCAAGCGGTGCGAGCGCGCCTCTGGTCTGCGTGGTGGCCGGGGAGCCGAGCGCCGACGGCGCGACCCTGCTCGCCTCTGAGAGTTTCCGACACGCGACCGCGAAGCTGCGAGATGCCTATGAGCTGCTGGTCCTTGACGGGCCCTCGGGCGACGGCGGGGCGATGAAGGCAGCGGCGGCACAGGCCGACGCCACGCTCCTGTGCTTGGGCCACTCGGAAGATTTCAGGCGGCCGGCGGTACCGGTGACCGGGCTGATTCAGAGGTCATAGCGAGCGAGGTCGGCGTCTAGGCGCTCGGCGTCCTTTCCCGTCGGCCCGCGCGGAGTCGGGGGATCAGAGCCTGGCGGGTCCCCTCGCCGCCGCCAGCGCAGCACGCCGATCGCCAGCGCCGTCGCCGCGACCGCGAAGCCGACCACCGGTACGAGATAGGCGGAGAGGTCAAAGCCGGAGGCCTTCGGCAGCGCCAGCACTTCCGGGCCGTACTGGGCGACCAGCGCGTCCTTGATCTGGGCCCTCGTCTTGCCCTTGGCGATCAGCTCGGCGACGAAAGCCTTCTCGCGTTCGGCCTGCGGCGAGTCGGCCAGCTCCAGCAACGTGCCGCAGATTGGACACATCACTTCGCCCTCGATGTCGTTCAGCGAGACCCTGGGCTGAGCGGCGGGCGTCAGCGCCGGCATCGCCGCCAGCCCCAACAGCGCCACAAGCGTCCCCGCCGCCGCCCGCGTCCTCATGAGCGACCGCCGTTCCTCAGCAGCGGCGCCACGTAGCGCTGCAGGTATGCCGCGGTGACCGGGCCCCTGTTCAGCAGGCGCAGCTTGCCCTGCGGGTCGACCAGGAAGTTTTCCGGGACGCCGGTGCTGCCGAATTCGTGGGCTCGCTGGCCGTCGCCGTCGCGAAGCTGTGGGTAGGTGAGCCCGTACTGGCGCACGAACCGCTGCCCGTCACCGCTGAGGTCACGGGTGTCGATCCCGAGCACAGTGAAGCGGGGGCCGCCGTACTTGCGTTGGAAGCCCTCCAGCGCCGGCGCCTCCTGCCGGCAGGGAATGCACCAAGATGCCCAGAAGTTGACCAGGACCCAGCGGCCGCGATAGTCGGCGAGCGACCCGGTCCCCGTGCCGAGGAGGCGGGGGAGGGGGCCGGCAGGCGCCGCTTGGCCCAGACTCACCCCGGTCGACCCCTTGCTCAGCAGCCCGTAGCCGAGCAGCCCGACGACGGCCACCACGGCGAAGAAGGCGATCAGCGGGCGGGCGCGCACGGGCGGCGAAGATTAGATCCCAGCCGCACCCGACAGCCGTCCACCGGCCCTACGATCGACTCCCCACGCGGACGCAGCTCAGCTGGTTGAACGCGGGCTTCCCGAACTCGCCGGGATGAGAGCAGGGCCCAAGAGAGGCTAAATCGCCGAATCGGCGCTTGGCTTGGTAGAGCGAAGTCGACTTCCTGAGGCCTCTGCGCCTTTGCCCTGTGCGCCTCTGCCTGCCTCGTTTCCCCTTGCCGTTGTTCGGGATTTGTCCGGAGTGTTCCTGGGCGTCGGGCCCGATCCGGCTGCAGATCGCGGCGGTCTCGGCCGCGGCTCAGGCGGGCCCCCTCCTCATCCGGTGCGAGAGCAGGGCCACGCGACCTCGGGCGCTTCTCCATATCGTCGCTCGCGCGCGAAGCGGCTGCGCACGGAGGTCATGCGCCAGCCGCCTCGCGTGCAGGAGGCCGATTGGCCCCGTAGGCTGTGGTTGTAATGAGCATCATGGGCCAGGTTCTCCGTCTTCACGAGCAGCTCTACAAGCGAACCGACGGGCGGATCGGACACCGGATGATCGGCGTCCCGACCCTGCTGCTGCGGACGACCGGACGTCGTTCGGGCGCGACGCGGACAAACGCCCTCGTCTACGCACGCGACGGGGCCGACTACCTCGTAGTGGCATCTAACGGCGGCGCCGACCGAGATCCTGCGTGGCTTCACAACCTCCGAGCAAACCCGGAGGTCGAGATTCAGATCGGCCGCGAGCGTCGAAAGGGCACATGCAGGGTGATCGAGCCGTCGGATCCCGCCTACGAGCGCCTCTGGAAGATCGTCAACGAGAACAACCGAGATCGCTACAAGCGCCTACCAAGAGCAGACGGCCCGGGCGATTCCGGTCATCGTCATCACGTCGAGCTGATCTGATCAACACGACGCCCGCCAGGAAAGCCGGCAGGGCGATTCCCCACCGCAGATTTTGCTGGCTTCTCTGCTTGAGCAGCTTCCGGCGTAGTTCCGAGCAGCCGGTCAAGGAGCCGAAGGCCTCGCTTCGCCGCCGCGAGTTTCTCGCCTCGCTGGCACAGGCTGCTCTTGGAGTTCGGATACCTGACTGGGGGAGCGCAGCCCGCTAGACCGACGAGCATCGTCTCCTGAATGCCGTCAGCGTTAATTATTAGCCGATTATGCGTATAAACGACTATACTTGCGTTCATGATCTTTCGGACCCCGCCTACCAGCACGGCACTCGCGCATCAGCTGGCCGATCTCGACGAGCTGCGTAAGCGCCTCGGCGATCATGCAGGAATAGCCGGACCGTGGCTCGGCAGCCTGCGCCGTCAGTGGCGCGCGTCCTCGGCAGAGAGCTCGATTGAGATCGAGGGCTTCCATGTCCCCGCAAACGAGACGATCGCGGTGGCCAGTGGCGACGAGCCGCTGGACCCCAAGGACGAAAACCGCATGGCACTGTCGTGCTACGCCCGCGCGATGGACCACGTCGGCGTAATGTCCGATGACCCGACCTTCCTCTGGGTCGAGCGCGTCGTGCTGGACTTGCACTTCGACGCATGTTACTTCCAGAAGGACAAGGATCCGGGTCAGTATCGTCGGGGCGGCATCGAGGTGACCAGCCCGCGGGGTGGACCGCCGGCGTACGTCGGACCGCCCTATAAGGAGGTGCCCAAGCTCATGGGCGAGGTCATCGGATGGCTCGATCACGGGGACGCTGAGGCGCACGTCGCTGTCCGCGCCGCGCTAGCCCATCTCCACCTTGTCTCCGTGCATCCGTTCCGCGATGGCAACGGCCGGATCTCGCGCATCCTGCAGTCGCTTGTGCTTGCGCGCGAGGGGCTGCTCGCACCCGAGTTCGTCTCGATCGAGGAACACCTAGGCCGCAACACCGACGCGTACTACGCGACCCTTCAAGAGGTCCAGGGCGGCAGCTACCAGCCCGATCGCGACGCGACCCCTTGGGTCCAGTTCTGCGTCCAGGCTCATCTCGAGCAGGCTCATCGCCGGCTGGAGCAGATCGCCGAGGCGGGGAAGCGCTGGTCCTTCCTCGAGGAGCTGGTCGAACAGCGCAACTGGCCCCGCCGGCTCGTCATCGCCCTCGAGCAGAGCCTCTTTCAGGGTGTAGACCGTGCCTCCTACGTCGTTGAGGCCGACGTGTCGGCGCCGACAGCTAGCAATGACTTCAGGCGCCTGCTAGATGCGGGGCTTGTCGTCCAGCAGGGCAAGGGCCGCACCACACGGTACGTCGCGAGCGAAGGCCTGCACCGTGACCTTCAGAAGCACAAGCTCTAGGCGAGAGTCGATTGCCTCCTCGAGGATCCGGCTCGGCGGTCCGACAGCGATGAACGCCGAGACCAGGACGTTGGTATCGCAGGCGACTGCAGGATCAGTCGCGCCCGGAGCGCATCTCGTCGATCAAAGCCTCGCTGTCGTCCGGACCGATCCCGAGGGCCGCGGCGCGCTCCTGCCCGTAGCGCCGCAACTCGGCGAAGCGCTCGATCTGCGCCTGGCGGCGCAGGGTGTCGCGGACGACCTCGCTCCTCGTCTTGCCCAGGCTCTCTGAGCGAGGGCATCGGTCTCCTTGGCGAGGTCGTCAGGCAGGGAGACAGGGAGTAGGCGGCTCATATGGAGACACCATATCGGTGGCTGCCCTACTTTCGAACAGGCCGGACTACAGCTGAGATTTCATCCGACGTTCGGGGTCTGTTCGGAGTTGAGGTCAAGTGCGCGAGACAGTCGCTCGCGACATCGCCCGAAATGGCTTGGGACTCAGGAATCCCGCTGCGGCCGACCTTGCTCAACCGGTAGAGCGAGAGCGCGTTCGTTTCGGGGTCAAGTAGAGCGCGAACTCCGTGTTAGGGAGATCGCATAAAATGGCTTGAGAATCAGGAATTTTCCATCCACGCGGACGTAGCTCAGCTGGTAGAGCGCGAGCTTCCCAAGCTCGAGGTCGCGGGTTCGAGACCCGTCGTCCGCTTCCCCTAGAGACCGGGTCACGATCCAGACCCACGAGCGCGAACCGCGCGAGGTAGCCTCGCAGGGCGCTCGGCGTTGGACATGCTCGCTTGGAAGAAGCAGGGCTTTGGTGTGAGCACTTCGGCGCTTCCAGGGTCGTCCGTTCGCTGCTGAGGGCGGCGTTCGAGCGAGAAGATGAGCAAGCCGAAGGTCGGTCATAGCCCTGCGGGCTCGCGGCCAAAGGCCGCGCCCTGACGGGTTGACTGCGGCCCGGCCTGGGGTCGTCGGCGCGGCCGTGGGTAACGGTGCCCGGCGCGCCATCTGCCCGGCGCAAGCCTCTCCGCTGTGCGTGTGCCGCAGGAAAACGTCAGGGAAATACCGGATCAGGTCAGAGCGAGCTCTGTATCGGCGCGAGCCATCAGAGGACGACGAGCTCGCGCTCAGGATGCTCTGCCGGCCCGAACTCGAAGCCGAGGACAGCGCGGGCCCCAAAGGCGTCACCGAGCTTCTTGAGAGTCTGGGCGTTGGTCGCGTGCTGGCCGCTCTCGATCCGCGAGATCGCCGAGGCCGTCGTGCCCATCCGGGCGGCCAGCTCGGCTTGGGTCAAGCCCAGCGCCCCACGGCGCATGATGACGATCCGGGCCAGCTCCTCATACGGCGCGAGGCGTTCGTACTCGGCCCTGAACTCAGGGTCTTTGAGGGACTCCTTGATGTGGTCGGAAACAGCGGCTCCGACCGGGCTGACTCGCTTGCTCATCGCTCGCTCCAAAGATTGCCGGTGTCAACCGATATTAGCAGTGCTGCTAACAACCGCCAGAGACTTCAGGGCGCATCATGGCCGGCTGCTCGGGGCGGCCTACGTGGCTGGGCATCCATCCGCGCCTTGAAATCTTCCCAGCGCTTCTGGGCAATCTTGATCTCGGCCGCCGGCAGCTTGCCCGTCGTCTTTCGGAAAGCATGCAGGAGGACGATCAGGCGCTCGGAGCGCTGGTACGGCACCCGGTAGTGCTCGGAGCCCATGTGGCAGCGCAGCTCCCGCAACTCTCCGTCGACCTGGGAGCTGTGCGGGAACGGGAGGTGCGGCACTCGGTCGGAGAGATCGTTCAGCCGATCGAGCTGGCGCAGCAGGGCGGCGCGGCGCTTGGCATCGAGGCCCGCGATGAATTCAAGTACCGGCTCGACTCCGTCCGCGGCGCGGTAATAGACCGCCTGTAGATTCGAGTGACTCATCGGTGCGAGATTGCATCAGATGCTCGAGAGGAAGTGGTGGCCAGGTCGGCAGGATTGACTGCGCCAACCGCTGCCGATCGAGGGCGATTGTGCGCCGGTCCGCCGTCAAGCCCTGCGGGGTCGCGGCCAAAGGCCGCGCCCTAACGGGTGACTGCGGCCCGGCCTGAATGGTGAGTCCGGAGAGGGACCAGAAGGCCGAACCGGCCGAGGCGCCGAATATGCTGGGGGGCAAGGCCTGAGACGCCCCGGGCTGAACTCGAACCAGAAATTGCTTATTTGCAGGCAAAGCGCATTGGAAGGCGGCTGGGGCTAGGCCTTAGCGCGAGCTTCCCAAGCTCGAGGTCGCGGGTTCGAGACCCGTCGTCCGCTTTCCCCGACGCATCGCGGCATACCACCGGCAAAAGCCTTCCTTTCAGGCCCCTATGAGGCGCCCCTCTCGCCCTGGTTGTCGTCACCCCCGCCACGACCGGGCCCTTCGACCATCCCCGATGTGCCGGTGTCGAAGTTCATCCTCACCGTGATGGGTGGTCAGCGCGGCCTGCTGGTCAACTCCCGCAATCTCTGTCAGGCGCCGCCCAAAGCGACCGTCAGGATCAGGGCCCTGAACGGCAAGAAGGCGAACTCGCAGCCGAAGCTGCGGATCTCTTGCAAGCGCCCACGCCAGGGCTCACAGCCAAACGGGCAAGCGCCACGCCTAGCGGGAGCTGCACTTGATCGGACGCCCGCGGGGGAGTACAGTGTGAATGCGGGAGAGGGTCAGCGCCACGCAGGGCGGCGTAACGTCAATGCGTATGAGGAGGAAGTGGATGGTTAGGCGCTCGATCTTGACCGTGGCTTCGATGATGGTGCTCGTCGGCGTTGTATTCGCGGTGCCCGTGGCACAAGCCGACACCGGCAACATCATCGAAAAACAGAACGAACCGCCGAGCGAACAAGACGGCTGGCAGGCGGCCAACTGCACGTCGGACGAACCGACCCAGTGCTCACCGGAAACTCCAGACCTGTATTTCAAGCAGGCTGGCGGCCATCCTCAGATCGGCTTCACGCAGTACATCATCCAGCACGAACCGTTTGAAGCACTTCCGTCGCCCCCATTCCCGCTGGGTAGCGTCCGTGCGCCGATCAAGCCACCGATTGAAGCTAGGACGATAAAAACACTTCGCGTAGACCTTCCTCCTGGACTTACGGTAAACCCGCAAGCCAGCGAAGAACAGTGCACGCTCGCCGAATTCGAACAGGAACTCGGCGGACATCATATCCCGGCATGTAAAGCGGGCACGATCGTTGGGCGAGAGGAAGTCACCCTCGTAACCAATGTCGAAGGTTACGAATCGCTCCCCGAAGGCTTTGTAATCCCGCCTAAAGAAGGATCAGGGACCAAAGTGCCCGTCTACAACCTGGTCCCCAACGAAGGCGAACCGGCCCTCTTTGGGTTTGTCATCGCGGGTCAGCAGGAGGTCTTTCTGAATACCGAAGTGGCGTGGAACGGCGACTACCACGAGAGCTTCACCATCCACCTGCCTAACGTGACGCCACCGTTCTCCACCCTGAAGAGCCGGCTCGTAAACTTCGGCCGTGCAGGCAACGGGACGTTCATCACCAACCCGACCACCTGCTTTAACCCCGAACTGGCGCCCCACGAAGGCGCCTACACGACCTCCTTCCGTGCGGAGTCCTACGAAGAACCCGACGCAAACTTCCCCAATGGGCTGACTTCGTTTGAAGCACCACTTCCCGAAGGGACGATTCAGTCCGGTTGCAAGAAGGTTCCCTTCGAACCGTCTCTCAAAGTCTCGGCGGGCACCGAAGAAGTTGACTCGCCGGCGGCGCCGACGGTTACCACCGAACTCCCCTTCATCGAAGGCGGGGGAGAACTCTCCGAGGCCCAGCTGAGGAACGCAAGCGTCAAAATGCCGCCAGGGATGGGTCTCAACCCCTCCGCGGCGAGCCGCCTGCAGGCCTGCACCAACGAACAGCTCGGCAAGGGGACGAGAAACCCGGTTGCCTGCCCGGCCGCCTCGAAGATCGGCACGGTGGAAATCGAATCTCCGCCTCTCCCCGAAGGCTCGCTGAAGGGCAACCTCTACCTCGGACAGCAGCTCAGCCGCGACCCCACCTCCGGCGAAGAGTTCCGAGTCTTCCTCGACGCCGAATCGGCGCGCTACGGAATCTCGGTGCGGCTGATCGGAAACGTCAGTGCCAACCCGAAGACCGGCCAGCTGACGACGACCTTCAGCGAAGACCCGCAGGTGCCTTTCGAATCGGTCAAACTGCAATTCGAAGGCTCCAAAGAAGTCCTCTCCAGCCCGCCCACCTGCGCGCAGAGCGAATCGACCAGCTCCTTTGAACCGTGGTCGACAGCGGCCTCGACGAAGACGCCGTCGAGCAGCTTCACGCTCTCGAAGACCCCCGGCGGCGGCACCTGTCCGACGAGCTTGGGCAAACGGCCCTTCGCGCCCAGCTACGTCGCCAAGACCGAAAGTACCCAGGCTGGCGCCTACAGCCCCTTCCGAGTCCACATCGCCCTCCCCGACGGCCAGCAGGAGCTGAAGGGGGTCAACGTCACCCTGCCCCCCGGCCTCACCGGCAAGCTCGCCGGCATCCCCTACTGCTCTGAAGCGGAGCTCGCCGCTGCTGCGGCAAACAGCGGCGCTGCCGAGCAGGCGAGCCCCAGCTGCCCAGCCGAAAGCATGATCGGGACAGACACAACGGAAGCCGGCACGGGTCACGCACCTCTGAAGATCGCAGGCAAGGCCTATCTCGCCGGTCCCTACAACGGAGCCCCGCTGTCGATGGCGATGATCACGCCGGCCGTGGCCGGGCCATTTGACCTCGGTACGGTCGTCGTCAGGGTCGCCCTGTTCGTCAACCCCGAAACCGCCCAGATCCACGCGGTCTCCGACCCGATCCCAGACGTGTTCGGGGGGGTCAAGCTGGACCTTCGCGCGATCGACGTCAACCTCGAACGCAGCAAGTTCATGCGCAACCCGACTAACTGCAACGCCTTTGCGACCGCCGGCACCCTGAGCGGCGGCGGCTCAGATCCGACGAACCCGGCGGCCTTCAGCTCCTACGCTGTGACGGCGCCTTTCCAGGCCACCGCCTGCAACATGCTCGGCTTCAAGCCGAAGCTGTTCACACGGCTGCTCGGGGGGCGCAAGACGACCTACCGCGCCCAGCACCCCCAGCTCCGGGCGATCCTCGAAGCGCGCGAAGGCGACGCCAACCTCAGCCGCAGCGCGCTGACCCTTCCCCACGCTCTGTTCCTCGACCAAAGTCACATCAAGACCGTGTGCACGAGGCCGCAGCTGGCGGCGCAGGAATGCCCGTCCTCCTCGGTCTACGGCCAGGCCGAAGCAAAGTCCCCGCTGCTCAGCGCCAATTTGAAGGGCCCGGTCTACCTGGTCCCCTCCGGAGGCAAGCTGCCCGACCTGGTCGCCGACTTGCGCGGCCAAGTAAACATCCAGCTGCACGGGCTGATCAGCTCCCCGAATGGCGGGATCAAGACCGTCTTTGACCCGGTCCCAGACGTCCCGGTGAGCAAGTTCACCCTTCTGATGGACGGCGGCAAGAAGGGCCTCCTGGTCAATTCGACGAACCTCTGCAAGAAGCCGTTGAGCTCGGTCATGAACCTGAAGGCCCAGAACGGCAAGAAGGTCAAGAACAGCCGCCTTCCGCTCAAGGTGAGCGGCTGCTAGGGCTGACAGCGAAACGGCGGCAGCGGAGGCCAAGCACACCGGCGCGGCAGGCGAACTAGCCTCCCGCGTCGGTGCCACCGACGCTCTCCGTCCTTATCGTCGCCTGGAACAGCCGCGAGGAGCTGGCGCGGACGCTTCCCGCGCTGCTCGCGGAGCTGGGTGAGGGCGATGAGCTGATCGTCGTCGACAACGACTCCGGCGATGGAACTGAGGAGGCCGTCCGCTCGCTGGCCCCCACCGCGCGCCTGCTTCACATGGGTCGCAACGCGGGGTTCGCCGGCGGCTGCAACGCGGGCGCCGCCGTGGCGGGGGGCGATTTGCTCGTCGTCCTCAACCCTGACGCGGCACCGCAGCCTGGCTTCGCTGAGGCGATCCGCCGGCCATGGGTGCAGGAGCGCGGCTGGGCGGCATGGCAGGCGTTGGTCGCCGATCGGGGAGGCACGCGGATCAACTCTGCCGGCAACCCCGTCCACTTCACCGGGATCGTCTGGGCAGGCGGCCATGGCCGTCCGATCGCCGCGGCGCCCCCCGCTGGTGAGGTCACGGCGCTCTCCGGCGCCTGCCTGGCGATTCCGCGCCGCACCTGGGAGGCGCTCGGCGGCTTCCCCGAGCCCTTCTTCCTCTATCACGAGGACGTCGACCTCTCGCTGCGCCTGCGCCTGCGCGGCGGCAGGCTCGGGATCGAGCCCGCCGCGGTGGTCGACCACGAATACGAGTTCGGCGCCCGCGAGCAGAAGTGGCGCTGGCTTGAGCGCAACCGCTGGGCCTTCATGATTCGCGTCTATCCGGCGGGCCTACTCGCACTCATCGCTCCGGCGCTCCTCGCCACCGAGCTGGCGCTGGTTGGAGTTTCGATCGCCGGGGGATGGGGAAGGCAGAAGTTCGTGGCGACCTTCGACGTGATTCGCTGGCTGCCACGCCTGCTGCGCGAGCGGCGCGAGGTGCAGGCGACGCGCACGGTCAGTGCGGCCCGCTTTGCCTCCTGGCTCAGCGCCGACCTCGACTCACCCTTTATCGGCGCCACGGCCCGCTCCACCCCGGTCCGCTTCGCTCTTCGCGCCTACTGGCGCGCGGTTTGTCTCTTGCTCGGCCGACCCTGAGGTCAGCCCGGTTGGGCGGTCGGGCGGATCAGGATCTCGTTGACGTCGACGCCCGCGCGCTGCTGCAGCGCGAACATCACCGCCTTGGCGATGTCCCCATCTCTCAGTGCCCACTCCCCGGGGCGCTTATCGAAGAACGGCGTGTCGACCATGCCGGGCTCGATCAGGGTGACGCGGATCGCGTGGTTCTCATGTATCTGGCGCAGCTCAGCCCGCAGTGCCTCACCGATCGCCGTCGCCGCCCACTTGGTCGCCGAGTAAAGCGACCCCGGCAGCGCCCGGCGGCCGGCCACCGAGCTGGTGATCACCACGTGTCCATCACCACGCTCCAGCAGGTGGGGGAGGGTGGCCCTGATCGTCAGCGCGACGCCGTAGACATTCGTGAGGACCATCGAGCGCCAGTGCTCGACCGACTCCTCAAGGAAGCCGCGCGAGGCGCCGAAGCCGGCGTTGGCGAAGACCGCGTCCACCCGGCCGAAGTGGTCAAGGCCAGCCTTGACCATCGCCTCCACCTGGTCCCACTCGGTCACGTCGCAGCGGACTGCAAGAGCCCGCTCCTCCCCGCCCAGCTCCCTAGCGAGTTCCTGCAGCGGCTCCAACCGCCGCGCCGCCAGCACCAGCCGGTGGCTGGCGGCGGCTGCTCGTGCGCTCGCCGCGCCGATTCCGCTGCTGGCCCCAGTGATCAGCAGGACCGGATCGCTTGAATCGCTTCCCGCCACGCGGGCGATTCTGCCAGATCGCCGACACCTCCCCCGAAGCCCAGCCTTGCGATAATCACCGGCTCGTGGATCCTCAGCGCAAGAGGAAGATCCGGCTGGTGGTCGCGCTCAGCACCGCGGTGCTGCTCTCCGCGGCTCTGATCTACACCTCGTTCACCGCTTCAACCGAAGCGAAAGAGCCAACCCAGCTGCTGGGCGCGGCACCCGGAACCAGCTACGACATGACCGGCACGGTCGTCCCCGGCTCGGTTCACCAAGACGGCGACAACCTGCGCTTCCGGGTCGCCGACCGCGAAGGCGAAGGGGCGAGGGAGAGCATTCCCGTCACCTACAGCGGCACCATTCCCGACCCCTTCCGCGGCGGCCGCGAGATCGTCCTCACCGGAGAGGTCAAGCACGGCACCTTCGTCGGGCAGCCCAACACCCTGGTCACCAAGTGCCCGTCGAAGTACACCGCCACGAATGACAGCTAGCCTCGGCAGCGCCGCCCTGGTGCTGGCCTTCCTCGCCGCGGTCTTCGCGGCCGTCGCGGCGCTGATCGGCCGCCACGGCGACCGTCGCTGGATCGACGTTTCGCGCCGCTCCGTCTATGCCTTCTGCGCGCTCATCACCGTCTGCGTCGCGATCATCGAGGTCGCCTTCGCGAGCAACGACTTCTCCTTCAACATCGTCCAGCAGCACTCCTCGATCGAGACGCCGACCTTCTACAAGCTGGCGGCGATGTGGTCGAGCCAGGAAGGCTCGCTACTGCTCTGGGCCTGGGTGCTCTCGATCGCCTCCAGCGCTGCCCTCTACGCGACCCGCAACAGGCTGCGCGAGCTGGTCCCCTACGCGACCGCGGTGATGGCCGGCGTCGCCTCTTTCTTCACCGGCCTGATGCTGTTCGCCCCCGGTGTCAACCCCTTCGCGACGCTCAATCCAGCGCCGGCCGACGGGGTCGGGCTCAACCCGCTGCTCCAGCACCCGAGCATGATGATCCATCCGCCGATGCTCTACTCGGGGTACGTCGCCTTCACGATCCCCTTCGCTTTTGCGATCGGCGCGCTGATCACCCGCAAGCTCGACGCCGAGTGGATCCGCGCCACCCGCCGCTTCGCGCTTATCGCCTGGGCCTTCCTCGGCTTCGGCCTGCTGCTCGGCGCCCGCTGGTCCTACACCGAGCTCGGCTGGGGCGGCTACTGGGCCTGGGACCCGGTGGAGAACGCGGCGCTGATGCCCTGGCTGCTCGGCACCGCCTTCCTGCACTCGATCATGGTCCAGGAGAAGCGCGGGATGCTGAAAGTCTGGAACGCCTGCCTGATCGTCGGCGCCTTCTCTATGGCGCTGCTAGGGACGTTCCTCGTCCGCTCCGGCGTGCTGCAGTCGATCCACGCCTTCGGCAACAACACCGTCGGCCCCTATCTCCTCGCGCTGATCGCGGTGGTGATGATCGGCTCAGCCGCTCTGATCGTCTCGCGCCTGGACGACATGCGATCCGAGAAGCGGATCGATTCCCTGATCTCACGCGAGTCGGTCTTCCTGGTCAACAACCTGCTGCTGGTGGCGTTGACCGCGGTGATCTTCTGGGGCACCTTCTTCCCGCTGATCTCGGAGCTGTTCACCGGCAACAAGGCCTCGCTGGCGGCGCCCTGGTTCGACCGCTACACGACCCCGCTGGCGATCCTGCTGGTGCTGTTCACCGGGATCGGGCCGCTGCTCGCTTGGCGGCGGGTCAGCTGGGCCTCGGCGAAGCGGGTCTTCCTCAAGCCGGCGATCTTCTCCGCCGCGGTCGCAGCCGTGCTGATCCTCTCGACGGACACCACCCATAGGCCCTGGGCGTTCGCCCTCTTCGTCTTCGCCGCCTTCGCCCTGGCGGGCCTGGTACAGGAGTTCTGCCAGGGAGCGATGGCGCGCCGCTCGATCTCCGGCGGCTCGTTTCACGCCGCGCTGCTCGCCGTCATCTCTCGCAACCGGCGCCGCTACGGCGGCTACGTCGTCCACATCGGGATCGCGGTGGTGCTGATCGGGATCGCCGCCTCCTCCAGCTTCCAGACAAACCGTGAAGTTACGCTGCGCCCCGGCCAGAGCACCGTGGTGGACGGGCGCAAGGTCACCTACGTGCGGCCGACCGTCAACGTCAACAGCCAGGCCTTCACCTTCGGTTCGATCCTCGCCGTCGCGCAGGGCGGCAACCGGTTCCTGCTCAACCCGACCCGGCGCTACTTCCGGCCGACCGGAGGGGGAACCTCGACGATCAGCAGCTTCTTCGCGGGGGAAGAGGACAGCCATATCGGGTTGAAGGCTGGGCTTGGCAGTGACTTCTGGACCGCGGTCGAACCGGACATCAGCGCCGTGAAGCGACAGGGGCGAGCGGCCGACCAGGGCTTCCGCGCCTGCCTCAGCGGCGCGCCGGGAACCCCGACCCAGTGCAAAGCGGTGGCGGCGATGATGCACGCCGCCGCCGCCAACCCGAGCCTGCGCCCCACCGCGCTCGCCGAGATCGGCAGCCTGCAGCTGGCGACCGCGGACCGGATCGCCAAGGGCTACCTCGCCGACCGCGCTCCCGCCACTTTCAAGATGATCGTCAACCCGCTGGTCACCTGGATGTGGATCGGCGGGCTGATCGCCTTGGCCGGGGCGGCGATCGCCCTCTGGCCGTCCCGTAGCCGGCGGCGTGGCCTCGTCGCCGGCACCGAGATCGACGCGCTCAAGGAGGCCAAGTACCGGGAGATCCGCGACGCCGAGCTGGACCACGCCGCCGGCAAGCTCTCCGATGAGGACTACGCGCTGCTCGACGCCGAGCTTCGCAGGGAGGCGGTGGAGATCCTCGACCGGATCGAGGCGAAGGCAAGGCAACGGCAACGGCAACGGCAACCGCCGCTACCGCGAGCCAGTCGCTTAGCTGATCTTCAGCAGCAGGAAGGTGTTGAGGGCGAAGAGGATCGCGAAGAAGACCGTCGCGCGATCCAGATTGCGCTCGACCATCGAGCCGCCCCCAAAGGAACTGCCACCACCGCCGATGCCGAAAGCCCCCGAGAGCCCTGCGTCTTTGCCCGAGTGCAGGAGCACCAAGAAGATGAGGACCACGGAGATGATCACCTGCAAGACGCCGAAGATCGTGTACACGGCTGGGGAGTGTACCCATCGGCGGCCGCTGAAAGCCGATGCCCGGAAGATGCTTACAGCGGATAGATAGTTGTTGCGGTAGTTGACAAAAAATGCTATTTTGTCAACTAAGAAGACGCCTTTGGATTGTTTGACTAGGAGGACGCCGAGATGGAGGCTGCCACCCACGCCCATGCGCACACCCACCCCCACGGGGAAGGCGTCGACCTCAATCCCGCCACTTGGCGCGACCCCAAGCGTTATGCCTGGCTGCTTGGGTTGATCGTGCCGCTGGCCCCGTTCCTCGCCTGGGCCGAGGTGAAGGTGACCGGATGGGGCTTCCTGTGGTTCTTCGGTCCGCTGCTCGTCTTCGTCTTCTTCCCGCTGCTGGACATCGCCGTGGGGATGGATGCCCGCAACCCCCCGGACAGCATCATCAAGTGGCTGGAACAGGACCGCTACTACCGCTGGTGCACCTACGTCTTCATCCCGATCCAGTACGCCGGCCTGATCTTCGCCTGCTGGCTGTGGTCAAGCGGCGGCCTCTCGACCTTCGACAGCGTCGGCCTGGCGCTGACGATGGGGGTCGTCGGCGGCATCGCGATCAACACCGCCCACGAGCTCGGCCATAAGCGGGCCAGCCTCGAGCGCTGGCTGAGTCGGGTCGCCCTCGCGCAGAGCGGCTACGGCCACTTCTTCATCGAGCACAACCGCGGCCATCACGTCCGCGTCGCCACCCCCGAGGACCCGGCCAGCTCGCGGCTGGGGGAGAGCTACTGGGCGTTCTTGCCGCGGACCGTGATCGGCAGCCTGCGCTCGAGCTGGGGGCTGGAGTGCGCACGCCTTGACCGCATGGGCCGCTCGCACTGGACCCTGCGCAACGACATCCTCGGCGCCTGGGCGATGACCGTCGCCCTATTCGCCACTCTCACCGCGGTCTTCGGCCTCGTCGTCCTTCCCTACCTGCTGGTCCAAGCGATTGTCGGCTTCTCGTTGTTGGAGGTCGTCAACTACCTCGAGCACTACGGATTGCTGCGCCACAGGCGCGAGGATGGGCGCTATGAGCGCTGCCGCCCCGAGCACAGCTGGAACAGCAACAACATCGCCTCCAACGTTCTGCTCTACCACCTACAGCGCCACAGCGACCACCACGCAAACCCCACCCGGCGCTACCAGGCGCTGCGCCACGTCGACGAGGCGCCGCAGCTGCCCACGGGCTACGCCGGGATGATCGTCCTTGCCTGGTTTCCCCCGCTGTGGCGGCGGGTGATGGACCCCCGACTACTCGAGCACTATGAGGGCGACGTCACCCGGGCCAACGTCCAACCGCGGGCCCGCCGCCGGCTGCTCACGCGCTACGGGGCGCCATAGTGAGCGCCTGGCGCTGCCCGGTTTGCGGGTACGTCTATGACGAGGAGACCGGGAACCCGCGCGAGGGCTTCCCGCCGGGCACGCCCTGGAGCGAGGTCCCCGACGAGTGGGCCTGCCCGGACTGCGGAGTGCGCGACAAGGTCGACTTCGAGCCCGACGAGTGACCGCGACCACCGCGACGATGGGGGCGATGCGGAGCGCTCGTACTCCCTACCCGCAGGCCGCCCGACGGCTTCTGCGCGAGACGCTGTTCGGCGCAGCGCGCGACCAGCTCGAGCAGCGTGCCTGGGCCGAGATCACGATGTTGGAGATCGCGACCGCAGCGGGCGTCAGCCGCCAGACCCTCTACAAGGAGTTCGGCAGTCGCGCCGAGTTCGGTCAGGCCTTCGTCATCCATGAAGGTGAGCGTTTCCTCGACGCGGTCGAGGCCGCCGTGCATGAGCACCTCGATGACCCTCGCGCCGCCGTCGGTGCCGCGCTGGAGCTCTTTCTCCGCACCGCCGGCGAAGACCCCCTGATCGGAATCCTCCTCAGCGATGACGGCACCGGGGGCATGCTGCCCTTCGTCACCACCCAGGGCATGCCCGTGGTCCAGTGGGCCACCGCCCGCCTGACCGCCGTCATCCAGGAGGGCTGGCCCCGAGCCTCCGAGCCGGACGCCCTTCTCTTGGCGGAGTCCCTGGTCCGCCTGGCGATCAGCTACATCACGGCCCCCGGCGGGCCGGCGGAGCAAACCGCCGCCGCCGCCGGCAAGCTGCTCGGACCCTACATAGACCGCGCGCTGGGTAGCTGAGCCTGGCTATGGGGAGAGGTCGCGCCGCTCAAACAGCAGCGCACCGATCGCCGCGAGAGCAATGGCCGCGATGGTGACGCCGAGGAAGGAAAGCGGGTCGATGCCGTCCTCGATCGCCTTGCCGTAGTAGCGGAACACCGACGGGTAGCGAATCGAGTCAGGCTCGGATCGAGTCGGCCAACCAGGTCGATCACATACATCCCAACCAAGACGCCGGCTACCGAGCCTGTGAGCACACTGGTTCCTCTTCGGGTCTTTCACATCCGTCGGCTCGCGCTCAGCCGGTAAAGGGGTGCGTCGGGGTCGTCCCGTTGGGGGCCAGCAGGTCAAAGCCGTCTGGGATATGGAGGTATCCGGGGCCGCGGCCAGGGGTGTCGGTGTGGCCGTACTGCCAGACGATCTTCTTGGTATGCGGGTCGATGATCACGACCCGGTCGCGGTAGTCGTCGTTGGCCGCGATCAGCCCGCCCGGCAACCGCTCGGCGAGGCTCGGGTGGTTGAGCATCCCTGGCCCCGACGGGGGGTGGTAGGACCATAAGATCTTCCCGGTGCGGTTGAATTCATAGATCCCGCCGGGGCTGGCGTAGTCGGCGACCAGATAACGGTCGGGTCCTAACTGTTGGGGGTCGGAGACGTAGGAGATCGGCAGCTGCACACTCCAGAGGAGCTTGCCCTGGCGGGTGATCTCGTCGATGTAGGAGCCGTTTACCTCGGAGATCAGGATGTTGCCGTCGCGCAGAGGCGTGTCGCCGTTGGGCGAACCCAGGTAGCGGGGCGGTTCGTGGGTGCAGGCTTCGGGGCTGCCGATTTCCGACAGCACCTTCTTCGCCGGGGAGATGACCAGGACGCGGCAGTTCTGCGCGTCGGCGACGGAGATATCGCCGTTGCTCAGGAGGTAGGCGTCGTCGGGCTCGTGCAGGTAGCCGGGTTCGGAACCCGCAGTCCCGGGATGCCCGTAGGACCACTGCAGCTTGCCCGAGGGGAAGGCGAGCTGGACGATCCGCTCGTTTTGCTCCTCGTTGGAGATGATCCCGGCGCCGCCGTGGGTAAAGAAGGCGTCGTCGGGAAAGTAGAAGCCCCCCGGGGGCGCCGGGTGGGCCTGGGACGGGAAGCTCCAGAGGAGCTGCTTTTGGGCGTTGACGACGATCAGCCGGTCGTTGCCGCGGTCGGCGATCATCAAACTGCCGGCGAAGGGGTAGGAACTGCCGGCGACCGGTGGGTTCTGGGAGCTGGGTTCCGACGCAGTCTTTGGCACGACTTTTTCGCGGCGCAGGCTGAGGGTGACGATCGACCGCAGGGGCGCTTCCCCGGCGCCAGTGCCGCCGATCAGGTAGGCGGTAGAGCCGACCGTGGCCGCGCCACCGCCGGAGACGGCGAGCGGAAGCCTGCCGGCTCCCGCCACCGTCCCGCTGCCGGGGTCAAAGCGCCAGATCGCGTTGCTCGCCGTGCCGCCGATGTCGCCGCCGAGCACGTAGACGCGCCCGCCGAGGACGACGGCGCCGGCGTGGGAGAGCGGCTGGGGGAGGTGGCCGATGACGCGGGCGGTTCGGGCCCCAGGGTCGATTTCCTGGATCGCGTTACTCGCGCCGCCGCTGGCCGTCTCACCGCCGAAGGCATAGATCCTGCTGCCGAGCGCCGCCACGGCCATGTAGCGGGCGGGGGCCGGGATGGTCGCGACCTGGGTGAAGCTCCTGCCGTCGGTGGTCTGAAGGACGGAGTCGATGGGCTTGCTGCCGTCATAGCCGCCGAGCACGTAGGCGCGCCCGCCGACGCTCACCGCACTGAGGTCGGAGCGGACGGTCGGCAGGCGCCCGACCTGGTGCGCCGTCGTGCCCGAGGCGACCGTCCCACCCGGCGCCGGCAGCGCCTGGACCGCGTCGGTGCTGGTTTCCGTGCCGCCTCCGAAGACGAGCACCTGGCCACCGAGCGCTGCGGCGGCGGCGTCGTGCAGCGGACCGCTCAACGCGCCGGCTTCGTGCAGCTTGCCGGTCCCCGTGTCCAGCTGGAAGACCCCGCTGACCGAGGCGTTGGTGGAGTCGAGCCCGCCGAGGATCAGCGGTCCGCCGGGCATCGCGACCACCGAGGTGCCCGAGATCGGCGCGGGGAGGGGGATTGGCGCGGCGCGGGCGATAAGGGTCGTCCGTGTTGTGGAGGCATGTTCGCCCGCCCCATTTCCGCCACCAAAGCCTTCGGTCGCCACCACCACGATGACGACGAGGACCGCAAGGCCGGCAATCGTGGCGAGGAGGCGGCGCCTGCGCTGCGCGCCTGAGAGGGCGCCTCGCCTCCTCCGCGGTCGAGGTCGGGGAGCTGGTGACTGCTGCATCGGGCGAGCCTTTGCCTGTTCGGTTAACCGGGGCTAAATGTCAGTAAAGAGAACTCTCATCGGCTGCATCGTTACCGCGGAGGTCATCACACCTTGGGTGTGCAAGGCCCCGCCGGGTTGATGGGCAGCTGCGGACTTGGCTAAAGCAACTCGCCTCTGGCGCCTCCTCCTCCAGCGTCGGCACCTATTCGGGTCAGGTCGTGATGGCCGGCTTCATCAATATCCGGGTCCCCCTGCTAGCGCGCCGTGCGATCACGATGGTCCGGCGATCGCGGTCCTGGCGGTCGGCATGAACCCCACCAGCGCGCTCGTCCTCAGCCAGGCCGTGCTCTCTTTTGGCATCCCGCTCGGGCTCGTGCCGTTGGTCATGCTGACCAGTCGCCGCGACGTGATGGGTGTCCACGTCAACTGCCGCACCACCACGATCATCGCGTGGAGCGTCGCGGCCATCATCGGCGCTAAACGTCTTCCTGCTTCACCAGCAGTTCTTGATGAGCTAAGCGGCGCTGCCGAGTCACGCCGCGCGATGTCCTCCGGACGTGATTCGCGGCCTTCTACGGACCCTGGAGGTCATTTCCGCGCTTACCCTTCGGTCGAGTTCCCACTCTGATCCGAACTCGAGGCCCAAGGAGACACCGATGAAGGCTTACCGGCTCACCGCCTGGCAGACAGCCCCCGAGATGCAAGAGGTGCCGGTTCCCGAGCCGGGCCCCGGCCAGGTGCTGCTAAAGGTGGGTGGCGCTGGGGCGTGTCACTCCGACCTGCACCTGATGGAGTGGCCGGAGGGGACCATGAGCTTCGATGTGCCGTTCACCCTCGGCCACGAGAACGCCGGCTGGGTGGAGGCGCTCGGCCCCGGCGTCGCGGGGTTGGAGTTGGGGGAAGCGGTCGCCGTCTACGGCCCCTGGGGCTGCGGGCGCTGCCGCTCCTGCCGCCTTTCGGCGGAGAACTACTGCGAGCGCCAGGCGGAGATCGGCGCCTTCGGTGGTGGCCTCGGCTTCGACGGCGGTATGGCCGAGTTCATGCTGGTGCCGCATTCCCGCTTGCTGCTCCCGCTCGGCGACCTCGATCCCCGCGACGCGGCGCCGCTCTCCGACGCGGCTCTCACCCCCTACCACGCTGTGAAGCGCTCGCTGGGCCTGCTCGTGCCGGGCTCGACCGCGGTGGTGATCGGGGTTGGCGGCCTCGGGCACATGGCTGTGCAGATCCTGGCGGCCCTCAGCCCGGCGCGGGTGATCGCCGTGGACACCTCGGCCGACAAGCTGGAGCTGGCACGTGAGGTCGGCGCCGATGAGGCTCTTGAGCCGGGCGACGGCGCGGTCGAGGCCATCCGCGAGCTGACCGGCGGCCTCGGCGCCGAGCTCGTGCTCGACATGGTCGGCGCCGAGGACACGCTCGTCTTCGCCTCCCAGACCGTGCGCTTCGAGAGCCACCTGACCGTGGTCGGGCTGGCCGGCGGCGCGCTTCAGTTCGGCTTCGGCGCCCTGCCCTTCGAGTGTCAGCTCACCCTGCCCTACTGGGGCAGCGCGGTCGAGCTGATGGAGGTCCTCGACCTGGCCAGGGCCGGCAAGATCCGCGCCCACGTCGAGCGCTTCCCACTCGACCGAGTCGAGCAGGCCTATGAGCGAATGCGGCAGGGCAGCCTCGGCGGACGAGCTGTGATCTGCCCGCATGGCTAGCCAACCTGAAGCCGTGGTTGGGCATGGCGCTTGAGCCCTCGGTCCTGCTCGCAGCCGAACGCGCCGTCGACCTGGGCGCGGCCCTTCTACGTCGTGGTCGCTCGCACGTCGGCTCCCTGATTCCCAAGGGCGAACGTGACTACGCAACCGCCATCGACCTGGAGATCGAGAGGACAGTCAAGCGCGCCCTCGCGGAGGCGTCCCCCGAGATCCCGTTCCTCGGCGAGGAGGAAGGTGGCGCGAGTGTCGATGCTTCTCTTCTTTGGGTCTTGGACCCGATCGACGGTACTGTCAACTTCAGCAAGGCGAGCCCGCTGTGCGCGATATCCCTGGCCCTGATCGAGGGCGGCCGGCCAGTCTTCGGGATCATCGATCTGCCGTTCCTAGACGAGCGATACGTGGCCGCGGCTGGCGCTGGCGCCTATCTCAACGGCCAGCGGATGGCTATCGCCGAGGTCGGCGAGTTGCAGGAGGCGGTGATCGGCTTCGCCGATTTCGCGGTTGGGGCGCATGCCGATTCCGAGAACCGAATCCACCGCGAGTTGATGCGTCGCTTGGCCCGCGAGAGCTTGCGGGTTCGGGTTCACGGCTCCGCAAGCCTCGATCTGGCCTGGCTGGCGGCCGGTCGACTCAGCGCCACGATCATGCTCTCCAACCTGCCCTGGGACGTCGCAGCGGGGGTGCTGCTCGTACGGGAGGCTGGAGGCGAGGCGTATGACTACGACGGCTCGCCATACTCGCCACACTCCGCCTTCACCTTGGCATCGGTGCCTGGCATCGCCAACGACCTACTGACGATTGTTGAGGAATCCATCGATGCTGTCGCGTCTTCCTGGCCCGGAGCCGACCGGTGAGGGTGCGGCGACCTCCTTTATCCGCACCTGCCCCAGCAGGCGCTCGATCTCCTCTGCGTGTCCGCTTCCCAGGCCTCGCCGGGTGACGTTCAGGGCTCCGGCGGCCACGGCGAGGCGGAGTGACTCTTCGAGCTGGAGTTCAGCGGCTAGGCCGACTCCGAGGGCAGCGAACATCGAATCGCCGGCCCCGCTGGGGTCCACAGGCGTAAAGCGTGGCCCGACGACCTCGAGTAGCCGCTCCCTGACCAATGCGAGCGCTGGATCGGGACCCTGGGAGATGAGGACGTTCTCCGCGCCATCCTGGTGCAATCGCCAAATCGCAGGGCCCGTGTCCGCCAGCTCGCGACTGGTAGGCCGCCGCTCGGCGAGCAGCTCCTCGACGCTCAGCTTGAGCACGTCGACGCCTCCCCTGAGCGCAGCCCGCAACGGCTCTCCGGTGAGGTCGGCCAGAACGGGACGGCCGTTGGAGCGCAAATCGACGGCCAGTCGTGTGTAGGTATCGGCCGGGAGGACGCGATCGTGCTGGGGCCCGGTCAACAGCATCACATCGCTCCCGAGCCCGGCCGTCGCCGCCACCCCATAGAGCTCGTCGAGCTCATGGCGGCGCAATGCCGGGCTCGGGGTCTCGATGATCGACTGCCGCTTGCCGCTGCGGCGGTCGTGCACATACGCAGCGTTGGCACCTCCCGTTCGAACCGCGAGCACGGTAATGCCCTCCGCGTCGAGCAGGGGGCGCAGGACCTCCCCCGACTCACCGCCCAGCGGAACACAAAGCGAGACCGCCGCCCCAAGGCTCGCGGCCATGCGTGCGACCCAGAAGCCCTGGCCGCCGGCATGGAAGTGGACTTCACCTACGCCCGGCTCGCTCTCGATCGTCACCGTCAGGATCGGAGAGGGGGCGAAGACCGCGACGGAGCAGCGCTCGAAGTTGAAGGCCACCATGTCGCCTCGGGGCTATCTGGTCTCAGTCCGACTTCGACTTCGGCTTGATCTCGACCGCCTTCCTCTCGTTTGACTTGGGCAGCGGAACGGTCACCTCCAGCACGCCGTCCTCGGTGGTGGCCTCTACGTCCTCGGCCTTGACCCCCGAGGGAATCGACATCGAGCGTGAGAAGGAGCCGTAGCGGCGCTCGCGGCGCACGTAGTTCTCCCGCTTGTCCTCTTTCTCCTCCTTGTGCTCGCCAGAGACAGTGAGCACGTCGCCCTCGACCTCGATCTTCACCTCGTCGGGCTTGATCCCGGGCAAATCGGCGCGCAGCATCAGCTTGTCCCCGTTTTTCACCACGTCCACCGACGGGGTCCAGCCGCGCTGGGCGCCGTCGCCGAAGTCGCGGAAGGCCTGGTCGAGGCGGTGGCGCAACTCGGCGAAGTCCGAGAACGGGCGCCACTCGGTCAACTCTGTTGCCATTGGATGCCTCCTTGGCTTAAGTGTTCCTCTGAGGCGAAGCTAGGCGCGTTCGCCAAGGCTGTCATCAGTGGAAAGCCGAACACAATGTGGGGAGTACCCCGATGACGCGCCAGGCAGGAGGGCAGAGAATGGGCCGATGACGATTTCGACGACGAGGAGGAGCGATATGAGCCAGTCGCTCGAATGCCCGCGTTGCCGCCGACCTGCCGTTTTCGACGGTGATCGCCACGGGATCCACTGGTGCACCGCCTGCGGTACCCAGCTGGTTATCGCCGCGGGGCCGAAGGAGGCCGATGTGCGGAACTATCTCTATAGCCGCCGTCTCCTGCCTTTGGTGCAGACGTCCGGCACGCTCAAGGTCGGGCGCCGATGACGATCCGCGACGTGATCGAGGCCCATGGCCACTTCGCCCACGGCGGCAACCCCGACGACACGGCGGAGACCTGGGCCGAGTCGGGCTTGGAGGCCCACGAGGTCGAGGAGTGGCTGAATGCTCGCTGCTTCGATCCCAGCGCTGCACGCGACCTCGCCGACGCCGGCGTGACCCCTGAGATGGCGAGGATGAAGACGAGTGCCGGCGCGGGCGACTACGTCGACACCGTCGGCTTCAAGGTCTCCGATGGCGACATCGAGGTCGAGGAGGCCCGAGACTTGGTCGGCGTCTCTTGAGAGGTTGGGAAGGGATCGTTCAATGATCCCGAGACCCGCTGCAGATGAAGGCGAGGAGACTGCGATGGAGCTGCTCGAAGTTAACCAGGAGGCGCTGCGCCGTCTCAACCAGATAGGCGGCGACGGCGGGCGCGTCTTGAGCATCTACCTGAGCCTCGACCCGCCGCAGGTGCCCAGCCCCCGCATTCGGAGGGTCCAACTCGACTCACGAGTGGACGAGGCCGAGCATCGACTCAGGCAGGAAATCAACGACGAGCCGAGCGAGAAGGCGTTGAGTGCCTGCTTGGATCGCGTTCACCATGGCCTCGAGAACACCGTGGTGACAGACCACGCCGTGCGCGCCGTGGCTCTCTTCTGCGCGAGCTCCGGCGAGTTGCGAGCCTTCGGGCTGAAGCACCGACTCGATTTCAGCGTCGCGGCAGCCTTTCGTGATGGGGCCGTGATCGAGCCGCTGATCGAGGCGCTGCCCGGCCCTGCCTGGGGGGTGGCGCTGGTCAGCAGGAAGCACGGGCGGATCTTCCGGGGGACGGATGCCGCACTGGCCGAGGTGGGAGACGTCGACGACGCCGTCCATCGCCGACACGCGCAGGGCGGCTGGTCCCAGGCCCGCTTCCAGCGCGGGATCGAGAAGGAAGTCAGGGACCACGTTGGGCACGTCTGCGAGCGGTTGTTCGCGCTGCACCGCCGCCGGCCCTTCGATCATCTCGTGGTCGCCGGGCCGGCGGAGATGTGGCCTCTGGTCGACACCAAGCTTCATCCCTACCTACGGCAGCGGCTCGCTGGGCACATCGCGATCAACGTCGAGCACTCCTCCGCCGAGGAGGTTCTGGAGCACGTCCACGGCCTTATGGCACAGGAGAGCGATCGACGTGAGCGCGAAGCGATCGAGCGCCTTGAGGAAGGACTCGGAACCGGAGATGAGGCGATCGCCGGGCTGACTGAGGTTCTCTCCGCACTCGACGACCGACGGGTGGCGACCCTGCTGGTCGCCAGCAGCGAACCCCTCGACGAGCAGGTCGAGCGGGCGGTCGAGGCCGCCGTGGCGCAATCGGCGGAGGTCCTCGTGTTCGAGAACGGTGCGCTGGAGCCGTTCGGGAACATCGCCGCGCTGCTGCGCTACTGAATGGTCCCAGCGCGCCTCCGACTCACCGCGCTCGCAGCGCGCAGGCGACACCCGAGACGAGGGCGAGGACGGCGAGGGCGCTCACCGCCGCGGCTCCGAGAGCAGCTCGGTGAACCAGGCGGCCGCCAGCGCAGCAACTTGCTCAAGCGCCCCCGGCTCCTCGAAGAGGTGGGTCGCTCCGGGGACGACCTCGATCTCGTGGGGGCAGCGGAGCAGGCTGGCGGCCTGCTCGTTTAAGGCCAGGACCTGTCGATCGGCGCCGCCGACGATCAGCAGGGTTGGCGCGGTAACTCGCCCGAGACACTCGCCGGCCATGTCCGGACGTCCCCCGCGGGAGACCACCGCCCCGATGCCCTCGCCGAGCTCCGCGGCGGCGCAGAGGGCGGCGGCGGCGCCCGTGGAGGCGCCGAAGTAGCCGATCGGGAGTCGGGCGGTATCGGGGTCGGCCATCGCCCAGTGGGTCGCGGCGAGCAGCCGCTTGCTGAGCAGCTCGACGTCGAAGACGTTTGCGCGGTCGGCCTCCTCGCCCGGGGTCAGAAGGTCGAAGAGGAGGGTCGCGAGGCCGCTCTCGTTGAGGGCGGCGGCAACCTGCCTGTTTCGGGCGCTGAGCCGGCTGGAGCCGCTGCCGTGGGCGAAGACGACCAGGCCCCCGGCGCTCGGCGGAAGGCTCAGGTCGCCGGTGAGGACAACCGGCGGCGACGGGATCTCGACGGTGCGCTCGGCCATCTGGTGCCCTCGCTCTCTCCTCGGTGGTTGGGGCCTTCCTTGGCGGCGAATCTAGGCGCGTTCGCCACGACTGTCATCGGTGTAAAGCCGAGCCTCGGTCCGGTGGATTACCCCGATGACTGCGCTCTGCGGGGCCGAGAGAATCCCTCAGACGGTATGACAACCGCGCTGAGGAAAAGCGATATGGCGGGAGGCGATCCTCTGCGATCCGCTCGCCAAGAGACGTCGCGGCCCCAGATGCAGCCGCTGAACGCCGGCGCTGGCGACTACGACGGGCTGCTCGAGCTGATCGGCGAGGCGAGCGTCGTCTTGATCGGCGAGGCATCGCATGGCACTCACGAGTTCTACCGCGAGCGCGCCCGCATCACCCGGCGGCTGATCGAGGAGAAGGGGTTCGGCGCGGTCGCGGTCGAGGCCGACTGGCCCGACGCCTACCGCGTCAACCGCTATGTCCGCGGTGCGGCCGAGGACGCCGACGCCGAGGAGGCGCTGCGCGGCTTCCGCCGCTTCCCGACCTGGATGTGGCGCAACGCCGAGGTGCTCGACTTCCTCGGCTGGCTGCGCGCCCACAACGACCGTCAGCGAGCCGCGGGGGCCACCGGCTTTTACGGCCTCGACCTCTACAGCCTCTACGCCTCCGTCGCTGAGGTGATCGCCTACCTCGAGCGGCTCGACCCGCCCGCCGCCGAGCGGGCACGCGAGCGCTACGCCTGCTTTGAGCAGTTCGGCGGCGAGCAGCTCTACGGGCGCGCCGCCGGCCTCGGCATCGGTGAGTCCTGTCGCCGCGGCGTCATCATCCAGCTCACCGAGCTGCAGCGCAGCGCCGAGGCCTACCTGCGCCGTGACGGGGTCGCCGCCGAGGACGAGCAGTTCTACGCGGAGCAGAATGCCAGGCTGGTGGCCAGCGCCGAGGAGTACTACCGCACGATGTTCGGCGATCAGGCCTCCTCGTGGAACCTGCGCGACCGCCACATGGCCGACACGCTCGCCCGGCTGCGGTCTCACCTGCAACGCCACGGCGATCGGGCCCGGATCGTCGTCTGGGAGCACAACTCCCACATCGGCGACGCCCGGATGACCGAGATGAGCGCCCGCGGGGAGTTAAACGTCGGCCAGCTCGCCCGCGAGCGCTGGCCCGACGCGGTGGCGCTGATCGGCTTCACCACCTATTCGGGGACCGTGACCGCCGCCTCGGCCTGGGACGCGCCGGCCGAGCGAAAGCGGGTGCGCCCGGCGCTGCCGGACAGCTTCGAGGCGCTCTTCCACCAGACAGGGGAGCCGCGCTTCGTCCTTGACCTCTCGATCGGCGAGACGGCGGAGGCCCTCCGTCGACCCAGGCTGGAGCGAGCGATCGGGGTGATCTACCGCCCCGAGACAGAGCGGGCGAGCCACTACTTCTCAGCCCGCCTCGCCGGCCAGTTCGACGCGGTGATCCACATCGACGAGACGCGCGCGGTCGAGCCGTTGGAGCGCACCTCTGGCTGGGAGCTGGGCGAGCCCTCTGAGACCTACCCCACGGCGCTGTGAGGGCGGGAGCACGCCGGTGAGCCGCGCGCCATCCGCATCGACCGATGCGGATCGAGCCCGCTCCAATCTCTACACCTGCCACAGCAAGGTCAGCGGCCAAGCGCGCTCTGTCGGGTCGCAGGCCGCAGGGTCAGGCCGCACCGGGACCGTCTCAGACGTTCCCGAGCTGCACGGCGACGAAGACCACGTACAAAAGGACCAGTAAGCCGCCGCCCAGGCGGCCCGCTCCTCGCCGGCGAGTGAGCAGCAAGATCGCCGCAAGAGTCATCACGACCAACCAGGCGAGATCGAACCGGACAAGCCCGGAAGCGGGCTCGAGGCCGATCAGCAGGGCTGGAAGCATCACTCCGCCGAGGAGGTTGATCGTGTTGCTGTTCAGCGTCTCGCTGACCAGGGCCGCACCGCGATGGCTGGTCCCGAGCCGGACCGCGGTGAACGCGTTGGGGAGGCTGGTGAGGATCGCCAGAATCAGGGCGCCAACCAAGACAGTGGGCACGCGCAACTGGTCGGCAAGCGAAAGCGCCGAGCGCACCATGCCCTCGCTTCCCAGCACGATCAGCGCCACCGCGACCAGGATCGTCGAGGCCAGGCGCCAGGCCGGGGTTTCGCGGAACCGGTGCGTCGAGGCTTTATGGGCAGGGCCAGGCGTCGGCGGGCGCCGAGCCAGCAGCAAGAGGTAGGGGACCAGGGCCGCGGCGAACGCCAGCAGGGCGAGTCCCGGCGCCAGCACCTCGACGACCACGCCGGCTGCCAACAGCGCGCCGAGCAGGCCCACCGCGCCCTCCGTGACGAGGGGCCGCCGCTCGATGCGCACCGAACCTGCCAAGAGCGCGCTGAGCCCGATCATCGCTGCCAGGTTGAAGGCGTTTGAGCCCAACACGACGCCGAGGCTGACGCTTTTCGCGCCCTTCGCCAACGCGATCAGCGCCGCGGAGATCTCCGGGGCATCGGCGGCGAGGGCTGTGAGCAATCCGACCAGCGCCTCGGGCAGGCCAAGGCGAGGGGCGAGGTGATCCAGCCTGTCGGCAAATGAGCCCGCGGCGCCGAGGGTCAGGATCACCGAGAGGGCGAAGACCGCGACTGCGAGGGCTGGTGTCACGGACTTCCAACCGCCGTTCTCGCAACGCCGCCTGGACTTGAGCCTTGTTCACGCATGAAGAAGGCGCAGAATCCTGCGGGCGCAGACCGCCGAGGCGCCGACGGGCGGGCCGCCCGGGCCGTACTGCGCCACCTGGGGGAGGTCAGCACGGCGGATCTGGGCTGGGCGCTGCAGCGGAGGTCTGGCATCGGAAGTCCGGGGTCGACGACGTAAGTGCCGACCAGACTTCCCGGCTCACCTCTGCCAGCCTATCGGCGCCTGACCCAACGTGCCGGTTACCCATGATCGGGGTGGGTCTCAGCGGTTCTGCACGGCGCATCGTCTTTGCTCAGCAGGGAGGGGGCGAGAACGCCCTTCGCACCAAAGCGACGCTGCGGTGTCCGGAATCGAGGTGGCTCGAAAAGCGGTGAGGATCTCGGCGTGGTGGACCCGCGGTCGAAGCATCCGATGCCAGTGGCGGGCCGAGAGCGGTCGAAAAGCGCGTCGGCAACACCACATTTCACCGTCTCTTAGCGTCGCCTTGTGCGCCGCGTTGCCTATCCCGGGCCAGAATTGCCCGACCGATTTCGAAGGAGCGATTCAATGACAAATCGAAAAGCAAAGATTGCGGCAGGCGCGACCATTCTGGGGCTTGGTGCTTTGGGCGGTGTAGCGCTCGGTACGAATCACGGCGTCCCAATCGCCACACAAAGAGCGGCCTCGGGCGTGGTCTCGACCCCCGTGGTCACCAGCGCCAGCGGCGCGGTTACCACTCCAGTGAGCCAGCCTGTCGCGGTAGGGACGAGTCCGAGCACCCGTCCTCCAATCGTGACCCGCGCAAGCGGCGCCGGAACCGGCGGGCTCGCCGGGTTTGACGATTAGGCAGTCAGTCGTCAGCGCCATGGCCACCACCTCCTCCACCTTGATCGCCCCTAGTGTGATCACTGCCTTCGCCGCCCGTTCGCCCCCTGGGTGTCGATGGAGCCGGGGATGAGGTGGGCGGCGGGACCATCGGCTGGGGGGGCGCGGTTGTGATGGGAGGAGTAGGCGTTACGGGCTGGGTTGTCGTCTGCCGGCTCACACCACGATGGTGCGCCGCGGGTCGATGCTTGCGAGGCTTTGATTGCGTTTGCACCGAGGGCGCCAGGGCATCTCCGGCGTTAATTGGTTCGGAGGCGAGGCCGATCTGTTGGCTCGCAAGGCTGCTGGCGGCGACCGACACGCCAGCGGCGATCAGCAGCCCAAGAAGTGCCAGGGCGATCCAGCGGATCGTCGGCGGTACCTTCATCCTGTTCTCTGGCGACGGTCTCTGGATGAGGTCAGCCTAGGCAGGCGTCGGCAAAGGCCCGGCAAAGTCATCATCATCCCTCCCCCTCGCGTTCGACTTCGAAGGCGATCGTGGCACGGCCCCCTCCTGCCTCTCGGTTAGAGAGAGTTACGTCACCGCCCCACTGGCGGGTCAACTCGCGGGCGATCGGAAGACCAAGGCCGGTGCCGCCCGGCCCCTGCCGGCTGGCGCTGCCGCGGCTGAACCGATCGAATACGGACTCCTCCTCACCGGGCGCGAGCCCCGGCCCCCTGTCGAGGATCTCGATGCGTCTAGAACTGACTGCGATCGTCACCGTCGAGCCGGTCGGCGAGTAACGCAGCGCGTTCTCTAGCAGCGCATCGATCGAGCGGTCTAGATCGTGCGTCGCGCACCAGGCATGGGCCGGCTCGCCATCGCCCTGGATTTCCAGCTCGATCGACCTCTCCTGAGCGCTCCCACGCCATCGCTCCATCGCCCTCGTCGCCGCATCGGCCAGATCGACCTGCTCCGCGGGCAACTCGTGCTCGCCGGCCCGACTCAGGATCAGCAGCTCATCGACGATCAGTGAGAGCCGGTCGATCTCCTGCATGCCTGCATCGAGCTCCGCGGCAACTCGATCGTCGCCACGAAAGCGATCTCCAAGACTCTCTAGCCTCAGGCGCAGGCCGGTCAAGGGCGTTCGCAGCTGGTGGGAGGCGTCGGCGACAAAATCCTGCTGTACCCGTAACAGCCGCTTGATCCGCTGGGTCATCTCGTTGAAAGTGCGCGCCAGCGAGCGCTGCTCGGTGCTGCCCTCGACCGCGACCGTCGCGTCGAGGTCCCCGGTCGCGACGCTTCGGGCCGCCCTATCCAGCCGGCGGATCGGCCGGGCGATCTGCTGCGCAACCACAGCTCCTGCCGCCATGCCCAGCAGCAGTACGACGCCCGCCAGAGCAGCAAGGTCAAGGATCGAGGTCTGAACTGCCTTGTGGACGGCGGCAATGCTTTGGGTAACCCGAACGGCCCCATCGGTACGACCGTGGCTGAGAACCGGAACTGAGGTCGCGAGGATTTCGGCGCCAAGAGTCTTGCTGTTGCGGGTGATCTGCTCGCCCTGGCCGTGCAGCGCAGATCGGACCTCCGGCCTGTCCGCGTAGCTGCTCCCGACCGGAGCGCCGGCGGAATCGGCGAGGAGGCGACCGCGACGGTCAACCACGATCACCCGACCGCGCACGCTGGCGGCGGCGATGCGCACGAGGCGTTCTAGTCCGGGTCGCTGCGCGGTGTCGAGGAGCTCCGCTGCGGACGCGGCCACCACGTCGGCCTGGCTGCTTGCCTGGCCGCGCACCTCGGCGTCGACCCGATCGCGCAGGCTTACCGCCAGCGGCACCCCGAGGGCAATCAGCGCCAGCAACAGCACGTAGGCCAGCGACAGTAGGAGGGTGGCCCGGAGGCTTACGGCTCTCTAACCTCCGGCGCAGCGAAGCGGAAGCCGACTCCCCGCACCGTCTCTATATAGGTGGGCCGATTGGGGTCATCGCCGAGCTTTCGCCGCAGCCACCCGATGTGGACGTCGAGCGTCTTGGTCGAGCCGAACCAGTTGACATCCCAAACTTTCGACATCAAGTCCTCGCGCTTGACCACGTGTCCTGCGCAGCGCATCAGCTCGGCGAGCAGGTCGAACTCCTTTCGCGCAAGGTCCAGCTCCTCGCCGCGCAGGCGTGCGATCCGCGCTGCGGGGTCGAGCTCGAGGTCGCCGATCCGAATCGGCTCGCTGTCGGTGGCGTGGTCGCTGCGTGTACTGCGGCGCAGCACCGCACGGATCCTTGAGATCACCTCCCGCGCGCTGAAGGGCTTGACCACGTAGTCGTCGGCCCCTAGCTCAAGGCCGACGATCTTGTCCATCTCGGTGCCGCGGGCGGTAAGCATCACAATCGGGACATCGGAGCGGCGGCGCAGCTCGCGGCAGACGTCGCGGCCGTCGCCGTCGGGAAGCGCGAGGTCGAGCATTACCAGGTCCGGTTCGGTCTCCTCGGCCATTGCCAGGGCGCCCGCGGCGGTCCGCGTCACCAGGGCCTCGAAGCCGGCTCGCCGCAGCGCCTCGGCGAAGGGCTGGGAGATCGAGTCCTCGTCCTCGACGACGAGAATCCGTCCACTCGGCGCCGACTGGGTGGCCATGTGGCAACTGTAACGCTGCGCATCGGCGAACTCTGCGGGTCTACCGCAGGTTTTGCCGTCCCTTTACCCGATCCTGGGTCGCGCTTGGACGCCACCTCCGCAGACTGCAGATGCAATCGGCCAGGAGGTGAGCAGTCGTGAAGAAGGACATCAAGACTCGAGTCGCGGCGGTGGCCACGATCGTCGGCCTGGGCGGCCTCACCGGCCTCGCGCTCAGCGCCGGCAATCAGAAATCTGCCTCGCTCGCCGCCAAGCCGCTAATCCGCACCAAGGTCATCCGGCGGACGATCCACGTCACCAAACACGTCAAACCCAAAAACCCGGTCGGCGCTGGCGCGGCGGGAGGATCAGGTGTCATCGCACGTGCAGGCGGCACGGCGTCACGCGGTAGCGCCACCACCGGTGCCTCTTCGGCTGGCTCCTCGCCTTACTCCTCTTCCTCTGCGCCCGTCGTAACCCACACGAGCGGCGCAAGCGCCGGCTCGGGGAACCGCAGCACGGGCTCTCCGGTCGTGACCCATACCAGCGGCAGCCACACCGGCAGCGGCGGCGCCCCGATTGTTTCCCACAGCAGCGGCAGTGGCAGCGGCGATGGGGGCGACGGTGGTGGTCACGGTGACTGACCTTCCTCCCAACACCCCGGTCAGGACGGTCCCGCGGTGCGACCCTGCGCCCCGCGGGCGCCGGCCGGGTCCCGCCCTGGTGATCTTGAGCTCGGCTGCCCTCTTTGGGGTGACCTTTGCCTTCCTCGCCTATCAACTCAGTGTCGGCAAAGACCCATCGCTGAGCGCCGCGGCGGAATCGCGGCCGATAGTGATGAGGCAGGTCGTGAAGCGCCGCGTGATCACCACGATCGTTCCTACCCCTGGCCGCTCGACTGTTACAAGCAGTGGCCAACCCGTCGGGTCGCCCACCTCATCTGGCTACGCGCCGATCATCACCAGCGCATCGTGACCATCAACGAACACGACGTCATCTTCGACGCGATGGGCTCCCACGTGCGGCTGCTGATCGGCGAGCCGGGGCCGGGGATCGCCCCCCCGGCGGCGGCGGCAGAGCAGGCGAGGCGGTTCGTGATCGCCTTCGACGCGGGGCTATCGCGCTTTAAGCCCGACAGCGAGCTGTGCGCGTTAAACGCCGACCCGCGCCGCTGCGTCCCCGCCTCTGAGCTTCTGCGCGAGGCGGTGAAGGCCGGCCTGCAGGCGGCTGAGCGAAGCGGCGGCCTGGTCGACCCGACCCTGGTCGGGGAGATCGAGGCCACCGGCTACCGTGGGTCTCGCGCCGGGGTGCCGGGGGCACCGCTCGGAGCCGCCCTCGCCGAAGCGCCACCTCGCCACGCCGCGGGGCCCAACCCAGAAGCGAGATGGCGGCAGTTTGAGGTCGACGATGTGGCGGGGACGATCTCCCGGCCGCCCGGGCTTCGCTTCGACACCGGCGGTGCCGGTAAGGGGCTTGCAGCCGACCTTATCGCCGCCCGCCTGGGCGGCTACCCGCGCTTCATCGTCGACTGTGGCGGCGACATCCGGATCGGCGGCCCGGAGGCCCTTACCCAGCCCTACGAGGTCTTTGTCGAGCACCCGCTGAGCGGCGAGCGTGCCTACGTCTTGCGGCTCGGCTGCGGCGCGGTCGCGACCTCGGGGCTAAACGTGCGGATCTGGCGCAGCCCCGGCGGGCGCTACTCCCACCACCTGCTCGACCCCTCCACGGGGGAGTCCGCCTGGACCGGCCTGATCGGCGCCACCGCCCTCGGGCAGAGCGCCGTGGAGGCCGAGGCCCTCGCCAAGGCGGCGCTGCTCTCGGGGCCCGAGGGGGCCCGCGAGGTCCTCGCCGAGCAGGGAGGGTTGATCGTCCACGACGCCGGCCGGGTCGAGACGGTGGGCCCGCTCAGCGCGAGGCCCCGCATCCGCCTGCCCGGGATGCCGGTCATGGAAGAGGCGACTGCGTGAACGCAACCGCCTCCACCGCACTGCAAACCCACGGCTGGTGGCTGGCTAGCCGCGCCTCGGGCATCGTCGCCCTCGTCTTGGTCACGATCTCGGTCGGCCTAGGGCTAGCGATGGCCGGCAAGGTGATGCGCCGCCCCGGACTCTCGCACAAGCTGCTGGCGATCCACGAGCAGACGGCGCTGGCCGGGATCGTCGCGATTGCCGTGCACGGCATCACCCTGCTCGGCGACCCTTGGCTGCACCCGGGCGTCCCCGGCATCGCCGTGCCCTTCGCGATGGGCTTCCGGCCGCTGTGGACGGGACTTGGTGTCCTCGGCGGGTACCTCGCCGCGCTGCTCGGCCTCAGCTTCTACGCCCGCAGGCGGATCGGCCCGCGCCTCTGGCGCAAGGCCCACCGGGCGACGGTCGTCGTCTACCTGCTCGGCCTGGTTCATGCCTTCGGTGCCGGCACCGACGCCTCGACCATCTGGTTTCGCTGGTGGGTGCTGATGACTGCGCCTCTGATCGGCGGCCTCTTCGTCTACCGGGTCCTCTCGGGCGGTGGCAAACGCACCCGCTCAAGGGGACGGCAGGACGACCGGGCGCACGAAGGCGCACGTGAACATCGCCCCGGCCTCCCCACCGCCTACCCACGCGGTGGAGCGATCTCCCAAACCCCAGCCCCAGAGGAGGCATGATGAAAGACCAAGGAGTCCTGATCATCGGCGGCGGGCTCGCGGCACAACGCTGCGCCGAGACCCTGCGCCGCCGTGGCTACGAGGCGCCGGTCCGGATGGTCTGCGCTGAGCCCGAGCCACCCTACGACCGCCCGCCGCTCTCCAAGGAGCTGCTAGCGGGGACGGCGGATGAGGAGTCGGTCACCTACCGCCCGGCCTGGTGGTATGAGGAGGAGCGGGTCGAGCTGCTGCTCGGCGCTCGCGCCGTGGCGCTTGACACAGGCGCTCGCGCTGTGACGCTCGACACCGGTTTCAAGCTGCGCTACAAGCAATTGCTAATCGCCACCGGGAGTGCGGCTCGGGAGCTACCTTTCCTCAGGGGATTCGAAAACGTCCATGCGCTGCGCACCCTCGCCGACGCTCGCCGGCTGCGCAAAGAGCTGGTCCCAGGCGCGCGACTCGTGATCATCGGTGCCGGATTCATCGGTCAGGAGGTGGCCGCAACTGCGCGCCGGCTCGGCGTCGAGGTGACGATGATCGAGGCGCTGGAGACGCCGCTCGCGCCAATCCTCGGTCAGGAGGTTGGCGGCTGGTTCGCCGAGTTGCATCTGAGTGAGGGTGTGCGGGTGCTGACCGGCGCGATGTTGAATGGCGTGCGCGGCACGGGGCGCGTCGAGGAGCTCGTCCTCTCAAGCGGTCGGATCGTTGGCTGCGACCTTGTCGTGGTGGGAGTCGGCACCGCTCCGGCTACCGCATGGTTGTGCGGCAGTGATCTCGATGAGACCGGTATCCGCACGGACACCTCTGGCCGCACCGGGTTGCCCGGCGTCTTCGCGGCCGGCGATGTCTCGATCCCATTCGATCCCCGCTTCGGCTCCCACGTACGTACCGAGCATTGGGATGCCGCAGCCTGGCAGGGTGCCGCTTGCGCCCGTGCAATTCTAGGCGAGTACGCCGGCACCCCGCCGCTGCCCAGCTTCTGGAGCGATCAGTACGGGCTGCGCATCCAGTACGTAGGGCATGCGCACCTCGCCGACGGGGTTGTGGTGGAGGGTAATCCCAGCGGACGCGACTTCCAGGCCCTCTTCACATGCGGCGGGGTTCCGGTCGCCGGCCTTGCGGTCGGCCGCCCCCGCGCCATCCCGGCACTGAAGAAACAAATCGAGAGCGGGATATCGCCCGCCAAGGAGAAACAGGAAGCGGCATGACATATATACCTGTAGTGAACCCCAATGAGTGCAGCAGCCACGGTGACTGCGTGGAAATCGCACCGGAGGTGTTCCGGCTCGATGACACCGCCGTGGTGATCGGCAACGGCCCGGTTGATCTGATTCTCGAGGCTGCTGAGACGTGCCCCGCGGTGGCGATCTCGGTGATCGACGACGAGACGGGGGATGCGGTTTTCCCGTAGGGATGAAGGACTCTGCCTCGAGGCCCAGGAGGGACGGAAGCCAGCCTACGCGGCGATTCGTCACGCTCCCGCCGCTCAAGGTTGCGATCCCGTTGCGAAATCGCCCTGACCGCAAACTCCGCATCGACATCACATAAGGGCGCCCGGCGTCCCAACTCCCAATCAAGTCCGGCCTTCCCGACGTCCACGATCCGCAGCACGGATCGAGCATCCCCGTCCTAGAGGCGCCAGTAAGGCCAGACTCGATGAATGTCCCCGATCTTTGCGACACGCACTCCCTCGGCATGGCTGCGGCGATCACAAGCCTTCACGTCAACCGACCTGGGGATCATCGTGACAAATAAATGTCCAGCCTTACCGGGGTGATCTTCGCGGTCTGTCAGGGTTCAAATATCGACCCTCGCCGGCTCGTGGGCCGACAAGCCCGAGCGTGTGTAGGCTAGCATCGAAGATGCATGCAGGAGGGCAGCTGAGCTACCGCTGCGCTGATTCTGGCCAATCTTCATCAGTCGAAAAGAGGCAGTATGAAGTCGATTCAAGAACTAGTTGATCTGTCGGGCAAGGCAGCCATAGTCACCGGCGGGGCTAAGGGAATTGGCCAGGGCATATCTTTTCGTTTGGCCGAAGCCGGCGCCAAGGTCTTTGTGGCCGACGTGGACGAAGCGACGGCTCAGCAGACTGCTCAGGAGTTAGCAGGCAGGGGCTGGACCGTCGAGGCAATCGAGACCGACGTCTCCGACGAGGAGCAAGTCAAAGCCATGATTGCTGCCTGTAACGACAGGTTTGGCTCGGTTGACATTCTGGTCAACAACGCTGGTATCTATCCGCCGGCACCAGTCGCCGAAATGACAGAGGACCAGTTCGAAAAGGTGATGCACGTCAACCTACGCAGTGTCTTCATGGCCACCAAATACGCTTCCGAGGTAATGAAGCGGCAGGACGGCGGGCGAATTATCAATGTGACGTCTATCGATGCGTTGCATCCATCAATGGTCGGGTTAGCGCACTATGACGCTTCCAAGCACGGCGCTTGGGGTTTCACCAAAAACTCGGCGTTGGAGCTGGCTCCGCATAACATCTGGGTCAACGCCATCGCGCCGGGAGGTGTCCAAACTCCTGGTGTCGCTGCCATGCAAGCGACCGCACCGCCGGTCGACGCTGAGTCGCTAAAGCAGCAGACGGAGGCCTTCATGGCCAAAATCCCGATGCACCGCATGGGCGAGCCAGACGAGATTGGCAAGGTAGCCCTGTTTCTGGCGAGCGACCTTGCCAGCTATATGACCGGCGAGCAAATCGTGGTCGACGGCGGCGCCCTCTTGAGCTGACACCATCACCTGTCGTCATCCGCATTGTGAACTTTCTCCGGGCACTTCCAGCCCCGTCGCAGAGAGCGGACCGGCGATTGAACTCGGTTGCAGGTGTTCGCCTGCGGAGAATCACTGACCGACGATGGGGTCGTCTACCGATGCGTCGGCGGGGCGCAGGGGCGAGCCTACGCCCGACCGAGCATAGTTCCCAATCGAGGAGTTCCTTGGATGTCCATGGTGGATGAGGCCAGCGGTGCGAGCGTCGTGCCCGCAGGCAAGTGGTCAGTTGATGCCCCGCGCTCGAACGTTGCGTTCGGTCTCAAGCACATGTTGTTCGCGAGGATGAATGGTCGCTTCCGCAAGTTCGACGGGATGCTGGAGATAGGGTCAGGCGCCCCGCGGGCGATGGGAGTGGTCAAGGCCGCCTCGATCGACACGGACGAGCCCGTGCGCGACGAGCACCTGCGGTGCTCCCCCGACTTCTTCGACGTCGAACGCTATCCAGAGATCAGCTTCAACTCGACCCGGATCGACTACCTTGACGGAGGACGGCTCCGTATCCGCGGTGACTTGACGATGCGCGACGTCACACGCGAGATCGAACTCGACGCACAACTCGTCGGCACAAGACGAGAAGCAGACGGCGATGAGCGAATTGAGCTCGAGCTGCGCGGGGAGCTAGACCGCAGAGACTTCGGGCTCACTTGGAATCAAGTCCTCGATACTGGCGGAGCGCTCCTCGGCAACAAGGTGAAGATCGCACTCGAGATCTCGGCGGTAAAGAGCTGAGGGTGTGATCGAATGCCTAGCCATGGCCAGCCGGCTCAGGTCACGCCTCTCTGATCGGGATAGAGCTCGGGTCTACCGTGAGGCCTCTGCACAGGCCCGGTAGCCGGGAGCTACGACGCAATCGTCATCTCGGGGTGTGCGGTGGTAGCCGCCGTTCCTCGCCTACTCAGCGAAAAGAACGTAGATGAGGACCAACAGGAAGATGGGACCAACCAGAAACATAGTTGTGATTAAGTTCATCACTCTCCAAGATGCGCTTCTTCCCTGGCTTTGGGCGGTAATTCATCACAGGTGGAGATTCCTCACACAACGAACCGGCAAGGCCACAGGTCCGGTGCGTAAGCATCGGGTCTTCGTACGGACTATCCAGCGACGCGCGTGCCTTGCTTTCGGATGAACGCGGGGCCACCTGCAGGGATGATCTTCGGCCTGGATCCTGGTATGCGCAGCAGGAGGGAGGGGTCGCCCCAACATGTCCCGAAATCAGCAGTCGGTCCCGTAGATGGCCCGACCAAGAGCGCCTTGGGGTCAGGAGAACACAGAGGCCGTTGCGCAGACACGGCGCGGCGAGGGAGATCTCACGAGACGGCTCAGCCCGGCTCCAAGCGTTGCATCAAGCTGATCCCCCCGGTGCGTGGTGCTACTCCAAGAACCTGGCGGGCATCGCGCCGAGGCCCAGCATGCCTGGGCCCGCGTAGCACCCGCCCACCGGGCCGACCTCTGATACGAGCAGCGGCGGGCAGCCCATAATCTCCTGTGTTGCCTCGACCAGCCGCGCCGCTTCTTGGGGCGCCTGGATGTGCTGCACGAGCCACGCCTCGCAGCCGTCGGCCTTGCGCTGTTGCGCGTAGTCGACAAGCCGCTGGAGCACGCGTGCGTGGGTGCGGACGCGCTCGACCGGGGTGATCTGCTCCCCCAGCGTCAGGATCGGCTTGACCTTCAACGCTGACCCAAGCCAAGCCGAGGCGGCGCCGATCCGCCCGCCGCGGCGCAGGTACTCGAGCGTGTCGAGGGCGAACCACATTTTCATCTCTTCACGCGCATCTCGGGCGCGCTGCGCGACCTTCTCGGCGTCGCCGTTCTGAGCCGCGGCGCGTGCGGCGCCAAGCACGACCAAGGCGAGGCCGCCGCAGATGCTGGCCGAGTCGATCACCGTGACGCGGCCGGCGCCCCAGCGCTCCGCGATCTGCAAAGCGGCCTGCCGCGCTGCCTCGACAGTGCCGGAGATCCCGCCGGAGAGGTGGATCGAGACGATGTCCTGCCCCGCCCTAAGCAGTGGCTCATAGGCCTTCAGGAAGTCCCCGATTGACGGCTGCGAGGTGGTGGGTGGTCGCCGGGCCCCGCGTAGCTGGTCATAGAAGGCATCGAGGTCCGATAGATCGGACTCTCGCTCAGAGCGGTCATCCCAGCTGACGTAGAGGCTGACCAAGCCGATTCTGAGATCGCGGATCAGCTCGCCGGGCAGGTAAGCGGTGGTGTCTGTCACTACCGCTACGCGGGGCACGTTCACTGATGTCTGGGAGTTGGGCACCGCATCTCGGGCTTCGGTCTCCTATCAGGTGTAGAGATAGGTTCGCGTCGGCCACGGACGTAGCTCAATCCCCAAGCAGATAGACGTCATCGGGCTGGCTCAGGTAGCCGGGCGAAGAGTCAGAGACCTTGGGACTTTGGGATATGTCTGTTGCCGCGGAAATTGATCAAGGGCAGGCCGGGGAGAATGCCAAGTCCTGGGTCTTCGTTGCAAGCGAGTTGGATTAGGGTACCCTAATCCAGCATCGGCTCCTTGCCCGCTGAGCACCTGACCCAGACGCACAGCGGGCGATAGCGCGGGTCACTGCAGGATCGAACAATCCACGGGCTCTCTCGCGCACCCCTCAGCGCGTCGGCTTGCGCCCTGACACGAACTGCGCGAAGCCCGACACGCGCTGCTCGACATCGCTCAGGCCGCGATCGGCCAACGCCTGCGTCAACTCGTCGCGCGCGAAGATCCGCACGCCGCTCAGCATGTGCACCACCGCGTTGGTTGCACGGGTGGGGAGCGGGCCCCGGTTGCAGCTGGACAGCAGCGCCACTCGACCGCCTGGAGCGAGGACGCGGGCAATCTCATCGAGCGCTCGGGTCGGCTCCTCGATCAGATACAGCGCGGCGAAGCAGCAGACAGCATCGAAGCGACCGTCGCGAAACGGCAACGCGCACGCGTCCCCGCGCACGTAGGCAACGTTGGCGCTCGCGGTCTCCGCTGCGGCTCGGGCGAGCATCGTCTCGGAGGCATCGATGCCCACGACGAGGCCATCGACGGTGGCACGGGCGAAGTCCCGGGTGAAGTTCCCCGGCCCGCAGGCGACGTCGAGGACCCGATCGCCGCGTGAGAGGGCGAGCATGTCCAGCGCGATGCGGTGCTCTCCTTCGGTCCCTGGACCCCGGACTCCCATCAGCAGGCGTCCGCCCAGCGGGCGCCACAGCTGCTCGTAGATGCGCGGTAGCGCCCTGCTGAGCATCAACCGTTGGCCGGGATGGGCCCCGGTGGGGTCTTGCTCGCCGATCAAATCGAGGTAGCCCTCCTCGACGTGCGACTCCGCCGGCCTGCGGGTCGGCTCGAAAAGCCCGAGGGCCTGTTCCATCGCCGGCGCCGCGGGGGCGGTGGCGGAGTTCACGACAGGGGGCATCGGTCAATCACCTCCCCGCGCGGCGATCGTCTGGCGCAGAGTCTCCAGCGCATCGTGGCGCGGGCTCCAATGAAGCTGCCTGTGGGCGCGGGCGCTGTCCATCAAGACCGGTCGGCGGACGGCTTCGATCCACGACGCCTCATCGGGCATGAACGGCAGCCGTGCGACGACCTCGGCGCTTGCATCGATTGCCAGTTTCGGCACCCGGATCGAGTGCCAACCCAACTCGTGCGCCAGATCGGACACCGTCAGCCGACCCGGCCCGGCGAGGTTGTAGACGCCTGGCTTGCCCTCGCCGAGGACGGCAGCGCGCAGCGCCGCGGCGACATCGTCGTGGTGGACGAGCTGGAACGGCACACCTGGATCCGGCAAGACAGGCTTCGGCGAAGGGATCCGATCGAACAAGGCGCTCAGCGCACCGGGGAGGTTCTGGCTCAGGGCGATCAGCGGGATCGAGTCGATCAGCAGTTGCGCATCCGGGCCGGCGACGATGCAAGGGCGAAAGACGTAGGCGTCGGTGTCAGAGCCCGTCAGCGCTTCAGCCAACTCGGCCTCGACTTCGGCCTTCTGGGCGGAGTAGGGATGGCGATCGGTGCCCCGCGCCGGGATGTCCTCGGTGAGCAGGTCCGGTGCGTCCTCGTGGAACCCGTAGGCCGCGACCGAGGAGGTGTAGACGAGCCGACGGGTCTTGGCGGCGATCGCGGCCTCAAAGACGTTGCGCGAGCCGGTCAGGTTGATCTCGCGGCTCTGGCCGCTGCCGGCGACGATGACGAACGCCAGGTGGACGACGACGTCGGCGCCCGCCACCAGCCCCCTCACCGCATCGCGGTCGAGGATGTCACCGCGGCGGTACTCGACCTTCTTCCAGCCGTATGCGGCCGGGTCGAACGGTCGTCGCGCCATGCCGACGATGCTCTCCACCTTCCGGGTTCGCTCCAGCGCTGCGATGAGCGGCTTACCGATCTCCCCAGTGGGGCCTGTTACCGCGACGGTGAGCTTGCGTTTTGGCCCCGCTGTTTTCGCCGGTCGTCTCGCTGCCGCCGGGGTGGCAGCGGACGGTCTCTTCTCGGTGACCATTTTCGCGCTCCTAGGCCTCGGCGGTTCCGCTGTGAAACCGGTCCCGCCAGTCCTCGCGGTCGAACTGCGCCGGCTCGGTCTCCGCCAGAAAGCGCTCGAGCACGCCGATGAAGCGTCCAGGCGCCTCGAGCTGCGGCAGGTGGCCGACTCCCTCGAAAACCTCAAGGCGGCTGCCTGGAAGGGCTTTGTGGGCGTGCTCGCCGTGGTGGGCGGGGATGATCGGATCGCGCGCGCCCCAGATGATCAGCACCGGTAAAGCATCGGCCAGATAGAGGCGATCGGCCGCGTCGACGCGCTGACCGCCAGTGCCGACAACCGAGCGCAGCGTGGCCAGGAAGGCGGCGCGGCGCTCGGAATCAGCCAGCGAGGCATACCCGCGCGCGACCTCGGCGACATCGGTGTTCGGGTGCATGCCGATCATCGCAAGGCTGCGTCCAAGCACAGCTCCGGCCCGCTGCCCCACCCCGGCGGTCGCCGCGATGAACAGATCGGCGCCGGGGAGCGCCGCGGCCCGCAGGATCGGGCTGACCTCGGGGCCGAGGCCGCCGCTGGAGACCAGCACCAGGCGCTCGACCATCTCCGGGAACTGGTAGGTGAACTGCATCGCGATGCCGCCCCCGAGGGAGTGTCCGATGAGCGTGGCGCGCTCGTGGCCAAGCGCGAGCAGCAGATCGCGAAGGCCCGCGGCGAGCGCCCCGAGGGAGTAGTCCCCGCCGCCTGGCGCCGACTCGCCGTGGCCGGGAAGGTCCGGGGCGATAACAGTGTGGCCTAGGGCTAGCGGCTCGATGACCGCCCGCCAGTTCTCCGAGGTGCCCCCCATCCCGTGGATCAGCAGCAAGACCGGGCCGGCGCCGGCCTCGGCGTAGGTCACCGAGCGGCCGTGGAGCGTCACCGCCTTGACCGCGATCGGGCTCACGACGACGACCCAACCCGTCGCTCCGATAGCGGCAGGGGCCGCCCACTGCGCCGACCCTGTGTGGCGCGGGCCGCTCGCCGCAAATCGGCGAGCGATTCCTCGATCCCGTGCTTCAGCACTTCGAGGTCCGGCATCGTGCCCCGGTCTGCGTTGAGCCCAAACGTGACCTCACCGTCGTAGCTGACCACGGCAACGCCCACGCAGTGGTCGGCGAAGATCGGCACCAGCGGGAGTACCTGGCGCAGAGGCGCGCCCAGTGAGTAGAGCGTCGCTTTGGGTCCCGGGACGTTGGTGATCGTGATGTTGAACAACCGTGGGGTGAATGACAGCCGGGCCAGGACTCCGTGGATCACCGGCGGGGCGACGCCGGCCAGCTCGATCAGCGCCTCGGCGCCGGCGGCCCGACCCTCTTTCTTCAGCTCCTCTGCCGTGGCAACCGTCTTGCGGTAGCGCAGGAGCGGATCCGGCTCGGCCACCGGCAGCTCAACGAAGAGGGAGCTGACGCGATTACCGAACGCGAGTCGCTCGCTCGCCCGGTGCAGGCTGACTGGGACCATCGCCCGCAGGCCGCGGCGATCGAGGTGCTCGCCCCTGTGCTCAAGCAGCCGGCGCAGGCCGCCGCCGGTCGCGGCGAGCACTACGTCGTTGACGGTGCCGCCCAACCGGCGCTTGATCTCCTTGAGGTCATCAAGGGGGACGCTGAGCGCGGCGAGGCGGCGCGTGGCGCCGATCTGCGCGTTGAGGCTGGAGTGGGGGGCGCCGAACAGCTCGTCGCGGATGAGCACCTCGGCAAGGGCTTGAGATCGCTCGATCGCGGAGGCGAGCTTGCGGGGGTGAAGCGCCGCACCCAGGCCGGCGCGAGCTCCGCGAGCGATCATCGATAGCGGACCGCGACCGCCCGCGCTCTCATCCGTCGGCGCGAGCTCTGACAGCAGTCCCTTTGAGCCGGCCGCCGGTTGGGGCTCGGCGTCGAGGATCACGCTGGTCACCCATGAGCCGCTGACGCCGTCGACCAGGCTGTGGTGCACCTTGGCGGCGATGGCCCAGCGGTTATCGGCCAAGCCGTCGACGAGGGTCATCTCCCAGAGGGGGCGAGCGCGGTCAAGGCGGTGGGAGTAGAAGTCGCCGAGCCACTCAAGCAGCTCAACCCGGGCACCGGGGGCAGGCAAGGTGGCGTGGCGCACGTGGGCGGCGATGTCGAAGCTGTCGTCGGGCTCCCATGTGGGCCGGGAGAACCCGCCTGTCCGGGGAGAGGAGAGGCGGCAGCGGAAGTGCGGCAGCAGCTCAAGCCGATCTTCCAGGGTGCCCCGGATCCGGTCGACCGTTGGAGTGCCGCCCTCCGGCAGGTGGTCGAAGGTCATCGCCCAGCCGATGTGCATGTGAGAGCACGCATCGCCATCTTCGAGCTCCAGGAATGCCGCGTCCAGCGGCGTCAGGTGGTCGGCCACACCAGAAACGTACGCTCGAAAGGAGGCGCTGCAATCCGGGGAAGCTACGGATGCGCCTGCTGAAACGTGCGGACTTGCTCGCTTAAGCCCACCTGCTCAGCGTCCTCAGCACCGATTGGTTCTCGGCACTGAGGGCGCAGACCGGGGAAGTTGAGTCAGCTGCCGCAGGCGCGGTGGCGATCCGACCTCCGGTCGGCTTGGGTCACCGTAGTGAGCCGGCCCAGTGAAGGAACGCGAGCGCTCGTGTTCTTGCGAGTAAGGCGGCTTGTGGTGCACGGCGGCCTTGGCCGCGTACTTCACTTACAGGCCGCCCGAATTCCCCAGCCGCGGGCTGGGTCCCGCCGACGCGCACGGCAGGGGCCATCGAGCGGTCGACCGCCCGCATGCCCGGAAGCAATAGACCACCGAGCGTCGCCGCCGCACCGGCCAGGCCAGCTCCGATCAGGGTCGTTCGCACCCCGAACGTCGCGCTGAGAGGGGCGGTCAGCGCAAACGACACCGGCAGCAGTCCGATCGAGATCAGCCAGTCGAGGCTGGACACGCGTCCGAGCAGCTCCCCCGGCACGCGCCGTTGTTTCATCGTTGACCAAACGATCGTGCCCGCCGTCTCCAGCAGGTTGAAGGCGAGACTGGCCAGCATCAATTGCCACATTGCCGTGGCCAGTCCGTACCCCGCCACGGCCACGGTGGCGAGTGTCCAGACAGCGTAGATAAAGGTGATGCTCCGCGAGGGGAGCCCGCTTCGAATCATCACCAGGGCACATGCAACGGAGCCGAGGCCGCCTGCCGCGAGAACGAGACCGAGCTGAATTCCGCTACCCCCCAGTTCATGCTTGACCATGAAGGGCAGCAGGACCTCGGCGGGGCCCATGAACAGCAGGTAGGCGACGCCTGCACTCGCGAAGGTCCCCCACAGCCAGACATGACGGCGCACGTAGGACCATCCCTCGCGCAGCTGGCGGCCCACGGAGGTCTCGAGCGGGGCAACGGCGGGGCGGCGTGAGGTGGAGGCACGCGATGACATCGACCACAAGCTCGCCGCGGAGACCATGAACGTCGCGGCATCGGCGAGAAAGGCCGCGCCCAGGCCGAACACGCCGACCAGCAGTCCTCCCACGGCGGGTCCGGCGAGACGCAGGGCGAGCGGACGGATGACCTGCTCCAGCGCGTTGGCTTCACCTAGCTGCGACGCCGGCAGGATCTCGGGAAGGATTGCGTCGCTGGCCGGGTCAAAGAAAGCCTGGGCGCCGCCGTAAATGGCGACGATCACCATCATCTGCCACAAACGCAACGCCCCGCTCGCCGCCAGAACCCCGAGCAGCGCGAGCAGGATCGCACGCGTGACGTCGGCAAGCAGCATCACTGTTCGGCGGTCGTGCCGGTCGCTCACCACCCCTCCGAACAGCAGCAGCGCGATCAGTGGCACGGTCATCGCGATTCCGAGCAGCGACAGCGCGGTGGGCGCGTTCGAGAGCGTGTACGCCTGCCAGGCCAACGCGACCAGGAACGCTCCGTCGCCGAGCAGTGACACGCAGCGGGCAGTGAATAGGGCCCGGAAGTCGCGGTTTGCCAGAAGGGTGATCGGCCGTGAACTTGCAGTCCGGCCTACCGGTTGGTGGGCAGTAGACCTCCCAGGCAATGCGAAGCCCTCGTCGTTGCTAGGCCGCGTCGTGCGGGGGCGCCGCCGGCTCACCGGCATGCTCCAACATCCCCGCCAGATAGTCGTCCAGGTGCCGCGACTCCATCGGATGGGCGAAATGGAAGCCCTGGCCGAACTCGCAGCCGAGATCGCAAAGTCGCTGCAGTTGATCGTCGAGTTCGATGCCCTCTGCGACGACCTCTAGGGAGAGCGAGCTACCGAGCGCCACGACCGCGCTGGAGATGTCGACAGTCTCCCGCGAGACCTCCGGTCGCAGGAACGAGCGGTCCATCTTGATGACATCGACCGGGAAGCGGCTGAGATAGCTAAGCGATGAGTAGCCCGTTCCGAAGTCGTCCATCGCGATGCGAACTCCGAGCGCGCGCAGTTCCTTGAGCTTGACATCGACGATCTCGGGGTCGTCGATGAGCATCGACTCGGTTATCTCCAACGTGAGCAGCTGCGGTGGGAGTCCCGACTCGGTGAGCGCGTCCTGGACATCGGAAACGATGTCGCTGTGCTGAACTTGCTTCACGGAAAGGTTCACGCACATAGAGAGCGGAGAACCGTTGGATGGCAGCCGCTGCAGCGCCGCAGCTCTGATACAAGCCTCGCGCAGAACCCAGCGACCGATCGGGACGATCAATCCGGTCTCCTCGGTGAACGGGATGAAATCCCCAGGGACCACGAGCCCACGCTCGGGGTGGTGCCAGCGCAGCAGCGCCTCGATCCCAGCGACGCTGCCGTCGGCCAGCCGCACGATCGGCTGGTAGTGCAATTCGAACTGCCCGCTCTGCAGCGCTCGCTGGATGTCGGCCCGCAATTCCAGGCGGGCGAGCACGCCGGCGTGCATGTCCGGCTCAAACAGCCGGTAACCGCCCTTGCCATCGCGCTTGGCGATGTACATAGCGGCATCGGCGTCCCGGATCAACTCGTCCGCGCCTCCGGTCGAGGATCCCTCCAGGATCGAGATCCCGATGCTTCCACGCAACGCCAGCTCTTTGCCGGCCACCATCAACGGCTGGCGCAGATCATCCAGAATTCGCTCGGCGACCTCGACGGCAGTATCCGCGCTATCGAGATCCTCCAGCAGCACAACGAACTCATCGCCGCCGAAGCGCGCCGCGGTGTCGCTGAGGCGGATGCTGGTCGATAGGCGTTTGGCGACGTCAATCAGCGCCAAGTCGCCGGCCCCGTGGCCGAGACTGTCGTTGATGGTCTTGAAGTCGTCGACATCGAGGAAGATGACCCCAATTTCTGATTCCTCCCGTCGTGCGCGTCCGACCGCATGCCGCACCCGCTCTACGAACAAGGCACGGTTGGGCAGGTTAGTGACGGGATCGTGGAACGCTTGGTGGGTCAGCTGCTCCTCGAAGTCCTTGCGCTCGCTGATGTCGCGCGCATTCAGGACGATGCCACGTACGTGCTCGTCGTCGAGCAGGTTGGTGTGCAGGATCTCGAACTGCCGCAGGCCGCCGTCGCGGTGACGCAGCGTGCACTCGATGATCTCACCTTCTCGCTGCGCGTAGGTCGATCCGTCCGCGATGATCCTCAAGAGGCGGTCAGCGTCCTCCCGAACTACGAGGCGATCGAAGCGCGTGCCGAGGAGTTCGTCCGGTTGATAGCCGAGGACCCGCTCTGAGGAGGGGCTCTGGTAGACGATCGTCGCATCCGGTCCCACAACGGTGATCAGGTCGCTGGAGTGCTGCACCAGGGAGGCAAAGCGGGCCTCGCTGCGCCGCAGGTGGATCTTCTCGGTGAGGCGCGCGCCCTCCAGCGCGAGCGCGAGTTGAGTAGCCAACGCGTCCAGAGCCACCCGCACCCGGCGTGAGGCGGGGTCTGGGCGCGCCAGCAGCAGGACGCCAAGGACGCCGCCGCGAACCGGCAGTGGCAGTACGAGCCCGCAGGTCCAACTCTTCGGCAGATCCAGCGCGGCGAGTAGCGCCGGTTCCAAGACCAGGTCGTGGGAAGCATCGTCGGCAGCGAGCAGTTTCTCGCCCACCTGTTTAGGGAGCGTTCGCGCTGGCCATTCGGCGTCGCCGTTGAGCGCGACCGCCGTCAGAGCGTCATCTTCGGTCAGGCAAAGTACCGCCGCCCCGGGACCCTCGAGCAGCCGAGCGACCACAGCCAGCGCGGTCTGCTGCATTTCCTCCCGCGTGGCGCAAGACGCGAGCGCGGTTCCAGAGGAACTGAGCAGTCGCTCCCGGGTCACAGAGCGCTCCTGCTGGCGCACCAGATCGACCATGCGCATCACCGCCAAGGCGAACAGCACGACCGAAGCGCAGATGATCACGATCAGGTCGATGTCGCCGCGACGCAACTCCTTGAGAAGAACAAATACCGGCGCGATGAGCGACGCACCGGTAAGCAGGCTCAGGCGCAGGGGCGTCAGCGTCGCCTCGTGGTCATTGATCGGTTCCTGCAGCTTGACCATCGAGGGGTGCAGCGCGGCAGCGCCCCACAGCAGCAGGTAGGAGATCCAGCCGAGGTCGAGCAGCAGCTGATGGTGGTATGCGTTATCGAGGGTCATCACCCCGTAGACGAAGTCCGTGACCAGTAGCGAGACGATGCTCGCGGTCAGCAGGTAGAAGGCCGGTCGACGCGGGCCACTGTCGAGGACGAGGCGGATAGCCGCAGCCAGCAGGATGACGTCCCCGAGCGGGTACGCAACCGACACAAGCTTGGGCAGCAGGCCCAGGGTCGGGTCGTGGAGGTAGGGTGCGATCAGCAGGACCCATGACAGAAGCGACAGCCCGAGTGTCAGGATCGCGGCGTCTATGAGGGTGTTGCGATTGCTCTGCGGGTTTCGCCGGCGCACCAGCAGCAGCAGACCCAGCATGAGCGCCGGATAGACGGTGAGATAGATCGCGTCGCCGATCGACGGGAACGGGACTTCGTGGTGCAGGATGTATTTGGGGTAGCTGTAGGTGTAGACATCGCCCATCCAGTACAGGCAGAGCCCCACCGCGAACAGCCACCACGGCAATGCATAGCTTGGCCTGTTACGGCGAATGCCCACGACCACTGCTATGACACTTGACAGTCCGAGCGTGTTATAGAGCAGCGCGTTGCCCTTGAAGGGAGGGACCAATAGGTACAAGAAGACGCCTAGCCCAGCGACGGCAAGATAGCCCTGCCATGCCTGCACACGCGAGCGAAGGAGCAGTCGGGGTCTCGTCAAGCTGGCACCGACGTTTGCGCCAGCGAGTCGCGACGGCCAGAGCACGCGTTGGCTCATCACCCCGCCGCCTGTCCGTTTTGTGCCGAACTGGATTGGAGCTCGCCCCGGTCAGCGAGCTCCGTTAGAGTGCTGATCAGAACTCCGATTTCCGCGTCGGTGTTGGCCGCGGTAATTTGCAACCTAAAGCCGACTTCGGCCTTGGGCACGAGTGGGTAGGCGGCGAGCGTGACGTAGACGCCACGGGCAAACAGCAGCCGCCCGACCTCGTCGATGCGGTCGTGGTCGCGCAGCGGGACCTCGATGATTGGCAGTCCCGAGCGGTTCGGGGTGTGGACGTCGAGTTCGCGGAGCGCTCCCAGGACGCGGACGCTGTGGCGGTGCAGAACGCGGCGCAACTCGTCGCCTCGCCGCTCGTTCGCATCGAAGCCCGCCAGGGCCGTCGCCAGCGACGCCACGGGTGAGGGCCCCGAGTAGAGATAGGGCGGCGCCGCGACCTTCAGCAGGTTCTTGACCTCAGTCGGGCAGGCAATGAAGGCAAGTAGAGACGAGTAAGCCTTGGAGAAGCCGGAGACCAGGATCACGTCGTCGTAGCTCTCGCCGAAGTGACGCACGACGCTGTTGCCCCGGCGACCGTACGGACATAGCTCCTCGGGCGAGCGCTCGCCGATGACCCCGAAGCCGTGCGCGTCGTCAACGTACAGCAGGGCCCCGTGACGGCGCGTGACCTCGGCAAACGCCCGCAGGTCGGGCGCATTGCCGGTCATGCTGTTGACACCGTCCATACAGACGAGCCGAGCACGGTCGTGCTCGGTCGTCAGCAGCTCCTCGAGATGGTCCGGGTCCTCGAAGCGGAACCGGCGGATCGCGGCGCCTCGCGAGCGTGCCACCTGGCAGCCGTCGTACATCGTCTTATGCGCCCTCGCGTCGAGGAAGATCGTCCCGGAGGCGGCCAGCACCGGGATTACAGACGAGTGGATGTGCGTGATCGTCGGCAGTACCAGCGAGTCCTCGCAGCCGAGCAACTCGGTGAGTCGCTCCTCGATCTGCTCGTAGAGGACCGGACTGCCGAGCAGTCGGGACCAGCTCGGATGCGTGCCCCACTCCTCCAGGAAGGCAGGAACCGCCTGGATGATCTCGGGATCGAGATCGAAGCCCAGGTAGTTACATGAGGCGAAGTCGGCAAGCCACTGCTCGCCGACGCGGATCATCCGCCCGTCGATCTCCTCGATCACCGCATCCATCATCGGGTGCGCAGCCCGCAGGGTCTCGATGTCGTGGACGGTGTCGAGCCAGTGGTCGATCCACCGCCCACCAGAGCGCGAGGGCGTCGAGAGCTGCGTCGGAGACGACATATTGAACCGTCATCGGGTCGCTCCGGCTTAGCCTTAAGAAAGTTCGCCAAACCAGTAATAAAATTGATGAGCAGCAGATCGAAAGTCGACGAATTGGGAGCCGATCACCCCCGGCGGCGTCGTCTTGGAGTTCGGGCCCGATGTTCGCTGGCAGATCAGCAGCGCCGATATCCGCCGTCATCACGCCGCTGAGGACCATCTACCCCGGCCTCCGCTGGTCTGAGTGAGAGGAAGTCAGAGTCGCCGCTTCTCTTCTTCGCGCATCAAAGTCCACGCGGATGCCCTGCGCCTGGCGTTCGAGGGTGGGCGGCAGATCGTGTTGCTCATAGACTTGAGTCAGCGTTCAGCGACCCGCCCTGTCCATACGTCCCGAGGAGCAACGATGTCCACCTCGCCCGCAGACTTCAACGCCAAGATCATCGAGGAGTTCCACGCCAACGAAGGACGCGTCGGCGGCATGTTCGAGGGCATGCCGCTGCTGCTGCTGCACCACACCGGAGCGAAGTCCGGTACGAGCCGCATCAACCCGCTCGCCTACCAGAACGACGACGGGCGCTACGTCGTGTTTGCCTCCAAGGCCGGAGCACCGACGAATCCCGACTGGTACCACAATCTCAAGGCCCAGCCCAACGTCACGATCGAGGTCGGGACCGACACGACCGATGTCGTTGCCAGCGAGGCGACCGGCGAGGAACGCGAGCGCCTCTTCCGCACGCAGGCCGAGCGCGTCCCCCAGTTCGCCGATTACGAGAAGCAGGCCGAGCGCGTCATCCCGGTGATCGTCTTGACGCCCGCCAAGACCGACTGAGCGCGGCTTGGTTGGGGCTTTCCGCGCGCCCAAGCGAGCGTGACGGCGACCGACTCCGAGAGCAGGCCGTTGACGTTGGCAGGCCAGTACTGCCGCTTCCTCGGCCTCGGCGAGCGCTCCCTCGCGGGTGAGACTCGCGTAGATCGCCGCGACCCCGGCGGGGTTCCAGGTGAAGGCGGTGCAGGGCCGCGATCCACGCCTGGCGACTATCGTGAAGCTGGCTAAAGCGCTCGGCATTTCTCCGGCAAAGCTCTTGGAGGGCATCCCTTGATCGGCCGCTCATGGGCACCCGGAGGTCACGGCTTCGCACGCCTTGTGACTGTCGCCCGCGATGGAGTCGAGCTGCTTGGAGAACTGCGTTTGTTCCTTGTGGATCGTTCGCTCCACTTCTCGTGTGGCCACCATATATAGACCTAGTCGTTGCATCCCCTTACCCATCCCTCTGAGCTGATAGTTGATCCACCTCGACTCAAGCTTGAAAAGGCCCAAGGGCACCGGGCTGTCGTCGTTGATAGTGGTGGCCGAGTGAGCCTGTGTGAGCTGGCCGAGCGCGAGCCCGGCAAGCAAGCAGAACAGGGCCAGGACAAGCGCGGCGGTGCGCGCCTTCACGGTGATCGTCATGCGTTCCTCCCGGGGTTCGCTGTAGGGATGGCGAGAGGCTAACCGCGATCTAGCTGTTCGACCACCGAGTCGCGCCGAGGAGCGCCCCTACCGCCGAAGATCGCAGCGACAGCGTGAGGTTGGGGAGGAAGTGCGAAAGCTCCTCAAGCGACGCGCCGCGGTCAAGCACCTTTATGGCCACCGGGGTCGTGGGATCGGGAGCGTTGGGTGGTCGTCCTTATTCCCCGCAAGAGGCGCTGACCATTTCCTTGCCTTCGCGGATGTAGGACGGGATGTCATTGGCTTCCGCTTCGCTGAGGAGCTTCCGGGCAACCTTGCACTGGGATTCTCTCGGTGATTCGCTTTGGACCTTGGCGTAACGCTTGCGGGCTGCGGCTCCGCATTCTTCCTGCACCATTTCCTTGTCTTCGGCGAGGTATCGGCCGCCATCGGCGGGCTTCGGGCCTTCTTCGCTCCGCAGCTCCTCGCGGACGGTTTCGCAGGCCGGGTCGACCTTGGTTGAGCGCCAGCGGAGCTGTTCCCGGGGTGGCGTTGAATGGGTTGTCGTGGTCGTCGTGCTGCCGCAGCCAGCTACAGCGGCGACGCAGACAACAAGGATCGAAGGGACGGGACGGCCGCTCATTCCGCTCGACCCTGTCCCTGGGGGGGCTCGAATGGACACGCCTCCAGGTGAAATAAGACACAATTAAGACACGAAACCGGCGGATTACACTGCCAATCAACGCCCGGAGTCAAAAGAAAACCCCGCTAATAGCGGGGCTTTCGTAGTGCGGCTGAGAAGATTCGAACTTCCACGAGCTTATAAAGCTCACAAGGCCCTCAACCTTGCGCGTCTACCAGTTCCGCCACAGCCGCTTGAGGGCGGTCGATTGTATTGGCCTTGAAAGCATCCGGACCAGTCGGTAGCCTGCGAACACCTGTTCGAGCAAACCGATTCCCGGCGTGAAGAGTGAGAGGGAGAGGGCGTGGACCTTGATCTGACCAAAAGGCAGAAGGAGATCTTCGACTTCATCCGCCGCTACGCGGCCAAGACCGGCTATCCGCCAACCGTGCGCGAGATCGGTAAGGCGGTAGGGCTGCACTCGTCCTCGACAGTGCATGCGCATCTGGCGAACCTCGAGAAGATCGGGCTGCTGCGGCGCGACCCCTCGAAGCCGCGGGCGATCGAACTGCTCTTCGACAAGGCCAAGAAGACGATTCGACCGGGCAGCGGCCTGCCGCTGGTCGGCCATGTTGCCGCCGGTGAGCCGGTTCTGGCCGAAGAGAACATCGAGGAGTATCTCGAGATCCCCGATGTGATCGGGGGCGAGGACGGCGACTACATCCTTCAGGTTCGCGGCGAGAGCATGAAGGACGCGGGCATCCTCGAAGACGACTACATGGTGGTCCGACCCTCCGACGATGCCGCCGACGGCGAGATCGTCGTCGCCCTGATCGGCGAGGAGGCGACCGTGAAGCGGATCTACCACGAGTCCGACCACATCCGCCTCCAGCCCGAGAACGAGGCGATGGAGCCGATCCGCACCACCGAGGCCCGAGTCCTCGGCCGCGTCGTCGGCGTTTTCCGCAAGGTCTGATTCGGGCTTGCAACGGCCCATTTGAGGGCTACCATGATCATGCGGACCGAGTGGTCGCGGGGGGAGAGACAACCCCTCGAGGAAAGTCCGGACACCACAGAGCGAGGCGGTGGGTAACGCCCACCCGGGGAAACCCGCGGGAAAGTGCCACAGAAAGACACGGCCGATGGCGCGGCCACACGTGAGTCGCGTACAGGTAAAGGTGAAATGGTGCGGTAAGAGCGCACCGGCGTCGCGGCGACGCGGCGGCCAGGCAAACCCCGCCCGGTGCAAGGCCAAGCAGGACCGACGACCCGGCTCGGCGAGGTCCAGGTAGGCCGCAGGGTCGCCACAGGCGACCCCCCGGGGCTCCGGCCCTGGAGAGACAGATGGCCGCTCACGACAGGATCCGGCTTACAGGCCCGCTAAGGGAAAGGCCCCCGCAAGGGGGCCTTTCCTAATTCGGGCGCCGCCGTGCAGGACTGGCAGGAGGGCACGACCCAGCCGATGCGGGCGGCATGTCGACCAGATACGCAACCTGTTCACAAAATTCTGTCTTAGTCTTTGCTAACCTGCCGCCAACTTCCGCTGAATCTCTGCCTACATACCGCAGAGAGCGGGGGACCCAAAAGTTGGGGCGAATCGCCGGCATCTGCCGCGTAGCGCAGCTCTTTCAGCGCGAGCCCGTCAGCTAACCCCGCAAGCGTCAGGAAAGAGAAATGAAGGCAGACGAAGGCCGCTGCGGGCGGCAAGACAACCGGAGACGCATGGGTGCCAGCGGGCGGCGCTCCAGCCGACGCCTGCGCTGCATCGCCCTCCTCGCCGTGCTTGCAGCGGTCTCGGCCACGGCTGTTTCGGCCCAGGCCGCCACGGGCGGCGCCTCCAGTGCATTCGGCGGGGCCGGCGCGGCGGGACAGAACATCGCCTTCAGCCCGATGCGGGCCGCCGGAGCGACCTGGTATGGCCCCGGCTTCTACGGCCACCACACCGCCTGTGGCCAGGTGCTGCGGCCGAACACGGTCGGCGTCGCCCACCGCAGCTTGCCCTGCGGGACAACGGTCAAGTTCGCCTACCACGGCCACTACCTGATCACCCAGGTGATCGACCGCGGCCCCTACACCAGGGGCAATTCCTGGGATCTGACCAACGGCGCCCGCATGGCGCTCGGCTTCAACGGCTCCGGCCAGCTCCACTACGCAGTCGCGCTCACCTACGCCCGGCGCTGAGCGCCCCGGCTTCTGCCACCCCAGGCGGCTAACCTCCCCTGCTTGAGCTTGATTTCTCAACGAGAGGAGCAGGGGCACATGACGAGGTCTTCCCGCCTGGCGCCCGTGGCGAAATCGACCCGCAGGCGCGGTCGGTTGGCGGCGGTGACGCTGGCGGTGGGCGCCCTTACCGCCCTGATCGCCCTGGTCGCGAGCGCCGCCGCGGTGACAACCCCACCGCGCGTGACGGTTGTGCTGGGGCAGACCGGGAGCTCGCCGAATCCCTCTTGTCCGGGGTTGCCCTGCGAAGCGGTCGGCAGCGTCACCGGCTTTCAGCTCAGTAACGGCAAGATCAAGCTGCCCTTCAACGTCCCCAGGGAAGGCAAGATCACCGACTGGACGCTGACCCTGGCCCAGCCGACTCCCAAGCAGCGCTCGTTCTTCAACGGTTTCTTCGGCACTCCGCCGGAGGCGCGGTTGGCGATCCTGCGACGCGTCCCCCGCACCAACCCGCCCCGCTACACCCTGCTCAGCCAGAGCTCGATCCACGTCCTCAGCCCCTACCTGGGGCAGACCGTCAAGTTCGGCGCATCGCTGAAGGTGGAAACGGGCGACATCGTCGCGCTCACAGTCCCGACCTGGGCCCCGGCCTTCGCCCCGGGCCTTCCCACCACCAGCACCTGGCGGGCCAGTCGGAACCCCGGCAAGTGCGCCAATCCCACAGATGTCCGCCAGGGCCAGCCCCAAACCAGGGTGGGCATGCGCGCCACCTACGGCTGCCGCTACTCAATGGCGCAGCTGCTTTATACCGCCACGCTCGTCGAGGAAGGCTGAGACCGCCGCGCTGGACGTCCAGCGCGGGGGAGGGTCGAGGACGTAGATGCCTCGCCTCCCGCGCACTCCTCGGTCAAGGACCCCGCGCCTAGGCTGCCGAGGGCAGGACTCTTGGCGTCGCCTGGTCCTGCGGCAAGGCGGCCGCGCTCGCGATCAGGCTCTGGAACTCGTTGAGGGCCAGGTGGCCGACCGCCTCGAGGATCTCCTCGTCGCTCCAGCCGATCTCTCGCGCCTCCTCGTGGAGGTAGATCGGCGGAGGGCCGTCCGCGTCAAGCGCCGCCCGCAGGTACTCGAGCAACGCCGCCTCCTTGGGGTCCCCTGAGCTGAAGCTGCGGGCCCGCGAGACCTCGTCGAGTCCAAGTCCGGCGCGCCGCGCCGACTTCGCGTGTTGGGCGATGCTGTAGTTGTCCTCACGGTGCTCGGCGACCGCCAGCGCGATCCGCTCGCGGGTCGCCTGCGGGAGGACGCCGCCCCGCAGCTCCGAGCGCATCCTCGTGTAGGCGCGGAGCACGGCAGGCGCCCCGGCGAGCACGCCGACGAACTTGGTGACCGCGCCGCCGGCCGCCTGGATGCTCTTGATCAGAGGGGCGCTCTCATCGGGGGCCGTCAGCTCGTCGTGGATCTGGAATCTGCTTACTGCTGTTTTTACTGTCACGTTGCTTCTCGCCTCCGGCTCTGACTGGGCGAATTCCGCTTCACAGAGCCTTTACGTGGCCTTTACTTTACTTTGAGCCGCTTACTTACTTGGAGTAAGTTATACCTGCTTTTGATCGCGTCTGCAAGCCCGGTCGCGATCGAACTGCTACCGGTATACGCCGCAAGGAACCCCGTCGGTTCACTTCGCCTATCGTTGCGCCTTCTCGCGGACAAGCCCCAAGGAGGCCGGAATGGCAGAGCAACCCACCAGTGCCGCTGACGTCGCCGAGATCGTCAAGCAAAGCGACGTGCGCTTCGTCCGCCTCTGGTTCACCGACGTGCTGGGCCAGCTAAAGAGCTTCTCGATCAACGCCGCCGAGCTGGAGGACGCCTTCGACGGCGGCATGGGCTTTGACGGCTCCTCGATCACCGGCTTTAACCCGATCGAGGAGTCCGACATGATCGCGATGCCAGACCCCTCGACCTTCGCACTGGTCCCCTGGCGCCCCGAGCAGGAGAACGCGGTCGCGCGGATGTTCTGCGACATCCGGGTTCCCGGCGGCGGCGCCTATGAGGGGGATCCGCGCTGGATCTTGCGGAGGGCGCTCAAGCGGGCCGAGGAGCTTGGCTTTGACGCCTACAACGTCGGCCCGGAGCTGGAGTACTTCTACTTCCGCTCCGCCAAGCCGCCGAGCGGGGTGCCCGAGGTGCTCGACGAGGGCGGCTACTTCGACCTGACCACGCTTGACGCCGGTTCGGACCTGCGCCGCGAGACGGTGCTGGCGCTGGAGAAGATGGGCATCCACGTCGAGTACACCCACCACGAGGTCGGGCCCTCCCAGCATGAGGTCGACATGCGCTACAAGAACGCGCTCGCGATGGCCGACGACTGCATGACCTATCGGATCGTGGTCAAGGAGTACGCGATGAAATACGGCTGGCACGCGACCTTCATGCCGAAGCCGCTGTTCGGCGAGAACGGCTCCGGCATGCACGTCCATCAGTCGCTGAGCAAGGACGGCCGGAACGCCTTCTATGACGCCGAGGACCCCTACTTCCTATCGCCGACCGCGAAGTCGTTCATCGCCGGCCAGCTCAAGCATGCCCGCGAGATCTCCCCGCTCTTCGCGCAGTGGGTCAACTCCTACAAGCGCCTTGTGCCGGGCTATGAGGCGCCGGTCTATTTGGCCTGGTCGCGCCGCAACCGCTCGGCGCTGATCCGGGTGCCGCTCTACCACCCCGGTAAGGAGGGCGCGACCCGCGCCGAGCTGCGCTGCCCCGACCCCGCCTGCAACCCTTACCTGTGCTTCGCCGGGATGCTGCAGGCGGGGCTGGAAGGGATCGAGAAGGGCTATGAGCTGCCCGAGCCGATGGAGCAGAACCTCTACCACCTCTCCCAGGAGGAGCTGGCCCACCAGGGAATCGAGCAGCTGCCGGCGACGCTGGGCGAGGCGATCGAGGTGGCGGCGGAGTCCGAGCTGGTGCTGCGCACGCTGGGTGAGCACACGTTCCGCCGCTTCGTCGAGATCAAGCGACAGGAATGGGACGACTACCGGGTGCAGGTGACCCCGTATGAGATCGAGAACTTCCTGCCCATCCTCTGACTCACCCGATCGGCTCTGAGCGCTGACGGCCCGCCGGCCTCCTCGGGGCCGTGCCGGTGACCGAGTGTCCGTCCTCGACCCCCATTCCTCCCCCCCGGCCGGGTCGAGCGATCAGAGAAGCTCGGCTAGGAGCTCGGGGTCGGTGAGCGGGGCCTGGCAGGCGAAGTGCTCGCAGACGTAGGCGGTGGGGGCGCCCCCGATGGCCGTGCGTCCGTGAAGCAGGGCCGGCGCGCTGGTGCCCTCGGGGCCGCCTGCCAGGACTAGGTGGGGCCTGTATGCCGAGCGGATGACCTCGGCGAGGGAGCCCAGGTCCTCGCCGATGAGGGCCACCTCCTGGGTCGGGGAGATGTGGAAGTCGAGGGCCCTGAGGAGGTGGGCGAAGGACTCGGGGTGCTGGGCGGCGGGGCGGGTGAAGAGGCGAAGGACGGATTCGGCCTGCTGCTCGTAGCGGCGCTCGCCGGTGAAGGCGGCTAGGCGGAGCAGGCCCATCGCGGCCGCGGAGTTGCCCGAGGGGATCGGGTGGTCGCCGATCTCCTTGCGGCGGGCTATCAGGGCTTCGTGGTCATCGGAGGTGGAGTAAAAGCCGCCGCGCTCGGGGTCGCCGAAGCGAGCGATCGTGGTGTCGGCGAGGGCGTGGGCCTCCTCGAACCAGCGCTGCTCGAAGGTTGCCTCGTAAAGCGCCAGCAGCGCCTCGAGCAGGAAGGCATGGTCCTCCAGGTAGGCGCCCAGATGGGCCCGGCCGTCGTTGAAGGAGCGAAGCAGGCGGCCGTCGGGGTCGCGCAGGGAGCCGAGGACGAACTCGGCGCAGCGGCGTGCCGCGTCGAGGTACTCCTCGCGCTTAAGCACTGCGCCGGCCTCGGCCAGGGCGGCGATCGCCAGCGCGTTCCAGGAGGTGAGGCGCTTGTCGTCGAGGCTCGGCCAGACGCGCCCCGAGCGGGCCTCATAGAGGGCGCGGCGCGCCTCGGAGAAGCCGGGTGGCTCCGGCGCCGCGGCGCCGCGCGACAGGTGCAGGACGTTGGCGCCCTCAAAGTTGCCGTCCTCGCTGACCCCGAAGAACTCGATGACCTCCTGCCCAGCGTCGCCCAGGACCTCGCGGACTTGCGCCGGTGTCCAGACGTAGAAGCGGCCCTCCTCGCCCTCGGAGTCGGCGTCGAGCGCCGAGTAGAAGCCGCCCTCGGGCCCGCGCATCTCGCGCAGCGCCCAGTCGAGCGTCTCCTCGCAGACGCGGCGGTAGCGCTCGTGGCCCAGCGCCTTAAAGCCGTGCAGGTAGGCGCGGGCGAGCAGGGCGTTGTCGTAGAGCATCTTCTCGAAGTGGGGGATGAGCCAGGCGGCGTCGACCGAGTAGCGGGCGAAGCCACCGCCGATCTGGTCATAGATGCCGCCGGCGAGCATCGCGTCGAGGGTCGTCTCGGCGATCTCGTCCTCCCCTCTGGTTAGCAGCAGCTCGAGCGCCGAGGCGGGCGGGAACTTCGGGGCGCCGCCGAAGCCGCCGCGCTCCGGATCGGCGCCGGCGCGCAGCGCCTTGATCGCCGCCTCCAGGAGACTCCCGTCAGGGGCGTCGGCCGCCGCCTCGACCTGTCCGATCGCTGCGAGGCGGGCGCGGGTCTGCGCCGAGCGCTCCCGCAGCTCTTTGCGCTTGCCCGCGAAGGCGTCGACCACCGCCTCCATCACCATCCGGAAGCTCGGCATGCCGCGGCCCTCCTCGGGCGGGAAGTAGGTGCCGCCGTAAAACGGCACCCCGTCGGGGTCACAGAAGACGGTCATCGGCCAGCCGCCGTGGCCGCTCATCGCCTGCACCGCCTCCATATAGAGGGCGTCGAGGTCGGGGCGCTCCTCGCGGTCGACCTTGACGTTTACGAAGTGCTCGTTCATGTAGGCGGCCGTCTCGGGGTCCTCGAAGGACTCGCGCTCCATCACGTGGCACCAGTGGCAGGCCGAGTAGCCGATCGAGAGCAGGATCGGGCGGTCCTCCTTGCGCGCGCGGGCCAGCGCCTCCGGGCCCCACGGGTACCAGTCCACGGGGTTGTCGCGGTGCTGGAGCAGGTATGGGCTGGTCTCCTGCGCCAGGCGGTTCGCCATCCCCTCCAGCCTACTCATGGCCATGGGAGGGCTCACTATTCGTCGTCCCCTCTCGCCGAAACTTGGGCACAGTTCCGCAGCGATGAGCTTCCGCGCAACCCGCCCGGGGAGAAACGTCTACCTTCCTTTAGTGACTGGCGAGCGACTCCTCTCCCAAAGCGCACTGGCGATCGAAGCCGTCCTTGCGAAGCTTGACCCCGAGGATCGCAAGGTCGTCACGGAGGCCCTGGCGGAGGCCGAGCGGACTGAGGCCCAGCTGCGCTACCTCGCCGACCACGACTCGCTGACCGGCCTGCTCGACCGCCGCCGCTTCCGGGCCGAGCTGGACCAGTACGTTTCCTTCAGCGCCCGCTACGGCGGCCAGGGGGCGGTGATGATCATCGACATCGACGGCCTCAAGGCGGTCAACGACGCCCACGGCCACCACGCCGGCGATTGCCTGATCCGCCGCGTCGCCGCGACCATGCGCGAGCGGGTGCGCGCCACCGACATCGCCGCCCGTCTCTCCGGTGATGAGTTCGCCGTGCTGATGCCCCAGACCGACACCGCGGGGGCGCTGCAGCTGGGCGAGGACCTGCGGGCCCAGGTCGCCGAGAGCGCGTCCTTGACGGATGTCCCGGACTCCACGATCAGCGTCGGGGTCACGATGTTCGGCGGCAAGCGCGAGACCAGCCCGGAGGCGGTCCTAGTCGCGGCCGACCAGGCGATGTACCGGGCCAAGGAGGAGGGGCGAGACCAGATCGTCCTCTTCCAGGACCCAGGAGAGCCCGAGCGCCGCTCTCGCCGCGCCCAGACCACCTCGGCGAGGATCCGCGACGCGCTCACCCACGACCGCCTCAGCCTCTACACGCAGCCGATCCGCAACCTTGCCTCGGGGTCGAGCGTGGTCGAGCGCTACGAGCTGCTGCTGCGGATGAGCGGCGAGAGCGGCGAGCTGCTGCCGGCGGCCTCGTTCATCGAGGTGGCGGAGCGCTCGGGCATGGTCCAGGAGCTGGATCGCTGGGTCGTCGCCCGCGCGCTCGAGTTGCTGGCAGAGCGCGAGAGGGCGGGCCGGCCGGTCAACCTGCATGTCAACCTCTCCGGCGCTTCGCTCACCGACATCTCAGTGCTTGAGTTCATCGAGCGCCGGCTCGACGAAGCCGACGCCGACCCCTCAAGCTGCACCTTCGAGATCACCGAGACGGCCAGGGTCAACGACTACCAGGCGGCGGCCGGCTTCGCCGACCGGCTCACCGAGTTCGGCTGCCAGGTGGCGATCGACGACTACGGCGCCGGCTTCGGCCCTTTCCACTACCTGAGGAAGATCCCCTTCGACGTGATCAAGATCGACGGTGCCTTCATCCGCGACATGCCCAACAACGACGCCGACCAGCTCACCGTGCAGGCGATCGTCCAGATCGCCCGCGGGCTTGGCAAGACGACGATCGCCGAGTACGTGCAGGACGACGCCACCACGAAGCTGCTGCGCGAGTTCGGCGTCGACATGGCCCAGGGCTATCACCTCGGCCGCCCGGTCGACGCGGTCGAGGCGCTCGCTGCCTGAGCGGCGCTCAGCGCGCCCGCGGTGCTCTGCCAGGTTGCCTGACTGATCCGGGGGCGCCTACGACGCCACCGTCAGTCACGCGGTCACCGAGGCGCCGGGCCTGACCTCCAGCGCGCCTAGCCGCGATAGATCACCACCTGCTCGGGTCGCGCTTTCCTCGGCGCCACGTAGGGGTTGCCGAGGAAGCGGACCGCCACGTGCAGCCGCAGCCGGTGCCGACTTCGGAGACGCGGGGGCAGGGCACGGAGCACGGTCTGGGCGTGAAACGTGCAGTCGGGCTGGATCGGGACAAGCCCGAACGCCACCCGGTGCCTGCGCCGCAGTAAGGCGATCGATGCGCTTCCCGAGCACCGCGCGGAGGCCAGCAGCGACGACGCGCCGAGCAGGCGCCCGGTTGTGGTGAAGGCGTAGGGCCGGCGCCGATCCCGGCGCGGCGTGGTCTTGGCTCGCACGCGGATGAGCCGTCGGCGCTGGGGCAGGGTGACGAACGTGGCATCGGCACCGTAGGAGGCGATGCCACCGTGCAGGGCGACGATCCGATAGTGAAATGCGGTGCCCGTCGCGAGCCCCTGAATCTGCTGTGCGACCGTCACCGGTCCGCTCCCGGCAGGGACGATGGCGCCGAAGGTCTCAGAGCCGTAAGAGCTGGTCAGCCCGTACTGGAACATGTAGGTGGTCACCGCACCGTTGGGGTCGACCACCCCGGTCATCGTCGCGCTCCCCAGGCCGACCTCCGTGGCCGGCCCAGTCGCCGCTCCCGGAGGCGGATGACCCTTGGTCTTGAAGGTGCGGTCGGCGCCGCTGGTGCCGCCGAGCTTGTTGGATGCGATGATCCGGTAGTGGTAGACGGTGCCGGGGAGCAGGTCGCCGATCGCCGTCTGGACCGGGTTGACCGTGGTGCCGCTGCCGGCGGATCTGAGCGGGCCGGCGGCCCCGTAGCCGCTCGTGAGCCCCCATTCGAAGCGGTAGTGGGTTGCGGCGTCGTTGGGATTGACCGTCCCGTGTAGGTCGGCCGAAGACGAGGTGACAGAAGAGGCGCTGCCGGTGACGAGGGCCGGCGAGGAAGCGGCTCGCGCCACCGCGGTGGGCAGCGCAGCGATCGCAGCCACCAGCACGACGAGCAGTAGCTTCGCGTTGAGATTCATGCCTGCCTCCTTGGTCTGTCTCGGCGCGACTCCCGTCCGCGCCTGCGCGAGTCGATACCTACTTTTCAACAGATCGTGGGGAAAAAGTTGCGGTCCGGCGCCCCGGATTCCGAGCGCCGTCGCCAGCGCGGAGCGCGCTCGCGGGTCAGGCTGAGGCTCTGAGTGGAATGCAAACGTAGGGAAGCTCGAGGTAGCGGTGCCTTTGCTCTGAGCTCTCCGATCGGAGCGCCCTCGGTCCGCTCGCGCGCCCTAACCGCCGAAGTGGCTGTTGCCGTTGCCATCGCCGTGGCTGTGGTCGAAGCCTGGACCCGCTTCTTCGGGCGGACCCCCAGGCCCCTGATCGCCGGGGCCACCGTGACCTTCAGGTGGTGGGCGATCGGTGGGGAGGGGGGAGCGTGGGACTCGTGGCCGCCGTTGCCGGAGTCTGGGCCGCCGAACCCGTCCCCTGAGTCGCCCCAGCCCCCGTCATGGCCCCCGGTTGGGTGTTCCTTCTCGCTCGCGCCGGTGGGTTGCGGAGACACGACGGGTAGGGGGCTTGGACGGGTTGGCGGCGGCGCCGGGGCGGGGGGCGGATTGGAGGGGGCGCTGCCGGGCCCCCCTCCTGAATGAGGCTCACCACCCTTGCCCGGCGACGCCGGCGCCGGGATGAGGACCGGCTTTGAGCCGGCGAGGCGCGAGTGAGTCGAGCGCCTTGGATGGGAGTCCGTGGTGAGGGCGGTTTTGGCGCCGGGGCGCGCCGGGGTCGCATTGGGATGCGTCCGCGCATGGGCCGCTGCGCCCTTACCGGGAAGCGGCGCAGCTGTGGCGATCGCAGGGCCCTGTGCGGCGGCAACGTGCTCGGCGGGGAGGCCGGGAATCGGGCCGTCGAGGATGTTGGGCCAACCCAGGTGGGCGATGAACGCGACCAGCCCGAGCCCGATCGCCGCCGTCAGTCCGAGCAGGACAAACGAGGCCTCTCGCGCCCTCTCAAGCAGTCCATCACCGGCGACGCCGTGCCTTGCGAGGAGCCGCAGCAGCTTCTGGCTAGACCTAAGGAGCACCTCTACGGTTATCGGCCGAAGCCCGGTGAAAGAAAAATCCCAAACGACGGCTCCTCACTTTTCGCTAGTACATTGGTTGCTCTAAGCGCCCTAGGCCTGCATGACGCCGCGGGCGAAGGACTCGAAGGCGTCAGGTAGCGCTGCAGGTCCTCCTCGGTGTGGGTGATCGAGGGCGTCCACTCCTCCTCGGTGCCCGGTGACACGCCGTAAGCGCAAGCAGCGTCGAGAGCAGGATTGAGGCGTCGCTCTGCCACCATAGGCTTACCGCGCCGTGGAGATCGAGCGCTTCCTCTGGACCGACCACGCCGAGCTTCGCCTCGGAGAACGAGGCTTGACCCGTTTCGAGGTCGAGGAGGCGGTACGCGAGGGGCATGAGGTCCGCGAGTCCAATCCGGGCGACGCAGATTGGCGCGTCTACGGCGGTGCGGTCGGGCGGAGGCAGATTCGCGGTCATCTACGACCATCCGGTCAAAGGCGACGATGGCGCGGCACTCATCGTCGGCGTTTGGCTGCTGCGAAGGGCCGCTCGTTCTTAGCGAGGGACGGTGGCCGAAGCTATCCTGAACCGATGACAGCGAGATTCGCCTACTACGACCGAGAGGCCGATATAGCCTGGCTTCCCACCGGGCACTCCGATGACGTCGTGAGCGAGGAGGTCGACTGGGGCCTTATCGACCATGACTCGGGCACTGACGAGGTCGTCGCGATCGAGGTCTGGTCGGCGAGCAAGCGGCTGCCCGCTGAGCTGCTCTCCACGCTTCCCGCTCCTGCAAGCACCCACGGCGCCGCAGCCTGAGGTTGCCGTTTACACCGGTTCAATTCCCACGTCGGGCCTCACCGGGCGGTCGTGACCGGGCGCTCCAGCGATCAGCCGGCGGGTTGGTCGGTGCAGGCTGTGAAGCTCTATCGATTGCGAACCGTAGGTGCTTACAACTTATAGTTAGAAATACAGATTAAGGTCAAAATACGTCTCTAATCTGTATCCTTGAAGCATGAAAACGCTCAGATCCTCCCAAATCACTGAGCTCTTTCACGTCGCCTTTCTCGTCGTCTTATCTAAACGCCTCGACCCGGCTCGCTACGTCCTTAAGGGAGACGCGAACCTGCGCTACTTCTTCGACAGCCTTCGCTATTCGGAGGACATCGATCTCGACGTCGAAGGGGTGCCTGCTTACCGCCTTACCGAGAAGATCGACGACGTCCTTGCCTCCGTGCCGATACAGGCCTTGCTGCGATCTGAGGACTTGCGCATCGCCGAATCGTCCAACCCAAAGCACAGCGAGACCACCCAGCGCTGGAAGATCGGGCTTGAGGCACCCGGGCACGATCAGCTGATCCGAACCAAGATCGAGTTCAGCTACCGAGAGAGCCAGGGCCACTATCGCCTCGAGCCGATCCCTCGCCGGATCGTCGCGCCCTACGCGCTCAGCCCTCCGCTTGTTCAGCACTACGTGGATGACACACCGACCGAGCAGAAGGTGCGCACCCTTACCGGTCGCTCCGAGACCCAAGCGCGCGATGTCTTCGATCTCGACCTTCTCTTCCGCCGGCGACCGCTGACGCCTGGCTCGCTCGATCCGCAGCTTCTTACCGAGGCGGCCGATCTAGCCTTGCAGTTGCCCTACGCTGCCTTCCGCGACCAGGTTCTGCCCTTCCTTGAGCCCGAGACGGTCGAGCTCTATGAGGGCAATGACTCCTGGGAGCGGATGCAGACCTTCGTCGTCGAGAAACTTGAGGAGGCACGATGACCCCGGCCAACGCCTACGGCGAGTTGCTCACAATGAAACGGGCGGTGATCACGACTCGCGAGGGGGCGGCGCGCTGGCAGACCTCTCAGCGCACTGCCTTTCGGCGGCTCAGCACCATGGACGAGGGCGGGCTCGTGCGTCGCCTGCGCCACGGCTTGTGGGCGCTTGACTCCGAGGTCGCGCCGTTCGTCGTCGCTCCCTTCTTGACGGCTCCCTTCCCGGCCTATGTGTCCTTTTGGTCGGCGCTCTCTGACCACCAGATGATCGAACAGATCCCGCGGCAGATCTCGGTCGCCTCGCTCGATCGAGCAAGGCGTATCACCACGTCTCTTGGCATCTATGAGATCCACCACCTAGCTCCCGAGCTCTTCGGCGGCTACGAGGGTTCTGAAGAGAGTGGCTACCTGGCGACGCCGGAGAAGGCTCTCTTCGACGCCGTCTATGTTCGCGCAGCTTCCGGTAGCCGGGCCTTCTTTCCCGAGCTCTCGCTGCCCGAAGGTTTCGATGACGGTCAGATCAAAATATGGATCGACCGGATCGAGAGTGCGCGGCTGCGAACGCTCGTCTCGCGCCGGCATCGCGAGGTGTTGATGGAGGCATCGCACGAGGGCTCTACGCGCTCGAATCGGTCACGGTCTTGCGGTCAGAAAACCGTCGCTGGCTGACCATCTCCGCTCACGCTCCCCCAGGTTGTCGTCCAGGTTTCGTTCCCTAGAACGTTCCCTAGAGAAATTCGTTAGAGATGCCAATTTGGCTTAGTAGAGCGCCAAATCTCGCGAGGCAACCGGTCTCCAAAAACCGGCGATTCCAAGTTCGAGTCCTGGCTGCTCGTCTTCCGGAGTTGGCTTGATCTCGACGATGCATCGACTGGCGTATCTGCCTGATTATTGTTGCCGAGGTTGTGACGGCGACCCTCCCCTTCTAGGCAGCCATCCAGAAGGCACAACAGTCGAGTCGAGGACGGCGGGCAGCCAGCTTGGGGACCCCAGCGAGTGGCACGACGCTGGCGTCATTGGCGCATTGACTGGCGCACAGAAGCAAGAAAACCGCTTAAACAAGCCAAAACTGCCCCTATTTAGCGGCCTGCGAAGCCGTTTACACCGGTTCGATTCCGGTAGGGGCCTTTGGCTCTGGCAAACGATATTTCTCTTGCTAGGCCTGCGTGACGTCGCGGGCGAAGGACTCGAAGGCGTCGAGGTAGCGCTGCAGGTCCTCCTCGGTGTGGGCGATCGAGAGCGTCCACTCCTCCTCGGTGCCCGGGGTCATGAAGATGCCGTGGTTCATGTGGTAGAGCCAGGCCAGGGTGGAGAGCTCATCGTCGACGTCGCTTAAGTAGTCGCGGTACTCGTGCATCCGCCGCGGCGAGAAGATCACGCAGCCCTTGGCGCCGAGGCCCTCGGTATAGGCGGGCAGGCCGTAGGAATCGACGATCGCCTGGCAGCCGTCGAGCAGGCGGCGGTTGGTCTGCTCGAAGCGCTCATAGACGTCGTCTGTCAGGACCTCGGTCAGGGTCGCCTCGGCGGCCGCCATCACCAGCGGGTTGCCGTTGAAGGTGCCGTACTGCTTCACCGTCCCGTCGGCTACCAGCGCCGCCAGCTCCTCGCTCATCCCGATCGCCCCGCCCGGGTAGCCGCCGCAGCTGGCCTTGGCGACGGTGATCAGGTCCGGGGTGACTCCGAAGCGGGCCGTGGCGCCGCCGGCGGAGATCGTGCAGCCGGTCTTCACCTCGTCGAAGATCAACTTGACGCCGTGGCTGGCTGTCAGCTCGCGCACCCGCTCCAGGTAGCCCTCGCGCGGCGGGATGATGTTGATGTTCATCATCGCCGGCTCCATGATCAGCCCGGCGACCTGCTCGCCGATCTTCTCCAGCACGCTCGCCAGAGCCTTGGCGTCGTTGAAGGGGACGGCGCGGGTCAGCGCCGTCATCGCCTCAGGAACGCCGCCGCCATAGGGGACGCTGACCGGATCGTCGCGGGCGCCGAGCGCCTCCAGCGGCGGGTAGACCGAGACCATCACCGTGTCGTGGTGACCGTGGTAGGAGCCCTCGATCTTTAAGATCGTGTCACGCCCGGTGGCGCCGCGGGCGAGGTGGACGGCGTCCATAGTCGCCTCGGTGCCGGAGTTGTTGAAGCGCCACTGGGGCAGGCCGAAGCGGCGGCTCAGCTCGGTGGCGACGGCGATCGAGCCGTCGGTCGGGGCGGCGAAGTGGGTCCCTTCGTCGATCCTCGCCTTGACCGCTGCGCCGACGGCCGGGTTGGCGTGCCCGATGCACATCACGCCGAAGCCGTTGTGGAAGTCGACGTATTCGTTGCCGTCGACGTCCCAGACGCGGCTGCCCTCGCCGCGCTCGATATAGACGGGCCAAGGGTCGTTGGACTGAAACGATGAGGGGACGCCGTTCGGCATCACCTTGACCGCGCGCTCATGTGTCTGCGCCGAGCGGCGGGTGTTGTTGCGGAAGCGCTCCTGCTGGGCCTCGGTCAGCGCTGCGATCCGCTTGCGGTCGATCTCCTCCACCCCTCCAAGACTAATCGCGGCGCAGCTCGGCGCGCCTGATCTCGGTGCCGCACTCTTGGCCAGGCGCTGGCTCGGCTACCACCGAAATCCGAAGTCGAGCGTGTAGGTCGCGGCGTCCGCGCCGCCGGCGCCGGGGAAGCCGTGCGCGACGCCGATGCCGAAGTCGCGGAACCTCGGGTCGAGGATGTTGGCCCGGTGCGGAGGGCTGTGCATCCAGGCGCGGAAGATGGCGAGCGGAGAGCCGTACGTGCGCCCCATGCCGAAGCCGATGTTCTCGCCCAGGAGGTAGGCACCGGAGCGGACCAGGTACCCCGACCTCGCGACCCGGCCGCTGGGCGTGCTGCCGTCCGGGCCATAGTGAGAGAAGTAGTCATTGGCGACCATATCGTTGGAGTGCCCGGTCGCCGAGCGGCGCAGGTCGGCGTTGGCGTGGAGCGGCTGCAGTCCGAAGCGCTCGCGTGCCCGGTTGACCAGGCACAGCACCGAGTTGCGCAGGTATTGCAACGTCGCCTCGTTCGGCGCCCCGTTCGCCCGCGCGCAACGGGTGTCGGGATGAGCCAGGGCGCCCTCAGCACCGAGCGGGGCGGTGAGGAGCAATGCCGCGATCAAAGCGACAGCCGCGACCGGAAAGGTGAGCCGCTTGAGAGCATTTTGTGTCCCCCTGCCCACAAGAAGACCGGCAGTATATGCAGCCGGGCGACAGATGGGCGTCGTCCTGGTGCCCCCGCCTCCATCGGAAGCCACGTTGAGGGTCGGCGGCCACTCCGTGGCCTGCGACCCATGTCTGGCTCCTCGTCAATCGCTCCCATCAGACGCGATCTGTCGCAGCGCACTCCGGGCGGTTCGACCTTCCAAATTTCGACGCCGGCGCCCCGACACCAGCTGACATCTGCGGTTGTCAGGGAGTTGGAGGCCGGAGGTCTCGCAGCTCCGCTCGCTTGATCTTGCCGCTCGCCGTCTTCGGCAGCTCGTCGGCGAACTCGACGATGCGGGGGAACTTGTAGGGCGCGGTCTCCCGTTTGCAGTGCTCCTGCAGCTCGCGGGCCAGCTCCTCGCTCGGCCCGCGATCCCGCGGCACGACGATCGCGCGGACGATCGCGCCACGCTCGGGATCGGGGGCAGCGACCGCGGCCGCCTCGGCGACATCGGGGTGGGAGAGCAGCGCCGACTCCACCTCGAAGGGGCCGATCCGATAGCCGGAGGAGAGGATGATGTCGTCACCGCGGCCCTCGAAGTACAGGTAGCCGTCCTCATCGGCTCGCACCAGATCGCCGGTCGGCCACCACTCGCCCTCAAAGCGGCGGCCGTCAAGGTAGCGCGAGAAGAAGGTCGGGGTGGAGGCGGCCCGCAGCTGCAGCTCGCCGTCGAGGATCCGCGTCTCGATGCCGGGGAGGGGCCTACCCATCGAGCCCTCCCGGACCCCCTCACCGACGACGTTGCCGGTGAGGTGGCCGGTCTCGGTCTGCCCGTAGCCGTCGGCCGGCTCCAGGCCGGTCGCCTCGCGGAAGGCGGTGATCGTCTCCGGGTCCAGTGGCTCGCCGGCGGAGACCATGCGGCGCAGGGCGGAGAGGGGGCGCAGTGCGGTTCGCCTGGCCAGCATCCGGTACTCGGTCGGCGCCTGGCAAAGGACGTTGACACCCAGCGCCTCGGCGAAGCCCAGCCGCTCGGTTGCATCGAAGCGAGCGTCGTGGACGACCGCGGCGGCGCCGGTCAGCCACGGTGCGAGGAAGACGTTGCGCGCCGACTTCGACCAGCCGGTCGCCGTCGTGCACCAGACCAGATCGCCGGGGCGCGAGCCGAGCCAGTGCTCGGCCTGGATGCGCTGGCCGAGCAGGTAGCGATAGGCGTGAACGACGCCGCGCGGCTCACCGGTGGTCCCGGAGGTGAAGACGATCAGCGCCGGGTCCTCGGCGTCCATTTCCTCGACGCTTGCCGGAGTCTCCTGGTCGCGGTCCTCGTCAAAGACGAGGGCGAGCTCGGCCAGCGTAATCGCCGCCACGCCGCCGGGCAGCTCGCCGAGCAGGCCCTCTTCGGCTACGCACAGCTTCGGCGCCGCGGCGCCGATCCGCAACTCGAGGTCGTGGCGGCGCAGCTGCGTGTTGCAGGGCAGGGCGACGGCGCCCATCCGCCAGCAGGCGAGCAGCGTGATCACCCACTCGGCCCGGTTGCCGAGCAGCGTCATCACCACGTCCCCGCGGCGCACGCCGCGCCCCGCGAAGGCGCCCGACAGTCCCGCGGAGCGGGCGATCAGCTCGCCGAAGTGCCAGTCGCGGCGGTTGCCCTCTGCGTCGATCGCGACCAGGCCCAGCCGCGAGGCCGGGGCGCGCTCCATCACATCCTCGACGAAGTTCACGGGCGGCGATGTATACAGCTGGGTATGCGTGAGTGCATATCGGCGGGCATCACACTGATTGCTATGAAGCGCTTCCCTGTGGCGCGATGACCGCCCCTAGAGCTTGACGACGGACTGCGAGCTCGATGCGGAGAGGTGCGTTCACGCGCCCCGGATACTCGCCCAGCCAGTTGACAGGGAGTCATCTTGGCACTCGCCCTTCGAGCCCCCAGGGCCTTCTATGGCCCCAAGGCCCCGATCGGGATGACTTGCACGCCGTCCTCGCGGAGGTAGCCATAGCCGGTTCCAACGATGACGCCGAGCACTGAGGGCTTTCCGGACCTTGCAGTGTCGATTTGCTTTTCGAACCTAGCCAGTGTTGCGGCACCTTCCTCGATCCTGCCGGCGCCGCCCAGCTTGATCTCAAACGCGCCCCAGGACTCGCCGGCATCGACGATTGCGTCGACCTCCAGTCCACTGTTGTCGCGGTAGTGCTTCACCCGGCCTCCTAGGGCCTGTGCGTAGACGCGCAGATCGCGTATGACCAGGGACTCAAAGAGAAGGCCGAGGAGGTTGAGATCACGTAGCAAAGCCTGGGGGCTGGCCTCCAGTGCGGCTACGGCGAGAGAGGGATCGACGAAATGACGCTTCGCGGTCTTGCGCAGCACATACCGAGAGCGCAGGTGCGGCTCCCAGGCCGGTTGGTCCTCGACGATGAAGAGGCGCTCGAGGGCGGTGAGGTACTGGCCCACTGTGTGCTCGTTGAGTCCTACCGCAGCACCGCCCGTGTCCCTGGCCAAGGTCGTCAGGGCTGTCGGGGTGGCGACATTGCGGGCGAGGCTGCGAAGAAGCCGGCGTACACGCTCTGGATCACGTCGCGTGTTATCGACCGTCCCGATGTCGGTGCGACAGATCTCCTCAAGGTAGTCGCGGACACGTTGCAGTCCGGGCTCGAGCGGGATGTCGCGGAAGCCGGGCCAGCCACCGCGCGCGATCTCCTCAGCCAAGTCGCCCACGGTCAATCCGGGATCCGGAGTCTGTGCCGTTTCGCCGCTAAGCAGCCCCCGCAGGGCAGCTACCCCGCTGCTTATGCCTGACTCCGCCAAGGACATCGGTCGCAGGCGCAGGCGGCTGAATCGTCCAGCTCCGGTATGGCGAGTGAGGTCATCGGCAGGTGTGGCGGATCCGGCCAAGATGAACTGGCCGGGCTTCTTTCGCTCATCGACGGCGCGACGCACGTGGTTCCAGATCTGAGGCTCGACCTGCCACTCGTCGATCAGGCGCGGAGTCGGGCCCCCTTGGACCAAGGCTGGGTCGATTGCGGCAGCGGCCCGTGCGCTTTGGTCCACGTCGAGCAGGACCTCGCTTGCCGAGACTTGGCGGGCGGTCTCCGTCTTGCCGCAGGCCTTCGGACCCTCCACGACAACGGCGCCGGCCGTTTCCAGTCGTGCGAGGAGCTCTGCATCGGCGATCCTCGGGCGATAGCTGACCCCTGGCATCCGCGCGATTGTAGAGTATTGAACAGCGTGATTGTAGAATATCTAGCAGCGCGATGGTAACTGTTCAGTTGGTCTCAGCTCAGGCGCCGATCTTCTAGGTGGTCGGCCCGTGACCCGGTGGGATGGGCCTCAGCGCTCACCCGGTACACGGCCGTGATGGGGGCTATTGCCACAGCGTGGCGAGCGGCCAGGCCTCCAGTCGCTCGCCGAACGGGAGTCGCTCGCCGCCTGTGTAGAGCACAACACCCCGGACGAACCGCCCGTCGCCCAGGCGGTCGCGAAGGGTCCTCAGGTGCCTGAAGTCCTCACCGCGAACTGTCGCCGAGGCCTTCACCTCGACACCGACCAGGTGGCCGTCGCCGGCCTCGATCACGAAGTCGACCTCGGCCCCCGTCGCGGTGCGCATGTGAAGCAGCGACGCTCGGGCTCTCGTGGCGGAGATCTGCTTTGCAAGCTCCATCCCGACGAAGCACTCGACGACGGCGCCGAGGAGCGAGTCGTCTTCTGCGAGGCGGCGCCGGTCGGCTCGGAGCAGGTGGGCGAGGAGGGCGGAATCCGAGAGCAGGAGCTTTGGCGCCTTGGTGATCTGCTTGATGCGGTTCGTGTGCCAGGCCGGCAGGCGCCGGACCAAGAAGACGTGCTCGAGCAGGGTCAGGTAGCGATCGAGCGAGGTGCGCGGGATCCCGACCGAGCTGCTCACCTCGGTCCTGTTCAGCGGCGCGCGGACCCGCGATGCCAGAGAGGCGAGTACGGCTGGGATCTCGGCAAGGCGCTCGATGTTCGCCAGCTCGCGAAGGTCTCTTTGCACGATCGCGGTGAGGTAGGAGGCAAGCCAGTCCTCACGGCGATCGGGCTTTCGCGCAACGGCCTCGGGGAAGCCACCGCGCGCGATGCGCTCGACTAGCTCCTTGCGGGGCGTTGCCGGCGCGGCCGGGGGCCGCGAAGAGTCATCAAGCAGCAGCTTGACGGTCTGGCCGGCCATCCCCTCGATCTCGGCCTGCGAGAACGGCCACAACGTGTGGACCTCGACCCGTCCGGCGAGGGACTCGGAGACTTTCGGAAGCAGCATCACCTGCGCCGAGCCCGTGAGGATGAAACGCCCCGGGCGTCGATCGCGGTCGATCGTAGCCTTGATCGGCAGGAGCAACTCGGGCGCGCGCTGGATCTCATCGATGACCAGCGGCTTCTCGGCGTCCTCGATGAACCCCACCGGGTCGCGCGAAGCCGCCTCGAGGGTGCGCAGGTCGTCGAGGCTCACATAGCGGGCTGGATGGGGGCCCGCGGCGAGTCCCTGCACGAGCGTGCTCTTTCCTGCCTGGCGCGGCCCGACCAGCATCACCGCAGGCGTGTCTGCGAGCGCGGCAAGGAGGCGAGGAGTGATGGCACGCTCGACGGCTCGCATTAGGTGGCCATTATATGACCACTTGATGGACGATTTGTGAAAAGACCTCGCTCGATATCGACGGGCTGCGCATGATGGGTCGAAAGGGGTGAATCGGCCTGCCCTGCGCAGGGCTCCACCGCAGGCCGACGGTGCAACCTGAGTGCCCGCCGGCAGAGAGCTGTGCTCGGCTGTCCATATTCCGCCGGCCCGGTGGGTGGGCGGCTCGCTAGCGCTCGTAGAGCTTGACGACGCGGACCGCGCCCTCCGGCGCCGCCTCGACGCAGAGGTTGCACAGCACGCACTCGTCGAGGTTTGCCGCGACGATCTCGACGCCGCCCTCGCCCGACTTGAAGATGTCGACCGGACAGACTTCCTCGAGCTTGGCGGCAAGAGCAGCGTCGTCGGCGACCGAGCTATCGACCTCGAGGTCGATGAAGACCCCCTCAAGCTGCTCGGGCATCAGGCCGCCGCCAGCTTCTGCTTGACCGCGTCGGGGATCTCATCGATCCGCTCGACCACCCGGATCCCGGCGGCTTCGAGGCGGGCGATCTTCTCGGTCGCCGTGTCCTCGACGCCCTCGACGATCGTGCCGGCGTGTCCGAAGCTCATTCCCTTCATCTCCTCGTCGTCCATGAACTTGCCGGCCATGAAGGCGACGATTGGCAGCCGCGAGTCGTTCTCCTTCACCCAGGCGGAGAGCTGCGCCTCCATGCGGCCGCCGGGCTCGGTGTAGATCACGATCGCCTCGGTCTGCTCGTCGGCCTCGAAGTAGGGCATCAGCTCGGCGTAGGTGGAGCCGATGATCGCGTCGCCTCCGATCGAGACGGCGGTGGAGACGCCTAGGCCGGCCTGGGTCAGCGAGGAGGAGATCTCCGTGGTCATCCCGCCAGAGCGGCTCATCACGCCGACCGGCCCCGGTGCGTAGGCCTTCGCCGCGTCCTTTGCGGGGCCGCCGATCCCTCCCATCTTGCAGACCTCGGGGACGATCAGGCCGAGGCAGTTGGGGCCGATGATCCGCGCCCCGCGCATCTCCGCCAGCTCGACCATCTGGGCGACGTCGCGACGCGGGATGCGCTCGGTGACGATGACGACCAGCTTGATCCCGTTCTCGATCGCCTCAAAGACAGCGTCCTTGGTGAAGGCGGGGGGGACGGTTATTACCGAACCGTCGATCGCCCCTCCGTAGTGCTCGACCGCCTGGGCGACGGTGTCGAAGACCGCCACCCCGTGCACCTCGCGGCCTTTGCGCCCGGGGGTGACGCCGCCGACCACCTTGGAGCCGTAGTCCAGGCACTCCCTGGTCAGGTTGACCGCCTCGCGCCCGGTGATCCCCTGCACGATGAAGGTGGTGTCCTTGCTGAGCAGGATGCTCATTTTGGAGTTCCCTGGATCTTCGAGACGGCGCGGCCCGCCGCCTCCCACATCGAGACGGAGCGGTCGCAGTACTCGACCCCGTAGCGCTTGAGGATCTTGAACCCCTCCTCCTCCCAGGCGCCCGGGATGCGGAAGATCGCAATCGTCTCGCCGGGGTCCTTGCCCAGCTCCAGACAGGCCTTGATTACGCCGCGGGCGACGATGTCGACCCGGGTGTTGGAGACGATCGACATCATCACTGCGATCTTCTCGACGCCGTCCTTCTGCAGGACCTCCTTGGCCAGGCCGCAGGCCTTGGCGACCGAGGGGTTGCCGCCGATCTCGGAGTAGTTGGCAGGCTTGCCGCCCTGGCTGCGGACCGCGTCAGTCAGGGTCAGCGAGCCTCCGCCGGCGCCGATCACCAGCCCCAGGTTGCCCTCGAAGCCGTGGTCACGGCCCTGGATCACGCCGCGGTGGTCGGCGGCGTCTATCGCCGCGACGTTGCGCTCGAAGGCGGAGGGCTCATAGGTCTCCCGGGTGTCGTCTGGGGCGATCTCGAGGTGCTCTCGCAGAAGCGTCTTTTGGCGGCCGACCGCCTCGTCCTCCATCTCCATGTGGGCGTCGAGGGCGACGAAGCTGCCGTCGGCCAGCTCGGCGAGGGGGTTGATCTCGGCCAGGGTCATGTCGCGATCGCCGAAGAGGCGGGCGAGGCGGGCGAGGATCGGCGTGGCGCGGTTCAGCTGGGAGCCGCTCACCCCGGTCGCGGCGATCGCCTGCTTGGCCTCGAAGTCAGAGATCGGCAGGAGGTTGGAGAGGTGGCCGCGGCCGACGTGGTCGGGGTGGCTCTCGGCGACCTCCTCGATGTCGATGCCACCCATGTCGCTGAACAGCATCAGCGGTCGCTTCGCGGTCCCGTCCCAGACGACCCCGGCGTAGTACTCCTGCTTGACCTCTGCTTTGGGATCGACCAGCACTCCGCGCGGCATGTGGCCGTTGATCTCCAGCTTGAGGATGTCCGCCGCATGCTCAGCAGCTTGATCCGGCGTGTCGGCGAACTTCACGCCCCCGGCCTTCATCCGCCCGCCGCTCAGCACCTGGGACTTGATCACCACCGGACCGCCGATCTCCTCGGCAACCCTCCGTGCTTCCTCGGCGCTCGTGCAGAAGCCATACCTGGTGACGGGGATCCCCGCCAGCTCGACGATCTTGCGTGCCTCGTACTCGTAGAAGCGCATCAGCGGCGCGGAACCCTATCCAACCGGGCCTGCCGCCTCCCGCCATGGCGTCGGGCATCGCGTAAGCCAGGCCGACCGGGGGCTACTTGAATGCGGGACAGATTGCCGGGTTGACGATCGGACAAAATTGTGGATTTACATTGCTCCCTGGACACCGGCCCACGGCACCTGGCTTTACGCCCGGTGAGCGCCTGGGATACTTGCTCCCTGAGACCACTCGGCAAAAGCAGGCGCATTAGCTTCTCGGTCCGCGGCGCCGCCGCCGTCGGGCTCCTCATCGTCGCCGTCACCCTCGCCGGCTGTGGGGAAACGGTGATCGACAGCTCCAAGGTGCAGGGGGCGATCCAGGCCAACCTCGAAAAGGCGCTGCACCGCAAGGTCTCCTCGGTCTCTTGCCCCCCCGAACAGAAGGTCGAATCGGGGGCGACCTTCACCTGCTTGGTGAGCTTCGCAGGCGGGCGGCAGGCGACGGCGACGCTGAAGATCCTCAACAAGGAAGCCGACGTGGGTCTGATCGGTCTGCGAAACAGTAAGTAGAGTGCCGGGCATGACCTACTCGACTGCGGCCAGCGCGCCGACCACGCATGCAACCCTGCTCGACTGGGTCGGTGAGATCGCCGATCTGACCCAGCCCGACGCCATCCACTGGTGCGACGGCTCCGCCGAGGAGTACGACTCCCTCGCCCAGACGCTGATCGAGGCGGGGACCTTCGAGCGCCTCTCCGAGGCCAAGCGCCCCAACTCCTACCTCGCCCTCTCCGATCCCGCCGACGTAGCCCGGGTCGAGGACCGCACCTTCATCTGCTCTGAGCGCGAGGAGGACGCCGGGCCGACCAACAACTGGCGCGACCCGGCCGAGATGCGCGCGACGCTGAACGGCCTTTTCGCGGGCGCCATGAAGGGCCGCACGATGTACGTGGTGCCCTTCTCGATGGGCCCGATCGGCTCGCCGATCTCCTACATCGGCGTGCAGCTCACCGACTCCCCATACGTCGCCGCCTCGATGCGGATCATGACCCGGATGGGCGCCCCCGCCCTGGAGACGCTGGGCACCGACGGCGAGTTCGTCCCCTGCGTGCACTCGGTCGGGATGCCGCTCGCCGAGGGCGCCGAAGACGTCTCCTGGCCCTGCAACAAGGACAACAAGTACATCGTTCACTACCCCGAGACACGGGAGATCTGGTCCTTCGGCTCCGGCTACGGCGGCAACGCGCTGCTCGGCAAGAAGTGCTTCGCGCTACGGATCGCCTCGGCGATGGCCCGCGAGGAGGGCTGGCTCGCCGAGCACATGCTGATTCTCAAACTGACCTCACCGGAGGGCGAGGTCAAGTACGTGACCGGCGCCTTTCCCTCGGCCTGTGGCAAGACCAACCTGGCGATGTTGATCCCGACCCTGCCCGGCTGGCAGGTTGAGACGATCGGCGACGACATCGCCTGGATGAAGTTCGGCTCCGACGGCCGCCTCTACGCGGTCAACCCCGAGGCCGGCTTCTTCGGCGTCGCCCCCAACACGAGCCACAAGACCAACCCCAACGCGATGGCGACGATCGAGCGAAACTCGATTTTCACCAATTGCGCCAAGACCGATGACGGCGACATCTGGTGGGAGGGGATGACCGGCGAGGCTCCCGAGCACGCGATCGACTGGCACGGCAACGAGTGGACTCCCGACTCCGAGCAGTCCGCCGCCCACCCCAACGCCCGCTTCACCACCCCCGCCTCCCAATGCCCCTCGATCGCACCGGAGTGGGAGGACCCGGCCGGCGTGCCGATCGACGCCTTCCTCTTCGGGGGGCGGCGGGCGACCGTTGTGCCGCTCGTCCATGAGGCTTTCGACTGGGAGCACGCGGTCTTCATGGGGGCGACGATGTCATCGGAGACGACCGCGGCCGCAGCCGGCGAGGTCGGGCAGCTGCGCTTTGACCCGATGGCGATGCTTCCCTTCTGCGGCTACAACATGGCCGACTACTTCGCCCACTGGCTGAAGACCGCCGAGCGCGAGGGCGCCCAGCTACCGCGCGTCTTCCACGTCAACTGGTTTCGTAAAGACGCCGATGGCAAGTTCCTCTGGCCGGGATTCGGTGAGAACAGCCGCGTCTTGGAGTGGATCTTCCGCCGCTGCGAGGACGCCGCCGGGGCGATCGAGTCGCCGATCGGCCTGCTTCCCGCCGAGGGCGCCATCAACACCGAGGGCCTCGACATCTCCGAGGAGGCGATGAGGGACCTGCTCTCCGTGGACGAGGATCTGGTGCGCCAGCAGCTCCCCCAGCTAAAGGAGCACCTGGCGAAGTTCGGCGACAAGCTGCCGCCGGCGGTCGGAAGGCAGCTAGAGGCGCTGGAGCAGCGCTTGGGCAGCTAGCGCAAGCGTCACCGCGGGGGCCCGCGGTGCGGGCAGCGCAGCTAACCGAGCGCCGCGACCGCGTCCCGGACGACTTGGACCTGTTCGAGGACGAAGCCGATGAGCACCCTTGATCACCGACGGCCCGGCTGATGTGGCCGGATTGTGTCCGCGGCGATCCTGAGCCCGACTGGTCCCGCAGTTCGGTCCTTATTTCTTTGGGGTCATCTCCTGTAAGCAAAATTGTTGACCTAACTTTGCTTACAGAAGGACCCATGTAAGTTTGGGCGAATCGTCTATAATCCAAACTTATGCAAGCAACTTTGGACTATGGCCCCGATAACTGAGATTCCCTCGCGTCGAGGAACTCTGGTAGGGCGAGCTTGGGAGCCGCGTATCGAAGTTCTCGGTGGGCGAGCCGCTCGCCGCGGTCTTGCCTATCACGCATACGTGCCGGCGAAGGTCGCAAGAGAAGGGTTCCTGCTCGAATCTGACATCGCCGCTGCTGCTGCAAACGCAGAACTGGCTTGCCGCGAGTTGAATAGCGAACCGCCCAAACTCGCCAACCTCGAGCCCCTCGCACGCCAGCTTCTGCGCGCGGAGTCCGTCGCGTCATCGCGTATCGAGGGGCTGGTGCTTTCGCATCGCCGACTGGCGAAGGCCGCGTTCTCCCCAGAAGTGCATGACATCACTGCCCAGAGCGTGCTTGCCAACATCCGCGCCCTTGAGCGAGCCGTCGATCTCGCCAGTACCGTCGAGTCTCTGGCAAGAGAGCACCTCCTCGAGGTTCATCGGATCCTTTTCGAAGGCACTCGCGACGAGCGGTTCGGCGGTGAGATTCGCAAAGAGCAGAACTGGATCGGCGGGGCTGCGTCGAGTCCGAGGGGAGCGGAGTTCATCCCTCCGCCGCCCGAGTTTGTCCCAGAGCTGATCGACGACCTCTGCGCTTTTTGCAACCGGGTCGATCTCCCGGCGGCGATACAGGCTGCTATTGCGCATGTCCAATTCGAGACGATCCATCCCTTCTTCGACGGCAACGGCCGCCTCGGCCGAGCCCTCATACTCATCATTCTCCGCCGCCGTGGTGTTGCAAAGGCCTACCTCCCTCCGGTGAGCCTCGCTCTGGCGGGAGAGGCGGACCAGTACGTAGCTGGGCTGAGGAGCTGGCGGACCGGCAACGAGGAAGATTGGTACACGGTCTTCGCTGACGCGCTGTTCCGGGCCTCAGATGGAGCCTGTCAATTCGCTGCCCGTGTCGCAGGGCTGCAGCGCCGCTGGATGCAGAAGGCAGGAAATCCACGCAAGGGCTCCGGACCACTGCGCTTGATCGAACTGTTGCCGGCGCAGCCCATCGTCAACGTCAAGACAGCGACGCAGCTGCTTGGGGGAACCGAAGAGCGGGCGCGAATCGCCATTCGCCGTCTTGAGGAGGCCGGCGTGCTTCGCCAGACGACCGTTGGCCGCCGCAACCGGGCGTGGGAGTGTGTGGGCCTTTTCGATCAACTCGACCGATTCGAGCGTGATCTGGGGCCTCGGGGACGAACCCCACGCCCGACGCGCTAGCAATCGCGGAAGAGTCGGGTGGGCCTTCACCCCGATGGCGTCATTTCGCTACAGCCCGTAGGCCTCCGCCAGCTCGGGATCCTTGGCGGCCAGCATCTCCGCCAGCTCGACCATCACCTTGCACTGCTTCCAGGTCGCGTCGTCTTGCATCTTGCCGTCGATCATGTGCACGCCGCGCCCGTCGGGGATTGCCTCCAGCACCTTGCGGGCAAAGCGGACCTCCTCCGGCGGCGGGCTGAAGACCCGCTTGGCGATCTCGATCTGCACCGGATGCAGCGACCAGGCGCCGACGCAGCCCATCAGGAAGGCGGCGCGGAACTGGGTCTCGCAACCGGCGGTGTCCTTGATGTCGCCGAAGGGGCCGTAGAAGGGCAGGATGCCGACCGAGGTGCAGGCGTCGACCATGCGGGCGATCGAGTAATGCCAGAGGTCCTGTTGGGCGCTGATGCGATCGGCCTCGGGGTTCTCGGGGTCGGCGGGGTCTTCCATCACCCGGTAGCCGGGGTGCCCGCCGCCGACCCGGGTGGTCTTCATCCGCCGCGAGGCGGCGAGGTCGGCCGGGCCGAAGCTCATCCCCTGCATGCGCGGGCTGGCGGCGGCGATCTCCTCCAGGTTGACGACGCCCTGCGCGGTCTCGAGGATCGCGTGGATCAGGATCGGGCGCTCAAGGTCGCGCCTTCGCCTCCAGCTGGGCGAGCAGGCGGTCGACGTAGTGGATGTCCCAAGCCCCCTCCACCTTCGGCACCATCACCACCTCAAGCGCCTCGCCGATCTCGCTCACCAGCGTGGTCAGGTCGTCGAGCACCCAGGGGCTCTCCAGCGAGTTGACCCGGGTCCACAGTGCGGTCTGGCCGAAGTCAGACTCCTTGGCGGCGCGGACCAACCCGTCGCGCGCGGCCTCCTTGCGGTCGACGGGGACGGCGTCCTCGAGGTTGCCGAGCAGGATGTCGGTCTTCATGGCGATCTCGGCCGCCTTGGCGACCATCTTCTCGTTGGAGAAGTCGAGGAAGTGGATCATCCGCGACGGCTTGACCGGGATCTCGCGCAGCGGCTCGGGCGCGCCGATCGCCAGCGGCTGGAAGAAGTCTCTGGGGTTTCTCAAGGCGCTCCTCGGGTCGGTTCGCTCGGGCTCGCGGCGGAATGTATCCCGTTCAGGCCCCCATCAGCTGAACCGCCAATATCCTGTCCTCGATCTCGAGATTCGTCTAAAGGCTGCGCGATACGCGCCGATGTCACTAATGAATTGACGGGATCAGATAAGACGCAGGAGTTCCTCCGAACCCCGGGGCGCCCAGAGGCGCAGGCGGTTGGCGCCTTGCTCCTCGCTGGCACCGGATTGGTTGCCCTGTCTGTTGCCCTGCCTCACCCGGGCGGGGGCCATACAGCGGCGCTGATCGTTATCGCCGCTGTGATGTTCCTCACCGGCCTGCTCTGCTGGGGCTTTGCCCGCCGGATTCCGGTTGCGGCGACGCACCTGCTTCTCGCGAGCACCGCGGCGCTGACCGGACTGCTGATCTATGAGAGCGGTATTGCCGCCGGTCAATACGGGGCGATCTTCCTGGGGGCGATGCTGATCTGTGGCTACTACTTTCCGCGGAAGCTCGCCGCCGCCCACCTCCTCTGGGTTCTCGGCGTCTACGCAGTGGCGCTGGTTGCCGTGCAAAGCACGGCTGGGTACTCACCCCTGGCCCGCTGGCTTATCACCGCAGTCTCGCTCTCGGTCCTCACGGCGCTGACCTGCGAGGTGGTTGCTCGCCGGGCCAGGGCTGACCTGCGGGCGCAGCGCTTCTTCGACCTCTCCCACGACATGCTCTGCACGGCGAACATGGACGGATATCTCGTCGAGCTCAACTCCGCCTGGGAGCAGAGCCTTGGCTACACCGAGGATGAGTTGCGAGCCGCCCCTTTCATCGACTTGGTCCATCCCGATGACCGCGAACGAACTGAAGCTGCGGCCGCCGGCTCCTTCGATGGTGGCGGCGCGGTCGACTTTGAGAACCGCTGTCTCGCCAAGGACGGCTCTTGGCACTGGCTGCGGTGGAGCTCGACGCCGGCCCGCGAGGAGTCGCTGATCTATGCCCGGGCGACGGACGTGACCGAGCTAAAGCAGGTCGGGTCCGAACGCGAGGACCTCCTGGTCGATGTCGAGATCCTCGCCCGCAGCGACCCCCTCACCGGCTTACCGAACCGCCGTGCGCTCGACGAACAGCTACCGCAGGACATGGCCCGCTCGCAGCGCCGTGGATCGTCGCTTTGCCTCGCGATCATCGACATCGACCATTTCAAGGCCTACAACGACGGCCAGGGCCACCTCGCCGGCGATGCCGTGCTCCGCGAATGTGCGATCGCCTGGGACTCCAAGCTCAGGGGGGAAGACACGATCGTTCGCTACGGCGGCCAGGAGTTTCTGGTCGTGCTCCAGGACTGCACGCTTGAGCAGGCGGCGGAGATCGTCGAGCGACTTCGAGCAGCGACTCCAGGGCAACAGACGTGCTCTGCAGGCCTTGCCTGCTGGGACTTCGCCGAGACGATGGACGATCTTCTGGAGCGCGCAGACGCGGCGCTCTACAGGGCCAAGCGCGAAGGGCGCGATCGTCTCGTCTGCTGAGTGCGTATGGCTTTCTAGAGATCGCCGCGCCGAGGACCGAGTGAAGATTCGTCGGGCGGGTTTGGCCTCGTGCTCCTTGGGCCCGGGATCTCGCGCAGCTGCGTCTCGGACGCCGATCGCCAGCGGCTGGAAGAAGAAGTGGCGGAGCATGACACCGGTAATGCGACTCGTCTACAGGGGTCGAGGTCCCCGGTTCAAATCCGGGGGGGCCACTCCTCCTCTGCGTGATAGGGAGAGGAAAGGAGACGCGCGGGGAGCCGCGGATACTCGAACCACGACAGGCCGCTGGCGACTATCCGCGTTGTCGGGCGAACGGGTCCTCGACGGCGATGCCGTCGAAGCGCCTGAAATCGCGGTCGCGGGTGTAGATTGTCCCGACGCCGTGCTGGCGCATCAGCGCGGCGAGATGCCCGTCGGGCACGGCATTGCCGCGATCGGCATCGTTGCGAGTCGCGAGGTAGAGCTCCCAAAACCCCTCGTCCTCACCGGGCGTCCGAACGTGTGGGGCGGCGATCAGGGCGCTGACGTTGGCGATCGCGTCCCGGGGGATGAGGGGCCGGGGGAGCACCGACGAGTGGGTGACGATTCGCAGGTAGCCCATGATCGTCGGCCAGAAGAGGTAGACGATCTCCGGGCCCGCCGCCAAGCGCTCCACCAGCGCTCGAGCGGACTCGTGGACGGGCTCGGCCTCGTTCGAGGCATAGACCAGGATGTTGGCGTCGATGGTGACGCTCACCGGTCGAGCAAGGTGTTCAGCGCTTCCTTGTCCTCGAGGTCCACGGCCGGCTTGCCGAGGTCGTGGCTCACCCAGGAAAAGGGCAGGGGCTGCGGCTCGGCTTCTTGGCGGAGCTCGCGAGCCAGCAGTTGGGAGGCAAGCTCGCCGATCGACTTGCGCTCGCGCTCGCTGCGCTGGCGCAGCTCCCGCATCACGGACGGATCGAGGTTGAGCGTCGTCCTCGTCATGATGTTTGATGTTATCAGTATCGGCATCAGGCATCTATTGGGTCGCCGCCGAAGGGTCCGCCGCCTCGCCGCGCCAAGCGCCTGCCCTTCTCGCCGCATCGGTGGCACCCAGACGCAATCCAGACGCAGGCGCCTAACAAGGGGGCTTGCCAGGGCCAAATCAATCCGGGCGCCCCGATTACCAGCAGGCCTTCCGACCCATCCTCAGTAAGGCGCCTGAAGGGCGTCGAACATCGGAAAGTGCTTGAGGTTGCGCGTGGCGAGGACGGCCTCGATCTGCTCGGCTGTCGCGGCGATAGCCAGATCGGCGACGCCGATACCTGGGTGGCTGCTCCGCCAGCGCCGCCCAAGCTCCCCGGCTCGGCGCGCCACGGCTTCGGTCACGGGAACCCAGTCGATCAGAGCGAACAGCCTCTCCGCAGCCCTTTGCTCCGCCGATCGCAATCCCTGGATCACCTTGATCCGGCTGATCTCCGAGCAAGAGGGACGGTCCTGAAGACCGGCGAGATACTCCGCTGCTGGCTTGGAGGACCGAAGGTGATCGACGAGCACGCTGGTGTCGAGTACGACCCTCAAGGCTTAAATCCAGACAGGCGCTCGGCGTCCTCGCGACGCAGGCTCTCGACGTAGTCGGCCCCATCCTTTAGGTGGGGCGCGATGCCGGCGGTCTCCTCGACGGCCTCCTTCCATCGGGCCTGCCACGCCGTGGTGTCTCGCTCCTCCTGCGTCAAGTATTCATCGACGGCACGGCGGATCAAGGTCGAGCGCGTGGCGCCCTCCGCCGCGGCGCGCTCATCGAGGCGAGCCGTCTGTTCGTCATCGAGATAGATCTGGGTGCGACGCATGATGTACAAGCATACATCGTCGGAGCCTCCTTGGAGCCGCCCGCCTCTTCGGAATCTGGCCTCGACATCCCGTCTGAGAGTCAGGCGTCGATGACCTCGAGGGTGCCCTTAAGACCACGGAGGTCATTCCCGTTCAGCGTGTAGAGCGGCAGCTCGTGGGCGAGCGCCGTGGCGGCGATCAGCAGATCGAGTGCGCGGGCGCCACAGGCTTTGCGACCCGCACTCGCGATCGCCGCGTAGAGACGGCCGTAGGCCCGAGCACAGGCGGCGTCAAACGGAAGCGGTTCGAAGGTCGCCTCGGCACGCTGAAGGCGATCCTGGCGGCGGGCACGCTCGGTCTCATCCGCGGTGGCGTGAGGGCCGCTGGCAAGCTCGGCGAGGGTGAGGGCCGAGATCGCAAGCGCGGCGGGCAGCCGCGCGGGGTCAAGCGCGTCGAGGTCGATCAGGACCGAGGTGTCGATCAGCCGCACGTGAATGCCGCGGGTCAGGCATGCGGCGTCGGGTCTTGGTCAAGGACGGCGTCGACGTCGTCTCGGAATCGATCGGAATCGATGGGAGGAGCGCCGGCGAATGCGGCGAGGGCCGCATCGGCCGCCACGAAGCGACGTCGGTGGAGCGGACGCAGCTCGCCGACGGCGACCCCGTTGCGGGTGACGATGAACTCCTCCCCGCGATCGAGCGCTCGCATGATCTCCCCGCTGCGGTTGCGCAGCTCTCGCTGGGTCAGCTCACGGGACATAGACGTAGCGTAGCACTGGTGCGACGCAGTCCGCAAACTGGTCTGCGTCGGGCTCGCCTGCCGAACCGCACAGATCCTGTCCTCGACCTCGAAGAAGCCCGGTTGGCCTGCGATTGACGTTTGCCGCCTGCCGCCGCCCTACATTCAGGGTCGGTGGAGGCCTCCGAGCGCGACAACACCGAGGACTGGCTCTTACCCGACGCCGCGGTGCCGCCGACGATCGGCGAGCTGGAGCGCCGCATCGAGGACGCGGTCACGACCGCTCACGCCTCCGAGGCGGCGGTGATGACCGTGGGCGCGGCCGCGCTGGAGGCTGCTAGCCAGGCGCATCGGGCGGCGGACATCGCCGAGCGGGCCAGCATCGTGGCGCTGGATGTTCAACGGAGCGCCGCGGTGGCCTCTCGGCCTGAGCCCGACGCCGAGCCCGAGGACAGGCGCCTGCGTAGCTTTACCGACCGGGCCGACCGGGTGGTGGCGCGGCTGCGGGCGCTGGAGCGGCTCCCGGCTCGGTCGCGCCGAACCAGCGCTGCCGCAGGCCGGCGGCGATCCGCCGGCTGAGCGGCCCGCCGGGGGCGAAGGGGGTCCCGTCGACCGAGCAGACCGGCTCGACGCCGCGCACCGAGCCGGTCAGGAAGACCTCGTCGGCCTGAGCGAGGCGATCGAGTGCTCACGGCCTCCTCGCGCACCTCGATGCCTGCCTCGGCGGCGACCTCAATCGCCCGCAGGCGGGCGATGCCGGGGAGGATCCGTCCATCGACGGCAGGGGTGAGGAGGGCGCCGTCGAGGGCCAGGAATACGTTCGCCCGCGAAGCCTCAAGCACGGTTCCGTCGCTGTCGGTGAGAAGCGGGATCGATCTGGCCGCGGCGCCGCGGCGGCCTCCAGGAGGCGACGGTCGGCCCACTTGTGCGCGCCGAGCCCACCCTCGACGATATGGCTGCGCAGGGCGACCGCCAGCTCTGGCGAGGGGAAGAGGAGTGCGGGCTCTTCTGCGGCGGTCACGACCTCGGTCCGCGAGACCATCCTCGCCGAGCGGGGCGACCGTCAACCGCAGGCGCCCCAGCGCGATGCCGCGCGCACGGTCAGCCACGAGCGTGTCTGCACCGGACGGCATGCCCGCCTCGAAGAGGGCCTTGAGGCTGGCGGCCATCCTCGTGAGATGGGCGTTGAGCTCAAGCGCGCGGCCGTCGAGCACCAGCATCGTCTCGAAGACACCCATCTCGGGATCGGGACGCTGAGGGGCAGGCATGTGGCTATTTTGAAGCGATGGCGGTCAGGTACCCGATGAAGACACAGCAGACCGAAGCGCACCTGGAGCTGCAGGTGAGAGCGACTCGACGCGCTGCATGACCCCGAGCGCGGCCTTCGCGCGCCTCTACGACGACAGCCCGAACGCCTTCTGGCTGGACAGCAGCAGGGTCGGCGAGCGCGCCCGCTTCTCCTTCATCGGCGACAGCCAGCGGACCGCTCGGCGCGGTCGATCACCTACGACGTCGATGCGGGCGAGGTGCGGGTGCGAGCGAGACGGCGAGGTGGAGGTCGTCCCGCGAGTCGATCTTCGACTACCTCAGCCGCGAGATGCGCCGGCTGCGCGACTGGCTCGGCGGTGAGCTGCCGTTCGACTTCAACTGCGGCTTCGTCGGCTACTTCGGTTACGAGCTGAAGGCGGACTGCGAGGGCGATGCCGCCCATCGCTCGAGCGACGCCCGACGCGGCCTTCGTCTTCGCCGATCGCCTGATCGCCTTCGATCACCTGGAGCAGCGCACCTACGTCCTCTGCGTGACCGAGCCGGACGGCACGGAGGCAGGGCGAGCGCTGGATCGCGCGAGACGAGCCTGCGGCTGGCTTCGCTCGCCGCCCGCTCGGCCGAGCCGGAGTGGGCGGCGACGTCGACTGAGGGCGAGCCGGCTGAGTTCCGCCTCAGCCGCCCCCACGAGCGATACCTCGACGACATCGCCACCTGCAAGCAGCGCCTGTTTGAAGGGGAGACCTACGAGGTCTGCCTGACCAACAAGATCGCCGCCGAGATCGCCGCCGATCCGCTGCCGCTCTACCGCACCCTGCGCCGCGTCAACCCGGCGCCGTTCTCGGCCTTCCTGCGCTTCGGCGAGCATCGCCGTGCTGAGCTCCTCGCCCGAGCGCTTCCTCAGCGTCGGCCGCGACCGCTGGGTCGAGGCGAAGCCGATCAAGGGCACCTGTCCGCGCGGCGAGACCCCCGCCGAGGACGTGCGGCCTAGCCGAGGGGCTGCGCGCCGACGAGAAGAACCGCGCCGAGAACCTGATGATCGTCGACCTGCTGCGCAACGACCTCGGCATCGTCTGCGAGTTCGGCACGGTGCACGTGCCCGATCTGATGCACGTCGAGACCTACGAGACCGTGCACCAGCTCGTTTCGACGGTGCGCGGCCGGTTGCGCGAGGACGTCGAGCCGCCGGACTGCGTTCGCGCCTGCTTTCCGCCGGCGGCTCGATGACCGGCGCGCCGAAGAAGCGCACGATGGAGATCATCGACGAGCTCGAGGGGGAGGCGCGCGGGCGTCTACTCGGGCGCGATCGGCTACCTGGGGCTGAGCGGCGGCTGCGACCTCAGCGTCGTGATCAGGACGATCGTCATCGAGCGCGAGACCGCGACGATCGGCGTCGGCGGAGCGATCGTGGTGCAGTCTGACGCCGAGGAGGAGTACCAGGAGATGCTGCTGAAGGGCGCGGGCGCCGATGGCAGGCGATCGACCCTCGGGTCGACCCGCAGGCGGTCTTCGAGGGGGCGGCTACGCAGAGTTCCCGCTAGCGCCCACCTTCGACGCCGCCTATATCCTTCGATGCCTTGCAGGACGGAGATTCCCGCCTGCGTCCGCCCCCGAAAACTGATGAGCTAGGAGCAATGGCCGTAGAGACCGCCGCCTACAGCGAGCAGACTGAGATCCAGCGCGACATCACCGAGATGGTGCGCCAGTTCGCCGACGAGCAGATCATCCCCAACGCCGAGCACTACGACCACGAGGACACCTTCCCGGAGCCGATCGTCGAGCAGATGAAGGAGCTGGGCCTGTTCGGGGTGACGATCCCCGAGGCCTACGGCGGGATGGGGCTCGACCTGACCACCTACGCGATGATCGTCGAAGAGCTCTCGCGGGGCTGGATCTCGATCTCGGGCGTCGTCAACACCCACTTCATCGGCTCCTACCTGCTGATGAAGTTCGGCACCGATGAGCAGAGGGACTACTTCCTGCCGAAGATGGCGACCGGGGAGATCCGCGCCGCCTTCTCGCTCTCAGAGCCCGAGGTCGGCTCCGACGTGCAGGGCATCAAGTCCACGGCCAAGAAGGGCGAGGACGGCAACTGGGAGCTGAACGGGCAGAAGATGTGGGTCACCAACGGCCTCGGCTCGGGCGTCGTCTTCGTCCTGATGAAGACCGACTCAAAGGCCGACCCGCCCTACAAGGGGATGACCTGCTTCATCACCGAGAAGGAGCCCTGGGCGGAGGAGAACTCCGGCGGCTTCAAGGGCCTGATCGTCCCGCCCAAGATCAAGAAGATGGGCTACAAGGGGGTCGAGTCGACCGAGCTCGTCTATGACGGCTACCGCTGCCCGCCCGAGCGGATCCTGGGTGGTGAGGAGGCCGGCGTCGGGCGAGGGATTCGTGCAGATGATGGACGCGCTTGAGGTCGGCCGGGTCAACGTCGCCGCCCGCGGCGTCGGCATCGCCCAGCGCGCCCTGGAGCTGGCACTGCGCTACAGCCAGGAGCGAAAGACCTTCGGCAAGCCGATCGCCCAGCACCAGGCGATCCAGTTCAAGCTCGCCGACATGGCGACCAAGGTCGAGGCGGCGCGCCTCCTCACCCGCAAGGCGGCGCGGATGAAGGACGCCGGCGAGCGCTCCGACCTGGAGGCCGGGATGGCGAAGCTGTTCGCCTCAGAGACCGGCAAGGAGTGCGTCGAGGAGTGCTTTCGCATCCACGGCGGCTACGGCTACTCCAAGGAGTATGAGATCGAGCGCCTCTATCGCGATGCGCCGCTGCTTTTGATCGGCGAGGGGACGTCGGAGATCCAGCGCATGGTGATCGGGAAAAAGCTCCTGCAGAGGCACAAGATCTGAGCCGGATGGCGTCGACCTCAGAGCTGATCAAGACCGCCGTCGAGCGCTTTCAGGCCGAAGTCCCTGCGCTGCAAAAACTGAAGCTGGTCTTCGGCCTGGAGCTGAAAGCGCGCCACGACATCCAGCTCTACCGGGTCGAGGTCCCGGACTTGAAGGTCACGAAGGACCTTGCCCAGGACGAGCGGGTGCTGGTCCAGATCGACCGCCCCCAGTTCAACGAGCTGGCCGAGCGCGGCACGCTGAAGAGCTACCGCAGGGCGTTTGAGACCGGTCATATCAAGGCCAGCGGTGACTCCAACGTGCTGAAGCTGATCGCCCAGGTGGTCGAGCGCCAGGAGCAGCGCTCCCGGCTGAAAAAGGTTCACTGAGGCTGCCGGGCAGCGCCGGACTTGACCGTTGATCGGCAAACTACGCCGCCACCTCCGCGAGCGGGGCTTCCGGGCGACCGCCTCGAAATTCGTCTAACGAGTGCGCGAGGCTACGTCCGCGAGGAGCTGATCGTCCTGCTCAAGGACTGCTGTAGGGGCCGGCGCCGATGCAGACGATCGACCGCGAGTCACCGCAGAGGTCTTCGGGGACCCGGTCAAACCCGGCAGGGTCACCTGATCGTTCATCTCGAGCCTTTCTTGCGGGTACGCCAGGCATGTGCAGAGGTGAGGGCACGACCGGCCATCCGTCCGGTCGGTCCCTGGGGGCCGACCACCAGTGTGGCGATCGGAATCCGGTCGGGCCAGAGGCGATTCAGCACCTCGTTGTCCGGCTCGGCGCAGGAGTCCATGACTTGCTCCTGGCGCTCTTCGTGGAAGACGCGGATCGCGTCGATCTCCAGCTGGATACCCGGCGCATAGCCCTTCAACGCCTCGTCGAAGGCGACCTTGAAGTTGAAGAGGATGTCGCTCGCGCTGATGTTGCACTGCATCGCAAGTGCCCGCTGCTCGGCTTCGAGCGAAAGCAGCTGGAGGCGCCCGTTTTGCGCGAATTCCCGGCATAGCGACCGAAAGAGGTCGGCGTCTCCGCTCGTCGTCATCGCAGTGCCCTTTCTGCCCTTCCAACCGCTTGCCTCCAGGCGGAGAAATTCCTCGACGGCGTCCGGGCTGTGCGGTCGGTCGGTCACCGTGAGCTCACCGTCGAACTGGTCGGACAGCCGTTTGCGCCTGCGCTCGATTTCGCGCAGCCGCCGAGGCTTGAGCCCAACCAGATAGTCATCGGGGCTGGGGCGGCGCCTGATGGCGGCTCGCTCCCCGGTGTGCTCGAAGGTCACGCGCGCTGTCTGCGATGCCTCGACCGCGGAGCGGATCGCGCCCACAACGACATCGTCGACCGCACACCGCAACATCAGGAAGCGGCCGTTGCGCCAGTCGCTGAGGCGCTGCACGAGGGCATTCGCGAAAGTCGTGAGATGGCGGCGATCGACCAGTGGGGTGCCGACGCCGGAGTAAGGATGTTTCCAGCTCGACAGGGCGATGCGGCGACCGAGAAGGCGTGTGACGCGAACCGGAAGGCAGCCGATCCAGGCCCCGTCACGCTCGTGGATCAGCAGCCACGGTGGAGCCGTATCCAGGTGCTTTGCAGTCGGTATGACGAAAGCCGGCTCGAAGAAGGGGTTGGGCTCTGCCGCACGCTCTGCAAGCTCCACCCAGGAACTGACCTCGTGAGGCTCAAGGGATTGGACGGGCACGAGCCGCATCGACTGAATGGCGGTGAGAACTTACAGGCAGATAGCATCCCGTGCTGTCCATCCAGAGGAGATTTCGCGACAGATGAGCGAGGAGAAGCACGAACTGAGCACCGACCAGGCCGAGCGCGAGGCGTCGGGCGCGCACAGCTACGGTCGCTACCTCGAGGAGTTCGAGATCGGCGCCGTCTACAAGCACTGGCCGGCGAAGACCGTGACCGAGGCCGACGACCACCTCTTCTGCCTGCTCACGATGAACCACCACCCGCTGCATATCAACGACGTCTACGCGAAGAGCTCACAGCAGGGCCGCAACGTCGTCGTCGGTCCTCTCGTCTACTCGTTGGCGCTGGGGATGTCGGTCTCCGACATCTCAGGGAAGGCGATCGCCAACCTCGCCACCGAAGATCTCAGCCATCCCAATCCGGTCTTCCACGGAGACACGCTGTTCTGCGAGACCGAGGTGCTCGATGTGAAGCCGTCGACCTCGAAGCCCGACCGCGGTGTGGTCAAGGTTTATACCCGCGTGCTGAACCAGGACGGAGTGCTGGTCGCCGAGTTCAAGCGCCTCGTTCTGGTGCCGCGCAAGCCCGAGTAGACGTTAAAAACGCGGTGCCATGCCACAAGCGGCGGAGTTCTCCGTCCCGTCTTGACGAATTGTCCGGGACCCGCTTACGTGGACGATGCACATGCGGACCAGCCCGACTGGCGATATCGCCGTGCTCAGGATCCTCGCGCGGTCGGGATCAATCCGTGCAACGAGCGGAGCAGGCTGCTGACGTGCTTACGCTCCCGCATTCCGCCCCCCGCTCGGCGCGCTTTCGCCTCGACGGCGACCAGGACGCGAGTTGGGTGTCGGGCACGGAGCAGGACGGCGGTTTGGGTCGGGCGTGCATCGGCGGTGAACCGGCGCTTCCAGCCCTCGGTGCCGAGCAAGAAGTCATATTCGGCAGCGCCCTCCTCGATTGCCTTGCGGACGTTGATCGCCTCGATCGCGACTCCGACGCTCAGTTTCGCCCAGGCGGGGTCAAAGCCACCCTGGTAGGAGACGTAGGACTTACCGATTCGCCAGGCGAACAAAGCCGAGACTGGCGCGCCGTCGGCCTCCATCACACTCAGGCGCAACCAGCCTTGGCGGTGAGCAGCGAAGGCGAAGGCACGAAGCGAACGCCGGGCCGCGGCGTCCAGGGAGGAGCCGCCGAGGCCATTGCGCCTGAGGTCGTGCAGTCGGAAGAGTTCGGCGATGTCGGCACTCAGGGTCTCATCTGTCGCGCTCCGCAGTTTCATCGAGTGCCGGCGGACCAGAGCGCGCTCGGCGCGCCGAACCTGCTTGCGGAAGTTCTTACTGCGGCTGGCGAGGTACGTCTCCCAGTCGAGTCCCGTCAGGTCGATGAACGGGACCACGGTCTGCTGCTGCTCGACGATCGTCCGTCGGACCGATGACACGCGTTGCATCAGCCGCCACCAGTGGCTGTTGGTGTCAGCCCGCTCAAGGAGGATCATCCGCTGGTCTAGGCTGGCGTTTTCCAAGGCCCGCATCGTCGCCGAAGCGACCGAGACCTCATCGGCCTCGCCGGCGGCCGGGTGAAAGCGATCCCCGATCGTCGCCCCAGCGAAGCGAATGGCGTGGGGGCGACTGGATTCGTCGAGGACAAGGGGCATCACCCCTGCCACGGAACCGCTGGGTCGCCGCGCCACCGAGATCAGCGGGGAGGACGACTGATGTCCCTGGTTCTCCCACCAGCTCCGGAACCACTCGGGAGTGATGAAGCCGTTCGATCGCTGCACGGCGAGCGCGCGCCACTCAGCTTCGATTGGGGCAATCGCCGAAGCATCGGTGACCAGTTCAGCTTTCAGAAGGCCCATCGTGAGATCTCCGTCGGCTATTCAGCCACTGCGCCGAAGTATTGGGCGGTGGCTTCCAACGAAAGTCCAGGCGCCCCGGACACATCGGTCCAGTTCGGCCGCGGATCTTCGCGAGTCAGAGCATTTCGGGCGATTGGGATTCCGTGCTCAGGCAATCCCACCGACACGCATCTTCTTGCCTCGCCCGCATCGCCATCCTCCTCGCAGCGCTTATCGGCTGCGCGCTCCTCGGCCCAGTCGGCGCTCCGGCATCCTGCGCCAAGACCACGCTGCGCACCTCCACCCAAGAGGTGGTCAGCGGCAGCTGGATGCGCGTGAGAGGGACGGTATGTGCCGCGACGGTTCGCATCCTCATTGGCCATAAAGAGCACTGGAGCGTTCTTGGTCGAGTCCACGCCCGAGGAGATGAGTTCGCCAAGCGGGTGCGCATTGGCGTTTCCGCCGGTGCCGGTGTCGTCGGCCTTCGAGCCGCGTCTTCCCGTGACATCTCGAAGCGGGTTCGGGTGCACATCGAGCGGCCGAAGCATGGGGCTCCGACCCAGCAGCCGGACGAACCGTCTGCCCCCACCTCTAATCCGGCGCCATCACCGACCCCCTCGCCTGAACCGGAACCGGCTCCGCCCACGGCACCTGAACGTGCGCACGAACCCGCTCCCGAACCGGCTCCCGCTCCCGAACCTTGTCCCCTCGGCGCCACCTCCACGAGCGGCTCCATCGGCATGACCCTGCCCGCCTGCAAGCTGATCGCCTCTGACACCGCATCCGAATCGAGCCCACTCCCCTTCTGGGGCAGCATCCAGTGCGCGAGCGCCTCCCGCTACTCCTATGTCGAAGGCGGCGGCGACACCCATCCCACCGCGACCGGGACGCAGCCCGACAACGCCTACCGTAGCCTTACCGTGCTCAACGGCGACAACTTCTTCGGTGCCCGCTGCGAGCTCGGCGAAAACAGTCGCAGCGGTCCCACGGCCTTCTACCACGAAGGCCAGCACCGCGTCACCTACTTCTCCGAGCGGTTGCCTGCGAACTTCCCCCTGAACACGAGCAGCTGGCAGACGGTGATGCAGATGAAGCAGGCCCAGCCCTCCCACGACAACGGCAGCGGCGTCGCCCTGGAGATGGAAGCCAGGCAAAACCACTGGGTGATCGCCAACGACTGGCACACGATCTGGGAATTCCCCGCCACCGCCAACCGCTGGACCCGCTTCGCCTTCGACGTCAACTACTCCAAGGACCCCGAAAAAGGCTGGATACAGGTCTCCGCGGACTTAAACGGCGACGGCAGCTTCAACGACCCCGGCGATCGCAGCCCGCTGATCCATGCCGCCACCCTGCAGACCGAGGTGGCGGGCCCCTTCAACGCCACCGACGGCCTCGCCGCCGGCGAAGCGATCCCCTCACACCTGCGGATGGGGCTCTACCACGACCCATCGATCCCCTGCCCGGCGCCCAGCGGCTGCTCGATTGACATCGACAACGTGCAGGTCGTCGGGCCCTAGGCGCTGGCCCTAGGTCGGTGGGGGCCGTGTTTGGCGGCGGCCTCGATGACGGCTGGCTGTAAGGGGTAGAGTCGCGGGCTGTGGCCACGAGATCATCTCGACTGGGCGCCGTTGTGCTGATTGCTCTTTTGGCCGGGGCGCTGATACTGGAGATTGCGGCGCCGGGAAGGGGGTTCGCCTCTGCCTGCCACCGCGACCACCACTCGAGGGGCAAGTGCCGCTCGATCGACCAGGCCAAGGTCCCAGGTAGCACCAGCGCAAACCGCGTGGCGGATCGGCCGCGCGGGGTGAGCAGAGTCCCCCCGACATTTGCCGCCGTGGGGCCGGCGCGGTCCCTCGGATTGGCCGCTGGGTCTTGCACGGACCGATGCTCCGCCCAGGGCAAGGTGGTGGTGGCCGCGCTTGCCACCACGGTGCCTGTCGGTGCCCATGTAGCGGTTGGCGGTGGGGTGCCAGGGACGGCGCAGCCTCCGACCAGCCTCGCGGTCGATCCGGTCACCTCCGGCTCCAAAGTCGGCGCGAAGTCGTTGCACTCGGCCTCCTCGGAACCTTCGATTGATCCTGGGTGCCCACTAGGTGCGACTCAATCGACCGCGCCGATTGCTATGAGTCTGCTCGGCTGCAAGCTGATCGCCTCAGACACCGCATCCGAATCGAGCCCACTGGCGTTCTGGGGCAGCATCCAGTGCGCGAGCGCCTCCCGCTACTCCTACGTCGAAAGCGGCGGCGACACCCATCTAACCGCGACCGGTGAAGCGCAGCCAGACGATGCCTACCGACGCCTCACTGTCGAGAACGGCGACGAATACTTCGGTGCCCGCTGCGAGCTCGGCGAAAACAGTCGCAGCGGTCCCACGGCCTTCTACCACGAAGGCCAGCACCTCATCACCTACTTCTCCGAGCGCCTGCCCTCCAACTTCCCGATCGCCACCGGAAAGTGGCAGACGGTGATGCAGATGAAGCAGGCCCAGCCCTCCCACGATGACGGTAGTGGCCCTGCCCTGGAGATGGAAGCCAGGGAAAACCACTGGGTGATCGCCAACGACTGGCACACGATCTGGGAATTCCCCGCCACCGCCAACCGCTGGACCCGCTTCGCCTTCGACGTCAACTACTCCAAGGACCCCGAAAAGGGCTGGATACAGGTCTCCGCGGACTTAAACGGCGACGGCAGCTTCAACGACCCCGGCGATCGCAGCCCGCTGATCCATGCCGCCACCCTGCAGACCGAGGTGGCGGGCCCCTTCAACGCCACCGACGGCCTCGCCGCCGGCGAAGCGATCCCCTCACACCTGCGGATGGGGCTCTACCACGACCCATCGATCTCGTGCGCGGCGCCCGTCGAATGCTCGGTCGACGTCGACAACGTCCAAGTTCTGGAACCGTCTTCCTAGTGACCTGAGTCGTTGATCCGCTGGCAGTAGGAGGCGAGGCTGTCGAGGATCTCATCGGCGCTTGTGCCAGACGTAGGGCTTGGGGTCCTCGTTCCAATTGGCGATCGTCGACAACGTGCAGGTCGTCGGGCCCTAGGCGCTGGCCCTAGGTCGGTGGGGGCCGTGTTTCGCGGCGGGCCTCGATGACGGTTGGGTGGGAAGCGTAGAGTCGCGGGCTGTGGCCACGAGATCATCTCGACTGGGCGCCGTTGTGCTGATTGCTCTTTTGGCCGGGGCGCTGATACTGGAGATTGCGGCGCCGGGAAGGGGAACTGATACCGACACCTCCCCCTCCGAAGTCGGCGCGAAGTCGTTGCACTCGGCCTCCCCGGAACCCTCGATTGATCCTGGGTGCCCACTCGGCTGCGACTCAGTCGACCGCGCCGATTTCCATGAGTCTGCTCGGCTGCAAGCTGATCGCCTCCGATACCGCGTCCAAATCGAACCCGCTCCCCTTCTGGGGCAGCATCCAGTGCGCGAGCGCCTCCCGCTACTCCTACGTCGAAAGCGGCGGCGACACCCATCTCACCGCGAACGGGAAAACGCAGCCTGACAACGCCTACCGTCGCCTGACCTTGCTCAACGGCGACGAATACTTCGGTACGCGCTGCGAGCTCGGCGAAAACAGCCGCGCCGGCCCCACGGCCTTCTACCACGAAGGCCAGCACCTAATCACCTACTTCTCCCTGCGCCTGCCGTCCAACTTCCCGATCGCCACCAATCAGTGGCAGACGGTGATGCAGATGAAGCAGACCCAGCCCTCCCACGACAACGGCAGCGGCGTCGCCCTGGAGTTGCAGGTGATGAACAACCACTGGGTGATCGCCAACGACTGGCACACGATCTGGGAATTCCCCGCCACCGCCAACCGCTGGACCCGCTTCGCCTTCGACGTCAACTACTCCAAGGACCCCGAAAAAGGCTGGATACAGGTCTCCGCGGACTTAAACGGCGACGGCAGCTTCAACGACCCCGGCGATCGCAGCCCGCTGATCCATGCCGCCACCCTGCAGACCGAGGTGGCGGGCCCCTTCAACGCCACCGACGGCCTCGCCGCCGGCGAAGCGATCCCCTCGCACCTGCGGATGGGGCTCTACCACGACCCATCGATCCCCTGCCCGGCGCCCAGCGGCTGCTCGATTGACATCGACAACGTGCAGGTCTTGGGGCCGTCTCTCTGATATGGCCACCGATTTGTCATCAAGTGCCCAGCGCTGATCGCGGGCCGCAAGCGGCCGGTGTGCGATAGCTCGGTGCGCGGACCCGGGCGCGCCATCGACGCAGGCAGAGCCCCCTTGCAACGTGTATTCATGTGCGGCGGCGTTGACGTAGAGGGAATCGACTTCGATGTTCGCTTCCATCGTCAGCTTGAATGTGGGCCGATTTTGTTTGAGGAGTTGTCGAAACCATTATTTTGACTGGCGACGTGCCCGGTCCGACACTTCCTTAACTCCAGATACCAAGTAGTCGTAACACGAGGTGCAGGCCCACCACTATGCGTGATGATGTCCCACACGAAGGTATCGTGCCGGGGGTGCCTGCCATTGGGTGTCTCCCTTGCGGGTAGGTGCCGGAGTTGACACTGCCGCGAACAGCGGTCTGGTGGCTTCGCGTCCCCGCCTTACGACGGGTTAGCGCGGTGACACTCGAGGCGCCCAGTTACTCTGCGGCCAGACCTTCCTCGATCGGAACACCGGCCTCCGACAGCGTCTGGTCTACCCAGGCGTTGGAGAAGTCGCCGCGGGATACTGCCGCCACGTAATCGGCCTCAGCCTCAGCGCGTGCGGCTAGACGCTGGAGAATTTCGTCGGCGACCTCGCGTGGGACGATCACCACGCCGTTGAGGTCACCAACCACGAGATCGCCAGGCTGGACGACGATGCCCCCGCAGGAAACGGGGTAGTTGATCTCGCCCGGACCGCGGTGCAGCGGGCCGATCGGTGTCACGCCGCGCGCGAACACGGGGAAGTCCTCGAGGGCACGGATGGCGGGCAGGTCGCGGATGAGGCCGTCGACTACGAAGCCCAGGATCCCGCGGTGCCGGGCCTTGGTGCTGATGAGGTCGCCTAGCACGGCGGTTAGCGACGAGGAACTGGCGTCCACAACGATCACATCGCCCGGCCGGGCGATGTCCAGAGCCTTGTGGATCATCAGGTTGTCGCCCGGGTAGACCTTGACAGTGCAGGCCGGGCCGAGTAGGCGCAGCTCGGGGCTGGTCATGTTGTGGATGGCGGGGACCATCGTGTAGAGACGGTTCATCTGGTCGGAGACCGCCGGCGTGTCAAATCGGCCAAAGGCGGAGACGTGGTCCGCATCGATGCGCTCGATCTCAGTGCGAATGCGCAGTCCCGGACCGGGATGCATCTCCGCCGTCTTAGGCTTTCCTACCATTGCGCTCTTCGAGGTTAGTTGCCCGCATCCGCCCCCGACCATATCAAGCCTGGCTGTGGCAGTCTGTGCTCATCTTCTGACCACTGATGGCACTGTCTGTGGCCAACGCGGCCGGTTCCTGGTCCCACGGCACTCAGGTCAGCAGCGTCCGCAGGACGGGCATTGCGACCGCCGTAGCGTTTGCCGGGTCCGCGACCGAGTAGTGGTAGTGGAGGCCCGGGGCGCCGTTGACCTCGAGCAGCGCACCGCCTGTCTCTGCCAGCGAGCGGGTGACATCGGTGGTCACGATGTCGACGCCGGCTAGACGCAGGCCAGCTGCACAGGTCGCCCGCCGGGCTTCCTCTACAACTTCAGGGTCAAGCGAGGTGTGTACCGTGTAGTTGTCCCTTGCACCATTCTGATTGGTAACGAGCTTGAGTGCCACCGTACGACCGGCGGCTGGCACTGCCGTGAGTGTTAGTCCCTGGGAACGAAGCGTGAGGACGCACTCGAGGTCGATGAACACCAGCGACGTACCGCGTCCGGTCACGCCGAGTCGTGCGCGATTCTCCACTTCGATCAGCTCCCTGACCGTGCAGCGACCATCCCCGGTGACCCGCGAGGGGAGACGTCGAAGTACGTCGATCACCTCGCCATCGAGTATCAGCAGGCGGTGGACATCGCCCACGACCTGTCGCTCCAGGATCAGGCGTGAGCCGTACAGAAGGGCTCGACGGCGCGCCAGCTCGAAGTCCTCCGAGGTGCGTAGCCCGGTCGTTATGCCCTGACCGCCAGAGGTGCCGGCAGGCTTGAGGACCCAAGGCGCCGGGCATCGGGCCATGAAGTGGTGCGCCCCGTGCAGATCGTCGGCCTCCAACTCGATGTGCTCGGGCAGGTTAACGCCGGTCGCCCCCAGCAGGCGGTTGAGCGCTGTCTTGTCGCGCACCAGACGCAGCGTCACCTCACCATCAAGTCCCGTGAAGCGGCCGTTCACGCGCGCACGCCGCTTGCCCCTGGATATCTCCAGGAATCCGCCTCCGAGGTCGGTGACGCGCGCATCGAGGACCTGCGCGGCGTCGCGCCAGATGCTGCCGTAGCTGTCTTCGGATGCCCCAGGAACACCTCGCAGCTCAAGCTCTTGGCGAACGCGGCGGAGCGTGTCCAGCGGGCCTATCGAACGGAGCAACTCGGTGGCGACGGTGACCCGACGACCGCGCCGGGCCAGAGCCCGGGTCAGATCGCTCACGCCGACGGCCACGCGGCGCCCGCGCCCGTCGCCAGCTGGCGCGCCTGGTCGGCCAGCTCGTTCAGGCCGCAGTCCACGCACGCGCGGGCTACCGCCTGGAGCTCTCCAACGCGAAGATCGATCCCCTGGCGCGAGTTCTGCCTCAGGCTGTTCTCACTGCGCTCGCCGGCATATCGGACTGGCTTGGCAGGATCGATCGGGCGCAGACCGTGCAGCCGGTCGACGAGCGCTTCCAGCCGGCGCACGGTGCTCGCTCGATCGGAAAGGCGCCAGGGATCGATGGTCAGCATGACATGGCCGATACTCGGCGCGACCGGGGCCGGCGCGTCGGTGTACATGGACTCGATCTCGTCGTCGAAGTCAGCCTCGGCGAGCGTCCCGGCAAGCAGACACAGCGTTAGCGCGAGACCGGTGCCCTTGGGCCCGGCGATCGGCAGGACGCTGCCGGACAGGGCGGCGGCTGGATCGGTGGTGGGTTGGCCCTCGGCGTCGAGAGCCAGGCCGGCAGCCAGCGTCTGGCCGGCCGCCTGCGCGCGGCGGATGGTCCCGCGGGCGACGATGCTGGTCGACATATCGAGGACGAACTCGCCGCGCTGGCCGAGTGGGACGCCGATGGCCAACGGGTTGGCGCCCAGGAACGGCTCAGCGCTGCCGTGCGGCGCCATCGAGTGGGCGGCGTTGGAGAGGATCACAGCGATCAGCTCGCGCCGCGCCGCGCGCCGCGCGTAGAAGCCGGCGTGGCCGAAGTGCGAGGAACCGCCCACGGCGACCATCCCGATGCCGTGCCGTCCGGCCAGCTCGACGGCCATATCGGTGGCCTTTACGGCGACGGCGGGCCCGAGCGCCCGACCGGCGTCGAGCCGCACCATCGCGCCGTTCTCGACTGTCACCGACACCTGCTCTGTTCCCCGTGCCAGGCCCGCGTGTACCCGGCGCATGTAGACCGGGGCGCGCTCTACTCCGTGGGAGTCCACGCCGCGCAGACTGGCGTCCACCAGCACCTCGGCCACGATCGCCGCGTCGGGCGGCGACAGGCCGACGCCGCTGAAGCACGTCTTCAAGGAGATCGCCCAGCTGCGCGCCGCTCAGACGTACGGTCTTTGGAGGATCCGCTACCCGTCGGGATGGCATGGCAGGTCCGGTCGAACTGTTGGCGCTGTCAGATATTGGACGACAGCATCCTTACGCTTGTCTTTGATCGGCTGGCGGGATCCTAACTGCATCGGGTACGCCCACCGTCAGAGAGCTCTCTCACCAGGGCCTGTGCAACCGCAGTAGTCGTCGCGGCTCTTGCGTCGTTTGAGCACAGGTCACGCGGCAGCGTCGTGCCGTCGCGCAGGAGCGCGGCGACCGCCTGTTCGACCCGAGCGGCGGCTTCGGCTTCGCCGAGGTGCCTGAGCAACATGGCCCCCGAAAGGACCAGCGCCAGTGGGTTTGCCCGCTGCATCCCGCGATACTTCGGAACGGATCCGTGTGCCGCCTCGAACACGGCGCAGTTGGGGCCGAGGCTCGCTCCGGGAGCGAGTCCAGGGCCGCCAATCAGGGCTGCACAGAGTCCCGAGACGATGTCGCCATAGACGACTGGCAACAGCAGCACGTCGTAGTCGCCGGGGTGCCTAACGAGGCCGGCGCAGCAGGTATCGACGAGAGCGTCGTCAAACTCGAGATCCGGATGGTCGTCTGCCTCGGCCTGCGCCGCCGCGAGAAACAGGCCGTCGGTCTCGTGCACCGCGGTCGCCTTGTGGACCGCCGTGATCCTTCTGCGATCGTTGCTGCGCGCGTATTCGAAGGCGACCCGCGCGACGCGACGTGCGCCCGAGAGCGACAGCGGTCTGATCGATATCCCCGTGTCGTTGGAGAGGTCGGTGCCGTCGGTCGCCCGGATGAAGTCCCGCAACGAAGCAGCAGCGGGGTCGTCCTTGTCATAGCCGATGCCCGCGTAGAGGTCTTCGCCTGTCATTCTGATCACGACGAGATCGACCTTTCTCACGGCGGTCTTGACCCCGGCAAAGGTACGACACGGGCGTATGCCGACATACAGATCGAGCTCTCGTCGCAACGCGACATTTATCGACGGCCTACCCACGTTCGCATCCGTGGTGATCGGGCCCTTGAGCGCGACACCACATTCGCGGATTGCGCTGAGCGTGCTTTCCGGCAAGGCGACGCCGGTGCGGTCAAACAGCTCCGCTCCCGCCTCCTCGATGACCCAGTCGATCGCCGCTCCGCTGGCGTCGAGGGCGCGGCGTGCCGCATCGGTCACTTCCGGTCCAATGCCGTCTCCGGGTATCAGCACCACTCGGTGGCTCATCGCTTTTGGCTCGAGGTGCTCGCGGTGATCGACAAGTGCTTACGCTGACAGGCGCTGAGCTGGGCCGGATGGCGAAGGCGAGGATGCGTGGCCCTCGGTGGCATCCTCAGACCCGGCGTGGGTGAGCAGTCGTTCCAGAATTGGGACCGCCACGCGCGTGGCCCTGTCAGGGTCGGCGGCGAGATAGTGATGGTGAAGTTCCGGCGCGCCGCTCACCTCGTTGATCACGCCACCGGTTTCGGCAAGCGGCTTGGTGGGGTCGGTCGTGATGACATCGACGCTGGCGAGGTGCAGCCCGATGGCGCTCTGGGCCGATATCGCTTCGGCGAGGAGTTGAGGGGAAAGCTCGCCGTGGAAGGCCACGTTGTCGCCGCCGGCGTCGTTGTTCACCACACTCACGATCGCGAGCGCGCGACCCGGCTCCAAGACCGACGACAGGTTGAGTCCCGCACGCTCAAGCGTGGTAACCATGTCGAGGTTAACCGTCAGCATTGAGGTGCCCGTGGCGCCGCCAGCGGTGACCCGACGCTCGTTCTCGGCGACTATCAGCGACTCGATAGTCGATCGGCCATCGCCGGTGAGCTGTGCTGGAAGGATGCGCACCACGTCGATAAGCTCGCCGTCCAGGAGCAGCAGTCGATAGAGCCCGCCGGCTGCCTGGCGTTCGATCAGCAGGCGCTCGCTGCCAGTGGCCGCGTGCATCCGCGCGCGCATCAGCTCGTCGGGCCGCTCGACTACGGCGGTCGTGCCGCTGGGGCGAGCGGCCGTTCGAACTGCCGGTCTGACAACGCACGGACCGCCGGCCGCAAGAAACTCCAGAGCAGGCGCGGGATCGCGAGCGGCGAATTCGAGGTGGTCGGGGATCTGAGTGCCAGCTACCGCAAGCAGCTTGTGTACCAGGGCCCTGTCCAGCGCCAGCTCGAGCGTGACTGGATCGTCGAAGTCGACCATCTGTTGACAGACGCGCACCGAGGCGCGGTCGCGGCTCAACTCGAACAGTCCCGGCGCAAGCTGCTCGATACGGGCGCCAGCCGCATCCGCCGCCTCGCGCCAGATCCGCTCGTACAGCGCATCCCGAACGCGCTCTGCCCGTCCCAGCAGGCGAGGCTCAGAGCGCAGGCGCCGCCATACGCAGCCGGGACCGGTCGAACGAGCGAGGTCCAGCCGGGAGGCCAGCGCCGAGCCCAGATCGCTGCTCGCCATCCGCTCCGCCAGCCTGCCGAGCCTGAATCGCCGCGGCGAGCGGTGGGATTGTGACGCGCGAGCGGCGATCGCACGAGCTCGTGTGGCATTCCCGATCATCCGCGAGGCGCGAAGGAGGGCAGGGAGCGGGTCGTCGATCCGCGCGACTGGGAGGTGCTGGCGATAGAGCAGACTCCCCACCCAGCGTCCGAGCGAGAGCTCACCGTTGCGTGTGTACTCGAGGAACGCGTGCGTGTCCTCGAGCGGGTACCACAGCCGCACGTCCTCTCGGTAGGAGTCGACCGGCGGCGTCGGTCGGCCAAGCAGGCGGTTGTAGGAGAACAGCGCGAGATCGATCCCGGCCACCCGGATGAGCTCGTTTGACATCGTGAAACGCGCGTTGCACTCGATCAGCTTGAGCTGACCGTCCTGCCCATCGCGCTTGAACTCCACGTTGCCCAGGCCTCGCAGTCCGACAGCCTGCAACAAGCGCAGCCCGATGTCCGCCACCTCCGGATCGTGCGTCGTGGCATGGTAGGTGCCGATCCCGAAGTGGGGCGGGTTCTGGCGGATCTTTCGCTTTGTGAAGTGAATCAGCGGCTCGCCACGCTCGTCGAGGTAGCCGTAGTAGGAGACGCATTCGTCGTCGGGGCCGGTGATCACCTCGGTTACGAGCATCTCCACGCCGATCGCCGACATGCGTTCGAACACAGTCTGCAGCTCCTCGGGACTTTCGGCGGTGAGCACCTTTGAGCCCGATTTTGTGCGGCGGGCAAATATGTGGGAGTGGATCGGCTTCAGCACGCAGGGGTAGGAGAGCTCGCGAATCACGGCATCGACGTCGGCCTGATCGCGCAGCGGCCGTGCGCGGGGCGCCGGGATGCCGTGCTCGTCGGCGAGCGCGTATGTGCGCTCCTTGTCGAGCATCGCCAACAACACTTCGTCGTCGGCCTCCATCGGGATGTAGCCGAGCTCGAGCAGCTCGGCCCGGTGACGCGCTATGAGCTCTAGTCCCTCGTCTGAGCACGCCAGCACGACCGCCCCGTGAGGGCCTGACCGCAGCCAGTGCAGCATGCGAGGTTGCATCTCCTCACGACCCACGTCGACGAACGCCTTGCGCAGCCGGGACACTCGAGCCGGCGAATCGCGTCTGTCAAGGACCCACACCGGTACGCCAGCGTTGGTCAGGCTGCGCGCGACCGAGAGCGCTGTGACCGCGCCGCCAAGAATGACCGCGGACGGATTGGGCGCGGAGGCCTTTCGAGTCGCAGGGTCAGCCCACCCTCGACTTACGCCGATTCGCTCAAACGACATGACAGGGGCCTTGCTCCGCGTTGCGGTCCATTGCCGGAACCTTATTTGATGATTGGGGAAAGCCCCGGACAACCGGTCGTCTAGAACCTGCCGGTGTGATTTGTGGTCGGGCGATCAGAGATCGCTTCCGGTTGTTGAGGGAGGGTAGTGCGCCGGACGAACGCCGGCGGCGATTCGATGCGTTCAAGAGTCTCGATGATGACCAATAACCTCGCCTGATATTGCAATTTAGTTAGCGTCTCGGGACCACACTTGTAGTACATATGTCGAGAGGGTGGAGGGGTCCGCTCGGCCACTGATCGGGGACGGCCGATTGGTTCAGGCATGCTGCTGCGCCACTCGACCGTGCGCTTCCTGGCCGTTGCCCTCGCCGCAATGGCTCTGGCCCTGGTCGCCTTGCCGTCTTCCTCGGCTCAAGCCGCGAAGCTCGAGGGGTGCCATGGGCTTCGTCTCAGCACCGCCAAGCACAGGGTCCCGGTCGGCGGTTGGATCCGGGTGCGGGGCCGCGTCTGTCACCGCGACGTCGCTCGGAGTCATGTGCGGATCGCGGTTCTCGGAGCCAGGGGCCTGCAGTTCGCCGTGGGCGCCCGTGTCCGCTCGGGCGGAAAGTTCGCCCGCAGGGTGCGCCTCAGCCGCGCCAGTAGGGTCGGAGTGATCCACCTCCGGGCACTGCAGCGCTTCCGCAGGTCCAACGCGGTCGCGGTCCGAGTTGGGAGAATCGCCACAACCTCTGCTTCTGAGTGTCCCTTGGCCGGACAGCCCGGCGAGATCGTGGCGATGACCCTGCCCGCCTGCAAGCTGATCGCCTCTGACACCGCATCCGAATCGAGCCCACTCCCCTTCTGGGGCAGCATCCAGTGCGCGAGCGCCTCCCGCTACTCCTACGTCGAAGGCGGCGGCGACACCCATCCCACCGCGACCGGGACGCAGCCCGACAACGCCTACCGTAGCCTTACCGTGCTCAACGGCGACAACTTCTTCGGTGCCCGCTGCGAGCTCGGCGAAAACAGTCGCAGCGGTCCCACGGCCTTCTACCACGAAGGCCAGCACCGCGTCACCTACTTCTCCGAGCGGTTGCCTGCGAACTTCCCCCTGAACACGAGCAGCTGGCAGACGGTGATGCAGATGAAGCAGGCCCAGCCCTCCCACGACAACGGCAGCGGCGTCGCCCTGGAGATGGAAGCCAGGCAAAACCACTGGGTGATCGCCAACGACTGGCACACGATCTGGGAATTCCCCGCCACCGCCAACCGCTGGACCCGCTTCGCCTTCGACGTCAACTACTCCAAGGACCCCGAAAAAGGCTGGATACAGGTCTCCGCGGACTTAAACGGCGACGGCAGCTTCAACGACCCCGGCGATCGCAGCCCGCTGATCCATGCCGCCACCCTGCAGACCGAGGTGGCGGGCCCCTTCAACGCCACCGACGGCCTCGCCGCCGGCGAAGCGATCCCCTCACACCTGCGGATGGGGCTCTACCACGACCCATCGATCCCCTGCCCGGCGCCCAGCGGCTGCTCGATTGACATCGACAACGTGCAGGTCGTCGGGCCCTAGGTCGCCAGTAGGCTCACCGCCAGCGGCGCAGCGACCTCTCGGTCGGACCGCCCCTAGATATGCGGATCCTCATCTTCAGTCAGTACTTCACGCCCGAGGTGACGGCTGCCAGGGCGCGGATTCACCCGATTGCCAAGCATCTGGCCGAGCGCGGCCATGAAGTCGAGGTGATTTGCGAGGTTCCCAACCACCCAGAAGGGGTTGTGCACGAGGGCTTTCGCAACCGGGCGGTCCTCCGCCGCGAAATGGACGGGTTCGGCATTCGCTACGTCTGGGTCAAAACCTCTCCGGTGAAGACCACGCTGTCTCGCATCTTCCTCTATGGCAGCTTTGCGCTGATGTCGGTTCTAGTTGGCTCCAGCGGCGGTCGGCCCGACGTGATCTTCGTCTCCTCGCCGCCACTGCTGGCGGCGGCCGGCGCTGCCATGGTGGCCAAGCGGTTTCGCGTGCCCTGGGTGATGGACGTGCGCGATCCCTGGCCGGAGGCCGCGATCGCCCTCGGCGAACTCAGCAACCCTCGGATCATCCGCCTGCTCGAGCGCCTCGAGCGCGGCCTCTACCGGAGCGCCGCGGCGATCGTCACGGTCACCGAGCCATTCCGGGTCGACATCGCAGCCAAGGTGAAGGACCCCGCGAAGATCACCATAGTGCCCAACGGGACCACTCGGAATTGGCTTCATGCCGGGGACATCGAGGTCGACCGCGCCGAGCTGGGCCTGCCCTCGGACCGCTTCGTCTGGACCTACGCCGGAAATCTCGGGATTGCGCAGGGGCTCGGCGCTGCGATCGAGGCGGCGGGGGTGCTCGGCGAGCGCTTTCAGCTGCAGTTGGTCGGAGCCGGGCCGATGAAAGCCCGACTCGAAGAGCACGCCTCCACGCTCCCCGCCGGCTCGGTCATCTTCCGGGGCCTGGTCGAGCCGGAGCTGGCCGCCCGCTACCTGCGGGCCTCCGATGCGAGCCTGGTGTCGCTTGGCGCTCAGCCGGAGCTGGCGAAGTTCGTTCCCTCGAAGTTGTTCGATTGCTGTGCGGTCGGACGGCCGGTCATCCTTGCCGCTGCCGGGGAGTCGCAGAGGCTGGCCGCGGCCGCGGACGCTGCCGTGCCGGTCCCGCCCGATGATCGCAATGCCCTTGTGGCGGTGCTGCGACGCCTCGAGGCAGATCCCGTTCTGCGCCAAGAGCTGGGAGAGCGCGGCCGGGCATTCGCCGCCGCCTATCTTCGCGAGGTTCAGGTTGAGCGTCTCGAGGCTGTCCTTGCGGGCGTTTCCTAGGCTCTGCTTAAGAAGCGCCGGAGCAACCCGCCGAGCAGCGAGTTGAGGTCGCCCGCGGTCGCTGGAGCGAACAGACGCAGTAGCCCCAGGTAAAGAAGGGCGGCGGCGATGCCCTCCCCGACGATCAAGGCGAGACCGTCGAGAGTCCCAAGCGAGCTGGCGTCGATCAGAGCGAACTGAATCGGCACCAGGGCCGCCGCCATCAGCCCGGCGGCGAGGCCGACGGGCCAGATCCCGCGCAGCAGCTGCATCGACGAGACGTCGATGAGGTTTGCGGCCTTCCGCATCGAGTAGACGCCCCCCGCCAGGCTCCCTAGCGAGGTGCCGATTGCAATCCCGATCAGGCCGAGCGGCAGGAGCGCAACCATGGCCACCGCGCCGACGACGAGGATCACCGTCTGCAGCCTGACGAGGACATCAGGGCGCCCGTCCGCCTTGACCACCTCGGTCGCAAAAGCGACGACGGCGCCGCCGACCGGAACCCCGGCAAGGGCCATCGTCGCGTAGCCGGAGTTCCTCCACACCTCGCCGAAGACGATCACAGCAAGGGGCACGCCGAGCGGTATGAGGATCAATCCCAGCGGGAAGGCGACCGCGCACATCAGGCGCAAGGAGCGCATGCAGGCCGCGCGAAACCTCTCGCGATCGTCGGTGATGCGCGCGAGGGCGGGGAAGAGGACATAGGAGGCGCTCTGGATCACGACCAGTAGGGGAACGCCGGACATGCGTTCGGCGTAGCGAAACTGGCCCAGAGGGTTGGAGCCGACGAAGCGGCCGAGGAGAGCGACGGGCACCCCTTCGCTCAGCCGGAGCACGATCATGGAGGCGAGGACGTGACGACCGTAGCCCACCAGCTCTCTCCACATCCGAAACGAGGCGATGCGGAAATTTGGCCGCCACCTCACCAAGGCCCAAGAGAGCACCACATCGACGGTCGCTGCCGCGTAGTAGCCGATCACCATCGACCAGGCGCCGAGTCCGTTGGAGGCGGCGACGATCGCACTGCTACCGAGGGCGATCACACCCACGGGCTGGATCACCATCCTTCGCAAGAACGAGAAGCGCCGCTGCAGCAGGGCCTCCGGGACGACGATCAACGAGCGGATCAACAAGACCCCCGACATCGCCGCGGCGATCTCCCCAATCTCGCCGCTGCCGAAGAAAAATCCGACCAAAGGCGCTGATGCAACGCAGAGAAGGCCGAACCCGAGGCCGCCGGCAAACGCCGCCAGGACGGCAGTGCTGGCGGCCTCCTCGAGGCGGTCGGCGCGATGGATCAGCGCCGCCATCATGCCCGACTCCGTGAACAGCGCCCCGAACGTGACCAGCAAAGAGCCGGCCGCGAACAGGCCGAACTGGTGTGGCGTCAGCAGGCGCGCGAGGACGAGGTAGAAGCCGAGCGTGAGCAGTTGGGCGGCGACGTAACCGATCCCAGCCATCCCGACGCCCCGCGCGACGGTTTCGCCGAGGCCCCCGGAGCCGATCTCCGGATCGGCGAACGAGTTGGCTGGCGCCCCTTCGTCTGAGGAGACGCGTTCTGGGGGCTGGTTCAAGGCTCTTCTTCGTAGCCGCGTCGAGGGCGGAGTGCGCCGATTAGCCGGCTACCCGTTTCTTCAGGCGGCGGAGTTTCCCAGCGGCCAGAGGCCACGCGGCGGAACCGCGGGCGCGCCGGAGTGTGGGCGAGACCTTGAGGCGAAACAAGCGCATGTCGTCGTTTTGATACAGGCCGATCCGGGGCCAGGCGAGAGGGGCTGGCGGCGGCATGTCGCCCGGAAGCGTCGCGGCCACCGAGTACCCGGCAGCGGCGGTTGCGGCGATAACGCGGTCGTCGTGGTCCCCGTAGGGATAGGCAATCGAGTTGCAGGCGCCGAGCACCTCCTCGCATTTGCGGCGGGACCCGTCGAGCTCGACCTTGAGCTGCTCGTCGGAGAGCTGGGTTAGTTTGGGGTGAGACTTGGTGTGCGAGCCGATCTCCCAGCCCGCGTCTCGCAGTCTCTCGACCTCCTGCCACGACATCGGGACCAGCTCCCGTTCGTGCTCGCCTTTCAGCCACTGTTCGATTCCGGGCCACGACATCGGCGCCTCGCTGCCTATGTAGTCGGTCGGGACGAAAAGCGTGCCTGGAATGCCGAAGCTCTGCAGGATCGGCAGCGCCAGCTCCAGCACCGAGCGGTAGCCGTCGTCGAAGGTGACCGCGACCAGCTTGCCCTCGATACCCGCGACAGCCTCGCTGAAGGTGACGCCGCGGTAGCCCTTCCGGCTCAGGTAGTGCAGCTGCTCGGTGAGCTGGCGCGCGGTGATCGAGATGTCCGCGGGCCAGGTCGAGCTGACCGCGTGGTAGCAGAGGACCAATACGTCGGAACCTCGTGTCCGGGGCGCCGAGGCTTGCGGGCGGCGGGGAAGGCGATGGGCGAGCAGTTGGTTGCGAGGGTTCCCGAGCCGGAAGACGACCTTCGCGGCCACCGCCCGCCTGCGGTTCGCCTTACTGTCGCGGTAGGCCTCGAAGCGGTCGATGACCGGTTGGAACTGCGGCCGCGGTGAGAGGCGGTCGAGCGCGGTCAGCTGCCTGATGTGCAGGAGGTGATATGCCGGAGAGGCGATGTTCGGTTTGAGGTGGGGGTAGAGGTCATAGCGAGACCAGTAGCCGGCGTCGAAACGGGAGATCAGCGCGGCCAGGGCCGTCGTCGTGCGCTCGAAAGAATCCATCGCGGCGGCATCGCCGAGGCCGCGGCCGACATCGTGGAGGCCCCAGATCGCGAAGATCGTGCCGTTTAACACGCAGGAGGGGATCTCGGTCGGGTACTCCTCGAGGAACGGCTGGCCTTCGAACTCAGCCAGGGTGCCGCCTGCGGCGACCGGCAACTCCATCGTCTTCAGCGCCCGCAGGGCGGCCTCGGCGTAGCGCTCCTCGCCGGTTTGAAGGTGCAGGCGGGTGAGCAGGCTTGCTCCCTCTCCCTGGGCCATCGCCGAGAGCCAGGGGGGATCGAGGCGGAAGGTGTGCGGCATCGGGGCGCGGTGCAGCCAGCCGCCGTCTCGGCTGCCGCCCCGCTCCTGGATCTCGAGCAGGTGGTCGCCCGCCTTGCGGGCCGCCTCAAGCCAGGCCTCGCCCTCGCCGTCGAGGAAGCGCTCGTAGGCGCCGAGCCCCCACTGAGCGGTGGCGACATGGAGCTGTCGCTCGAGAGGCTCCAGCCAGACCGGCGGCCACTCGGCGCTCACAGGCTTCAGCGTGAAGTCGATGTAGTAGCCGTGGACCTGCTCACCGGGGCTCCAGTTGCGGCCGATCGGCGGGTTAAAAGAGCTCTCGCTGCCGAACGTGTTCGGGGTGCCCGGGGCAAGGCGAAGGCGGTACCGCAAAGCCCGGAAGTGCTTCTTGAGGTCGATTGAGGTGCCTGTTTCGGTCAAGGGAAGGGCGATCCTGGGTGCGTAGACTAACCGGCCCCATGCAACCCCCGGGGCGGCGTTTACGGGTCTTGACGATGGTCGACGGCATCGGCACCGCCGGTGGGGGAGAGGGGATCGCCAGGCAGATCGCGACCCACCTTGATCCGGCGAAGTTTGATGTCACCTTCTGCGTCACTCGGTGGGCGCCGGAGGCCGCAGACGAGGCGGGGTTGGCGGAGCTGCGAGCGGCCGGCGTCGGCTTCCAGGGTCTGCGGCGGAGCTCCCGCTTTGATCTCGGGCCCTGGCGGGAGCTGATCTCTACGGCGCGGAGGCGTGGAGTGGATGTCCTTCACACCCACAAGATCGGCTCCAACGTCTGGGGAGCGCTGCTCTCGCCGCTGATCGGCAACTCGGTGTTCGTCGCGCACGAGCACACCTGGTCCTATGAGGGCAATCCGCGACGCATCCTCCTCGACCGCGAGCTGATCGCCCGCCGCGCCGACGCCTTCGTCGCCGTCTCGCGCGAGGACCGGCGCCGGATGATTGAGGTCGAGCGCATCGCGCCGGCCAAGACTCGTTTCATAGCCAACGGGATCGCCCCCTTCCCACCGCCGAAGCCGGGCCGCGACGTTCGCGCCGAGCTCGGCCTAGAGGCCGGGCAGCCGCTCGTCGGTGTGGTGGCGACGCTTCGTCCCCAAAAGGCCCTCGACGTCTTGATCAGGGCCCTGCCTCTCCTGCGCCAGGAGGTCCCCGGGGCGGCGCTTGTGATCGTTGGCGGTGATGACACTCAGGGGGGTCCGGAAAAAGAGCGCCTGCGCGCCCTCGCGGGTCAGCTCGGGCTGGGTTCCGAGCTGAAGCTTCTCGGGGAGCGCCTCGATGTCCCCGACCTTGTCGCGACCTTCGACGTGGCCGCGCTCAGCTCCGACTTCGAGGGCAGCCCGCTCTCGGTGATGGAGTACATGGACGCCGGCAAGCCGGTCGTTGCGACCCGGGTCGGAGGGGTGCCCGACCTGGTCGAGGACGGGGTGGGCGGGCTGCTGGTGGCGCCACAGGACCCCGCCGCCCTCGCGAGCGCCCTCGCCGAGCTGCTGCGCGACCCCGCCCGCGCGTCGCGGATGGGAGAGGCAGGACGGCGCCGACGACGCGAGGAGTTCTCGATCGAGGCTACCGCCCGCAACGTCGGCTCCCTCTATGAGGAGCTCTACGCGGCCAAGACCGGGATCCCTAGCCCCTGATGAACTCGGCGACGCGGGCGCACTCGAGCTGAATCGTGGCCGCCTGCACCAGCGAGTGGCCGGCCCGGATCCTCTCCTCGCGCAGCGCCTCATCGCAGCCAAGTCGGGCCAGGGCCCGGGCGCCGGCCTCCGCGTCGCCTGGCGGGATCAGGCTGACCGCCCCGCCGACTGCGGCGCCGACCCCGCCAACATCGGTGGCGACGACCGGGAGCGCCGCCGAGAACGCCTCGTAGAGGACCTGCGGCAGCCCCTCGGTCCAGGAGACATGGAGCAGGGCGTGGCTTTCGCGGTAAAGCGCCATCAATCCACCGTTCATCGGCACGTAGCCACGCATCTCGGCCCGTGAGGCGACGCCCAGCTGCTCGAGTCGCTCTTGCAGCTCCTGCTCGAGGCTGCCCTCGCCACAGATCACCAGGCGCCAGCGCGGGCTGCGCTTGACCAGCAGGGCCAGGATCTCGACCAGGAGCAGGGGGTTCTTCTCGGCGTCGAGGCGCCCGACGCTGAGCGCCGTCAGCTCGCCGCCATAGTCGACCCGGCGCGACTCGGGGTCGACGATGTCGGCCTCGTCGACCAAAGAGACGCTGATCTGGAGCAGGCGGCGCGAATGCCGGTAGCCGCTCGCCACGGCCGGGCCGACGGCGATCACCGAGCAGGAGCGCCCGAGGAGGCGAAAGCCGCCGTCCATCAGGCGCGCGACCTGGTGCAGGAGCTTTCGGTCGGGGTGGCGGCTGCGGACGTACTCGGGGGTGTCCTGCCGCACGCCGAGCACCAGCTTCTTCCCCCGCAGCCGGGCCATCAGCGCGACCGGGAAGGCGAGCGGGTGGGGCCCGAAGAGACAGATGCAGTCGGTCTCGCCGAGCACCTTCCAGAATGCCCCGAGGGTGCCCAGCACCCCGGGCAGAACGCCGCGCGGCTCCGTCAGGCGGGCGTAGTAGGGCAGCGGCACGAACTCCACCCTGTCTCCCAGCTGATAGCGGGCGCGGCTCTCGGAGGTGGGCGCCAGTCTGCCGAGCACCGTGAGTCGGTCGAAGTGCCCCCCCAGGCGCGAAAGGAAGAGCGCGAATGCGCGCTCGGCATACACCGCGCCGTCGACGCGGTGGTAGGAGTAATCGGTGTAGACGGCAAGCCGCATCGGTGGGGAGCATCTTCGCGGTCGCGACGGCGGTTTGACCTAGAGTGGCCGACGTGGAAGCGGCCGGAGGCAAGCGGCAGGGGACCCATTGGATCGTCTGGGCGGCCCCGTTGGCCATCCTCACCGCGTTATTTGCCTGGTGGGCCTGGCAGGCTGGCGCCTACTTCGGGAGGGACTTCTATCCGGGCGAGATCATCCTGGTGGCGCTGCTGGCGATAGTCCTGCTGGCCACTCCTCTGCGCGCCCGGGTAAGCGGTGCCCCTGCGCTCGCCTTGGCCTCCCTGCTGGGGCTCGCCGCCTGGATCCTGCTCTCCATCTTCTGGACGCCGACCCCCGAGGTGGCGGTCAGTGACACCCACAGAGTTCTCCTCTACGCCGCGATCTTTATGTTCGGGATCTGCGTCGTGGGTCTGCTCGGAGAGCGGCGGGACCTGGCTCTCCTGCCGATCGGCCTCGCCGGGATCCTCGTCGGCATCGCGACGGTGCTCACTTTCGGCCACGGAACCGATGTCACCAGCTATCTCCACGAAGACGGGACCCTGCGCTATCCGCTCGGCTACCGCAACGCAAACGCCGCCTTCTGGCTGATCTCGGCCTGGCCGCTGATCACGCTCGCGCTCCGCAGGCAGTTTCGGTGGCCTCTGAGGGCGCTGATGCTGGGTGGGGTGACGATGCTGCTCGAGCTCGCGGTGCTCTCGGAGAGCAGGGGCTCGGTTCCCGCCGCCGCGATCGCGCTGCTGGTCCTGATTGGGCTCTCCGGCCGTGGCCTCAAGGTAGCCCTCTTCGTCGCCCTCGCGGCGATCCCGGCGATCCCGGCGATCCCGACCCTCCTCCACGTCTTCCAGCACAACGCCGCCGACGCGGGGGCGATCCCCCTGCTGCACGACTCCGCAGAGGCGATCGCGATCTCCACGCTGGGGTCGATCGCACTGGCGGCGGCCTACCTGGGCCTGGTCGAGCCCCGGGTCAGCCTCGGCCAGAGGACCGTCGCCCGGCTCTCGCGGGCTGGCGCGGCGGTCGCGATCCTGGTCATCCTCGCCGGCGCCGCGCTCCTGGTAGCCCGCCACGGCGGTCCGGCCGAATTCGTCAATCAGCGAATCTCCGAGCTCAACCGGGGCACTCCAAACCTCCGCAACCAGGGCACGCGCTTCGGGGTCAACCTCGGCTCCCACCGCGGCGACTTCTGGCGCGTCGCCTTCGATGAGTGGAAGGAAAACCCGATCCGTGGCGGCGGCGCCGGCTCCTGGCAGATCGAATACCTGCGCAAGGGGCACACGCAGAGCACGCCGCACGATCCGCACAGCGTCGAGATGCTGATGCTGTCGGAGTTCGGACTGCCGGGCATCCTTCTCTTCGGCACCTTCCTGATCGCCGCAGTGGTTGCCGCAATGCGCTCCCGCCGCCTCGGTCCCGTCGCGCTCAGCCTCGTCGCCGGGGCACTGGCGGCGGCGAGCCAGTGGCTGGTCCAGGCCTCCTATGACTGGCTCTTCTTCTACCCCGGGGTCACGGCTCCGGCGATCTTCCTGCTCGGCGCCGCCGCCGCGCCTCCCTCTCGCCGGGTGGCGCAGCGATTTCGACCTGCGGCGAAGGCAGCCGTTTTGGCGCTGCTCGCGGCCATCGCCATCGCCGCCGGCGCCCTCTACCTCTCGGTCCGCTATGCCGACCGCGCCCAGGGCGAGGCGCGGGGCAACCCGTTGGGCGCCTACCAGGACTTCGACCGGGCGGCTTCGATCGACCCCTTCGCGGTGGAACCGCTTCTCTCGAAGGGGACCGTCGCCCTGGAAGCCGGCGACAAACGGACCGCGGCATCGGCGCTGCGCGAAGCGATCGGTCGCGAGCCCGAAGACTTCAACGCTCACTACCTGCTGGGAATCGACTTGCTGCGCTCCAACCCCGCTATCGCAGGGAAGGAACTGCGGCTTGCCCGGCGGCTGGACCCGAAATTCCCTTTGCGCGCTCCGCTCGCGCAATCGCGAGAAGCGCTGGCCCGAGACCGAGCAAGAGCCAAAGCTGCTTGCTGTACTCCTGGGAAATGAAGAAGTCGGCGACGAGGATTCCCACCAGGGCGACGGTCAGCCCCCGCGCCAGCGCCTCACCACCGCGGTCCCCCAATGCCGTGAAGTGACGCGCGGCCCGGATCGCGGAGCCGACCGAGAACAAGATCAAAACCATGAAGAGCGAGAGGCCGACGAGCCCCAGTTCGGCGGCGATCCCGAGGTAGGTGTTGTGGACAACCTTCGGCGTGGCGATGATCAAGTCGGTGCGGCCCAGTGCCCCCGGCTGGAGGAGATACTGGCGCGCCGAGGTCTGAAAGTTGCCAGCTCCCACACCCGTGAGCGGCTTCGCTTCCACGATTCGCTCGGCCACCTGCCAGATCGTCGTGCGTCCCTCTCGAAGCGCTGTCTCGCCTTCGCTCGTTAACTGCAGCCTTTCCGTTGCTTCCGGTGGCGCCAGGACCGCGAAGTAGTAGAAGCCCGCCGCCGCGATCAGCACGGTTGCCCCGAGCGCCAAGGGCCGCCAGCGCCCGGCAAAGAGGATCGCCGTCAGCAGCGAGGCCGCGAGGGCGATAAGGCCTCCTCGGGAGACGGTCAGGAAGATCCCCAGTACGCAGAGCCCGGTGACGATGCCGGCCAGGAAGCGGAGCTGGGGACGGCCCTTCATGTTTGCGGCGAATGCAGCCGAGAGCGCCACGCTGGCAACCAGCAGCGAGGCAAGTTCGTTGGGGTCGAGAGCCGTGCCTTGGAGGCGAGCTTCTTCGTTTGACGCGTGGAGGATGCCGTAGACGGACGCCGCCAGCGCCCCGAGCACGATGCCGGCGATGATCATCAATGCCTGTTTGCGACTCTTTACGGCTGTGAAGACGATCAGGATGAGCAGGGCGTTGGGGATATAGCGCGTCAGCGCGCTGAGGACCTCGGAGTTGCTCTCGCTCCAGGTGATTCCCAGGGCGATCCATCCAAGGAAGGCCCCGATCAGCATCGTGATAGCAGGATGCGCTTCGATGAACTCCTCTTTCTTGTCGCGGGTGGCGATCGTCGCGATCCAGGCGAGGACCACCACGCCTCCGCCCACCTTGCCGACGCTGACGGCGGACCCCAGCTGAAGCAGCTCGAGGAAACTGAGAAAGGCGAAGAGCGCAAGGCCGGCGGCGAAGTTGCTGAAGATCAGCAGGATGAAGGCAAGCCCCACTGCGGCGGCAATCGCGAATTTCGGTTCGACCCCGGCCAACAGGCCAACGAGCGCGCAGATGGCGAGCAGAACGCCAGGCCAAAGTCGCTCGAGCGGGATGAGCCGCCCCGCCGCCGGCACGCTACTCGCGCGGTTGGAGCCGGTCGCCGGAGGGCAGCTCATCCATCGCGGCGGGGTTGGGCCCGGAGGTCCTGTCGGCGTAGTGGTACTGGCTTTTGTCTGGTCGCTGGGTGCCGATGACGATGAAGCCGGCGGGCCGGACCTCATTCTCGGCCAGTAACTCACCGAGCTCATGCAGCTTGTCCATCCGGGACCGACCGATGCGAACGACAAGAAGGAGGTCATCTGCGGCGATGGCGAGTGGGAGCGCGTCCACCACCTCGTTGATCGGGGGGGAGTCGATGATCACGTAGTCGGCGAGCTGGCGAGCCGTGGCGATCATCTCGGTGGCTGCCGGCGTGGAGAAGAGGTCGGTGATCCAGCCCTCGCGATAGTCCGGCTCGGCCGCCAACAGCTGCAGGTTGGGGCCGTAGGTCTCAGTCTGTAATAGAGCTTCCTGGAGCTGGGACTGCCCGATCAGGACGCTGATCACGCCACCGTGTTCGGGGCGCGCTCCGAAGATGCTCCCGATTACCGGCCGGCGCAGGTCTGACTCGATCAGGATGACACGCTTGCCCAGTAGCGCCAGGGAGGTCGCGAGATTGACGGCGCTCGTCGTCTTGCCCTCCGACGGCGAAGAGCCGGTGATCAGGATCACGCTGCCCTCTCCGGTGCCGGCCCGTCGCGGGTTTGCGGTCAGCGTCGCCCTCAGGGTGCGGTATGCCTCGGTGATGATCGGAGGCGCCCAGTTCGGCGCGAGCGGAAGACCGGATCGGCTTCGTGGTGCCTTCGGAATCCTGGCCAGGATCGGCAGGCGGTAGAGGCGCCGAAGCTGTGACTCCCTGCGCAGACGGGGGTCGAGCACCTGCAGGGCGAAGGCGCCGCCGACGCCCAGGATCAGGCCAGCGATCAGCCCGGCGACCACGCTCAGCGTCGTCTGCGGGGAGGAGGGGGCCGATGGCAGGGAGGCGCGCGTCTGCACCCGCATCGTCGGGTCCGGGCCGGTATCCAGGGTCTTGAGCTCGGCGATCTGTGCGTTGACCGAGACTCCCCCCGCTTCCGGCGTCGGTTCGGCACCCCGATTGGCGGCGGCGATTGCTTCAAGGCGCGGCAGACGTGCCTTGATCTGCTTGTGCATGCGTGCGGTTCGTTCGTTCACGGCCGCTTCGGCGAAGGCGTTTGCAATCTGCTGCGCCCTGTGCGGTGAGGTCGCGCTGGCGATCACAGCGACGATGTTGCTATTGGCCACCGGTTCCGCAGTCACTTCACTGAGCAGCGTTTCGGGGGACTCGCTCGGTTTGATTTTGACCGCGACGCGACGCGCGGTGTCGATATTTGCGATCAGCTGGGAGGCGGTCTGGACGTCCCGGGTCGGATCCGAGGATTCGCGCAACAGGCCGAGGCTCGTCAGCACCGGGTCGCTCCCACTGATTGGCGTGACCAGCATGTCGGCGGTCGCTTCGTAGGTCTTGGTCGCGGTCAGCACGTAGAGGATCGCGATCCCCGTGGTCACCGCGACGGCCGCGAAGATCACCCAGAAACGCTCCCGAATGGTTTCGACGTAGCGCTTCAGCCCCTCCTGCTCCTCGGCGGGCTGCAGCCACTCTGCCGAGCTGCTGTAACGATGTTGGCTCAAGGGAAGGGGGGAGGGGAGGAAGGGGAGGAAGGGGGGACGGGAGGAAGGGATCGGATTCTGCGCGCGACCCGCTGATCCTCCGTTGGCATTCTGTCAGTTGGATGGCGGTGCGGCGGACCAGACCCTATGCGCTGCCCCGGCTGGTTGTTGGCTTGCAGCGGGCAGGCCGTGCCTTTGAGCGGCTTGGCCCCCTGAGGATTGAGGCTGTCCAAACGCACCGTCTGCGCCCTAACCCGCTGCCCGCCGTTCTGGGCGGTCGGGGTTCCTTGTCCTTTGCTCTGGCAGCGCCTGGCGCATAATAGGCATCTTCTGACTATCGCCTTCCTCCAACAGCCGCGCCGCTTATTCCCGCCCGATTGCGACCCTCTCACCGAGTCATCCGGCTATGACCACGTCCCCTTCGAGCTGGGCAGCAGCTCCGCCTCCTTCCTCGGCAAGGTCTTGGCCCGACCATCCAGCTCGGCGAGGCGCACCCGCATCGCAGCTGCTCTGAGAGCTTCGGCGGCGCCGAGCAGGCCATCCACGACGTGATTGCGACGAGCTGCACCCTCCCCACTAGCTCCGACGCGATCGAGCCCCTGGGAGACCCCTGAGCCGGTGGCGGAGCAACCTTCAACCACACAGCCCTATGTGCCAGGCCTATGGGGTGCGGCCGTGATCGAGGGCCTGATCGCCACGCGTTGCTGGCGCCAGGCCTGCGAGACGTCTGAGGAATCGTAGGAGTTGGCCTCGGTTCATCTGCTCTCCGCCGCGCCAGACGGTCCCGGGAGCCACCCTAAGGCGCATCTAGACCTCGAGCAGATGCGCAGCTCAGCCCGGTCTGACGCCTTCGGCGTGCACCGGGTCGTCAATGATCCCTCTAGCGCCGAGCTGATCATCTTTGTTGAGACCTCGGTGGCGGCCGGGCGCTACTTCGAGCGGGTCCGACGGCATCCGGTCTACCGCGAGTACAAATCGAAGAGCTACCTCTTCTCCTCAACCGATCGGGTAGTGCCCTTTCTGCCAGGCGTCTTCGCCTCGATCGAGCGGCGCTGGTACTGGCCGTCGTGGACCAGGTCAGGCCACTACCTGGGTGTGACCGAACGGCCGGAGCTGCAATACGACCCCGACGCATCGATGTCGCGACTGTTCTCCTTCGTGGGGACGGCCGCCGCCCACCCGGTCCGGCGCCGCATCATGGCCTTAAACCACCCCGAAGCGATCCTCCTCGATGCTTGTGCCGACGCCGTCCAAATCGGCAGCGGAGGAAGCCCGCCACCAAGCGCGAACGAATTCCTCGAGCGCTACGCACGTAGCGTGCGGGAGTCCTCTTTCGTCATCTGCCCGCGCGGGGGGGAGCGTCGAGCTTCAGGTTGTTCGAGGCGATGATGTTGGGGCGAGCCCCGGTAATCGTCTCCGATCAATGGGTTCCACCCGACGGCCCCAACTGGGGGGCTTTTTCGGTGCGGGTCGCCGAGGCGGGTGTCGAGGGGATTCCGGCGCTCCTGGAAGCACGGCGAAGTGAAGCAACGGCGATGGGCGAAGCTGCGCGGGAAGCCTGGCTTACGTGGTTCTCACCAGCCGCCGGTTTTCACCGCACCGTCGAGTGGTGCCTCGACCTGGCCAGCGACGCGCCAGAGCGCAGCGGAGCCCGAGGCTACGCGCCCAACCTGCAGATGCTGCGGCCCTATCACGCGGCCCGCTCGATACTCAAACGCGTCGGTCGCTAAGCGTAGCGGAACGAAAAAGGGACCTCGGTGAGGTCTGCTTCCCAGATCATGCCACCAGGCAGATTGAGGTCGCTGGCCGGTTGGTTGTCAAGCGATGAGCTATCAGCCCAGAAGCTTGCGGTGCAGCGCCTGGACCGCCGCCCTCGGCGCGGTCCCCAGCTCCTCGTTGAGCAGGGTTCGCAGCTTGTCGTATGTGCGCAGCGCCTCGGCCGTGTTGCCCGAGGCGTCCAGCGCCTGCATCAGGTACAGATAGCCCGTCTCGCGAAAGGGGGCAGCGCGGATCAGCGCCCGCGCGGAGCGCTCGGCGACGGCCAACTCAGAGCCGCCGAGGCCGATCCCGGCGCGGGCGATGACCTCGCGGGAGCGCAGCTCCAGCTCCGCCAGTTCGTCGCGGGCCTCGTCCACCCAGGGAGCATCGAAGCCGGCCAGAAGCGGGCGTCCGGCGATGTTCAGTGCGACGTGGGCGTGGATCCACGCATCTCGCCACTCACCGGACTGAAGCGCCGAGTCGGCGAGGCGGATCGCCTGCTCGGCCGCCTCGACATCGATCCAGGTGTCCTCGGGTAGGCGCAGCTCGACCGTGTCCCGGCCGGCCAGCGCCTCCGGACCAAGGGCGCTACGCAGGTGGGAGAGCTGGGTGCGCAGGGAGGCTGAAGCGTCGAGCGGGGGGGAGTTTGGCCAGAGCGCGGTGACCAACTCGTCGCGGCTGACTGGCCGGCCGCGGTTGAGGGCCAGATAGGCGAGCAAGACCCGCCCCTGGCGCCCCCGCAGGGCGGGAGTTACATGGCGCCCCTTAACATCAGCCTTGAGGCGTCCACAAAGCTGGATACGAGTCGTTCCTGTCTCAAGCTTAGGCATCGTTGTAAACGATATGGAAACGCTGTCTTCACGGGAGCGCAACACGTCTTGTCCATGATCGGCAACAGTGTCTGACAACTTAACCATCGACGCTCAAGCTCTACAGCTTGTTATTCGGTGTGAATGCGGCACAATCGTAATTGCCCAAGACGAGCTGCGGTTGGTTGAAATGGCCCGACTACATTTTGCCGAGTTCCATCCGGACCTCGGCGCCAATGTACCGGCAGACCTAATTTTGGCCATGGCAGAACAAAAGGAGATCGAGAAGCAGTGACCGGAACCAGCAGCATCAAAACCGGCCTGCGCGCGGTGGTGGGAATTGCGGCGCTTGCAGCCGCACTCGTGCTGCCCGCACAGGCTTTCGCCCAAGGAAGTTGCACAAACACGGGATCCGACCCAACCGCGGCTCAGTACTGCTCAGTCAGCGCTGCAAATTCGGGTGGTGGAAATGGCCCCGCCAGGAGCGTTCCCGCCTCCAATGGCTCCGCCGGGAGGGTTCCCGTCTCCGATGTCACGCCAAGCGGCACGGCTAATTCGTCAGGCAGCGGCTCGCTGCCCTTCACGGGCCTGGATGTCGGCCTCCTGCTCTTGGTTGCCGCGGTCCTGACCGGCACAGGCTTGGCGCTGTGGCGCCTCACCGCGACCGGAACCCACGAGGACTAGGGGGGACGGACCGCCAGGGCTAGGGGATCGATGGACGACGCGGCGGCGACATATTCCCGCCAGACAACGCTGCATGCGCAGCGTTGTCTGGCGGTCGTCGCGTTCGGGGTCGCTCCCGCGCTTGCCGCCGGCCTGATGGCAGCCAGCCACCTTCAAAGCGCCGGGCATGGGGCCGTTGTCTTCCTTGCGCTGTTCGGGACGAGCCTGCTGCTTGAGCGCGATCGGCGCCCACTGCACCTGATGCCACTCGCATCTTTGGTGATCAGGGCGCTGGTCCCGGTGATCGGCATCGGGCTCGCCCTTTTGGCGTTCGCGCTCGCGGGCCAACCCGCGGCCGCGCAGGATATGGTGGTCCCGGTGGTCGGGGCGTGGCTGGTGACGGCCTTCGCGGCTTGGGTCACCTTCCGCTTTGAGTCCTCGCGCAAGGTGCGGATCGCGATGATCGGTTCACCAGGCCTGGCGAGGGGCCTGGCGCACGAGCTGGAGAGTGCCGGGATTCGCGGTTACACGGTGGTCGGTTGGCTCGCCGACGATGGGGCGATGGTGGAGCACGGTCGCGGGCCGCGCTGGCTCGGCTCGCTGGGACAGGTCCGCGAGCTGGTGGAGCGGAACTCGATCGAACTCCTCGTTCACTCGAGCGCGGCGTCTAGCGCTGACACAGAGCCGCGTCGGTCACGCCTGGAGCTCTTCGAGTGGGCCGCCGCCACCTGCCTCGACCTGCCCGTCCGTCTTATCGAGGCGAGCCAGCTCTATGAGGATCTCCTCGGCCACGTTCCGCTCGGCCAGTCGAACTCGGCCTGGTTTCAATATCTGCTTCACCCGCGCTACCGTCCCGGCTGGCCTGCTTCGAAGCGATTCTTCGACATCGCGGTCGGCGGCATGATGTTGATTGTGTTGGCGCCGGTGCTTGCGGCGTTCGCAATTGCTGTAAAGCTGACCGATGGTGGCCCCGTCTTTTATCGACAGCGTCGGGTGGGGGAGAGAGGCCGCGAGTTCGAGATGATCAAGCTGCGCTCGATGCAGGTTGACTCCGAGAAGGTGAGCGCGCAGTGGTCAAAAGCAGAAGACGAGCGCGTAACGTCGGTGGGGGCGATCATGAGGCGCCTCCATATCGACGAGATTCCGCAACTGTGGAACGTATTGCGCGGTGAGATGACGATCGTCGGACCCCGTCCGGAGCGGCGCGAGCTAATTGACGGCCTGGAGCGCCGACTTGCCTACTACGACCGACGTCACCTCGTCAAGCCGGGGATTGCTGGTTGGGCGCAGGCACGCTGCGGCTACGCAGGCTCCCAAGGGGGAACCAGCTGGAAGCTTTGCCACGATCTCTACTACCTCAAGCATCGCTCAGCCTACTTCGACTTTATGATCTTGCTGGAGAACGTGCGAGTCTCTTTGGGCGGAGGCGTCCAATTCGGCCTCCATGCCCCCCAAGAGGAGTTCATCTTCGGTCACGTAGGCCAGCTCCGCTGAGACTTAGGGGTGCCTCGCCGGAGGCATGCACCGGGTCGGCTCTTCCTGGACCACCCGACGCCCTTGACGCGGAGCTGGCGCCGAGAGAGCATCGGTGCCAGGGTTGGAACCGCGAGGCCGCATCGCGAATCTGTCCATTTTTGAGAATCCGACACACTCGGTCAGGGCGGTCGGTGTTATGCGAGGCCTACTTTTCCCCTTCGTCTGGTACCTCAGCGCCCGGGCAGTGGTATCTGTCGTAGGCGAGGTGGTCCAAGATCTCCTCAGGCTTGCTGGTCTGCCTAGCCAGGCCGACCTCCTTGACCCTCTGAGGGTCAACGTCGGCGTCCTGACCGAGCCCAACGAGCAATCCACAGTTGGCGGGGAACTTGAAATACTCTGTGCGAAATGTGGTGACCGTTCCGTCGACGTCTTCGATGGATATCCTCAGCGGCGGCGGTTCGCTGCTTAGGCTTGCAACACCGGCAGAGGGGGCAGTGAGGTCGTTGATCCCGATGTAGACCTTGAACGTCGCGCGGGGCTTGTGGGAAACCCGTGGGGTAATGACCGCGATGGCTCGGATGCCGGATGGGAGCTGGGTCTCATCGAGGCTGCGTACGCTCAACGAGCCAACTGCTCCATGGCTCGCCGTCGCTTTCACGGTCAGCAGACCGAAGCTCGCGCTTTCGGGGCCGGGAAGCGGGATCTTCACCTGCACGGTAAGGCCCGCCTTCGACGCCGAAGCGCGCCTAGGCCCGACGCCAGCTGCCTGCGTCGCGATCGCTCCACCGATCAAGAGTGCGAGCAAGGCGACAAGCCCCCGGCGCATGCAGCCACCCTAGCCTTCCTCTGGCCAGTGGTCAATGGCCCGGCCGAGGGGAATGCTTACCTGGGCGCCGCACAGCTTCGCGCACGTCCCGATCCGCTGCGACTCCCGCTGGCGAAGCCAGGTTCCCGAGCATTGGCATCGGACTTGGCCTCGCACATCATCGTTCGACCCGAAACGAGCAACGAGCGCTGGGGCCCTGCCAGGACGTTTTGCAGGCTGGCGGCCGAACTGGCCAGGGAGCTTGGGCAGCACTCGCCCACCTTGCGGGAGGCGATTGGACCACATTCTGGGCAGGGTGGGACTAGACTGGGACGCGCTCGGCCCGGGTGGTTCGGAGACCTAGCGGGGTGAGGGCGGGGTTCGCATCGACGACTCGTACTGCGGTCCTATTTTCGTGGGCTGAGGACTCGGTTTGTCCGGGATGGCCTCGGCCGGCCGACTCGTTCTGGAAGTAGACCTCCAATCAGCATCATCACGCAGCCGAGGACAGCAATCCAAGGGCCGTATGAGGTTGAAACAAGCCCGTCCAGCTGGCGAACTTCATGAACGAGGTGGACGAACTCGATAACTGCGATGAACCCGGCCAGGAGCCCCGCTGTGATCCCGATGGCCCGCGGCTTAACCCCAACGATCCACACATCCAACGCTACGGCCCCACCTGTCAAGATTGCAGCCCAGGCTAAGACGCTGTTGTGGTGTCCGCTGGCGTTGAGCAGTTGGAACAGGTTTTGGTTTCCAAATAGCACCACCTTGACCCAGGTAAGGAATGGGGATCCGGCCAAGACCAACCCCCCAAGGGCTATCAGCGTATGCCCCCATCTCGGACCGCGACCTCTTGGTGCCCAGCCTGTCGTGCTGCCGCTGCCGCTGGCATGGCTTGTCCAACGAGCTCCGTCCCAAAAGCGGTGCGTGGCTATGGACAGGGGATCCGGGTACCAACCTGCCGGTGGCGGGTCGGTCGCGTCGAGTTGGGGCTGGTTCGCGGTAGTCATTGCAGCGAGATGCAATGTCAAGCGGCCCCCAAATCAAACTTGTCAGGAAGGCGATAGGCGCTCGCTAGACGGAATAAAGGTTAGCCGGACCCCCCAACCAACGGCCACGCCCGGCCACTACCCACCCCACACCCCCGGAGTTTGTGGGTTTTCGCGAGGGCTAGGCGGGGCCGCGCTCAGACCGGGCAGGTCGGAGACCTGGCGGGGCGAGGGCGGGGGTTGGGGGTTGACCAGCACCCTGCGAGCCGCATAGGCTCGTCCGCAACCCACCGGCGAGAAAGGCGGTCCCATGCACGCAGTAGTCATCAGGGTCACTATTAACGACATGCCTGCCGCTCGGGCTGAGCTAGAGGAGCTCGTGCCGCGAGTCTCTGGAGCGCCAGGGTTCGTCGCTGGCTACTGGGTCTCCCTATCGCAAGATAAGGGCACCTCAATCGCCGTATTCGACTCAGAGGCCGCGGCCCAGGCCCTTGTTGACCAGATGGCCGCTGCTCCCGCCATGGCTGTGTCGATCGATAACGTCGAAGTCGGCGAAGTCATCGCGCAGGCATAGCCCCCCCGGGGGGGCTTGGCGTGGCTGGAAGGGGCAGGGCCCGGCCTGGCCGTGGTTAGGGAGGCAAGACCGCGCTCGGCCCGGTCAGGTCGGAGGATCTGGCCTTGCTGACTCAGGCGATTTCGGTTACGGATGAAAGTCAAGTCGACTTTGCCGTCTGCACCTCCATTTGCAAGAGTCTGGGCGGGCGCCGGTGAACGACGAGCTAAAGCGCGGGCCCTGGGGCTTGAGCCTGCCGCGCTGCTTGCCGCGTAGACGGCCTAGAAGATGCGCGCCCATCTGTCGCGCCGGCGCCCTTCGCTCCGCTCGATCGCCAATCGGCGACGAGCCGCCGGTAGGCCGCCTCGGAACGCTCGACGAGCTCGCGCTCTGCCTCGCGCTCCTTCGCGGTGGCGCTGATCGGCTTGCCGCCGTGGCGCTTTGGCAGGGGCGCCGCCCCGGCGCTCAGTTCTGCGCGGCGCAGCTTGGAGCGCATGAGCGAGGGGCGTCCGTAGGCGTAGTCCTCTTCCTTGGTGAGCAGCTGCCAGTAAAGGCAGGTGCGGGCGTCGTAGCGGGCGGCAGCTACGAATTCGAAGTGACCGCCCTCGACTCCAACGGTTGCCCCGGCAAGCGCCACTTCTCGATCGACGTTTACCAGCCGGTCACGCCGGAAAAGTGCCACTGCTACACCCTTATCGTTAAGATCGACCCGACGTTGCTGAACAAGAAGCGCTTGCCTCCGGACAAGCACGATTTCGGCGTCGGGTTCGAATGGCGCATGACGTGCTCGCCCCACGGCATCGGCGGCTGCCAGGGAGAGCTCGAGTTCAAGCCTCCCAAAATTATCGCCGGCACACTGCCCAAATCGAGAGGCTTGCATCTCTCACTCGGGGGCATCCACACCAGCGTCTGCAGCGGACCTTGTAACAAGACGACCTTCGGTCGCTTCGAAATCAAACTTCGTTCGCGAGATCAGCTCAACAAGCTGTTCGGGCGGGTACTCGCCTTCAGGATCGACACCAACTGCAGAGTTTTTGAAGTTGAACAGGTCGAGGTGTTCGTCGATAAGCACGGCGTGCTGCGGCGACCGCCTCCAGGGTTCAAGCTCAACTCTCGCCTGCCGCCGAAGCGCTGAGGCAAGGCCCCCCGGAGGCAAAGCCTTTGGTGCTCGGGGAGATTAGTGAAGGCCGTATATCATTTTATTCATGAGTATTAATTCTCGAATACTTGAGCAGATTGCAGAACAGGCTGGCGAAACACCTCCCCGCTGGGACTTCCTCACGAACCACGCCCACGTCCTGCTTTGCGTCTCACAGGATTCCGGCATCCGCTTGCGCGACATCGCCGCCGCGGTCGGCATCACCGAGCGAAGCGCCCACAAAGTCCTCTCCGAGCTGGTCGAGGAAGGCTACGTCCTGCGTGAGCGCCATGGACGGCGGAACCGCTTACAAGGTCAAGCCCGAGTTGCCGCTTCGCCATCCGCTCGTGCAAGAGCGTGAGGTGGGAGAGCTACTTGAGGTGCTGATGAGGCCGGCGACACCGGACCACGCAGCCCCGGAAGGTCCTGCGCCAAGAGCCAAGGCAGAAGGGGAGGTTCGATGAGCAAGCCAGGCCATATACCGAAGTGCTCAACGCACGAGCCGCGAGCCGATGAACAATCGACGGAGCGGTGGCTCGATGACGGTGGCAGCGATCTCGGCAAGACTGCGACGCCGATTGCCAATTCGGACGCCAATCATCAGTTCTGGCGAGACTCGATAGCTCCGCATGAGCAGCCCTCGCTGCCGCGCAGCCTCTTCGACCTGGCGACCTCGGTGGTGCCCTACTTGGCACTAACGGTCGCGATGTACCTCTCCTTCAGCTTCTCGGTCTGGATCACCCTTGTTCTGGCGGTCCCGGCGGCGGGATGTCTGTTGCGGACATTCATCGTCTTTCACGACTGCGCTCATGGCTCGTTCCTGTCAAATAGGCGAGCGAATCTATGGCTCGGGCGGTTCACAGGCCTACTCGTCTTCCAGCCATTCGGAAATTGGCGCCACAAGCACGCTGTCCATCACGGCACAGCCGGCGACCTCGACCGGCGCGGGACCGGAGACGTGATGACACTCACCGTCGAGGAGTACATCTCCCGCCCTTGGGGGCAGCGCCTAGGGTATCGCCTCTTCCGCAATCCCTTGGTGATGTTCGGGCTCGGCCCGATCTGGTCACTGATGATCGGGCCGCGCTTCTGGTCGCGCAAGATGCGCCCACGTCAGCGGCGTAGCGTGATCGAGACAAATCTCATGCTCATGGTCATGGTGGGAGCGATCGTGTGGCTTGTCGGGCTCCAAGCCTGGGTCCTCGTGCAGGTGCCGACCGCCGTCCTTGCTGGCACTTTGGGAGTGTGGATGTTCTATGTGCAGCACCAGTTCGAGGACGTCTACTGGGAGAGCTCCGAGAGCTGGAGCTACGCTGCTGCGGCGCTGCGTGGGAGCTCATACCTGAGGCTGCCAAAGGTGTTCCAGTTCTTCAGTGGGAACATTGGCCTACACCATGTTCACCATCTCAGCGCCAAAGTCCCCAACTACAACCTCCAGCGCGCCCACGATGAGATCGCGATCTTCCACGATGTCCCAGTATTGACTTTTCGCGACGGGCTACGGTCGATCCGGCTCAAGTTGATCGATCCGAAGAGTGGCCGGCTGCTGACCTGGAACGAGGTTAAGTCCCGAGCCTGAGACTGTCAGGCCTGCAACTGCCGACTGACCGCAATCTTCGCGGCGATACTCAGACATCCCGCGTAGAGATTTAGGGAGGAGTCAAAGCAGTGCGGTTCAGGCTCTGGTCGTCAGTCTGTCCCCGAAAAGCTTGCAGCAGAGTGGTTGGCGCCCTAGCATGCCCCTGTGCCAGGCGTGCTGCGGACCTTCCGCTTGCATACCGTGCGCGGTGCGCGCGGAGGCTGGCAATCGGCTCACGGGGTGGCGTCCCGGTCGCGAGGCTGCGGCTCACGCTGCCGGACCCCGCGGCTCGCCACGCGTGAGGTGCGGGCTCATCGGCTGCGCACAGGGACAGCCGTCGTGGCCTGTTTGGCCATGCTCGCGATGGCCGGACCCGCGGCGCCAGCCTCGGCTGCAAGGAAGCCCGTCGAGTTTGAGGTGCTCGGCGCATCGGGCTCTTCGACCACGATGACCACCGCCAATCAGCCGGCCACGACCGGGCAGCACCAGTACAAAGGAGGGGCGCAAGCCTCGTGGAGGCTGTCCAGCAGCTCGAGAGGGACGGTCGTGGCCCTGAGCGGCGGCACCCCTTTCGAACTCGACTTCACGGGCGAAGAACACGGGAGCTGGATGGAGTGCGAACTGGGGGTGTGCTCGCCGATGAGCTGCACCATGGCTCAGGGGCCGAGGGCCGTCGCTGGCCTGAGCCTAACGCGCTCTCAAAACGGCGACGTTGTGGCGACGCTGACGACCCCAATCCCTGTGGGCTGCGGGGTGCCGAGTGACGAGGGTCTGGTGCTCGCAGATCTGAACCAAACCGGCATCGCGCAACGCTACAACGCCGGCCATTTCAAGGCCAGCGGCCGCCACCGGGTGGTCGTCGATTTCAAGACGCGCAGCGGCAACGTGGGGGCCACAAGCGGAGGGACCGAAGGCGTGACGAGCTACACGATCGGCGGACACGTCGAGCTGCGGCGATGCGCTTCAGTCTGCGCTTAGGAGGGATCAGCGAACGATTAGCCAGCTCGGTCCCGGGCTCCAGAAGAGAGTGAAGCTGGCGGACGGGGCTCCCTTAGAGCAGCGAGGCAAGATCGAGAGTAAGGCCGCACCTGGAAGGTGTCCTCATTGAATGACGTAAACGACGAAATAGCCAACCGCGCAAGCCAAAAAGACTCCGAAGCACGTCAAGGCGCCTGTCGTGCTGCCGTGCGCGAACATAGTCACGCGCGCAGCCAACGCAAGCATTCCGCCAATCAGAAATACACGCCTCATATCGGTCCAGCTTCCCAGACGGTCCCACGCTCGCTTGCTGGGACGGCCGAATGTTCGAGGTCATTTATGCCGAGCTGCGCTGGCTGGGTCTCGCATAGGCAACCGTGATGGCCTGCGGTGGCCCAAAAATGCGCGAGAGCGTCTATGACCCAACCTTGAGCAGCGCGTTATACCCGTATTTCGATCGCAAGAAGCAAGAATGATCACTCGGAATACCAGAGTCGCCCGGATTCGGCTTGGACTAGGGACCCCGTCCAAGCGAGCGAGCCCTTGAAGCCGTTAGGCCGCGTAAGCGGTCTCGTGGGTTCGAACCCACCCCTTCCACCGTTGGAGGACATCCGCCAGGTTGCAGCGGCGGCGCGCATCTCGTACGATCGGCTCCTCGATGTGGGCGCCCTGGCCTGTGGAAAGCACATGCGATGACAGGAGGTTTCTGATGCGATCACGTCCTAGCCGCGCTTTGCTACTCACGGCCGTCCTGGCCGGCACCCTCCTGACGGTGTCGGCGTGCGGCGGCAGCAGCACGACGAGTAGCACGACCGGACCGGCGTCGACCGCACCCGCGGCCGCCGGCAGTACCAGCACTTCGCCCGCTTCGACCACGCCGTCGAGCGGCGCTGGACTGTCCGGGACGTGGTCGGGCCACTACAGCGGCGCCTACTCGGGCACCTTCACCCTCAACTGGCAGCAGTCGGGGTCGAAGCTCAGCGGCAAGATCAAACTTTCGGAACCGCCCAGCACGCTCGGCATCAACGGAAGCGTCAGCGGCAGCGCGATCAAGTTCGGCACGGTCGGCGGCGGCGTCATCTACTCCGGGTCAGTCTCCGGCAGCTCGATGTCCGGCAACTACCAGACGCCGAAAGGCGGCGGGCCGTGGAGCGCGACCAAAGGCTGATGGCGACCGTCGGCGGCAACGAGGACGCACGCGAATCATGATTACGAGTCAATCTCCGGAGGGGAGCAGGCGTGGACCGCTCGGCGTGCCCCGGGCGCTTACGGGAGCAATCGCGACGTTGACATTGGTGCTGGCGGTGCTGGTGTTCGCGGCAGGGCGGCGCCCGCGCGAGCCAAGCGTGGACCGATAGCACGAGCCGCACAGGCTACGACCGACTGCGACCACGACGGCGACAGCCCCCTCGGCGTGGAGTTCGAGGAGTGCGGCACCGCACCGCCGGAGCCGGGCAAGGTCTTCACCCCGGCCGAGAAGGCCCAAGCTGCGGAGCAAGCGGACGAATTTTACAAACTGCGCCTGAAAGTCTGTGGTGCGAGCGTATTGGATCCGTTCCGCTGGATCGCCGTTTTATCCCCACTGGTTGCTCCTTGCACTGAGGCCGTTCTGTGGAATGCGCATCTTAATCTCCTAGTGGATGACCCACCGGAATCGGCGGGGTCGCTGGTGGCGCTGCCGGCAGTCCCGGCGTCCACGGAACCCCCGCGTCGCTGCCCGTTCGGGGCGGCGGCCTGTCGCCGCGGGGGGGTCGTGGCCAGCGCCTACGAGCACGCGTTCGAACAGGAGAGTGCGGCGGCCGGCGCGCTGGCGACGACGCTGAACCGCTTGTCCGCCACCCCGTCCGGACCTGAATCCCAGTTCGGCTCATCCCCGGGCGCGTTTCCGACCTACAGCCGCAGGACACAGGTCGCGGCATCGCGGCTGTACAGCGGGCTGCTGGCGGCGTGGAGCGACCGCTTGAACGCCGCCCGCGCGAACTTCGTCCACTTCCTCGACGGGCTCGGGTCCAAGGCCAAGCGCGCCGCGGCGAAGACGCCGCCGGGGCTGCCCTCCAGGCTGCTGTGGAAGACCTACCACGGCATGAACGTCTATGAGATCGGGCAGCTCTACCTCGACCTCGAGACGCAGACCATCCAGGAATACATCGCGACGCACCCCGGCAGCCAGCCCAGCGGGACTCTAGCCGCCGCGCTGACCGCCGGCAAGAACACGCTCGATGAAGACATGTACCAGCTGTACCTGGCCAGCAGCGGGTCAGGTGCCGCCAGGGCGCGGCAGATCGCAGCGGCGGCGGCGAAGTTCAGCAGGGACGCGGACAACTTCGCGGCTATCCCCGGGCTCGCGGAGGTCGCGCCCGAAGCGCCGCTGTCGGCTCGACTGTTCGGCTTCGCCGTCGAGGGCCTCACCCGCAACGAGCCCAAACCACCAGCCGCCCCCTAAAAGCCATCGTGCGCCGTACGGCAACCCCGGCGCGCCCGACCTCCCGATCGGACGAGACCCGGACACAGGGCGCCCACGTGGCACCGTCCTGAACGTCCACAGCTTCAGGCACTCAGCGGCGAGCGACGCAATCGCTCAGGGCGACTGGCCGAGGAGGTTTCCTGATAACTCGGGCACCGCCACGGCACTGTCACGCGGGCGATCTACGTGCAGGAGACCGGCTTGCTCGATCGCAAGTCGATCTCTCGCCGCCCCGGATCTGCCCATATTCGGCTTGCACATGGGCGATCAGCCGGGTTGGGCGATCCCCCTTGAAGCCGTTAGGCGTCTATTGGACCTTGCATCACCTCGCTTGCCGGCCTCGCAAAACGCCTTATCCGGTTGAACTGGCTGAGCCTTGAATCGACATCGGCCTTGCTCACCGAATAGATCACGTTGATCGTCTCTCCATCCGAGTTCAATTCACCCTGGTAGACCAAGCGGTCATCCCAGATCACCATCGCCACCCGACAATCTCGGGGGACGAGATCTCCTGGAACAGCCATCACATCTATTCCTGCGTCACTTTGCTCTCGAACGACCTGCTCCAGCTCCGGCGTCCACTCGTCATAAATGAAGATGCGCTGGATCTCGACTCCGCGCTCGGAAGCTTGCCGGTTTACCGCCCAGTAATGCCGCCCCAGCTCCGAGGACCACCACTGCAGATCAAACCGCTGCAAGAAAGTCGCCAGCATTTTGCGCTCTGCCCTGTCGGTCTCGTCGAAAAGAATGGTGGAATCGGCTGCGTCAGCGCGAAATTGACCATGCCGAAGGTTTGCGAGGTGCTCCTTCGCCAGCTCGAGCTCCTTCTCCGCGATGTCGATCAGCGGCTGAAGCTCGGGATGGGACGCGATACTACGTGCAGCTTCCGCGATCTCCTCAAGCACGGCCGACAACCACGGAAGCGACTCTGCCGCCGCCATTATCCGAGAGTGCCTGTCCTCTCGGGTCGACCGGCGCTCAAATCGGGCCAGACCCTCGATCTGCAATGCAATGACGATTCCGAGCATGACGGCGACGATTGCGAGCAAGAAGTGATCGTCGGTCACGAAGTAGACGAGGACCGCGACAACGACAGTAATCAGAGCTCCCAGGGCAACCACGCGTTGAGTGGGACTGGGATCCATCCTGCCGGCTATTCCCCCGCCGCCCAGAACCTATCCACATTCAGAGCGGCTTGATTCGGGAGGTCAGCGAGATTCTGTCGCGCTTGCGTCGTGATCATGGGCTGCCAACGCTATCTCGGCTCCCCGGCCCATCGCAACCCACCGACGCAGGGCAACCACAGGCCGCCCATCACAGGACTCTCCTCAACTGTGGTCCCGGGTTCGAACCAGTGGCTGGGGATCAGTACCGGGCACACGGATCCGGTGCTCTCCGCTCCCTCGGGCGACCGATACCCCCGCCTCGGTGGTTGAGCGATCGCCTGGACGATCGCTCAGACCTACGGAATCGCACGGAATCGGCTTGAGAGCGCGCCCCGTGAGCTGCGCAGATCGTCCCTTGAAAATCGGCCTACTTGATCTCTCTTCGGACAGGCGATCAGAGCTACAAGAGATCTAGATCGCCTAGGCAAAGTGCCCACGAAGCGCGCCTGCTGGGGTCGGGAACAATGTCCTCTTTGAGCTGCTGGACCGTTGTCAGGGGGCCGCCTGGGAGGCGCACAAAGCCGCTTCGAACGGCTGCGCCCCGCGCTGTAAACCGCGAGGGGAAGTGGCAGGTGTAGTAGTCCACCGGCGTCGCTTGCACAACCCTGCGCAGCAAGTTCTGTGCTGTCTGGAGATCGCCTGGCACGACAAGCAGCTCACAGATCGTGGCGGCCCATAGTGGACCCCGACGACGAACCCTGAAAATCACCATGCCAGTAAGATGGCCTTCTCGCTCTTCCCGGATCGCTCGGTAAGCCACAAGCCGATATCTCCAGCGAAGGTAGTCGAGGCCCTTTACCGTCATGAGTCGATCGCTCGACTCTTCGGCTTCCGAAAGCAAGCCGGATTCGCTCTGCCTTTCACCCAGCGCGTCGGCGGCTGACTCAGTCTCCCCGCGCGGGCTTGCTGCGCGCCCCCTCTTAGGCGGCTTCTTGGAAAGAAGTGCGATGCCCACCCGGATTGGATTGCCTATTCGAACGAAACGCGGGAGCCGGCCAACCTCGCGCCGTCCGGCCTCAAGGGCCCCTGGCCGAGCCTGCTCGTTGGGAGTCGTGAAGAGTAATGCAGCCTCTTGTGGGAAGTGTTCGGTCGCCTCTCGCATCAGCGCCATCTGCACGCCGCGTCTTCGATACCCGGGGTGAACCGCGACATCGACCCCGCGCAGGGCTTCGAAGGTTCTCCCGCCCGCCCTAAACCTCCAGCGCAACCATCCCTCGAAACCGATGACTGCGCCTTTTGCCTCCGCGACCAGCAAGATCGAGGGCCCAAATGGGCTTGACAAGTGCTTCCAGCGGAAGAATTCCGCCGGCGTCTGGCCCTCGATACCAAGCGGCCAGTTTCCGAAAGCCACTTGGAGCAAGTTGAGAACATGCGGCTCGTCCTCCGGTCCAAAGGCTCGGATCTCGAAAGGGGTTCTAGAAGCGGCAGTGCTTTTCCGCTCCATGGAATCGACAATAGCTCAGCGAGAACCGCATCAACAAGCCAATCGCAGCCCCGCCTCGGCATTACGGCTCACTTTCTTGAGCTGCGTCTTACGCGAAAGCGTGACAAACTCTCAGCCGTCAGAGTTGATGAAGCTTGTGACCGAGATTCGATCGCAAAATCGATCGCGCTTCGAACGACCTCGGTCACTATCCGCGTCAGGCAAGCGGAACACGGTGGACTAACCGATCCCCTTGAAGCCGTTGGCCCTCGTCAGGGGGCTCGTGGGGTTCGAATCCCACCCCCTCCGCTATTTCAAGCGGATTCCGCGTTGCCAAGCGAAATCTCACCAGTGCTCTGACCTCTGCGGAGGGCTGCCGGCTTGCCGGTCAACGCCGCTCAAAGCCGCCCGAGTCAGCCGCAGCCGATCGCAAACCGATCGCACAGGCGCGTGCCTGCGCTCCAACGTTCTGGAATAGCGGCAATCGGGCGTTGCTGCTAGAACCCCTGCACCGCGCAGCCGAGGCGGGCCAGCCTATTTCGTCACGTGCGGTCCCAAGCAGGCGATGCCGAGACGTAATCGGGCGCAAAGCGTCCTCCCACGTGAGAGCCCAGCGCGTGCCGCGCGCGGAGCCGCGCGGCGGCGTTCCGGGGCATGTCCGCCCGTCGCGCCCGGCGGGCCGGGACGGGCCCTGAACGCGAAGCCGCAGTGCCTAGACCTGGGATCCCCAGTTTCGGAGCCGAATCTGACGGCAGGCGATAGGCTCGCCAGAGTCACCCTCACCGCATGGAGGCACACCATAAGTGGCAGAGCAAGTACCAGCTGTCTGCGACGTGCTCGACACGATTGAACGTCGGAACTGGGAGCGACTTCGACGGCTGCTTCACCCAGAGGTCCACTGGACGACGGCGGTGGAGGAGCATTTGTTTGGCCCCACTGCCGTGATCACTTGTCTTTCTGGAGATCCGCCGCCTGCGCCTCCTGCCTATCACGAGCTTCTGGATGGACGGATCATCCGCTGGATCGACACGCCTGGCTGACGCAACAGGAACGCCCAACTGCGGCTCCTGCAGCGCCCTGAAGACGCCCCCTGACCGAGTGGCGTTAGAGGCAGCGAAACGCCTCCTTGTTGGACTTGCCTTCGGCCCGCTTCTTGGCCAGGTCGAACTGCGGGCTCACGGGACAGCTGCTTTTCGTCCAAACGAGCAGTAACTGGGATCCGATCGATCGCGCCTGCATCTCCGGAAAAGCGAACCAAGCGTGGTCTCCGCAAGGGTGGCTGGCGAGTCAAGTGTCTGCTTTTTTACGAAGGAGCGGCTGGCCGACCTGGTACTTGATGTGCGTCACGCCCGGCGCGTCCACGGCGCGGATCTGTGTGAGCTTGGGAGAGCCGCGCTCGAGTCCCTCGAAGAGTCGCTCACCGGCGCCGAGGATCACTGGGGCGATCGAGACATCGATCTCATCAACGAGGTCTGCCGCCAGGTACTGGTTCATGACGGATGCGCCGCCGGCGAGCGAGATGTTCTGTCCTTTTGCGGCGTCTTTGGCCTGTGCGAGTGCGGATTTGATGCCGTCGGTGATGAAGTGGAAGGTGGTGCCGCCCTGCATTTCAAGCGGTTCGCGCGGGTGGTGAGTGAGCACGAACACGGGATGGTGGTAGGGGGGGCCCTCGCCCCACCAGCCTCGCCAGGACTCGTCCGGCCACTGGCCGCGGATCGGCCCGAACATGTTGCGGCCCATGATCGTGGCGCCGATGTTCGCCCGACGCTCCTGGACCACAGCCGAGCTGGCGTTGGTCTCGCCTCCCTGCTCGCCGTGCATCTCCCGGAACTCCCTGAGCGGAAAGAACCACTCGTGCAGTTCTAGGCCGCCGACGCCGAGCGGATCGTTCTCGTTTTGGTCCGGCGCGGCGACGTACCCGTCGAGCGACATCGTGATGCTGAGTCTAAGCTTCGTCATGTCACTCCTCTCGATCTCTTGAATCCTGCTGCAAGAGACCGCCGGGGCGAATCGGAGTCATCGGCCGGCGGCTTGGTCAACCTTCCGCGGTTGGCACCAGCGATACTTCCGGTACCGACCGAAGCCTATCGCTTGCCTGCTCGCCGCCGGCAGGCCGCCCAGCCGCTCGCTCCTCGTCCAAAGCGACAGCGCCGGCCGGTTCCTATCACGCTCGCTTGGTGCGGAAAGCTGCGGTGCGGGATCTGCACCGACGGCGTCGTCGCGCTCCGGCTGCGGCTCAGTCCGGGTACTCGTCCTTGCGGAAGGTGCGAGGCTCGTCGGGCTGGGGCTCAGGCGTGCGGTCGAGCAGGAAGCTGAAGTATGGCGCGACGAACGGATCGGGCGCCCTCACGGTGTAGGTGTGGTACACGGTCCCGTTCTCGCGCGCGAAGGCGATCCAGGCGGGGCCCTCGCGCAGCCCGTCCTTCAGCTCGGCCCCGATCTGGTGCGACCACTCGACCAGCCAATCGGGCGGATTGTCGACCATCTCCTTGATCTCGGGGATCTGCTGCGCCTGCTCCTCGGTCAGCGCGAGCTCGAAGTCGAACGGGAACTCGGTGTTGTAGGTCGACACGTAGGGGAACTCCCAGCCCATCCGCTCCTTGTAGGCCACAAGACGCTCGATCGGCGCCCGCGAGAAGCAGAGCAGGGTCACGTCGCGGTGGTTGAGGTGGACGAGCGACCCGTCGAGGCCGTCGCCGAGGCTCGTGCACCCGGGACACGCGCCCTTGGTGTAGTCGGGGCCGAACATGATGTTGTAGGCGAGGAGCTGGGAGCGGCCCTCGAAGAGCTCGGCCAGCGTCTTCTTTCCGTTCTCGGTGTCGAACTCGTACTCCTTCTCGACCCGGACCCAGGGCAGCGCCAGCCGCATCTCCTTGATCTTCCCGTTTCGGTCTGCCTGCTCGGCCTCGAGCTTCGCGAGCTCGTCCCGGGCCGCCTGCCATTCCTCGCGCGTTCCGATCTTGTGCTCAGGCATCTCATCGCTCTCCTTCTTGGGGAACTCGGTATTTAAGACTCCGGGCGGCGATCAGACTCATCGCCATCTTCCTCTAATCGTCGCTCTTTGGAAGCTCACCCCGAGGCGGCGGCCGGGACGGCGGTGCGTGGACTTCGCGACGTACCCGCACGGTACCCGCAGGCGCTTGGAGTCGAAGCTCAGCGGACGCTCACAAATCGCCCGATGGGAGAGCGCTCGGCTACCTCGCACGCTGCTCCTCGTCGCGCGAAGCGGGGAAGCTGTCGACCGGGGTAACGATGCGCGCCCTGCCGGGCAAAGCGAGTGTCCTGATAGCCGATCCTCTAACGAGGTATGGGTCGGCCTGACGGACCGACGGGCTAGGCTCAGCGGTCGTGTCGCTGACCGCCCTGACGTCCGCGGAGATCTCGCTGCCGACCGAGGCCGATGGCGCGCGCGTCAGCGACCGGATCGCTGTTCTGGCCGACACCGTCGACGCCGTCGGGTTGACCGACAATCACGCTGGCCAGCCGCGGATGTCGCCGCTGGCTGCGGTAGCGCTCGCGCGGGAGCAGGGCGTGGGGACAATCGTCCACGTTTCCTGCCGCGATCGCAACCGGCTTGCCCTGCAGTCCCAGGTCGTGGGCTCGGCGGCGCTCGGCGCTGAGGCGGTCCTCTGCATGCAGGGCGATCCGGTGCCTGGCATCGAACATGTGGCCGACATGACCGCCACGCAGCTCATTGCGAGCGCGTCGGCATGGAGCGCCCCGCACCCGCTGGCGGTCGGGGCGGTCGTCAATCCCTTCGCCGAGGACGTCGACCGGGAGTTGCGGCTCCTGCGGCGCAAGATCGCCGCTGGAGCAACGTTCGTGCAGTCGCAGATGATCTTCGACCTCGGGCGCCTCGAAGCGTTCCTCTCGGCCGCCGAGGACACCCTCGCGGGCGTGCGGTTCTACGCAAGCGTCGCGCTGCTCCGCAGCGCGCACATGGCAGAGCGCGCCTGCGCGCTACCAGGGGTCGCGATTCCTCAGCGAGCCGTGGCGCAGATCAGTCGCGGCGGCGGCATCGACCTAGCGGGCGAACTGGCGGCGGGCCTTGCCAGTATCTCGCGCGTAGATGCGCTTCACGTATTTCCGCTCGGAGGCGAGGCGGCTACACGCGAGGTCGCCGCGGAGTTCCGCCTCGCGCGGGGTGTCAGCGCCCAGCGCCCTGCAGGGACCGGTCCGTAACCGGAACCGCGACCGGGACCACGAACGGGACGGCCCCTGGCCGACCGAGAGCCTGCAAGCAGATGGTTTTCGAGTCCCACGAAGCGCGTCGCGTCCCGTAGCACCCGCCCGGAGATGTTCCCGGGACCGGGGCGACAGCCGGGACACCCGGCTCATCGCGAACCGCGCAGAGATCAGATAGAAGAGGCCGGTGACCCCAACCAGGGCGAGCAGGCCGACCAGTAGCAGGACCTGTTGCACCCCGGCGAGCTGGGCATAGAAGCTATCGCTGTCATAGCTCATCTCCAGCGCATAGCGAGCGCTCCAAAGGTTCACCGGCGTGACGAACTCGAAGTTACTTCGGTCAAGCAAGGGCTCGGCCTCGTGGCCGGCGTAGGAGTGCCCGAGGCGAAGCGCGGCGTTGATGCGGGGATCGGAGTCCCTGGTGCCGTCGAGCGATTCGATGCTGGAGGCCCGGACGACGTTGTCGGGGCCGATCAAGGTTGCCTCGATCGTCCCGGGCCTACGCCCGATCGCGTCGAGGAACTCGTCGATGTCGGCAATCGCAACCCTGGGTTTGGACTTGCGGGTGACGTCTTCAAAACCGTCGGCATCGGCCCGCACGGTGCGCGCGTAGCTTTCGATCTGGGAGCGTTCGAGGCGGTCTGAGATCAGCTTGTAGTCGACGGCGCCGACCTTTGGGCGATCGTAAGGAAACCGTGAGAAGTTCTCCCAATCCTACGAGACGCCGCAGGATACCCAAAATCGGGCCACACCAGTACAAGAGTTCTGCTTGAAAGGCAAGACCGGCAAGGCTGATTTGAGAACTGCCCGGGAACTGAACGCTGATAGACCCTGTCCAGCTTGGCGAAGCATTCTCGTCGAATGTACCGGTGCCTGTGAACGGGGGTGGAGGGTCGAAGGTTGCGGAGGTAAGGGCGCTGTCATATTGCAGGTCGCTTGAAGGTCCGACTGCTGAAATCTCTCGAAGGATCCGAACACGGCCTTGCTTTTCCGATGCAATACTCGTGAACGTGTAAGAACTATGCGCAGCCGATGGCTTGATGTTTCGTGGCGACACGAAGAAGCTGACCTCGGTAGATCGGGCGTAAGCTTCAAAAGAAATCCGGTTCTTGGATTGATGCGGCTTCTTTTCACGCCGCTTTTTGCCACCGCCCTGGATGAATTCGCCAGTGAAGCAACCGACCTTTTCGTGTGGGCTCAGTAGCCCCCCTTGGTCACCGACGCCGCCCTTGACGCGGGAAGCACGAGCTTCGGTGTAGTCCTGCTCGCCGGTGAATCTGATGGTGCCGACAAAGACCCCGAGCCTCGTCTTCGGGATCGCTGGCTCGCCGGAGGATCTGCAGCCTTTTGACAACTTCGTGCGCAACACCCTGCCTGAAGCATGGAATCGAAGCGAGATGAAACCTAAGTTGCCAAACGACGCCTTAAGCATGTCCGGCGTCGCCGTTCCCGCCGTCGTGTAGATGGCGTCTTCGGAGTGGCGATCGACAAAGAGAGTCACGCTGGACCTACGCGGACGGGAGCCCGACCCGTCAAATTCAGCCTGAACGGAGATCTGATAACCGTTGGTGCCCGCTAACTTGAAGCGGATCTGTTCGAGATTCCTTGGACCCCGAGAATGGGCGAGAACGTCCTGAACAGGCGCAAACGTCGCAAGCCCGAGCACAACAAGACAGACCGAGACGCAACGGCTCGTCCGACCACGCAGGTTGAGGCTCGCAAGTGCGGCTACTGGAAGTAGAGGCCTTGCTGCGACGAGCATCGCTGAAACTGTATTCAGATTGCCTCGGTAGCGACACTCGCGAGGGCGCATCTCGAGTCGGGCCGCCCTACGTGCACCATTCTTCGTTCGAGACCGCCAAATGACGATCCCGCCCCGATCCCAACTTCGATCGCTCGCCTCAACGAAGCCGCCGTCGATCGGCTTGGGAAGCGGGCCGCGCGGTTTACGGACCTTTGCCTTGAAGCCGTTGGGCGTCTTATCTCGTCCATTACAGCTGGATTCGACCGCCCATGGTCACGATTTGATTGTCTGGAAGCCTGAAGTACCTGGCCGGGTCGGCGGCGTTGCGGTCCATAGTGACGAAGAGCCTCTTTCTCCAGGCAGCCATTCCCGGCGCGTCGGTGGGCACGATCGTCGTCTGCGAGAGGAAATAGGTAGCCCGATCGAAATCGGGTGCGCCTTCGATGAGGTGCGAATCAGATGCGAGGCGCAGCGCCGAGGGAACATCTGGCTCGTCCTGGAAGCCAAACCGCAGAGTAAGAGCGGTAATGTCGGCGGCGAGCTCGAGGGGATCGCCGGTGGCGGCGCTGAACATGATTCTCGTCTCAGCCATAACTCGTTCGGGGTCGGGGACGTGGGGTACCCGCTCGATCTGAACTGAGACGATTATCACGTGGTCATTCAGGACGTTATTGCGCTCCACATTGGCGCGTAGAGCGGGCGGAGTGGCCTCCAGGTTCGGGTTGAGGAACACGCCAATTCCGGGCGCCCGCCGGACCGCTAAGCGTTGCGCATTAAGCTCCTCGAGGAAATCCCGCAAGGATCCTTGCGCCATGCTGCGGTGGGCGGTGACGATCTCCCGCCCCTTGTGCCAGGTCATGAGGATTGTGAAGAATGTGAACGCGATCCCCAGCGGCAACCAGCCTCCGTGCACAACCTTGGTCAGATTGGCTGTGAAGAATGCTGCGTCGACGGTGAGGAACACCACGGCGCCGAGCGCAATCAACGTCCGTGGCTTGTGCCAAAGCAGCCGGGCGACCGCGAGAAAGAGGATGGTGCTCAGAATGAAGGTACCGGTGACCGCGACGCCGTAGGCGGACGCAAGGGCGGTCGCCGAACCGAACCCGATCACGATCGCAAGGACCGTCACGAACAGGGTCGCGTTGATTGCCGGCAGATATATCTGCCCGATCTCCCGTTCTGAGGTGTGGCGGACCGTGAGGCGTGGCACGAAGCCGAGCTGCACCGCTTGCTGGATCATGCTGAACGCGCCCGAGATCACCGCCTGCGAAGCGATCACTGTCGCCAGGGTCGCGAGGAACACCATTGGTATCTGCGCCCACCCGGGTAGCAGTAGAAAGAACGGGTTCGCTATGGCCTTGGGGGAGCGCAAAATCAGAGAGCCCTGTGCAAGGTAGTTCAGCGTCAACGCCGGAAAAACGAGCAAGAACCACGCCCAGCTGATCGGAGCGCGGCCGAAGTGGCCCATGTCCGCGTATAGCGCCTCGGCTCCGGTCACCACCAGCACCACCGACGCGAGCGCGACGAATGCCACGCCGCCATGTTCGACGAAGAACTGAGCTCCGTAGGTCGGCGAAAGAGCATGCAGGATTGCGGGATGTTGCGCAATCTCGACGACGCCGATCAGAGCCAGGACGCCGAACCAGACCGCCATCACCGGCCCGAACAGACTCCCGACCAATTTCGTGCCGAATCGCTGGATTGTGAAGAGCACGCTCAGCACCGCCACGGTGATAGGTAGGACGAGCGAGCCGAGACTCGGTACCGCGACCTTCAGCCCTTCGACCGCTGAGAGCACCGAGATCGCCGGGGTGATCATTGCATCCCCGAAGAACAGCGAGGCACCCGCGACTCCGAGCGTGACTAGCGCTACCGTCACGGCGCTGCGCTTGAGCCTCGCCCCCTGCAGCAGCCCGGTGAGCGCCATGATGCCGCCCTCGCCCTTGTCATCAGCACGCATGATGAAGGTCACGTACTTGACCGACACCGTCATCGTGATCGCCCAGAACACCAGCGAGATCACGCCATATACCTCCGCCTGAGTCACATGCACCCCGTGGCCCGCGAAGACCGCCTGCAGCGCATACAGCGGGCTAGTCCCGATATCGCCGAAAACCACTCCGAGCGCACCAACCATGAGGGCCGCCATACCGCTCCGACGTCGAGTGCTCGGCTCGGTATTTCCGGACACCGGTAGAGCCGCGGACACCAGCGGACGTTATCGCGGGGCAAGCTCCCAGGGACGCCTCACACGGTTCCCCGCCGGACGCGCGTCTCCGCCCCCCCTTCCCCCGGGTTTGGCCCGTTTCGACTGGGCAGGAAGCTCCCAGAGAGCTACGAGGGAGCCGACGATCGCGAATTCGATCGCTCATGGCTTCGAGATCGCCTCGAATCGGCTTGTCGAAAGGTCATCGGCTGAGCGGCACGGTCCCCCTTGAAGCCGTTGGGCGTCTTAGGGCGTCCCGTGGGTTCGAAGCCCACCCTCCACCACCCCCTCCACTTTTCAAGCGAAATCCCGCCTGGAGGTTCAAACTCGAGACGAAGCTGCTCACTTCGGCCGCACTCGTTCATGGGGCGACAGCAAGCCCATCGCGCCGTCAGGCGCTCAAGCCGGGTGTAACCCCGTGAACGGGTACGCCGCCGGGGCCCTACTCGGCCAGGTAGCGCTCGAGTGGCACTCGGATCTCCGGCGGGATCGGCTTCTTGTCGGTCGTCTCCGCCTCGACGAACACGTGGCGCATCTCCCCCTCGACCAGCGACGTGCCGTCGCGGACGACGTCGATGCGCGTGCTCATGGCGGTCGTGCCCAGACGGGTGACCCACCAGCGCAGCTCGAGCTCGTCGTCGAACCGCGCGCCTCCCAGGAATCGCGCCCGCGCCTCGGCGACCACCATGTCGATCCCGCGCTCGTACATCTCCTCATAGGGGCCGAATAGCTCCCGCCAGGCCTCGGTCAGGGCGACGTCGAAGTAAGCAAAGTAGTGGGCGTTGAACACCACCCCCTGCGGGTCGCACTCCCCGTAGCGGACGCGCAGCTTGTAGGCGAGAGGCGCTACCACGCTTGTCCTAGCCACATCTTGCCCTGCCATCAGCATCACCTCGCTTGGTTGGATTTCGAGGGGCTAGTCGCCCATGCGAGACACCTTCCGCCAGTGGCAGGCTAGCGCCCCGGTACTCCGGTATCCGCTCGAAGTTGCCTGCGTTGGGGCGTCCCGACGCCCCGGCGGGCGATCGATCGCGAAATCGATCGATCGCGGTGCCGGAGTCGGTGGGAGTCGGCTTGAACAAGGACCATCCTCCCGCATGAACTCGCCCTTGAAGCCGTTGGGCGAAAACTGTAGGCCTGCCTGATCTTCAAGGCCAATTATGCGAAATCTCTGCTGGCAATTTCGTCTCGCTAGCGGGACGCCTGATCCACCGAAAGCGTGACGAATACATCCATGCTTCATAGGAAGAGCTTGTGCTTTAGGGCGCGCCGCGCAAGACCCGCCAATGCGGTCAAGTTGGCTCGACGCTGCAAGTCAGTCCGCCTCAGATCGCCAGCGCCGGTATAGGGCTGTGAAATCCTCCTGCATCTCAGGTGTCAGATCCTCAGCCCGGAGACGACCCGTGAGTCTGATTGTGGCGCGCATCTGTTCGAGGTACTCCGCACAATGCTCACAACCGGCCAGATGCGCCTCAAAGCGCCGCCTCTGAGATCGCGACAGCGCACCCTCCAGATAGTCGGTGATCAGCTCGACCATCTGCTCACAGACCAGCTCGTTCTTTCGTCTCAGCATCTTCATGCGGTCACGAACTCCTCAAGCGCCTGACGCAGCTGACTCGCGGCCCCGGTGAAGCAAGACCCGCTGGTTGCCGTCACTGATCTCAAGCACCTCACAAACCTCCGGACTGCTTAGCCCCTCGACGTCTCTCAGCAACAGAACCTCGCGCTGGCGCGCTGGAAGCCGCTTAAGCGTCGCATGGAGTCTGTCGGCTAGGCCTTCGGCGAGAACGCGATCCTCGCTGTCCTCGACCCAGTGCTGCGGCGGAGACATCCACGCCCCAGACGCGTCAAAGCGAGAGTGATCCACGGCCGGTATAGCGTCACCGATCGCGACGCTTCGATGCTCACGCACGCCCGTGCTCCTAGCTCGGTTGACGAGGATTTGCAGAAGCCAGGTCTTGAAAGTCGAGCGCCCGGCAAACCCGTCGATTCCGCGCAAGACGGCCAGCCAGGTGTCTTGCACGACCTCCTCTGCGATCGCCGGACTCGACACGAACGAAGAGGCAAGCTGCAACATCGCCGCGTGATGGCGGGCGGCCAACTCGACGAAGGCATGCTCCTCGCCGCCACGCAGGCGCGCGACCAGCTGGTGATCCTCGTCGGCACCCGAGCTGCTTGGGCGCAATCGTCGCATGGCCCGAGTGACCGGGGTCATTCAGATTCCTCTGCTGAGAAGCGAGAGTGCACATTGGAATCAATTCTCATGAGTTTCATGCTTCGCCGAGCAGGCTACGGCGCCCGTCTTAAGGCGCCGCAGCCCACTTGACTTGGCTCCTAGAGGGCGACGATCCCCTCGCCGCCAACGGCCCCGGGGACGGTGATCGCCCCGATCTTGGTCAGTGCTCCTTGCGCACCGATCGCGAACTCATCCACTACTCCCGCGCCACCGGTTTGCACGTAGAGGAAGCGCGAATCGCCTGACACCGCGGCATCGACCGTGCCAGGATCGGTTTCGGTGTTTCCCAAGAGGGTGAGCAGCTGCCCGCCCTCGCTGGATTGGAAATTGCTGATCGACGCGCTGGCGGCATTAGGGACATAGAAATGCCTGCCGGCACGGGCGACCCAGCACGTGGCTTCCTGACCCGTTGGCACCGAGTCAAGCTGCGTGATGGTCCCGTTATCGCCGAGCGCGAAACTCGCCAGCGAGTTGGTGCCTGCCTCCGCCACAACTAGGTTCCCCTCCTGATCGAACGTCACCGCGAACGGGACGGCGCCTGGCTCAGAGTTGACGACGGGCGTTTTGGACAGGCGCCCGAAAGGCGACACACCAAAGACATCTATGTCGCTTCCGTTGGCCTTGGTCGTGACGATCAGCTGGGAGCCGTCCGGCGAGAAGGCGACCTGGCCGGGAGTGTGGGTGAACTGGGGTGTTTCGGTCGGATTTAGGCCGAGTGCTCGGTTAGATCCCGGGATCGGGAAGAGGCGGCCCGAAAAGACCGTGTAGCCCTGGAGGGACCCACCTTCTTCGGCGTTCAGCACGTACACGAGACCACGATCAACGGCGACGCTGACCGGGAATGACCCGCCCGAGCTCAGGACCTGGCGCAGGGCGAGGTGGTCGCCAAAGACGGCGAACACAGAGATTGTGTTGCTGCCAGCGTTGACGGCATAGAGCAAGCCGTTCTCGCGATCGTAGGCCAGAGAGCCCTGGGAGGCGAGATGGTCGACGACGGAGCCGGTGAGTGTCCCACCCAGTCCGCCTGTCTTATAGACGCCGGCCTGGGTCAGGCTGCCATCGCCGGTCTGGTCGTAGGCGACGACCTGATTGCCCGACGTGTTGTCGGTCTGGACAAATACGGCATGGCCGGATCGGCCGCCGAAAGGATGGTCTGGTCGGCCGCCGAAGGCGCCCGCGGATCCGCAGGTTAAGGCCAAAACGGCCGCCACGGCGCCCAATGCCATGCCGATACGAGTCGTAGCTCTCATTCCATGTGCTCCTCAATTTGAAGTTGGACGTACAAGGTTCAGTCCCGCCGAACGCTGGATCCGTTACACGCACTTGGTCGCGGGCAAGGCCAGATCCTTCAGAAGTTCCCGAGTTACTTTGCGATGGCGCTCGGGGTCGCGGGCGACCTAGTGCACCGTCTCTAAAACGGCTTTACACCGCCCGACCTTCTCGAGAATCGAGTCGATCGAAGCGGTCCACACAAACGGCTTGGGGTCCTCGTTGTGGGCCTTGAGGTAATCCTCGATCGCGGCGATCAGGTCGGGGACGCTGTAGAAGACACCACGGCGGATCGCCTTCTCGGTGAGCTCTCTGAACCAGCGCTCGATGAGGTTCAACCACGAGCTCGAGGTCGGCGTGAAGTGCAGGTGAAAACGCGGGTGGCGCTCCAGCCAGGCGTCCACGTTGGCGTGCATGTGGGTGGCGTAGTTGTCGAGGATCAGGTGCAACTCCAGCTCTTCAGGGAGCTCACGGTCGAGGCGGCGCAGGAACTTGAGGAACTCCTGGTGGCGGTGGCGGGGCAGGCACTGCCCGATCACGCTGCCATCGAGAGTGTTGAGCGCCGCGAACAGGGTGGTCGTCCCGTTGCGCTTGAAGTCGTGGGTCATCGTGCCGGCCCGTCCGCGCTTCATCGGCAGGCTCGGCTGGGTGCGATCGAGCGCCTGGATCTGGCTCTTCTCATCCACGCACAGGACCAGCGCCTTCTCGGGCGGATTCAGGTATAGGCCGACGACGTCGGTCAGCTTCTCGGTGAAGCGGGGATCGGTGGAGAGCTTGAAGGTCCGCATCCGGTGCGGCGCCAGGCCGTGGGCGTCCCAGATGCGCTGCACGCTCGCCGGGCTTACGCCCTGGGCCTTTGCCATCGAGCGGCAGCTCCAGTGCGTCTGCCCGGGAGGCGTGGTCTGGGTCGTCGCCACCACGATCTCCTTCACCTTCGCCGCGGAGATCGTGCGCTTTCGCCCGCGTCCCTGCATCACCTCCGTCAGCGCCTGCGGGCCACCCTCTGAGAAGCGCCTGCGCCACATGATCACGGTCGGGCGACTCACCCCCAGGGTGCGGGCGATCGCACTGTTTGAAGCACCCTCGGCGGCCATCAACACGACCCGCGCCCGCGTGGCGATGCTCTGTGGTGTGCCGTGTGCTTTTGCCCAGCGCTCCAGTTGCGCTCGTTGCTCCTCGGAGATCTCAGCTGGTGCGGCCGCTGCCACGCTCCGACGCTATAACAGCTGCTCCACTATGTCAAGCTATTTTAGAGACACTACACTAGGCAGCCTTAAGGCCTAGCCCGGCCGGGCGAACTACTGATCCGGATCGCCGGGGTCGTCGCCCGTTAGGCGGTCTATTTCGTGCCGGATCTCGCTCTCGGAGATCGGCTTGCGCCCAAACGTGTTCCACGCGTCAATGGCGAGGAAAACACCCAGGCCTGCGACCGGATAGATGATCCAGATGTTCCAGACATGCGGGATGCTC
>CAWJGB010000011.1:0-205572 GCA_963842375.1 uncultured Solirubrobacterales bacterium
GCGGATCTGCCGGTGTGGGGCCAGGGGCAGATCATCGGCCACTTCGTGCTGCAGTTCCGCTCTGACGCCTCGGTCGGTCGCGATCAGCTGCTCGTGGCGGTGACGTTGGCCGATCAGGTCGGAGCCGCCCTCACCGCCTATGCCCCGCCCGGACCCCCTCTGGCCGACGACGCAAGCCCCCCGAGCCATCCTCTGCGGATCGTGCGCTGACCGGCCGCCGAGCGACCAGCCCCGCTCAAGAAACGGCGGAACTTCCAGCCGACGGCGGGGCGACGAGGTCGAAGCGCGGATTGATCATGGCGAGCTCCCCGCGATGCTTGCCCACCATGGCCTCGGCGCTGATCACGGCTCCCGGCTCGAGCCCTGGAATGGAACGGCGGCCGAGGAAGACGGCGTTGATCGCGCCGGTGTCGTCGACCAGCGTGCACTCGGACGGGAACGCCGAGCCCGGGTTGGAGGCGGACGGCGTGCACGCGCCCGGCGACGAAGGCCCGCTGACGGTAGGTCAGCTGTCCCAATGGTGTCGTACCTTCCAAGGTGATCAACCTCCTCGTGGCGGCGTGCTTCCTGGCGCCGGGTCGCTCGGGATGGGGTGTCGCATCCGACGTCGCCCCGGACCGCTGCTTTAGGTGCCCGGCCACGTCGAAGGGGGCGATGGTGGCGCTCACGTGCGGGAGCTGGTTGACGGCGGAGACGATGCGGTCGGACGTGCGGTCGTGCAGCAGGCGGCTGGCGACGCCGCGGTGCACGCGACGAGGCAGCACGAGCGTGACCTCGGTCTCGCCGTCGGCGGCGTGCTCTGCGGCAAGCTCGGTCGCGGCGCGGACGACGCGGCGGTCGGGGCACTCGACGATCTCCAAGGGGACGTGAGCGAGACCGGGCTGGCGCCAGTAGTTGGAGATGTGAGCGGCGTGGGTGGGCTCGATGACGAAGTGGACGGCGCGGACGTCGCCCGAGGACGTGAGCGAACGAGCGAGCTGCAGGGCCCTCGCCGTTGCCATGTCGAGGCGGTCGACGAGCACCATCACGACGTGATGCCGCAGCGTGTCGGTCAGTCCGGGCGGCGCGCCTCAGCGCGCCAGGTGCGATCGGACTTGCCGGTCGAGCGCCCTCGTGGAAGGGCTCCGACCTGAGGGGACGGGCGCCAGCATGACCGGGAGGCTGGACAACCGGAGCAGGCGCTCCCGGTCGCTCCGTAGCAGGCGGCGCAGTCCGCGCCTGCGGTGCCGACCGACCACGATGGCGCTGGCCGTACACGCGCTGGCCTCGTCGACGAGCGCTTGCACGACCCGGCCTTCCAGCGTGCTCGTGACCCGGCCGCTCGCGCCGATCCCAGCCATCCGCAACTCGAAGACGGCCTCCTCGACGACGCACGACGCCTGGTCGTTGGTCTCGAGGAAGCTGGGCCCACTCTTGGAGCAGAGTCGCTCGCGGACATGGACCACGAGCACCTCGCTACCGGTGTCGGCGACAAGATCGGCGACGAAATCGAGGACCGGGCGATCAACGTCGAGCCTCTTCACTCCGACGACAACCCGGCCGAGCACCGCGTCAATTTTGCGCTCGTTTCGTCTGAACGGGATCTGAACCATGAAGGGCGAGTCCTGAAAAAAGTCTGAACTCCACCCGGTGAGGATGCTGTCGGCCAGGTTGCGAATTACCCTTTAGCTCGAAGGAGCCAGATGAGCTCGGCACGACCCAGTTTGAAAGGCACCGCGGTGGCGCTCGCCGTCATGGCCGTGCTCGTCGCCGCAATGATCCCCTTTCGCGCTCATCTGAGCGTGGCCACCGACGGCCTGGTCCTGATCATCCCGGTCGTCGTCGGCGTAGTCTCGGGCGGCTTCGGCGCGGGCGTCGCGAGTGTGATCGCCGGGTTCCTCGTCTATGACTTCGTGTGGGCCCCATCAGGCGCAAAGGTCATGCGCCCAACGCTCTGAAGCCGCGATCAGCCACCGCGAGCTGGTACAGGTCCTGTCGTGCCTTCTCGATGTGTTCGGCCATCGCTGACTGTGCGGTATCTGGGTCGCGATCTCGGATGGCCGAGAGAATGCGTCCGTGGTGCAGCTGAGCACTGTCGTTGACGTTCGAGGTGAGCGCATCGACAGGGAGCCACATGGCCACGAGCGAGTCCTCGATGGCCTTGTGCATCCAGGGGTTGCCGGCGGCGTCGGCGATCCCGAGATGGAAGGCCGAGTCAGCTGCTCGGAACCGTCGGGATTCCCATCCCTGCTCCATCGCCAGGAACGCCTCCTGCAGCTGTCGCAGGTGTTCGGGCGAGCGGCGTTCGGCCGCCAGCCGTGCGGCTCGACATTCGAGTCCAAGACAGAATTCGATGATCTGTTCCAGCTCGGTCAGTCGAGCACGCACGAAAGGGGCGAGGCGTTCCTCGCTGCTGGCGCGGTCAAGCACGACAATGCCGCCGTTGGAGCCGCGGCGCGGGTGCAGGTACCCCTCGCCTTCGAGTACGCGGATAGCTTGCCGAACGGTGGCCCTCGCTACAGCGAGTTGCCTTGCGAGTTCCCGCTCAGGAGGAAGCTTGTCACCTGGCACGAAGCTGCCGATGTGGATTGCCCTGCGAATGTGGTCGACAACGACCTGGTAGACAGCAGGCTGCGCGACCGGCTCGATCACCCCGCCTCGCCGGTACCCCAAGCCGTTCATACGGGGGGCCGCCTTACCCGCCATATATTGCGGTCATAAGTTCGCCAGTACTGGCGTCCCCGGCGGTCTCGATGCTTAGTCGAGGCCATGGTCGAAGCGGGTGAGCAAAGCGCTGCGGGCTCTTCGAATAGGGTGGTCGTACTCCCATTTCGAGCGTGACGACGATCCCTGTCGAACACCATTCGACCCTTCTGCTTCAGCTCTGTCCTAGCCGGCGCCGGTCAGTGAAAGTTCGTACGACAGACAGCTCCTGGCCAGAATTATTCGAGAGACCGCCTGAAAAGATTCTGAATTCTGCTGGTCCAGACCTGAAAAAAATCTGAAAATGGCACTCCAAGTTGCCGTTCCTGTCGCTCAACCCGCTCCGGCTGCGCGACCATCCTGGTAGAAGGGGACGTCGGTGAGGGTCGCAACTCCGCTGACCGTGCCGAGACGGCAAACAAAGGGGGGAACGATGGACAGGCCAGGTCCGACCCGGACGACCGATGCCACGCTCGCCGATGCGTCGGCATCATCCGCTACCGGGGTCGCCGCGGTTCAGACCGGGTTTGACGTTTCGGGCCGGACCGACGTCCACCTGCTGAAAAGGCAGGCGATCGGTCTCGGAGGCGTGCTGTTCATTCTCAGCACTAACCGAGCCAGTAGATGTAATACACACACAGAAGAAGATGATGATGATGATGATGGCGGCGGCGGCGGCGGCTTCGGCACCGTATTGCTGCAAGGCGCAGGAGGACGCGACTGCGGTTAGCGAGTTCAGTGGCAATTCTCGGATCGGAAGTTCCAAGAACATTGAAGTCGCTCGCGGGACACCTCGACGATATGGAATTTAGGCCGGCGAGTCGGGATCGCTGATTGGCTCCGACCATCGACGAGCTGACCGTCGCGGACGCGCCCAGCGCTTGGACAGCGCTTGGGTTACAGCTCGACGGCGACACCTGCGTCCTCGACGACACGCGGATCCGCTTGGCCGGGCGCGACGCAGGCCGAGGACTCACGGGCTGGTCGCTTCGCGATATTGAGACCACCGAGCTGGACGGCCTTCCGACCGCGCGGTCCGATCGTCCGCCGCCGGCCGAGCGACCGGCGCACCCCAACGCGATCGCCGCACTCGACCACGTCGTGGCGATGACTCCGGCGCTCGATCGCACCGTCGCGGCCCTGCAAGGCGCCGGCCTTAAGCTGCGTCGCATCCGCGAGGAGCCGACGCCGGCAGGCGCTCCACGCCAGGCTTTCTTTCGCCTCGGCGCGACCATCCTCGAGGTCGTGCAGCAGCCCGAAGAGGCGATCGAGCGCACCGGCGAGGGCCCCGCCTTCTTCTGGGGGCTCGCCTTTCTCGCACCCGCCCTGGAGGCGACCGTTGCCTGGCTGGGCGATCGCGTCGGCGAGATTCGCCCGGCGGTCCAGCCCGGCCGTCGCATCGCGACCCTGCGCCGCTCCGCCGGCCTTGCGGTGCCGGTCGCGCTGATCACGCCGTCGCCCCGCCCTCGCTGCTAATATTGTCCGACAGAATAGCTAGGCTTCCCGCGTGGACCTGAAATGGGCTCGCGCCGCGACCAAGCACCGGATCTCCCGTGAACGCTCTCGCTACGTCATCGAGCACTGTGGCCTGCGCTTCGAGCAGGAGCCGCTGTCTCGCCGCTCCGGCCGAAGCCAGTTCGCGACTCGTCTTCCTCGGCGATGACGCAGATGGGGTCGCGCTGGAGGTGATGGCGATCGAGCTCCGAGGAGGAGACCCTGCTGGTGATCCACGCGATGCCGCTGCGCGACCGTTACCGAGAGCAGTACGAGGAGGCGAACACATGGCGAAGGTAAAGCCAACCAGCAAGAACCCGAAGACCAAGGCGGGGACGGAGATCACCCCCGAGATCGCCGATGCTCTCGCTGTGGAGGCCGAGCGCGGATACGACCTGTCGAAGGCCAATCGGCGCCGGGTCGGCCGTCCTTCGCTTGCCGGCGGAGGAGCCTCTCCTCGAATGAGCTTCCGTACCACGCCGGACCTCTACCGGGCAGCGCAGAAGCGCGCCAAGCAGGAAGGGCGCTCGGTCAGCGACCTCGCCCGGGAGGCCGTTACACGCTACGTGAAGTCGTAGCCCAGACATGGAGTTGCCCGCCCACGGCCGCGGGCCCGGCGACTACTCACCTTCCAGGGCCGCCTCCGAGGGCTGCCCAACCGCCTCCGCCAACCTCGCATGCAGCCCCCGCGCCTCCTCCACCGACATTACCGGCCGCCGCCGCGACAGATACCAGGCCAACATCCGCGCTGGCAGCACAGTTACGCCCTCACGCTGCGTCGGCACCCGCCCGATCAGCCAAGCCTGGCTGAACACGAGTAGCGGCTGAACGCCCATCCCGGCGACCCGTTCGATCAGCTTCTTCTCCGCATAGGCCTGCTTCAGCATCCGCGACTCGATTCGGTCAACCCTGATTCTGCCCCGATTGGCTTTCGTCTCGACCGCGAACACCCCGCCGGGCCCGACCAGCACGTGATCGACGTTCCCTCTTCCCAGTGAGATGTCGTGAATCGTAAGCCAGCCTTCGCCGGCCAGACCGTCGATGATTGCCCCGACGCTCTCCTCGCCCTGTGCTCCACGCAGCCAGCGATCAAATTTAGGCTGAGACACGCGATTTGCGACGACCATCGCCCCGATCACCGCCAACTCGACGCCGATAAGCGCCGGGCCGCGCAACCCAAGCAGCGGACCAGCGGCCAGCAGGATCAACAGCAATAGCCCGAGCAGCACCAACAGGCGCGTCGCCAGCCCGCGGGCCTGCGAACGGGCATGCTGGCCCGCCGCTCGCGGCCCGGTTCGCAGCGATTGGCCTTCCATCGAGGATCGAATCGGCTCAGTCGACCCACCCCATGAGCCTCGCAAGGCCCCGGCCGCTCCGAACGCGACGTTGAGCGAGCCACCGGAATCGGCTTCTTCTTCGGCTTCGCCCTCGGCGTTCTCGTCCTCGTGATCGACGCTCTGACCTGATCTACACTTCCTCCCTATGGCCATCCGCATCGCCCTCTTCGCCATCCCGACCGCTGCGGTCGCTGGGCTTGTGCTGCTGCTGAACGGACTCGACGCCGACGCCGGCATCGCCGTCGCTGCCCTCGGCGCGGTCGCCGTGCTCAGCGGCGCCGCCCTGGGTTACTTCGCAGACCGGCTACCCGTTTTCCCACATGCGCGTCGTAGCCAGTCAGGGAGCGACCACCGCCTCGCCGGCGTCAGCGACGCCCACCACTGAGCTCTCCTTCATTCTCCAGTTTGCGATTGCGCCTCAAGCCGGTTCGCAGCACCCGTAGGGTGAGCGCGAGGAGCTTCCGCAACGAGCGCCTTGACGGCGGACCCGGCCCACAATCCCCCAGGTCTGCGAGGTCGGGCAAAGCCCCCGCGCAAACCGACCCGCCACCTTTTGCAGGCAACGCCGGAACTTCGCACGCACTCCAAGGACTACCGCTGACGCTTACCCTCGCCCCGCTCCTAGACCACCTCCATTTTCACGATCAGCCCGTCCTCCAGCAAGTAGCGGTGTCGCACCTGCGAATCGCTGATCAGCTCGCCGGTCTCGGCATCGCGGACGACCTGGTGCACGTCGACCGTGATGCTGCCGTCCGCCTCCTCGCAGAACCCCTCCGGCTCGACCCGGCTTGAGATCGCCTCGAACTGGCGGCGCCAGTAATCAAGGACCGCTTCCCGGCCGACGATCCGGCCACCCTCCCAGGCGTTGCGCCAGTCGACCTCAGAGTGCATCAGCTCGATCGCAGCATCGAGATCGCGGGTATTGAAGGCGGCATACGCCGCGTTCAGGATCTGCTCTGTCTCGGCCATCCCGATCACCCTAGCCATGCGGTGGGAGCACCCCACCCTCGCCAGCTGAAACCCCCGCCAAGCCGCGCCGCAGTCACCTGCAATGCGGCCACAGGCGGGGGCTGGGGAGTAGCTGTAACGAGCGCCTTGACGGCGGACCGGCCCGCCCTGCATGCCCTCGGCTGCGGAGTGGGGGAGAGGCCGTTCCAAACGCTCCTCTCGCCGCCGAAATTCGCGAAGAGAACGGCCCTCTTTCTATCTAGAGACGCGATCCTCTAGGATCACTTCGACCTGCCTGCAGCGGCGGGCCCGCTGCCGCAGGTGTTCCCCAACCCAAACGACGGCCTTCCCAAGCTGTCGGGGGTGCCGCTCCTCCCCTGGGAGCGGCGAGGCAGGCACAAGCGGTTACGGACGTCGAGCTCTCTCCTGGCGCCCGGCCCTTGTGCTGCGCCTGGCGCCTGACCTCGGCACCTGCCTTGACCGCCAGGCTCGCTCTGCCCCGTACAGCCGCCCAGCCCCGCACACTTCACTCTTTTTTAGAGCCGCTATCCTCAAAGCCACCCCACGCCCCGCCCCGAAAGCCTTCGCGCATCCCTCTCAAGCCCACGGCACCCACCCCTGACGCGGCCTCCCAACAGCGCCGTCGCATCCTCACCGCTACCGCCGCCCTTATCGCCGAGCGCGACTATAGCGCCGCTGCCGCCGAGCCGATCGCGGCCCGCGCGCGCATCGGCCTCTCGACCTTTTTCCGGCACTTCGAGACTGGCCACGACGCTGCTGTCGCCCTTCTTGACGCCACCGCCACCGCGCAGGAGCGAGAGCCGGGGCAGGCTTTCGCTGCGGCCAGGGGCCCTTGGCCCGAGCGCATCGCTGCCGCCCTCGCCGCCCTCTTTGGCCGCGCCGCCGCCGAGCCGCTCGCCTTCCGTGCCGCCGCCGAGGTCGCCTTCTCGGCCGGCCCTGCCGCGCTGCGGCGCCACCAGCGCCCCCGGGCCGAGTTCGCGGCGCTGCTTCGCCTCGGTCGTCGGCGCACCAACACCAAGCTGCCCCCCGACCTTGAGATAACCCTCGCCTGCGGCGTCTTCTGGCTCCTCGCCGAGCGCCTGCGCCGTGGCGATGGCGAGCGCCTCGATCACGTTTTCGCCGAGGTGCTCCATCTCCTCCTCCTGCCCTACTTGGGCGAGGCCGAGGCCGAGCGCATCGCCGCCGCGCATCGCCGCCGCGGCTGAGCCGTCCTCTCGGCAGGGCTCTTCCGCGCGGTGCCGTTCCCTCATTCCGCTGTCCGTGCCCTTAACCCTCCGCCGAACACCTCGCTACACGTTTGGGAGCGCCTCCACGCACGCCCCTCAGTCCGCCCCTCAGACCGCCCGCTCCGCCGTCAGCTCCTCGCGCGCCGCTGCCTCCTCGAAGTAGGCGGCGATCACCAGGTGGGCCAGCTCGCCCACCGCCGCCTCGAAGCTCTGCGGATTGTCCCTCTGCAGCGCCTCGCACACAGCGACCTCGATCGTGCTTATCATGAAGGCCGCCGTCATTGGAGGTGGAGAGTGGCGAGACCCCGTCTCGCGTCGTGCGCTGCCGACAGCGCGGGTAAGGCGCTTGAAGACTTCCTCTCGTTTGGCCAGAGCCGGCCCTCCGGCGACGTGGATCTCTACCAGCAGTCCGCGGGCGAGGTCCGGTTGCGCGCCGGCGAAACGCGACAACTCGCGCAGAGCTGCTCGCAGGCCCGCCCGCCAGCTCGGCTCGGCCGCCGCAGCGTCCAGGAGCGCCGCGCAGAGCTGCTCGATCGCGCTCTCATAGGCCGCCGCGTAGCAGTCTGCCTTGCTGGCGAAGTGGCGGTAGAACTGGCTTCGGTACCCGCCGTAGAGTTCCAGCACCTCGGCCACCGTGACATTTCGGTACCCCCCTCGCCCGCAGGCGATCAGCATCGCCTCTTCGATCTTGCGCCGCGCCTCCGCCTCCCTCTCGGTCTGGGTTCCGCGCAGCCGTGCCAGCGCTGCCCGCGGCGTCGCGATCTCCGGCTCGTCCCTGCCGCCGCTGCTGCCTGCATCGGATCCATTCGGTGGCATCGATTCCCTGTCGGCGCGCGGAAGGTTCGCTCTCTCGGCCCGGCCCGCCTCGCCGCGAAAACGATAACACTCCTAGATAGGAACTCTGTCCTCATTAACCAAGCCCCGAGTTTCCCGCTTGTCACCTCCTATGTAGAAGAAGCTCCCACCGGTGCTCTACCCTTGTCTAATGGCTGCGTTGCCCGAGCCTCTCTCCAAGGTGCCTGTCGGGCGCGATCGGCTGCCTCGCGAGGTCATCGAAGCCCACCAACGCGACCGAGTCCTCGCCGCCGCCACCGAGGTTTTCGCCAAGCGCAGCTACAGGGGCACCACCATCGACCACATCGTCGCGGCTTCCCGCATCGGCGTTGGCTCCTTCTACGCGCTCTTCGACGGCAAGGAGGACTGCTTTCTCCAGGCTCACGATCGGATCGTCACCGACGCTCGCCGCTCGATCGTCGAGGCGATTCCTCCAGATCGGCCTTGGGCCGAGCAGCTATGCGTGGGGCTGCACTCCCTGCTGTCGTGGATCGTCGCCAACCAATTAGCGGCCCGTCTGGTCTTGGTCGAGATCCAGACCGCCGGCGCAGTTGGGTTGTCTCGCTACGAGAAGACCCTGGACAGCTTCGCTGCCCCACTCCGCCACTGCCGGGAGTTCAGTTCGTTGGCCGCCGAGTTGCCGTCGACTCTCGAGGACGCGCTTGTCTCCGGCATCGCCTGGCTCTTGAACCAGCGGATCGTGATGGGAGAGGTCAAGGATATCGACGAGTTATTCCCCGATCTGGTCAAGGTCGTCCTCAAGCCCTACCTCGGAGATGCGGCGACCGGCGACCTGATCGCCAACCAGAGTGCCGTAGCCCCTCGCATGAGCTGAGCAGACCAAGCGCCCCTGGTCCTGTCCGCCCTCCGGCGTCCTGCCTTGCCGCGTTCGGAGCCTCAACCGTTTCGAGGATCTGAGCTCTGACCGAGAGGGAACCAAAGGCCGACAAGCGGGAGTTGATCGTTGGGGCGATGATCGACACCGTCATCGAGTGCGACTATGACTCCACCACCGTGGAGATGGTGATAGAGCGCGCTGGCGTCAGCCGCGCCGATTTCGAGTCCCACTTCGCTGACAAGAGCGATTGCTGCATCCAGACCTATCAGTACTACGCCGGGTGGTTCGACCGCCTCGTATTCGAGGCTTATGACAGCCGGCCGGCTTGGCGTGACGGGATCCGCGCCGGCGCTTACGAGGCTGCTCGTTTCTTTCGCTGCCATCAGCGCCCGCTGCTTTTCTCCACGCTCGAATTGCTCAGGGCGGGTGACCTCGTCCAGGCGCACCGCGATGCCAGTATGCAGCGCCACGTCGATCAGATCGACCGTGGCCGCTACGAGCTCGACGACCCCGACTCGCTGACACGCTCAACCGCCGAAGTCGTCATCGGCTCGATCTTCGAGCTGATCATCAAGCGACTTCCCGAAGGGGGCCTCGAGAACGTCGAGCGCCTTGTCCCGGAGATGATGTACATCGTCGTGCGCCCCTACCTCGGCCACGAGATCGCCCGCGAGGAGCTCAGCATCCCGCCTCCGCCCGACCCCAATCGCCATGGCTGAGCCAAACACCGGAGCGCGCCCAGCTGCCGTCTCCTCTCCCGAGTACCGGTCCCTCGCCACTGCCACTGTCGAACTCGTCCTTGAGTGCGGCTATGAGGCCACTACCGTCGCGGCGCTGATCGAGCGCGCCGGGGTCAGCCGTGCCGACTTTGACCGCCACTTCGCCGACAAGGAGAATTGCGTCCTGACCGTCGTCGATGAGGGGGTCGACCGCTTCCGCCGCGTTGTCTTCTCAGCCTATGAGGCTGAGGCGCTCTGGCGCGACGGGCTCCGCGCCGCCGCCTACGCGGCGGCGCGCTGGGTTCGCGACAATCCCAGCTACATCCGCTTCTCGACGACGATGATGGACGGTGCCACCGACCTCGCTCGCACCCATCGCGACATGGCCCTGCAGATGTTCGCCGAGATCGTCGACGCCGGTCGCTCCGAACTCGCCATCTCCGACTCCGTCTCCGCCGAGGCCGCGCTCACCGTGATCGGCTCGATCTACGAGCTCTTGCAGCGCGAGCTGGCCCGGAGCAGCGGCACTGCCGCCGCCGAGAGCTTCGTCCCCGACCTGATGTATCTGGCTGTGCGTCCCTACCTCGGCCACGAGATCGCCCGCGAGGAGCTCAGCATCCCGCCTCCGCCCGAGCAGCCGGTGGGGGGGCCATTGGACCTCGAAAACAAACGCGCACTCAATTCGTCCCTAGCAGTGCAAATACGTCTCTCGCACCGATATCGTGCGTCCGTGCCGAGTGAGGATCCCCCAGCAGACGATCAAGCTCCGGGGCTTGATCGTCTGCCGCCTGGGCGCCATGGCCTCCCGCGCTCCTTCGTCGTCAAAAACCAGCGCGACCGCCTCACCGCCGGGATCATCGCCGCTGTCGCCGAGCACGGCTACCACGACGCAACGATCAGCGAGATCGCCGCCGCCGCCGGCGTATCGCGCCGCACCTTCTACGCCTACTTTTCCTCCAAGGAAGAGTGCTTCTTTCACACCTATGACGTAGTCGCGGTCCATCTCCTCGAAGCGGCTCAGGCGAGAGCTTCCCAGGAGCGGACCTGGCCAGGCCAGGTCCGCGCCAGGATCGCCGCCGCCCTCGAATGCTTCGCCGCCAACCCCGACCTTGCGCACTTCTACCTGATCGCCCCGCCTCGGGCCGGCGAGAAGATCGCCGCTCGCAACCGGCTCTCCGTGGGCCGGGTCCTCGCCGTATTGACGGCGGGTATTCCCCGCGATGTGCAGGCGCCCTCGCAGGCCGTCCAGAGCGCTCTCGTCGGCGGGATCGTGGGACTGATCGTCCACAAGGTCGAGGCGGGGGAGGGCGAGCGCCTGCCTGAGCTGCTGCCCGACCTCGTCGCGCTCTTCCTCGCCCCCTATTTAGGACGAGAGGAGGCGGCCCGCCTTGCTCGCGCTGCTCCCTGAGGTGGGGTGCGTTTGCGTCGGCGCCGGTCATCGCTGGCGATTACGGCCGCCTCGTATGGGCCGACGAACGGCTCGATCGTCAGATATGTGGCGAACGGGACTACGCTCGGCAGGCTGTGCGGGCCGCCGCTGTGGATCTGCTCCCGCAAGAGGGCGTAGATCGCCCCCCCGATCGCCTCCGCCGCGACCGCCGGCGTTTCGGGATGCTCCTTATAGCCCGGGGCGAGCATCGCCTGTAGCGAGCCGATGATCCGGTCCCGCCGCTCAAGCGCTTTCGGTCCAGCGGCATAGACCTCGGTGGTTACGAGTCTCGCGAAGGCCGGCTCGGCCGCCAGGAAGGTGCACATCGTCTCATAGGTCGCACGCACGCCATGGCGCCAATCTTGCGCCCGTCGGGCCGCCGGCCGCACGACGGCCAGCATCAGTGCGCCGCCTACATCCAGCGTCGCCACGACTGCCTCCTCCTTGTTCGCGAAGTGCTCGTAGAAGGTCTTCAATGAGATGTGGGCGCGCTCGGCGATCTCGGCCGTGCTCGTCTGGGCATAGCCCTTCTCGGCGACCGCGTCGGCGGTCGCCCAGCAGATCCGTTCCACCTCGTTGTAGCCCTCGAACTTCTGAGGAGCGACCTGCATGTGCCTGGTCCCCCTTAGTGGCAACGGGGGAGCCTGATAGTCAAGGCTCCAGTCACGCAGCTGATCGACCAGCCCGGGTAATGCCTCCGCTTCTCCGCGGTAAAGGCGCGTATGGATTACGTTCACCAGACCGCCGACGATCGCCTGGACAATCTCCCTTGGCATCGTTGCCCCGCCTTGGTGTGCCGCTGCAATCGCATATTCGTAGAGGGCCTCGGCATTCGCGACTGCCTGCGCGAACATCCCTCTCGCCACCGGTCCCGCTGCATAGGCCTCCACGAAACAGACCTGAGCTGCCGCCGGCTGGGCCACGATCAACTTGATGAACGTCCTCAGCGCCGAGCCCTCGCCGTCGTAGTTTTGGGCGAGGGTTTCGCCTAAGCCGTCGAGGATCTCGCCGAGAATCGCCAGGAAACAGGCCTCCTTGTTGGCGAAATGCGCGTAGAAGTCGCTTCGCGAAACGCCGGAGAGCTCCACTAGGTCGGCGACGGTCGTCGCCTCATAGCCCTTCTCGGCGACCGTCGCCACCATCGCCGCGAACAGCCGCTCGCGCTGGTTTTTCTCCACCTCCTCGGGCGGCACGCCGCTCCCAGGACGCAGCATACGGGCACGTAGCTCTTCCGCGTTCCCCCACGGCGTCATCACCATCTTCCCCGGATCTCTATCAGGCACGCTTCCAGTCAAGCATGGAAACTGGTGGGAGTCAATTTAGCGATACGTAGTCGTTTTTACTGAGAGGCACGCACAGCCAAGTACGTCCCATTAATAGAGCCAAAAGTGAGCCAAAAGAGAAGCGTATTTGGTATAGCGCAGCCTGCAACCGATCTTTTCTTGACAATGAGATAAGAATCTGTTCTTATCTCCTCGACACAGGGACTTGCCTTCGCGGCCGGCAATTGAGCAAGAGCTCGATCGGAGCGGGGCAGAACCGCGGATCGCGCCCCTCGGCGAAAGCCGGATGGGCCGGGAGGAGAAATGGGATCACCGTCCGGGAGCGAGCACAGTCCCCCGCATGGCACGTGGGGTCCTTTTAGAAGTTGTCTCAAAACTCCGCGTGTGCGGCGGGCGACCGCCGGACCGAGCTGGGCAAGGACTCAGCACGCGGCGTTTGGTGGCGCCAAAGACAAGCGCGAGGACGCAGGCCGGTTGATCCGGCGCTGCCGTGTCGATCGGCGCCGCCTTTGGCCAAGCAGATTAAGGACAAAGGACGCAGGCCGCAGCGCTTTGTGGCGCCAAGGGCAAGGCCGAGGACGCAGAGCTGCGCCGCGAGCTCCGAGCGGCCAAGCAGTCTCACACTGATTCTTCTGCGCCGCGAGCGATGGCGAAGCATTCATGTCTGCTACGGGCGTCATCCGACCGCACGGGGTCGGCGTACCGACCGCCTATGCGCAGCGCCCCCGGCGTCAGCCAGGCGGGCGGGGTCGAAGCATCAGACCTTGCAGCAGCACCATGTGGGAATCGCGACGGAGGCGAATCCGCGTCGGTCCTTGGCTGTAGCCAGGGGTGCGATCCCCCATCGGGATACGTCCTCAGCCCCCACCGTCCGGCTCCTGCACGCGTTCACCCCGCCTTTCTGTTGAGCGTCGGAGAAGAGGCCCCGCCAGCCTCCGCAACTTCCCTAAAAAGACCGTGTTTTGAAGATTTGTAGACGTTGCCCTCAAAATCAGCTATATTGCCCCGGCTCGCCAGGGAGGTGAGCAGGGTTTGTACCGAATCGAGCCTCGGGCTCGGGCCGGCAGAGCCGGTTCGAAAGCAGCGAGACTCACGGGACTAGAGGAGTGGTATCGAGTGACAAGTCAACCGCAGGCAGCGCCCTCGTCGGGCTCGCCCGCCTCCGACCTTTTCAGGTCGGCGCCTCTCGCTCTCCCAGGCGGACGGCGCCGCATCGGGCAGCGCCCGCGGTCCCACCGTCCCGGGTGCCTCCCCGGCCCCCGGTCTTGGGTCGCCCGCGGCCGCCCCACCGCTGATCTTGGGGCCCGGCCGACCGTCGGCGTCCATGCCCTCTTCCTCCGGACCGATGGCCCCCTCCGCCAACCCGCGATCCGCACCAGCCGCACCGACAAGAAAGGCACCGAGGTGAACCACACCGAGCACCGCGCATCGAAGCCGTCCCCATCGACCGGCTCCCTCGCGCAGCTCCGTGACTTCCTCCGCCGCGCCCCAGGGATTGGTGCGCCCTCGCCCGCCTCGCCGCCCCACCCCGGCGAAACCAACGCCGGCTTTCCCGCTGCTTTGGCGGGCTCGCGCCAGCGTACAGCTCGCGCCATCCTCCCTCGCCGACCTCTCGCCCTCGCCTCGCTCCTCGCCACGGCCGCCTTCATGGCCCTCGCCGCCACCCCTGCGCTCGCCAAGGAAATCTATCTCCAGGGCGTTTTCCACGGACCCCGCAGCACTAGCGGCGCTCCGACCGGAGTTGCCCTCGACCAGGCCAACGGGGTCATGTACGTCGTCGTCAACAACAACACGATCGAAAAGTTCGACGAAGCCGGAAGTCCGGAAAACTTTTCCTCCCTCAGCTCGAAGCCGTCTCTCGCCCGGCGGTGAATTCGCAGCTGTCGCGGTCGACAACTCCACCGAACCCTCCGACCCCAACAAGGGCGATCTCTACATCGCCAACTACGGCAACGGCAAGATCGAAAAGTTCGACGAAGCCGGAGAACTTAAAGAATCCTTCACAGCTCCGCCATCCCCGGGTGGGATCGCCGTCAATTCGCAGGGCAATCTCTACGTTGCCTCCAACAAAGGAGAAGAAGGCAAGGTCTTTGGCTTCAGCCCGACCGGGACGCCACTCAACTCCGGCAACCCGGTGCTGGTGATCTCCGTAGCACATCCCAGGGAACATCCTAACCCCTACGGGCTCGCCTTCAACTCCCACGGCGACCTCTATGTCATAGTTAACTACTACAACAAAGAAGACAAACAAGGTGAAAGCTTCACTGGGGAGTACAAACCCGAAGGTAGCGTGTTCAACCCAACTCCAATCGCAGAAATTCGTGGCGAAGTACGGCTGTCGAGCGTGGAAGGCAGCGCAATCGCAGTGGATCAGAAGACAAACGACGTCTTTGTGGCCGATACCGAAGGCACACGTACAGTTGTCAATGAGTTCAATGAAAGCGGCGGGAGAATCGAAACTATTCCCCCCGTCGAAGGGCTTACCCATCACGAATTCCTGGCCACCAAGGGCTTGGCGTTCGACGAAGCCCACCCGGCCCTGTACGTAACGAGCTACCACTTCGACAAGATAGACGTATACGAACCGCCTACCTACCCCACAGGTAGCGAACCCACCGGCATAGCCCTCGATCAGGCAAACGGTGTCATGTACGTCGTCGTCAACAACCACACGATCGAAAAGTTCGACGAAGCCGGAAGGTCGGAAAACTTTTCCTCCCTCAGCTCGAGCCGTCTCTCGCCCGGCGGTGAATTCGCAGCCGTCGCGGTCGACAACTCCACCGAACCCTCCGACCCCAACAAGGGCGATCTCTACATCGCCAACGACGGCAACGGCAAGATCGAAAAGTTCGACGAAGCCGGAGAACTTAAAGAATCCTTCACAGCTCCGCCATCCCCGGGTGGGATCGCCGTCAATTCGCAGGGCAATCTCTACGTTGCCTCCAGCAACGATGAAGGCAAAGTCTTTGGCTTCAGCCCGACCGGGACGCCACTCAACTCCGGCAATCCCGTGCTGGTGATCTCCGTAGCACATCCCAGGGAACATCCTAACCCCTACGGGCTCGCCTTCAACTCCCACGGCGACCTCTATGTCACCGTGAACTGTCACAACAGCAACTCCGAAGCAAGTGAAGGCTTCATAGGAGAGTACAAGCCCGAAGGAAGCGTGTTCAACGCGACTCCGATTGAAAAAGAACTTCCGGGCGGCCTGGAAAGCAGCGGAATCGTGGTGGATCAGAAGACAAACGACGTCTTCGTTGCCAGCTATTATGGATCCGAAGTTCCCAGCTATACATTGCTCAAGGAGTTCAACGAACACGGTGAAGAAATCGAAACAGTTCGCCACCGCGAATTCTGGGTCAGCCACGGCATCGCTTTCAACGAAGCCCACCCGGCCCTGTACGTAACGAGCTACTACTACAACACGGTCGACATATATCACGCATACCACAAAGGTACGATCGACCTGGAAGTCTCGGGCTTCGGTGGAGTGAGCGCCTCGCCTGAAGGCGATACACCACCGGCGGCGAGCGCTCGCGAAGAAGCCACACCGATCAGCTACTGCGAAGAAAGTTGCAGTGAAGAATTCGAAGAAGGCAGTACGGTCACCCTCTCGGCGGTCCCCGTCCGGCGCGACAAGCTCGTCCGCTGGGAAGGTTGCACCCATGAATCGGGCCTGACCTGCGAAGTGACAGTCGGCTCGGGCATCTCGCCGGTCAAAGCCGTCTTCGAACTCGAACAGTACAGTCTCACGGTCAACGAGACGGGAACCGGCAGCGGGACGGTCGAGTGCGGCGCCGGAGCTTGCGCCGCCACCTACAGCCCCAAAACATATCTCACACTTAATCCAGTTCCCGCCCGTCATGCAGCGTTCGCTGGTTGGTCCGGCGCCTGTACGAACGTCAGCGGCCCGTGCATCATCGAACACATCAACGAAGACACTCAGGTAACGGCAACCTTCGACCAGCTCATGCCGGCGATCAGCTTCCCAAGTGCCAGCGAAATCGGTCAGAGCACCGCCACCCTCAGCGCCCAGGTTAATCCCGAAGGCGCTGCCACCACGTGCAAGTTCGAATACGGGACGACGACCCTGTATGGCTCCCAGGTGCCCTGCGCACCCGGCCCCGGCTCTGGCGCCTCCCCCGTGCAGGTGACCGCCGCGCTCAGCGGGCTCAAACCCACGACCACCTACTCCTTCCGCCTCGTAGCCACCAACGCCGGTGGCACCACCCAGGGCGAAGGCCAGACCTTTACGACCGCCACGCCGGAAACCTGCGCAACCAACGTAGCCCTCTGCCTGAAACCCTCCAACAAGTTCACCATCGGCCCCGCCAAGCGCCAGGGCTCGGCGATCGCCCTCCGGGTGACCCTCCCCGGGCCCGGGGAAGTGATCGCCTCCGGCAAGGACCTGGAAGGCGCCAACGTCAGCTCCCTCGCCCCCGGAGCGGTGTCCCTCACGCTGAAGCTGTCCCCCGCCGGCCAGAAGGCCTTAAAGAAGGCCAAGCGCCACAAGCTCAAGGTCAATGTCAAGGTCACCTACACCCCGACCGCCGGCACCGCCAACTCGGTCGCCACGACCGTCACCTTCCGCGGACACAAGGGCTAGGTGGCATCGCAAGTGACCTCTCAGAGCCCACGAGAGCCCGTCAAGACGTCTGCCAGCACTGAAGCGCAAAGCAAGGAGACCTACGTGAAGGCAAAGGCACGCATCGCCGCCCTCTTCAGCCGCCCCGGCTCACGCCGGAGCCGCAACAGCGCCGTTGCCCAGCCTTGCCGTCTGTCCCGCCGCGATGGGAGTGGTGCGCCTTCGTCGGCCCTCCGCCTCTCCCTTGCCCTCTCCTCGCTCCTTGCCCTCGCGGTTCTCTTCGCACCGTCCGCCTTCGCCGCCTTCAAGTATCCGATCGCACCCTCCTCGAAGCTTCGACGGGTCCGGCTCCAACGCGATCGCCGGCCCTACCGGCGTCGCCGTCGACAACTCCTCCGGTCCGTCGCAGCATGATGTCTGGGTGACCGCCCCCGCTGCCCACCGCGTCGAGAAGTTCACCCCCGCCGGTTCCTTCGTCCTCATGATCGGCAAGGATGTCAACGAAACGACCGGCGGCAACGTCTGCACCGCCATCTCCGGAAATACCTGCAAAGCGGGCAGTTCGGGCACTTCGCCCGGTGAATTCGAGACCCCCACCTTTCTAGCCGTAGATCCCCAGAATGGCGATCTCTATGTCGGCGACACCGGTGATAACACCGTCTCCAAATTCACCGAAACAGGCACACTTGTCGCGGGCTGGGGCGTTGGCGGCCAACTCACCGGCTTCGCACCTCTTTACGGCATCGCCGTCGATAGTTCCGGCAACTTCTTTGTCTTGAGTGAAGAAGTATTCTGGTACGAATCGGGTGGCACCCCGCACAGCCATTTCGGCTACCCACGCGGTACTTCCCCCGCAGACCTGGCCGTCGACTCAGAAGACCACCTCTACAAGGCCGACGGCGGCCCTGTAATCACCAAGTTCACCGACACCGGAGCAAACCTCGGCGAACCCGACGGCCGCGAAGACGCCGTCGGCCTCACGGTCGATCCTTCGAGTGACGAACTCTTCGTCGTCCAGAGCCGCGAAGGCGGCTTCGTCAACCGCTTCGCTCCGAACTGCGGTTCGCTCACAGAACACTGCAGCCCGCTCCAGTCGTTCGGCGCCGGAGGCCTCTCCAGTCCACAGGGGATCGCCGTCGACGGCACTTCTGGAGATGTCTTTGTGGCGAACACGGGAGCACCCGGCGTCGCGCGATTCGTCGGCACGGTCATCCCCGGGGTCGTTACCCAGACCACTACCGAAGTCCATCCAGCCTCCGCCACCCTCAAAGGCGAAGTGAGCGCCGCCGGGCTCGAACTCTCCGAATGCTTCTTCGAATACGGTGAAACTACCTCCTATGGCCAGAAAGCATCATGTGAACCCGCCGCCTCGGCAATCCCTGTCGACCACAGCTTCCATCCGGTCCAGGCAAAGATCAGCTTCCCCGGTGGCACCGTTCACTACCGCCTCGTCGCCGTCGCCAAGAATGGTGCCGCCAATGAAGGTGGAGATCGGTCGGTTTCGACCCCGATGGTCGAAGCCGACACGGTTCACGAATTAACCACGGAAGGCAAGGTTCTCGTCTCCGGCACGTATGAACCCGCCGGCTCTGACCTCCACTACCACTTCGAATTCGTCACCGAACAGCAGTTCAAAGAATCCGAATGGGCCGACGCAGTATCCACTCCCACCGTGGACGGTGGCTCCGGTACCGGTCGTGGCCTCCTCCAAGTCGAAGCCCCCGAACTCAGTCTTGAAACCGGCTACCTCTTTCGTGCGGTTGGTGAAAGCGCCGCCTTCCCCGGGGAACCGGTCTACAGTCCGGTCAAGTCGATCCCCAAGCCGCACCCCTTCGAACCGGCGCCTGAAAGCTGCCCCAACGAAGTCGACCGCTATGGGGCCGGTGCGCGTCTCCCCGACTGCCGCGCATATGAGCAGGTCACTCCAGCTGAAAAGGGGGGTGCCCAGGAACTTTTCGGCTCTTCCACACCGGGTCTTGCCTTTTCCAACGATGGAGAAAACTTCCGCATCAAGGAGAGCCTCACAAAGTGGGGCACCAACGTCGGCGGACGTCTCCAGAACTACGACTTCAAGCGCACCTCGACCGGTTGGCAGATGCACTCGTTTGCTCCGCAACCCGAATCCAAGCAAATCACCAGCGAAGTGTCCCGCATGAACGACGAAGGATTCTCGAACTTCATGTTCGAGAAGGAATGGGATACCGGGGTGGTTCGATCTGAATACAAAGAATACGTCTTGGGCCCGGCCGGCGGCCCATACAAGACGGTCGCCCGCGAACGGAACCTGGAATCGAATAATAATAATGGGTGGCATGGCCAGTCGCGCGACGGCAAGCTCGGCGTGATCGTGTCCACAGACCACGAACTGATCCCCGGCCATCCCACCCACACCGTCGGCAGCAACGTCTTCTACAACACCGACCTCTACGCTTACTCGGCCCGCACCGGCCTCGTCCAGGTCAACGTCGAAACGGGCGGCGAACCGATCGGCACCAACGGCACCTGCGGCGCTTTCATGGCCAGCGGCCGCGAAGAGGGCCCCCGCGGCGGTGACCACGCGATTATCCCCGCCGGTGGCTTCGGCTCTGGCACGGAACCCACCATCAACACGATCTCCGAAGACGGTTCGCGCATCTTCTTCTACGACTCGCCCGGCGAATGCGCCAGACAGAACGAAAACACGCCGCACGACGCACTGCTCGCAGGCAGCCGGACGGACCTCTACATGCGCGAACCCTACGCCGAAAAGACCTACGACCTCGGCCACTGGACCTTCGAAGGCGCCAACCCCCAGGGCACTCGCCTCTTCCTCGGCAAAGCCACCACCGAAGGCTACGAATACGTCGATTACAACACCGAAACTAGGACCGCTACGCGCGCTCTCCTCCTCCCCGAACCGATTACCGTCGGAACTTTCCGGCCGTATCGGCGGGATGTCCGAAGACGGCAACGTCTTCTACTTCACCACCATCAGTCCACTCAACCGCGAAGCTAGCGGCGAGGGCTTCTACCGTTATGACCTCGATACCGGAACCCTTACCTTCATCCCCGACTTTGGCGGGCCGAAAGGCACGCACGGGGGACCATGGGCCTCGCTGGCCGCCGCGACGCCGAACGGCTACTACTGGCAGAACGATGTCCCGGACGAAGCAGAGCCAACCGAAGGTCTTGAACAAGCCTACGCCTACGACGCCGCTGAACAGATGGTTCTCTGTGTCTCCTGCGGTACCCCCTTCAATCCCCACTCCCATATCCCCAGCCTTTACCCCACCGGGGAAACAGGAGTCGAACTTGACGGAGAACAGTCGCCCTTAGTTTCTCCCGGATCGGCCAACGGCAATTTCGTCTTCTTCGACACCCCCAGCGCCCTGTTGCCAAACGACATCAACGGTGAACTCGAACCCGATTCGTGGTGCCTTCTCTACGTCCTCTGACGTCTACGAGTGGCGTCGCTATGGCATCGACGGCTGCGCCCTGCGCCAGGGCTGCCTGGCTTTGATCACCAACGGCATCGATGGCAAGAAAAACTACCTGCTCGGCACCGACCCCTCCGGTCGCGACGTCTTCTTCGCCACCCAATCCCAGCTCGTCGCCCAGGACAAGGACTCCCAATCAGACATCTACGACGCCCGCATCGGAGGCGGCTACCCGCCCCCGCCCCCGCTTCCCCTCCAGTGCGAAGGCGACGCCTGCCATAACCCTCTCAACCCTCCCAACGATCCCACCCCCTCCAGCTCCGTCTACGAAGGGCCCGGCAACGAACACCCTAACGGAAGAAGCCAAGCCCTCCAAGCACCACAAGAAGCACCATAAGAAGCACCACAAGCGCTCGCGCAGGCGAGCCGCCCGCCACGGCCAGGGAGGTCGCAAATGAGAGCCCGCCGCGCGACTGCGCCGACCATCGACCTCAGCGCACCGTCCGAGGAGACAACGAACGTGAACACAGTTCCCCATGCACAGTCGAGACGCCGTAGTCCAGGGGCCGGGGCTCGTCGTTCGCTGCGCTGCCCTCGCCGCTACCGCCGCGGCCTTCTGGATCGCTCCCATTGCCCTTGCCGCCCCTTCGAGTCATCCCTTCGAAATTGAACGCGGCTCCTTCCACATCACTACGACAAAAGAACGGGCGATTCCGAGCCCCATTTCCGGGCGCCGCCTATAGGCTATGAAATCCTCCCAACCACTCAGGCGGGCGAACACGAGAACCTCACCACCGAATTCAATTTCGAACATACCGAAGCCGAGTTGGGAAAAGATCTACAACGAGGTCAAGACGACGATCGTCAACCTCCCTCCTGGTTTCGTCGGCAGCAACACCGCCGTCCCGACCTGTCTCGACAGCCAGCTCGCGGACGCAGTACCTCTCTCGCAGCGAAGGGGAACCGTGTCCGCCCGATACCCAGGTCGGGACGATTGCGCTGAACTTCGGGATCTTTCGGAGTCGCCACTACGATTCGTCAGAAGGTGCCTGTCTTCAACATGCAGACGAACACGGGAGTCACGTCGACCTTGGGTTTCAATGTCCTCGGTCTCATCGTCCAGGTCCTGCCGATCATCGCTGCGCCCCTCAGATGACGGCCTCACCGTGGAAAGCCCCTCGATCGCAGGATTCGGCGAACTCAACCACATCAAGTTCACCGTCTGGGGGCTGCCCGAGTCGCCCAGCCACAACGCTGAACGCGGCGAATCCAGCGAGGCGTTCAAGGTCGGCGAACCATTTCCGGCCTATCCGGGTGGAGAGGAAGTCCAGATCCCTGTCAAGCCCTACCTCTCGATGCCCACCGAATGCACCGGCAAGCCCGATCAAGGCGACGATGGAATCCTCCTCCTGGGAGGAACCCGAACACTTCGCCGAGGAAACGACCGAAATCCCGCCCGTGACCGGTTGCGAACGCGACCCCTTCTATCCCTCGCTCGAACTTCAGCCGACGACCAAAGCGGCCTACACGCCCACCGGCCTCAACGCCTCGCTCGTCATCCCGCAGACCTGGGAAGACGCCGATACCCTCGCCACCGCTCACATGAAGAAGGCGGTCGTCACCCTGCCCGAAGGCTTCGCCCTCAATCCATCCTCCGGCGTCGGGCTCGGCTACTGCACCGAACGTCAGTTCGAAGAAGAAACCCCCTTCGACCTGCCAGGCGAAGGGATCGGCTGCCCCTCCGAATCGAAGGTCGGCTACGGTCGAAGTCGAAACCCCCGTCCTGAACGAGAAAGCGCTGGGCTCCGTCTACGTCGCCCAGCCTTTCCACAACCCCTACGACAACCTGCTCACCCTCTACGTGGTCGCCAAGGTGCCCTCACGCGGGATCATCGTCGCGACCGCGGGCAAGGTCGAAGCCAACCCGGTCACGGGGCAGCTGACGACCACCTTCAACAACGTACCGCCGGTTCCGTTCAGCAAATTCACCCTCAAGTTCAACCAGGGCGCGACCTCGCCGCTCTCGAGCCCCGAAGCTTGTGGCACCTTCACCGGCGAAGCGCTCCTGACTCCCTACTCCGAACCTGGGCAATCCGCGTCGCGCGGTGAACTCCTTCGAAATGACCGAAGGCGTCCACAATGGTCCCTGCCCCGCGGGCGGCATCCCGCCCTTCCACCCGGACCTGATCGCCGGCTCGATCAACAACGCCGCCGGGCGCTACTCGCCCTTCTACGTGCGCCTGATCCGCGAAGACGGCGAACAGGAGATCACCCACTTCTCGATCAAACTGCCGCCCGGCGTGGTCGGCAAGCTGGCCGGGATCCCGCTCTGCACCGAAGCCGAGATCGCCCAGGCCAAATCGCGCGAACACGAGGGCGGCGCCGCCGAAGAGGAAGCCGACCCCTCCTGCCCGGCCGACTCCGAAGTCGGCCACACCTACGTCGAAGCGGGCGTTGGCACGCGTCTTGGCCCGCACCCCGGGCAAGATCTACCTCGCCGGCCCCTACCACGGATCGGCGACCTCGGTCGTCTCGATCACCAACGCCAAGGTCGGGCCCTTCGACCTCGGCACCGTGGTCGTGCGCGAGGCGCTGCGGATCAACCCCGAAACCGGCGAAGTCTTCGTCGACTCGACCGGATCGGACCCGGTCCCCCACATCGTCGACGGGATCCCGACCCGGCTGCGCGACATCCGCGTCTACATGAACAGACCGGAATTCGTCCTCAACCCGACCTCCTGCGAACCGACCTCCACAGCCTCGACCCTGCTCGGCTCCGGCGCCAGCTTCCTCAAAGAAATCGGCATCATCCCGGTCACCGTCGCCACCCGCTACCAGGCGGCGGGCTGCAACGGGCTGAGCTTCGGCCCCGACCTCGCCCTCAGCCTCAGCGGCTCGACCAAGCGCGGCGGCGATCCCTCCTTCAAAGCAACATTCACCGCCCACCCCGGCGAAGCCAACACCGGCTACGCCCAGGTCACCCTGCCGCGCTCGGAGTTCCTCGAACAGGCCCACATCGGCACGGTCTGCACCAGGGTCGTCTTCAACGAAGGCGCCGTCCCGGGCGAACGCTGCCCCGCCGCCTCGATCTACGGCTTCGCCAGGGCGGTCTCCCCGCTCATCTCCGAACCGCTCGAAGGCCCGGTCTTCCTGCGCTCCAACGGCGGAGAACGAAAGCTCCCCGACCTGGTCGCCGCCCTGCACGCGGGCGAGATCAACATCGACCTGGTCGGCTACGTGGAAGGCGTCAACGGCGGCATCCGCAACACCTTCAAAAGCCTCCCCGACGCCCCCGTCAGCACCTTCACCTTCGAAATGGAGGGCGGCAACAAAGGCCTCCTGGTCAACTCGACCAACCTCTGCGCCGGCGCCCACCGCGCCACGGTGCACTTCGAAGGCCACAACGGCAAGATCGAGGACTTCAAGTCCGCCGCTCACCCCCGCGAGCTGCCACGAGAAGCCCAAGAAGCACCGCAAGCACCTGGCCTCCCATCGCCACCGTCACCGCGGAGGGAGGAGCTGAGCGGCGCGCGGACCTGCACGGCCCCGCCGCGCGGCCGGCCGGCTGCCGGGCCGGCACCCTCTCCTAGCCTCCGAGCGCCCGGCTCGCAGGTTTCGCGTTCCTAGGCCCCTGCTCGGCGCGGCCCTTTTAGCCGGGCGCAGAGAAAAGGGCTGCCGACGCAGCAACGAACCGCCTAGACTCGTGTTTACAGAGATACACCGACAGCGGACGATGAGAGGAAACCGATGAGCAGCAGAAAACACACCTTCGCGATACTCACCCTGATCGCCTCACTGGCCTTCCTCGCCGCCGCCTCCCTCGCCTTCGCCGACGCGACCGAACGCGCCGAATACAGGGAAAAGGTCGAACCGATCTGCAAACAGAACACCCAGGCCAACGAAAAGATCCTCAAAAACGTCAAGAAGGAGGTCAAGCAGGGCAAGCTGCGCCCCGCCTCCCTGGCCTTCGCAAAAGCCGCCACGGCCCTCAAGGGCACCCTCGCCCAGCTTCAGGAAGTCCACCAGCCCGAAGCCGAAAGCTCGACCCTGACCAGCTGGCTCGCGCGAGATCAGGACCGAGGTCGGCCTCTTCGAAACCGTCTCGAAGAAACTCAAGGCGGGCAACAAGAACGCCGCCGAGAAGACGGTGATCCACCTCGAACACAACGCCCAGCTCGCCAACAACATCGTCCTCGATTTCGAATTTCACTACTGCCACTTCGAAACCTCCAGGTTCACCTAGATGCGGCGTCGCGGAGTAGCGCTCGGCGCGCTGGTCGTGGCTCTGACGGCCCTTGTCGCGGGGGCCGCCCAGGCAGAGCGCGGTATCTTCGAAAACATCGAAGTCTCCGTCTCGGGCCGCGTCGAGCCCTTCCGCCTGCCCCGCGACGGACAGGCCCCGATCTCGGTCTTCATCGCCGGCCACCTCTCCACCACCAACGGCGCCACCCCGCCCCAGCTGCAGAGGATGACGATCCAGCTGAACCGCCACGGCAGCCTCAAGGACACCGGCCTGCCGGTCTGCCGCATCCCCCAGATCCAGCCCGCCTCGACCGAAGTCGCACTCGCCCACTGCGGCAACTCGCTGATCGGCGCCGGACAGTTCTGGGCCGAGATCGTCCTCCCCGGCCAGGCCCCCTACCCCACCGAAGGCCGGCTGCTCGCCTTCAACGGCCGCCAGGGCTCCCGCCCCGTCGTCTTGGTCCACATCTTCACCGACAACCCCTTCTTCAACTCCTTCGTGATCACCTTCGCGATCCACAACGTCCCCCACGGTCAGTACGGCACCGAACTGGACGCCTCCCTGCCCGAAGCGCTCGGCACCTGGGGCTACGTCAACCGGATCAAGATGACCCTCTCCCGCAAATACACCTACCACGGCCGGGCGCTCAGCTACTTCAACGCCAACTGCCCCGCCCCAAAGGGGGTCAAGACCGCCGTCTTCCCGCTCGCCCGGGCGACCTTCTTCTTCGCCGAAGAAAAAGAATTGAGCGTGGGCTTGAGCCGCCCCTGCGGGGTGAAGTGATGACGATGACCCGACCGAGAGGAGCGCGAGGAGATGATCACCAACCTGACCCGGCGGGTCGCCCTGCCCGCCGCCCTGGGATACCTGGCCCTCGCCGCCGCGGCCCTGCTTCCCGCCGCCCCCGCCCAGGCCGCCATCAACCCGATCAGCTCCGGCCTGACCACGATCCACCTCGCAAAGCCCTTCACCGAGACCTTGAAGAAAAGCAAGGTGAAGATCACCGCGATCGCCCCCGCCAAGGTGAAGGGCGCCACGATCTCCCTCCCGGTCATCAGCGGCTCGCTTGACTCCGACACCGCCATGGGGGCGATCGGCGAGGAAGGCTCGATCAAGCTGAAGGCCCCCCACGGCAGCGCCGTGCTGCGGCAGTTCTCGCTGCGGACCACCTCGACGCCGCTCTACGCGGTGGTCGGCGGCGCCCAGATCAAACTCGCCAGCGGCTCGGGGCTCTCCCTGCACCGCGACGGCTTCGGCTCCGAGTATCTCCTTCAGCGCCATGAAGCTGACCCATAACTTCGTCGGGCGCCTCAACACCCTGCTGCACCTCAAGGTCTTCAAGCAGGGCACGCAGTTCGGCTCGGTCATGAGCACCGCCCAGCCCCTGACCGTGGCGATCGCCCCGGCCGGGAAAGTGACCCTCGCCCCCAACCCCCAGCCCTTCGCCAAGCTGGCCGCCCGCCACGTCTCGGTCAACCCGGTCTTCCCGGCCGAACTCTCGGCCGGGAACTTCGAGTTCCCGTTGATCTTCGAGGGCGCGATCTCCCCCAACGCCACACTCGGCTCCCTGAAGACAACAACGCGAGCTCGATCGAACTGCTGGTGCTGAACGAAAAAACCTCCACCTACGGGCAGGTGATCATCCACGAACTCTGGCTCAACTTCGCCGCCGGGACGCTCACCGCCGAACTCGAAGTCCAGCCCTCCCCGCCCTATAAGGGCAAGCTGAACGTGGTGGCGGTGCTCGGCCTTGACATGGGCACCGCGACGGTCTCCTCTAACCCGAGTGCCCGCACGATCACCGTCTCGGGCGCCACCGCAACCTTCAACTCGACCCTCGCCGCCGCCTTCAACGAAGCCCTCGCCAAAGGAGAAGGGGAAGTCTTCAAGGCGGGCGAAACGTTCGGCACGCTCTCCTTCACCGCCAGGGCGGAATAGGGAGGATCTCCTATGAGCGCCACCATATCGAAGCTCAGCCGCCGCGCCGGCGCTCGCCGCCCTGGCGGCCCTCGCCCTCACCGCCTGCGGCGGGAGCGGCAGCTCGACCTCCGCCAGCTCGACCTCCTCGACCGCGGCGCAGGGCAGCCACCGCCACCACCACGATCGCCCGACCACCACCACCAAGGCCCCTCAGACCTCGCACTCCTCCGGCGCCGCCGGCCATGAAGGCAGCGCCCCCTTCCGCGTCAAAAGCGGCGACAACAGCATCCCCGACTTCGGCTCAGAAGCCGCCGCCGCGCAGCGAAAGCGCGCCGCGAGCCGCGCTCACCGCCTACCTGGGCGCCCACGCCACGGGCGATTGGTCGGCTGGCCTGCTCCTACCTCGCTCTCCACGGTCCGCACCCAGCTGGAAACGCTCGCCGAGGCCTCCAAGGGCAAGCTCAAGGGCTGCGCCGGGGTCCTCGCGGCGCTTGAGGCCCACACCCCCCCGGTCGCCCGCGCCGACACCCTCAGCCACGGCCTCGCCGCGCTGCGGATCAAAGGCGTCAGGGCCTTCGCCCTCTTCTACGGCCCCCACAACCAGCAGTACATGATGCCGATGAGCGAGGAGGGCGGCGCCTGGAAGGTCGGCCAGCTCGCCCCGATCCGCCTACCCGCTCGGCTCCCAGCCCCCGATCTCATCGTCCAAGCCCCCCACCTCACCCTAGGGCGGCGGGCCGAATGCAAGGAGTGAGAAGATGACCGAGATCGAGACAGCCAGGCAAGCGCCGCCGCCGGGCCCGAGGCCCGAGGACCGCGCTGGCGGCGCTCGCCGCCACCCTGCTCGCCGCGACCTTCGCCTCGCTCGCCTACGCCAACCTCGTCCAGCGCGGCGACCTCTTCGTCACCTTCAACGGCGGCATCTCCCCGATCGCCCTGCCCCGCCACCAAGACGCGCCGATCGCGGTCAGCCTCTCGGGCAAGGTCAGGGTCCTGGCCGGCAACCCGACGCCCTCGCTGCGCCAGGTCACGATCGAGCTGAACCGCGCCGGGCACCTCGACACCACCGGCCTGCCGCTCTGTCGCGCCAGCCAGACTCGAAGCCACCTCCGACGCCGACGCCCTGGCCGCCTGCCGCCCGGCCCTGATCGGCTCCGGCGGCTTCTCGGCCGAAGTCTCCTTCCCCGAACAGCCGGTCATCCCCACCCACGGCACGATCCTCGCCTTCAACGGCCGCGAAGGCTCCCACCCGGTCGTCCTCGCCCACATCTTCGGCACCGAACCGCTCTCGATCACCCGCGTCATGGTCCTCCACCTGCGCCACACCGCCGGCGGCTACGGCACCGAATTCAGCGGCGAACTGCCGCCCGAAATCCTCCACTACGGCTACGTCACCGCGATCAACCTCCGCCTCTACCGGACCTTCACCTACCGGGGCGCCACCCACAGCTACCTCTCGGCCGCCTGCCCCGCCCCGGCCGGATTCTCCGTCGCCTCCTTCCCCTTCGCCCGCGGCTCGATGACCTTCGAAGACGGCCGCACCCTCTCCTCCACCCTGACCCGCAGCTGCAAGGTGCGGGGGTGAGGGCGGGGTCTCGGGGAGCCAGATGAAGCGAGGCCTCGCCGCGCTGGGCGTCATGGCAGTGGTTCTCGCCGCAACCGGGTGTGGCGGCGGCGCAACTCGAGCAGCGCCGCCTCGGCGCGTCGACGGCGCACCGACTCTGTCTCCAGCGCCGCCAAGGGCGCCGCCGCGGCGCCGACCCCGCCCCTCACCCGCCACACCGTCCGCGCCCCCGAAACGCTCTCCTCGGCCCAGCGCTCCCGACTCGCCCGCACCGGCTCCACCACGATCCCGGTCACGCTCGGCGGCCCCGGCACCCTCACCGCCTTCGGACAGGCGGGCATCGGCCACGCGATCGTCAAGGTCGCCCACGCCGCACCGGTGAGGGCGAAGGGCCGCGGCGTCGTCCACTTCACCCTGCGGCTTACCCCGCGGGCCCGCCGCCGCCTCGCCGCCGGGCACTCCTTCGTCATGTACGTCGGGGTCTACTCCTCCAAGAGCCCCGAAGGACAGCGCATCACCGTGCCGCTGAAGCCTGACCACTGCCGCGGGGGGTTGAGCCGTGAAGCTGCGGAAGGTCCTCCCGCGGTGCGATCGCCAGGCATAGGAGGATCGCTGATCGCCGCCACCCTCGTTGCCTGACCGTGCTCGCCACCGCGAGCGCCGCCTACGCCCTTCGGATCGTCGCCGGGCCGATCGTGATCATCGCCGAAGGCGGCTTCTCCCCGACCGCGCTGCCCAAGCACGAAAACGCCCCGATCACCCTGCACGGCGGCGGCTGCGATCTCGACCGTCTCCGGCGCCCTGCCGCCGATCTTGAAGACGCTGACCATCGACTTCGACCGCCACGGCTCCGTCGTCACCACCGGCCTGGAAGTCTGCACGGCGGCCAAGCTCGCCGCCACCGACACCGCCCAGGCCCGCCGCAACTGCCCCGGGGCGATCGTCGGCGAGGGCGAGGGAAAGGCGATCGTCCAGTTCCCCGAATCGGCCCCGATCCCCGCCTCCTCGCCGATCACCCTCTTCAACGGGCCGAAGGTACACGGCGATGACACCGTCTTGGCCCACGCCTATCTCTCGGTCCCCGCCCCGACCACCTACATCGTCCCGATCGTGATCGAACGCATCCACGAGGGCGTCTACGGCTACCGCACCAAAGCGACGATCCCGCCGATCGCCGGCGGCGCCGGGGTGCCGATCTCAGGCCACCTGCGGATCGGCCGCAGATGGACCTACAAGGGGCACGACTACAGCTACGTGAACGCCCGCTGCGAAACCGGTCACCTGCAGGCCAAGGGCGAATTCACCTTCACCGACGGCACGTTTCTCAGCGGCAGTTTCTTCGGCCCTGCTCGGTGCGGGGGTGAACGGGGGATGTGGGACCAGGGAGGCGGATCTCGGCGGTGACGGCGATCACCGCCGAGCGCGGGCCTGCAGTTTTGCGCCGAGCGCCACTCCGCACGAAACCCCGGCCGCGATCTGGGAACTACAAACGTTAACGAAACCGCTGGCGGTCCGCTGCCACCACGATACTACGCAACGTCCACCCCACCTCGCGGCAAGAGAGCCGATGAGACAGCAGATGAAGCTACCGCCTTGTAGCGCTGATTCACGGGCACAGCCCCGCCAGAGCGTCCCCAGGCCATCGGTTCGCTCGCCGCAGCTTACCAGCTCAGACAGTTCCACCGCTAGCCTCCGGAGTCGAAGCTAAGATCGCGATCCGCCTTCCCCGGCGCAGCGCCATCCGGCGCCGTCCTCGGGTGAACACTTCGAACCGACGGCACGCACGCAGCGTACTGGACGGTACCTGAGCTGGGCGGGCGGGCCCAGGTCGCGTTCAGACCGCCGCGAGGAGGCCGCGAAATTACGACTCAGGACACTAGTCCTTCTTTGTGACCTTAAAGCTGAAGGTCGCCGGGGTGGGATCGATGCCTCCTGCGCTTACAGCCTCTACCGAGAATGTGTGCTTACCGGGTTTCACCTTGTAGCTCATAGGGGAGGTGCATGGCTCAAAGTGACCCCTGTCGAGTTTGCATCGAAAGCTTGCTCCGACGACATCCGAAAGGAAGTTGAACCTGACCTTGACCGTCGTCTTCTTGGTCTTGATCAATTTCTTTGGGTTGTAATCAAGAAACGTATTCGGGACCGGCGCGACGACAGCATAGTTGACGCTCGTGGTGGCCTTTTCACCTTCGGCGTCTTCGGCGTTTACGGTGAAGGTATGCTGCCCTAGCGTCTCTGTGTCGAGCGTCGCGCCATCCGCGACGGGACCCGCACAGGTCCTCAAATCCACGCCTACGGGCGGGGTGCAGGAGTAGTTGGCGCTGACCTCTTGACCCTGGGCATAGGTGGCGCCGCTGCCGGGAGAGACGATCTTGATCGAAAGCGGCAAGGGAGCCGGGAGCGTGTAGGTCAATTGGACCTGAGGCGGGGTCGCCGGCGAGGCCAACTCGACGCTGCCCCCCACCGGCACCAGAGAGGAGCCCCCGCCCCCGCCCCCGGATGTGCAGCCCCCGCCCCCGCCCCCGCCACCGTAGTAGCCGCCCCCCCGCCGCCACCGGGGCCGCCTTCGACATCGCCGCTGAGACCCCCCTTCCCGCCCAGGCCCAGCTGGCCTCCGACGCCGCCGCCGCATAAGCCGAAACCCCCCGGGCCCCCTTTGAAATCCGTCCCTGCGCCGCCGCCGACGTCCCCGCTGCCCGGGCTTTCTTCTCCACCGCTGCCCGCTTCTCCTCCGAGGCCGCCGACGCTGGACATACCGTTCCCGCCGTTGCCACCACCGCCGCCTGCAACGATCAGTCGGTCGTCGGGGTCGTCGGGCGAGAGGCCCGTCAACCGTGGCGCCGTGCGAACGTCTGAGGCCCCGCCGCCACCGGCGGCGCCTGCCCGCCGCCTGCCCCGCCGCCGTTGAAGCCGCCGACACCGCCGACTGCACCGCCGTTATCGCCATCTCCGCCCACCTCGACGTAGAGCGTCTGGCCGGGGGTGACGCTCAGGTCGGCGGTCACATTCGCGGCGACTCCGCCTGCAACTCCGCTGGCTCCGCCGCTGCCGCCGATGGCGACGATTTGCACGCTGGAAACACCCACTGGCACGGTGAAGGTCTGCTCGGCGCCTGTGTAGTTAAACGTTTGGCTCGTCGCTTGCGCGGACACCCGGAGCCCACCCCGATGTCCAGACCACCGTGCAGAGCACAAACAGCGTCGCTCGATAAAGGTGGTAGCTCCGCGAGTCTGAAGGGAGCTGGGGGAGAACGTCCACGGTGCTCACTGCCGACCATGACATAAGCGCCTGGATATGTCAACATCGATCACTCCTGCCTTGGGGCGGCTCGTTTCCGGCCGGCAGGGTTCGACAGGCAGTACCGCCGTTCGATATCTAAGGACTGTTTTGAGAGTACTCGACGGGGGTTGAGCACCTCGGATCGGCTCGCTGAAAAAGTACGGCCGGCGCCCACTTATTATTGGAGAGTGTCTCGTCGCGATCCTGAGTGTAAGCGAATTAGAACCCTCCTGGAACGTCCCCGTAGGACCTTGAGAATGCGGTCCGCGACTACCATTCCCAAAGCCAGCAGGACATCCAAAATGGTGAAAGCCGAACCGCGGCGCAAACCGTATTAAGGCGGACGGCGAAGGGCATGTCTCCCATTCCGGGGCTTTCTTGCTCGCAGAGTTGGCCGATCGCCCACTAGGAGTCCACGCCGACAGGGTGATCGCGTCGATCGACGCGGGCCTGCTGACGGCGCCAGGCCGTAGGAGCGAGGTCGAGGGCGAATTCACCTTCAACGACGGCTTCCTCACCGGCAGCTTCTTTCGGCCCTGTGCGGTTGGGTAGCTGACTCTTATGCGCCTCGAAGGTCCGGTCTCACTGCGCTCGGCGAACCAAAGCCCGCCACTCCCAGCAGCTGCCCTCAACAGCCAGATCCAGATCGCCTCGACGGGAGTATCGGCCAGGCGGGCGCAAGTCACGTCGAAAGGTTGGAGGCATGTCGAAAACATCTATACTTGTATTTATAGACGCTGCCCTCTAAAGTTGCATCGGTCCACCAGGGAGGTGGGCAGGGCAGTCAGAGACAGACACCGGCCTCAACGATCTGCAAACGGGCTCTGAGCCCAGCAGCAGAGCGGAGGAGCCAACCGGCACAAACCACGGCCGAGTGGAAATCAGCTGGCCGCAAAGAAGGAGCCATAAGCATGATTCGACCTAAACTTTCAGTCAAGGCAGCTGTCATCTGCGCCGTAGCGATCGCAGGGCTCTCAGTTGCGGCCGTCGCCTCGGGCGAAACGATCCGCGCCGGCAATCTGATCCTCGAACTCGAAGGCTCCGTCTCCCCCAAGGCGCTCTCCAAGACCAAGTTCGAACCGATCTCCCTAAACGTCGAAGGCGGCATCGCCACGGCCGACGGCTCCCAGCCGCCCGCCGCCAAGGAAATCATCGTCGACACCGACAAGAACGGGATGGTCAACCCTACCGGCCTGCCCACCTGCTCGACCGCCAAGATCGAGGCGACCAACACCGAATCAGCCGAAAAGGCATGCCCGAAGGCGATCGTCGGCAAGGGCGTAACCGACGTCAGAGTGCTGTTCCCCGAATCGACCCCCTTCACCGCCGAAGGTCCGCTGGTCCTCTTCAACGGCGGCGGCAAGGGCGGCAAGGCCCTGCTCCTGATCCACGCCTACGTCAACGTGCCGACCCCGACCGCGATCGTCACCACGGTCACGATCAGCAAGGAGCACGACGGCGTCTACGGCACCCACTCGGTGGCGCAGGTACCGACCATCGCCGGCGGCGCCGGCTCGGTGACCAAGTTCAGACTCACCATTCACCGCCTCTTCACCTATAAGGGCAAGAAAGAGAGCTACCTGGTGGCCCGCTGCTCCACCGGCCACTTCTATGCCCACGCCACCGTCAAGTTCGTCGACGGCACCGAAATCTCCGGCTCCGTCGTCAAAACCTGCAAGTCGAAGGGTTGAGGCCGGAGACAGCCAAAGCGCAAATTGGAAGCGGGAGGGTCTGTGATGCTCTCTCGCTTCCTGGTCGGTGCCACCTTCCCGTCCTTCCCAGTGCGCAGGTGAGGTCCCCACCGGCGCGCCGACGGCTTCGGCGCCCTCTACCCCGGCGTCGAGGGACGGCCCCCGCCCAGATCCCTCCCGGAAGGGTGGGGCCAAGAAGACAAAGGCAGGGCGGCCCGGGTTTCTCTCCTTACCCCCGGGCCGCCCTTGCCGCCCTGATCACGACCTTCGCCGAGGGCAAGAACGGCGCCTACCGTCGGCGGGATTGCGTGGTGAGAGGGTGACCACCTCCCTGGCCTCGCGTTCCAATTCACCACCCCAGAGCAGCGCCTTGGCCTTCCTCGCTCCGCAGCAGGTCTCACGCGCGTTCGCCTACGCCCTCAGCGCCGGCGATCTCGATGCCGCCGCGTCTCTTTTCGCCACCGATGCCTGCTTCGTCACGCCTGACGCCACTGCGATCCACGGCACGGAGGGCATCAGGGCGGTCCTCACCCAGCTGACCGCAAGCCGGGCTCAGCTGGAGGTGATGCCCAACGGCATGCACACAGCAGGGGGCCTGGCCCTCTGCAACGAACGCTGGACGTTCGCCTATGACCGCACCGACGTCACTCCCCTCGCGCGGACCTCCGATGCCACGGTTCTCCTCCGTCGCCGGAGCACCGCCTGGGAGCTCCTGACCGTCGCCCCCTGGGGTCTTGCCGATGCCGATCGGCACCCCTTTGTCTCGGCTGCCTTGGAGGAGATCAGGGCCCGTAGCGCCGAGGCTGCGGATCGTGGGTCCCGATGGATGGCGCTGAGCGGATGACCCGCGGCCACCGGCGCCGGCCAGGGATAGAGCGAGGCAAATGAAGATCCTCATATTGGAGCGCTCCGCTTGACCTTACGACGGTCGTCGCGGTCTCAAGCCCCGTTCGCCGCCTACCGCCTGCCCCATGGGCGGCACGGCATCCCGCCCGAGCAGGTCGCCGAGAACCAACGCTGGCGCCTACTCGGCGCCGCCGCGGAAGTCCTGGCCGAGCGCGGCTACGCCCACACCTCAAGTGCCGACATCGCCCGCCGCGCCGCCGTCTCCTCCTCGACCTTCTACAAGCACTTCGACGATTTCTCCGCCTGCCTGCTTGCCGCCTATGAGATGGCCGCAGATTGCGTTTGCTACCTCGTCTCGGGCGCCTGCGAGCGGCGCAGAGCGCAGGAGTGGCCGACCCGTCTGCGAGCGGCCATTGAAGAGGTGCTCGCCTTCTTCGCCTCCGAGCCCTCCCTTGCCAACCTGCTCGGCGCCGCAGCCCCGGCGGGCGACGCCGCGATCGCCGCCGCCCGCGATCGTTTCGTTAACCACCTTGCCCTGTCTCTGCGCAGCGCCCGCAAGTTGCGCGGCGAGGCCGTACCCGAGATGCTCCCGGACACCGAGCGCCGCCTCATTGCTGCCGCCCTCTTCCTCCTTTCCGACCGCGTCGCGGCAGGCCAGTTGGATCGCCTCTCCGACCTCGCCCCCCAACTGGCCCAACTTCTCCTCCCTCACGAGGTCAGCCACCCGTGAGGAGCCAGATAGGCATCCGCGCTGATCGGGGACTCGTGCAGGCATGGACATTGCAGCGATGACCGAGCCCCTCGGCCCCCTCCGCCCCGAGCTGCTCTTCGCGGCCCTTCATCGCCAGGCGATCGACTACGTCGTCATCGGCGGCTTCGCCGCGATCGCACACGGCCGGCCCGGCTCCACCGAGGGGGTCGACCTGACATCGCCCAGACGATCGAGAACTGCACCGCCCTCGTCCGGGCCCTACTCGGCCTCGACGCCCAGCACTGCCTCACCCCCCGCGACCGCAGGGCGCTCGATCGCCGTCGCGCCCCGACCCGGGATGCTCGATCGCGAGTACGTCCTCGACACCACAGCCGGTGGCGTCGACCTGCGGCTGCCGCGCTACGTCCTCGGCTGCCCGCCCTATCCCGTACTGCGTGCAGCATCCACGTCTCGTCCCCTGGGCGACGACCTCGAGATCAGGGTCGCGAGCTCGATCACCTGACTTCAGATGAGAGAGGCGTCCGGGCTCATCGACGCTTGGCGCTCCCAGGGCGCCGAGCGCCGGCTGCTAGCCCGCGAGGCCTCTCCACCGAAGGCGCCTGATGCCCTGAGGCGTCACAAAGCTGCGCGGCGCGCGGCGCACAGAAAGCAGGCCGTCCTACCCTTTCGGCCTGCAGCGCGAACGGCCCGGTCTCTTCTTCTCTCCCGGGCCGTTCGCCATACACCGCCGACGTTCACAGGGCCGGCGGCGCGGCGCTGCCGAATGAGACAAAGGCACAGACTAGGGTCCAGGATTTTCTCGGCGCGGGCAGACTTCAACCGATGACCCAATACGGTTCGGCGATGCCGGGCCGGTTGCAGACTACGGACGGGGTGTACCTTCGCCTGCTAGAAGAGGTAGACGCCCCCGAGCTCCACGAACTGATCGAGGCGAACCGCGCATACCTCGCCCGTTGGCTGCCGTGGGCCGCGAACCAGACCTTCGACGACACGCTCGACTTCATCCGCAGGACCCTGGCGCAGCTCACCGACAACGACGGCTTCCAGACCGCTGTCGTCTCGGAGGGGGGTCTCATCGGGATGATCGGCTACCACGCCGTCGACTGGGGCAGCCGCTCGACGAGCATCGGCTACTGGCTGGACGAGGGACATCAGGGCAAGGGAACGATGACAGCGGCGGTGCGAGTGCTGGTAGAGCATGCGCTTTCTGTCTGGGAGCTCAACCGAATCGAGATCCGCGCTGCCGTCGAGAACCATCGCAGCCGCGCGATCCCGGAGCGACTCGGCTTTCTCCAAGAGGGAACATTGCGGCAGAGGGAGCTGATCAACGGCCGCTATCTCGACTGCGTCGTTTACTCGATGCTGTCGGAAGACTGGCGCGCAGCCGGATGACGGGTTTCCCACTTCGCTCCTCGCGCTTTTCGATGCCCTCCTCGACCTCGAAGCCAAACCGGGCGTAGAAGGCCAGCGCAGCGTTGTTCTCGGGCAGCACCCACAGAATCACCTCGCGCCAACCGAGTTTGACCAGCTCTTCGAGCGCAGCTGCCAGCATGGTGCTGCCGGCTCCCTGGCGCCAGTGGTCGGGGTCGACGTAGAGGGCGCCCACCTCCGCCGTTGCCTCACCGTCGTCCACCTCGAGGCTGGGAGTCGCGACGGAACAGAGGCCCGTGAGGCCGCCGTCGTCACGCTCGGCCACGAGCGTAAGCCGGCGGTCTCCGCCTTCGTCGAGAAGCTCCCGCCAGCGCCTCTCACGCTCCGCCACCGAGAGGCCGTCGAGCAGCTCATCAGATAGGACGCCGCGGTAGGCAGCGCGCCAGGAGCGGACATGGATCTGCGCGATGCGCTCCGCGTCCGCTGTGGTCGCCCTGCGTACTGTCACCGCGGTCATCTGCAGACCGTAACCAGATCGGTCTGATCACCGCTCGGCCAGGTCCGAGGTCTACAGGTTGCGGACTCGACGACCGATGTCGTGGTCCCGCGGATAGCCGGCGGACGCCCAGAACGCTCCGGCTACCTCGTCCTCGAAGGCGACCAGGGCGGTTATCCGACGGGCGCCACAGCCGCGCAGGTATTCCTCACCGGCCCGCGTCAGCGCGATCCCGATGCCTTGGCGCCGATGCCCTTTGCGAACAGCGAGCCGGTACATGTTCCCTCGCCATCCGTCCCAGCCGGCGATCAGAGCACCGATGATCTCATCGCCGCGCTCGGCTATCAGCAGTGCGGCTGGGGAGTCGGCGATCAGGCGCTCGACGTCATCTATGCGGTCGGCCGTGCTTGCATGCTCACTCCGCGCCTGCGCCCACAACTCCAAGACCGCCGGCGCATCCTGCTGCCGGCAGCGCCGTATGGTGATTCCCTCGCCAGTCAAGTCCGCAGTATGGCGCTTTCGGCAGGTTTGAGGTCAAATAAGTCAAATGACTCACCCGGGTGGCGATCGTGGATTCCGAGCACAAGCAACGTCCCAGGCGGTTGCTCCCGGCGCCAGCTAACGTCTTGACAATGTCGGCGCATGCGAGTGGCGATCCGGCTCGGGCCCGCGAGCCACGTTGTCCTCGACGCACCGATGGCGTCTTGGCGGCAGTGCTGGGCGTCCTTTTCCTGTTCGGCGTCTTCGCTGTGCAAGCCAAGGCGTCTAACTGGACAGTCCAGCATCTCTACGCGGGACAGTCGCAGGGCAACATCTACGACGTATCGTGTTCCTCGACGTCTTTTTGCGTCGCCGTTGGCGGCAACAACGTCATAGCAAGCTCGACGGACCCGAGCGCCGGACCGTCGGCCTGGAAGCTCGTCTACCCCGAAGGGTATGCAGAAAGTGGTCCCCACGGTGGACTCATCGAGTCAGCAATACGCGCCGTCTCTTGTCCCTCAAAGGCTCTCTGCGTCGCCGCCGGCCAGAAAGGCCACATCCTCACCTCAACCGACCCGACCGGCGAAGCCTCCGCCTGGCAGATCACCGACGTCGGCCTGGAAGCAAACCAGACGCTGGGGCTCTCCTGCCCATCAACCGAACTCTGTGTCGGGGTGACCGCGAAAGGCAAAGTAATCACCTCGACCGATCCAACTGCGGGCGTGTCGGCGTGGAAGGTCACCGCATTGGAAGAAGCACCCGATCTGGTCGGAGTCGACTGCCCATCCGCATCGCTATGCGTAGCCGCCGGTAGGTACAGCACGGTGGCCGTCTCCACCAACCCAACCGGCGGCCCTTCGGCGTGGCAGCTCGTAAAGACGCCCGGCGGCGCCGATACAGCCGCAGGCGTCTCCTGTCCAACCACGTCGTTTTGCGTCGTAGGCGGCGAAGGTAAGGTCCTCACATCGAGCGATCCGACCGGAGGAACCTCGAGCTGGCGCTCGACGGTCGTCCTTAGAGAAGGAATACAGGTAGACGGCGTCTCATGCTCGACAACCAACGCTTGCGCAGCATTTGACGACAATGCCGACGCAATCGTCTCCACGGATCCGTTTGCTGGATCGCCGACATGGTCGGTCACCAGCGTCATACCCTATGAAGGCGGCACCAAGTACAACGGAACCTGGGGTGTTTCGTGTCCCTCTCCTTCTCTGTGCGTTGTGGGGGGAGCATACGATCAGATCATCACCTCTACCGACCCGTTCGAAGCTGAAGCGACACCGCCGAAGGCACCGGAAGGCGTACGGCCGCGCAAGATAATCCACCCCCGTGTCAGGATCACCGCCCGACCCCCCTTCGTAAGGGTTAGCCCAAACGGTACGAGGGTCCATTTCCGGTTCCATTCGGTTGGAAAGGCATCTCGCTTCGAATGCCACCTGTCGGGGCATCGGCGCTCCCGGTGTAGATCGCCGAAGAGCTACCGGGTCGGACCCGGCCGTTACATCTTCAGGGTGGTTGCAATCGGACTGACCGGGGCCAAGGGCCCGCCGGCTCGATGGGAGTTCTGGGTTAGACGGTAAGCACCAGTCGGTGACCGGAAGCTGCGCCGACCCCCTGCCCTCCGCACCAGGCTGCGCGGGGTTTTCGAATGGCCAATAAGCGCGACATCTCCAGCACCGGGGCTTCACGCGGCCGCGAAGCATGGCGCTGGTGTCAAGCCCTGTAGGTCCGTATCGGACCCCTCGTTTCAGCCAGGTCGTGTTATATCCAAGAAATGACCCTGTGGCGTTCACCGTCTCTATCCGCCGTTCAGGATCTGGCTGATGAACCCGGCCTTGGCCTCGGTGTAGCCCTCGCGATCGTTCGTGAACCGGCGGGCAAGGTTGCGCTTAAGGACGCCGTATTCATCGGCGATCGTGGAGTTGGCCCGTAGGAGATCTCGGAACCTGAGCTCCTCTTTGTAGCGTCGGGAGCCGACCGGCACCAGATGCAGGTGGTGGGTGCGACGGCTCGGGTCGGGCTTGCAGAACCAGTGCATCTCCTCTGCTCGATACGGTGCGTATTGGTATCTGAGCTCTGCAAGCGGGCCGAAGCAGGCTCGTGAAGTCTCCAGGTCCTCCACGCCGACCAGGATGTCGATGATCGGCTTCGCGTCGAGACCCGGCACCGCCGTGCTGCCGACGTGATGGATGCCGCCGAAGACCCACGGACCGATCGCCTCTTCGAGTTGGGTGCACTCTTTCTCGAAACGTTCGGGCCACCCGGTGTCATAGGCGACGATGCGGATCGGCTCATCGGCCAGAGGTTGTCCACCCGAACCGGCAAGTGCTGCGATGAACGGGTCGCGTACCGCCGGATCGCAGTGTTCGGCCTCCAGCGCCCGCTTCTCGGCGTCGGGGTCCCCACCGGCGAGATAGTCCCGCCCCGGCCCGCATGCGAGCGGCAGCGAGGAGCTTCCGTCCCAAGGGTCTCCCGGGAAGGTCGCATCTATGACGATCCGTCTGCCATCGACGACCGCGCTCAGATAACGGTGGACATCGACCAGTCCCTCCTCCGGCACGGCGTTTGCAGCCCGCTCCCCGAACAGCTCCCGCGCCCGTCCTTGGCCCAGTCGGAAGACCCGGTGGACGATCTGGGGGTCGGTCTCGGGGAAGCGCTCGGCGAGCACCTCGGCCAAAAAGAGGTGCTTGGTCGCGCAGGTGCCCCGCCGCTCGCGCAGCATCCCCTTGACGCTGCGGTCGCTCGGTCGCCCGTAGTCGAGGCTGCGCACGGCCTCGACCAGCTCGACCAGCGAACAACCGGGTGCGATCAAAGGGTCGATGCGGGTAGCGTAGGGATCGCGTGCGATCAAGCTCTCGTTGCTTTGTTACTCAAGGGCAATGGGAGCCGGCATGTGGCTTGTCGCGGGCGGCAGCGGAGTTGTGGGTGGCATAGTCACCGTAGCCGTCCTCGCCTGGTAGCCAATTCGACGTCACCCATGCGAGGTGTCATCTTTACGGCCGGCGAGATCGCATGACGCCGTAGAGGTCGGCTGGACTGAGCGTGCGTCTAGCATCGGCTTGTGCCCGACCCCGTCCTCATTCTGACCGGACCGCCCGGCGCTGGGAAGACGACGACAGCACGTCTGCTCGCCGCCGGAACCGAGCGCGCCGTTCATCTCGAATCGGACTCGTTCTTCCACTTCATCCGCGCGGGCTATGTCGAGCCGTGGAAACCGGAGTCACACGAGCAAAACACGACCGTCATGCGCATCGTCGCCGCAGCCGCTGCGGGCTACGCCGAGGCGGGCTACTTCACGATCGTCGACGGGATCATCAGCCCACGCTGGTTCTTTGAGCCGCTTCGCGACGCTCTCCAGGCGGCCGGCCACACCGTCGCCTACGCCGTGCTCCGCGCCCCGCTCGTCGTCTGCGCGTCGCGAGCGGCGAGTCGCGAGACGAGCCGGATCGCTGACTCTTCGATCCTCGAGCAGCTGTGGCACGACTTCGGCGACCTCGGCTCGCTTGAGCGCTACGCGATTGACAGCGCCGGCAAGAGCGCCGAGCAGGTCGCAGCGGAGGTGGCGCGGTGCTTACGGGAAGGGCTGCTCAGCGTGTGAGGTTGCGGTGTCGCGCTGGTCTCGGCGTGTCGTATCGCAGGGCTGCCGCAACCGAGCCGGGTGGCAACTCGTATAGACCGGGTGGCTGTCCCCGTCCTTGGGGGTATCGAATCGCCCTCCTCCTTCGTCTCAGCGCCGAAGGGAAACGGACGATGGGACGAAAGCAAAACGACGTCTTCGTGCTCGGTGAGGAGTCGCTTCATGCCGAGCCGATCGCGACGGGGAATCCAGACCCCGTTGCAGCCGAGGACGAACGGGAGCCTGGCGGTGAGGTCTCACCGTCGCCGCCCGTGCGTTCGGCCGACTCTGTGGGCGGCGCCAATCGGCGGCTCGCGGTCCTCGGCCTCGGGGCCGCTGCCGCCGCAACGCTCGGCGCGCTGGAGCTCTCCGGCGCCGGGCCGGTGCATCCGCAGCGCAGCCAGACGTCACCGCGCTGGCCGCTGATCGCAAGCTCAGCGCCGAGCGCCCCGGCGCCGCCCGCCCATCCGGCGCCGCCCCGTCCCGCCGATCCGAAGTCGGAGCCGAGGTCTCGCCCCCGCAGGGTGAGGCGGCGGCCGCGCGACGTTCGCCACGGCAAGCCAGAGCGCGAACCCACACAAGGACAGGCGCCTGTCGGCTCGCCGGCGGAGGTCTCGGTCCCGCCTATGGCCCCGACCCCGGCTCCCCCGCCCCCGAGCCCGCCGCCACCCCCGGGTGGCGGCGGCTCGGGCGGCAGGGAGCGGTTCGGCTTCGAGCGCTGATGGCCGGCGGTCCCACAGAGGGGGCGGGCAAGCTCTCGGGGCGGGTGCAGAGCGGCTGGCAGAGCGTTCGACGCGCCCGCTACGGCGCCGCCGCGCCACGCCGCCTGGCCACCCTGGTCCTATTCGGGTTCTTCGCGATCGGCGTTCGGGCGGCTTTCTTCGCGCCCGCCGCGGCCGCGCCGCCCCGGCCTGTGAGCCGTGGCGCCGACGCCCCCAGCGAGGACTTCGCCCTGCAGTTCGCGCGCGCCTACCTGAGCTATGACGCCGCCGATCCGGGCGCCCGCGAACGCGCCCTGGCGCCCTTTCTCTCCCAGGGCCTCGCCGCCGGCGCCGGCTTCACCCCGGCTGCCGGCGCCCAGCGGGTGCTCTGGGCCGAGGTCGCCTCCGACCAGCGGGCGTTGGCCGGCGGGCGGGTGATCACCGTCGCCGCGGCGCTCTCCAGCCGGCGCTTGCCGGTCTACCTGGCGATCACCGTCCGTCACGAAGCGGGCCGGCCGCTGGAGCTCCTCGGCTACCCCTCGCTGATCGGCGCCCCCGCGGTCGATGACCGCTTCTCGCCGCCCGCGCGCGGCGCCGTCACCGACCCCGCCGTGCTCAAGGTGGTCGATCGCGTTCTGCGCAACTACCTTGCCGGCGCCGCCGCCGACCTGGATGCAGACCTGACAGCGGACGCGACGGTCACCTTGCCGACCGTGCGCCTGGCGGTCCAAAGCGTCGATCAGACGCTCTGGATCGCCGGCCCCGGCTCGGGTGCGGTGCTGGCTACCGTCACCGCCGCCGATCCGCGCGGCAACACCTACACGCTCACCTACGAACTGGGGATCGCCTACCGCGAGCGCCCCTACGTCGACTTCATCGAGGTCGTCCCGACCGAGAGCTGACCCGCGGAACCACGAGAGGGAGGTAGAAGATGAAACGAAAGATCGCCACCGGGCTCGCGACCAGCGCCCTCTTGCTCGGCGCCGGCGCGCTCGCCCCCGCCGCCGGCCCGCCGAGCCTCGCCTCGCCCGGCCCGCCGAGCGCCGCCGAAGCGGCGGTGAGCAAGTCGCTGTCCGCCGCCGAAGGCGGCGGCAACGTCAGCTCGGCGGGCAGCCGGCTCGGAGGGCTCTTGAGCGGCTGGGCGGTGCCGGTCCTCACCGTGCTCGCCGGCTGCCTCCTGGTCGGGGCGCTGGCCTCGCGCAACATCGGCGCCAGCGTCGGCATCGTCCTCATCACCCTGCTCGGGCTGATCTTCCTGCTGGCACCGCAGTCGGTGGAGTCCTTCGCCAAGGGCATCGCCGGCGTCGTCTTCTAGGTGACGCCTGTGGCGCTTCGCATCTCCGCGTCCTCGGTCAGGCCGGCTTGGTCACGCACCAAAGTGCGCTCCCTGCGCCGGCCTCCCTGCGTCCTTGACCTGCTTGGCCACAGGCATCACCCAGCGGTTGCGAGCACCGCCTCAAGCGATGTCCCCTGACCCCGCCCGCAAGGTGGTGCGCTCCTACCGGCTGGTCTTTCGCCGCCGCTGGCGCATCTTCCGCATCCAGAGCTGGCGGATCCCGCTGCCGGGCGGGCTGGAGCTGCGCCTGCTCGGCTACTGGCTCGCCTGCCTGGTGGCGATCGCCGCGCTGGGGCGGCTGCCCCTGCTCGGCGCAGCGGTGGCTGCGCTGCCGCCCTCGCTGCGCCTGCTGGCGGCGCCGATCGCCGCCGCCTGGGCGCTCTCACGCTGGGAGGTCGACGGGCGCAGCCCGCACCGGGCCCTGGCCGGCCTGCTCGGCTACGCGCTGCACCCCCGCGTCCTCGCCGCCGGGCGCCGCTGTCCCCCGCCCGGCGCCGAATTCGCTCCGCTGGGCCGGCTCGTCCTCGCCCCTGACCTGAGCACCGGAGAGTACCCGCGCGGACGCCTTGCGGGGCCGGCAAGGCTGCTGCTCCGCTACCCGGTGCGGGTCGCCTTGGAGCGCGTCCCCAGGGGGGCAGGAAAGGGCCCGGGCGAGCGTCTGGCCTCTGCCCGGCTGTGGCGCATCAGCCCGGCCGGCAGGGTGCCCCTGCAGCGGGGCAAGACGCTGGAGGTCCCCGCCGGTCGAACCGTCATCTTCGAGGCGGAGGCAGGCCCGCAGTGAGGCCGACCCCCTACTTCTTTTGGGCCAACCTGGTCCTGCGCACCCCGACCGACGCCTGGGCGGTCTACGAGCTGGAGGGCCAGAGCTACCCCGGCCTCTCCGAGCAGCGCAAGGTCGAGGTAGGCGAGCGCCTTGAGGCGCTCGCCTACACGCTGGAGTCCGACTTCCAGGTCCTGCGGATCGCCCGCGCCTTCGACGCAGAGGCCTACGTGCGCCGGGCGCTCTCCACCCTCGATCCCCATCACGGTCGGCGGGAGCGCTTCGGGCGCCACATCGCCGAACACCGCGCCGAGTTCGAGCGCCGCGGCGCCCTGCGCCCCGAGATCTACCTCGCCGTCCGCCTCGGCGCGCCCGGCGGCGCCGGGCCGCTCGGCGGCCTTCTCGACGGAGCCGCGGCGCTCTGGCGCGCCCTCGCCGAGCGGGTGGGCTATGAGGAGGCGCGCGGGCTCGGCCGCTCCCAGCTCGCCGCCCTGCGGGCGGCCGAGGAGAGCGTCTTTGAGCGCGTCCTCGGCTACCTGGAGTGCTCGCGGGTGGGGCCGCAGCGGCTGGCGGAGCTGATCCGCCGCGCCTACACCCGCGGCGTCGGCGAGCCCGACGCCGATCAGAGCTTCGCCCCGCAGGCGCTGTGCTTCCTGGACTCCGGCGGTGAGGAGCGCTTCGAGCCCTACGGCTATGACCTGCTGCGCCTGCACGAGAGCCGCGTCACCGTGCAGCGTCGCTCGCTCGCGATCGACTCCGAGCGGGGCCGCGCCCACCAGGCCCAGCTGGTGCTCGGCGCGATGCCCGAGGAGGCGCTCGTCCCCGGCCCCAGCGCCGAGCTGATGTTCACCCCGCTGGAGCTCGGCTTCGCGGTCGACGCCACCCTCTCGGTCGAGTTCCTCGCCAACCGCGAGGCGCGCCGCCAGGTCGCGAAGCGAAAAATCGACGCCGACCAGATCGCCCGCGAGGAGTCCGCGGGCGATCACGGGCCCTCGGTCGAGGGCGCCGAGCGCCCCCACCTCGCCCGCGAGCTGGAGGCCGTGCTCGGCGCCGGCGACCGCCCGCCGCTTCTGCGCTCGGCGCTGCTGCTCTCCGTCGCCGGGCGCGACTCCGAGCAGCTGGAGGAGCGGGTCGAGCGCCTGCGCGAGTCCTACGGGCGGGTCCAGCTGCACCGCCCCCTCGGCGAGCAGCACCGCCTCTTCCTCGCCTCGCTTCCGGCCACCACGTTTCCCCTGCCCGAGTACAAGGAGCACCTGCTCCCCGACCAGCTCGGCGCGATGGTCCCGCACGCGATCTCACACGCCGGCTCGCGGATCGGCCCCTACATCGGCTACACCCTGACCGGCTCGCGCCAGCCGGTCCAGTTCGACCTCGCCGAGGCCTGCCAGACCGCCCGCCCGCCGACCTGCCTGCTCGCCGGCAGCCTCGGCTCGGGCAAGACGATCTGTCTGGAGCTGGCGGTCTGGCAGGCCTTCCTGCAAGGCTCGGGGCCGATCATCGACATCGACCCCAAGGGCGATCACCGCCTCGAGGCGCTGCCCGGCGTCGCCGAGGCGATCGAGACGATCGAGCTCTCACCCGAGGAGCGCTACCGCGGCCTGCTCGACCCGATGCGGGTCGGCGCGGAGGAGACCCGCGAGGACCTCGCCTACAACTTCTTGGTCTCGATCCTGCCGGCGCCGGTCAAGCCCGAGTGGCAGACCCAGCTGCGCCTGGCGATCTCTGAGGCCGCGACCGCCGGCGCGAGCAGCTGCGGCGAGGTGCTGGCGCGGATGGCCGCCTCGGAGAGCGCTGAGGCGATAGAGGCGGCGCGGGCGATAGAGGTGCACGGCCACGGCGGCCTCGCCAAGCTCGGCCTCGGCCGCGGCGATGAGCAGATCGCCGCGGTCGGCGATGCCCAGGTGGTCTCGCTGCGGATCAGGAACCTCACCCTGCCTCTGGCAGGCACGGCTCGCGCTGAGCTCTTGGAGGAGGAGCGGACCAGCCTCGCGGTGCTGCGCCTGCTCGCCGCCTACGCCCTGCGCCTCTGCGCGACCGACACCGCCCGGCACTCGGTGCTGGCGATGGATGAGGCCTGGGCGCTGATGTCAGACACCCAGGGGCGGGCGCTCCTGGAGCGGATCAGCCGCCTCGGGCGCAGCCAGAACATCACCCCGATCCTCGCCACCCAGATGCTCGGCGATGCCTCCGAGCTGGAGCCGCTGGTCGGGGCGCTCTTTGCCTTCGGCGTTGAGACCGAGGCCGAGGCGCGAAAGGCGCTTGAGTTGCTGCGCCTGGACCCCGAGGACGAGGCGGCGGTGCAGCGCCTGATCGGCTACCGGGCCGGGCGCTGTTACCTGCGCGACTTCGCCGGCCAGGTGGCGCCGGTGCAGATCGACCCGCCGCCCTGGCTCCTGGGCGAGCTCGACACGACGCCGCGGCGCGAGGAGGCGCGGGCCTCCCGCTCCGCCGCCCCGCCCGACGATCTCCCCGAGGCCGGCGATGCGGTGGCCCGCTGAGCATTCGTTTCAAGACTCCGGGCGGAGTCACCAGGCGGTTGTCGTTGCCGCAGGTCGGCCACTTCGCCAGCACCCGCGCCTCCTCGTCACGCTCGAGGAGCTCCACGAGCGTGACGAGTTTGCTGTAGCCGAACAGGGTTCTGCTCGCAGTCAGAGAGCAAATCTGCTCTCCAATGGAGAGCAGAAGGGAAGAGAGCGCGGCAGCGAGCAACCTCCCCTCACTGACCGTCGGTCTGAAGGGCCGATTATTTGCAGTTCGGTAGCTCGACTCGGGAAGCAGGCTAAACCGCCGGGGTTTCGCTTTGGCGAGTGTCCGCCAGGGTCCGCGGGCCAAGCGACTTCAACCCACCGGCCAGTGTTCGACCTCGACCTCGGCCATCGGGAAGTCGCGCGGGTTGCCGGTCGCCAGGCGGGCGCCCACCCCGATCGCTGCCGCGGCGATCAGGCAATCGGCCTGGCTCAGCGTCGTACCGCGCGCCGCGAACTGCGAGCGCCAGCGCCCAGCCCGCTCGCCCTCCGCCCCTCCGAGCGGCGCCACCCGCAGCGCGCCCAGCAGCCGGCCCACGGCCTCCGCCTCCTTCGGCCTCGCGCCTCGCCAGACCTCCTCGACGTTGATCGCGCAGATGTAAGGCGGCGGCCCTTCGCCGCGCAGCCCGCGAAGCCGCTCGGCGGCCTCGCGGCCGCGCAGCGCGTCGATCAGGACCGTCGTGTCGAGCAGCAGCTCCGCCACGCCGGATTAGCCGACGCGTCGCTCATCGGCCCGACGCTCGGCCCTGACCCAGGCGCCCGGATCGCGGTCCCACTCGTGGCCGCTGTCCTCGATGCTGCCCAGCGACGCCTCGATCTCCTCCCAGCGACGCTCGTCCTCCAGGGCGCGCTCGACGGTCCGCGCGATGAAGGCGCTGCGCCGCCCGCGCCCGGCACGCCGGTCGAGCTCGGCGATCAATCCGTCATCGAGGCTGATGTGCAAACGCATGTGCTCAGACTAACACACGATTTGATACGCAATGGCCTGGGCTGCAGCCGCTCAGTCACTGCCTCCGGTCTCCCGCACCACCACCTCGGGCAGATCGGCGAAGCCTTCGACATCGCCGCTCACCACCTCCCGGTTTCGCGCTCTCGCCGTAGCGGCGATGATCAGATCGAGGGCACCCCGCGGCCGGCCGGTGCGCCGCGTGTGGGCGACCAGGACGCCGTGCGCGCGGGCCACGTCGAGGTCGTAGCTCTCGACGCTGAAGGCTTCCAGTGCTGCATCGAGGAACGCCTCACGTCTCGCCCGGCGCTCCGCGTCGGCCAGCTCACCGCCGACCACCAGCTCGGCGACGCTGACCGCCGCGATCGCCACGTCGTCCTCGTCTCCGATCAGCTCATCGAGAGCCCCGAGGCCCTTGTGCTCGGCGTCGACCAAGACCGTCGTGTCAAGGATCAGTCGCGCCAGGGCTTCGTCTCGGCAGAGCCGACCCACTCGCGCAGCTCGTTCAGCTCCTCTGCCCACTCGGGATCGGGTCGATGTTTGCGCAGCATCTCCTTCACCGCCCGCCCGGTCCCGGCGTACGCCGGTCCGATCGTCGCCACGGCCCGCCCGTGGCGGACCACGACGAACGACTCGCCCTTCGACTCGACGCTGTCGAGCACCTCGGAGAACCGCCGCGCCGCATCGGTGGCACTGAGCTGCTTCACAGAATCAGACTATCAGATCCTACCCCGCGATCGTGCTTGAGGGCGCGCCCGCCGCGAGGTCGGGCGGCGTTGCGGCTGCGAAGGCTGCTCGCCACGCGCTGCTCGCGCTGATCGCGCTCGTGGCGCTGTGGTTGGCGCCCGCGAACGGGCGCGCCGCCCCGCCGGGCGCCGCCGGCGGGGCGGCGGCCCACAAGAAGGCCCCGTCCAGCGAAAAAGGGGAGCGGGGCGGCCAGCTGATCGTGCCCAATCAGTTGAGCGAAGGGACCGTAGCCAAAGAACTCGGCGCCAGCGGTCAGGTCGACCCGATTACGGGGCTCGGCATCCGCAACCCGGTCTGCGACCAACTCGCCCAGATCCGCTCGCGGGCGACCCGCCTTTCCTGCGAAGCAGACGGCACCCCGGAGAGCGATTACCCCGCCTCCAACTACGGCTTCGACATCTTCATCACGACCGGGCTCACGCACCCGGTCAACGACTTCACCTACGGCTTCGCCACGGTCTTAAACGGGGTCTGGCTGGGGCTGATCTTCGTCTTGAAGCTCGTGCTCGAACTGCTCGGCCTGGCTTTCGGTCTCAACCCGTTCGGCGAAGGGCAGACGATGAGCCAGATCTCCGCCACTGTCGCTCGGCTGTATGAGCGGATCACCGACCCTTGGCTCTCCACGCTGGTCGTCTGCGGCGGGATCTGGTTCGCTTACAAGGGCCTTTTGAAGCGAGAGCTCGCCGCCGGGGTGGGGGGCACCCTGGCGGCGATCGCGATGCTGGTGGTGGGCCTCTGGGTCGTCGACCAGCCGCGCGAATCGGTAGGCCGGCTGGCGAGCCTCTCCAACGAAGTCGCGCTGGGCACGATCAGCGCCCCGCAGTCGGGCTCGGTCTCACGGCCGGTCGGCAGCTACGCCGAAGCGATGTCGGAGACCTGGTCGCGCCTGGTCGAGGTGCCCTTCGCCGGCCTTGACTTCTCCGACGTCAAGTGGGCGCTCGGCCCACCGCCCCCCGAAGCGGTCCAGAAGTCAAACGAAAAGTTCTGCGATGACTACGGCGCCCTTGCCCTGCTCGCGGTGCTCTCCAACCTCGGCAGCACCCAGGCCAAGCAGGCCTGCGCGAGCTTTGCCGCCAAGCGCTACGGGCGCCCCAAGCGGGTGATCGACCTCTACCTGCGCTCCTCGCCGGGCAGCCCCGCCCGCCAGGCGCTTTGGAACTACTTCAACGCCAACCCCGCCTACAAGGCCAAAGTCGCCGCCCAGGGTGGTGGCGGCGTCCTTACCCGTCTCTCGATGCTGGCGCTGTTCGCGCTCGGGCTGCTTGGGGCGATCTTGCTCTTGGCCTGGCTGGCGATCCGCCTCTTCACCCAGGCTGCGATCGCCTTCGTCTTACTCCTCGCCGCCCCCTTCGCGCTCTTCTTTCCGCTGCTCGGCGACGCCGGGCGGCGCGCTTTTCGGACCTGGGGGCTGACCCTGCTCGGCGCTCTCACCGCCAAGGTGATCTACGCCGCCTTCCTCTCGATCGTCTTACTCGGGATCTTGATCCTTGGCCGGGTAAACGGCCCGGCGGGCAGCGCCACCGGTTTCCTGCTCTCCTGCGCGTTCAGCTGGGCGGTGCTCCTAAAGCGCGCCGAGCTGATCGGTTGGATCAGCATCGGCGAGGCCGAGCGCGCCGCCGCCGGTGGCTTCGGTTTCGGCCAGTTCACGGCGATGAGGATCGCCGGGCGGGTGGCGCGGGTGCCGACCGGCGCCCTGGGCGGCGTCGCTCGCCGCGCAGGGCGCCTGGGGCGGGCCCGTGTCGCCCTGGGCGCCGAGGCGACGCGGGAGACGGCAAGGGTCTCCTTGCAGGACTCCGCCCGCGCCCTCGCCGATCAGCGCTACAACGAGGCGCGGGCGACGGTGAGCGCCGCCGAGGCGAAGCCGGCCGCGGCCAAGCGAGCTGAGTTGGGGGCGGGCGGCGCGAAGCGCACGCCAAAGGACGCCGCCGTCGCCAAGTCGTCGGGCGCGCGGCAGGCGGCGGCGCAGGAGGGGGCAGAGGCGCCGGCTCCGCCGAGCGCCGAGCGCTACCGTCGGGCGAAGGAGCTTTTGGCCCGCGTCGATCGTAACCGGAGCGAGACGGGTCAGCGCTGGAGCGATCTCGACCTGCAGCGCTTCGAAGCCGAGGACCACGAGCTGCTGCGCAGCTCGCGCGACCCTGCCGATCATGCCCACCGCGCCGGCTATGAGCGGATTCAGTTCGAAGCGCTGCGCGGTCCCGAGCGCGAGCGCGCCGAGCAGGACATCGAGAAAGCGAGAAAGCGCGACTCCCAGCGTTTGGCGGTTGTCTCGGAGGTGCCGGGCCGCATCGTCGGTCGCCGCCGCCAGGGGGCGGAGCGGATGCGACAGGGCCTCGAAGAGCTGGGGGACCTGGGATCGAGCACCCGTCCCGAGCACCTGAGTCGTCTGCGCCGCGAGCGCCGCGCCGCGCCGATGCCCTCACGCCGCAACCTCAGCCGGGGAGCTTAGGTGGGCCCGGCGGCGGAGCGCTGGCGCTTTGTACTCTTCTGCGCCGCCTGCGTGGCGCTCTTCGCCGCGGCGCTCGGCTTCGCCGGCGGCGAGCAACCGTCTGGGCCGGTCCCGGCTCCCGCCCGCTCGGTAGCACAGCCAGCCGAATCGGCCGCGCCCGGCGGGGCGCTCGGCCTGCGCGCCGCGCTGGATCGCGCCGCGCGCCGCTTCCTCGCCGCCTTCTTTCGCTATGAGGTCGGCGAGCTGGGGCCGGGGGTGCAGGCGGCGCTGCGCGGCGCCGCGACCCCCGGCTTCGCCGCCGAGCTGCTCGCCGCCCCGCCCCGCCGCCCGCCCGTCAGCTCGCCGCCCGCGGTGCTGGGGCGACTGTCGATCGCCTTTGTCTCGGTCGCCCCGCCGCGGGCGCTGATCGGCGGCTCCGCCCGCCGCGGTCACCGCCCCGAGCCCTTCTCCTTCCTCTTCGAAGCTCGCGAAGGCGCCTGGCTGGCGAGCGGCCCCGGCGAATGAGCAGCCGATCTCGCTCTCCCCAGCGCCCTGCGTCGCGGCAGGTGCTTGGCGTCGGCGCCCGCCTTCTCGCCCGCGGCCTCGGCCTAAAGCTCGCCGCCGCCGGTGCGGTGGCGCTCCTCTGCCTGCTCTTCTTCGTCGGCATCTTCATCGCCTCAGCCCCCAGTCCGGCCAGCGGCGAGTCGCAGGACTGCGGCGTCGCCGCCAAGTCCGGCGAGGAAATCCCCGCCGACTACGTGCCCTGGCTTCAGAAAGCGGCGAGCCGCTACCACCTCGGTCCGCAGGGCTTTGCGATCGTCGCCGCGATCCACAAGGTCGAGTCGGACTTCGGCCGCTCGTCGCTGCCCGGTGTGCATTCGGGGACCAACTCGGCCGGGGCCGCCGGTCCCGGCCAGTTCCTCTTCTCGACCTGGGCGACCTACGGCGTCGACGCCAACGGCGACGGGCGCCGCGACATCTACAGCATTCCCGACTCGGTCTTCGCCACCGCCAACTACCTGCACGCCTCCGGCGCGCCGGGCAATTGGCCGGCGGCGATCTTCGCCTACAACCACGCCGAGTGGTACGTGCAGGAGGTGCTCGAAATCGCGCGCGGCTTCGGCGCCACCGAAATCTGCACCGCTTCGGTCTCGGCGCAGCTCGGCCCGCTGCCCACCGAAGCGCTGGCGCGGGTGCAATACGTCGCCAAGTGGATCGAAGCGCGGCGCATCCACTACTGCTGGGGCGGTGGGCATGGGCCGAAGCCCGGCCCTTCGCCCGGCAGCGGTGAATTTTGCGGGCCCGGTGTGAAGGGCCTCGACTGCTCGGGCGCGGTGCGTTGGCTCCTCGTCCTCTCCGGCTACCCCGACCCCGGCGGCCTCGTCTCCAACGAGCTCGGCGCCCACTATCCATCCGGCCGCGGCGCTCACGTGACGATCTGGTCCAACGCCGATCATGTCTTCCTCGAAATCGATGGCCGCGACTGGGGCACCTCGGATTCCAACTTCGCTCACGGCCCCGGCTTCGGCCCGCAGTCGACGGTCGGCTTCGTGCCGAGCCATCCGCCAGGGCTGTGAGCTGCTGATGCGAGATAATGATGCGCTAAGATGATGTATATGACCCGCACCACCGTTGATGTCGATGACCGCGCCCTTGACGCCGCGCGCCGCGAGCTGGGGACCAAGGGCCTCAGCGAGACTGTCAACACGGCACTTCGCGAAGCTGCCCGCCGCCGCGCCCTGCGCGACTTCGACGTCGTGCGCGACGTCGACGGGACCCCGCAGGAGGTCGCCACCGGCCGGGAGCGGCCCTGAGCGCTGAGGAGCCCCTTCGGCCGGTACAGCCTGAAGTGCCGGCGCTCTACGACACCGGGGTCTGGACGTGGGCGCGCGATCGCCGTTTCCCGAATCTCGCCGAGTGGTTCAACGGACAGGTCGCCGAAGGCCGGGTGCTGGTTTGCGACCTGGTCGTGATCGAGCTCGTGCGCCTAGCCTCCAATGAGGGCCGCGCCCTGGCGCTGGCCGAGCGGCTCGCTGCCTTTGAGTTCGTCCCGATGTCCGCCGAGCTTTGGCGGCAAGCCCGCGAGACCCAGCTGGCATTGGCGAAGAGCGGCGACCATCGCCGAGTTCCGCCCGCCGACCTCCTGCTCGCTGCCGCGGCGCAGGAGGCCGGCGTGGCGCTCGTCCACTACGACAGCGACTACGAGCGGATTGCCGCTGTCACCGAGCTGCGGCAGGAGTGGATGGTTCCCGACGGAGCTCTGGTCGAGTAGGCCGCCGCCAGGCGTGCGCGGGGTTCTCAGATGGCTACGCCACGCTGCCGTGAACGTCGATGATGATATTGGCCGAGCCGTTCGCCGCCCGCTATGACGGAGCAGATCTCGGTCCGCTCGCAGGTGGACCAAGTGGACTAACTCTGGTAGGGTCGAGTCGTGGCCGAGAGCGTCAACATCCACGAGGCGAAGACCCAGTTCTCCAAGCTCGTTCGCCGCGCCGAGGCCGGTGAGGAGATCGTCGTGCGCCGTGGCCAGGATCCAGTTGCTCGCATCGTCCCGCTGAAAAAGCGCGACGGGGTGCGCGGCTTCGGCTCGATGAAGGGCGAGATCTGGATGGTCTCCGATGAGGAGATGAAGAAGGTCGATAAGGAAATCGAGCAGATGTTCGAGGAAAGCGAGATTTTCTCGGGCGAAAACTCGCCCGCCGATCAGGATTGAGGTTGCTGGTCGATTGCCAAGCCCTGCTTTGGTTCGCTCTGGGGAACCGGAAGCGAATCTCTCCAGCAATGCGGGAGCGAATCGAAGAGGGAGCGCGGGTCAGCATTGCGAGCCTCTGGGAGATCGCAATCAAGTCTGCCCTGGGCAAGCTCGAGGCGCCCGACGATCTGCCGCAGCGGGTGCAGGAACTCGGCTTCGAGCTGCTGGGGATCACGGTTGAGCACGCTTGGGCGGTGCGCCATCTGCCCCATCACCACCGAGATCCCTTCGACCGCCTCCTGATCGCCCAAGCCCAGGTGGAGCGGCTACCGATCGTCACGGCGGACCCCGCCTTCGATGCTTATGACGTGACGGTGGTATGGGTTTAGCTCCGGACCGGCGCTCGACCAAATCGCCCTATCCCTTCCCATTCTCGAAAGCATCGCTTAACCCTGAGACTCGCAGGGCCGAGTCACGGTGCCGGCAATCCTCTCGCCGGTGCTGAAGACGGCGCTGATCGTGGCGCTCAGGTGGCCGTTGGCGCAACTTGCCATCGCGAAGCTCTGTTTTTTGCCCTTGTACATGAAGAGGCGCTTGATTTCGAGGCTGAAGCCGAGCAGGGTGCCGGGCAGCCCCTCGATGATCGGCATCTTTCCCACCACCTGCAGGCCATAGGGGCCCTGGTGGATCTTCCTGACTTCGAGCGTGCTCTTCACTACGGTCGGTGTAACCAGCCTGAGGAAGACCTCGGCATAGAGGATCCTGACGCCGGCCCTGAGGCCGCCGTTGATGATCACCAAGCGGCCCGTGACGGGCATCGGCGAGGATTCGGGCGCAGCGATCTCGAAGGTGGCGGTGCCTTGCCCGATGATCGAGCCCTTGCAGATCGATTTCGCCTGGCTGATCTTCTGGAACTGGATATTCGGGTTGCAGACCGGGAGGCCGGTGGCATCGAGCGCTCCGTGTCGGTCGAACTCGATCGCCACTTCGCGAAGCGGCGGAGGTTGGGCTGCATTGCCGGCGGAGATGCTGCCCCACAGATTGACGGCGACGGGTGCCATCTCGTGCTTGGGCAGCTTCCCCGGGATGACGGCACCGCCGACTTTGAAGAACGTAGCGGGCGGGCAGATGCTGTCGCTCTGCGCGCTGGCCGTCAAGTTCTGCAGACATGAGGTCCCCGAGGAAGCCGGCGGAACCGTCACGACGCCAAAAACCAACGCCGCACCAATGACTGAAGCCCCCAGTCGGCCTCTGCGCCTCAATTTGCAACCTCACACCTGCCGAGGAGGGTGGCGCCCTCGCCCCCTAGCCGGGAACCTTGGTCGTAGTTCACGCTTACTCCCTCGAATCCGGCGGATAGCTGACGTCCACGGGCTGGACAGTCGGCATTCACGAAGCTCTCTCTTCCGCCGGCGCGGGTAAAGCGGCGCTTAAGGGTGAGCTCGAACCTGGAGATATGGCCGTAGACGCCCTTGAGCGTGTAAGGCTGCGAAAAGCAGTTGGGTCTATACCCCGCACACCTACCCAGGATGCGGCGCATCTTGCGGACGACGAGACTCGTCCTGAAGGCGCCGTGAGCCTTCTCGATCTGGAACGGGATCACGTAGGTGAGCGGCAAGGCGCCTTCACCTGTCACCTGGGCGAGGATGCGGGGGTGACCTTCCGCGAAGCCGTAGAAGGCCAGGAGGTGCCCGTCGATCGTGGCCGTCGCCTGGCCGGACAAGGTGACTTCGGAGACGACGCTGCCGCGGCCTACCAGCGAGCCCGCACAACTCTGGCGAGCGCTCGCGGCGGTCGAATAGAGCTTGGCTGGCGAGCAGCGCGGCAGCCCGGCCGCCTGAAGCGTCACGTTGCGGGCGAACTCGAGCGCGATCCGAGTCAGTTCGGGAGCAGTGTGGGTGCCCGGTTCTTCAGAGGTAAAGCCGATCCGAAGGGAGACGGGAGCCGGCCGGGAGCGGGGCAGTTTGGAAGGGAAGATTTCGCCCGATATCCCCAACGCGACTTCACCGGACGAGGTTTTGTCCGCAGTCGCCGGCTGTTCGACGTGCAGGAGCTGTGAGGCGAGGAGTTCTGAGGAATCGGGTAGTTGCGGCGTATACGCAGGTCGCGCTCCACTCGACAGCGTCTTGGTCGTCATCTTTGTGGCAGACGGTTTGGTGGCGTAGAGGCAGAGGAACTGATCATTGACGCCTTCGACGTTGAGCTGAAGGGGACCGCTGTGGACACTGGCGTCGCCGGTCGATTCAAGGCTCCAGATCCTTCGGTTGCCGAGTCCGGAAAGGTTCGGTGGATTTCCCAAATACATTTCCAAATACGAACCATTGGGAGGACAGGAGGTTGCCGGCGGGGCAACAAGCCAGGCAGCCGCATCCCATGAGCAGGTTCGATCGCCGACCACCGAGCATCCGTTGTAGGCGACTGAGAGGTTCTCGACAGTGGCGTGGGCCAGCGACGGTTCGACGTCGACCCCGTCGATCGAGCCGGTGGTCGCGGCAGCCGAGTCTGGGGCGAGAAGGGCGAGGGTGAGGGCCAGCCAGAAAACGGTCCCGCTGCGATTTCGTTCCCGCCCCCCCATGGCGAATGAACCTCTAGACCGCGCGCTTTGCCCGATGCAGCTTGGCTCGGTGCAGTCCGCGCTTGTGCCTGCGGTGATGCCTTCGGTGATGTGAGGGCGACGCTGAGGCCGGCGACTGGATCGTCGGCAACTGGCCGTCGGTGCCACTGGTCTGTGAACTGAAGGAAGGCGGTTCCGATGGCGTCGTGAACTTCTGATCGGAGCCGTAGACAATCGGATCTTCCCAGCCGATCGTGTCTTCCTCCAGGATGGCCCTAGCGGCGATCACGCGGTAGTGGTAGGTCGTGCCCGGCCGCAGCGTCATGCCTGCGCTGGCGAGGTCAAGGCTTACGGACTGATCTTCCACAGCGGCGGGAGTCTCCCCAAGCCGCAGAGCACCGGCCTGGGGGAGCAGACCGATGCACAAAGAGGTGTGGGCTGGAAAACCTTCGGTGGGACAGGCGAACTTCGGCAGGTATTCGCTGGGGTTCGCGACAACTTGGAACTGATAGTGCGCTCCGTGTTCCAGACTCTCCGGGTTGATCTGGGCTTCCAGCGTCGCGTCGTGTTCGGTGACGCCGGACGCCGACTCGGCATCGATTGAGGGAGGTCCCGGGAGTGGTGCTTCGAATTGATGGAAGGTGCCAGTAGCGCTTCCGTCTCCATTCCTCGCCGTCACGGTATAGAACCATTCTCCTTTACCCAGGGTCACTCCGGCGCTGTTCAGGTCGAGGCTGACCTTTTGCCCTACGAATGAGCCGAGGAGCTTCCCGCTCGGAAGGGAGACGGGATGTGGAGCAAGCTCACAGCCCGCCCCATGTGAAGAGCACCCCACGGTCTGCAACTCGAATTCGTAGGTTGTTTCGAGCCCCTCGGTGTTGATCTGGGCTTCCAACGTCGCGTCGGTGGGGGTCAGATGCGATAGCGACTCGCTTTCGATCACCGGCGCGTTCGTCGATGGAGTCGTGAAAGACTGATCGGGAACTTTGATCGTTGTCCCGGCCGAGTTGGTCGCTTCGACGCTGTAGCGGTATTCCCAACCGGGATCAAGCGTCACGCCCGCTTCGTTGAGGTCGACGCTGACGCTCTGCCCTTCCGTAGACGGGGGAATCTCCCCAGTCGGAAGGTTCTCTTCGCTGATCCACAAGCAGGCCGAGTGCGAGGAGAAGCATCCGAACTCCAGCCGGAAGCGGTAGCTCGTTTCGAGCCCGTTCGGGTTGATCTGAGCCTTGAGGGTCGCATCCGTGGCCGTGATGTTGGTCGCCGACTCGCTTTCGATCGAGGGAGACGATGGTTCCGAGGGTGTCGTGAAGGTCTGATCGGGGCCTTCGATCACCGACGCGCCATTCGCTGCTATCGCGCGATAGTGGTAGGTCGTGCCGGGCTGGAGGGTGGCGCCGATGCTCGCCAAGTTGACGCTGACTTGTTGGCCGCCAGTTCCGGCCGGGATGCTTGATTCCGGAGGCTCGACAAGTCCTGGGGGGAGGGGTTCGCCAGGGGTGACGTGCTGGCAATAGACAAAGCCTGGCACGTGCAGAACGCCGCAATCCGCTTGGTAGAAGTTGTACGCGCCGGTCGTATCGACCTGGAGCTTGTACTTCGTCAGCGATCCGTTCGGGTTGATTTCTGCGTTCAGCGTCGCGTTGTGCTGGGTGACGTTCGTCACCGACTCGCTTTCGATTGTCGGGGGCGAGGATGCTGAGGCGCTCGCGGTCCAGCCGAGCGATGCAAGAGCAGCGAGGGCTATGACGGCCAGCGCCGGAGAGCTCCGCGTCGCAATCATTCTCCTCACCACTTGCTCCGTCTCGCTCAGGAGGTTGATGACTAATCGGATGCTAACAGCGCCTGCGCGCAGCGGTCAAAGGGAAGCGACCCTGTCGGGCTTACTCGGCATCCCAGCACCCGTCCGGTGAGCTTCCGCAGCCGCGCCCGCCACTCCGCCAGGCAAGCGGTTGACCTTGGCCTGGCGTCAATTGTTTGGGCCGATCACTCTTTGTGGATCCGAGAGCAGGCGCCCATAGTCTGCTTCTGCCCCGTCAGGCGCCGCGGGGATGCGGCGCTCGGTTCGGGGCGCTGGGGTCTCGCAGCGATGGGGTTACCGGGGACCGCGCGGGTATCATCGGCTTGCGCATGAAACCGATCCGCACCGACTTCATCGGCTACGAGGGCAAGTACGTGGCGATAGACGCGCGCACGGGCAAGGTCGTGATCGCCGACTCCGATCCTCGCGTCGTGCTCGAAAAAGCCAAGGGCCGCAACCATGTCGTCGTCCGTGGCCGCGTCCCCTTCGCGGACGAGCCGCTCTACGTCGGCCTTGTCTGACCAAAAGCCCTTTCAACGGACTAGGCAGCTCACCTCGTCGCGCAGCCCGACCGGGAACGTTCTCAGCGAGATAGCGCCGGCAGTAGCCTGCAAAGGGGCCATTTTGGAAGCGCGGCTAAGGTTGGGGATGAAAGATCACAATTGCTCTGCCAAAGGAGGCCCTATGTCTCGCTTCGCGACCGTAAACCTGTTCGAAGTCGAGGACTCTGTGGGCGAGCGGGCTCCTGGGATCGAGGGTCGATTCGGCCGCAAACACCTGGACTCGCGTGACCTCGGGATCAGCCACTTCCGCTATGCGGCGAACGTGCGCAGCCCGATGGCCCACAGCCACCGCGAGCAGGAGGAGGCCTACGTGGTAGTGGCCGGGTCCGGGCGAGTGCTCCTGGACGAGGAGATCCACGATCTAAAGCAGTGGGACGTCGTGCGCGTAGCGCCTGAGGTCGTGCGTGCCTTCGAGGCAGGACCTGACGGACTGGACGTCATCGCCGTGGGTGGTCACAGGCCCGACGATGGCGATGGTGTCATGGCCACCGCCGTTTGGCCCGACGCACAGTAGCTCAGGCGCGAGGGTGGAATTTAGGGCGTGACCGGGCCGTCCACGGCATCGAACACTGGTGCGTATCGGCAGCACATGCCTCCGAGCTAGGAATGCCTACGGCAGGAACGATGCCGCGCGGTCCGTGACTCCGAACGTGAGCCCGCGTCCGGAACGGCCTTGCACTTACTCGTCTTGGGAGGCAGCCGCAGCGGCCCTTGCCCTAAATGTCCCCGGCAAGAGCTCTCCCTCCGCCCGCGCGCGCGACAGGACGTTCGACCACCACGCGAGATCCTCGAGCGTGATCGATAGTGCAATCCCGGTTGCGGGATCAACCGGCTCGCCGTCCTCACCGAAAGCGTTGGCGACAAACGGAATGAGCACGCTGTTGCGCAGCGGCACGGCTTCGGCCTCGATCACGATCAACGCGAGGTGCTCCACGGCACGGGTGCCCGCCGCGATGCCGCCGCTGTAGCCCACGAATCCGAAGGGCTTGTTGCGCAGAGCGAAGCTGACAAACACGTTGTCGATCGCGTTCTTCAGCTGACCCGGGACGCTGTGGTTGTACTCGGCGGTCACGATGAGGTAGGCGTCGCCGTCGGCAAGTTTCTTGTTCCACGCCTTGACGATCGGATCGGAGTACGTCGGGTCGGCAAAATCGCCAATCGTGCCGAGGTGCTCTTGGAAGAACGGGAGCTGCCAGTCGCGCAGGTCGAGCAGCTCGACGTCGAACGCGCCGTGGCGCTGCGCGTGCTCGAGGACCCAAGGAAAGACGCGCTCCGCGGCCCGTGTTGGGCGTGTGCTTCCGACGATGACCTGGAGCTTGGGCATGACAGCCGCTAACGATGGCACAGGCGGCTCGAGACACTCGCAACGCGCGCTCCTCGGTAGCTCGTTTCCGAGGGGCAGGGCGGTTCTCGTCCCTGGAAGGAATAAGTGAAGCGGGCGCCACTCAGCTTGCATCAAGCTCGCGCAATTTCTCCCGCCCCTCGGCCAGGCACCGGTTGACTTTGGTCTGGCGTCAATTGTTTGGCCCGATCACTCTCTGAGTCCGAGCGCAAGCGCCCATAGTCTGCTTCTGCCCCGTCAGGCGCCGCGGGGATGCGGCGCTCGGTTCGGGGCGCTGGGGTCTCGCAGCGATGGGGTTACCGGGGACCGCGCGGGTATCATCGGCTTGCGCATGAAACCGATCCGCACCGACTTCACCGGCTATGAGGGCAAGTACGTGGCGACCGACACCCGGACCGGCGATGTCGTGATCGCCGACGAGGACTTGAAGGTCGTATTGGAGAAGGCCCGCAAGCTCGACCACGTGGTGGTCGGCGGCCGCGTCCCCTACACGGACGAGCCGCTCTACGTCGGCCTTGGCTGACCAAAAGCCCTTCCCCTGGCTCTTCCCCTACCGGGAGGACCCTCAGCACACTCGCCTCGGCCAGTCCGTCCTCCGCCCGTTCGTGCCCGTCTCCCTTGCTGCCGCAGGCGTATCGACACCGGAGCTGGAGGGTCTGATCGACACCGGTGCCGACGAAGTCCTCGCCAGCGACCTGCTGGCCGAGGAGCTGGCTCTCGACCTCGCCGAGGATCAGGGCGAGGAGCGACACGCGGTCGGCGGGCGAACCGTGACCGCTCGCTATAAGACCGTCGTCGTGCGCCTGCACCACCATGACATTGGTCCCGACGAACTGCGTCAGTGGGAGACCCTGGTCGGGTTCGTCGAGGGCTGGCACAGCTTCGGCCTGGTCCTGCTCGGCAGCGTCGGCTTCCTCGACCGCTTCACGGTCACCGCGAGCCGCTTCGCCCAGGCGATCGCGGTCGAGGATCGCGACGCCTTCGATGATCGCTTCGGCGTTGTCGAGGCCGGCTGAATGCTGGTTGCCGGCAGAGATTCAACGATCCGCTAGCTCCCGCAGCTTCTCCCGCCCCTCGACCAGGCAGCGATTGACCTTGGTCTGGCGTCAATTGTTTGGGCCGATCCCAGTGGCCGAGGGCCGGTGACGAGGGGCAAGGTGCGTAGTTGCGCATCCGGTCTAGTTCACGTACGATGTACGGATCATGGAGCCGACTACAAGCCCGAAGACCCGCCGGATCGAAGTCCGGCTCAGCGACGAGGAGCGCCAGCTCGACGCCGCCGCGGCCTCGGCACTGGGCGAGAGCTTGAGCGACTTCTTCCGCCGCGCCGCCCAGGAGCGGGCGCAGGAGGTGCTCGCCGATCGGCAGGGGATTGCTCTCGGCGAGCAGGAGGCGGCGCGCTTCCTCGACGCGCTCGAGCGGCCCGACGAGGGCACGATCGCTCGACTCAAAGATCTCCGCCGCCGCGCGTGAGCGCGAAGGCTGGGCTGACCGAGCGCTACGACCCGACGCATCACGACGTGGCGGGCTTTGCATGTGGCAGCGAGCCGCTCGACCGTTGGCTTCGCCGCTACGCCGGCCAGGGCGAGCGACGCGACGCCACGCGCACCTTCGTCGCGACCAGCCCCGGCGGCGCGGTCCGCGGCTACTACACGCTGCTTGCCGGCCAGGTGGAGCACGCGGGGGCGACCGAAGCTGTTCGCATGGGCCTCTCGCGGCACTTCCCGATCCCGGTGGCGATCCTCGCCCGCCTCGCCGTCGACGCGCCAAGCCAGGGAGAGGCGCTCGGCTCGCGCTTGCTCGACGACACGTTGGAGCGGGTATGCCGAGCCGCGCAGGAAGTCGCCGTGCGAGCGGTGGTTGTGCACGCGATCGACGACGAAGCGGTGGGCTTTTACGAGCGCTTCGGCTTCCGCGGCCTCAGCACGGCGCCGCGGACGCTGATGGTGACGCTGGCCGAGCTGCGCGCCGCCGGCTACGGGCCGTAGTTCAGTCGTTCGCCAGTTCGCGCAAAGCCGCCCGCCCCTCGACCAGGCAGCGGTTCACTTTGGTCTGGCGGCAATTGTTTGGCGCGATCCCTGTCGGCACCGATGAGACGAGGGTGCGGCGCTGGGCGGGCCGTGGGGACAACGGCCGGTGCGGACCTTGATGCTCCTCCCCTTCGGGGCCTCCTTGAGGCCGCCACTCGGCGAAGGAATGCCGAGAGCCGCCTTCAGCCGACTATCGCGCAATCAAAAGAAATACGATTGATCTGCCGATATAGAGAATATGCGCCTCACACCGAGGCCCCTGCTAAACGCCGTCTCGCTTCCAAAGGGGCTGAGACGAAACGCTGCCCTGCTCGCCGTGGTGGCGATGTTCGCGGCGATCTTCCTCGCCTCGCTGCACGACGCCGATGCCCTCGATGCGGCCCGCCTGCTGTTCGTGCTGCCGATCGCGCTGGCGGCGTTCGGCTTCGGCGCGCGGGGAGGCCTGCTCGCGGGCATCGTCGCGGGCGCCCTCGTCACTGTCTGGAATGTCGTGAGCGACGCCGACGTGAACTCACTCGGCATCGCCAGCTGGGTTTTGGTGTTCCTCCTCGTGGGCACCATGCTGGGGTGGCTGGTCGATGCACGGCGCAGGCTCGAGGCGCGGATCGGACGCTACTCCGAGCTATCGCTCGATCTGTTTTGCACCGCCAGCTTCGACGGTTATTTCGAATGGGTAAACCCGGCCTGGGAAGAGACGCTGGGCCACACCGAGGCGGAGCTTCTGTCGCAGCCGTTTTTGGAGTTCGTCCATCCCGAGGACCGCGAGTCAACCCAGGCGGAGGTCGTGAAGCTGACCGAGAGCGCCACCGACACCCGCAACTTCCGCAACCGCTACCGCGCCGCCGACGGCTCCTACCGGTGGCTGGAATGGAATACCCGCGTGGCAAGCGAGGAGCGACGGCTCTACGCGACGGCGCGCGACGTCACCTCGTTAAAGGAAGCCGAGGAGATCCTCGACGATCAGGCTGCGAGGCTGGAGTCGATGGTTACCCAGCGCACCCGAGCGCTCGAGGATTCCCGGCTTGAGACGCTGCAACGGTTGGCGCTCGCCACCGAGTACCGCGACGACGACACCCACGAGCACACCGAGCGGGTCGGGAGAAACTCCGCCCTGATCGCGCGCCAGCTCGGGCTCCCCGAGGAGACCGCCGCGCTGATCCGCCGCGCCGCGCCGCTTCACGACATCGGCAAGATCGGCATCCCCGACGCGATCCTGCTGAAGCCCGGCGAGCTGACGCCCGGGGAGCTCAGGCAGATGCAGGAGCACACGACGATCGGCGCCAAGATCCTCACCCATCCCAGGTTCGCGATCCTGCAGATGGCCCGCTCGATCGCGCTCACCCATCACGAGCGCTGGGACGGCGGTGGCTATCCGCGCGGCCTGCGCGGCAAGGAGATCCCGCTCAGCGGCCGGATCGTCGCGGTTGCCGATGTCTTTGACGCGCTCACCCACGAGCGCCCCTATAAGGACGCCTGGCCGGTCGAGGAGGCGGTGGCGGAGATCGAGCGGCTCTCCGGTCGGCGCTTTGACCCGCATGTCGTGCGTGCCTTCGCCGCGCTCGATCACCAGAGCCTCCTGGAGCCGGTGGAGCGCTATGACCTCGACCTGCCGCCGCCGCCGCTGGCGGCCCCTGCCGGGGCCCATGCCATGCAACTCACAAGTGGTTAGCGCCGGAGACCCGGCGGGTTGCTCCACAGCTGCCTGAGCCGAGAGCGGCTCAGGCCCCTGATGTGAGCAGGACGAGGTCGTAGAGCGCTACAGCGGTGCAGGCGAAGGTCAACACGATCACGACCCAGGCGTTCCACTGCTCGGTGTGTTCTATGGCTGCCCTGGACTTCGGGGGCGAGCGGTAGGCCGCCGTGTCGGGGCGGATCCACCTGACATCAGGTGATCCGCTCGCGGGCGTGAAATCAACGTGCGGCGGCTCTCCTGCGCCGAGGTCAGAGGAGCTCATGACCCACCGGCCTGATGGCCGGAGCCCCGGCCCTCCCCGCCGCCGGTGCCCTCCAAAGCCACGTTCGTGAGCCTTCTCATCAGGCCGAGGTGGGCGTCACGGCTCGGTGCGAGCAGCTCGAGCACCATCAGCGCCTGGCGGGTGAGAACCAGCGCGACCAGTCCGAATGCCATCAACAATGCCGCATCGTCGAGGTGATGGCCGAGCCTGATCTCCACGGCGGCGACGCTCAGCGCGATCAGCACGGGCAACAGGGGGTATATGAGCGAGGCGAGCGATGGCTTCGAGCGCTCGGCCGCCGGCTCCACGGCGCTGGGGCTGCGCGAGCTGAACGCGGCGAGGGCGATCCCAAGGTAGGCGGCGATCCAACCCGTGTCGATCACGTCCCCGCCCGTGTACTTCGCCACCTCGGTGAGGTATGTGAAGGTGCTGTCGGTCAGTGCCATCGTGAGCAGGGCAGCCAAGAGGCACCACAGCGCCAGGCGGTTCCCGCCGGTCATCCCACGGATGGCGAGCACGATGAAGAAGACGATCACCACGTCGCCGAACGGGTAGGCGAGCGTCACGATGCCGGTCCAGGTGCTGAGATCGGCGCTGCGCCACAGTGGTCCGAGGACGAGCGCCCAGCTGATGAACAGCAGCGCGGTGGCGATCAGTAGTCCGTCGAACACCCGACGCGCCTTGCGCGTGCCGCTGCCCCTCGTCGCCGGGTGGCAGACCAGCGCCGCTACCGCGAGCGGGATCGCCGACAGATAACCGAGGTCCGCCCAGGAGGGCACCGGCACTTCGACGTCCAGGATCAGCGCGTAGTAGCCCCAGATGACCTCGGCGAACGTCCAGGACGCGGTCGCACAACCCAGCAGCAGCCAGAAGAGACGCATCCGCCCAGCGGAGCGAGCACGGGCACGAAAGCACAGCAGGCTGGCGATCAGCGCCGCCAGGGGGGTGGCGAGATCATCGACCCAGAGCGTCACCCGGGCACCACCGATGTGCAGCCCGATCCAGACCGCGAACAGACCGGTCGTGAGCACGACGGCAGCCACTGCAATGAGGAAACGCCGGGGCGCGAGCGCCTGTTCCATCAATCAGCCATCGGCAAAGAAGTTGGAGTACTTGAAAGATCCAGATGGGATGTCGACGCACGACTCGGTGATCCTGCCTTCCCTCAGGCGCGTCACTGGGCTGGTGGCGCTGTAGAGCTGAGCCTTGCGTCCTCAGCTGACCCCCACATCTACTCAACACGATGGTTTCTTCGCAGCGCCTCCCGCCCCTCGGCCAGGCAGCGGTTGACCTTGGTGTGGGTCCAGCCGGTCAGCTCGCAGATCTCTCGGTAGCTGTAGCCGAGTGCGAGCAGGCCCAGCGCCTCGCGCTCCTGCGGCTTTAGCTCGGCCAGCCGCGAGCGCATGGCGGCGAGACCCTCGGCGACTTCGGCCAGCTCGTCGGGGCGTAGAGAAGGCTCGGCAAGGAGGTCGGGTCGCGTCGCGATCTCGGTTGCGGTATCCAGGTCGACGGTGCGCTGCCCGACCTTTCGCCGGCCGCGATAAAGCGCCCAGCAGCGCCGCTTCAGCGTTACGGTGAGCCAGGCGAGCGGCGGTGCCCCGCAATCGGATTCGAAGCGCTCGATGAACAGGATGAATGCGTCCTGGAGCGCCTCCTCGGCTTCCTCGCCGCTGGCGCAGTTGCGCCTGGCGATCGCGAACAGGTGGGAGCGGTGTATGGCGTAGATCTGCTCTGCGAGAGCAGTGGCGCTCGCCTGTGGCGCTTCTGGGCGGGCGGGTTCTGCAGTGGGCACTTGGGCCTCCCTCCGTCGCTGAGTTGACGAAGGCCGCGATGCGCCGGTCAGGCGGTCCCGGAACCCGAGCCCCAGGCGAGGGCCGCGAGGAGCCCCCTGCGTGCAGGGGGCTTGCAGGGATCGCCGCCGGCGCGATCCTTTGCGGCCCGCCAACTCAGCGTCGCGAGCGGCCTGCAGGCGCACCGCTTGACCCGCAGCGACGCTCTGCTGAGCAGGGACGTCGGCCTCGCCTGAGCGCGCAGAGCGCCCATTTGTGGCACGCAGAGCGTGCGATGGGTCGCCCATGCACGCCCAGGCGAAACTGAGCCGGCAAGGGAGACCGTCGTCTGCCTCTCCGAGGCGCTACCGAGTTCCCAGCAGCGAGGAGACCGCGGTGCTGCGGCTGCTTTCAGAGCAGGTGGCGATCCCGCTCGACCAGCTGGCGCGCTTCATGACCAGCTCGATCAAGGACGCCGTCGGCGCCGTCGGGCGCCTTGAAGAGGCGGGTTGCATCTCCAATCGCCGTTTCCTGGTCCGCGACTACCCCTGGTATTGGCTCAGCCACCGCGGCGCCGGCATGGCTGGGACCGGCTTTCCCTATCGCGAGCCTGACGTCTCGAGCCTTGCCCATCGTCGCGCTCTCAACGAGGTCAGGCTCTACCTGGCCCGGCGTGCGCCCCAGGGGCGTTGGATCTGCGAGCGCACGGTTCTCCGGCAGCGCGCCCCGAGCGATCACCTGCCCGACGCCGTCTTTGAGATCCACGGCGAGCGCCATGCGATCGAGGCCGAGCTCTCGACCAAACGCAATCGCGAGATCCGTCGCATAGTCGCAGAGCACAGCTACCGCTACGACGCAGTCGTCTACTTCTGCGGTCCTCGCACCTACAGCCTGCTGAAGCGCGTCGAGGCCGAGGATCGCTGGCCGAAGCTGATCGTGCGTCGCCTGCCGGAGGGCGAGTGATGCTCGGTCCTCGCAATCATTCGGCTCCTTGCGAGCCACCTACGCCTCCCGACGGGGTGGTGCTCGGCCGGCGACTCGCCGGCGAGCGGGCGCTGCCGCTGGGCGCCGGCGGCGAGGTGGTCTGGCCCTTCGACGATATGCGCCGCCACGCGGTGGTCTTCGGCGCCAGTGGCGCCGGCAAGACCGAGACCTCGATGCGGATCGCCCACCAGGTGGCGTCGAAGACCGACGCGCAGGTCTTCTACCTCGACGCGAAGGGCGATCGTGGATCGGCGGAGCGCTTCGCCGCACTCATGCACGAGGCCGGCCGCCGGGTTCGGGTCTTCCCCAACCAGCCCTTCGACGCCTGGCGCGGCGATTGGCGCGGGATCGTCAACCGCCTGCTGGAGGCGATCAAGTTCGCCGCCGAGGGTCCGGCCGCCTACTACCGCGACATCGCGAAGACCGCGCTGCAGCTCGCCTGCAACCACCCCGACGGGCCGCCGCGCTGTAGCGCCGAGTTGCTGGGGCGCCTCGACTACGAGTTGCTGCTGAACGCCCACGGACCGAGCAGCGCGGTGCTCTCGCTTCCCCGCGACAAGGTGGGTCAGGTGCGGTTGCGCTACGAGGCGTTCTTTGGCCAGCTCGGCTGCGCCTTGGACGGCGGGTGGGCCTGGGAGGACGCCGACGCGGCCTACCTGCTGCTCGACTCGGTCGCGCTCGGGGAGGACGCAGCCGGCATCGCCTGCCTGCTCTTTGCCGACTTTGCCCACTACTTCACCCAGCGCAAGGCGCGCGAGCGCTTCTGCGTGTTGATCGCCGACGAGTTCTCCGCGATGGCCACCTATACCGACGTGGCGAAGAAGGTCGAGCAGGCGCGCAGCTTCAACACCGCCCTGGTGCTGGTCCCCCAGACGCCGTCGGGGATGGGCTCGCCCAACCAGCGCGCCCGCATCCTCGGTTCGGTCGAGACGGTGATCGTCCACGCGGTCAACGAACCGGAGGAGGTCGCCGCCCTGGCGGGCTGTAAGCGCGCGGTCGAGCTGAATCACCGCTACGAGGGCTCCATTCGCGTGCGCGAGGGCATCGCCCAGCAGCAGCAGCGACCGAAGGTCGATCCCGACCAGGTCCGCAGCCTGCCGAGCGGTACGGCCTGGGTGATACGCCGCGGCCGTGCCGCCAAGGTCGCGATCGAGCGGGCGCCGCGCGGAGGAGGAGTCACCCTGCCCGAGCCGGCGCCGCTCGACCGCCCCCACGAGCCGGTCGAGGTAGCCGTGCCGAAGGAGATCTCCTACCTCGACGAGGAGGAGTGAGAGGGCATGGCGATCCCGACTGAGAAGGCCAAGCCGGCAGGGTCGGTCCAAGCCCCTCGCCGCATTCGCCCCCCGCTGCGCCCTCCGCAGCCCTGGGAGTCCGAGCTGTTGCGTCTGATCGCCGAGCAGCAGGCGATCCCCTTCGACCAGCTGGCGCGTTTCATCGGCTGTGAGGCACGGCAGGCGGCGAAGCTGGCAGGGCACCTCGCCAACGCCGGCTATGCCGACTACGGGCGCTTCCTGATTGCCGAGCCGCACTGGGTCTGGCTGACCGGCCGCGGGGCCCGGCTCTCAGGCACCGGCTTTCGACCTGGTGTTCCCAGGGTGGGCGCCATGGCTCGGATCCGAGCCACCAACGAGGTGCGCCTGCTCATCTTCAGACGCGCTCCGGAGGCGTGCTGGATCTGCGGGCGCACCCTGGTACGTGAGTTCGGCAGGCAGGGTCACCGACCCAACGCCGCGGTCCGGATCGGCGGCGAGCGCCACGCGATCGTGGTCCAGCTCCGCGCCGCAGACCAGGGGCGGACCCGCAGCGTCCTTGAGGCCCACATGGCCCGCTACGACGCCGTCGTCGCCTTCGCGGCGCCGCGCCCTCGCAGGCTGCTCGAGCGACTCGCCGCCGAGCACCACTGGCCGAAGCTGGTGATCCGCGACCTGCCCAAGCCCCCGCAGGCCGGGTCCTGAGGGGCGCCTACGCCGCCACAGCCTCGGCCCCCCGGACCCCTTGCGGCGCCGCCTTGGCACCCAGCGCCTCGCGCACCTGTGCGGCGATCGCCTCGGCCAGCTCCGGGCGCTCCTCCAGCAGCGCCTTCGCCGCCGCGCGGCCCTGCCCGAGCCGCTCGGAGCCGAAGGAGAAGAAGGCGCCGCGCTTGGCGATCACCTCGTGCTCGACGGCGAGGTCGAGGATGCACCCCGCCTTGGAGATGCCCACCCCGAAGTCGATGTCGAACTCGGCCACCCGAAACGGCGCCGCGACCTTGTTCTTGGCGACCTTTACCCGGACCCGGTTGCCGACCGCCTCGGTCCCGTCCTTGAGCGTCTCCACCCGGCGGATGTCGAGCCGCTGGGAGGCGTAGAACTTGAGCGCCCGCCCACCGGGCTGGGTCTCGGTCGGGCCGTAGGTGACGCCGACCTTCTCGCGCAGCTGGTTGGTGAGCAGGCACAGTGTGCCGCTGCGCCGCAGGTTTCCGGCGATCTTGCGCATTGCCTGGCTCATCATCCGCGCCTGCGCACCGACCGTCTGATCGCCCACCTGCCCTTCCAGCTCCACCTTCGGGACCAGCGCCGCCACCGAGTCGACGGCGATCACCGCTACCTCACCGGAGCGGATCAGCAGGTCGGCGATCTCCAGCGCCTGCTCGCCGTAGTCGGGCTGGGAGAGCAAAAGGGCGTTGGTGTCGACGCCGATTGCAGCCGCGTAGGCCGGATCCAGGGCGTGCTCGGCGTCGATGAACGCGCAGCGCCAGCCGCGCCGCTGCGCCTCGGCGATCACGTGGTAGGCGAGCGTCGTCTTGCCCGAGGACTCCGGCCCGTAGACCTCGACGATCCGCCCCCTCGGCATCCCGCCGATCCCGAGCGCCAGGTCGAGTGAGAGCGCCCCGGTCGGGATCGCCTCCACTGCGGCCGGCGGCCCTTCCCCGAGCGACATCACCGAGCCCTTGCCGAAGGCCCGCTCGATCATCGCCAGGGCGCCGGCCAGGTCCCTGACTGCGCCGAAGCCCTCATGTCCGTTGCTCCTGCTCATCGTTTCCTCCTCTCGATTGGATCTGGTTCCAGGTCCGCCGGCCATCCGCCCCCCGCCAGAGCGCGCCGAAGCTGCGCCGCCCCGACGTGGAGCAGCGCATGTCGCCGCTCTGCCGCGAAGCCGCGCCGCAGGTACGGCGACAGCCTCAACTCGCCGATGTCGTACAGCCGGTGGTGGGTGCGACAGAGCCCGATCACGCAATCGGGATGCGCGCAGCCACCGAGCCGCTGCGGCACCAGGTGGGCCGGGTCGACCGGCGAGCGCCCGCACACCGCACAGCCCAGCGCCGCCACCTTGCACCGTTGCGCGGGCGAGGCGGCGACCCGCGGGACGGGCGCCATCGCGCCCGGGCGCAGCCGCGCGGCGGATCGAGCGAGCCGGCTGGTCTTCATCGCGCTCACACTGGCTTGAGCCCGGCCGGCCCCGATCTCTCCCCCCAGCGCCACCCGGCGGCTGAAGCCAGCCGCCCCGCCCCGCCTGTCCCTGCCGAGTCCCGTCAAGCACCCCCCCGAACCGCCGCGCCACGGCGTGGGGGAGGGGGGCGAATCTCCCCCCGCCCCGACTTAAACCTTCCAGAGCCGATCGGCTCGCCCCAACAACGACCGCCAGGAGCACCCACCGATGAACAACGTCACCCTCAGCGGGCACCTCACCCACGACCCCGAGCTGATCCACCGCGCCGAGCGGGTGATCTGCGAGATGCGTCTCGCCGTCGACAACGGCCGCCACCCGACGACCTACGTCGACGTGCGCACCTTCGACGAGCAGGCCTACATCTGCGCCGAGTTCATGCACAGGGGCAGCCGCATCGGCGTCAACGGCCGACTTGCCTACGACGAGTGGCGCGGCCCCGAGGGTGCCAAGCGCTGTCGCTACAGCGTGATCGGCTGGGTCGAGTTCCTCGACCCGCCGCCCGGCGAAAAGTTCCGACCGGAGGAGCATGGGGGCGAACCTATGACCCGGCAGACCGAGCCCCCGCGCCAGACCCACCTCGTAACCCTGCCTGACCGCGTCGCCTGAGGAGGGACCGTCCCGACCGCGCCAGGTCTCTCGGCTGTCGCGCCGCATCTGACCGATGAAACTGAGCGGGTGGACACCCGGTCTCGGGGCTTCTGGTCCCACCTCCCCGGTTGCACCCGACGATCTCCGGACGACGACCGGTCGCCTCCGTCTGGGTGTACGGCCTCGCATCTTTGCACGCAGGCGCGCTCTGGCTCGCCCATGCACACCCAGACGGAGAGCACCTACGAGCACCTGTCGCGGATTTTCCGTGGCGGGCGACTCTAGGGTTGAGGAGTGTCCGTGAGTCGCTATAGATTGATCGACCTGTTCTCCGGATGTGGCGGGATGACCCGCGGTTTTCATGACAGCGGGCGCTTCTGTTCGATCTTTGCCGTCGAGTCCGATCCGGATGCGGCCGAGACCTTCCGCCTGAATTTCGGAGACCACGTCGCCGAGACCCCGATCCAGGATGTGGCCGTCTTTCCCTCGGCCGATGTGGTGATCGGCGGGCCACCTTGTCAGGGCTTCTCACCGCTCAATCGCGATGCGGTGGGGCTCGAGCGACGGGGGCTCTGGCGCGAATATCTGCGTGCTCTGGAGCAGGTAGACCCGGATATCTTCGTGATGGAGAACGTCCCGGAGCTTCTCCGCTCGGCCGAGTATGCGGCCTTCAAGGCATGTGCGAAGGAGGAGCTCGGTTACTCCATTGAGGGGGCGGTGCTGAACGCCGCCGACTTCGGGGTGCCGCAACGGCGACGTCGGGCGATCGTGATCGGAGTGAAGGCCGGCCCGGTCCCCTGGCCTGCGCAGACGCACATCGATCCGGACGAGTCCGGTCCGCATGATGGTCTTACGCGATGGGTGAGCTTCCGCGAGGCCGTATCCGGACTCCCTCAGGTGCCCGATGGCAGGGTCTGGCACCGGCCGCGCAACCCTCGCCCCTCCAGTGTGCGTCGATACAAGGCGGTGCCCCGTGATGGCGGAAACCGCTTCCAGATGCAGCGCAATCTCGATCGTGCCGGGCTTGGCGACCTGGTTCCCCGCTGCTGGCGCGAGAAGCCCACCGGGACGACCGATGTCTTCGGTCGTCTCTGGTGGGACAGACCGGCCTTTACGATCCGCACCGAGTTCTACAAGCCAGAGAAGGGTCGCTATCTACATCCTTCTGCGCACCGTCCGATCACGGTGCGCGAGGCCGCCCGTTGCATGAGTTTCCCGGATAACTTCATCCTCCCCGAGTACCAGGCGATGACCAGCGTCGCCCGTCAGATCGGTAATGCAGTGCCGCCGCTGTTGGCGCGCCGGATAGCCGAGGAGCTTGCGGTCCACCTCGACGTTGGTCTCAGCCATTCCCCTTCTCAGTCGGCCGCTGCCGCCTGAGGGCTCAGTTGTCGAGGGGATGGCCGCCCTCGGGTGCGAGCTTAAGTCTGTGCTGCAACTCAGGCGGAAGAGATCTGAGCTCCGCGGTCGGGACCGACAGGTAGTCCCGCCTGGTCAACGGCCCGTAGCCGAGCAGTGTCGCGGCCGTTCGGCTGACCTCGTAGTGGCCGCTCAGCACCTTCATCCCGCCGAGGCGACCCGCGCCCTTGTCCTGGCGGATCCTCCGCATCGGGTCCTCCTGCACTGCCAGCGTCGGAATCACCTCGCGCGGCACCGGCCGCCTGGTCACCCTCATGAAGAACTCTCGCACCCGCGCCTGCCCCGCAGGCTGTGCGAGGACCGCATCGCGGGTCTCGGCATCGAGGGTGGCGAGGAAACTGACCGGGAGGGCGCCGTCTTTGACCAGCCAGGAAACGTGGGCGCGACCGCCCGCCGAGATGGTCCGCTTCGAGTCCTGGTTGCCTTTGCGAGTGAGCCGCTCCTCAGTGCAGCGGACGAGCCCGACCGAGAAGGTGCCGCCCACCTCGTCCCCGCATAGGACAAGGCACAGCTCCCCGACCGCCTCCCTGGGGATCATCCAGCCGCCCTTCGCCGACCACTTGAAGTCGACCTCATGTCCCGCGATGACGGTGTCGAGCTTGCCTTCCCGTTCCAGTCCGAGCTCCGTCCGGACCACGATCTCGATCCGGGTGCCGATGTAGGCCTTCTCCTGGGACTCGAGTTCCTCGTAGCGGTATCTGCCGGTCCGAGCGCCGTCGATCACCTCATCGATGGCCTGACGGACCGCACGGGAGAAGATGGCTTCGAGGTCGAGACCGTCTGCCGTCCTTTCCGTGTGGTCTACCAGCCACACCCGAACGGCCTCGAGGGCCTCGTCGGACTCTCCTTGTGTTTGCACCTGCTCGTCCATCCGGTGGTGAGCCTAGAACCTGGGGAGCAGACGAACTCCGATCCCATGGCTGTTTAACGGTTGCTTCCGGCCAGACAAAGCCGTCGGGGAGCGGTCGTTATTCTCCCGGTCGGTGAAAGGCAGCTTTTCGGTAGGCGTACGACCGATCCCATCATCCCCCGCGGTGAGTGCCCAGATGTCGCGCCTTGGCCGGCGCGACACTGCACCTGAGCTTGCGCTTCGCTCAGAGTTGCATCGTCGAGGATTCCGTTTCCGCGTAGATCGCGCTCCGGTGCCCGAGGTGCGCTCCAGGGCCGATCTGGTCCTGGGCCCCGCACGGGTCGCCGTCTACGTCGACGGCTGTTTCTGGCATTGCTGCCCCGAGCACGGCACCATGCCTAAGGCCAATGCCGGATTCTGGGGCCGCAAGCTCAAAAGGAACCGGGAACGCGACGCCGAGACAGACAGGCTGCTGCGAGAGCACGGTTGGGAAGTGCTGAGAGTATGGGAGCACGAGAGTTCCGCCGAGGCAGCCGATCGCGTGCAGAGGCTGGTCCGATCGAGACTGGCCGATTCCGCGTGAGCCCCTGAGTCGCCGATCCTTCATCACGCCCTCAGCCGTCGGCCGGCAGCAACTCGAACGTCCCACCCTGCAGCGGCGCCACGGTGCGAAAGTGGCGTTCGTCGAAGCTGAGCAGCCGTCGCGTCTCATAGCGAGCCGCAAGAAAGGGTACGCAGCCCTCGAAGCTCATCAACTCGTCTGCGAGACCTTCGAAGCCGACATCCGACCGCAAGTCGTCCCATTGCGAGGGCTTTCTTCGCCTCGCTTATCGGACGCACAATCCCCATATAATGGACACATATGACCCAGCTGACCCAGATCGCCCGCGAAGTCGGCGTCAACGAGCGAACGCTGCGCCGGGCGGTCAACCAGGGCGCCCTGCACGCCCGAAGGCCCTCGCCGAGGACCCTCGACCTGCCGCTCTCCGAGCGCCGCTACTTGCGGCGCTCCTGGTCGCTGCTCGCTCAGCTGCGCGGCGCCCTGCGGACCGAGCGGAACGTCCGTTTCGTCCTGCTCTACGGCTCTGTGGCTCGCGGTGATGAGACGGGAGCGAGCGACGTCGACTTGATCGTCGACCTGCGAGATTCCAGTTTGGAGCGGTTGCTCGATCTGCGCGCCAAGCTCAGCTCGGCGCTCGCCCGCTCGGTTGATCTCGTCGAGCTGCTGGATGCCGAAGCAGACCCGGCATTTCTTGCGCTGGCAATCGAGGGACGGTCGGGTGCTCATCGATCGCGAGGAGATGTGGCCACGGCTGCGCCGGCGCCAAGCTGCCCTGCGGCGTCGCGGTAGCGCGCGGGACGAGGCGCGCAAGCGCTCGGCGCTTGCGGGAATCGATCGCTTTCTGGCGGCTCGCGGATGACCGAGGAGGAACTGCGCAAATCGGATCGCAGGCGGCTCGTGCGGAAAATCGTCGGGCATCTCGACGAGTTTCCACGCCAGTACGCGGCGCTGGAGACCGCGATGGCGGCCTTCGGCGACGACTTCGACTTGGCGCACTTCAAGACGGCCTTCGACACCAGCGACGACATGGACGCCTATAACCGCGCCCAGGCTGTCGAGAGGGCGCTGGGGCGGGTTCAGAACTTCGTTGCTCAAATGGCCATATCCGGAGCACGGTTGGCTGGGTTACGGCTGAAGAGACCGACGGTGACGGTCCTCCCGCCAAGCAGGCCTTTGCAGCACTGCGTGACGCCGGGGTGATCAGCGGCGAGTTGTGTCGTCGCCTGACGCGGGCACAGGAAGCTCGATCGACGATCGAGCACGAATATGTGCGGCTGCCTGCAGGCAGAGTGCACAGTGCGGCCCTCCTCGTGTACCAAACCGCGCCCGATTTCATCGATGCCTTTCGCACCTGGGTCGAGCCATATCTCCTATCGCCCGCCTAGCGGAGATCACCTCACCCTCGTGCAGCCTCGAAAGCTCGACAAGGGCGCCTTCGCGCCCTGCACCTCGCCCAAGAGCTACAAGGTCAAGCCGGGCAAGCACACGTTCTCGGTGGAGGCCGTGAGCGCGGGAGGGACCGATCCCACCCCGGCGAGCTTCAGCTTCAAAGTTAAGAAGATCGTCTAGGTCTCATCAATTCCGCCAGCGCTTTCGGCTGGGCAGTTTCATTTCAGTGCTCAGGTCGTTCATCCCGTCCACCTCCCAGCCGCCCACATGGGCGCTGATCTCAGCCTCCGCTGAGACTGGAGCGGGGTTGACCCGCCACGACCAGCCAGATAGGGTCGCCGCGCTCTTTCCTCGTCCCCGATCCAAGGAGATCCCCTGTGCAGTCCATACGCAAGCGACTCACGTTCGCCAATGTGATTTCCGTCATTGCGCTGTTCATCGCCCTCGGTGGAGCGGCTTACGCGGCTTCGAAGATCAACGGCAAGACGATCAAGACGGGCTCGATTCCTGGCAACCGTCTCAAGAAGCACACGCTGACCGGCACCCAGATCAATTTGGCCAAGCTCGGCACGGTGCCCAGTGCGACGAATGCCACCAACGCGACGAACGCGACCAATGCGACGAACGCGACCAATGCGACCAACGCCAAGAACTTCAGCCGCTACTTCAATCTCGGTCTGAAAAAGGCGAGCGTCGGAGAAACTGAAATTCCACTCGGCTCAGTCGGGCCATTCTCGTTTGTTGCCGCCTGCACCGAAAGCGCGGGCAAACGGGTAGCAAAGATCTACATGAAGACGAGCGTTGAAAAATCCGAGATGGAATCCTATAGCGAAGCTTTCCACTGGAACTGGAAGACCACTGAAAAGGCCGAAATCGGCTATAGCAGTACCGAATCGACAGAACCGTACGGTAACTTTTATAGCTACTATGACCAATGGGTCGCAGCCAGTGGGGATGGGTCGACGTTTCTCGACGGAGCAGCTCACCCGATGGTGAACACGCTGGACGCCAATTGCGCCTTCCTCGTCTACGGATTCAACGAGTCTCCGTAGCGTCGGACGCGAGCTTGTGGCGGAGAGGGCGCGGAAGTTCCGCGCCCTCTCCGCCACTTCTTCATTCGCGCGCCAGGCCCGGCAGGTACCTTCAAAGGTCCGCCCGATTGGGGTCGTACTACCCGCCAAAGGGGCGCTAACCGTTGCTATCCGCTCGCGCTCGTTCCTGTCCGTTTGAGGCAGCGTCTTAAGGGTGACCTGACGTAACGAGCGGTGGATGGGCCAGACTCACCTGGTCTCGTCTCTATTGGGCTGGCCAGTATGGCCAAGGTCGACGGAGAGAGCGGTTCGCTCGCTTCGTCGAGCACCTGCAGTGGCAGAGGTCGAGTGGGGCGGTTGCCCTACTTCGTTCTTTTGGCGTAAGCCTTGGCGAGTTCCGCACACTGGACCTGCGACAGCGTCGGCGGGCATTGTCTCGGTTTGAGACGCCGCCCGTTTCCCAAGCCCGCCTTGTAGGCCTGGGTCACCGCCTCGCAGACGCTGCGGCTCATGACGGCAGGGCACTTGCCAGCCCCAGTCTTTTGGAGCGGGGGATTGTCGGACTGCTGCTTGCGTATTTCCGCGACCCGTGCGCATACCTGCTCACTGACTCCCTTAGGGCATTTCTCGGCGCTCCGGGCGGGCGACGGATGGTTGACAGCAGAATCCGGCTCCTTTTTCGGCGCCGAGCCGCCGTCGGAGGCAGCCCGATCTCGGGCCTTGCCCTGTTTGGCTTGGGCCTCGCCGTGGGACTTGGAGTTCAGGGGGCTCGAACTGGAGCGTCCCGCCTGACCGCCGCCGCCTCCGCAGGCGCAGAGCAGCACCGCGACGGAGCATCCTGCGAGAACCGTAGCGGCCCGACCGATCAAGCTACTCATCGCTTCGATCTCCAGAATGGTTTCGTCTTCCAGCGCATAAGTGGGCGCTCGATCAGGTAGTAGCTGGCGGTGGCCAAGGGAAGCGTTAGCAGGATTGTGCCTATCAGCACCGCCAGGTAGGACGCGTTCGCGTTTCCGTACCCCAGTTCGATGCCGATCGTCACCTGCCAGAGGTAGAAGCCGTAGGAGATCAGTCCCAGCCAGATCAGGTAGCGGTTGGCGAGGATGCGCCGGGGCAGTCCGAGATTGGGATTGCCAAATACGACCGGGAAGACAAGCAGGAATGCGATCCCGCATTGAAGCAGATGGATCGCGAGGAATTCCGTGTTGGTGAATTGGGCGACCGTGAAGGGGACGGGCTGGAAGGCGAAGACCGTTATTAGGTAGAGGACGATCGCCCCAGCCCAGCACATTCCCGGATTTTCGGCAGCGAACCTGAGAGGATGCGGCAGCGTCTCCGCCCGTCGCCCGTAGACGACCGAGAGCACCGCCATCGCAAGGCCCAGGCCGAGCCAGTCGAAGTGGGCGGCGAAGGTATAGATGAACCAAGACTTCTCCCTCAATCCCAGCGGCAGCAGGTCGAGCGTCAGCGAGATGGCGGCCAGGAGCGCAATCAGAACCAGCTCGGCGCGCATCCAGGAGCGGACGCTGAGCTTGCGTGCAATGAGCGCCGTCAGTGCCGCGAAGAAAGGCAGTATTACGTAAAAGGTGAGCTCGACGGTCAAAGACCAGGACTGCAGCAGTCCGCACCGGTAGCCTGCGCCGCTGCAGATCGCCGTCGACGTGACCGGGTGCAGGTACTCGGTCAGGCTGTAGAAGGACCACCACTGGCTGCTGAAGACGCCGGAGACCCCTGGATAGATGGCGAGGACAGTCAGCGCGACCCAGTAGGCGGGAAAGATGCGTAGGAAGCGGCGGCGGGCAAAGTCGACTACTCGTGGTTGCGAGGGGCCACCGGCCCGGTAGGCGATCATCGGTCGGTAGAGGAGGAAAGCGGAGAGCAGGAAGAAGATCGCCACCATCGAGTCGAGCCGGACCACCAGCCGGTTCGCGAGGCCGGTTCCGTTGCCGAAGCGACCGGCGAAGAGCCAGCTATGCACGACGACGACGGCGATCGCGGCGATTCCCCGCACCCCCTCCGATAGCGGAAAGCGTGGATGGTGCGGCGGAGGCGCGACCGCGTCAGGGACCACCGGCTGGCCGGTTTCCGGATTCGAGTCCCGCGCTACTTCGTTCCTCCGAGCGCTTCGACGAATCCCACGCTGCACGCCTTGAGCCCGAACCGCTTGGCGAATGTACTTTGTTCACTGGCGAGGCCATCTATCAGGAGCTCAAGGGCGTGCCCTCGTTCCGGGTTCTTCGCTTCCCCCGTCTGAAGTCGCTGGCGCGCGAGCACAAGGATCGGTTCGAACAGGCCGAGATAGGACTCAAGGGCGCCGGAGGTCGGTCTCGGCTCGATGGTCCGCAGGTGCGCGGATTGTCGATTGAGGATCTCGATCCCGGGTCTGACAAGTCCGTTCGTGATTCCCTGTTCAGCAGATGGGGAACGGGAGATGACGATTGGGAGGCTGCGCCTGAGGGCCCGCGCTTCCCACACCGAGCGGGCGCAAACGGCTTCCGCTCGCTTCACATAGCCGGCACGTTCGGTGGCGCTCTCAGGCCGGCCGAAGTTCGCAGCCGTGCTTTCGGTCGTCGTCGACCTTGTGCTGGTGCCGCTGGACCCACCGCAGCCGCCGAGGGCGGCTGCGGTGACCAGCAAAACCAGTAGCCCGCTTGGAAGCTTTCCCTTCTGCAGGGTGTGGCTGCTCGGATCTACGGCTTCGCGCAGGTGGCGAGCGCCGTGACTTCCCACGTATTGCTGCCGCCGGGAATCCGCTCAAGGTCCGCGAGCCAGGCGTTTCCGTAGGCCCCGGTGTAGACCGGAACAACTTCGGCGAAGCCCGGGCCCGCAGTCGAATAACCGCCGCCGGTGATCGAGCTTCCGGCTGGGCAGGGGGCGCTGGAAACTCCCACTGTGGTCACAGAACCGCTTGAGGTCCCGGTCGCGAATTCGGTAAGACCGAACTTGGAGTTCGCCGTCGTCTGGGCGGTCGCCGCCGCGACTTTAGCTTCGTTGGCGGTCGTCTGCGCCGTATTGGCGCTCGTCTGCGCTTTTTTTGCTTCGGTCTGAGCCGTGTTTGCGTTATTCAGGGCGGAGTTCGCGGTGGTCTGGGCGCCCGCTGCAGCGGTTTTTGCGGAGTTTGCGTTCGTTTCAGCGGAGTTCGCGGTCGCTTGAGCGGCGTTGGCCGCGGATTGCGCTGCCTTGGCCTTCTTTAGCGCCTTGTTCGCAACGCTCTTAACGCTGGCGGAAATGCTGGCAATGGGATTCATTGGTCCGCCAAGGGCGGGAACAGACAACGCGAGCGCTAGCACCAGACTGAGGAAAAGGACCATGTAACGACTCTTCATGTTGCCTCCCGGCGCCAGACACGGGCGCCCATTGCCTACGGGTTCCGGCATTTCACCACAGCATGCGGACGAACGCAACCCCTCATGGGACATATGGGCGATCGCGGCCCTGCGGCCCGACGTCGATATGGGGACAGCGTTCGAGCCCGAGGCCTTCGATCGCTCGATCGACCCTCGCGGTCGCTTCGTCGACCAAGTGCGCCCGGGCGCCCACGACGCTGGCGGACCTGCCTTCTCGGGCCACTCGCGCCAGCGTTCCCGCTTCGATCAGAACGGCGAGCAGCGCCGACTCAAGCGCTCGCGCCCCTTCCGCATTGACAGGCGGAGGTGGCGTCGCCTTCAGGTCGGATCGCCATTCGGCGACGACCGTCACCAGCGCGAAGGCGAATTTCTTGAGGTTTGGCGGACGCTGCCGCAGCGTGTCCGCCTCGAGGGTGGAGATCCGCTCCTTTTCGGCTACGCAGCTCCGGTCGATGCCGTGCAAATAGGAGTCCTCGGGGGCGATTTCCTTGCTCGGCTTGAGAGAGAAAAAGGCGACGATTGCGACGACGATCGCGACCGACGTCACGGCGCTGACCAGTCGCGCGCGAGCCGTGGTTCCGAATACACGTTCCAGCCGTTTCCGGAAGGACATCGGACCCTTCGGAGTTATCGGCGACCGCTTCGAGAGGGCGGAGCCGCAGGCGACGCAAAAGCGATTTGCATCGTCGTTCTCCGCGCTGCAATGAGGGCAGTACATGGGTGCGCCAAGCTATCCGATTGGCAGCCGGCTCGGGGGCGGTTGACATCGGTCTCGGCTTGCTTAGATCATCGGCGGCGGCAGGCCGGGACGTCAGCTCTCTGTCCGCTTCGGCCTCGGCCTGCTTCGACCATCAGGTTCAGTTCAGCTCGCGACGCGCCGGCACCATCCTGTGGACCTCGTCGGGCCCTCGGCGAGGCGGAGCATCGGGTCAATCGCTTGAGAGCATCTCGGTGCCCTGCGAGTACTAGACCGCTTGGTCGGTTGACGATACTGCAGGATCCCGATGCGCGATATGCCGAGGAGGCAACGATGTATCCAGCAGAATCCGGATCAGCGGTTCCAGATCGACCAGCGCCGCCCGCACGCCACCGCCTCGCCCTTGTCCTGCTGGCGGTCGGGATTTCCGCACTGCTCATCGGGGCCGGGGCTGCATCATCGACGCTTGGCTCTCCGCTGAAGAAGGCCGGTAGGACGCTGAAACTGACGGGCGTCGTCACAGAGGTCCATAAACACCGAGTCGAAGAAGAATTTGAAATTCATTCGACCGTCGAGCTGCTGTCCGGGTCCAAGCACGTGGGAGAGTTCGCCACCGACGACTGCAGCGCCCTCGCCATCCACTTCCTGATCTGCTCAGGGAAGGCCTCAGTGCACGGAGTTGGCTCGGGCCTTGACTTTCAGATCGAATGGCCGTGCGTTGAGGGTGAAGAATCGCGTTGCTCTTCGGTTGGACACGGCTTTCTATCCGGGAAATCGGGAAGCAGCATCGCAGCGCTCAAAGCCAAGACATCATTTCCCAATTTCATGAAGCTCCACAAGAGGTTTTCGGTGGTGGTTCACACCAAAGGGTGAGCCCTGAGTGACGGGTTGGCGGCGCCGTGCCGGGGCACGATCTGGGAAGATCGCCCAGGGCTGTCAACGATTCGGAGGCTATCCCGTGAAACGCATCTATGCCCTGATGTTCGTCGTCCTGCTCGTCGCCCTCGCGGCCTCGGCGATCGAAAGCGGGGTGCCGCCGGCAAACGCTGTAGGCCTGCGCTCTGTTTATCTGCGCAAGACGAAGCTCGGCAAGATATTGGTCAACACCGCTGGCACCACGCTGTTCGAGTTCTCCAAGGACCCTCCGAAGACGGACACCTGCGTGAAGCACACCGGCTGCACGACAAACTGGATTCCGCAGGCCGAGAGCGGAAAACCGACTGCTGGCCCCGGGGCCCGCTCTTCCCTGCTCTCGACGATCAATGTCAAGGCCCTGGGCGAGCGACAGCTCACCTATGCCGGCCACCCGCTCTACATCGATGCCAGAGCCACCGGACCGGGGCAGACCTCCTACGTAGGTACCAAGGAATTCGGTGGCACCTGGGATGCGATCAACGCCAAGGGGCGAGCTGTCAAGTAACACGATGCGGCGCTTTGCCGGTTAGGGTTGCTGACGATGGTTGAAGGTCCTGGTTCGACAGTTTTGGTCACTGGTGGCTCGGGCTTCCTGGGCGGCTGGTGCGTGATCGAGCTGCTGCGCCGCGGCTACACGGTGAGGACGACGGTCCGCAGCCTCTCCCGAGAGCCACAGGTGCGAGCCACGGTCAGCTCAGAGGTGGACCCCGGTGACCGCCTGACGGTGCTCGCCGCGGACCTCACCAGCGACGACGGCTGGCCCAAGGCGGTCCAGGGCTGCGAGTACGTCCTGCACGTCGCCTCCCCATTCCCGCCCAAGCAGCCGAAGGACCCGGACGAGCTGATCGTGCCCGCGCGTGAGGGAACCCTCCGGGTGCTGCGCGCGAGTCTGGACGCCGGAGTAAAGCGCGTCATCGTCACCTCCTCGGTCGCTGCGATCAGGCTCAGCGAGGGAGCTGGCGCCAGATCGCTCAACGAGGATGACTGGACCGACCCCGATGCCCCAGGCCTCACGCCCTATATTCGCTCCAAGACGATCGCCGAGCGGGCAGCCTGGGACCTCGTGCGCGAACGGGGCGAGGAAGAGCGCCTGTCGGTCATTAACCCCGGTGCGATCATCGGACCGGTGCTAAACGATGACCTCTCCTTCTCACTGCAGGCCGTTACGCGACTATTGAACGGCATGCCCGGGGTGCCGCGGCTGGGCTTCAGCCTGGTCGACGTCCGAGACGTCGCCGACCTCAAGATCAAGGCGATGACAGCGCCCCAAGCCGGCGGCGAGCGTTTCATCGCCGCCACCAAGTTCCTCTGGATGGCCGAGATCGGCGAGGTCCTCCGCGAGCGCCTCGGGGAGGCGGCCCTAAAGGTGCCCACCCGCACCGTCCCAGACCTGCTTGTCCGGGGCATGGCGCTGTTTGACCCCGACATCCGCTCGGTCATCGGCGGGCTCGGCAAGCGAACCGAGCTCTCCTCGGAGAAGGCGAGGAGCACTCTCGACTGGGCACCTCGTTCCATCGAGGACACGATCGCCGAGACGGGCGAGAGCCTGATCCGCCACGGCGTGGCGGCCATTGCCGAGACCGCTGACGCCAATTCTGTGTAGACCGAGATCGCGCGGTCTGAAACGGAGGGCTCCAGAGGGAGCGCAGTCAGCCGGATTTCGTGGACCGCCCACTCGCCCGTACAGGCGAACGCGCGCATGCAGGCGTACTTCCCGGTAGCCGGTACCGGTTGTCCGCGACCAGCCGGTAGACCTTCGCCGCCATCCATGAGATCCCCGGCAGCAGGACGGTACGGCTGATGATCTTCCAGATCGGTCCAGCGGTGTTCAGCACCGCGGCGATAGCCTCGTGTCCCGAGCGGACCGTGCCATTGATCTGAACCCACTGCAAGGCATCGCTCGCCTGCTCCTCGGTTATTCCTAGTTCGGCCAGATCGGCGAACTGCCACGCGACGATCTCTGCATCCGGCCCGATCCTCTCCAGGACGCGTGCACACGTCGTGCAGAATGCGCAGTCCCCCTCGTAGAGGAGGACCGGACGCTCTCGACGGCTCAAGTGCACATTCTTGCCCCGCGCTACGGCCCGCTTTTCGATCTGGCGGGCCAAGTCATTCCCACGATTCGCTGAGCAGCCGATCGACCGCGAGTTGCAGGACCTGGGACCGGGTCTTGTCACCGTGCTGCGCTGCGATGAAGTAGCTGCCGATCAGCAATGAGTAGGCCAGCATGCTGCGAGCCTCGACATCTTTCTCATCCACGCAGAACTGCCCAAACAGCGAGCGCAGATACCTCATGCGCCGGTTGTCAACCCCCCGCACTCGCTCGGCGACGTCACTCTCACGGCGCGACCAGTCCCGAATTGCCAGCTCCACGGCAAAATCGGCTGACGAGCTCAGCTCGAAGAGTTGCTGCACCTTGCCCCGTGGATCGGCCGGTTGGCCCTCGACGAGCGCAATGACGTCCTCGGTCCCGGTCTGCTCCCAGGTGTCCAGCATCTCCTCGAGCAGCGCCGGGCGATCCGTGAAGTGCCAGTAAAAGCCGCCCTTGGATACCCCTAGGCCCATGGCCAGAGCCTCGATCCGCACAGTGTCCGGGCCTCCTGCCGCCAGAGCCCTCAGCCCCGCGTCGACCCATGCGCCGCGTGGAGTCCGGACGTTGGCCACCCGCATATCTATACGGCACCGTATTGACAGACGCAAGCGGCCTGCCTAATATCCATACGACATCGTATGGATCGAGGGTAAGCATAAGGCTTCCGAACGCAGCACACGAATCTCGCCCCTGGCGTATCCGCGAAATCGCGCCGGACTTCACTCTGGAGGATGTCTGGGCCCTTCCCGTGTACGGTGGCGCCGAGGACTTCCAAACCCTGCTCGAGCTGATGGTTGCCTCCGACCCGGCCAACACGGAGTCCCTTCCGACTCGCCTGCTCTGGCGTCTCCGCGATCGCCTCGGCAGCTGGTTCGACCTCGGCAGGATCTCGGCCCCGATCGACAGCGGTCGGGATGATGCAGCAGGCAAACTACCGATTCCGGGTACGAACGAAACCTCGCTGACCGATCGGCTGCCAGACGATCTGCGCACCACGGCGGCGGATCTGCACTTCGCCTCCCTGCCCTTCGCGCCCCTCTATCGCACCAACGCCGAGTTTGCCGCGGAGCTCTCGAACCAGACCGTGCACGGCGTGATGCACCTGGCTTGGGTCGATCAGGGCGAAGGCCGCTACCAGGGACAGATGGCCGTCTACGTCAAGCCACGCGGTCGGTTCGGGAAGGCATACATGGCGCTCATTGCGCCGTTCCGGCACTGGGTTGTCTACCCAGCACTGATGCGACAGATCGAACGGACGTGGGATAGACGCGTTCTCAGTAGGTCGCGTTCTACGTAGCGTAGGTCGCCGTGGACAGAGACGCTGCCATCGCCCTTCTCGACCGACTGCACAAGGCGCAGAACGCGTTCCACGCTGGCGGCTCAGGCACTGCTTTCCATCAGCTCCTCGCTTCGAACATCACCTGGACCGTCCCCGGCGATAACCGCATCGCCGGGACCTACCGTGGTCTTGAGGAGGTCTTGGACTACTTCCGACTACGGCAAGACCTCGCCGATCACACGTTTCAGATGAGGCGACGAGACATTCTCGTTGGCGACGGAGACCGACTCGCCGCCCTCACAGACGGATTCGCAACTATCCGCAACCTCGACCATCGCTGGTCCACCGTTGGCTTGTATGACCTCATCGACCAGCAGATCGCAGCGTGTTGGCTGCTCCCGCTCGATCAACGCGCGTTTGACGAGATCTGGTCCGCCTGAGCCGTAGAACGGCCGACGAGCTTCAAGCGCGAAGCTCGGATCAGACAGGTCGCAGTCGCGGCCGCTGCTGCCCTTCGAGCGCGTCCTTCACCCTCGGGTCGGACGATCCAGGGTGTGATCCCTGTCCGGCCGGGTCGGAGGCTGTCTCGTGCAGCGTCACTCGGCCCTCATCCGGGCCGTGCTCATTTGAAAGGGGTTCTATCTAAAGCACGAACGGTATGAGCGCATGAACACGCTGCTTGTACTCGGCGTAGGCGTCGGGAAAGTGCTTGCTCATGATCTGCTCCTCTTGGCGGACCTTCCACCACACCGCGACGCATATCGAGAAAAGCAGGGCAAAGCCGATAGCCCGCCCGTAGTTGATCGCCGTGCCCACCGCCATGATGATCAGGCCGGTGTAGATCGGGTGCCGCGCTAGTGCGTAGGGGCCAGACTCAATCAGCTCATGATCCTGCTTGAACGTCACCTCTGCGCTCCAGTTGCGACCCAGCGTGATCCGCGCCCAAACCGTGAAGGCGGCTCCTGCGAGGACGATGCAGTCGGTCAGAACTCCCAACCCGAGCGTCGTCTGCCAAAGCTGAGACTGTGAGGACACGTGCAAGAGTCGCCCGGCGACGACGCAGCCAACGAAAGCTATGAGCGCTACCAGGCGATACCCAAGGAAACCTCTTCGCTCGATCGTACGCTTGGTCGAAAAGGCCATGACTACCCAATAGAGGAGCCAGGCAATCCAGCAGTACACAATGACTTGCCATGTCCAGTTGCTCATACCTTCATTCTGAACCTATCGGTACTATCACCTGGCTTCGGCCCCTGCCGTCCTTAGTCCCAGCTTGCGCGCCGCGTCCACCAGGTCCTCGTCGAAGCTCGCGACCGCCCCCTTGAGCTGCTGCGCCACCGCTAGAACGCAGCAGTCCGGCAGCTTCAGACCCGTGTCGGCGCGCAGCTGCGCCAGTCGTCCCGGCGCGCCCTCGCCGAGCTCCAGCTCGCTTACGCCCAGCCGGGCCAGCGCCGCATGTGCCTCCTCCAGCCGCCCCGCCCGCGCCGGGGCGACCAGCGTCTCCGCCAGCGTGATCGCGCTCGCCCCCAGTGGCTCGGCGCCGCTTTCCTCCAGCAGCGCCCTGGCGCTGCCGTGGTGTGGATCGCCCCCGTCGAGGTGGCCGATCAAGACGCTCGCGTCGAGGACGATCACGTCAATTATCTGGGCCAGTCTTCGCGCAGCCGCTCCAGCTCGCCCGGCTCATACACCCCGTTCAGCGCGCCCGCCGTCTCCTCCACCGCGGCGCGTCGCTCGGCGCCCTTGCGCTCGATCGCATCCCGCCCGGCGGCGGCCAGTCGCAGCAGCAGCTCCTTGCGGTCGCGAACCTCGGGCCAGCGCCGCTGCGCCTCGTCGAGCAGCTGGCTGACCTCGCCCGTGTCGGTCACCGTGTAGCGGGGCTTGGTCGTCGGCATTGCCTGAGTGTAGCACCGACATATTCAGGTACAGCACCAACCGCTGTAGCGACTGGTGCGCAGACTGATCAGGGCCCTGGGCCTTACAAGGACAAGACGGGTGGAGTGCAGATACGAAGGTCCAGCACGCTCGCTGGACCTTCGCCGCGTCGGCGTCGCGGATCAGCAGGTCGGCGTTGAGCGGCTCGCGGTCGGAGGGCCGGGCGATGGCGATCCCTACGCCGGCCGAGATGAAGTTCGCAACCAAGCCGAAGGACAATGCGGAGAAGACCCTCGCCATGAAGGGGAAGGTCAAGGTCAAGGCGACCGTCGGCTTCACGCCGCAGGGCGGCGCCGCGTTCAGTGGGGCAAAGTCGATCACCCTGAGGAAGCGACCGGTGGCATAGATTGTCTGAAGTGTGATCTTCGTTGCCACCTGGTTTCCAAGAGTGCCGTAGTTGGCAACGGGAGTTACGCTGAGCCGCCGACCGCCGAAAGGAAGGAGCAGAAGTTGTCAGACACGATCGAGCAAGCTCGCAACCTGATCGAGACCCGCCTGCGCGAGCTGGAGGGGGAGGCCAAACGCCTCGGTCGCGCTCTCCAGAGCATGGGGGAGACTGGGCCGTCGAGACGGCGAAGGCGAGCCCGCCGCAAAGCGACCTCGCCCTCGAAACGTAAAGGCCGCGCCGCCCGCGGCCAGCGCCGCGAGCAGTTCCTCACCGCCCTTGAGAAGAGCCCGGGTGCGAAAGTCACCGAGATCGCCAAGGAGATCGGCATCTCTCCCAACCAGGCCCACACCCTCGCTCGCCGCCTCCACAAACAGAAAGCGATCCGCAAGAGCGGCAAGGGCTACCGCTTGACTTCAAAGCCCGCCTCTGGCGGGTAACCATGCGCCGGTTCCGCGAACTCAGAGAGGCTCCCGCCGCGAGCTGATGGCTGTCGGTCACCGCCTTTGCAAGGCGTGCCCTGCGGCCGCGTCCTTCAGGTCAGCCTGACTCCGCCGTCATCGGTGAGCTTCCAGTGCGGGTTGTGAGCGATCTCCCAGGGATGGCCGTCGGGGTCGGTGAAGGCTGAGCTGTAGCCGCCCCAGAGGGTCTCGGCAGGCTCGCGCCCGATCCTCGCTCCGGCGGCCCGCGCCTCCTCAGTTACCGCGTCGACCTCCTCGGGTGAACCGAGGTTGAGCGCAAGGGTGACGCCGCCCCACCCCCCCGAGTCCCCGACGCAGCTGTCCTCGGCCAGTCTGGCGCGATCCCACAGCGCCAGCACCATCTCTCCGGCCCCAAAGAAGACGACATCGTCATCGGGCTCGGCTCCGGTCTTCCAGCCGAGCGCTTCGTAGAAGCGCCTGGCGCGGCCGAGATCGGTCACGCCGAGCGTGACCACGTTGACCCGCTGCTTCATGTCCCCGGGCCCGCCGTCGTTTCGGGCGCCGCCGCCATCAGCAGCCGGTAGGTGAAGGCCCTCTCGAAGCCCATTGCCGAGTACAGGCTCTCTCCCATCGGCGAGGCTTGCAGCGAGGCGATCTTCGCGCCTAGGTCGAACCCTGCGTTGACCGCGGCCGCGGTGACCGTCCAGCCCAGCCCCCGATTCCGCGCCTCCTCGACGCTTCCGACCCAGTAGATGCCGGCGACCCCGTGGCTGACGATCGTCATCGCGATCCCCGCTGGCCGGCCGTCGGTGTAGGCGAGGAAGGCTGCGACGTTATCGGCGAGCAGGCCGGCATGGTTCGTGTAGGAGCCGAACGACTCGTTGGGAAAGCCGAGGCTGGAATAGGCGAGGGCCGCGACCTGCCAGTACTCGCTCGCATCGGCGGCTGAGGCGACCCTGCGCAGCTCGACCCCATCGGGCAGCGGGCGCTCCTTCGCCCGCTGCCCGAGGATCATCTCGGGCATCTCATAGACCGGTTGCAGGCCCGCCGCCTCAGCCGCCGCGATCAGGTCGCGATCCTCGTCCACCCCGCCTCGGGCCCAGACGCTGAAGCCGCGCCCCCGCTCGCCGAAGAAGGCTCGCGCTCGCGCCAGGAGCTCTTCAGGATCGACTTCGTCGTCTTTCCGAAACGCCGCGTTGGAGATCACTGGGTGAGACGGCGTGGCGGCTCCCAGCGTCCAGCCCTCCCGGGCCTCGACGGTCGCGCCGGGGTCGAGCTCGAAGAGCTGCTGGGAGCTGCGGGCCAGGTTGAGGTGGGCGTCCCTGGCGTGGATGAGGAGCACCTCCCGTCCCATCGCCCCGATGCTAATCGGGTGGCGCACCTGCGGGCAGACAGGAGGAGGTCCGGCACGACATGACCTGATCAGTATCGGGACTATCAAGATGACGACAGGTAGGGCTAGAAAACTCGGATGCTGAAAGTGCGGGCGATAGAGACCAGGGCCGGGTTCTCAGGCTCGATGGGCTGTCGTGAAAGCTCTTTGATCTCGACATCGTGAAAGACGGCCCAGCACTCCCACTCGGTGTTAAGGCGAGAGAGGTAGCGGATTCCGGCAAAGGATGGCTCGCCTCCTGGCTCCCGCTGCTCAAAGGTCCACTTCCCGATCCAGCGCGTGATTCGTCTATCCCCACCCCGAACAGTGGGCACGTCAAGCTCGGAGTAGCCGTAGTAGGCGAGTAGCGGGGCAAGCTCGTTTTCCAAGTGGCGACGCGTTTTTAGTGCCTCGACATCGAGAAATCGGATAGAAGGCAGACTTTCGGTCGGGACGAAGGTCGCTTGAACCGCAATTCGTTGATTGCGCCAATCCGCAGGGACCTCGCCAACGTTCATGAAGCCATTCTCTGCCGCCGCCGCTGCCAATGCCGGGTTAGGGCGAAAGCGCGAAAGGGTCTCTCCAAAACACGCCCTTAGATCCGTGGCGAAATAGCAAACACCATAGTTTTCGGTCGGGCTATCGAACCGATTACCGGCCCTCGGATAGTCAAGATCGTCGGCTCGGGGGGGCTCGGGGAAGCTGATCGGGTCTGGCGTCCTGCCCACCCGCCACACTCCGGAACTGGGCGGTTTGACGATCTCCAGGGCGATTCAGCTCACCCCCCCGACACGTATGCCTTTGCCGCCACCATGACCTCCTGAAAACGCCCCTCATTGATCGCCAAGAGTGGTGACTCGTCATTGAGTTGGGGGTTGAGCCCGATGAACCACGCACGAATCGTGTACTTGGACTCCTCTGCAAGAAGCAAGCGAAATACCTGGTAGGCAATACGCAGACGCTCCTCTGCCGCAGGACGGGGCGAACGCGCCCCTTCTGCCCAGCGTCCGACTGCCTTTGGGTCTTGAACACCGGCCAAGGTTGCAACCAGCTTTCGTCCAAGAACCTCTTCTAAGAACCTTGTGATCTGCTGAATGGTTGATTCAGTCGTCTGACGATGCGCCTCCCTGGATACGATTGTCAGGTCTGCCATGCGTCGCTCCTCCTGGTCGGATGCAGTCCAAAAGCTATGATGCCGATCGGACGTACCCATGTTGGCCTCGTTAATACCTTATTAAGAATCCCTTAAAAGTAGCACTTTGGCCCAGGAAACGCTGAGATCACGCCCGCTGCCCTCCTCCCGAGCGGGTCTCGCAGTCCCTACCTGTTGCGATCTGATAGTTGCCGATTACTTGACCTGGCGCTGCGAGGGGCGGGGTTGGCGCTGTCGTTAGTGCTTGGACGTCGCCGCGGTGCCTGACGGCCAGATGAACTTCAACGCAGCCCGGGAATTGCGCGGATCGGGCCGAAGCACCTCAGCAATACCTCTGGACCGAGGCATACGACACACGCCCAGCTGGAGCCTGTCAGGAGCGAGGCAGTCTGACATCGTAGTAGGCGTGATGATCAAGTTCGGCCGACATAGACGACTGCGATGGGTGTCGACGGGCGTTTTGGCTGCCACCGTAGCGCTGGTTCTCGTCGCGTCAGGCGCCGCCGGCTCTCCGTCGGCGCCCACGGCTTCGCCTCGACTGCGTCCCTCGCCGCCCGGATGGCGGACCTACGCCGGCCGTAGCTCGGTCCGGCTGCCGCCGGGTTGGCAGCGCGCACGAGCGCCTCTGGTGCCAGATCTATTCGGTCCGCGCCGGGAGATCCTCTCGGTGGGTACCTTCCCGATGCGGGTCGGTGGCGGCGGGAATTGCGGCAGCGAACCGAGCGCGGCGATCGAGCAGATGAAGCCCGGGGACGCATTGATCTCGGTCCAGGAGGAAGCACTGAGCCCTGCGCTTCAGGCGGTGCTTCGAGCCCGTCCGCTGCCTCGCCGCTTCGAGTTCCGCCCCCGACCTCGCCGCTTCGACCTGCACGACCTCTACCTCTACCCGCCCCCCAGGCAGGCGAGCATGGGTTTCGTCAGGCTGACGTTTAGCGAGGCCGGCCGTGCCTACTTCCTGCTGGTGTATGTGAAGGGTCCGGCGGCCCCGAAGCTCCGGCGCCAGGTCGGGGCGATCCTCGGCGGGCTTCGCTTCTCACGAAACGCCACCGCACGGCCGGTTGAGACGGCCTGAGGATTGAGGGCCGGTCTCCTGGCGGTCGGGTGCGCGGCGATTCCCTGACGGGATAGTCCTTATGGCAAACCCGTAGATCGTCTTCGCCATACTGGCCGCCGTGAGCGGCATCGAGGAGTGGTGGTCCTCAGGCGAGGCGGTTGTGGTGTGCCTCGGCGGCACCGATCGGACCATCTTCGTGCGGCGGATCGGCTCAGGGCCGACGATGACGATGTTGCACGGCTTTCCGAGCTCTTCGTACGACTGGGCGAGGGTCGTGCCGAGGCTCGCGGAGCGCCACGCGCTGCTGCTACCGGACTTCCTCGGGTTTGGGGCCTCGGAGAAGCCGGCTGAGCATTCCTATTCGCTGCACGAGCAGGCGGACCTCGTCGAGGCGCTCTGGGCGCTGGAGGGGATCACCTCCACAATCGTCGTCGCGCATGACTACGCGGTCTCCGTCACGCAGGAGCTGCTTGCCCGCCGAGCTGAAGGCACTCTGCGGGTCGACCTCGCGGCCGTCCATCTGCTGAACGGCGCGCTGTATCCCGACCTTGCTCGCCTTGAGCCGGGTCAGCAGGCGCTGCTGGATCCTCACCAAGGCCCTCGGCTCAGCGCGAGTCTCACCAAGGAGCTGTTCGTGGCGGCGCTGAAGCCGACCTTCGCCGCCGGCTTCGACGCCGCCCCCGACAGCGCCGACATCTGGCGCGCGACCGCCCGCGACGGGGGCCAGGCGATCCTCTACCGTCTGGTTCGCTATATCGCCGACCGTGCGGTCCACGGCGAGCGCTGGATCGCCGCGCTGCAGAGGACCGAACTACCGGTCGCCTTCGTGTGGGGAATGCTCGATCCCGTCTCAGGCGCACACATGGCGCAGCGGATCCGCGAGCGTCTACCCGGCGCGTCATTCCTTGAGCTCGACGACGTCGGCCACTGGCCTTCGCTCGAAGCCCCGGAGCGGGTCGCGGCCGCCTTGCTCGGGGGGTAGCTCACAGCGTGGCAGTGCGAATCAACCGACGGCGGCTTCTCTGGCCAGCTCGATCTGCTCGGTGCTTCGCAGCTCCCGGCTGGGCACGAACGCCCCTCGGATGGTCTCCTGAGCGGGGCTCGATCCTGTGAATCAAGCTGGCGGTTGAGCAGCGCTACGGGTCCGCTGCCGAGCCATTCAGCAGCCGCTCCACGACCAGGACGTCCCGCCACTCGCCGTCGAGCCGCCCGTGACGGCGATGTGTGCCCACCGAAGAGAAGCCGCATCGCTTGACCAGCCGGATGCTGGCGGTGTTGTCGGTGAAGAGCTTGCCCAGCAGCTTGTGGAAGTCGTTGCGCTTGGCTTCGGCGGCGAGCGCTTCAGCCAGCGCCGTGCCGATGCCTCGTCCCCGTGCCTTGGCGGCGACGTAGACGCTTGCCTCGCCGATCCCTGAGTAGCAGGGGCGGTCGCTGTAGGAGGCGAGACCCGCCCAGCCGATGACCTCGTCGTCTGTTTCGGCGACCAGAAAGGGGAATCGCTCGGCGCCGATTCGCCCGTCAAAGTTTTCGGCTGTGCGGGGCTCGGTCTCAAATGTCGATCCCCGCTCGGCGATCGCAGCGTTGTAGATCGCGCATATCTCCCCAGCATCCGCAGGGCTGGCGCCGCGCACCACGACTCCATCGGGTCTCAGCATGACCTTATTCTCGACGCAGAGGACCGTGGCGGCAATGGCCGGATGGCCAAAGCGGTTTGGCCCTGAAAAGCAAACGAGGAGAGGATCACGGTGAGAAGGGTTGTCGTATCTGAGTTCGTCTCGATCGACGGCGTGATGGAGGATCCGGGCGGCGCCGAGGACTTCGACCGAGGCGGCTGGGCGTTCAAGTTCGCGCGGGGAGCCGAGGGCGACAAGTTCAAGCTCGACGAGGTGATGGAAAGCGACGCTCTCCTGCTGGGCCGGGTGACCTACGAAGGCTTCGCCGAGGCCTGGCCCGGTCGGACCGACGAGGTCGGCTTTGCCGACAAGATGAACGAGATGGCTAAGTTCGTGGTCTCCAGCACCCTGGACAGGCCCGAGTGGAACAACTCGACTGTGCTCGGCCCGAACGCCGCGGAGGAGGTGGCGAAGCTTAAGGAGCAGCCCGGCGGGGACATCCTGGTTGCTGGCAGCTGCCAGCTCGTCCAGGCGCTCTCGCAGGCCGACCTGATCGACGAGTACCGGCTGATGATCTTCCCGATCATCCTCGGGGCCGGCAAGCGCCTGTTCGCAGAGGGCGCCGACACGAAGGCGCTCCGCCTCACCGAGTCCAAACCGGCCGGGGAAACCATGATCCTTACCTACGAGCCGCTCCTCGGCGCCGACGCGTAAGGACCCTGCGAGGGCCGAAGGCCGTGACAGAGCATGGCGCGCTCCTGTGTGAGGGCGATCTCGAGCTGCGCCCCTTCGAGCCCGCAGATGCCGAGTTGCTTCAGGCGCTTCTTGCCGAGCCCGAGGTCAAGCGCTGGCGGCCGGATGGGGACTACGACGGCGAGAACGGCTGGATCGTGGAGGTGGGCGGTGAGTTCGCCGGCTGGGTCCAGTATGTGGAGGAAGACTACGAGTACTACCCGAGCGTGGCGCTCGACATCGCGCTCACCACAGCGCTGTATGCGGAGTTGCTGGGGGTCTCATTTGCTGTGAGCCGGCGTCGAGGATCGTGTGAACAGCTGCGTTCGCTCGTGACCACGCCCGATCGGTCATAGCTGCCTCGGTCATGGCTCCGCTGTCTTCTCGACCGCGCAGACGTAGTAGAGACCGAAAAGAAAACGTTCGGTCTCTACTCCTCCGTAGGCGGCGAGGTCGCTCCAGGGATCGGAATAGGGATCGCCCGGAGCGAGCCTGACGAGAAGGCGGGCGATCGGGCCAAGTGCCCGGCCGAGCAGGTTGTCGGGAAGCCCGGCGTCCATCACCACAAGACGAGAACCGCGGCGCAGCCGCTCCCAGGCTCGCGCCAGGGCGGGGCGGGGATCGGGCAGGACCGAGTAGCTGAGGCTGAAGAGGACCGCATCGAGGTCTCGGTCGACCTCCAGCCGGGCGGCGTCCTGCTGGAGCAGCTGCACGTTGGACCAGCCACGGCGCTCCACCAGCCGGCGCGCCTCAGCCAGCATTCCCGCAGAGGCATCGACGCCAATCACGGTGCCGCTCGGGCCTACCGCCTCGACCAGGTAGGGGAAATTGCGCCCGGTGCCGGCGCCGACCTCAAGGACGACGTCGCCCGGCTTCAGGTTGAGCGCCGCGACCGCCTTGCGTCGGGCGGGCGAGAAGATCAGGTAGAGAGGCTCGAGGGTGCTGTAGAAGCGGGCAACGCGGTCGTACTGCTTGGTGATGGCGCCGAGCGAGCGGCGAGCCGTGGCGCTTCCGGTGGCTGTGCTCACGCGGCGCAGCGTAGTTGCATTCCAGCTGGCTTCGCCACCCCAGCCTTTGCCTCGCCTGGAATCGGGGCTCGCCTCGCCGTCCGGCGCCGACATGTGACTGGGGGTCAAAGCCGGCAGGGAGGATCAGATGAAGAGGTCGCTGACACCGGGACGAAACGGGCGCCGCCAACGTCTTGGCGGCATGAGCGCAGCGTCTGGAGCAGATCAGCGCAGGCCAAAGTCGCCGTCGGGGGTGGGGGGAGGCTCCGACCCGCCCCAGCCAATGGACCGCGCTGGCGCATACGCCTCCCCTCCGGTGCGCCCGATGAGCCGGGTCCAGGCCAAGCAGCGCGGACCGCTCAAGCGAATCCCCCTCAAGGGCCAAGCGCGGCCCCGGCGAAGCGGAGCCGAGGGCTCCACGCCCGGCCCACCCCGCACCAACGAGCTGGCCCGCGCCCAGTTCGCCCGCACCTTCGCCGACATCCTCTCGCGCCGCTACGGCGGTCGCTGGTCAGTCGAATGGAAGGACGCGGATGACTCCGCGCTGGCCGCGAATCGGGACGGGCGGCCCCTCGCCGGCGAGGAATAGCTTCGTCCGCTCGGCGATCGGCGCCTGGCCGCTACGGCGGACGAAGACCGCGTCAAATACGGAGTGCAGCAACCGCCTGCGGTCATCCAGGCTCAGGTTCTCCCAGGCACCGGCGAGATCGGCGTCGAGGTCCAGTCGTCGACGGGTGCCTTCGGCCTCGCGCAGCTGCTCGCGCAGAGCTTCCAGCGCGGCGTGGCGCTTCTCGACGGCCCTTAGGAAGGCATCGGATTGAAGGCCGCCGAGCGCGTCGGCGAGACGGCCGTCGAGAGTCGCCTCCAGCTCCGCCTCCGCCTCGGCCACGGCGGCGGTCAGTTCGGCTGCCTCGTCCCCGCCCTCGACGCCCTGCCCCGCCGCCCCCGCGGCGAACTCGAACAACCGCTCAAGGACGAAGGGCTCGATCACCGTCGCCTTCACCGCCGCCGGGGCCCGGCAGCGCCCCGCTGCCTTGTCGGGCTTGCAGCGGTACTCGACGAACGCCTTGCCGTGACGCGAGCGGCCCATCGAGGGCTTCATCGCGTAGCTGCACCCGGCGCAGCGCAGCAGGCCCGACAGAAGCCCGGTGCCCCGTCCCGAGCGTCCCGGATGCACGCCTTTGGCGACGTTGGCGGCGTTCCACTCGGCCAAGTCGACCAGCGGCTCATGGGCCCCCGCCTTGACGATCGAGCCGGCCCGCGCCTCGCCGAGGTAGACGCGGTTCCCCACGATGCTGCGCACGGTCGCCACCGTCCAGTGCTCGTTTCCCCACGGCGTCACCAATCCGCGCTCCTCGAGGAAGCGGGCGAGCTGTGTCCACGACTGCCCCGCCGCGCGCCGCTTGAACAGCTCCCGGATCGCCGGCGCCGTCGGTGGGTCGGGACTAAGGACCCTGTCCTCCCCGCGCCTGTAGCCGCTCGGGACCCGGCCCGAGACGTGGATGCCGCGCCCGACCGCCGAGCGCCGCGCCGCGTTCCAGTTCTCCCGGATCCGCGCCAGCTCCAGCTCGCCCAGCGCGGCGAAGAGGTCGGCGAGGAACTTGCCCATGTAGCCGGAGGTGTCGATCCCCTCGCCGACCGTGCAGAGCACCCCGCCGGCTTCGCGAATCCGCGCCAGCAGGTTGGCCGAGTCCTGCACCGAGCGCCCGAAGCGGTCCAGCCGCGCCACCACCAACCCCTCCGCGGCGCCGCTCTCGATCCGCTCGATCGCTGCGGTCAGGCCCGGCCGATCGGCCTTGGAGCCCGGCTGGTCGAGGTCCTCGTGCCACTTGGCGATCGAGTGCCCCTGCGACCTCGCCCACGCCTTGACCCGCTCCCGCTGCTCCTTCGGCGAGATGAACGAATCGCCCGATCGCCCCGCCACACGGGAGACCCGGATGTAGCCGTCGAGCCTCATGTCTAGCGTCTTAAGTTACTACTTAAATAGTAAGCAGGGCACGTATCAGAGGTCCCGGCAACCTGATTGCCGACAAGGACGAGGAGGCGATCGACAGGTCGCCTCCAAATAGGGGAAACTCGCGGCGATGCCCGCCTCCCGCAGCTACGATCGCGCAGCGGCCGACATCCGGCCGGTGACGATAGATCCAGGGTTCGTTGCCACCGCCGACGGTTCGGCGTTGATCTCCATGGGCAAGACGAGGGTTATCTGCACGGCCTCGGTCAGCGATTCGGTGCCGCGCTGGATGCAGGGGCGCGGACGGGGCTGGGTCACCGCCGAGTACGCGATGCTGCCGGGCTCGACGGGGGATCGCAAGGCGCGCGACATCTCGCGGGGCAAGCAGGACGGCCGCGGCGTGGAGATCCAGCGGCTGATCGGCCGCTCACTACGGGTCGTCGCCGACTTCCAGGCGATGGGGGAGCGCAGTGTCTACATCGACTGCGACGTGCTCCAGGCCGATGGGGGCACACGCTGTGCCGCGATCACCGGCGGCTATGTGGCGCTGCGTCAGGCGTTCCAGAAGCTGCTCGATGCCCGCGCAATCGAGACTATGCCCTTGAAGGGATCGGTTGCCGCGATCAGTGTCGGCATGGTCGACGGTCGGGCCTTGTGCGACCTCGACTACTCCGAGGACTCTGCCGCGGAGGTTGATGCGAACGTAGTGATGACCAGCGACGGCGGGCTGGTGGAGGTGCAGGCGACGGCGGAGCGCATGCCGCTGTCCCGCGCCTCGCTCGACGAGCTGCTCGGTCTCGCCGAGTTCGGGATCGCCCGTCTGCGGGAGGTGCAGGAGCGGACCATTTGATCCTCGCCACCCGCAATGAACACAAGCTGCGGGAGTTGGCCGAGGTCCTGCCGGGTGTGGAGCTGCGACCGCTCCCGCCTGGGGTGGGGACGCCGGTGGAGGACGGTGACAGCTTCGCCGCCAACGCGCTGATCAAGGCCCGCGCTGCCCACGCGGCCACCGGCGAGGCGGCGCTAGCCGACGACTCCGGGATCGAGGCTGTGGCGCTCGGAGGCCGGCCAGGCGTTTACTCGGCGCGCTATGCCGGCGAGGGCGCTAGTGATGAGCAGAACCTGGAGAGGCTGCTGCGCGAGGTCAGGGCCGCAGGGGAGAATCGTCGCGCTGTCTATGTCTGTGTCATTGCCCTGGTCGATGAGCGAGGCGGGGAGCGCACCTTCGAGGGCCGCTGCGAGGGGCGGTTGACGATGACCCCGCGCGGTGCTGGCGGATTCGGCTACGACCCGGCTTTCGTGCCCGATGACACCGGCTCCGACGACGAGCGTACGATGGCCGAGTTGAGTGCCGCTGAGAAGCACGCGATCAGCCACAGGGGGCGCGCGGCGAGACAGCTTGCTGTCCTTCTCGGCGCGGCAGCGTCGGAGACGCCGCGGTGATCCGCACCAAAAGCGCCGCCGCCGCGCTCTCGATCGGCTCCAACGCACTCCTGATCGCTATCAAGCTCGCCGCTGGGGCCATCACAGGCTCGATCGCGATCGTCACCGAGGCGGTCCACTCGCTGATCGACCTGGTCGCCTCGGTGGTCGCCTTCGTCTCGGTGCGCAAAGCCGATGAGCCCGCCGATGCCGATCATCCCTACGGTCACGAGAAGCTCGAAAGCTTGGCGGCGACGATCGAGGGGATGCTGATCCTCCTCGGCGCCGGGATCATCGTCTACGAGGCGACCCACCGGCTGGTGGTGGGGGCGACGGTCCAATCCCTCGGCGTCGGGATTGCGGTGATGGGCTTCTCGGTGCTTGCCAACCTGTTGGTCTCCACGGTGCTTTCGCGACAGGCCAGGGCGCACGAATCGCCGGCGCTGGATGGCGACGCGGCGCACCTGCGGGCCGACGCCCTCACATCGGTGGGGGTGCTGGTGGGCCTCGGCCTCGTACAGGTCACCGGTGACGCTGCCTTTGACTCGATCACTGCGCTCGTGGTCGCCGCGGCGATCGTCGTCGCCGGCATCAGGATCATCCGGCGCTCCTCCGGTGTGCTTGTCGACGAAGCGCTTCCTGGCCCCGAGATGGACCGAATCGAGAAGGCGATCTTCACTGCCCGCACCGCCGAGGTGGCCGGCTACCATAGGTTGCGCGCTCACCGCGCCGGCAGGCGCCGTTACATTGACCTTCACGTCCAGTACCGCTCCGGCACCAGTCTTGAGCGGGCCCACGAGCTGGCCCACCGGATGCGCGACGCGATCGAGGCTGAGGTCCCCCAGGCCGAAGTGCTGATTCACGTTGAGCCCCAGACCTCCTTCCGCGAACCGGACGCGGAGCGCTCCGGCCCTTTCCGTGCCGGTTAGGGACTAGGCAGCAGGTTGACCGCGGCGGCGAGGCCAACGGCGCCGACGGTGATCGAGTAACCGGTGTAGCCACCTATGGCGAACAGCACTACGGCGATCGCGCAGATCGCCACAACGGTGATCCAGGAGGCTCGAGCTAGGGACACGGCCCGGTATTTTGGCCGAGATGCCTGACGTCTCGGCAACAGAGGTGGTTTTCGGCGACGCCGCAGAGCAGGCGCTCGCCTACCTGGTCGAGATGTCACCCGACCTGCGCGACGCCGCGATACTCGACTCCAGGGGCGGCGTGCTAGCTGCCACCGGGGACTCGGATCGCTGGGGCGAGGACGCCGCTGGGTTGCTTGAGATCGCAGACCGCGCTGGCGGTGAGCCGGTCGAGCAGATCCACATCGCCACCGAGCAGGGCGAGGTATTCGCCGTTCGCGACTCGGGGCTGGCCGCCGTAGCAGTAACAGAGCGTTTCGCGCTTGCCTCGCTGATGCTTTTCGACATGCGCTCGGTTCTACGTGACCTCGCCGCAGGCGGGGCTGGGGCGGCGGGCTGATGCCGCCGAAGCCACACCGAGTGCTGTTCGACCGCGTTTCCGGCTACGCCGACGAAGCCGCCGCCTTCATGCGCCGCCGCCGCATCTCCCGTCGCCCCTTCGCCCGCCTCTACTACGGAGGCGGACGCAGTGGCGACTACGCCGCCGACTCCCTCGTCGGTGGCGAGCTATTCGTCGCCGCGGGACGCCTGATCGAGGTGGCCGGGGAGAGGCAGAAGCCGTGAACGAAACGACCATGTTGATTAAGCCCGCCGTCGCCGAGGGCGTTCTGGTCCGGGCTCTCGCGACGGGCGGCGAGTTCGCCGAGGTCTTCGCCGAACGCCGCCGCAGCTTCTCAATGTCGATCGACGAGTCGCGGATTGAGTCGGTGCAGGCGGGCGCCGAGGAGGGGGCCGGCGTGCGAGTGATCAGCGGCGGCACCACCTACTTTGCCCACGTCGACGGACTCGACCCGGCCGACCTCGAGCGCGCCGCGGTGGAGGCCGCCTCGGCGCTACGGGGAGACCGAGCCGAACCGCGCCCTCTGCAGGCCGCCGCCTGGGCGACGCCGCAGCCGATCGAGCAGCGCCCCGAGGACGTCCTCGCCGAGCGCAAGGCGGCGCTTCTGCGCGAGCTGGACGAGCGCGGTCGGGCCGCGGGCGGTGAGGTCTCCCAGTTCTCGGCCTCCTATGGAGAGGCCCGCCGCGAGGTCGCAGTTGCCAACTCCGAAGGCCTCCTGTGTGGCGACGATCGCACCCGCTTGCGGTTAGGCGCCCAAGCGGTGGCGCGCCGCGGCGACGTCGTCCAGACCGGTTTTGAGACCCTCGGCGCGCACCGGGGCTTCGAGCTGCTCGATGGTGACCCCGCGCGGATCGCCGAGCAGGCTGCCCTCAAGGCGCTGGCCCTGCTCGACGCCGACCCTGCCCCAGTCGGCTCGATGCCGGTCGTGGTCGGTGGCGGCTTTGGCGGTGTCCTCTTCCACGAGATGACCGGTCACGGCCTGGAGGCCGACCACGTTCAGAAGGGGGCGAGCGTCTACGCGGGAAAGCTCGGGGGGCAGGTCGCCCAGCCGTTGCTCAGCGCCTACGACGACGGTCGCCTGCCTGGCGAGTGGGGTACCGACGGGATCGACGACGAGGGGACGCCAACTCAGAAGACCTTGGTGATCGAGGAGGGCCGGCTCACCTCGTTTCTCTACGACCGCCTGCGCGCTGAGCGCGACGGGGTCGCCTCGACCGGCAACGGCCGTCGCGAGAGCTTCCGCCATTTGCCGATCCCTCGCATGACCAATACCTACATCGCCCCCGGCGAGGCCGAGCCGGAGGCGATGATCGGCGAGGTCGAGAATGGCTTCTACGCCGTCTCCTTCTCAGGCGGTCAGGTCGACCCGGCGTCCGGGGACTTCGTCTTCGGCGTCTCTGAGGGCTACCTGATCGAGAGCGGACAGCTCACACGGCCGTGCCGGGGGGCGACCCTGATCGGCAACTGCCTGGAGGCGCTGGCGGCTATCGATGCGGTCGGCAACGACTTCGAGATGAAGACCGGCTTTTGCGGTAAGGGCGGCCAAAAAGTGCCAGTCGGCACCGGCCAGGGCCACGTCCGGATTGCGGCGATGACGGTGGGGGGGACCGAGGTTTGAGCGAGCTGGTCGCAGCGGCGGCGCGCGCAGTCGAGGCGGCGTTGGTGGCCGGGGCAGGCGATGCCGAGGCCTACGCCTCCGAGGAGACCGGGCGAGATGTGCGGGTGCACGGGGGCGAGATTGAAAGCGTGACGGCTGCGACCCAGCGCGGCATCGGCGTGCGTGCCTGGCTCGGGGGCCGAGTCGGCTACGCCTACGGCACCGATCCCTCCGAGCAGGGTGTCGCTGCGATCGCCACCCGCGCGGCCGAGGCGGCGCGCACCGCCGATGAGGACGAGTTTGCAGGCCCGCCGCCGCCGGCGCCGGTGCAGCCGCTGGGAGGCCTGCTCGACCCCTCCGTCGCGGAGTGGCCGATCACCAGGGTCGCAGAGCTGGCGCTTGCAGCAGAGCGGGCTGCGCTGGCGGCGGACCCCCGGATCGCTGGGATCGAGACGGCGGTCTACGCGGACTCAGCCGACCGGGTCGCGATCGCCTCCTCGACCGGCGTCTCCGGCGAGTTCGAGTCCTCGAGTGCCTATGCCTATCTGCAGGCGCTGGCCGAGGGCGACGGTGGTCGGGAGACCGGCCTCGGCTTCGACTTGGCCCGCGGCCCGGTCGGCCTCGACCCGGCGGCGATCGGCGGCGAGGGGGCCGAGCGCGCCGTGGCGATGATCGGTGCCGGCAAGCCCGCCTCGCACTCTTGCCCCGTCGTTCTCGACCCGACCGTCGCTGCCAGCTTCGCCGGCCTGATCGGCTCGACGCTGGGGGCCGACGCCGTGCAGCGGGGCCGCTCGCCGTTTGCCGAGCGGCTTGGCGAGGTGATCGCCAGCGAGGCGTTGACCCTGCACGACGACGGGCTTGACCTCGCCGGCCCAGCCTCCTCGCCCTTCGACGGCGAGGGCGTCCCCCGCCGCCGTTCCGCGCTGATCGAGGACGGGAGGCTGCAGACCTACCTGCACAGCACTTACACGGCGCGCCGCGCGGGCGTTGTCTCGACCGGCAACGCTGGGCGCGGCGGCTATCGCTCACAGCCATCGGTCTCGACCTCCAATTTGATCGTCGGCGCCGGTTCGCTTTCCCTTGAGGAGCTGTTCGGCGAGGCCGGCGAGGGGCGTCTACGTCACCGACGTCGCCGGCCTTCACTCGGGCGTCAACCCCGTTTCCGGTGTCTTCTCGGTGGGCGCCTCGGGGCGAGCGATCCACGGTGGCGAGCCGGCTGAGCCGGTGCGCGAGTTCACGATCGCAAGCGATCTCGTCTCGATGCTTCGATCAGTCCGTGCCGCCGGCGTCGACCCGCGCTGGGTCCCGTTCGGCGGCTCGGTCTGCACACCGTCGTTGCTGATCGGCGAGATGACGGTCAGCGGTTCCTGACGCTACGCCGAGCCCGCTGTTAGATTGCGGCCGTCTTCAATCCCGAGGAGGAATTTCGACGTGACAAAGGCTGAGTTTCTCGATCAACTGGCGGATGACGAGCGGGTCGGCAGCAAGAAGGCCGCCGCCGATGCCGTGGACGCGGTTCTCGACGCGATCACCGAGACGCTGAGCGGCGGCGGCGAGGTCAGCTTCACCGGCTTCGGCAAGTTCCACGTCGCCGAGCGCGGACCTCGTCAGGGCGTCAACCCGCGCACCGGCGAGCGGATCACGATCCCCGGCGGCAAGGTTCCCCGCTTCTCCGCCGGCTCGGCGCTGAAGGCCAAGGTCAAGGGCTGATACAACCCGATTCCGGGCGCTGAAAGCCTTCGCGTAGACGCGCCCGGAATCGGGTTGAAGTCCAGTTGTGATCGCTTCGATCACGGATCGGGCTTGCCCGCGCGCCGCGGTTTTGGGACGTTTCGACCGCCTGAAGACGCCATGAGCGGTTATACGATCAGCGGCGCCCATCCGATCCGTCGCCCCGCTACATGGAGAAACGCAACACAGCCCCGGCCCGGGTCTTCGCCACGGTCGCCCTGGTCGGTGGCTTCTTCGTGCTGGTCCTGGTGATCGCGACCTCGATGGGCGGCGGTGGATCGGGTGGGTCGAATGTGCCCACCTCCGCCGGAACAGGTGGCGCCCAAGAACGGCGGTGCGCAGGGTCAACACCCCCGCCACCTACGTCGTCCAAAACGGCGACACCCTGACCTCGATCGCCCACAAGACCGGGGTCTCGGTCGTTCGTATCCAGGCTCTGAACCCGCACGTCGACCCGCAGATCCTGATCTCCGGCGAAAAGCTCAGGCTGCGCTAGGGACACAAGGCTCGGTGGCATCTGGGCTCAGCGCCCTCCTGCTCGCGGCGCTCACGGCGCTGGTCCTGCTCGGCTCGGCCACGGCGCTCGCCAAGCCGCCGAAGGTCGAGGCCCGTTCCTGGGCCTTGATTGACGCCCGCACCGGCGAAGTGCTGACCTCTCACGCCGCCTCTCGGCATCTGTTGATCGCCAGCACGACCAAGCTGATGACCGCCTGGGTTGTCCTCCACGAGCTGCCGCTGGACAAGATCGTGAAGGCAGCTCCCTACCATGCGACTTATGGCGAGTCGCTGCTCGGGCTGCGAGCCGGGCAGCGGATCAGCGTGCGCGACCTTCTCTACGGGATGGTCTTGGTCAGCGGTAACGACGCCGCCTACGACCTCGCCCTGGCGGCGGCCGGATCGGAGGCGCGCTTCGTGCGCCAGATGAACATCGGGGCAGCGGAACTGGGCCTCCCCAACACTCACTATGCCAACCCAATTGGGCTCGACCAACGCGGCAACTACTCCTGCGCCCGCGACCTCACCACGTTGGCGCAGCACCTGTTGCAGATACCTGCATTCGCCAGGATCGCCGACTCGCGCAGCGCGGTTCTGCGCAGCCTGCGCCCTCCGCGGCGGATCTCATCCATCAACGAGTTGCTGCGGATGGCGCCCTGGGTAAATGGCGTCAAGACTGGCCACACCTTCGGCGCGGAGTACGTCCTGGTCGGCTCAGGCCGCCGCAAGGGAGTAGAGCTGATCTCAGCCGCGATTGGCGCTCCCAGCGACGAAGACCGCTTCTCCGACAACCTGAGGCTGCTCGACTACGGCTTCTCGCTTTACAGGCGACGGGCGGCGGTCCGCGCCGGCCAGGCTCTCGCTGAGCCGACGATCCGCTACTCGGGTGGCGAGCTGCCATTGGTCTCTGCGCGGACCGTCAACGTCGCGGTTCGCCACGGCCAGCGGCTGACCGTGAAGACTAGGTCACCGAGCGAGGTGCAGGGCCCGATCAACCGCGGCGCCGTGCTCGGCCACGCCGCGGTGCTGCGTCGGTGACTGGCATGCCGCGACCGTGCCGCTGCGCGCCGCCCGCTCGATCCCGCGTGCGGGCACCTTTGCCAGGGCGCGAAGCTTCGTCGGGGAAAGCGCGATCGCGGTCGCGCCGATCGCTTTCGTGATACTGATTGGCGCGGCATTCCTTTGGCGTCGCCGACGCCGCTGGAACGATGGAGAGGAGCTGGTCCGGGTGAGTCGCGAGGAGATGCGAGCCGCGGGCGATCGGGGCCAAGGTCGGGGGGTCGCGGGGTGATACTCACGGTGACGCTGAACGCGGCGATCGACCGCACCGTAGCGGTGCCTAACTTCCGACTCGGTCACCGCCATCGCGCGGTCGAGAGCCGCACCGTGGCGGGAGGCAAGGGCATCAACGTCGCTCGCGCGCTGAGCCTGCTGGGCCGTCCGGTGATCGCCACCGGCTTCGCCGGCGGCCCGACCGGGGCGCGGGTCCTCGAGCAGCTCCGCGAAGAGTCGGTCCTCACCGACTTCACCCGGATCGCTGCAGAGACGCGGATCAACCTCGCCGTGATCGACCCCACCTCCGGCGAGCAGACCGAGATCAACGAGCGCGGCCCGGCGGTCAGCCCCGAGGAGGTGGAGGCGTTCTTCGAGCGCATCGCCTACCTTGCCGGCGGGGCGAAGATCTGCGTCCTCGCCGGGACGCTGCCGCCGGGCGCCGGCGATGACCTCTACGCTCGCCTGGTCAAGGATCTGCGCGCCCGCGGCATCGTCGTCGTCCTCGACGCCGAGGGGGAGGCAATGCTGTCTGGGCTGCGGGCCGGCGCCTCGGTCGTCACCCCGAACGAGCGCGAGGCCGAGGAGCTGGTCGGGCAGGAGTTCGCCGACCGCGGCGACCTCGTCCAGGGCCTCTCAGAGCTGGTCCGCCTTGGTGCCGGCGAGGCGGCGATCACGCGGCCCGACGGCTGCGTTGCGGTGGTCGGCGAGGGCTCCGAGCGTCGTTTTCTGGAGGTCCGCACCGAGCCCCTGGACCCGGTCTCCACGGTCGGCTCAGGCGACGCCTTCCTTGCCGGCTACGTGGCCACCCGCTATGAAGGCCGTCCCGCCGACGAGTGCCTCGCTTACGGCGTCGCCTGCGGCGCGGAGTCGACCCAGCACTTCGGCGCCGGCGCCGTCGACCGCAACCAGGTCGAGCGGCTGCTCGGGGAGGTGGCGGTGCATGATTTGGAGGTCCCCGCGGAAGTGTAGGCTGGCTATTCAACGCCATCCTGGAGGATCTAATTGGAGATCGACATCGGTCGAGGCAAGAAGGGGCGGCGCGCCTACGGATTCGACGACATCGCGATCGTCCCGTCGCGCCGCACCCGCGATCCCGACGACATAGACATCAGCTGGACCCTCGGCCCCTATCGCTTTGACCTGCCCCTCGTCGCCTCGGCGATGGACGGTGTTGTCAGCCCCGAAACCGGCGGTGCTCGTCAACGAGCTGGGCGGGCTCGGTGTGCTCAACCTGGAGGGTATCTGGACCCGCTTTGAGAACGCCGAGGAGCAGCTCGGGAGGATCGCCGCCGCTCCCAAGCAGCTGGCGACGCGGATCATGCAGGAGATCTACGCCGAGCCGGTCAAGCCCGAGCTGATCGGGCGGCGCGTCGCCGAGATCAAGGAGCGCGGCGCCGTCGCCTGCGGCTCGCTGACGCCGCAGAAGGTGCGCGAGCATTACGAGGTCGCGGTCGAGGCCGGGCTCGACATCCTCGTCATCCAGGGCACGGTGATCTCCGCCGAACACGTCTCGACCACGGTCGAGCCGCTCAACTTGAAGGAGTTCATCGCCGAGGTGCCGGTGCCGACCGTGGTCGGCGGCTGCGCCTCCTACTCGACCGGGCTGCACCTGATGCGGACCGGTGCGGTCGGCGTCCTGGTCGGGGTCGGCCCCGGCGCCGCCTGCACGACTCGCGGCGTCCTCGGGATCGGCGTTCCCCAGGCGACCGCGATCGCCGACGTCGCCGCGGCCCGCGCCCAGCACATGCTGGAGACCGGCGAGTACGTGAACGTGATCGCCGACGGCGGGATGCGGACCGGGGGCGACGTCTCCAAGGCGATCGCCTGCGGGGCCGACGCGGTGATGGTCGGCTCGCCGCTGGCCCGCGCCAAGGAGGCGCCGGGTCGCGGCTTCCACTGGGGGATGGCGACGTTTCACCCTTCGCTGCCGCGCGGCACCCGGGTCTCCACCAAGCAGGACGGGACGATGGAGGAGATCCTGCTGGGCCCCGCCCAGGAGAACGACGGCACCTTCAACCTGATGGGGGCACTGAAAACCTCGATGGCCACCTGCGGCTACGAGGACATCCGCTCCTTCCAGCGGGCCGAGGTGATGGTCGCCCCCGCCCTGATGAGCGAGGGCAAGAAGCTGCAAAACGAGCAGTCGGTGGGGATGGGCTCCAACGGCCGGGCGGCGGTCTCTGCCGGTGTTGGAGTCGCCGACGATTGAGGCCGGCGCGGAGGTGGCGCCGGCGCAGGCCTCCGAGGAGGTTCTCGTTCTCGACTTCGGGGGCCAGTACTCCCAGCTGATCGCCCGACGGATCCGCGAGTGCGGGGTGTTCGCCGAGCTGCTGCCGTCGACGACCTCCGTTGAGGCGATCCGGAGGCGGCGGCCCAAGGGACTGGTGCTCTCGGGTGGGCCGGCTTCTGTGTATGAGCCCGGGGCGCCGCCGTTTCCTACCGAGCTGCTGGATCTGGGGATCCCGATGCTCGGGATCTGTTACGGGATGCAGGCGATGGTCCAGGCACTGGGAGGGAGGGTGGAGGCGGCCGAGGCGGGCGAGTTCGGCCGCACCGACCTGGTCCTGCGCGACGGTGGCGGGAAGCTGCTCGGCGGCCTGCCCACCGAGCAGCAGTGCTGGATGAGCCACCGCGACGCGGTCTTCGAGCCACCCGAGGGTTTCGCGGCGCTCGCCTCCAGCCCCGGCTCCCCGGTTGCCGCCTGCGAGCTTCCCGACCGCGGCCTCTACGGCATCCAGTTTCATCCCGAGGTCGTCCACACGCCCTACGGGACCGAGATCCTCACCCGTTTCCTGCGCGACGTCGCCGGTTGCGAGCAGGAGTGGTCGCCGCAGTCGGTGATCGCCGAGCAGGTGGCGCGGGTCCGGGCCCAGGTCGGCGAGGGGAGGGTGATCTGCGGCCTCTCGGGCGGGGTCGACTCCTCGGTCGCGGCGCTGCTCGTCCACAGGGCGGTTGGGGAGAAGCTGACCTGCGTCTTCGTCGACCACGGCCTGATGCGCATGAACGAGGCCGAGCAGGTTGTAGAGGCTTTCGGCAGGTTCGGCATCCCGCTCGTTCACGTCGACGCCGAAGAGCGCTTCCTCGCCAGGCTCGCCGGCGTCGAGGACCCCGAGCGCAAGCGCAAGATCATCGGCGAGGAGTTCATCCGCGTCTTCGAGGAGGAGGCGACGAAGCTGAAGGGCGTCCGCTACCTGGTCCAGGGAACGCTCTACTCGGACGTGATCGAGTCGGGCGGCAGCGACGGCGCCGAGACGATCAAGTCCCACCACAACGTCGGCGGTCTGCCTGAGGACCTCGACTTCGAGCTGGTCGAGCCGCTGCGGATGCTGTTCAAGGACGAGGTGCGGGCGGTGGGGGCTGAGCTGGGCCTCCCGGAGCGGATGGTCTGGCGCCAGCCCTTTCCAGGCCCCGGCCTGGCGATACGCATCGTCGGCGGCGAGGTGACGAGGGAGCGGCTCGACATCCTGCGGGCTGCGGACGCGATCCTTCAGGAGGAGATCCGCGCCGCCGAGCTCTACCGCCAGCTCTGGCAGTCCTTCTGCGTCTTGCCGGTCGTCCGCTCGGTCGGCGTCCAGGGCGACGGGCGCACCTACGCCTACCCGATAGTGATCCGCGCGGTCACTTCCGACGACGCGATGACCGCCGACTGGGCGCGCTTGCCGTATGACCTCCTGGAGCGCGTCTCGGGCCGGATCATCAACGAGATCCGCGACGTCAACCGCGTTGCCCTCGACATCTCCTCAAAGCCGCCGGCGACGATCGAGTGGGAGTAAGCAGGCTCGCCTGCCGACGCCACGCACTCCTTACGCGAATGGGCGGTGGCGAGGGGTTGAAGGGGAATCCGCAAGTGCGATCTGACGCCCATCTTTCCGCTCTCGCAGCTATGGCCAGAAAAGAAATGAGAATGAGACTCAATCATATGCTAGTGTGCGCCACGCCCGGCCCCGGTGAAGCGCCGGGACCCCCGTCAAACAACCAGATCGAGGTTGCCCATGAACATCGCACCGCGCTGGGCTCGGACCTCTCGCGCCCTCTTCGCCGTCCCGGCAGCAGGTCTTGTCCTCGTAGTCCTGCTCATGGGATGTGGAGGTAGCTCCTCGTCCTCGACGGGCGGGAACGCCACGATCTCCGCTGTCGGCGCCGAGAACGAGTACGCGGACGTGATCGAACAGGTCGGCGGCAAGTACGTGAATGTGAGCGCGATCGAGAGCAACCCGAACACCGACCCCCATAGCTTCGAGGCCAGCCCAAGCGTTGCCCAGGCGGTCAGCAACGCGCGCTTGGTCGTCCAGAATGGGGTTGGCTATGACGACTACATGAACCAGATCGAGTCGGCTTCTCCCAACTCCTCGCGCAAGGTCATAGACGTCCAGAAGCTCCTCGGTCTGCCCGACTCGACTCCTAACCCCCACCTCTGGTACAGGCCCACGACGATGCCCGCGGTTGCCGGGGCGCTGGTCCGCGAACTCTCGGCTCTGCAGCCCACGCACGCCGCCTACTTCCAAGCCAACGAGAGAAAGTTCGACCAGTCCCTGAAGCCCTGGCTGGCGGCTCTGCGACAGTTCAAAGCACGCTACCCCCGGACGGCTGTCGCGACCACCGAGCCGGTTGCCGACTACATGCTCGAAGCGGCCGGGGTCAAGAACCTCACCCCCTTCAGCATGCAGGCGGACGTCATGAACGGCACCGACCCCGCCCCCCAAGACGTGACCTTCCAGCAGGGCCTGTTCTCCGGGCGCCGGGTGAAGGCGTTCATCTACAACGAGCAGGTGACCGACTCGCTCACCCAGACCTTCCTCGAAGCCGCCGCCCAAAACGGCATCCCAGTGGTCGGTGTGTACGAGACGATGCCGACCGGGTATCACTACCAGTCGTGGATGCTCGCCGAGGTCAGGGCTCTAGAAAAGGCCGTCGGGCGAAGGGTGTCGACCAAGCGCCTTTAAGCGCACGGAGGGTTCGATGAGTCAGGACATTCTCACGGTGCAGGGGGTGGGCGTGCGGCTGTCCGGGCGCAAGATCCTCGACCGGGTGAGCTTCAGCGTCGCACCGGGCGAGTTCACCGGCCTGATCGGCTCCAACGGGACGGGGAAGACGACCCTGTTCAGGGCGATTCTCGGACTGCAGGCTTTGAGCGAAGGGCGTGTCCTCGTGGGGGGGCGCCCCCGCTCGCGCCGCAATTCCCAGATCGGGTACGTCCCCCAGAAGTTCCTACTCGACCCCGACCTGCCGATGCGGTCGCGCGATCTCGTGGGCCTCGGCCTCGATGCGCATCGGCTCGGCGTGCCACGACCCTCCCGAACCCGCCGCGCTCTAGTGGAACAGATGCTCTTTGCGGTCGACGCTGGCAGCTTCGCCGACACCCGGGTCGGGAAGCTCTCAGGCGGCGAGCAGCAGAGGATCTTGATTGCCCACGCGCTGATCGCCCGTCCCCGGCTGCTGCTCTTGGACGAGCCGCTCGCCAACCTCGACCTGGGCAGCGCCGAGGAAGTAGTTGCGCTTCTTGCGCGCGTCGCCCGTGAGCAGGAGATCTCGGTACTGATCTCCGCCCACGAGATGAACCCGCTATTGCCGGTGATGGACCGGATCGTCTATCTCGCTGCGGGCCGGGCGGCGAGCGGGAGGACCGATCAGGTCGTGCGGGCTGACGTGCTCAGCAAACTTTATGGCCACCACGTCGATGTCCTTAACGTTCACGGCCGTGTGCTGATCGTCGCGGGTGCCGGTGATGACTCCGACCTGGCAGGCCATGAGGGGATCGTCCCAGGCACGGAGATCGCCTCGTGAGCCACTTCTTGGCCCCGCTCTTCGGTGCAGGCTTCTTTGAAAGCGAAGCGGTCCACGTCGCGCTCGGCGTGGGGGCGACGGTGGCGATCGTCTGCGGAGTGGTTGGGGTGTTCACGGTCATGCGGGGACAGTCCTTCGCAGGTGAGGCGCTCGGCGACATCGGTACGACCGGGGGCTCCGGCGCGTTCCTGATCGGGATCGGGCCGCTGTGGGGATTCGTGGTGATCGACGTCATCGCTGCGGGGGCGATGGAGATGATCGGCATCCAGCGCCCGCGCGGGCGGGATCTGGCGACGGGGATCGTGCTGGGGGTCGGGATCGGGCTGGCAGCCCTGTTCCTCTACCTGGACACCACCTACAACAACACCACCGGGGCAACCGTGACCATCCTGTTCGGCTCGGTGTTCGCGATCGCAAGCTCGACGATCCCGCTCATCCTCCTGCTCGCCGTACTCGTCCTCGCGGTGATGCTCGCCCTCTACCGGCCGCTGCTGTTGAGCACGGTGAGTGCTGAGATGGCGGCGGCGCGGGGGATCCCGGTGCGCCCAATCGGCGCCCTGTATCTACTCGCGCTGGCGCTGGCGGCAGCGCTGGCGGCGATCACGATCGGGACGATCCTCAGCACCGCCCTCCTGATCGGCCCCGCGGCGACCGCACTGCGCCTGACCAGGCGGCCACTGCGCGCGATGCTCGCCGCGGCCGCCATCGGGGTTGGAGCGATGTGGCTGGGGATCGTGCTCGCCTACGACAGCTACTACTGGCCGCCCTCAGGGCGGGGCTGGCCGGTGAGCTTCTTTGTGGTCAGCATCGTATTCGGGTCCTACCTGCTCTCGGGCCTGCCCGAACTGCGGCGCAGACGCGGCTCCCGGAAGGATGGGGATGGGCCGGTGACCCTCGATCCGCAGACGGACAGCTTAGAGACCCGCGCGATGTTCTCAGGGTTCATGGTCAATGCCTGGACGGTCGCCAGCATCGTCGCCGTGATCGCGGGGGTGGTCGGGTTCTTCACTGTCCTGCGAGGTTCGGCGTTCGTGGCCCACGCGGTGCCCAACGGCTCCTTCGCGGGGGCCGCGGGGGCGAGTCTGCTGGGACTCAGCACGCTTCTCGGGCTCGGCGTGTTCTCACTTGCGGGAGCCCTCGGAATCGGTTTGCTCGGCCGGAGGGGGCGCCACGATGTGGTGACCGCACTGGCGCTCGTGATGATGCTCGGCCTCGGCGCCCTGTTCCTGAGCTTCAGCGCCGAGTACGCGCCCGAGGTCTACTCGCTGCTCTTCGGGGAGGTCCTCGGGATCAGCAGCAACGAGATCGCTCCGACCGCGATCCTCGGTGTCCTCTGCGTCCTCGCGGTGGCGGTCCTCTACCGCCCCCTGATGCTCTCCTCGGTCCTCCCCGAGGTCGGGGAGGCCCGCGGAGTCAGCAGCTTCCGCATGGAGATGTGCTTCCTCGCGGTAGTTGCCCTTGCGACGACGATGACGGTGCCGGTGGTGGGGACGCTGCTGATCTTCAGCCTGATGATCGGCGCGCCCGCCGCCGCCCGATCACTCACCGACCGCCCGCTGCAGGCGATGGTGCTCTCGGTCGTGGTAGCGCTGCTGATCGTGTGGGTCGCGATCGCCGCCTCCTATACGACCGACTACCCGGTCGGATTCTTCGTCGGCACCGCAAGTGCGGCCTGCTACGCGCTGGGACGCGGCTGGGCGGCCTGGAGAGGGCGTCGTGGGGCCCCGGGGGAGACGGCGTGAAATCGATCTCTAGGATCGAAGGTATGAGCACTGACACCCGCATGAGCTGGGTCGAGCACGCGCTGTTGACCCTCGCCGGCGCCGGCTACCGTAAGGGCGGCGCGAGGCGTGCGGTGGTCGAGGCGCTCGCCCGTCATGACTGCGCCGTTACAGCGCTGGAGATCGACGACGAGCTGCGCCGCCGCAAGCCGCGGGTCGGACGCGCCAGCGTCTACCGCACGCTTGAGCAGCTCGAGCAGCTCGGGTTGGTCCAGCGCATCGAGGTGACGCGGGGAGCGGCCGGCTATGAGCGGGTCGAGCCAGGCGGCCACCACCATCACCACGCAATCTGCCGGGACTGCGGCCTGATGGTTCCCTTCGAGGACGACTCGCTTGAGCGCGCGATCGGCAAGGTCTCCGACCGAGTCAGCTTCGAGGTCACTGACCACGACGTGGTGCTGCGGGGGCGCTGCGAGCGCTGCGCGCGATAGGTCGGCTGCGTCTGTCCTGGTCTTGCCAGGTGGCAAGGGGATCGATCGGACTGCCGCCTTGATGGCAGTCCGGCGCCACCGGATCTCGGGGTGGAGGGGGCACCGACCGGGTCGCGGCCTCCCGGCCACGCCGTAGTTGCCCGCGTTGCCTCGAACCCGGCGTACTGGACCCTGCCGGCGCGCGCCGCAAGGACCGTGGTGCCGGGGGCCGTCAGCGCCTCGTGGCCCTCTGGGTGTGGCCGGCCTGCACGCGCCGAAGCGCTCGACAGCCCACCGAGCCCTGGGCGCCGGGCTCGGGGAAGGTTTAACCGTAGGGCGCGAGGCTGAGGCCGAGCCTCCGGAGAGATGCGCTTCGGACTGTGTTGCCCAATTCGCTCGGGCCTGCAATTGCCTCCGCGGGTCCCCGCTCCCACCCAGGTTGTCTGTACGGGATCCGTAGTGTTGGCGGGGCATCAAGGGGGAAGGGGCGGTGAAACGGCGCCAGGCGCGCCCAGTCCCTATCATCCACCGGCTCTTGAAGACCTACGTCGCCACCCCCTCTGACCGCCAGCGAGACTGGTATGTCGTTGACGCCGAGGGGCAAACCTTGGGGCGACTGGCGACGCGGATCGCCGACGCGCTGCGCGGTAAGCGCAAGCCGGAGTACACCCCCCATATCGACACCGGCGACTTCATCGTCGTCGTCAACGCAGAGAAGATCCGCGTCACTGGCGACAAGATGGCGCAGAAGGTCTATTGGCGGCACAGCGGCTACCCGGGGGGAATCAAGTCCCGCACCCTGGCCGAGATGCTCGACCGCCGCCCAGAGGAAGTGATCCGCAAGGCCGTCAAGGGAATGCTCCCCCGCAACCGCCTCGCCCGCCAGCAGCTTACGAAGCTGAAGGTCTACGCTGGCCCCGACCACCCGCACGCGGCCCAGCAGCCGAAACCTATGGAAATCGTGAGATGACAGAAGAAGAGAAGGCCGAGAGCACCCCCCAAACTGAAAACGCTGGGGCTAGCGATGAAGTGGCGGATCAGGAGGAACAGGATGTGCCAGAGGGTGGCGCAGAACCCGCCGCCCCCGGAGGCGAAGCCGACGAGGCGGCGGTCGAAGAGCTGGCGCCCTCGGTCGACTCCGATCACGATCTAATTCCTTCCGAATCGGCCGAGGACCCTGCCGACTCGGCTGAGTCGGAAACCGAGTCTCCCGATTCGGTCGATTTGCTTCCGGAGCCGCCTAAGCCTGAGACTGAGCAGAAGAGAGGCGACGTAATTCCCGGTGCCGATCTGGAGCCGATCGCGGTTGAGCCGGAGGCGGTGCCGCTCAGTGCCGAGGAGCAGGCTCGGCTTGAGGCAGAAGAGGAGGAGCGGGTCCGACGCGAGGCCGAGCTGGCCGGTGAGACGGACGAGGAGCCGGGGACGGCTAGCCGCGCTCCCGCCCAGATGGAGAGCGGCGCCCGCTACCTGGCGACCGGCAAGCGCAAGAACGCGATCGCCCGAGTCACCCTGACACCCGGCGACGGCAAGTTCGAGGTCAACAAGCGCGCCCTCGAGGAGTTCTTCCCACGTCCCCTGCACCAGACGATGGCCCGTCAGCCTCTAGTGGCCACCGGCTATGAGGGGAGCGTCGACGTGCGCGTGCTCGTCCACGGCGGCGGCATCAGCGGTCAGGCCGGAGCGGCCCGCCACGGGATCGCCCGAGCGCTGACCGAGATCGACCCCGAGTTGCGCGGCGACCTCAAGCGCCGCGGTTTCCTGACCCGCGACGCGCGGGTCAAGGAGCGCCGCAAGGCGGGGCTGAAGAAGGCTCGCAAGCGGCCTCAGTTCAGCAAGCGCTGACGGAGGCCCTGTGACGGTGGAGCGCAAGCTCTTCGGAACCGACGGGGTCCGAGGGAAGGCTGGCACGTTCCTCAGCGCCGAGTTGGCGATCGAGCTGGGTCGGGCGGCGGCCGCTTCGCTTGAGGCAGAGCGGCCGCAGATCCTGATCGTACGCGACACGCGCGAGTCGGGCCCGATGCTGGAGGCGGCGCTGGCCGCCGGGATCGCAGCCGCGGGTGGCGACGCGCTGCTGGGCGGAGTGTTGCCGACCCCCGCAGCAGCGGTCCTCGTCAAGCGGCTCGGCCTCGACCTGGCGGCCGTCGTGTCCGCCTCTCACAACCCCTACCGCGACAACGGCATCAAGTTCTTCTCGGCCCAGGGCACAAAGCTCGACGACGAGGCCGAGGCGCGGATCGAGTCGCTGCTGGATGGAGATGTCCCCGCCGCCGAGCCGGGCCACGTGCGCGAGCTGAACGGCGGTCTCGAGGACTACCTGCGCACCCTCGAGGCCGCCTTCCCGTTCGACCTCTCCGGCCGGAGGGTGATGCTCGACTGCGCCAACGGCGCCACCCACCGCGCCGCCCCGGCGATCTTCGAGCGGCTCGGAGCCAAGGTCGAGGCGATCGCCGCCGAGCCGGACGGGCGCAACATCAACGCGGGCTGCGGCTCTACTCACATCGAAGTCCTGGCCGAGCGGATCGTCGTCTTCTGGGGCCGAGATCGGCTTCGCCTTCGACGGCGACGGCGACCGGGTGCTCGCCGTCGACTCCACCGGGCATCCCCACGACGGCGACGAGCTGATCGCCCTCGCCGCGCTCGGGATGGCTGGCCGGGACGAGCTCGGCGGCGGCGTCGTCGTCACCGTGATGAGCAATTACGGCTTCCACCAGGCGATGGAGGAGGCCGGGATCGACGTCGCCGTCACCAAGGTCGGCGATCGCTATGTGCTCGAGGAGATGCGCCGCAACGGCCGCGCGCTGGGCGGCGAGCAGTCCGGCCACATCATCGCCTCCGGCTTCGCCCTCACCGGCGACGGGATCGCCGCGGCGCTGATGACGATGCGGGAGCTGGGCTCCCGCGACTTCGCCGAGGCGATCCCGATGCGCAAGCTTCCCCAGACCCTGATCAACGTCGAGGTGGCCGACCGCAGGCGGTGGCCGGGGCCACGGCCGTCTGGGAGGCGGTCGAGCGGGAGGGCCGGGCCCTTGAGGGCCGAGGTCGCGTTCTGCTGCGCCCCTCCGGCACCGAGCCGCTGGTCCGGGTGATGGTCGAGGCGCCGAGCGCCGAGGAGGCCGACGCCGTCTGCGATCGACTGGTCGGCGTGGTCAGGCAAGAGCTGAGCTAAGCGTCCCGGCGTCTACCCTTCCCTTCATGTGCGGCATCGTCGGATACGTGGGCGCTCGTCCCTGCCGTGATCTCCTGGTCGCCGGGCTGGAGAAGCTCGAGTACCGGGGCTATGACTCGGCTGGCGTCTCGGTGATCGACGACGGGCGGATCGACAGCGTCCGCGCGGTCGGCAACCTCTCGAACCTGCGCGCTGCGGTCGCCGAGCACGACGGCGACGGCGGAGTCGCGGTCGCCGCCCCGCCGGCTACGACTGGAGTCGCCCACACGCGCTGGGCCACCCACGGCCGGGTCACCGAGGAGAACGCCCACCCGCACGGCGACTGCTCCGACCGCATCCACATCGTCCTCAACGGAATCGTCGAGAACCACGCGACGCTGCGGCGCGAGCTGGAGACCGAGGGCCACACCTTCAGCTCCGAGACCGACGCCGAGATCGTCGCCCACCTGATCGAGCGCAACTACGACGGCGATCTGACCGCGGCCGTGCGCACATCCTTCGCCGAGCTGCGCGGTCATTACGCCTTCGTCGCCATGCACGCTGACGAGCCGGGGCGGCTGGTCGGGGCGCGCAAGGAGTGTCCGCTGGTCGCCGGGGTCGGCGAGGGCGAGACCTTCCTCGCCTCGGCGATCCCTGCCTTCCTCGCCGAGACCCGCAACGCGATGCCGATCGAAAACGACGAGATCGTCACCATCGACGCCACCGGGGTGGCGATCCTCGACGCCGCGGGAGTGCCGGTCGAGCGGGGTGTCGAAGAGATCGCCTGGGACGAGGACGCCGCCGAGAAGGGGGGCTATGAGACCTTCATGCTGAAGGAGATCCACGAACAGCCCGACGCTGTCGCTGAGACGATCGCCGACCGCCTGCCTACCGACGAGGGCGTCGACCTCTCCGAGGTCGACCTCGACGACTCCTTCCTGCGCGACCTGCGGCGGATCGTGATCGTCGCCTGCGGCACCTCCTACCACGCCGGACTGGTCGGCCGCTACGCGATCGAGGAGTGGGCGCGGGTGCCGGTCGAGATGGACATCGCCTCGGAGTACCGCTACCGCAATCCGGTGATCGGTCCCGGCGACCTGGTGATCGGGATCACCCAGTCTGGCGAGACCGCCGACACCCTGGCGGCGATGCGGCTTGCCCGCGACGCCGGCGCAAAAGTGCTGGCGATCACCAACATCATGGGTAGCCAAGCGACCCGCGACGCTGACGCCGTCCTCTACACACGGGCCGGGCTGGAGATCGGTGTCGCAGCGACCAAGACCTTCGTCGCCCAGGTCGCGGCGATGTACCTGATCGGGCTGCGGCTGGCAGAGCTGCGCGGGACCCTGTCGCCCGAGCGAATCGCCGAGCTGGTCGTCGAGCTGAAGTCGTTGCCGTCGAAGATCGAGACGACGATCGCCGCGGTCGAGAACCGCGTGCGCGAGGTTTCCGCCACCCACCACACCCAGCAATTCTTCCTCTACCTCGGTCGCCACATCGGCCTTCCGGTTTGCCTGGAGGGGGCGCTGAAGCTGAAGGAGATCTCCTACATCCCGACCGACGCCTACGCGGCGGGGGAGATGAAGCACGGCCCGATCGCGCTGCTCGACGAGTCGACCCCGGTGGTCTGCGTCGCCACCGACAGCCCCGTTCTCGACAAGGTCCTCTCCAACGTCGAAGAGGTGCGGGCCCGAGGTGCGGAAACGATCGCGATCGCCACCGAGGGCTCCGACCGGGTTGCCGAGGTCGCCGACCAGACGATGAAGGTCGCCCGCACCGACTGGATCCTGCAGCCGATCGTCGCGATCCTCCCGCTGCAGCTTCTCGCTTACGACATCGCCCGCGCCCGCGGCCTAAACGTCGACCAGCCGCGCAACCTTGCGAAGACCGTCACCGTCGAGTAGAGCAGCGGGAGCGATGGCGCTCGATGAAGTCACCGTCTGGCCTCGAAGGTAGCCGCGGCCGGATGCCTGCGGCTGGCATCGCCTGCTGCAGATCGGCGCTTGAGCAGGTCCTCGGCGCCATCGCCGATGCCGAGCGGGTCTTCACCGAGTCCGAGCCGGATACGCCGACGCTCGGGCTCGCCCGGCGCGCCACCGGCCGCACGCTTCGCCGCCAAGCGAGGCGTGATCAAGGCGCTTGGCCTGCGCGGCGGACGGCTTGCCGAGATCGAGGCGCTCTCGGAGAGGCCCCGGCGTCGCCTCATGGCGGGTGGCGCGGGCGGCGTCGGGCAGGAGCGTCCAGGTATCGCTCACGCATTCGCGCGATTTGGGCCGGGTTAGGCTGCCGTCGGAGATGGAGCCTGGCTGCAGCCGCTCTATGACGCGGAGGGATGCGAGCGCTCGATCGCTGGGCGATCGAGGAGATGGGGGTGCCTTCGCTTGAGTTGATGGAGACGGCTGGGCAGGCTGTGGCGGAGGCGGTTGCCGCGCTGGCGCCCGAGGGCGCGGTGCGAGTCGTCTGCGGCAAGGGGAACAACGCGGGCGATGGGCTGGTGGCGGCGCGGCACCTGGCCGAGATGGGCTATGAGGTCGAGGTGTTGTTGCTCTGGCCTGGGGAGGAATTGAGCGGGGATGCGGCGACCAACCTGGAGCGCTTCGGGGCAGAGCACGTGGTCGGGAGGCTGGGCGAGCGGCTTGCCGGCTCCGGCGCTGTGGTTGACGCGATCTTCGGGACGGGGTTCTCCGGGGCGGCGCGGGAGCCCGCCGCGGCGGCGATCGATGCGATCGACCGCTGCGGGGCGCCCGTCGTCGCCTGCGACATCGCCTCTGGGGTCGATGCCTCCAGCGGGGAGGTCGAGGGCGTCGCGGTCGAGGCCGACGTCACGGTGACCTTCCATGCGGCGAAGCTGGGGCACCTCGTCGCCCCCGGCAAGTGGCACACGGGAGAGCTGCGGGTCGCTCCGATCGGGATTCCCGAGGGGGCGCCGAGCGACGCCCGCAGGTGGTGTCATCGATCCCACGGTGCTGGAGCTGGCGCCGAAGCGGGGAGCGCGGTCGACCAAGTTCACGTCGGGGCAGGTCGCGATCGCCGGGGGCTCGAGGGGGTTGACCGGGGCGGTGCGGATGTCCTCACAGGCGGCGATTCGCGCTGGAGCCGGGTACGCGACGGTCGCGGTGCCGGCCGATCTGGAGGCGATCTTCGAGCAGGGCCAGCCCGAGGTGATGTCGCTCGGCTGCCCAGGCGGCGACGGCTGCCTGGCGCCGGCGTCGCTGAAGGCCGTGCTGCGCTCCTTCGAGCGCGCTGCGGCGGGGGTGCTCGGGCCCGGTCTGGGGCGCGACCCGGGCTCGGTCGAGCTGGCGCGCGAGGCGGCCGGGGCGATCGAGGCGCCGCTGGTGATCGACGCCGACGGGCTGGGCGCCTTCGCCGGCCGGCTCGAGCGGATCGCCGCCCGCGATGCCGCCACGGTCCTCACCCCTCACGCCGGCGAGCTGGGCCGGCTGCTCGGCCGCTCTGCCGAGCAGATCTCCGCCCACCGCCTCGCCTCGGCGCGCGAGGCCGCCCGCGCCGCCGGCGCGGTCGTCGTCCTCAAGGGCGACGACACGATCATCACCGACGGAGAGCGGGTCGCCGTCAACGCGCTCTCGGCGCCGGCGCTCGCCACCGCCGGCACCGGCGACGTCCTCTCGGGGGTGACCGCCGCCCTTCTCGCCCGCGGCCTGGAGCCCTTTGCCGCGGCCTGCGCGGCCGTGGTGGCGCACGCTCGCGCGGGCCGCGACGCGGCTCGCCGGGTGGGCTCCGCCGAGTCGGTGATCGCCACCGACGTGATCGTCTCGATCCCGGCGGGGATGCTCCCCAGCGTTCGTGTCGAATAACCTCGCCGGGATGTCGATCGCAGCCGAGATCATGGACGCCGACGTGCCGACCCTCTCCCCCGACGAGGATGCGCGCGCCGCGATAGACCTCCTCGCCAAGACCGATATGGGGGCGATCCCCGTCGTCGATGACGAGGGCAAGGTGGTAGGGATCGTCAGTGAGTCCGACCTGATCCTCAGCGACGAGGAATCCGACCTGCACCTGCCGCACTACGTCAACATCATGGGGGGCATCGTCTTCGTCGGCTCGATGAAGGGCTTCGAGGAGCGGCTGAACAAGGCCTTCGCGACCAAGGTCTCCGAGCTGATGACCGCCGACCCGATCGTCGTCTACGCCGAGGAGAGCGCCGATTTGGTGGCGAAGACGATCGCCGAAAAGCACCACAACCACCTGCCCGTGATCGACGCCGAGGGTCGCCTGGCCGGCATGGTCACCCGGGCCGACGCGCTCGCCGCGCTCGTCGACGGCTAATCATGGTGCGGGCGCTTGCCCGGATCGATCTCGGCGCGGTGCAGGCCAACTGCGCCCGGCTGAAGGTCACGCTGGGCGCGGGAGCCGAGCTGTGCGCGGTGGTCAAGGCGGACGGCTATGGCCACGGCGCCGACGCCTGCGCCTCCGCTGCGCTGGCCGGGGGCGCCAGCCGGCTGGCAGTCGCCACCGCTGCCGAGGCCGCGCAGATCGGCCGTCGTTTCCAGCATGTCCCGCTGCTGACGATGGGGGCATTGAGCCCCAGAGGAGGTGGATATGACGCTGTCGTCTGGATCGGAGCTCGCCGTTTGGCGGGAGGGCTTCCGGCGCCTTCTCTCCGATCGCGCCCGGGCGCAGGGCCGCCCAGCTCGGGTCCACATCAAGCACGACAGCGGCATGGGACGCCTCGGCACCCCTGACCCCGCCGAGGTGATGGCGCTGGCGCGCGCCTGCACCGAGGATCCCCACCTCGAGCTGGCCGGCGTCTGGACTCACTTCGCCACCGCCGATGAGCCCGGCTCCGGGTTCTTCGTCGAGCAGCTCGACCGCTTCGCCGCGCTCGCCGACGCGGTCAGGGCGGAGTTCCCCGGCATCACCGTCCACGCTGCCAACAGCGCCGCCGTCTTTCGCGATCCGCGCTCGCACTTCGACATGGCCCGCTGCGGCGTCGCCCTCTACGGGCTCGACCCCTTCCAGGGCGACCCGGCCGAGCGCGGCCTCGTCCCGGCGCTCTCGCTGCATTCCTATGTCGCCGACGTGAAGCGCTTTGCGGCCGGCGACAGCGCCGGCTACGGACGGACCTGGCGCGCCCCGGTCGACACCTGGGTGGGGGTGCTGCCGCTCGGCTACGGCGACGGGGTGCGGCGCGGCCTCTCTAATAATGCCGAGGTGCTGATTCGCGGCCGCTCGCCATCCCCTGGTCGGCACCGTCTCGATGGACAACGTGACAGTCGACCTCGGTCCCGAGACCGAGGTCGAGCCCGGCGACGAGGCGGTGCTGATCGGCGCCCAGGGGGAGGAGGCGATCCTCGCCGAGGAGGTCGCCGCTCGGCTCGGCACGATCAACTACGAGATCACCTGCGGAATCTCGGCGCGGGTGTCGCGGGCTACTGCGTGAGCCTCGCGGATCGCCTCGCGACGGCGCCGCCGGTCGACTTGGCCCGGCGCGCTCTGGAGGGCGGCAGCGAGGCGTGGATCGTCGGCGGCGCCGTCCGCGACGCGGCGCTCGGCCGCGAGGTGACCGATCTCGATCTTGCCGTCGCCGGGGATCCCGGCGGCGGCGGCGAGGGCGATCGCGAGAGAGGGCGGCGGCCACGCCTTCGAGCTCTCCGCGGAGTTCGGGACCTGGCGGGTGGTGGCATCCGATCGCTCCCGGCAGATCGACGCCACGGCGCTGCGTGGCGAGACGATCGAGGCAGACCTGGCGGGGCGGGACTTCACCGTCGGTGCTGTCGCCGTTCCCCTCGCCGGAGGCGAGCCGCTCGACCCCTACGGAGGCCTCACCGATCTCGCAGGGAGGGGTTCTGCGGGCGGTCGGGGAGGGCAGCTTCTCTGAGGACCCGCTGCGCCTGCTTCGCGCCGCGCGCCTGGCGAGCGATCTGGAGCTGGCGATCGACCCCGGAACCGTCGCCCTGGCCCGCGCCGAGGCCGCCCGCGCCTCTGAGTCTGCCGGGGAGCGGCAGCTGGCCGAGCTGCGCCGGCTCGTCGGCGGGCCCGACCCGCTGCGCGGCCTCGCCCTGCTCGATGAGCTGGGCCTCACCGCGGTCGTCCTGCCCGAGCTGGAGGCGCTGCGCGGCGTCGGGCAGGGCCCCAACCACCACCTCGACGTCCACGGCCACACGCTCACGGTCTTAGAGCACACGCTCGAGGTCGAGGCCGACCTGGGGCGCTTCGCGGGCGAGCGCGCCGACCAGGTCGCGGAGCTGCTCGCCGAGCCCTTGGCCGACGAGATGACTCGCGGCACCGCGCTGCGCTTCGGCGCCCTCCTGCACGACGTCGGCAAGCCGGCAACGCGCGGCGAGCGGGGCGGCTACGTCACCTTCATCGGCCACGACCGCGAGGGGGCCGAGATCGTCGGGGGCCTCTGCGCACGCCTGCACGCGAGTCGCCGGCTGACGCACCACTTGCGAGCGCTCACTCTCCACCACCTGCGCCTCGGGTTCCTCGTCCACGAGGCGCCGCTGCCGCCGCGCCGCATCCACGAGTACCTGCGCGCCACCGAGCCGGTCGCGGCCGACGTCACCCTGCTCACCGTCGCCGATCGACTCTCCGCCCGCGGCAGCGGGCCGTTTGCCACCGAGGAGGCGATCGAGGCCCACCTCGCCCTCGCACGTCAGATGCTCGCCGCGGCGCTCGACTGGCGCCTTGACGGCCCGCCCGCACCGCTGCTGCGCGGCGACGAGCTGGCCGCGGAGCTGGGGATCGAAGAGGGGCCGGAGCTGGGCGAGCTGCTGGGCGAGCTGGAGGCGGCCCAGTACGCGGGCGAGGTGAGGACCCGCGCAGAGGCGGTCGAACGCGCCCGCCGGGTTCGCGGGTAACCCCGCTCTGAAACTTGGTCAGGTACCCTCACGGCCGCATGGCCAAAGAGGAAAAGATCGAAATGGAGGGGGAGATCACCGAGGCTCTCCCCAACACCATGTTCCGCGTCAAACTCGACAACGGCCATGATGTTCTCGGCCACATCTCCGGCAAGATGCGCCGCCACTACATCCGCATCCTGCCCGGTGACCGGGTAAAGATCGAGCTCTCGCCCTACGATCTCGACCGCGGCCGCATCACCTACCGCTACAAATAGCTCTCCCGCGCCGTTGGATCGGGTTCCGCCAGCTCCGCGATCAGCGCCGACCAGGCGAAGTCCTCGGCGCCAAGTCCCTTCCCCGTGCGCGGGTCGTAGTACTCGCGCAGCCCTTCGCGCCCGACCGCGCCGATCAGGCCCTCCGCGAGCCGCGCCGCCTCCTCCTCATAGCCGAGGCGGCGCATTCCCAGCCAGACCATCCAGGCGGAGTTGACCCAGGTCGGGCCACGCCAGTAGCGGCGGATCAGGCCGCGGCTGCCGTCGGGCTCGATAGCTCGGCTCCGACGCGGCGACCGAGGGCGGCGCCACCGGGGTGAGGAACTCGCGAGCGCTCAGCAGGTGCTCCTCGACCAGGCGGCGCCCGATCTCCTCGGGCAGGTCGGGAAGGGCGAGGGGAGCGAGGGCGGCCCAGGTGAGCACTCCGGGTCGGGCGCCTCCCGGGCTGGACCTCATCGAGGAACAGCCCGCACCGCTCGTCCCAGAGGCGGTCGAGCAGCGCCCCGGTCGCCGAGGGCCGTCCCAAGCGCCTGCAGCGACAGCGACCACATCGTGTTGACCAGCGTCTCGCAGAGCACCGGGCCGCCGCGATCGCGGATGCGGTGCGCGTCGAAGCCGAGCCGGCGGTTGCGGCGCACCAGCCAGGGAAAGCCGATCCGGGCGTTTGCCCGCCATCCCCAGACCGGGTCGAACTTGGGCGAGGCGTCGAGACCCGACTCGTCGGGCTGTACGATCCACAGCAGTCCGTCCCCGTCGAGGTCGCGGTTGCGGGCAAGCCACTCCATCTGGGCCGCGATCCGGGGCTCAGCGGCGGGCTCGCCGACGGCGATACGCCACGCCCAGGCCAGCAGCGGCGGCTGGATCGTCTCGGTCTGCAGGGCGTTGCGCGAGGCGACGTTGTAGAAGGGCAGCCGGCCCAGCGAGACCGGCCGGTGCCAGAAGATCGTGTGCCCGACGAAGCCGTCAGGCCGCTGCGCGGCGAGCAGGCACTCCAGCTCAGCTCGCGAGCGCGCCGCGTCAAAGCGTCGCCAGACGATCGCCGCGAAGCAGGAGTCCCAGTACCACTGCCACGGGTAGCGGGTGGGGCTGGGGCGGGTGTAGGCGAATGGCACGCCCTCGCGCACGCCCTCCAGCCAGTTGCGGCGCAGGACGCCCTCGGCGATCTCGGTCGCGGATGCACTCACACTGAGGTGCGGCGCATCTCGCGCAGGGCGAGCGTCCCGAGGATGGCCAGCATCCCGACCAGTGCCAGCACCCCGGGCCAGGTTTCTGCCCAGGTGACGCCGCCGACGAAGCCCTGCCGCGCCGCGTCGATGACCTGGGTGACCGGGTTGACCCGAGCGACGTTCTGCAACCAGCCCTGCAGCAGGGCGAGCGGCGCGTAGGCCGTGGTGGTGAGGATCAGCGCCATCATCCCCGCCTGCATCAGCGGCGCCGCCGACTGGCTCTTGAAATGAAGAGCCAGCATCGACCCCCAGCAGGCGGCGACAGCGGCCATCGCGCGCGACCATGAAGTAGGTGACCAGGAGGCCGTCGATGCCCGGGAAGCTGGCCCCGAGCGCCAGCGCGACGATGAGCACGAAGGTGGCCGGGATCAGCGAGCGGGCGCTTGCCGCCAGCACGGTGCCGGCCAGCAGTACCCAGCGCGGGGCAGGGGAGACGAGCAGGCGGTCGAGCCAGCCCTGCTCGATGTCCCGAGCCAGGTTGACGCCCGCCGCCGCCCCCGTGAACCCCGCCCCCTGAAGCATGCTGACCGGCACGATGAAGCTCTCATAGCTGCCGGTGGTGAAGCCTTTGAGATGGGTGAGCGCTCCGAAGACGCCGTTTAGCCCGAGGAAGAAGATGGTCGGCGCCAGCACGCCGGGGATCGCCGCCCCCGGCACCCGCAGAAGCTCGTTCTTGGCGCGCGCCATCAGCGCCCCGATCGTCGCCAGGTTCGACCTCCAGGCTGGTAGCGGCGCCACGGCTTCCATCAGCCGACCCTCAACCTGTGGCGCAGCGCCCTCGCGCTCAGCAACAGCCCCAGCGCCACGATACCGGCGATCGCCAGCACCGCGTAGAGCGTTTCGGAGGCGCTGATCCCGGAGATCATCGGATTGCGAATCCCGTTGACGATGAGGCTGAGCGGGTTGTATTCGGCGATCGTCTGCGCCGGCTGGATCATCAGGTTCTCGGGGAAGAAGGCGGAGGAGAGGAAGAGGACGACCAAGACCAGCGGGAAGAGTCCCTGCACGACGCTGGCGCTGCCGGTCCGCAGGGCGATCGCTGCGCCGATCCCGCCGACCGCCAGCGCCGCCGCGGTGACCAGGGCGATCGCGATCAAGCGCCCCCGGGATGCCGCTCTCGATTTCGGCACCGAAGACCAGCCCGATCGCCAGGAACCAGAGCGCCGAGAACAGCCCCAGGGCCGCGGTCCCTGCCAGCCGCCCGAGGACGATCGTGAAGCGCGAGATCGGCGCCGCGAAGAGGCGGTCGGTGAAGCCCATCTCGATGTCGACCGCGAGGGCGATGCCGCCGCTGTTGCCAGCCAGCATCAGTGACTGCATCATCGCTCCCGCCAGCATGAACTGAAGGAAGCTCTGCACCGGCGGGAAGCCGGGCAGGTTGACTGCCGCGCCCGCGCCCCCGGTCTGGATCGCCAGCAGCAGGGTGGGGAAGACGACGATCGGTGCGATCAGCTGCGGGCGGCGGAAGGTCTGGCGGATCGAGCGCATCCCCAGCGCTTTGATCACCCTCAGATTCGTCGCCAGTGCGGTCAAACCTCGACCGGCTCCTTCTCGGCGCTCTCCTCGCTCTCCTCCTCTAGGTGGTAGCCGGTCTTCTCGACGAAGACGTCGTCGAGCGTAGGGCGGACCAGCTCCAGCGACTCGACCGCGATCCCGGCCTCGTCGAGCGCCCGCACCACCCGCGGGATGTCGGCGGCCCCGTTCTCGACCTCGACCAGGACCCTCTTGCCGTCTCTTGGGGGCAGCAACTTGCCGATCCGGGCGCAGATCTCCTCGGCCTGTGCAACCGAACCCTCGGCAAGCTGAAGCTGGACGTGCGGGTGGCCGACCTCGGCCTTCAGCGACTCCGGCGTCCCCTCCGCGACGATCTTGCCGCTGTCGATGATGCCGACGTTGTCGGCGAGCTGGTCGGCCTCCTCCAGGTACTGAGTGGTGAGGAAGACGGTGGTGCCTTCGTCGTTCAGCCCCCGCACCTCCTCCCAGATCGTCTTGCGGCTGACCGGGTCTAGGCCGGTGGTCGGCTCGTCGAGGAAGAGGACGCGCGGTTCGTGGACCAGCGCCGCGGCGAGGTCGAGGCGCCGCTGCATCCCGCCCGAGTAGGTACCGACCCGGCGATCGGCGGCCGCGGCGAGGTCAACGCGCTCCAAAAGGTCGTCGGCGCGCCGCTTGCCCTCCTCGGTGGGGATGCCCTGAAGCGTCGCCTGCAGGCGGATCAGCTCGCGGCCGGTCATCAGCGGGTCGAGCGCCGCTTCCTGGAGGGCGACGCCGATCGACCCCCGCACCGCCCGCGCCTCCTTGACCACGTCGTGTCCGGCGACGGTGGCCCGCCCGCCGGTCGGCAGCAGCAGCGTCGTCAGCATCCGCACGGTGGTCGTCTTGCCAGCGCCGTTGGGGCCGAGGAAGCCATAGATCTCACCCTCGTCGACCTCGAGGTCGATTCCCTGCACCGCGAGCACCTCATCGAAGGCCCGCTCAAGTCCCTCGACCACGATCGCCGGCATCAGGCCCCCGTCGGCTCGGCCGGCCGAGCCGACGGCGAGAGGGTCTCTACCCAGCGCCGACCGTTCGCCCGCTCCAGGGCCTCGGCCGCGTCGAGCAGCAGCTCGTCGATCCCCAGGCGGCCTGGAGCTGCAGTCCGATCGGCAGCCCGCCGGCGAGACCAACCGGGACGCTGATCGACGGGATCCCGGTCAGGTTGGCGAGCCCGGCGCCGCGCACGTTGGCCTGGTCCGCGGTGAGCGTGCCGGAGGGCAGCTCGACCAGCGGCGCCTCCAGTGGCGGCGCAACAGCGGGGACGGTCGGCCAGGCGATCAGGTCGACTTGCTCGAAGGCGGCGGCCACCCGGTGTCGCATCAGCGTGCGGAGGCGGTAGGACTTCATGCTCGCCGCCGCCGGCAGGAGCATCCGGTACTTGACGAAGCCGCGATTGACCGGGCTGAGGTCGGGATGGAGGTGGTTGAGTCGCTCCGGCGAGACGTCGCCGAGGACCTCGGTGTTGGCGATCAGCACAGTCGCCAGCGCCGCCGGCTCGATGTCGGCGATCGCGACCTCGCGCACCTCGCCGCCGGTCTCGGCGCGCAACGCCTCGATCGCCTCCTCGCAGGCCGCCCTCACCTCGGGCGCGACGTCCTCAGAGACGGTGTCGCGCACAACCCCGATCCGCACGCCGGCGGCCTCCCCGGCGACGAGCTCCTCTCCGAACAGCACCGATCCCAGCAGCCGGCAGTCGGCTGCGTCGGCGCAGAGCGGTCCGGAGACGATCGTGCTCGAAACCGATGCCATGTGGTGACCGGCCATCGTGGAGCGGCCGAAGGTCGGCTTCAGCCCGGTCAACCCGCAGTAGGCGGCGGGAAAGCGGATCGAGCCGATCCCGTCGGCGCCGACGGCGCCCGCGACGAGGCGAGCGGCGACCGCGGCGGCCGGGCCGCTGGAAGAGCCACCCGGGCAGCGCTCGGTGTCCCACGGGTTGCGGGCGGGGCCGTAGACGGAGGCGTTGCCGGTGCTGCTGGAGCCCAGCTCGTGCATGTTGGCGACCCCGACGATCACCGCGCCGGCATCGCGCAGGGCCCGGTAGGGACCGGATTCGCCGGGCGCAGCCGGCGCGAGCATCTCGGCGGCGCCGAAGCGCTGGGCGCGCCAGGGCAGCGGCCACTCGTCCTTGATCACGACCGGGACGCCGCGCAACGGTCCGTCGGGTGCCGCCGCAAGCATCTCGCGCGAGCGCTCCGGGAAGATCTCGACCACGGCGTTGATCGCCGGATTGCGCTGCTCGATCCGCTCCAGCGCCGCCTCGAGCAACTCAGCCGGGTCGGACTCGCCGGCAGCGATCGCCGCGGCCTGCTCGCGTAGCGGCAGATCGAGGGTGCTCATGTCGTCTCGGGGGGCTTGGAGAGGTCCGGGCAGCGCTCCGCCTCGACGCCGCTCGTGTCGAGCGTGAGGAGCTCGCGGATCCCCGGCCAGAAGAGCTGATGGGCGGCGCCCATCACCGCCAGGTCCACCTCGTTGGCCTCGATTCCAAGGGAGGCGAGACCGACCGGGACGAAATCTTCTGCGCGGTTGGAGGCCTCCATCTGGCGGGGCAACCCTACAGAGGCGAGATGGCCGGGATCGTGCAGGCGCTTCCGCTGCGCCGCATTCCATCGTCTCGGACGGCAGAATCCCGGCCGCAACCGGGGTGCTCGCCCCGTGTTTGCCAAGGAGCCGATGACCTCCGAGCAAGCGACAAGCCGATCTGGCAGGACGCGCGCGCTGGCGAGCGCCGCGGCCGCTGCCTGCCTGCTTGCCGCACTGCTCGTGGCGAGCTGGCCCGGCGCGGCCGACTCGGCCCCCCTGCGGGTCGTCGTCCTCGGCCAGACTCCCTCAACGCCGGCCCCGTCCTGCCCCGGCAAGATCGTCAAGAACGTCGAGATCACGCCGTGCCGGGTCGAGGGCCACATCACCGGCTTCCAGACCCTCGCCGACGGGGTGGCGAAACCCTACGTGGCGCCGTTCGAAGGCAAGATCGTCGCCTGGTCGATCGCCCTCTCCAGTCCCTCGACCAAGAACTCCGCCACCACCACCAACGAGGTCGGCTTCTTCAACGAATTCCTCGGCCAGCCCTCAGAGGCGAGGATCAGCGTTCTTCGGCCCGTCCAAGCCAACCCGCCCCAGTACACGCTGGTGCGCCAGAGCCCGGTCCAGGTGCTCAACCCCTACTTCGGCAGCACCGTGATCTTCGCTCTCGAACACCCGCTCGCCGTCCTCCAGGGCCAGACGGTCGCCCTCACCGTGCCGACCTGGGCGCCGATGTTCGCCTTCAACGTGGCGGCCAACAACACCTGGCGCGGCAGTCGCCTGCCCAAGCACTGCTCTTCCAAAGAAGACATCAAAAACGGCCGCCCGCAGCAGGTGGTGGGCAAGACGAAGATCTACGGCTGCTACTACTCCAACGCCCGCCTGCTCTATACGGCGACGCTGGTCAAGAAGCCCTAGGGGCGCTCAGGAAAGACTCGTCAAGCGCCTCTTGGCGCAGCCCGCAATAGGGGCAGTCGCTGACGTCGAGGCCGATCAGCTGATCGCAGCGGCGGCAGGCGCGGAGGTGCTCCGGCGCTCGGGGCAGGGCCGAGGCAGATGGAGCGAGCGGCAGCACCATCGCCACCGGCTCCATCTCCTCGCCGGTCTCCCGGTCGACGTAGACGGCGCCGGGCTCCGCGTAGGCGAACGCCTCGCGGCCCGAGGCCGGGGCACGCATCCGGTAGAGCTGCCTTGGGTTCACGGCGGCGAAGACTAATAGCTTCTGCGGAACCGATGCGGGTTCTCATCTTCCACGGCTACATGCTGCGCGGGACCGGCAGCAACATCTACAACGCCAACCTCGCCCAGGCGCTGGCCCGTCTCGGCCACGAGGTCCATCTGCTCTGCCAGGACCGGCAGGTCGAGCTGGAGGGTGTCCAGATCCACAACCCCGACATCGGTGACCTGCTCCCGGTCTACGTGAAGGACCCCTACGTGGGCTTCGAGGTCAAGGCATTTCCCGAACTGAGCAGCGAGGAGCTTGATCGCTACGTCTCGGCGAACGTCAAGGCGGTCAGGGAGGTGGCCGCCGGGGCGGGCGGCGTCGACGCCGCCCTCGCCAATCACCTGATCATGGGCCCGGCGATCCTCGCGCGTGCCGACGTCGGCTCCTTTCGCCGCCAAGGTTCACGGCTCGGCCCTCGAGTACACGGTCAAGCCCAACCCCCGCTTCCTTCCTTACGCAGAGGAGGGCGTGGAGGCGGCATCCTGCGTCTTGGTCGGTTCCCGTCACACCGCCGAGTCACTGTGGGCCACGCTTCCAGATCTCCCGGCGCTGTGGGAGAAGACCCGCCTCGGCCCTCCCGGGGTGGACACCGGCGAGTTTCGTCCCGGAGTCGAGCGCAAGCCCCTGGTCGTCTTCGTCGGCAAGCTGATCGTCTCCAAGGGAGTGGATCTGCTGTTGGCGGCGTGGCCGCTGGTCCATGCGGCGCATCCAGATGCCAGGTTGCGGATCGCGGGGTTCGGCGAGTATGAGGACGGACTGCGGCGGTTGCTCGGGGCTCTTCAGCGAGGGGACCTCGGCGACGCCCGCGAGGTCGCGCGGCTGGGGCGTGAGCTGGAGGGCGGGCTCCGCAGGGCCGCTGTCGATCCTCTCGGCGTTTTTGGCTGATCCGCCCGCTGGCTATGCCGAGGCGGCAAGGGGGGCGGCAGGGTCGGTCGAGCTAATCGGGCGGCTGGAGCACGACGAGGTCGCTGAGCTGCTTCCCCAGGCGGAGGTGCTAGTCATGCCCAGCACCTTCCCGGAGGCGTTTGGGATGGTCGCCGTGGAGGCCGCCGCTTGCGGAGCGCTGCCTGTCTCCGCCGATCACTCTGGCATGCGGGAGGTGTCGCGGCAGCTGGCTGCGAAGCTGCCGCAAGGGGTCGGCCGGCTCACGTCGTTCTCGGTCGAGGAGGGCGCGATCGAGGCGACTCGCCGAGCGCCTCAGCGCCTGGCTGGCGCTGCCCGAGGAGAGCCGGGCGACGGCGCGCGAGGCGCTGGTCGAGACAGTCCGCCGACTCTGGAGCTGGGAGGGCGTGGCCCGCGGAGTCCTCGCCGCGTCGGCGGGCAGATTGGACGAGCTGCCGGCGCCCGAATAGCTCGTGCCGAGCGTCATTTGGGCTTCAAAGCCTCCCGCCGTCGCTTCAATAGAATGCCCGCCGCGCTCATGTACGGTCGCCTGCCGATAGCCAAGATGCTCGCCGCGACCCTTGCGATTGGCCGCGGCGATCTCGGCGGTGATGCTCTCGATCAACTGGGATGGCCAGGAGGCTTCGACCGCGGCGCCGAAGATCGACGACCTCCTCAACGTGATGATCGTCCTCTCGTCGTTCGTCTTCTCGCTCGTCGTCGTGATGCTGTTCTACGCGCTCTACAAGTTCCGCGCCAAACCCGGTGATGAGTCCGACGGCGAGCCGATCCACGGCAACACCCGGCTGGAGATCGCCTGGACCTTGATCCCGACGATCATCGTCCTCTTCGGCGGGGGCTACAGCTGGAAAGTGCTGAACGAAATCGAACAGCGCGGCAAGGACCCGATGACCGTCGACGTCTTCTCTCAGCAGTACGCCTGGAGCTTCGGCTACCCGGGCAAAGGGGATGTCTGGTCGCCGGGAGAACTGCGCGTGCCGGTCAATCGCCAGATCGTCTTCAAGATGCACTCCCAGGACGTGATCCATTCCTTCTGGGTGCCGGAGTGGCGGATCAAGAAAGACAACGTCCCTGGCATCACGACGACCGCGGTGATCACGCCCGACCGGATCGGGACCTACCAGGTGATCTGCACCCAGCTATGCGGGTTCGGCCACTCAACGATGCGCGCCAAAGTCGTGGTCGAGTCGCCGGTGCGCTTCCAGAAGTGGGTGTCGAGCCTGAAGGAGAAGGTCCCCCCGCCCTACCAGGAATCGATCAGGCAAGACACCGAAACGAACCCGCCGCCATTGACGTCGGGCGGGGCATAATGGAGGCGATCTGATGGCGGCTGCGATCAAGCGACCGGGATGGGTTCGGGGGGCGATCGGCGCCGTGCTGGCCGGAGCCTTCGGCTTTGGCTTGGTCATCTCGCTGCGAGCGATCTCCGGCCTCCCCATCTACCAGACCGCTCAGAACGGCTACCCGCAGGTGATCGTGCCGCTGATCACCACCCCGTTCGGCTTCCTGCTCGGCTTCGGCTGCTTTGACTACTGGCTGCGCTGGGCGATCGGTATGCCGACGATCCCCGACGACCACTCCCAGCACGGCGCCAAGAGCTGGCGCGATTACTTCCGCTTCAACACCGATCACAAGGTGATCGGCATCCAGTACATCTGCAACAGCTTCTTCTTCTTCTTCGTGGGCGGTCTGCTGGCGGAGGTGATGCGAGCCCAGCTTGCCCAGCCGGGCAACCAGATCGTCGACCCCAGCACCTACAACGGCCTCTTCTCTACGCACGCGGTGCTGATGATCTTCGTCTTCGTGATCCCGATCTTCGCCGGGATCGCCAACTACGTCCTGCCGCTGATGATCGGCGCCCCGGACATGGCCTTCCCGCGCCTCAACGCGCTCAGCTTCTGGCTGCTGCCGATCGCCGGGCTGCTCTTCCTCGGCAGCTTCCTGGCGCCCGGCGGCGCCTTCGACGCGGGCTGGACCGGGTATGCGCCGCTCTCGACCGGGGCGCCCCTCGGGCAGTCGTTCTTCAACCTCGGCGTGCAGTTCGCAGGCGCCTCCTCGATCGCCACGGCGCTCAACTTCCTGGTCACGATCATCACCATGCGCGCGCCGGGGATGAACTTCTGGAGGATGCCGCTGCTCGTTTGGGCGAACCTCTCGACCTCGCTGCTGGTCGTCGCCGCGACGCCGTTCATCGCAGGTGTCCAGTTCATGGTCCTCTTCGACCGCCTTCTGCACACCAACTTCTTCCAGTTCACCGGCGGCGGCGACGTGATCAGCTACCAGCACATCTTCTGGTTCTACTCCCACCCGGCCGTCTACATCATGATGCTGCCCGGCTTCGGGATCATTAGCGAGGTCATCTCGACTCATTCCCGAAAGCCGATCTTCGGCTACCGGCTGATGGCGCTAGCGCTGATCGGCATCGTCGTGCTCAGCTACTCGGTCTGGGCACACCACATGTTCGTCGCCGGGATGTTCAGCTGGCTGCGAGTGCCGATGATGTTCACCACGCTGCTGATCGCAGTGCCGACCGGCATCAAGATCTTCTCCTGGCTGGGCACCCTGTACTTCGGGAAGATCCACACCTATTCGACCTCGATGTTATTTGCGCTTGCCTTCATCGTCACCTTCACGGTCGGCGGGATCAGCGGCGTGATGCTCGGCATGGTGCCGATCGACATCCACGTCTCCCAGACCTACTTCATCGTCGCCCACATCCACTTCGTGCTCTTCGGCGGCTCGGTCTTCACGATCTTCGCCGGGATCTACCACTGGTTCCCGAAGATGACCGGGCGGATGTACGACGAGAAGCTCGGTCGCATCCATTTCTGGGGCACGCTGATCTGCACCTGGGGCACGTTCCTCCCGATGCACTGGATCGGGATGGATGGGATGCCGCGCCGGGTCGCCAGCTACGCCGCCCAGTTCGGAGACTGGAACCTGCTGATCAGCTGCTTCGCCTTCGCGCTCGGCGCCTTCCAGCTCGTATTCCTCTACAACATGATCGTCAGCTGGCGCTTCGGCCCGCGCGCCGTGGCCAATCCATGGCGGGCGAACTCGATCGAGTGGCAGGTCTCCTCGCCGCCGCCGATCTTCAACTTCGACGAGATCCCGCGTGTCGTCGGCGGGCCCTACGAGTACGGCGTGCCAGGCGCCCGGCACGCGATCATGGGCGGCGAGGGGGCCGAGGTGCCCGCAGTGGCGCCGAGCGTGGTGGGCAGCAGATGAGCGAGTCGGCCGAGCGACCGCCCGCTGCTGGTCTTCCTCAACGAGGTGGCGGGCGGGCGCAAGCTGCTGGCGGCGGTGCGAGAGCGGACCGAGAAGGTGCCCTACATCGCTGTCGCCGCGCCTCAGAACCAGCCGGCGGTCGGTCAGCTGATCGACTCCGGCGAGCTGCGCGACGCCGCGCGAGCCAGGGTCGGGGTGACGATGGCTGTGCTCTCGGAGTTTGGGATCGGCTCGGTCGGCGAGGTGATGGACCCCGACCCCGCGCTGGCGCTGGACGACGCGGTGCGCGCCCATGAGCCCGGCGAGGTCTTGCTCTCCTGCCTGAAGGAGACACGCTTCGGGATCACCCGCAAGGACCTGGTCGAGTGGGCGAGGGCCCGCTTTGAGCCCGAGACGGCGGTGACCCACATCCCGGTGCGGATCGAGGACGACTCGATCCGCTGGGATGTGATCCACACCCTGGTCGTCGCAACCAAAACCGTGGCGACTCCCGACCTCGTCCACCGGCTCAAGGAGCGCGCCGCCGAGCGCCCGCATCGCTACACGATCATCTGCCCGCGCTCCGAGGAGGTCTCCGAGGCCGAGGTTGTCGGCGACCTCGCCTCGACGATGGCCGAGCTCTACCGTGCCGATATCGACGCGACCGGCCAGCCGATGAGCCCGGACCCCTTCCACGCCGTCAAGAACGCGATCGAGCACTACCGGATCGACGAGATCCTGATCTCGACCTTCGCCGGGGAGCATTCGCGCTGGCTCGACGACGACCTAATCGGGCGGGTTCGCGAGATAACCGAGAAGCCGGTCGAGCACCTGGAGGCGGGTCGCCCGGCGGCCGTCGTCGCGGCCGCCGTCGCCGAAGCGGGAGGGGGAGAGGCCTGATGGAGAGCGCGACCGTCGCCCTTGGTCACGGGCACGCCGAAGAGCACCACGGCCCTCCCGAGGCAAACCAGAGCTCACGCATCGACCGCCAGACGCTCGGGATCCTGCTCTTCATCGTCTCTGAGGTGATGCTGTTCGGCGCCTTCTTTGCCTCCTACTTCTTCTTGCGCATCGTCGTCAACCCGTCCGCCTGGCCGCCGCACCCCTACGAACTGCCGGTGGCTGTCGCCGGTGTCAACACGGCAATCCTTGTCTCCTCGAGCTTTACCGTCCACTATGCCCTGGAGTCGATCCGGCGGGGCAACCGCAACGGGATGAAGCTGGGCTTGGTCCTCACCTGGATGCTCGGCGCCACCTTCCTCTTCATCCAGATCAACGAGTACGTCCACCTCGGCTTCAGCGCCCGGGATCTCTCCTTCGGCACGATCTTCTACTGCCTCACTGGCCTGCACGGCGCCCACGTCTTCGTCGGCTTGATGCTGCTCAGCTTCGCCACGATCCGCGCCTTCCGGGGCCACTTCGGCCCCGCCGCGAAAGATCACCTCGGGGTCGAGATCCCCGGCATCTACTGGCACTTCGTGGACGTGATGTGGCTCATCGTCTACACCGCCGTCTACATACTCTAAGCGCGGTCGCCGCCCACCGGCTTCATGCGCATCTCCGAGGAAGCCGTTTTCCGCTGGGTCGTGATCGTCGGGGTCGCAGCTGCCTCGGTGATCGCCTTGACGCTGCTGACCCGTCCTCTGGTCGGGGCGATCTGGGGCCTCGTGCTGGTCTGTGCAGGGGCAGTGCACGCTTATCGTTGGCTGAAGGGTCGTTAGTCGCGACTGCGGATCTCAATGACCGCGAGGGTGAGGGCTATCGGGACGGTTGCCGGTAGCTCATTGAAGGCGAAGAAGAGGAGGTCGAATGCCAGGGCCAGGACGCCGGCGAGGGCGGCTCCGGTCCGCTGAAGCTGGCGGTCGCGGGCCAGCAGCGCCCCCAGCGCCGCGGCGATCAGGAGGTCGCCAAACCCCATCGCGGCGGATCCGAAGGACACGTACTGCAGGCGGGGGAGGCTGCCGGGGGAGACGGTGTTCAGGACGGCATTGGGGCCCTGGAGGAGGTCTGAGGCGACCAGCCAGGTGTCGATAGCCGCCATCGCGTAGATCCCCAGCTTCAACCATCTGGCGGGGACGACGCAGGCGAGTAGCCAGCCGAGGCTGACGCAGGCCAAAGCGGAGAGCGCAAGCGCCGCCGCCTGGCCCGAGAGCGAGCCCTGGAAGGCCCAGGCCACGGCAAACAAAGGGATTACCAGCAGGGCGAGCGCCGAGTGTCTACCGCGGACGACCGCGCCCAGGGCTATCGCCGCCAGCGGTGGGACCCCGAACAGCGCCAGATAGGTCAGCACGTGCGCCGAGGCGGAGTCGAGCGCGATTGCCGCGATCGCGGCAACGATCGAGACCGGCAGAATGAGCGCCCACCAGCGACTGCGAAGGCCGGCGAGCGCCGGGAGGACGGCGGGTCGGGGGACGGCGACAAGCGAGGCCTGTAGGAGGCTGAGAATGCCGATCGAGAGGGAGAACGGGAGCATCGGGCTGGTTCGGGGGCGGCCCGAGTCTATGGTTGCGTCGGACGGGCGGCCCTCGCCTTAAAGGGCCTTCACGCCCGCACCTAGTCCAGGCCGGGCGACGTCTCCCACCGAGGGAACGGCGGCCTCGCGTGGCTCGAGGCGGCCGGCGGTGGCGACCGTCCAGAGCATCGCCAGCCAGGTGACGGTGGCGAGGGCGACGTGGACCCAGACGATCTCGGTCGGAAGCTTCAGCGCCCACTGGACGCCCCCGACGATGCCCTGGAGTGCCAGCAGGCAGATCAACGCGGTGAGGGGCCGAAGGGCGCGTCTGTCGCCCCCCTTGCGGCGCAGCAGTAGCCAGACCCCGATTGCGGCTAGCCCGAAAACGGCGGCGATCGTTGCGTGTCGTTGTACGACCCATTCCAGCGTCCCCCGTCCCTCGAAGGTGAAGCGGTGGACGAGCTGCCCGGCGTGGGCTCCGGCGTGCGGTCCCGAGGCGGTCGCAATGGTCCCGGCGAGGATCGTCAGCTGGCCGATCGGGATCAGCCCGCGGACCGCCCAGACTCCCAGCCGGTCGCTGGATCGCCGCCGCTTGCGTGGGCTCATAGCGAGAGCACCAGGCCAGCGCGAAGGCCGCGTCCAGCAGCATCATCGAGAGGATGAAGTGGAGCATCACCAGCCCCGGGGCGAGGTGGTGCTCGACGACCTCGGCACCGAGGATCGCTTGGGCGATCACCCCCAACGGCAGCAGCGCCCCGAACAGCGCCAGGTGCCAGCGGTAGGGGCGACGGAAGAAGGCCAGCACGCTGGCGGCGATCACCGCGATGCCCACGAACCCGGTCAGGATCCGGTTGGCGTACTCGATCACCGCGTGGGATTCGAGCGGAGGTAGCGTCTGCCCGTAGCACCTGGGCCAGTCCGGGCAGCCGAGGCCGGAGTCGGTGAGGCGCACCGCAGCGCCGGTGAGGACGATCAGTGAGAGTGCGCCGAGGGCGACCATAGTCACCTGCGCGTAGCGCTGCGGCGAGATCTCGAAGCGGTCTCTGAGTCGTTCCCGCATCTTCGGAGATGACGCCAACGGCCGCCCGGCCGTCGGCGTCAGCCGCCCTTGCTCTTCGAGCTGCCGCCCGAGCCGCCCTTGGAGGTCGAGGCGATCAGGTATTCGACCAGCTCGTCAAGTTCGTTCGGTTTGATGATCGAGGCGAAGTTCTGCGGCATCACGCCGGTCGGGTAGCCCTTGGCCACTGGCGCGATCGGGTGTTCGATATAGCCTTTGATGAACGACGCGCTCTTGCCGGGCAGGACTTTGTTGAAGTCGGGGCCGGTGGTGCCGCCCGATTTTGCCGCCGCCAGCGTGTGGCAGCCGCCGCAGCCGTTGTTGGCGAAGACCTGGGCCCCGGGGCCGCCCGGGACCTTGGGCGGCGCCGCTCCCGGGACGCCGGCGTAGCGGCCCACGTAGGCGGCGACGTCGTCGAGGTCCTGGCCGGTGACGACGTTGTGCGGCATCGAGATAAAGGGGTTGGCGTTGCTGGGGCGCGGGAACCCGACCTGCGCTTTGACGACGCCTTCGATCGTGGCGCCGCCCTCGCCCGCCGCCCGCGCCGCGGCGAAGGCGTCATCGAGGTTGGGTCCCACCTGCGCGGTCGTGCCGGCTTGCGCGAGGGTGTGGCATTTGCCGCATTTCTGGATGAAGAGGACCCTGCCGCGCGTCAGGTCGGCGGTGCTGGTTCCGCAACCCGAAGCGCCCAGCGCGACCGCGGCGAGGGCGGCTAGGGCGAGAAGCAGACGAGTGGGGTTAGGCGGCATGGGCATCGGAGTGCGAGGCGGGCGGATTCTATATGTCGAGGCCCCGGTGGAAGCGGCTTGTCAGGCACGATTGGTGGGGGTAGTCTTGCGTCGATCCGCACGATCTCCGGAAGGCTGGGAAAGGAGGGCCGATGCAGGTACGGGAAGGAATGTCGGAGGTGGTGTTGACCGTTGGCCCGTCGCACACCCTGCGCGAGGCGGCCGAGAAGATGGTGCGAGAAGGGCACCGGCGCGGCGCTGGTCGCCGACCCCGAGTCCTCGGCGCCGGGGATCGTCACCGAGCGCGACATCCTCATCTCGGCTGGCGGCGGGCAGGATCTCGACGTCGAGCTGGTCGCCGATCACATGAGCGCCAGCGTGATCGCTGCGGCACCGGACTGGAGCCTCGAGCGCGCCGCCGCGGAGATGTCGCACCGCGGCATTCGCCACCTGGTCGTCTTCGAGGACGCGGAGGTGGTCGGTGTGCTCTCGATGCGCGACATCGTCCGGGTTTGGACCTCCGTTGGCGCGACCTCGGGGATGACCCCCGACTGAGCCCTAGCTCCGGGGAGGGGCTGATGGTTTCCACGGGAAGCACGGCGCCGCGTACCTTCTGCTTTCGGGGCAGGCGGTAGTAGTCGCGGACCGCGCCGCGGACAAGGCTGCGGAAAGCGGCGAGGAAGAAGATCGCGCCGACAATCGCGTATACCCAGGACGGGAAGATGAACCCGTTGGCGTAGATACCGCAGACCATCCCCCCGATGCCCGCGGCGAAGAAGGCGGGCGCCCAGGAGGGGCGCGGCCTGAAGACCAGCTCGCCGGGCTCGGGGATGTCGCGGTGCTCGCTCATCTCTATGAGGCGATGTAGAGCAGGGCGACGACGAAGGACAGGGCGAAGACCGCTGCGGCAAAGCCGCCGGCCACCAGCCCGGCTTTCATGCTGCGCCTTGCGGTCTCGCGATCCACGGCCGGATTTCTATCAGGCTAGCCTGGCGTCGATCGCCATCGCTCCGAAGAGCAGCGCCAGGTAGGAGAGTGAGTAGAGGTAGGTGCGCAGAGCCCAGCGCCGGTCGGCGCTGCGCAGCAGGCGAATCGCGCAGTAGATGAAGATCGCCCCCAGGGTCATCGAGGCTGCCATGTAGGCGACGCCAAAGGCGCCGGCACAGAAGGGCAGCTGCGTGACCGCATACAGCAGCACGGCGTAGAGGAGGATCTGGCGACGCGTCTCCGCCTCGCCGCGCACCACCGGCAGCATCGGCACGCCGGCGTTCGCGTAGTCATCCTTCATCAGCAGCGAGAGGGCCCAGAAGTGGGGTGGCGTCCAGAAGAAGACGATCGCGAAGAGGTAGAGCGCGGTGCCACTGAGCCCGCCCGTCACCGCCGCCCAGGCGACCAGCGGCGGGACCGCCCCTGCAGCGCCGCCGATCACGATGTTCTGCGGCGTGGCGCGCTTCAGCCAGAGCGTGTACACGCAGACGTAGCCGAGCAGGCCGGAGAGCGAGAGCGCCGCCGCCAGCGGGTTCACCGCCAGAGCCAGCAGCGCGACCGAAGCGCAGCCGAGCAGCACCCCGAAGGTGGTTGCGGCGGCGGGGGAGACCCGCCCGCTGGCGACCGGCCGGCTGGCGGTGCGGGCCATCTTGCGGTCGATATCGCGATCGATCGCGTGGTTGATCGCTCCCGCTCCTCCGGCCGAGAGGGCGCCGCCCAGGCAGGTGAGGAAGACGAGCCCGATCGAGGGGTCACCGGCCACGTACATCGTCGTCACCGTGATGAAGAGCAGCAGCGACTGCACCTTCGGCTTGGTCAGCGTCAGGTAGTCGCGAAGGACGGTCACCGCGGCCGAACGCTGGACGTTGCCGCCACCGTCGTCGTGGCGGGGACGGTCTGCGCTCCGACGCCGGCGTCCATGCCGGTCAGGCTACCGGCTGGGACTCGCGCACGGGCAACTCGGCGCGGTCGGCCCGGCGTGAGATCGCCACGCGGATGTCGCGCATCGGCCGGGCGCTGCGCACGTCGGGGAGCACGTCGAAGTTGTGGGGCTCGGGGGGCGAGAGCGCCAGCCACTCCAGTGAGTCGCCGCCCCACGGGTCATGTCCGGCCTCGGCACCCCCGCTGCGGCTGAGGATCGCGTTGACGAGCGTGATCACGATCCCGACCGCGAGGACGACGGCGCCGATCGAGGCGATCAGGTTGTAGGCGTTGACGCCGGTGTGATCGAAGAACTTGTAGGCGTTGACGACCTCGTCCTGCTCGGCACCTGCCAGGAAGAGCGGCACGAAGGCGACGAGGATGCCAATCGCCATCGTCCAGAAGGAGATCCGGGCGAGGCTCTCGCCCATCGTTCGGCCGGTCATCTTCGGGAACCAGTAGTACAGCGCGGCGAAGCCGCCGAAGACGCTGCCGCCGATCAGGGCGAAATGGGTCGCCGCGGTGGCGTCGGTGGTGTCCTTCAGTTGCCAGGCGGCGGCGACCATCGACTGCTCGATCTCGGCGGCAAGGCCGATCGAGATCGCCGAGATCGCCCCGATCGCGAACAGCAGCGGCGCCCGCATACGCAGCGTCCCGCCGACCATCGTCGCGATCAAGTTGAAGGCGATGAGGCCGAAGGGGACGATCAGCGCCAGCGACATGACCATCGCGAAGTACATCCAGCCGATCCCGATCGGGGCGGTCAGCATGTTCTGCATCCAGGCCAGGGTGCCGATCACAGCGATTGCCGCCAGCGAGCCGATCACCACGCCGCGGTTGAACAGGGGCTTGCGGGCGAAGGCCGGGACGATCTCGGCGATCGCGCCGAAGGCGGCGATCAGGATCAGCATGTAGGCGCCGGTGAAGAAGATCCAGCTGAGATGCTGCCAGAGCAGCGGCGCACCGCCGGAGCCGCCGTCGAAGAAGGTGCCGCCGAAGTTGCGGTCGATCATCAGCATCGTGATTGCCGCGAGCATCACCGGGCCGATCACCAGCATCAACCAGGAGCAGATCGCCGCCGCCCAGGCGAAGACAGGGAGCCGTCGCCAGGCCATCCCGGGCGATCGCATGGTGCGCAGAGTCGCCACCAGGTTGATCGCGATGAAGACAAAGCCCAGCGTCGCCAGCCCGGTTGCGGTGGCCCAGGCGTTGACGCCGTTGTTGGAGAGATAGGGGAGTTCGGAGAGCGGCGCCAGCGGGTTCACCCCCGCCTCTGAGGGGGTGAAGAGGAAGCCGCTGTACAGCACCGCTGCACCGGCCACGTAGAGACACATGCCGATCTGCCCGAGGCGCGGCAGCGCCGTGCCGCGGGCGCCGATCTGCAGCGGCGCCACGTAATAGAAGAGCCCTAGCGCGAGCGGGATCGCGAAGAAGAAGATCGCCGTCGTCCCGTAGACGGAGAGGAGCCGGTTGAAGGTGACGGGGGCGAGGAACGTGTTTTCGGGGATCGACAGTTGGAGGCGCATCAGCAGCATCTCGACCGCGGCGAGGAAGAGGAAGCCGAAGGCGCCGGCGATCAGTACCCGGCCGACGTCCTTATGGTCGCCGCTGGTCGCCAGCTCCACCCAGCGCGGGCGGCGCCGCGGGAAGCCGTCGACGACCAGCTCGGAGCGTGGGCTTGGGCTCATGGAACCTTTCCGCTGTCGATCAGTTCGACCGCCCGGTTCTGCGCCGCCTGGACCTCTGCCTTCTGGCGTTTGATGAAGGCCAGGTAGGCCCGCGGCGAGACGACGTCGACCGCGGTCCGCATCGCCGCGTAGCCCTGACCCGACAGGGTCGATGACTGGCCCATGTAGGTGCCTTCCTGGTCGGCTCGGAAGACGACCTGGTTCGGCTTGCCCGGCACCGCGTCGCGCTTGCCGGCCAGGTCGGGCACGTCCCAGGTGTGGACGACGTCGGTGGAGGCCAGGTCGAGGACGACTGCGGTGTCGACCGGCACCACCAGTTTGTAGTAGGAAAAGGCGCCGTTGGGGTAGTTGTAGCGCCACAACCACTGGCGACCGGTCGCATTGATGGTCAGAGGCTTGGAGCGGGTGGCGGCGAGCCCGGCCGGCCCGGTCCGCGGCGTCTCCCGCGCCTTTTCGGTGAAGACGATGCTGAGCACGAGGATCGCGGCGGCAAAGACGGTCAGCGCCGCACCGACCTGGAACTGGATGCGTCGCCCGCCGCGCACCTGGCGCGGCTCGGCCCCACGCTCGGCGCGGTATTTGCGCACCGCGTAGACCAGCGCGAGGTTGATCGCTACGACGACGACCGCCGCGGCGACGAGGCCGATCCAAAGCAGGGTGTCAATCTGGTTGGTGCCAGGAGAGTGGGGCGCCAAAGCGCGGCCATTCTAATCACGCCGCGCGGCGCGCCGCCGCGCCCAGTGTCGGTCGCCTACCTATACTCGCCGACCTTATGCGGACCCGGTCTCGGCCATCTCCGGCGCTGCGCGTGGCGGTACGGGCCGGGGCGGCCGCCGCGATTGGCGCCGCGTTCGCGGTGCCGCTGTTGCGCCGACGCCACCGCATCCCCGCCCCAGTCGCTGTCGCCGCCTGCGCCGGCGGGCCGCTGGCGCTCGCGGTTCTGACCCCCCGCTCTAAGAAGCGCGACGTGGCGCTGTTCGCGATGCAGATGTGGGCCTTCACGATGGCCCACGAGGTCCCCTACGACGATCGCGAGCGGTTGCGCCGCCGCCTCCGCGTCCGCTACCCGATCTCGATTGACCGCGCCCTCGGCTGCGGCAGGCTCCCCAACGCGCGCCTGCAGCGCGCCCTCGCCCGCCTCGGCGGGGTCAAGGCGATCGACCGCGTCCTCGCCTGGGTGCACTGGCTCTGGTTCCTTGAGCCCTACACCGCCCTTTCCTTCATCCTCGTTCGCCACAACGAGCGCTTTCCGCGCGCCGCGCGGCAGCTCGCCGCCGTCTTCGACATCGGCTGCGCCGTCTACTTCATCGCACCGACCGCTCCGCCCTGGTGGTCCTCCGAAGCAGGGGCTGACCGGGGGGAGGAGGTGCGCCGGATCATGGTCGAGGTGGGCGAGGGGACCTGGGGCTCGGCCTGGCCAGGCATGTACGGCGCGCTGGGCGGCAACCCGTGGGCGGCGATGCCCTCGTTGCACTTCGCGACCGCGCTGACGATGGCGCTGGCCCTGCCAAGAGGCCGGCCCGGTAGAGGGCGCCACGGGCTGGGGCTACGCGCTCGCCCTCGGCTTCGCGCTGGTCTACCTCGGGGAGCACTACGTCACAGACCTCGCGGCCGGGGCGCTGCTGGTCGTCGCGGTGAGGAGAGGGGAGCATCTCGCCGCGCCGTTGGTGCTGAGGGTAAACCGCGCCCTGCAGCGCTTGGAGCGCCTCGCCAGCAGGTAGCGTCCCAGGGGTGTCTCAGGAGGACTCGGCGAACGGCGACGCGACCGTCGAGCTGCCGCTATTCACGGTGCGGCGGGTGGCGCAGACGGCGATCGTCGTCCTCGCGCTGTTGATCGGGATCTACTTCCTCTTCCCAAAGCTGGTCGGCCTGGGCGACGCTCTGAGCAAGCTCGACGAAGCCGAACCGATCTGGATCGGGGTGGCGATCGGCTTCAACGTCGTCGCCTTCGCCACCTACATCGCTCTCTTCAAGGCGGTCGTCGGCGGCAGGGCCCTGCGCCTCACCTGGACGGAGACCTACGAGATCAACATGGCCGGCCTGGCGGCGACGTTGCTCTTCTCGGCGGCCGGCGCCGGGGGGATCGCCCTCACCTACTGGGCGCTGCGCAAGGCCGGGATGCGCCGCCGCGACGCAGGGCGACGGATGGTCGCCTTCCTCACCCTGCACTATGCCTTCTACCCGCTGGCGCTGGTCGTCTTTGGCGTGTTGTTGCGGACCGGTGTGCTTAATGGCCAGCACCCGGTCGAGCTGACGGTCATCCCGGCCGCGATCGCCGGGCTGCTGATCCTCGTCGGAGTGCTGATCGCCCTGATTCCCTCGGATCTGGAGCGGCGCGTGGCTCCGTTCGTGCGCGGCGAGCGCGGCCACTCGATTGCCCGCACGGTCGCCAGGGCGCCGGCGACCTTCGGTGAGGGATTCAGGTTCGCGCTCGGCCTCTTCGCCCACCCCTCGCGCGGCGGGCTGGCGGTGATCGGCGCGGCGGGGTTCTGGGCCGCCAACATCGGCATCCTCTGGGCCTCCTTCCACGCCTTCGGCGTCCACGTCCCGCTCGCCGTCGTCGTCCAGGGTTTCTTCCTCGGCATGGTCGCCAACCTCTTCCCGTTTGCCCCGGCGGGGGTGGGGGCGGTCGACGCGGGGATGATCGGTGCCTTCGTCCTCTTCGGCCTGCCGGAGGACACGATCTTCCCGGCGATCCTGATCTACCGGCTGGTCGCCTTCTGGATGCCGATCCCGTTCGGCGTCGTCGCCTTCTTCCAGCTCCGCAAGAGGGTCCAGGAGTGGGAAGCGGAGGGGCTGCCGATCGATCGGGGACCCGCCGTGGAATCGGGGCGGAGAGCGAGCCACGAGCCGAGTCGCGGCGGTTGACCCGTCCGTTACTATAAAAAGTAAAGTATTAGACTCCAGGCGGCGAAAGATGGCTGACGAGAAGAAGGTCGAGAACGTGATCGTCGTCGGCGGCGGCCCCGCCGGCTACACTGCGGCTCTCTACACGGCCCGCGCCAACCTCGAGCCCCTCCTGTTCGAGGGCTTCCAGTGGGGTGGGCAGCTGCAGAACACGACCGACGTCGAGAACTACCCCGGCTATCCCGACGGGATCATGGGGCCGGAGATGATGGGCCAGTTCCGTGCCCAGGCCGAGCGCTTCGGCACCCGGTTCGTGACCGACGATGTCGACCGGATCGAGCTCTCCGACGGTGGCGTCCAAAGGGTCTTCCTGAGCGACGAAGAGCACCGGGCGAAGACCGTGATCCTGGCGATGGGGGCGGAGCCGCGCAGGCTTGGCGTTCCCGGCGAGATGGAGCTGGGCGGCCGCGGTGTCTCCACCTGCGGGGTCTGCGACGGCGCCTTCTTCAAAGGCCAGAGGGTGGTCGTGATCGGCGGCGGGGACTCGGCGATGGAGGATTCGATCTTCATTTCCAAGTACGCCAGCCAGCTGACCGTGATCAACCGGCGCGACGAGTTCCGCGCCTCGAAGATCATGCTCGAGCGCGCCAGGGAACGGCCCAACATCAGCTTCAAGACGCCCTTCCTAGCCGAGGAGTTCCTCGCCGGCGAGGACGGCAAGCTGGACCGCGTCCGCCTTCGCAACCCCGAGACCGGCGAAGCCGAGGAGATCGCAACCGACGGCGCGTTCGTCGCGATCGGCCACATCCCCAAATCGGAGGTCGTCGAGGGCCAGGTCGACACCGACGAGAACGGCTATATCGTCACCGAGCCCGGCTCGACTCGCACCAACCTGGGCGGCGTCTTCGCGGTCGGCGACGTCGTCGACCACACCTACCGCCAGGCGGTCACCGCCGCCGGCACCGGCTGCATGGGCGCCCTCGACGCCGAGTGGTACCTACGCGATACCCCGCCGATGGCGGAGGCTCACTGGATGCCCGGCGGCGAGCCCGCCGAGATCGCACCGACTCCCGGGTCTTAGCTCGGAAAGGCTTCTGGCTGGCGCTCGCCGGGGGCGTAGGAGGCCTCTGCCTCGAGAATGCCGCGGATTTGCTCGCGCATCTCAGGGGTGTCCTCGTGCCCGTGGACTGCGGCGGCGTGCTGGGCGGCGGTCGCCACCACCTCGTCCTCCTCGCCGATGATCGTCAGCGTGCAGTTGCTCTCACTCTCGAAGCGGCGGCAGTCCGCCATCACTCGGCTCATCTGGGCTCTCCTATCTGTAGAGGTAAAGCCGGCTCCCCGCCGGCCCTCCCTGTCTACACCTGTGCCATCGGCGAGTCAAGGGGCAACGCGGGCGCAAGCGGGTGACCCCGTTCCGCTCATCGGTTAATGTCGTCGGACGGCCGTCGCCTGCACACATCTCGACTCCGTCCAGATCCTCGACCTCCCGCCCGAGGTAGCCGGTTGCGAGGAGTGCCTGGCTCTCGGGATGCGGTGGGTGCACCTGCGGATGTGCCAGAGCTGCGGACATATCGGCTGCTGCGACAACTCGCCGGGGAAGCACGCCACCGCTCATCACCGGGAGACCGGGCATCCAATCATCCGCTCGGCGCAGTCTGGCGAGGACTGGAGCTGGTGCTACGTCGATGAGTTGATGTTCCAGCTGCACGCCTGATGAGCCCGGTGCGCCCGGGTCGAGCGCGTCGCGTAGGCATGGAACGAGACCAGGCCACCGTCTCGGACCTCATACGACATCGCGATCGTCGGGGCCGGTCCAGCCGGTCTGGCGGCGGCGGTCTACGCGGATTCGGACGGGCTGTCCACCGTCGTGTTGGAGCGCGACGTGCCTGGCGGCCAGGCGATCCGCTCGCTCCCGAGACGAGCGTCCCCGGGCTATTCGCCACCGGCGACGTCCGCCACCGCTCACCGCGACGGTTCGGCGGTGCGGTCGGGGTGGCGCGACGGCTGTCGCCCTGGCTCATCGAAGCCGCGAGCAGCTGCCCCATGCTGAGGGCGCACGGCGGCTTTAGGCAGCCGCTTACCGCAACGGCGTTCCGCGCTCGGCGGCGGCGCGCAGCAGCCGGGCGGGGCGGTAGGCTTCGCCGCGGGATCGCTCCAAGGCCTCCAGCAGCGAGAGCGCCGGCCCGGCTCCGATCAGATCGCCGAGCTCAAGCGGGCCGCGCGGCCAGTTGAAGCCGAGCCGCAGCGCTGTGTCCATGTCGGCGGGAGAGCCGACCTCCTCCTCGAGGGCGAAGGCCGCCTCGTTGGCGATCTGGGCGAGGAGGCGGGGGAGGATCGAGCGCCCGGCCGGGTCTATCTTCGCCAGCTCGCCGGGATCCAGGGTCGGCGCCTCGATTCCCAGCTCGGGGTCGGGTTCGCGGTGGGGCCCCTCGCCGTAGCTGTAGAAGCCTCGCCCGCTCTTGCGGCCCAGCCGGCCTTCCTCGACCAGCCCTTCCTGGATCGGACTGGGGCGCCAGCGCTCCGGCTCGCCTCCCTGCTCGTAGAAGGAGCGGGCGATGCTGAGGTTGACGTCGAGCCCGATCAGGTCGATCAGCTCAAACGGGCCCATGCGGAAGCCGCCGCCGATCCGGCAGACGCGGTCGATCGTCGCCGCGTCGGCGACCCCCGTCGCCAGCATGCGCAGCGACTCCAGGGTGAAGGGACGGGCAAGGCGGTTGGCGATGAAACCGGGGCTGTCCTTGGCGCGGATCGGCGTGCGGTCCATCCGTCTGCCGGCCTCGGCGGTCGCCGCAAGAGCGCTCTCGGCGGAGTCGGCCGTGGCGACCACCTCGACCAGCTTCATCAGCGCCGGCGGGTTAAAGAAGTGCATGCCGACCACCCGCTCGGGGTGCGGCGTCGCGGCGGCGATCGCGGTCGACCGGGAGGGAGGAGGTGTTGGTGGCGAGGATCGTCTCCGGGCTGCAATACTCGGCCAGGGTGGCGAACAGCTCGCGCTTTAGCCCCACGCTCCTCCGGGCGCCGCCTCGATCACCAGATCACAACCGGCGAGGTCGGCGAGGCTCGGGGCGGGGTCGGACAAGCTCGCTCGCGGCGTCGGCGTCGGCCTCGCTCCACAGCCCCTTCGCGGCGCCCTTTGCCAGTGCCGTCCCGCAGCCGCTCGATCCCGGCGCCGAGCGCCTCGGGGACGGGGTCGTGCAGCCTCGTCTCGATAACCGCCCAGCGCGGCGATCTGAGCGATCCCGGCGCCCATCGTCCCGGCGCCGACGACGCCGACCCGCTCGACCGTCACCGTCCCTTGAACTCCGGCTCGCGCTTCTCGAGGAAGGCACGCATGCCCTCGACTCGATCCTCGGTCGCCATCGCCAGCTCGTAGAGGCGGCGCTCGCTGTCCAGCCCGGCCGAGAGCGCCGTCTCCTCGGCGGCGAGCACCGCCTGCTTGGCGAGGCGGGTCGCGATCGGCGGCCGCTCCGCCACGGTGTGGGCGAGGGCCATCGCCTGCTCCAGCCAGCGCCCATCCTCGACGACCTGTTGACAAGGCCCATCTGCAGTCCCTCGGCGGCGTCAAAGCGGCGGCCGGTCAGCACGTACTCCATCGCCCGCTGCTTGCCCAGCACCCGAGCCAGGCGCTGGGTGCCGCCGCCGCCGGGGATGATCCCCAGGTTGATCTCGGGCTGGCCGAACTTGGCAGTGTCGGAGGCGACGATCATGTCGCAGGCCAGCGCCAGCTCGCAGCCGCCGCCCAGCGCGTAGCCGGAGACGGCGGCGATCAGCGGCGTCTTCACCCTGGCGAGGCGCCTCCAGAACTCCGCCGCGGGGTGGTAGAGGGCCTCGGCGAGGCTGCGCTCGCTCATCGCCCTGATGTCGGCGCCGGCGGCGAAGACCGCATCGGAGCCGGCGATCACGACGCAGCGCACCTCGGGGTCGGGGTCGAGCCGCTCCAGCTCGCCTGCCGAGCCGCTCCATCACCTCGGGTGAGAGGGCGTTGCGCGCCTCGGGACGGTTGAGGCGCAGCAGGGCGATGTGGCCGTCGAGCGAGCTCTCGACCACCTCGGCCATCGTTCAGCTCTCCTCGAAGGGGAGCATCGCGTTGATCCCCGTCGCCGCCCGGCCGATGATCAGCTTCTGGATCTGCGAGGTGCCCTCGTAGAGCGTCGTCACCCGGGCGTCGCGCAGGTAGCGCTCGACCGGGTAGTCGTCGACGTAGCCGGCGCCGCCGTGCACCTGGATCGCCAGGTTGGCGCACTCGACCGCCGACTCGGTCGCGTATAGCTTCGCCACCGAGGTCTCCATCGTGTTCGGCTTGCCTTCGTCCTTGAGCGCGCCGGCGCGGTAGACCAGCATCCGCGAGGCGTCGCGCTTGAGGATCATGTCGGCGATCATCTCCTGGACCAGCTGGAAGCGGGCCAGGGGCACGCCGAACTGCTTGCGCTCCTTCGCGTAGCGGACCGAGGCGTCGACGCAGCCGTCGCAGATGCCGACGCAGCCGGCGGCGACGCTGTAGCGGCCGTTGTCGAGAGCGCTCATCGCCACCTTGAAGCCGTCGCCGATCTCTCCGAGCATCGCGTCCTCGCCGACCTCGACCTCGTCGAGCGAAAGCGAGGCGGTGTCGGAGGAGCGCAGGCCGAGCTTGCCGTGGATCTCCTGCGAGGCGAAGCCCTCGCTGGCGGTGGGGACGAGGAAGCAGGCGAGTCCGCGATGCTTCGGCGGGGGGTCGGTCTGGGCGAAGATCAGCGCCACCTCGGCGAAGCTGCCGAGCGAGATCCACATCTTCTGGCCGCTGATCGACCAGCCCGAGTCGGTCTTGGTGGCGCGGGTGCGCAGGTTGGCGGCGTCTGAGCCGGTGTCGGGCTCGGTCAGCCCGAAGCAGCCGAGCGCCTCGCCCGAACAGAGGCGCGGCAGCCACTTCTGCTTCTGCTCCTCCGTTCCCCAGCGCTCGATCGAGCCGGCGACCAGCGAGGTCTGCACCGAGACGACGGTGCGGGCGGAGGAGTCGGCGCGCCCGACCTGCTCGACGATCAGGCCGTAGCCGATGTAGTCGAGGCCGCGGCCGCCGTAGCTCTCGGCGACCGGGGCGCCGAGGTAGCCGATCTCGCCCAGCTTGCTTGCCAGCTCGCGGTCAAAGCGGCCGGCGCGGTCGTTGTCGCGCACCCGCGGCACGATCTCGCGGTCGGCGAACTCGCGCGCCGCTTCGGAGATCAGTTGCTGCTCGTCGCTCAGCTGGAAGTCCATCTCACCTCTGCTCTTTCGTTTTCGGCGTCTTCAAAGCTCCTGCCCAGCGTCGCCGCGAACGCCTCCTGCGCCTCGCGGGTGCGGGGCCCCGGCGCCGCGGCGAGTTCGGCCTCCGTCGATCGCGGACACCGCCTGGATCTCCCGCGTGGTTGAGGCGAGGAAGACCTCGCTCGCGGCGCGCAGGTCGGCGATCGGCCAAGCACCCTCTTCGACGTGCAGCGCCTTGACGAGGCGGTCGCGGGTGATCGACTCCAGCACCCCGGCATCGAGCGCCGGCGTGCGCAGCGAGCCCTGCGGGGAGACCCAGAAGATCGAGGAGGTCGGCGGCTCCAGCACCGTGCCGTCGGGCTGGACCAAGCACCGCCTCGTCGGCGCCACGCGCCTGGGCGAGCCTGGTCGCCTGCATGTTGGCTGCGTAGGAGAGCGACTTGACCCCGTTGAGGATCACGGTCGGGCAGTAGGTGACGGTGGCGAGCCGCAGCGTCTCGGCGTGAGGCGGCAGCTGCTCGGTTGCGGCGATCCGCCGCCCGCCGCGTGTGACGATCAGGCGAAGCTGGCCGTCGACGTCGCCCGCCTTGGTGAGCAACGCCTCGATCTCGCGCTCCAGCACCGCCCGGTCGAACTCCAGCTCGATCGCCGCCGCCGAGCGCTGCAGCCGGTCGAGGTGGTCGCCGAGCGCAAACGGTCGCCCTTCGTAGAGGCGGACGACCTCGAAGGCTCCGTCGCCCCGGTAGAGGCCGTCGTCGCGTCAGCGGCAGACGGTCGCCTCGGCGGTGGGCGAGACCGTTCCGTCGACGCTCGCCAGCTCGGTGAAGGTGGTCGTCATCGGCGCGGCGAGGCTATCTCAGACTGCTTCGAACACGGTCGCCAGGCCCTGGCCGACGCCGACGCAGAGGGTGGCGAGGCCGTAGCGGCCGCCGCGCCGGCGCAGCTCTCGCACCAGGGTCGTGGCGAGGCGGGCGCCAGAGCAGCCCAGCGGGTGGCCGAGCGCGATCGCGCCGCCGTTGACGTTCAGCCGCGCCTCGTCGATCGCCAGCTCCCGCGCGCAGGCCAGCGCCTGTGAGGCGAAGGCCTCGTTCAGCTCGACCAGGTCGATCTCCTCGAGGGAGAGGCCGGCAGCGGCGAGGGCACGCGGCACCGCCGCGACCGGGCCGATGCCCATGTAGGCGGGGTCGACGCCGGCGACGCCGAAGGAGACGATCCGGGCCAAGCGGCTCGGCCCCGAGCAGCTTCGCGCCTTCCTCGGAGGCGATCAGCAGGCAGGCGGCGCCGTCGTTGAGGGTCGATGCGTTGCCGGCGGTCACCGTGCCGCCCTCGCGGAAGACCGGGCGCAGCGCGGCGAGCTTCTCCGCGAGGCGTCGGGCCGTGGCCCCTCGTCGGCCTCGACGGTGACGGTCTCGCGCCCCCGCGGCGCCTCGACCGGGACGATCTCCTCGGCGAGCAGCCCGGCCTCGGCGGCGGCGATGGCGCGCCTGTGGCTGCGCAGCGCGAAGGCGTCCTGGTCCTCGCGGCTCACCCCGTAGCGCTCGGCCACGTTCTCCCCTGTCTCGCCCATCGACTCGGTCGAGACCCCCAGCTCCGCCATCCTCGGGTTGATCATGCGCCAGCCCAGGGTCGTGTCGTGCATCGTCTGCGCGCCGCGCGGCAGCCCCCGCTCGGGCTTCTCCACCACCCACGGCGCCCGGCTCATCGACTCGACCCCGCCGGCCAGGTAGAGGTCACCCTCGCCGAGCTTGACCGCACGGGCGGCGGCGTTGATCGCCTCCAGCCCCGAGGCGCAGAGGCGGTTGACGGTTGCCCCGGGGACGGCGTCGGGAAGGCCGGCGAGCAGCGCCGCCATCCGCGCCACGTCGCGATTGTCCTCGCCCGCCTGGTTCGCCGCGCCGAAGTAGACATCGGTGATCCGCTCGGGATCGACGCCGCTACGCTCGACGACGGCCCTGATCGTGTGGGCGGCGAGGTCGTCCGGGCGCATCGTGGAGAGCGCGCCACGGTAGGCGCCCATCGGAGTGCGGATCGCGTCGACTATGAAGGCCTCGGCCACGGATGCGGATTAAACAGGGAGACGAAAGACGCAGGGCTCTCCGCGCTTATCCTTGCCCGGTGGGATTCCTCCTGGGGACGGTGGCGATTCTCCTGTTCCTGGTCGGCGTGCTGCTCGTCGTCGGCCGCTTTTATCCCGGCAGCCAGCGCCGATCTCCTCGATTGGCATCCGACCCGCTCGCCCGAGGTCGAGGTCCAGAACGAGATCGACGACGTGCGCCAGATGCTGGAAGCCCAGAACGAGATGCGCCGCCGCCGCGGCGCCCCGGAGATGACCGAGGAGGATCTGCGCGAGAGGGTCGATGAAGAAGAGCGCGACCGCTTGCGCTGGCAGGGCCCCTTCGGAGCCGCATAAGAGTGGGAGCGGTGGCGAGGGCGCTGATCGTCGGCTGCGGTTGTCGCGGGCGGTTGCTCGGGGAGCGATTGCTCGCGGAGGGCTGGGCGGTGCGCGGGACAAGCCGTCGCGACGATGGCCTGGCGGCGATCGAGGCGGCTGGGATCGAGGCGGCCCTGGCCGACCCGGACCGGCCGGGCACCCTGCTCGACCTAGTCGGCGACGTCGCCGTCGTCCACTGGCTGCTCGGCTCCGCCCAGGCCGAGCCAGAGGTGATCGCAGCGATCCACGGTCCGCGGTTGGAGCGCACGATGGAGAATGCTCATCGACACGCCGGTGCGGGGCTTCGTCTACGAGGCGGCGGGCCGGGTGCAGCGCCACCATCTGGAGCGCGGGGAGGCGATCGTTCGCGCCGCCGCCGAGACTTGGAGCGTGCCGATCGAGGTGGTCGATGTCGGACCCCGCCGATCCGCAGGCATGGGCCGACGAGATGGTCGCGGCGACCCTGCGGCTGGTCGGTTGAGCGGCACTCCGACGTCTATTTCCTGATTGAATAAGTCAGGAATCCGAGCCGCCAGATGGATATGTCTAAACTCGGATGGGAATTCGGCAGATTTAAGAGCCCACGGAATTCGGAGGTTGCGGATGAGCTATGCAAAGGATGTCCTTGTCGAGACCGATTGGGTCGCCGAGCATCTCGACGACGACTCGATCCGCATCGTCGAGGTCGACGAGAACCCGGCCCTCTACGCCGAGGCCCACATCCCTGGCGCGATCGGCTTTGACTGGAAGGTCGACTTGCAGGACCAGGTCAAGCGCGATTTCCTCGGCCCCGAGGACTTCGGCGCGCTGATGGGCAGCCGCGGCATCTCCAACGACCACACCGTCGTCCTCTACGGCGACCGCAACAACTGGTTCGCCGCCTACACCTACTGGTACTTCCTCTACTACGGCCACGACAAGGTGAAGCTGGTCAACGGGCCACGCGAGAAGTGGATCGTCGGAGGGGCGGGAGACGACGACTGAGGCGCCCTCGACCATCCCGCGGCGACCTTTACCGCCCAGCCGGGGGACAGCTCGATCCGCGCCTTCCGCGACGAGGTGAGCGCCGCGCTTGACTCCTCGACCAATCTGGTCGACGTCCGCAGCCCGCAGGAGTACTCCGGCGAGCTGATCGCGATGGCTGGCTATGAGCAGGAGGGGGCGCAGCGCGCCGGCCACATCCCGGGCGCCGCCTCGGTGCCGTGGGCGCAGGCGGTCAACGAGGACGGCACCTTCAAAACCGCCGACGAGCTGCGCGACCTTTACACGTCGAAGGGCGTGATCTCCGACGGCACGCCGATCATCGCCTACTGCCGGATCGGCGAGCGCTCCGCCCACACCTGGTTCGTCCTGCACGAGCTACTCGGCCAGGACGACGTGAAGAACTACGACGGCTCCTGGACGGAGTGGGGGAACCTGGTCGGAGTGCCGGTTGAGAAGGACGTTTAGCCGAGTCGCTCCAGCAGGTCGCCGAGGATCCGCGCGGTCGCTCCCCAGATCAGGTGCTCCTCGACCGAGTAGGTCGGGGTGTGGATGGGGACACCGCGGCGCAGGAGGCGGCGCATCGCGTAGCCGTCTCGCAGCCGCTTGAGCGAGAAGGTGAGGACCGTCTCGCACCTCGGACGGGTTCGGCTCAAGGTCCAGCTCGGCGGGGTTGGGGAGGAGCCCGACGAACGGGTGGATCCGGTAGCCGGTGACGAAGGTCGAGGTCGGCGGCAGGGCGCCGCACAGCTCGACCGCGACCGGGTCGAGGCCGATCTCCTCCTGCGTCTCGCGCAGCGCCGTCGCGACGAGGTCGGCGTCGGCCTCGTCCTGGCGTCCGCCCGGGAAGGAGATCTCCCCGGCGTGGCGCCGCAGGTCGGCGCGGCGCTCGGTGAAGAGGAGGCCGGGCTGCTCTGGCCAGCCGTAGAGCGCGACGAGCACGGCGGCGTAAGCGGTGCCGCCGCGCCTCCATCGCCGCCGCCTCCTCGGGGTCGAGCAGGAGGCTGCGGAGGTCTCGCCCTCCGGCGCTCAGATGATCACCTGGACGGTGCCGCCGTCGACCGACCAGGCGGCGCCGCTGACGTAGGAGGCACGCTCGGAGCAGAGGAAGACGATCGCCGCGGCGATCTCTCCGACCTCGGCCAGCCGGCCGATCGGGCGCTTTGACCCGGCCGCCGCCAGCGCCTCCTCGCGGCTCGCCGCGCCGGACATCGCCTGTGACTGGTCGAGCAGACCCCCCGGCTCCATCCACATCTCCGAGGCGACCGGGCCGGGGCAGATCGCGTTGACGAGGACGCCCCGTGCCGGCGTAGCGCTCGGCGAAGAGGCGGGAGAGGGAGAGCTCGGCCGACTTCGCCACCGAGTACTCGGGCATCGCCGCCGAAGGGCGCTTGGCGGCGGTCGAGCAGACGTTGACGACGCGTCCCCAGCCGCGCTCGGCCATCGCCGGGGCGACGGCGCGCATCGATCGCAGCGGCGCCATCACGCTCAGCTCGATACTGGGCGCGCCAGTCGGAGTCGGGGACCTCGTCGAGGTCGCGCCAGCTGGCAGCGCCGGCGTTGTTGACCAGCACGTCGAGGGCGCCGAAGCGCTCGGTTGCCGCGGCCAGCATCCGCTCGCCCGCCTCCTCGGCGGTGACGTCGAGGGCGAGGTGGGCGGCGCGCCCGCCGGCCTTCGCCCCCGCGGCGCCCACTTCCTCGGCCGCCTGCGCCAGCCGGGCCTCCTCGCGGGCGACCAGCAGCACGCCGGCGCCCTCCGCGCAGAGCAGCCGCGCCGTCTCGCGGCCGATGCCGCGGCTGGCGCCGGTGACGACGCAGGCGCGTCCGGCGAGTCCGAGGTCCATCTAGAGAGACTCGACTCGGTCGGCGACCGTGACCGGTGTCGTGCCTGCCAAGGCATTGTGGACCGGGCATTTGCGCGCGATCGCGACCAGGCGCTCGCTGCTGCTCGTCGCTCAGCTCCGCCGCGAGGCGCAGGGACACGGCGAACGCGCTCGGCGTCGCTCCCTCGTAGTCGACCTCGACATCAACCTCGACCGCACCGATCTTCCAGCCCTTTGCGCTCGGCGTACATCTCAATCGTTATCGCCGTGCAGGCGGCAAGGCTGGCGGCGAGCAGGCGGGTGGGGGAGGGGCCGGTGTCGGTGCCGCCGGCCTCGGCCGGCTCGTCGACGATGACGGTGTGCCCGCCCTCGACCTCGACCTCATGGGCGAATCCCTCGCGGCGGCGGGCGATCGACCTTCACGCCGGCTAGGCCTTGTGCCGGCCCTTAAACAGCGCCGGGTCATCGACGTCGGCGAAGCGGGCCATCGCGTAGGCGAGGTCGGAGGCGCGGTTGACGAAGTGGATCACCGTCTCGCTCGCCAGCTCTCCGGCCTCGGCCAGTGCGGCGATCGCCCGCTCGGCGCGGCGGATCGCGGTGCGGGCGACGTCGAGCTGGGCGGAGAGATGGTTGCCGCCCGGGATCACGAACTGCGGCGGCAGCTCGACCTGCGACATGTAGTGGTCGATCCGCTCCTCGACGGCACCGACCATCTCCTCGGTGGCGCGGCTGATCCCGTCTTCGAGCCGGTCCGCCGCCTGCGGCGCCGTCGCCAGCTCCGCCGCCGACGACGAAGATGTCGTCCTGGAGGCGGAGGATGTCGGCGGCCAGCTCCGCCTCGCCGGGCCCGCAGAGGGCGCGGGCGACACCCAGCTCCGAGCAGGCCTCATCGAGCGAGCCGTAGGCCTCGGTGCGCCCGTGGTGCTTGGGGACGCGCCCGCCGTACCAAAGCGACGTGGTCCCGTCGTCGCCCTTCCTGGTGTAGATCTTGACCACGACCCGATCCTACGCTCGCTGGCCTTAACCGAGCGGGTTGAAGACCAGCCCCGTCATCACCTTGGGGAAGAAGTAGGTCGACTTCGGCGGCATGTTCTCGTCGGTCTCGGCGACGGCGCGGACCTGATCGACCGGGATCGGTCGCAGGAAGAAGGCGACGTCGTAGGAGCCGTCTTCGAGCAGGGCCAGCGAGTCCGGCACGCTCTTCGCGTAGCCGATGCCGCGCTTGGCGGCGATGTCCTCCTCGGTCATCCCGGCTAGGCCCTTTAGCACCAGCGTCTCCAGGATCGCCGCGTCGAGGCGGCGGTAGGCCTCCGGCTTGCCTTCGAGCCGGCGGTCCAGCTCGGCCGTGCCCTTCAGCCGCAGGCGCAAGGCGCGTTTGTGGAAGGTGTCGAAGAGGCCGAAGACGCCGATTCCCTCCTCGCCGGCGGGGTCGACGGTCGGCGATGTCTACCTCGGTCACGTCGAACAGCTCGCGTAGGCCGTTGCCGAGGCGCTGCTGGCGCTCGGGGTCGCCGGCGAAGCCGGAGAGCAGGCGGTGGGTGGGGTAGACGGAGAGGCCGCGGATCCTCGAGTCCGGTCAGCGCCATCAGCGTGTAGTTGTGCGGACCCTCGCCGCCGACCTCGTCGCGGTAGGCGCGGGCGGTCTCGTAACGGTGGTGGCCGTCGGCGATCAGCAGCTCGGCGTCTGCGAGCCGTTCCGCCACCGCCGCGTGGATCGCCGGGTCGCCGATCCGCCAGACGCGGTTGACGGTGCCGCTGTCGTCGCTGACCTCGCCCCAGGGCTCGTCCTGGATCGCTGGCTCGACCAGCGGCCAGGCGTCCTTGGTGCTGAGCGAGAAGATCGGCGAGAGATTGTGGTGGGTGGCGCGGGTCAGGTCGAGGCGGTCCTGCTTAGGGCCGGGCAGCGTCCGCTCGTGGGGGCGGACCTTGCCGACGCCGTAGTCCTCGACCCGGACGCGGACGAGGATGCCGTGGCGGGTGTGGGTGGAGCCGTCCGGCGCGGTGTAGTCCTGGGTCAGCGCCCAGATCGCCGGCTCGGGGTCGTCGACCAGAGCGCCGGCCTGCGCGCCAGGCCTCGATCGTCTCGGCGGCCTGCGCGTAGGGGTCGCCGTCGGTCTCTTGCGGACCGCTTGCGCCGTAGGGCTTTGGCAGATCGATCGCGACAGCGTTGTAGGGCGAGCGCTCAAGCAGCTCCGTCGCGTTGTGTGGCGTTAATGACGTCATAGGGGGGAGATGCGACGTCCTGGAGCGACCCAACCACCGAGAGGTCGTAGTGCAGGGCATTGAGCGGCCGCACGTCTGCCATCGCCGCGAAAGCTAGCGGTTGTGTCTTGGCGGTCTTCGTCGCGGCGCCCGCACCCCGCTTTAGACTGGGTCCCTCGGGGCGTAGCTCAGTCTGGTCAGAGTGCCCGCTTTGGGGGCGGGAGGTCGCTGGTTCAAATCCAGTCGCCCCGATCGGCTTTGGGACCCTTTGTCAGCTTCCTTTTGTTCGACTTGGGCTCTTTGTCGGATCGCTTCCGTCCGGCCAAATGATGTCTAATAGGTGCAGCCATGAATGGGGGCGAACGGATTGCGCACCGGATCGAGCGCGCGGTGCTTGAAACCGACCGACAGCTGATCGTCGGCGACGTAACCCTGCCGCCGGAGGGCTATCAGAGCCGCTTCTCGGATGCTCTAAATCGCGGCGACCTCGACTTTGTCCCGTTGACCAACGTCGAAATCACCTCGCTGGAGACGGGCAAGGTGACCGAGCGGCCGTTCATCGTCGTCGGCAAGGCTCACATCCGGGTCGCCTTTACAACCTAGGCCCGCGCGGCCCTTCGCTGCCCCTCCCGCGCGTAGGAGCCGAGGTCGAATATGAAGGCGAGGATGACGATGAACCACTCGAAGCCCTTGACGCCGTTGGAGACGCTCCACATCGCTGCGTAGGCGAGCGTCGTCCAAGGTAGAAGGAAGAAGCCCAAGAAGGGCACGAACCAGCTCTCGAAGGCGCGACTGAGCAGGTTGGTGAAAAGCCACAGCGCGATTAGTGCCAGTCGTGGCGAGATGAAGGCAAAGAGGACGACGAGGCAACCCATGGTCTCCACGTTACCCGGGTGAGGGGTCCGCGGAGCTGTTCGGTGGGCGCTCGGCGTTAGCTCGCCGATGCATGGAGGAGCCCGGTCCCAAGCGCCGTAGTCCCTCGTGTGGCGAGGGGGCGATAGACACCTTGCGGTCGGGGTCGGCGTCTGCGCTCACGGCGTCGGTGTGATGTCTGAGCCGCAGGGACGGCGTCGGGTAACGTCCATGGCGTGAACGGGCTCGGGAAGCTGATGACGATGCTGAATCGGGATAAGGCGCGGATGCCCTCGGCAAAGGAGGCGCTGCCGGGGCGCAGCGAGCCGGCCTTCGAGCTGTCCGAGCGACACGCGGTGCTCGGCACCCCGCTGAAGCCTCCCTTCCCTGGGGGTGTCGAGGCCGCCTACTTCGCGCTCGGCTGCTTCTGGGGGGCCGAGCGGCTCTTCTGGGAACTGGACGGCGTCTACACGACGGCGGTCGGATACATGAACGGGACCACGCCCAACCCGACCTACGAGGAGGTCTGCAGCGGGCGCACCGGGCACGCCGAGGCGGTGATGGTTGCCTTCGACCCGGCGAAGATCGCCTACGCGGACCTGCTCAAGGTTTTCTTCGAGGAGCACGACCCGACCCAGGGGATGCGCCAGGGCAATGACACCGGCACCCAGTACCGCTCTGGCGTCTACTTCACCAGCGACGCCCAGAAGGCGACGGCGGAGACGGCGCTGCGGGCCTACGACGAGGCGCTGCGGGCCACCGGCCACAAGCCGATCACCACCGAGGTCGAGCCCGCTGGTCCCTTCTACTACGCCGAGGACTACCACCAGCAGTACCTGCACAAGGTGCCGAACGGCTATTGCGGCCTGGCCGGCACGGGGGTGTCCTGCCGCGTCCCCGCGGCGGCCTCCTAGCTCGTGCACCCGCGCGCCGACTAGCATCCCGCGCCGGTGACCCCCTCCCTCGGCTCCTATATCGGCGGCTGCTGCGCCGTCATCGGCATCCTCTCCGCGCTTGGGCTGGGCGGCTACTGGCTGCGGCGCTGGATCGTCCCCGAGTTCTCCGGGGCGCTTGCCCGCCTCGCCGACATCACGATTGCCATCGCGCTGCTGATCCTCTCGCTGGAGCTGCTCGGGACCTTGAGCATCTTGCGGCTCGGCTGGATCGTCGTGGCCTGCATCGCGGTGGGCCTGCTGGCTGCGCTGCTCGGCTGGCGCCGGGCGCCGCGCGACGCCACCCCGATCGCGGCCCCGAGAGTGCAGAGGGCCGCCCTGTGGATCGCGATAGGCGTAGCCACCGCCACCGTCGCCGAGTGGACCGTCCCGGCGCTGCTCAGCCTCGAACAGGGGATGTTCGGGGGGGATACCACCTGGTACCACATGCCCTTCGCGGCGCGGATGGCCCAGGAACACTCGACGGTCCATCTGGTCTACACCGATCCGCTGCGTCTCGTCGCCTGGTTTTATCCGCAGAGCTCCGAACTGATCAACGCGGCCGGGATCCTGCTGATGCATAACGACTGGCTCTCGCCGCTGATCAACCTCGGCTGGCTGGCGGTCGCCCTGCTCGCCGCCTGGTGCGTCGGCCGCCCCTACAAGGTCGGCCCGGCGACGCTGGTCGCCTCGGCTCTGGTCCTTGCCTCGGGGGTGCTGATCGAGCTGCAGCCCGGCGAGGGCCGCAACGACATCATGGGCCTCGCATTCCTGATCGCCTTCGCCGCCTTCATGATCAACGGCCACCAACGCCGCGCTCCGGCAACCGGGGCGGCAGTCCAGGACGCGCCCGAGCGCGACGCACCGCTGCTCGACAAGGGGCCGCTGGTGCTTGCCGGGATCGCCGCGGGGTTGGCGGCGTCGGTGAAGCTCACCTTCCTGATCCCGGTCGCGGCAATCGCGGTCGGCGTGGTCCTCTTCAGCGGCAAAGGGCGCCGGCTCACGACCGCCTGGGTGATGGGGCTGCCGATGTTCGTGGTCGGTGGCTACTGGTACGTGCGGGCGGCGCTGAAGAGCGGCGGCAACCCGATCCCGCAGATCGGCTGGGGGCCACTGGGCCTTCCCCGCCCCGACCAGATGCCGCTCGACCCGCGACCGCGCTTCGCGGTGTCGCACTACCTCTTCGACCTGACTATCTATCGCAAGTGGTTCATCCCCCAGCTCGACAACGCGTTCGGCCCGCTCTTCCCGCTGATCCTGATCGCCGCCTTCGCCGCGGTCATCTACGTCGCGCTGCGCTCGCGCAACGTGATCCTGCGCGTGCTCGCGGTCGCAGCCCTGCTGACTGCGATCGTCTACGTCTTCACGCCGCTGACCGCCGCCGGTGCGGAGGGCTCGCCGACCGGGTTCTTCACCAACACCCGCTACCTGACGCCGGGGCTGGTCCTGGCGCTGGCCATGCTGCCGCTTGCCCGGCCGCTGCGTGCCCCCGACAAGCGCGCCTGGCAGACGCTGATCGCGCTCACTGTCGTTTTTGCGATCACGGTCCTGGCTTCACCTCACGTTCACCTGGCCTACATCATCGGCACGGTCTTCCTCGTCCTGGCGCTGGTCTGGGTGCCGGCCGGCCTGGGGCTGCTACGCGGGCGCGGGAAGGTGAGCCGCGGCGCGGTGGCCGCGGTGGCGGCAGTGGTGGTGCTCTTGGCTGTGCTCCTTGGCCGCGGAGAGGAGGTCCAGTACTACGACCACCACTACACCGATCCGAGCCTCTTCCTCGGGGGAGGCGGTCCCAAGCGGGCCTATGTATTCGCCCGCCGCCAGCACGACAAGCGGATCGGCATCGCCGGATCGGGGCGAGATCTTCTTCGGCCAGTACGGCTACTACGGCGCCGATCTCTCCAACTATGTGCAGTACATCGGCGTACCGGGCCCCTATGGCGCTTACCGGCTCGCTACCAGCTGCCCTCAGTTCCGCAGTCGCGTCAACGCCGGTCACTACGACTACCTGATCGTCAGTAAATACACCGAGAACTCAAGAAGCTCGCCCTACTGGTACCCGATCTACGCCTGGCTGAAGACCGACCCGGCGCTGAAGCAGATCATCGCCGAGCCCCACGTCACCCCAGAACCCGACTACGTATTCAAGGTCAACGGCGAGCTCGATCCCGCCGCGTTGCGCCAAACTTGGCTCCAAGTCCTGAGGCGAGGACATCCTAGCCATGCGGCGGATCCCTGTTCGGGCGACTGATCGCCGATCGCCGTGTAGAGAAAGGAGTCACGATGAATCGAAGAAGGCTTGGGCAGCCGAAGGGCTCGAGGTCTCCGCCGAGGGGCTCGGCTGCATGGGGATGTCGGAGTTCTACGGAAGCCTCCGATGAGGCAGAGGCAAAGGAGGTCATCCAGCGAGCGATCGATCTGGGCGTCGACTTCCTCGATACGGCCGACATGTACGGGCCGTTCACCAACGAGAAGCTCGTGGGCGAGGCGATCGCCTCTCGCCGCGACGAGGTCGTGCTGGCGACCAAGTTCGGCAACGTGCGCGGGCCAAACGGCGAGCGGCTCGGCGTGCGCGGCGATCCCGAGTACGTGCAGCAAGTGCTGCGAGGCTTCGCTGCAGGCGCCTCGGGGTCGAGCGGATCGACCTCTACTACCAGCACCGGGTCGACCCCGAACGTGCCGATCGAGGAGACGGTCGGGGCGATGGCCGAGCTGGTCGGGCAGGGAAAGGTGGGCCACCTCGGGCTCTCCGAGGCGGCGCCGGAGACGATCCGTCGCGCCCACGCCGTCCACCCGATCACCGGCGCTGCAGACCGAGTACTCGCTGTGGAGCCGCGACCCCGAGGACGAGATCCTGCCGACCGTGCGCGAGCTGGGCATCGGCTTCGTCGCCTACAGCCCGCTCGGCCGCGGCTTCCTTACCGGCCGGTTCCGTTCGCTCGACGACCTGCGCCGAGGATGATTTCCGCCGTCACAGTCCCCGTTTTCAGGACGGGAACTTCAGTCGAAACCTCGAACTGCTTGACCGGGTCGGGGAGATTTCCGAGGAAAAGGGAGTCAGCCCCGGGTCAGCTCGCCCTGGCCTGGGTCCTGGCCCAGGGCGATGACATCGTCCCGATCCCCGGCACCAAGCACCGTCGCAGTACCTGGAGCAGAACGTCGCCGCCGCCGAGATCGAGTTGACTCCGGAGGATCTGCTCCGCATCGACGCCGCCGCGCCCCAACGGTGCCGCGGCGGGCGACCGCTATGCCGACATGTCACCGGTCAATCGCTGATCGCCTGCGCTGCGTTCACTGCGCGATCGTGACCAGGGTCCCGATCGGCGTGTAGGGCCAGACCTTGCTGGCATTTTCGAGCGGCATCTCCACGCAGCCGAGGCTCTGGGGGGTACCGAAGGAGGCGCGGTCGAAGGCGTGCAGGGCGTCACCGCCGTTGAAGTAGCTGACCCATTTGATCCCTGGGTCTTCGTAGTGGGAGCCGTCAGGGTTGGTACCGCTCATTGTCGTTTCCGTGAGGTGCTCGAAGACCGGGTAGGTGCCGAGGGCGGTTTCGGCTCCTGGGATACCGGTGTTCGCGGCGGTGGTGAGGATCTTGTGGCCGTTGTGCCAGAGCGTCACCGTCTCCGGGACGGTCTCGCTCACGGAGACGTAGCTGTAGCCCGATTCCTGTTTGCGCTTGCCGGCGATCGCGTCCCGCAACAGCGCCGCCCAGACCGCCGAGCCGGCTTCCCCGTCCGCTTCCATTTCGTGTTCATTCTCGAAGGCCATCACGGCGCCGCGCGTGACCACGTTGGGCCTACCTGCGGACCAGTTGGCGCGCAGCCCGGCGGGGGTGTTCGGGTAGCGCCAGGAGAAACCGCCTGCCGGTGGTTCGACCGCAGCCCGCATCTCACCGGAAGGCGTGCGGGGCACCGGGGCGCCGGCCGGCTTCCATGCGAGCGGTAGATAGCCGGCCTGGGCTAGGAGCTGCTGGAGGCGCAGGGTCGAGCCCGGCGGGATCGACCATCCGATTTCGCGGCCAGCCTGGAGGGTGCCATCTGGCTTGATTATGTCGACCCGACGCGGAAGCTCGACGTGGAGTGTGGTATCGAGACCGGCGCCATAGCCGCTGGGTGTGAAGATGAGCGTGTGGCTATCGGTCTGTCGCCAGTTTCCCGACGCGCCGGAGGAAAGCGTAGGCCGAGCGGAGCCGAGGACGTTGGCGACGGTATTTGAGAAGGTGAGGCGTAGCGGCGTCACTGGGGAGACGGCGGTGCCTGGCGGCGGGCTGGCGGCGACGCTCGGCAGGCTGCTGGCCGGGAACCAGGTGACGGGCTCGGGCGGGCTCAGTCGCTCCCACGGGCGAGCGGCGCTGGCGACCAGGATTGTCCCGGCGGCCTCACGGCGCCCGAGGCTGATCGAGCTGCGGGGCTGGGCGAACCTCTCGCGGTGCAGGCGTCCCGAGACGCCGTAGGCGACCTCACGGACGGGTTGGTCGAAAGAGACGTGCGGTGCGGCTGAGCTGACTGTTAACCAGTGAGTACGCACTTGCGCCGCGGGCGCCTGGAACGTCAGCTGCTCGTGTTCTTCGTTACCCGCCAGCCAGCCGATCCAGCCAGGGCGACGCAGGACAAGGTCGACCGACAGGCGCTCGCCGGGCGTGATCTGTGCCTTCGGCACCAGTCTGTTGTCGCGAACGCTCACCGGAATCGCCCGTCCGCTGGGGCCGAAGACCTGCGCCTTCTCGACGGTTCCGCCGAACGCCTGCACTTCGTAGCGCGCGAGCGCGACCGGATCGGTGCTCAGCGTGGCGCCGGACATCGCGAAGGCGGCAATCGCGAAGGCGGCGACAACGATGATGACCGCTCCGGCCAGGCTAAAGACTAAGCGGCGGCGAAACTCCGAGCCGCGTTCCTTCGAAGAGTCATGCTGAGGACTTCGATCCTCGGTCACCGTCACCGCTTAGAGGATAGGGAGAGAAGCAGGTGCGCAGGGCGTGTTTGTTGCAAACCTGACTTCTGCCCCCGTAGCTCAGTGGACGGAGCGACGGTCTTCTAAGCGCGCCCACAAGGCCTGGTTTTCGGCTTTTCAGAGATGCTTCTATGAAGTCAAGGGCACCTCGATGAGGCGGTTGAAGAGGCTCCTGGAGAGGTGGCGTTTAAGTGCGCGCATCGCCTCGCGTTTCGTCTTGCCGTCGCCGATTCTGCGGTCGAGGTAGGCGCGCGTCTCGGGGTGGTGCAGAGCGCGGCTGAGCGCGATCGTGTGGATCGCGTTGTTGACCTGGCGATCGCCGCCGCGGTTGAGGCGGTGGCGGACCGTCTTGCCCGATGAGGCCGGGATCGGGGCCGTGCCGTTGCAGCGCGCGAAGGCTGCCTCGCTCTTGAACCGGCCCGGGTCGCAGACGAGGAGCTTGGCGGCCGAGATCGGCCCGATGTCTACCTCCTCGAGCAGGGCCGGGGCGAGTGAGCGGACGAGTTGGGCGAGCTCGCGCTCATAGCGGGCGGCGTCGGCTGCGAGCGTGCGCGACCGGGTCGCGAGGTCGCGCATCACCGCGAACACCGCGCGCTCGGCGACCTCGGCGTCCTGGCGGGCACGCATCCTCGCGAGGCGTCGCTCGAGCTGCTTGCCGCCGCCCTCACCGATCCGCTCCCGCAGCGCGACTGGTGCCGTGACGCGCAGCGCCTGCAGCTGGTTGAGCACACGCGTTCGCTCTCCCACGCACGAGCGGTGGGCGACCAACAGCGCCGTAAGTGCAGACCGCGCGCCGCCTGCCCTCGGCGAATTGGGCGCCCTCCGAGACGCTCGCGTCTCGCGCGAGCCGGTAGCTATCAATGAGCAGACCCGTCTTGCACGCCTGCGGGGCGACCGGCGAGGCCCTGCAGCGTCGCTGTAAAGACCGTCGCCACGAAGGCAGGTATGGCCCCACTCGGAGCCTGTATCGTCGCGCCCACCACTCATCGGAAGGAGTTCGGGCATGCACCTACGTAGACCGTCGCCGACCAGCATCATCGCCGTCCTGGCGCTCTTCTTTGCGCTCGGGGGCACAGCGATCGCGGCTCATCACTACCTCATCACAAACACCAAGCAGATCAAGCCGAGCGTCCTCAAGAAGCTCAAGGGCAACGCGGGGAAGAACGGGAAAAACGGGACGAACGGGACGAACGGGAAAAACGGAGCTCCCGGCACCGCCGGAGCGGCGAACGGGTACACCGACCAGCATCCCGGAGCGGGCGCTTACATAGTGCTGGAAGAAACTCCGTCCGTGGTCAGCGTGCTCAACCTGCCGGCGGGCAAGTACGTGGTGCAAGCCGACGTGCACCTGGAGAAAATCGGCGCTGGGGCCCAGGCGACGTGCGAGCTGGCCGGAACCACGACGCCCGACGAAGGCGTCTCTGATCTTGGCGAAGGTCCCGGCCAGGTGAAACACGCCGACTTGGCGCTCTCCGGAGCGCTCACGCTGAGCGCCCCCGGAAGCGTCCTCGTGGAGTGCACGCCCGGAGTAGTAGGCAAAGTCGGGGCGGGCGCCACGATGACCGCCGTGCAGGTCACAAACCTGACCTCGTCGACGAGCTGAGGCGCCAGCGGCATTGAGTCATCCGGCAGGGGCGCGAGTTGGCCCACCCCGCCCCTGCCGGATCGTGGCTGGAGGGCCGTCCCGGTCGTCATGGCCCACTCCCGCTTGGAACGAGGGCGAGAATTGACGAGCACCGAGGCGACTGCTTCCGCATCGCTCGGCGCAAGCGAGCGTGATCCGGCCGGCGATATCACTTGGGCCGAGTGGCAGCTTGTCGAGGGGGCTGTGCGTGAGTGCCTGTCAACGCCATCCCGTCCTAGTGGCTGCAAGCGGATTCCTCTCCAGAATCGCCTGAGGCGACCCTCCTTGCGTTGCGCGCGGGGAGCGACGCTCTGTACCCGTACTGCACCCACAGGCTCTCGCTTTGGAAAGTGTTTCAACGGAAGCGTCGTTCGTCCACCTAATGCCAGCCGGAGTCCAGAACCACCAACGGCTACCGGCAGGGACCACGCTCACTGCCAGTTGGGCGGGCTGGGACCTTTGAACCAGCGACCAAGGAATTATGAGTCCCCTGCTCTGACCAACTGAGCTGGCCGGGTCCTGGCCGGCTGACGCTTGAACCGCCACACGGGACGTGCCCACCTGTGTAGCATGGGCAAATGGCCGAGCGCAATCGCCGCATCAACGTCACCCTCGAGCCCGACTACGCGCGGAAGCTCGCCAGCCTGGCCGAGCGAACGCATATTCAGGAGGGGACGTTGGCCCGCTCCCTGCTCTCCAGTGCCCTTGACGACGCCGACCCCGACGCCGCCGGCATCACTGAGATCCTCGACGGGATCCCCGGCTCCTGGGAGCGCACGCAGGAAGGTCTGGCACAGGCCGCCCGCGGCGAAGGAACACCGCTCGACGAGCTGGCCTGAGTGGCGCAGTCATCATCACCCCGCGGGCGCGGCGGGACGTGGATGAGGCGATCTCGGCTCTCAATCTCCCAGGCGACACCTGGACTCGAATCGCCCGCTCGCTGAGGGCTCTGGAAACGTTCCCGCTGCCGGTCCTGAGCTGGCCGGTCGATGGGCGCCGGCCCGCTTCGTGCTCGGTCCTTGGCCATGGATGATCATGCTCTATCGCTACGGGGAATCGACCGACCGCGTCTATGTGGTCGCGATGCACGACGGGCGGTCTGCGACGTCAGCCTCGGCGATGCGCCCGTGAAACGCCGTCCCTTGCGGCACGCGCACGCATTTTCAGGTGCCCGGGATCGCGGGCGATCACACTTGCGCATTGGACGAGCTCCGAGCGCCAGGCACCCATCTCGCCATGCGATTGCGTGAGCCCCTCGCAAGTAGGATCCTCGTACCGACTCGACTGAGAGGAGATTGCCATGCCTAAGTATCTATTCGAGGCGTCCTACTCGCCACAAGGCGTTGAGGGCGTCAGGAGCAAGGGAGGAAGCAGTCGGCGCGATGCTGTCGCCGAGATGACGGAGAGCCTCGGCGGCAAGCTCAAGAGCTTCTACTTCGCGTTCGGTGATCACGATGCCTACGTAATTGTGGATCTCCCCGACAACGAGACCGCCGCGGCTGTCGCTCTCGCTGTTAACGGCGCCGGGGGTGCGGCGCTGAAGACGGTCCAACTACTCACGCCCGAGGAAGTTGACGCGGCCGCGAAGCGCTCTGTCGGCTACGCCCCGCCAGGCGACTGAGCCATCTCGGCGCCGCTCGCGCCACGCTGTCGCTTCGGACGACGAGGACCAAGCGCCGACGTTAACACGGACGGGGTGGCTCGACCCCGGACGCTCAAGCATTGTTCAACTTACACGTCGCGAGTTCGAGGACTGACGCCTAGCTCGTGTGCAAATGCCCTACTCACCAGACTGTGCGGCGACGGTCAGCTCAACCGACCCGCGCTCGCGAGCCCAGCCCGGCTCAATGGATCTTGCCAGAGATGAGGTCCTTAACCAGGGTGATCACGTGAATCAACGAGATGTCGCCCTGCTGAGCGGCGCCGCCGGCTGAGACCATCAGCTCTACGCCGCTGGGCGAGGGTCCGTAGCCGACCACATTGACGTGCGCGAGTGCGGGTTCACCGGCACAGATTGGGCCGGTGCGTATTTCCGGCGGCGACGGCGCCGGCGCTTCTTCAGACCCACATTTCCCCAGCGATGCGCTCGTCATCGTGCCGGTCACAAAGAACGCCCTATTCCCGACCTTCAGCGCCCTGCTCACCACTCCGAACTGCGAGCCTTCCCTTGTGGCCGAGGACACGGCATCGCGTTCGGCCAGGGAGAACAGTTTCTTGCTCCAGGGGACGATCTGGATTGCGAGCACAGGTTTGTAGTGCCCAGGCCTATGACCCGTAAAAGTGCATAAGTTGCCGATCTTCTTTTCGAGCGCTAGCGGGCCGGTCCCCACCAGATTCGCGATTGCGCTGCGCGACAATGCCGAGCAGGCCGGGACTCTCGGCGAGCTCTTGTGAGCCGCAACCACGAAGGCAGGGAGCGTCATCGACGCCGCAAGCATCACGAGCAGAGCGCTCCTTGTGCTGCGCCTGCGCGTTATGGGCGCTCGAGAGCCGCGGCGTCGCATGCGGACCGAGAGTATCAGCGACCCGGGGGTGGGGAGCCATCGTTCTTGCGCCCGCTCCGGAGAGGAGGAGCAGAAGCGGCGCCCGAGCATCGGCGCGCTCCCGCCTAGGACCGCCTAGGACGAGAAGCAGTCGTCCGCGTTAGCGCCCGAGCTCGTGTCCGCTTTCCTCGAGGAGCGAGCCGAGGTACTGGAGGCCATGAATCGGCTGGCGCCACTGTTGAGAGCGACGAAGCCATGCAAGGCTGAGCGCCTGCGGATGGTTCCGCCGCTGGGGCGAAGCGGTACACCAGGGTGACACGGGCTTCGCCGAAAAAGCCGAACGTGTGTTGAAGGGTGCGGGGCGATGGCCGATCTTCAAGGAAATGAGCAAGGAAGGCGCCTATCCGGCGACGGTGGTCGAACTTGCCGAAGCGATGCCGAGCCGCCGTTGGTACGGTAGGCCGCTGCTGCCCGAAGTCGGCCAGGGCCTCGGCTGCCGGCGAAGTGGTTCCCGATGCGGCCGGGGACGCGGTAGGCATCACGTCGCTCAGCCTTTCCGCAGGTTCTGGAATGAGCTGTTTTTGGCGGCGAGTGATGTGCTCAGCGACTCGCGCGAGCCCCGAAGTCAAAGCGTGGCGAACCAGAAGCGAAAGGTCCGAAAGCCGAGACCGATGCCGAGCGATCTCGGCTCCCTGGGTTCATAGGAGGTCAGGGTATGAGTCAGTGGTCGGTGCTTCGCTCTGCATATTTTGCGTCATTGGTTGGGGAGCGGTGAGCCGGCGAGCACAAAGAACCAGATCGTCAACACCACTGCGGCGAGTGCGACCGATCCCATCAGCACCGCCTCGACGACGGTGGTGGAGCCGCGCTGGGGTGCGGTGTCGCGCATGCTCTTCAGCCAGGAGGGCCGCATCGGCGCTAGCTGGTTGGTGCCGGTGATCCTCATATAGAGGCGGTTGAGCCGGACGATCAGCCAAGCGACGATCGCGATCGAAGTGCCGATCCCGGCGGCGACGATCATGTAGGGGCCTGCGCTGGGGAACTGGGTTTGCGTGAGCTTCGAGCCGATGTAGATCCAGCCCAGGGGGATCATCGTCCACAGCGACAGTGCTGCCAATAGCATCAAAAGGAAGATGCTTCCCGCCGCGAGTCCCCTCGTTGCGTTTTGATCATGGGTCTCAGACATTGTCGTCATCGATCGGCTCCGGCAAAGGCTGTGCGCGTGTGCCTATCGCAATTCGGCGCTTATGACTGGTGCTCTGAGCCGCGCCCGCCACTCCTCGCGCTTGCACCTCGCGCGCTCGGTTTCCGCGCTCAGGCGTCCCGGCTCCTCTAGCTGGAGAGCCACTCGGCAGCCATGTAACACAGCCGTTTGAGTCATCACCTGCATTACGAGCAGACGGATGCAACATCTTGGCTCAAGTTGTAATTCATGCTGCAACAGTATACGCTGTTGCAGAATATGAGTCCCACCGCAGAGGCGAAAACGACGCAGGACCCCCTCCTCGACCGCATCCTCACCGACGGCGCTCCTCCGGTGGATGAGACCAGCGCCCGGATCTTGGCGGCCGCGATCCAGCAGATCGAGGACTTCGGCGTGCGCCGCTTCACGATCGACGACGTCGCCCGCCGCCTCGGCATCTCGCGCGTCACGATCTATCGCCACTTCCCCAAGAAGGACCGCTTGGTCGAAGCGGCGCTCCTGCATGAGCTGCACCGCTTCCTGGGCGACCTCAATGCCAGCGTGCGGCCATACGAGACGCTCGAAGAGCGCCTCGTCGAGGGGTTCGTCTCCGCCCTCACGGCTCTCCACGATCATCGGCTGCTGAACCGGATGCTGCGCACCGAGCCAGAGCTGATGTTGCCTTTGCTCACCGTCCACGCGGCACCGGTTCTCGCCGCCGGTCGCGAGCTGATCGCCAATTTCGCACGCGGCGAAGCTGGGGGGGAGGGGCTGCCGCTTTCCGAGGAGGAGATCGATGGTCTCAGCGAGCTCCTCGCCCGCCTCGTCCTCTCCTTTGTGCTGACTCCCGATTCCGTCCTGGACCTGACCACCTCCGCCAAGACCAGGCGCTTTGCAAAGCGCTATCTCTCACCTACTTTGAGCGCCCTGATGGATCTGCGCTGCAGAGGCGCCACATGATCGGCCAGTATGAGATTCGACCGGGAGCTGGCAAGCATGGCTAGCCCCTACCCGCGCAAGCGTTTCGGGGCCGCTCAGGACGCGGCCCGGAAGCCGGCAAGCCGCCGGGCTCGCGTCGCGAAAAGGACCCTGATCGTGATGGCCCTCGCCCTGTTCGTCCTGGCGGGCCCCGCGCTCGCAGCCCGGGTCGTCTCAGAAGGGATCATCGTCGTCGCCAACGGGAGCTTCACGCCGACAGCGCTGCCCAAGACACATAACGCTCCCATCGCGATCTCCGCCAGCGTCAACATCTCCACCGTCTCTGGCGCGCCGCCGCCGGCCCTACAAACGGTGGCCCTGGAATTCGACCGCCATGGTTCGCTGCAGACCACCGGTCTTCGGGTCTGCACGAGCGACGAGCTCCAGTCCACAACGGTGGCTCAGGCGCGAAAGGTTTGCGCTGCCGCCATCGTCGGGGAAGGCGAGGCCAACGCGATCGTCAAGTTCCCCGAAGGTCAGCCAACCCCGGTGACCTTGCCGATCACCCTTTTCAACGGCCCGAGGGTCAATGGCGATCCCAGCATCCTGGCTCACGCCTACCTCTCGGTCCCCGTCCCCACCACCTACGTCGTCCCGATCGTGATCGAACCCATCCGCAACGGCATATACGGCTACCGCACCCAAGTGACGATTCCCCAGATCGCGGGCGGCAGCGGCATCCCGATCTCTGGCCACCTCACGATTGGCCGCAAATGGACCTATAAGCGCCACCACTACAGCTACGTCAACGCCCGCTGCGAAGTTGGCTTCCTCCAGACCCACGGCCTGCTCACCTTCTCCAACGGCTACCTCCTCAGCGGCACCCTGTTTGAGCCATGTACGGCGCGTGGCTGAGCAGCGGCCAACTCTGGCAGAGCCAGACGGCCCTGGCTTTGGGGTCAAGAGGGATCGCAATCCGCGGCGATAAAGGCGCTCATCCTTCAGAGGCGAGCGCCTGGCGATGAGGCTGCTCACACCTCCCGAGTCCCTACCCAACCACGACGCCAACGGCGACGAGTTGGTCCGCAGCGCCCCGCCCTCACCGGCCGGACCGATTGAGCCTTCCGACCTCGCGCAGCTGCCCCGGCCACCGGCGATTGGCTTGCCCGCCCCGCTGCAGGTGCTTTGGTTCAACCTCCGCCAGACAGACTACGTCTTCCATTTCCGAAAGAAGCTCGGCGACGTCTGGAGCGCTCACGGCTACGTCAGGGGCACCCCCGCCCTCACCTCTCACCCCGACCACGTCCGCTCGCTCTTCACCGCCTCCACCGAGCTGGTCCCCACGCTGGCTGCCGAGTCACCGCTTCGCCCGGTGCTCGGCCCGAACTCCGTCCTGATCGCCAACGGCCCGCGCCACCTTCGCCAGCGCAAGCTGCTGCTCCCGCCCTTTCACGGTGAGGCGATCGCCCGCTATGAGGAGCTGATCGCCGACGCCGCCGAGCGCGAGATCGCCGCCTGGCCGACCGGGCAGGCGTTTTCCCTGGCACCGCGGATGCAGGCGATCACCCTCGACGTGATCATGGGCGGGATCTTCGGCATCGAGGGGCGCCCGCGCCCGGGGACACTCGAGCACGCTCTGCGCTTCTCGATCCGCAGGCTTTTGTGGTCCTCAACCCTTCCCCTCGCACGCCTCGCGGAGCTGATCAACCTTGGCCATGAGGAGCCGATCGGCCTCACTCGGCTCGGGCTGGTCGCCCCCGATCGCTTTGTCTACTCGATCATCGCCAAGCGCCGCCGCGCCGATGACCTCGGCGAGCGACGCGACATCCTCTCGCTGCTGCTCAATGCCCGCACCGAGGACGGCGAGGCCCTCAGCGACCGCGAGCTGCGCGACGATCTACTCACCCTGGTGCTCGCGGGTCACGAGACGACCGCTAACCAGCTCGCTTGGGCGTGGGAGCGCTTGGTTCGCACACCGCAGGCTCACGACCGACTCCGCGAGGCGGTGCGCTCCGATCAGGGCGCCGCCGAGCAGGTGGAGGCGACGATCACCGAGACGATGCGCTCGCGCCCAGTGGTGCCGATGACCGGGCGGCGGGTTGCCGTTCCCTGGCAGCTGGGGCCCTATGGCATACCCGCCGACACCGCGGTGGCGATCAGCATCCTGCTCGTCCACCACCGCGAGGACGTCTACCCCGACCCGTTCGCCTTCCGGCCCGAGCGCTGGCTCGACCGCAAGCCCGGCACCTATGAGTGGATCCCGTTCGGAGGCGGTACCCGCCGCTGCCTCGGCGCGGCGCTCGCGATGGCCGAGCAGCGCGTCGTCCTGCGCGCGATGGCCGCTCACCTCGACCTAGAGGCAGATGACCTAGAGCCGGAGCGGCCCAGGCATCGCAGCGTGACGATGATCCCCGCCCGTGGCGGTCGGGTCGTGGTCCGCAGTCGAATCTCATGACTCCGACGACCCCGCTCCCCCAAGACGCCTTCATCGAGCACCTCGACGTGCTGATCGTCGGCGCCGGCCTCTCTGGAATCGGCGCTGCGTGCCACCTGCAGAAGGCGTTTCCCGATCGCAGCTACGCGATCCTCGAGGCGCGCGGGGAGGTGGGGGGGACCTGGGCTTTGTTCCGCTACCCCGGCATCCGCTCGGACTCCGATATGCACACCCTCGGCTACCGCTTCAAGCCTTGGACTGGGGCAAAGGCGATCGCCGACGGGTCCTCGATCCTCGACTATGTGCGCCAGACGGCGCGCGAGAACGGGATCGAGCAGCAGGATTCGCTTCTGCCACCGCGCGCTGCGGGCCGAGTGGTCAAGCGAGCAGGCGCGCTGGACTGTCGAGGCCGAGCGCACCGACAGCGCCGAGGCCGTGCAGATCAGCTGTGACTACGTCTGGGTCTGCAGCGGCTATTACCGCTACGACGAGGGCTTCACCCCCGAGTTCGAGGGGGCCGAGCGCTTCGCCGGTCCCATTGTCCATCCACAGCACTGGCCCGAGGACCTCGACTACGCCGGCAAGCGGGTGGTGGTGATCGGCAGCGGCGCCACCGCGGTGACGCTGGTACCCGCGCTCGCCGAGCAGGCCGCCCACGTCACGATGCTCCAGCGCTCGCCTACCTACATCGCCTCGCTCCCCGCCGAAGACCCACTCGCCAGCGGCCTGCGCCGGGTGCTCCCCGAGCGCTCCGTCTACTCGATCGTGCGGTGGAAGAACGTCCTCCTTCAGACCTCCTTCTACCAGCTCTCCCGCCGCCGCCCCCAGCTAGTGAGGCAGATGATCCGAAAGGGAGTACAGCGCTCCCTCCCGCCTGGCTATGACATCGACACGCACTTCAAACCCCGCTATGACCCTTGGGACCAGCGCCTTTGCCTGGCACCCGACGGCGACCTCTTCGAGGCGATCCGCTCCGGTCGCGCCACGGTCGTAACCGACACCGTCGAGCGTTTCACCGAGGCCGGGATCAGGCTCTCCTCAGGCGCCGAGCTGGAGGCCGACGTGATCGTCACCGCCACCGGCCTCAACCTGCTCTTCCTCGGCGGCATGGAGCTACTCGTCGACGGCGGCGAGGTTGAGCTGCCGGAGATGATGGCCTACAAGGGGATGATGCTGAGCGGTGTCCCCAACTGCGCCTTCACGGTCGGCTACACCAACGCCTCGTGGACGCTGAAGGCCGACCTCACCTCCGAATACGTCTGCCGGCTCCTCGCCCACATGGACGCTCACGACTACCGCATCAGCGTGCCGCAGATAACCGATCCAACCGTGACCGCGGAGCCGCTGCTCGACTTCAGCTCCGGCTACGTCCTGCGCTCTCTCGACCAGTTCCCAAAGCAAGGCTCCAAGCAGCCGTGGCGGGTGCGCCAGAACTACCTGTTTGATATGCGGACTATCCGGCAAGGTGAGATTGACGACGGCACGATGAAGTTTTCCAACCCGGCGCCCGAGGGCAGGCCCCTGGACCGGGCTTCCGCTGCCGCTCCCTGAGCCACATCGCGCTCACCGATCGACTCGAGGTGCTCGCCGGCGTTGGGCTGCGGGCGCCAAACGGCGGAGATGCGGAACCGAATGGGCACAAAGGTGCTCACCGCCTTGCGCAGCTGATGATTGCAGAACAACAGGATTACTCGAATCCCTCAGCCCCCGCCCGCGACCCTGCAACCGCGGGCAATGACCGTTGTCACGGTTTGAGTGCCGGCGAAATGGTAGATAGCTCGCGCGAACGGCGTGATGCCGGCGGTGAAGCCGCGCGGCACCGGGCAATCGGCGGAGATGAAGCTGTCGCCGCTTGGCGCGGTAGGTAAAGAGGCGTTTTATGACGATGGAGAAGCCGCCGAGATGAGCCCAGGTCCCAGCGTCTTTTGGCAGCTGCGTCGTCAGGCTCGTCCCCAGTTCAAAGCTGCTGCGACGGATGACGAAGGGGAGGACGAAGGATATTTGAGGTGTCGACCCATACGCCAGGACGAGCACGGTCTTCTGCCCTCTTCCCGTCTTGCCGTTGAAGGCAAGCAGTCTCGCTCGGAGCAGAAAGGGCAATTGTTCCGGCAGCGCGACGATCGCGTGTAGCCGGCCCCGTCCGACCAGTGAGTTGCCGCAGAGGCTGATGGCTCGCTGCGGCGAAGATGGCTCCAGCTCGCGCACTGTACAGCTCGGCAGGCCCTTGTTGAACAGCTTGCCGCGCGAGCTGAGGTCGATCGTCAATCCCTTGAGCCGCGGCATCAAGGAGCCATCGGTGGTCCTGAATTTGGTTTGCAGGCGGAGGGTGGCCGGCACATACCTTGTCCGCGGCACGCTGTGGGGCGAGACGCTTGCGTTCAGCGACACAATCAGATTGCCGACCTGGGATCGCTCGCCCCAGACGACACTGGCCCCGAGCGCTATCGCCGCGATTCCCACTGCAAGGGCGACTCCCCCTATCGAGCTGCGGCGTGGCGGGCGGCTCAAATCAGCCAAATCGGGTCGGATCGAACCGACACGCATGAAATTCGAAGGAGAGCACCACGTTGTTGCCGGCGTTGCCGTAGTGCACGAAGCGCGCCTCATAGCCCTGCGCGCGAACCTTTTCCCCGGCCCGCAGCGCACCCGCGATCTTGTTCAGATAGGACTCCTGCAAATGTAGGTCCGTGAACCACCTCGCGAGGGTCGCCATGTCGGCGCTTGGCCGGGGGACGACGCTGATTCGCTTCACTGTGCCTCCAAAGATGTCTGCAGCGCGGGCGAACTGTCCGGCGGCACGATTGAGAAGCCCCCTGCTGACGTTGCCGCGCACCCCCTGACGACCCGGCGCGTCGCGCTCGCCCCCGGCGCGCAGATCGCCTCGAGTTGCCTGACATAGGCTGCGCGTTCGACAGGCGCTGAGGAGGGGCTGGCGGCCATTCCAATCCCGGTCGAGATCAGCAACCAGACTGAGGCTGCGGCCGTCACCCATATCAGCTTTGTCACGGTCCTGCTTTTCCTCCGTCCGCTCCCAATCGCGGAAGCACTCGATCAAGAAACCTCGGTACCCACCAAACACGCTCACCGATCAAAAGCATCAGTGCCGGCAACAGGACGATCCGAACTGCCGTGGCGTCGAGCACGACAGCAACTGTCAGCCCGGTCCCCATCTGGCTGATCGTCGCGATCGGCGCGTTGGCGAAAACGATGAATACGGCAGCCATGATCGCCGCCGCCCCGGTGATCACGCTCGCGGTCCGCTCCAAGCCATAGAAAACCGCCGCGGCGTTGTCGCCGTCGCGGTCATATCCCTCTCGCATCCTCGCCAGCAAGAATACTGCATAGTCGATCGAGAGACCGAAGGTGACGCCGAAGATCGCCGCGGCGCCGACCGTGTCCACGTAGCTGTGTCCCCCGAGCGGATAGCCCGCCGGCACCGCTAACAGCAGCGTCACGACCCCGATCGCCGCACCCACCGAGAGCAGGTTCAAGGCCACCACCAGACCGGCCAGAACGGGAGCCCTCAAGATGACCACCAGGGTTAGAAAGACCGCGAGGACGATCGCCCCGATGATCAGCGGCAGGCGCGCTCTGGTTTCTTGGCCATAGTCGTTGAGGGTGGCGGCGCCTCCTGTGACCCCGACCTGAAGGCCGGTCCTCCGCCCGAGGCGCTCGCCACTCGCAATCAGCCGCCGCCCCAGGGCTTCAGAGCCCGCAGTATTGAAGGTGTAGGTCGGCACGACCAGGATCCTCGCCGCCTGGCCGCCGCGGCGCAGATTGATCGCCTCGGCGATCTGCCGGCTCTGGGCCGGGGGCGCGCCCCCCAGCGCCGAGAGGACGAAATAGCCGGAGTCGAAGATGTGCGGGGAGAAGCGGCGCAGCTTCGAGACGCCGGTTCCGAGGATACGGGCCTCGCCGGAGACCCGCGTCTGGGCTCGTGCGAGGCCGGCCTGGAGGGGATAGGAGCGATGAAAGCCCGACGCAAGCCCTTCTCGCAGTGCTCCGATGCCACCGGTCAGCCGCGTCAGGCCACCCGCGAGTTGCGTGGATCCGAAACTGAGGCGGCTCAATCCACCGCTCAGAGCCCCTGCGGCGCCGGCAAGGCGCTGCGCGCCTTGGTGTAGCTTCGAGCCGCCGGCCGTGAGGCGACTGAAGCCGTGGTGAAGCCGCGCCGCGATCGCCTTCAGCTGCCTCGCCCTGTTCCTGGCCTCGATCAGGTGGTCTAGCAGTTCGTTTGCCAGGGAGGCGTCGCCCCCGAGGCCCGGCTGGCTCGCCGCCTCGCGGTTGAGGTTGGTACTGAGTTGCCGGGCGGTTTTGACGCCATTTTCGTTGACGATTTCGAGCAGCTCACCTAGTTCGAGCCCCAGTCCGACCGTTGCGATGCGGGCGATTCGCTGCGCTTCGTTCAAGCGTCGTGAGCCGGCGGCGAGGCGCCCCGTGGCTGCCACCGCGCGCTTGCCACCGCCCGCCACGGCCGCGAGACCGCTCGAGATCGCATTTGCTCCGGCCTCGGCTCGCCCTGAGCCGGCGCCGAGCAGCCCGGATCCGTAGGTCGCCGCTGCCAGCCCGGCGCGTAGCGCGGAAACTCCCCTTGTTGCCCGTCCCAGGTTGGGCCCGAGGCGGCGCACGGATTCGAGCTTCCCCTTTCCGCTGGCGGGCCCGAGCAGGCTCTCGGCGAAGGCTCGCAGCGGCGTAACTCGCCGGGCCAGTGCAGCGGGACCGATCACCGCCTGCACCCCGGGCCAGGCGGCGACCTGGCGCTGCCAATTCGCAATTGCGGCAAGTCGGTGCGGCTCGGCAATCGTGCCTCTTTCGCTCGCCGCCACAACGATGTAGCTGGCATCCCAACCGGGTCCCACCGCCCGGTCGATCAGTTCCGCGTTACGGCGCGCCGGGTTGGTGGCTGGCAGCTCATTTACACCGGGAGCGCCCGTCTTGAAGGCGAGTGCCGGTGCGGCGAGCACCAACAGCGGCAAGACGACCGCCACCGCCACCTCCGGCCTGCGCAGCGCACCGCCGAGCACCACCATCAGGCGCGAGCGCCTAGTCGATCTTCCGCCGATCCGCCAGCGATTTACGTTATCGCCCAAAAGGACGAGTGCCGCCGGCACCACCGCCCAGGAGACCACCACACTTATCGCGGTGACGACGGCCAGCGCTACCGCCAAGGAGACGAGCAGGGAACCCGCTTGCAGTGCGGCCGAGGCGAGGATCGCCAGCAGGAGCGTGGAGCCGGCGAAAACCGTCGTTTTACCGGCGGTCTGCCGCGTCCTGTGCGCGGCATCGATTGTGGCGGCCCCGGCCTCCAGCTCCTGGCGGAAGCGGGAGACCATCAACAGCGAGTAGTCGACGCCGAGAGCCAGGCCGAACATCGTGCAGGCGATCAGCGAGAGCCCGTCGATCGTCGTAAATGAGGCGATCAGGTCGAGCACGCCACGTCCCACCAGTACCGTCATCGCGCCAAAGAGGAGCGGGATCACTGCCGCGACCGGCGATCCAAAGACCACCATCAGCACGATCAGAAGGAGGGGCGCCGCGATCAGCTCGGCTCGCTCTGTGGCGCCTAATGCTTCGTCTTGAAGGGCCTTCAGCACGCCGGCGAAGCTCGATTGGGTCGCCCGCACCGGAGCTGAAATCCGTTGCGCCAGGACAGCTTCGAGTTGCGGCACCGTTTCGCGCATTGCTTCTCCAAGCCCAACCTGGACGGCGACTAGGATCAGCGCTGTGTGCGGCGAGGGCCGCAATCTGGCCACCGAGCCCTTGTCCCATGGGGAGAGTGTTGCCACCCCGGGCATCCCTCGCAGCGCCTTGACCAGCCCCGGGCCCTGGCGATCGATTGCTGCCGCCGGTCCCTGCAGGAGGATCGCAAACGGAGTCGAGTTGCCAAAGTAGCGTTGGAAGAGCTGACTGGCGCGGGCCGACTCGGTGCCGGGGATGCTCAGCGACGTCGGATTCAGCCGTTGCTCGACCCCCAGGCCGAGGCCTCCCAGAAAAACTGTCAGCACGAGCGTCGCGGCGAGGACTCGGCGGGGATGTCGAAGAGCTGCCGGAATCCCCTCATGCGGACTGCGAACGCTCCCGCGGGCTCGGCGGGGCAGCGTCACCTGGCTTCGCGCCCTCGCCCGTCGTGGTTTGCCACAGCGCACGCTTCCTCTGCACCCAAGAATGGTGCGAGGGTGATGTATGTGGCGAGCGGTCCGATCTGCTGGCAGACTCTCCGGCCCGCCGGCCTTCACCTGGTCATAGATCAGGGCGTAGATCGCTCCGCCGATCGCCTCAGCGGCTATCGGGCTTGTATCCGGCGCCAGCTGATAGCCGTGGCTGAGCAGCGCCTCGAGTCCCTCCATCACCTGGTCGCGCTGCTCTAGGACGCGCCTGCCGGCCGCGTACACCTCTACCGCACCGAGCTGCGCGTAGTCGGGCTCTGAAGCCGCCCAGGCGAACATCGCCTCATAGGTCAGTCGAATCGACTCCGGCCAATCCGACGTCCGCCTGAAGGCGGGCAGCATGGCGGCGAGCATCTGCGCCGAGCCGGAGTCCACCGCTGCGCGCATCGCCTCCTCCTTGCCGCCGAAATGCTCGTAGAAGGTGCTGAGCGAGATCGAGGCCCGCTGGGCGATTTCTGAGAGCTTCGTCGCCGGGTAGCCGTTCTCGGCAACGGCCGCGGCGAGGGCACGGAGAATGCGCTCGGACGGCTCGTAGTCCTCAAGGGGGTGTGGCTTCCGTGGGCGGCGCCCTCGCGGCCGTCGCAGAGGCTCGGGAGGTGGAAGGTAGGTGAGTCCCCATTCCCACATCTGGGGCACCAGCTTCACTAGCTCCACCTCTTCGTGGCGGTAGAGGCGCTTGTGCATGATCTTCCGCAGTCCTCCCACCATCGCCCGAGCGATCTCCGGCGACATGCCCTCCCGTCCCGGCATCTGGTCAAGCGCCTGCTGCATCAACTTCGCGGCGGCGTCCATCGCACGGTCGGCGACCGCCACCGCCTTCGGCCCCGCCGCGTAGATTTCGACAACGCACAATCTTGCCGCTGCCGGCTGCACAGCGACAGTCTCAATGAAGGCACCGAAGGCCTCCTGCACCCTCTCCATGCCAGGCGGTTTATCGATCGCGCTGAGCACCGGGACGATCGTCATCTCGATCAGTGCTTCCACCGCCCCCAACAGGCAGTCCTGCTTGCTTGAGAAGAGTTCATAGAAGGCCTTGCGCGAGACCCCAGAAAGCGCCAGTAGGTCAGCGACCCGGACGCGTTCATAGCCTTTTGCCTCAACCGCTGCCACCAACGCCGCGAAGAGGCGCCTTCGCTGGTTGTCGCGCACGGCCTCGGCCGGCGTAGCTCTCCCCGGCGGCAGCTTCTGATCGTGCAGCGTGCTCGAGTCCCCCCAAGGCGTGTCGACCATCTTCGGCGCGACGATATAGGTCCGAATTGGGTGGCGCTCCGGCCTCCGGGCGAGGACACGTCTTGTTGTAATCGTCTGTTTCACGATCTAGTCCTCTTCAGTATCCATATGTTTCATCTGCGTCGTGTCAAGCCAAGGCTTCCCAGTCCCCTCAGACCCATCACTTTCCGCATTTTCAGCTGCATTGCGGGCTTGATCCTGAAAAGATCAATTGTTGCGCAGCGAGCTGGACTTGACAAATGCGTAGCAAGCTGTTTCCATAGCCGCCAGGGAATACTGCAGGGTGTTTCTTCGTGGAGAGCAACTGCGCATCCACAGCGAAGAGAGCCAAAGCGACGATGACTCGGGAGAACGGCTAGTGGGGGATATAGGAGCAATTGCGGGGCCGACTTTCCACCGGCTGCTGGATCGCAGCCCAGCCAACGTCGCGACCCAATTCTCGATGAGCGCAGCGGGGAAGATGCTTGCTGGCGCTGCTCCGCACCGCGAACCAGTGGCGAAGCGTTCAGGGTGGCCCCCCCGCCCCCCCGACGAGCAGTTGCTCCACCTGCTTGCTTCGGTGAACCTGCACAGGCCGACGGCGCTCGCCCGCTCGATACCCGCCCACGCAACCGCAGCCCTGCTCCTCACCACTCCCCCTGGGCCGCCCGCACCCACCCAAACCTTCCGAGCCCGCGCCTCCCACGGCAGCAGGGCTCCCCAAGTGGCCCTCGCCGCTTCTCTCGCGGACGAGGCCTCATGGCTCTCGCCGCCCTCCCTGGCGCGCGAGGCCTACGACCCCTCGACGCTTTCCCAGGCGTTCGAGGGGTCATGCACATCGCCGGCGGCCCCAAACGTTTCCGGGGCCTTGTTAGTCCCACCCGGGCGTTGGCCGTCAGCGATTGTGTGCGATCGGCGCCCGTCGTTCTATCTCTCCGACGGCGCCACCCAGCGTCCGCCCGCTCTCCCTGGCTGGCGGCGTCTGAGGTGCAGTGCGGGCGGCCCAACGAGCTTTGGGGACCTTCCCAGTCCCGGGCTCGGGCCGCTCGCAGCTGCTCCACCGCTTCGGCCCATGCCACCGACCTTCTCCACCCGTCGATCGCCAGTCACCCGCGACTTCGCCCCCACACAAGGGTTCAAGCAGAGGGGCGCGCAGGTCGCAGAGCTTTCCATGCCCGCCAACCGCCACCCCGACCGCTGCCCGAGCCCCCTCGTGGGAGGCTGCTCCACCTCCCATCCGGCGGCTTGGCCGGGGCTCGTTGCTCTCCGTGGCAGACCGGTTCCATCAATGAGCAGGGCGGGCTGCCCCCGAGGCCGCCTCGAAATCCCGCGTCTGCGGCTGGCTAGCGCCGGACCGAGTGCCGCAAGGACCTGGAGTTTCGGGATTTTTGCCTCGCCCTCGATACTGCGCTTGGGCGACGCCTGCGAATTTCCCCCTGTATTGCCCCCCACCCCCATTGCGGGGGAAATTCGTTCCTCGTGCGTGCGTGCGCCCGAAAAATCCCGAAACTCCAGAAGGACGCAGGGCGCAGCGGCTAGCGGTGCCAAGTGTAAGCCCGAGGACACCGCCGCCGGAAGTGTGTCCGGCGCAGACAGCGGAGCGCGTGGGGCTTCGAAACGGCCTCAATACCTCGGGTCCTTCCCGGTCCCCGCAGTCGGGACCGTCCACGTCTGTTTGTCTTCCACCACCATATGCCGCGGCGCAGTCACCCGCCAGGGCGCGGCCTTGGCCGCGAGCCCGAAGGGCTTGACGGCGGTCCCGGCTGACAATCCCAACTGGTCGGCCTGCGATGCAGTTCACCCTGCCGACCTAAGTGCCTCAGTAACCGCCCCGCACACCTCACACCTTTCACGGACTACCACCCACGCCTCGTCCCTCACCTCCACCCCCGGAGCCCCCGCATGACCCGCCGCTTCGCTCTATCCCTCGCCACCCTCTGCTCCGCCCTCGCAGCCCTCCTCCTCTCCGCCACCCCTGCCCTCGCCGCCCACCACGAATACACCACCTCCTTCGGCTCCTCCGGCTCCGGCGATGGCCAGTTCTCCCTCGGCGAAGTCGCCGGCCTCGCCGTCAACGAATCCACCCACGACGTTTACGTCGCCGATGCCGGCAACCACCGCGTCGATGAGTTCTCCTCCTCCGGCGCCTCCTTCATCCGCTCCTTCGGCGCCAATGTCGGCGGCACCGGTGTGAACGCCTGCACTTCCGGCTGCGTTGCCGGCACTTCCGGATCGACCCCCGGCGCTTTCAGGGAGCCGATCTATATCGCCGTCGACAACGACCCCTCCAGCCCCTCCCACGGCGACGTCTACGTCGGTGATCCCGCCATCTCCCTCGTCTCCAAGTTCGGACCCGAAGGCGCCCTGATCTCCGCTTGGGGCACCGGCGGCCAGCTCAGCGGCTCCACTGCGCCCGGAGGGGCCTTCAGCGGCATCGACGGCATCGCCGTCAACGCCTCCGGCCATCTCTTCGTCCTCTGCGGCGCCCGCATGGTTACCTTCGAACAAGATGGCACCCACCCTAGTGAATTCAACATCGCATACCCGGCGTACAACATCGGCATCGCCCTTGACAACTCCAGTGGTTCCTCCAGCGGGGATATTTACACCCGCTACGCATACGGCGCGGAAACCCTCCAGTTCAGCCCATCCGGTCATATCCTCAGCGAACCCGACCGCTCAGAAACCAAGGCGCTCGCCGTCAATTCCAACAGCGGCCAGCTTTTCGTTGCCCAGGGCAATGCCGAAGTCGCTGTCTACGGCTCCTCTCCGCCACCCACCCTGCTCGAACAATTCGGCGCCGGTCACATCGGTGAAGCGAATGGCATCGCGGTCGACGCCTCCGAACCGTCCATCGTCTACGTCGCTAATCGCTCCAATGACACCATCGCCGTTTTTGAACCCGGTCCCACCCCTACTACCGGCAAAGCCGCCGCGCTCACCGAAACCTCCGCCACCCTCACCGGCCATGTAGAACTCCCTGGCGGCGGCGAAACCACCGAATGCTACTTCGAATGGGGTATTACTTCCTCCTACTACAACAAAGCTCCATGTGCCGAGGGCCAGTCGGTCTCTACACCGGCAGACGTTCATGCCGATCTCACCGGTTTGTATTCGGGGACCACTTATCACTATCGTCTAGTGGCAAGTAACGTCCACGGACGTGAACACGGAGAAGACGAAACCTTCACCACCCTCGGTGTGAAAGAGACGCGCACCTACGACTCGCAGATCACCGGCCTCCGCGATCCGACCGCCATCGCGGTTAATTCTGCTGACGACGTATGGATCGCCTATACGTCCGCGTCCGAACTGCTCTGGGAGTACGGCCCCTACCCCTCCCACGCCAAGATCGGCGAACAGACCGGCGAACAGACCGACGAAGGCCACTTTGGTAGCTCAATTGATTCCGTGGCCCCCGACGCCGCCACCGGCGCCCTATACGTCGGCGAATTTACGGCCGGTCACATCGACGAATTCGACGCCGCCGGCAATCTTGTCCCCCCCCAGTGGAACTACGGTGTCTTCGGGCTGGACGGTCTTGCCGTCGATAACTCTGGCGGCGAATCCAACGGAGTGGTCTACGCTGTCAGCCGTCCTCTCTGCCCAACGTGCATCACAACGCTCCAGGCCTTCGCTCCAGGTCAGCTTCCCGTCGATTTCTCCGCCCACGAGCCCTATGTCGAAGGTAATGAAATCATCCTCCACAAAATTCCGGCCGAAGGTGGGCTCACCATGGCGGTCGACACTACTACCGGCGACATCTTCCTCACCGGCGGACACTTCGTCTCCGAGTTCAAATCGAGCGGCGAATTCGTCCGTGACATCACCGGCGCTGAAGTGCCCGGAGGCTTCGGCGGGGAAGGCAGTCCGAATCTGGCAGGAATCGCCGTCGACCCCACCAACGGCAACCTCCTCCTCGTCGACAATTTTCACAACGAATCCGATCAACTCGTGAAAAGCGTCGTCGATGAATTCTCCCCCACCGGCAAGTTCATCGAACAGCTCACCGGCCCTTCGCCCAGTGAACACTTTGGCCAGCTGACCGGCGCCATCGCCGTCAACTCCAACGGCTACCTCTACGTCGCCGACGCCCCCACGCAGGTAGTCGACATCTTCAAGCCCAAGCACCCCGTTCCGCATATCGCCTACCCGCCGGTCTCCAATCCCACTCCCACCTCGGGCACCCTCAACGCCGACGTCACCCCCAGCCTCGGCGAAGAAGTCACCACCTGCCACTTCGAATACGGCACCAACACCTCCACCGAAACCGCCTTCGGCCTCGGCGAACTCCCCTGTTTAAACTCTGGCGGAGTAAAAGTCGGCACCCCCACCGAACCGATCGCTTCCGAAACCAAAGTCCACGCTCCTCTCACAGGCCTCACGACCGACACCACCTACTATTACCGCGCCGTCGCCGGCAATGCCGCTGCTTCGAGGCCGGGAGTGATTCAGAGCTTCACCCCCCGTGCAGTCCAGGGTCTTCACACCGAAGCCGCGACGAACGTCACAGCGACCAGCGCAGAACTCAACGGATCCTTCGTCGGCCTCGGCGAAGACACCGAATACCACTTCCAGTACGGCAGCAGTACCAAGTACGGCGAAACCACCGGAACCAGGGACGCCGGCGAAGGAACGGGGTTGCAGGCTGTCGAACCCATCCCGGTCACTGGCCTTCAGCCCGCTGCGACCTATCACTACCGGATCGTCGCCACCAACCACAGCGGCACGACCTACGGCCAGGACCGCACCTTCACGACGCTCACCAAGCCCTCGATCGACGGCCTCTCCTCCTCCAACCTCACCTCCACCACGGCCGTCCTCCACGCCACGATAAATCCGCATGGCGCCGACACCAGCTACCACTTCGAATACGGCACCAACACCTCCTACGGCAGCACCGTGCCGCCGAACGGAGAAATAACCGACGAACTCACCACCGACCACTTGGTTGAAGTTGAACTCACCGGCCTTCAGCCTAACGTTACCTACCACTTCCGAGTAGTTGCCAAAAGCGAATATGGCGAAGCCGTCAGCGAAGATCAGACCTTCAACTTCTACCCTCCCAACTGTCCCAATGCGCGCCTTCGCCAGATAACCGACTCCACCAGCCTTCCGGACTGCCGGGCCTATGAGCTGGTCTCACCCGCTAATGCGGGTGGCACTTCACTTTTCCCAGCGGGGCCTAACTCGCCAGAAGCCACCAATCCTGCGCGGTTTGCCTTCGGCGGCTTCTTGGGATCGATCCCGGGAGGAGGCGATCCACCCGATGTTAATGGTGATCTCTATGTCGCCACCCGCACTGACCAAGGCTGGGTGACTAAATACGTCGGTATTCCAGGAACACAGACCTATGAGGCCAACGGTCCACCTGATGAACTGCGCTCCGATTATACCCAGGAATTGGACTCTCCTGGGGGCGTCCGTACGGATACCGGTATGAACAGGTTTCTCGATTGGCGCGACGGTTTTCCCCTGAATCGAGGTGGTCCTCACACTCCGCGCTCGTTCTCGCCGGAGGTCTGGAGCGCCGGCGACAACTCGGAAGGCGAATGGCCGACCGTTCCGGGCTCTAAGGGAAGTCCCATTTTTGAAACCTCGGCCGATTTCACCCATTACGTCTTCCAAACTGGCTCGGCGCCATCGTTCTCGCTTATGGACAATAACACGGTCGCCAACACGGTAACCGAAGTATCCAAGACGGCTGCCGGCCCGATTCCGCTTCAGCCGGGTGACACCACCCCCGACGAAGAATCGCTCCGCGTCCCCGCTGTGTCGAGTGACGGGTCCCATATCTTGATTGCCGCGAGATCGGGGCCGCTGCATAGCGTAGAAATTGAAGGACATCCCTGTGGCTTGGTGCCCCAGGGAAGCCGCTCGCAAGGAGAAGAAGAAGGTATCCCCCAAGTATTGTGTCCGCTCCAGCCAAGCCAGCTCTACATGCGCGTCGCAGATCTTGTCACCTATGAGATAGCCCCAGGCCATGCCGTCCAATATGTTGGCGAGACCCCGGACGCCTCCAAGGTCTTCTTTACCTCCGAAGAACGCCTCACCACAGAAGACCCCGAACACGGCGGCGCCAGTCTCTACGTATGGAGCGCGAAAGCCGCCGAAGAAGAAAAACCCGCGGTCACCCTGATCTCCAAGGGCGAAAAGGAAGAATCCGGCGCCCCAGGTAACACCGCCAACTGCCACGCATTGTGGATCGCCGCCTGCGGTGTCGCCCCGTTCGTCAACAACAGCTATTACGAACAGGGCACTGGGGGATACCTCGGCGGCAACGGGCTATCGGATAACTCGATCGCGGCCAAAACCGGCGACATTTACTTCTTCTCACCGGAGCAGCTCGCCGGCCCCAGGGGCGTTGACGGTCAGGAGAACCTCTACGATTACCGCGACGGCAGCCTTCAGTATGTTGCTACGTTCCCAGACACTCCATTTTGCACACATACCGCACTGGTGACCTATTGCAGTCCCGGTCCCGTCATCAGGATGCAGGTGTCGCCTGATGGCAGCTATATGGCATTTCTGACCGCCGTCAGGGTGACGTCCTATGACAACGCTGGTCATACCGAGATGTACAGATATCAGCCTTCCACGGGGGAATTGGTCTGCGTCTCGTGCCTGCCGAGCGGCCAACCCCCCACGACAGACGTGTACGCCAGCAGCAACGGCCTCTTCATGACCGACGATGGCCGAACCTTCTTCAGCACCGTAGATCCACTCGTGCCTCGGGATACCGACGGGTTGCGCGACGTCTACGAGTATGTTGAAGGCCACGCGCAGCTCATATCCTCAGGCACCAGCACTAAGGAATTCGCCGGGGACGCTATTTTTGGAAGTAATGAAGTTTTCAGGGCTGGCTTGGTCGGCGTCAGCGCCGAAGGGACGAACGTCTATTTCTCCACCTACGACACCCTGGTCGGCCAGGACCAAAACACCAACGAACTCAAGTTCTACGATGCTCGCACCAACGGTGGCTTCCCCTATACCGCTCCCCCTGCGCCCTGCGAAGCCGCTGACGAGTGTCATGGTCCTGGCAGCTCCTCCGAAGCTCCCCCCGGAGCGGCAGCGGCGCCGAATTGGGCACCGGAGGAAATCTGGCCCCTAACTCGACCGCTACCCGTCATAAGCATAAGCATCGCAAGAGGCACCGAAGGAGCCATCGAAAGAGGCGCCACAGCGCCCATCGGGGAGGCAGGAGATGAGTCCACAGAGCACGGTGCTTACTCGTTTACTCGCTCGCTTCGCGATCGCCTTGGTAGTTGCCGTGGCTGCCGCCCTCGCGATCGCCGCTCCCGCGGCCATGGCCGTCGAGACCCACCCCTTCATCTCGGCCTTCGGTCCCGACGGCACCTCCGAAACCTCTTTCTCCGAGCCTGCCTCCGTCGCCGTCGATCAGCATACCCACGACGTCTACGTCGCTGATATTGGCGCCGGGGTCGTCTACCGCTTCAGCGAAGATGGCTCTCCGCTCGACTTCACCGGCACTGCCCCTGACATCTCCGCTAACAAGATCACCGGCATCTCTTTTCGCAGCGGCAGCGGCGAAAGTCAGATCGCCGTCAATTCCCAAAACGGCACTATCTACGTCGCCAGCATCAACTCGATCCTTGCCTTTCAGGAAAGCGGCGAACCGTCCGAATATTCCTTTCTGGGTTCCAACAAGATCACTGGCTTCGGCGAACTCCTCGGCGTCGCCGTCGACGAAAATGGAGATATCTACGCCGGTGATTACTACCGACACGGTCGATGTCTATACCCCGGCGGCGAACGGCTCACGAGCTTCACAGCCGCCTCGGCTGGCAACCTCGCTGTCGACTCCCACGGTGCCGTCTACGTCAACCACTGGCACGGATCGGTGGAGAAGTACACCCCGTCCGCTTTCCCCGTCGCCTCCGGCACTTAATACGCCTCCGTCGGCGTCATCGATTCACAGCCAGGCCTTCACCCTCGCCGTCGAACCTGGATCGAATCACCTCTACGTCGATCAGGGCTCTAAGCTCGTCGAGTACAGCGAAGCTGGCGTCCTAGTAAGCGAATTCGCCGACTCCGGCTCCGGCGCGGTTAGCGGCTCCTTGGGCGTTGCGATCGATGGTGCTTCAGACACCGTCTATGCCGCCAACGGCGGTACACGGAAAGTCTCGTTGTTTGGTCCGGCGATCACCCTTCCCACTGTCACCACCGGTCCACCCACGAGCCCAGGTCAAACGTCAGCTACGTTGACTGGCACCGTCGATCCTGCCGGTGGGCCGGCCGTTACCGGTTGCCAATTCGAATACGGCCTCAAGGCCGAAGAATACTCACTCGGGACGCTCGAATGTGAACCGAAGCCTCCCTACTCCAGTTCGACATCCGTAACCGCCAATCTGAGTGGTCTCACACTCCGAAACCACCTATCACTACCGCCTCGTCGCTTCCAGCTCTGAAGGCACCTCTTACGGCGAAGACCAGGTCTTCACGCCCCGGGCGGTCCCCGGCCTCACCACTGCTCCTGCCACAGATGATAACCCCTAGCTTCGGCGATCCTCAACGGCTCCTGGATCGGTCACTGGCGAAGACACTCACTACCGCTTTGAATGGGGTACCACCACGTCCTACGGAAATGAAGCTCCTTTGGCGCCCGGTGTCGATGGCGGCTCGGGGTTGGGCGTTCAAAGCGCTGCCTTCGAACTTACGGGCCTCCAGGTCTATACCGCCTACCACTACCGCATTGTGGCCAGCAATTCCAAAGGCACGACGATTGGCGCGGATCAGTCTTTCGAAACCATCGGTGCCCGGATCTTCTCGTTTGCCTCGCTGCCCTCGACTGACCAGGCGGGGAGTCATCCCGACATCGACACGTCCTTCCATTTCTCTAATCGGGTTAACCGCCTCGGTGGAGAAGGAGAATCGGAAGAACCATCCGAAAATGAATGCGGTTGCCAGGATCCGGTGAGAATCAAGGTCAGCGCTCCCGCGGGGGTGATTGCCAACCCCCACGCCACACCGCAGTGTACGCGCGTGGCTTTTGGAGTCAATGAATGCCCTCCATCCACTCAGATGGGCTGGGTTGAAGTTGGCCTCCCGGCCAACCACATTATTGCTGCGGCTTTACAATCTGGAAACTAGTCCCGATCAGGCCGGACTGCTCAGCTTCCATGTCCCTCTATTGGATTCACCATTGTATCTACTCGTCAGCTCCAGGACCGGCGGTGATTTTGGCTTGGATTTGACCACTATTAATATTGAGCACCGTATTCCGTTTGTTAAGCTCAACTTCTATTTCTGGGGCGTGCCGGCTGAACACAGCCATGACTCCGAACGCTTCCCTATAACGGATCGAGGCCGCGGGCTGCGTTAATCATTTCCCCTGCTTTGAACCGAACCCTTCGAGCGCCGAATCGATCCCGTTTCTCGATAACCCGACCTCCTGCGACGAACCGCTCAGCTCCTCACTCGAAATCGAAACCTACAACCACGGCATCACCTATGCCTCCGATCCCATGGCCCGCCACCACCGGCTGCGATCAGCTCACCTTCAACCCGAGTCTCTACGCGCAGCCCACCACCAAGCAGGCCGATTCCCCCTCCGGTCTCGACGTCGACCTGAGTGTCCCCCAGCTTGTCAGTCCCACCGCACCTGCTCCTTCGGAGATCCGCGCCCTCACCGTGGCCTTGCCGCGGGGGATGTCGATCAACCCCAACGCCGCCGACGGCAAGACCTCCTGCTCCGATGCCCAGGCGCGCTTCAAGACCGAAGAAGAAGCCCAGTGCCCCGAATTCTCCAAGGTCGGCACCGCTAGCCTTGACAGCTCCGCCCTGCCCGCCCCGATCCCCGGCTCCATCTACATCGGCGAACCCGAACCCGGGGACCGCTACCGCCTCTTCCTCACCGCCAACGGCTTCGGCACCCATGTCAAACTCGCAGGTTCGGTGAAGCCCGAATCCCAGACCGGGCAACTCCTCGTTTCCTTCCAGAACCTCCCCCAGGCCCCGTTCTCCGAATTCAACCTCCACTTCTTCGGCTCCGAACGCGGCCTTCTCGCCACGCCGACCCAGTGTGGGACCTACCCGGTGCAAAGCACCTTCACCCCCTGGGACGCGGCCCTCCCCACCCAGACCTCGACCCAGTACTTCAAGATCGAAGAAGGCCCGGGCGGCGGCCCCTGCCCGCCCTCGCCCCGCCCCTTCGACCCCGCCTTCACAGCCGGGGTCTCCGAATCCACCGCCGGCGCCCACACCCCCTTCTCACTCGAACTCACCCGCAACGACGGCGATCAGGACTTACGCGCCTTAAACGTCACCACCCCGCCGGGCTTCTCGGCGACGCTGAAGGGGATCCCCTACTGCTCTGACGCCGGCTCTCGCGGCTGCCGCCAACAGCCCAGCTACTCGGGCCTTGCAAGAGGAGTCGAGCCCGAGCTGCCCGGCGGCCTCCCAGATCGGCGCCGCCCAGGCCGGCGCCGGCGCCGGCGACCACCCCGTTTATCTCCCCGGCAAGGTCTACCTCGCCGGTCCCTACAAGGGCGCGCCGCTCTCCCTCGCCGTCATCACCCCCGCCGTCTCCGGCCCCTATGACCTCGGCAACGTCGTAGTGCGGGTTGCCCTCCACGTCAACCCCGAAACCGCCCAGATCACCGCCGTCTCCGATCCCTTGCCCCAGATCCTCGAAGGCATCCCGCTCCGGCTGCGCTCGATCCGGATCGACCTCAACCGCCCCAACTTCGTCCTCAACCCGACCAACTGCGACCCCTTCTCGGTCAACACCGAAGTCTTCGGCGAAGAAGGCGCCGTGGCGACCCCGAGCAAACACTTCCAGGTCGCCAACTGCCGCGTCCTGCCATTCGCCCCCAAGCTCACCATGGGCTTCTCCGGCTCGACCAGGCATGCTGGCAATCCCGCTCTGCACGCCATCCTCACCGCCAAGCCCGGCGAAGCCAATATCGCCGAGGTCCAGGCCACCCTGCCCCACTCCGAGTTCCTCGACAACGCCCACCTCCAGGCGCCCTGCACGCGCGTCCAGTATGCCGGGAAGCAGTGCCCACCCGGCTCGGTGATCGGCTTCGCCAAGGCCGAAACTCCCCTCCTCGAAAGGCCCCTCGAAGGCCCCGTCTACCTGCGCTCCGGCGGTGTCGGACGAAAGCTTCCCGACATCGTTGCCGCCCTCAACGGCCAGATCGACATCACCCTGGTCGGCCACGTCGAAAGCGTTCCCGGACGCCTCCGAACCACGTTCTCCACGGTGCCTGATGCTCCGATTTCTAAATTCATTCTCAGCCTAGATGGTGGGAATAAGGGACTTTTGGAAAACGGCACCAATCTTTGTGCCCAAACCTTGCGTGCCAGTGTCGAAATAGCGGGCCAGAACGGAAGGGCAACAAATCAAAAGCCGGTTCTCCAGACGCACTGCAAGTCCCATAAGCGCAAGGGCCACGGAGCCGCCAGAGTTCACCAGAACGGACGGGCCGCTCGATGATTTCCTCAGTTTTGCAGGGGACGGGATTCGGTCGGCCGAGCCAGGACCCGCTCCTCGCGAGCGAAAACCAAGCCTTACAAGGACCTGGAGTTTCGGGATTTTTCGGGCGCACGCACGCACGAGGAACGAATTTCCCCCGCAATGGGGGTGGGGGGCAATACAGGGGGAAATTCGCAGGCGTCGCCCAAGCGCAGTATCGAGGGCGAGGCAAAAATCCCGAAACTCCAGAAGGACGCAGGGAGGGTGAATGGCAGCAGCGCCATTCACCCGACCGAGGACGCCACCAGGCGCAGGCTTGGAGCCGCGAGGACGTGTTCTGGTTCGGTCGACCGGGCGCAAGTCCCCGCCCATGTCCCCGACGCCCCCGTCTCCAACTTCTCCCTCACCCTCGACGGCGGCCACGAGGGCCTCCTCGAAAACGAGAAAAACCTCTGCGCCCACCCCCTCCACGTAACCGCCGACATCACCGACCAAAACGGCAAGACCGCAAACCAGAACCCGGTCCTCCAGACCCCCTGCGGCAAGAAGCACAAGCACAAGCACAAGCACACCCGCCATTCGCGAGCTAGACACACCAACGGGGGAGGCGGACGCTGATGCGCGCCAAGTTCAACTTCCTCCGCACCCTCGCCAACCTCCGGCGCAGCCGGAGGTTGGCGAGAGGTGCGGGCTTTGTCCTCCTCTTCCACTGTGTTCTTTCTCTCAAGTCACCTTCTGCGCAGAGGAGGAGCAGTTCCCTGCTTACCGGCGTCGTCAGCGTGGTTGCTGTAATTGCGGGGACACTCCTCCTCTGCGTCCCGCCGGCCTTCGCGCAACGCACCTTTGTCGGAACGATCGGTGAAAGCCCCGACGGTGGGGTAGCAATCGACGGGAATAACAACGTCTGGATCAGCGAGGGACAAGGGATCTCCGAGTACAGCGCATATCCGTCAAAGCGTCGCCTCTCTGAAGTCAGCGACAACGGCGCCATTTACAGCATCGCTCTCAATAACTCGACCGGCTATCTTTATGCCGCAAACTCGGGCCCCGATACCGTTGAAGTCTTCAACAGCTCCGGTGCTCTCTCGGCCACATGGCCGACCGAGGGCTCGTGCGGTTCCCTCTCCGTCGCCGTCGACAATTCCGGTCACTCCACACAGGGTGTGGTCTACATCGCTCGCTCCTGCCCAAAGGATATCCAAGCGCTCAACGCTAACGATCAACCGGTCGATTTCTCCGCCTCCGAGCCCTACATACCCACTAACGGACACGGCGAAAGTGAAAACAAGATTACCGGCACTCCGACTGGCCCTGGCGGCAGCGTCGCCCCCTTGGGCGAACTCACCAACATTGCTACCGACGGTGAAGGTAACATCTACGCCGTCGATAGGGAACATATGGTGATCGATGAGTTCAAGCCGAGCGGCGAATTCGTCCGCGCCTTTTCCGGTAAAAGTGTCCCCGGCGGCTTCAGCGAACTGGCCGGTGTGGCGGTCGACCCTACTAACGGAAATGTCCTAGTCACCGATCGAGAACGTCACGCCGTCGACGAATTTTCATCAACCGGAGAATACCTTGACCAGCTAACCCACTTTACGGAACTAAGAGGGGGTATCGCCGTCAACGCTGAAGGATATGTCTATATTGCTGACCAAGGTGCCGCCGACGTCTTTAGTTCAAACCTCACATTACCGACGATCAGCTATAGCAAGGTGTCTAGCCCCACCCCGACTGGCGCCACTCTCAACGCCAGCATCGAACCTAATGGCAGCGAAATCACCAGTTGCTACTTTGAGTACGGGCCGAGTAAAGTGTACGGTGGCTCTTACGGCTCGCCGCACGTTTCCTGCACGCCTACGACGCCCTACTCTGCTCATCAGGATGTCAGCGCCACCATCACAGGTCTTACAAGCGAGACCGAATACCGCTACCGCGTAGTGGTTGCTGAGTCCAACGGCCAAAAGGTATACGGCTCCGAACAGATCTATACCCCCCACGTCGTGGAGGGCCTCGAAACGGAACCGGCGACAAAACTCGAGCCCAAGACCGCGATGCTTAACGCATCGTTCATTGGCACCAACGAACCGACCAAATACTACTTCGAATGGGGAACCACACCCTCTTATGGCGAAAAAACGCCTGAAGCCAGCGCCGGCTCCACTTCTACTCCGACTCCTCTGTCGGCTGAACTCACCGGGCTAGGCCTGGGAACCGTCTACCACTATCGAGTGGTCGCGATGAACGGTCAAGGTACCAGTTACGGCGAAGATGAGAGTTTCACCTCATCGCTTGCTGTGCCGGGCCTGACGACCAAGCCGCCGACCAACATCCAAGCGGAAAGCGCGACGCTCAATGGATCGCTGATCGGCGATGGCGAACCGACCAAATACTATTTCGAATGGGGTACCACGCCCTCCTACGGCGAAAAAACCCCCACCACTGAAAGCGCCGGTTCCCCGAATGGCCCACCTGTCGCGCTTTCCTTTGACCTCACTCATCTCAAACCGGGGTCCACCTACCATTATCGGATCGTCGCAACCGATGGCTTCGGCACTGACTATGGCGAAGACCAGACGCTTGAAACAGTTCCGCTGGCCCCCTTGGTTACCGAGTCGCTGAGCGGCGTGCAATCCGACCTTGCGTTTCTTCATGCCAGGATCAATCCAGGCGGAGGAGAAACTGCGTATCATTTCGAATATGCGACACAGGAAGAATACGAAGTAAAACACACGTATGAAAATACGATACCCATTCCTGACGGTTCCGCTGGATCTGGTTACTTATACCAGCGCGTCAGCGTCCAGCTGAGTGACTTGAAGCCTGGCACCACTTATCATTGGCGGGTTGTCGCCAAAAACTCGGTCGAAACGACCTTTGGGGGGATCGCACTTTCACGACTTATACATCTTCTCCGTTCAATGATGCTTGCCCCAATGCCCACACCCGCCAGCAGGACGGCGCCGCCTCGCTGCTCGACTGCCGCGCCTACGAGCTCGTCTCCGCCGCCAACACCGGCGGCTATGACGTCGAATCGGACCTGACCGAAGGCCAGGCCCCCTACGCCGGCTATCCCGAAGCCGAGAGCCCCTCTGACCCCAAGGCCAGCGCCAGAGTTCTCTACGCCGTCCACGACGGCGGCATACCGGGCACCGACAACCCCACCAATCGCGGTCCCGACCCCTACGTCGCGACCCGCGGCGAAGACGGCTGGTCGACCGAATACGTCGGCGTCCCCGCCGACAACCCCTTCTCGGCTGCGCCCTTCACCTCGATCCCCTCCGGCGCCGACTCGAGCCTCGAAACCTTCGCCTACGGCTCCCCTGGCGGCTGCTCCCCCTGCTTTGCGGGCGGCTACACCGGCATCCCGGTTCGCTTCGACGGCAAGCTGGTCCAGGGCATGGCGGGCTCCGAAAATCCCGGTCCTTCTGCCAAACCCGCCGGCCACATCGCCAAGGACCTCTCCGCAAACGGCGAACACTTCGTCTTCGGCTCCAAGTCCAAATTCGAGCCCGACGGCAACGAAGGCGGCGATCTGACGATCTATGACCGCAACCTGCGCACCGAAGAGACCCACGTCGTCTCCAAGACGCCGGGTGGGGCGACGATGAAAGAAGAAGGATCAGAAATCGCCGAGCTCGACATCTCAAAGGACGGCTCCCACATCCTGATCGGCAAGCTCACCGGCGAAGCCGAAGGCGCCAAGCTCTACCACCTCTACATGAACGTCGGCGACTCCGAAAGGACGATCGACCTCACTCCCGGAGCCGGCGAAGGCGTCCGCTTCGACGGGATGACTGCCGACGGCTCCAAGGTCTTCTTCTCCTCCGAAGAATACCTCACCGGCGAAGACGAACAGCACACCGGCGCCGACATCTTCATGTGGTCCCAGAAGGGCGAAGAAGAAGGTAAACCGCTCACCTTGATCTCCACCGGCACCGAAGGCGACGCCTCCTCCTGTGACCCCGCTGCCAACACCCTGCACAAACACTGGAACACGAAAGGCGCCGCAGGAAAACTGCGGCGACGTCGCGATCGGCGGCGGCGGTGGAGTGGCCTCCGGCGACGGCACCATCTACTTCCTCTCCCCGAGCCTGCTCGACGGCTCCGCAGAACCCCAGGACGGGGTCAAGAACGCCCCCAACCTCTACGTCGCCCGTCCCGGTGCGGCCCCCCACTTTGTCGCGACCCTTGAGTCCTCTCTTACCGGCCAGCCCCAAACGCGCCACTCCCTCATCGACACCTTCGGTTCATTCACCGAACCAAAATATATTGCGGTTGATAACTCCGGCGGTCCGTCCAAAGGCGACGTCTACGTCTACGATTCCGTCACCTTCGCGATCTTTAAGTACAACTCCTCCCACGAACTCATCACGAGCTGGGGCGACCACGGCAAGCTTGCCGGGTTCGGCGAAATAGCTGGCATCGCGGTTGGCCCCTCCGGCACCCTCTACGTGTTAGTTGGTGGATCGATGTTCGAGTACGCCCAGGACGGCACCCTCATAACACAGGTCGAACATTGCGGCAGCCCTTACCTTTCTCCGCGCCAGAAGGGAATAGCCGTCAATTCCGCCGGTGATGTCTACTTCATCGAGGGCGGATTCGGCGAACTCGGCGCAACCGAAGAACCCGTCGCAGGGGCGTCGAGCTCCTGCGGACCCCCGAGCTCCGTGTTCGGCGAAGTCCCCGGCCTCCATGCCTCTGGTCTTGCTCTCGACCCCTCCAACGGTGACCTATATGTCCTCAACCAGGGCGACTCCATCTACCACTACTTTTTCAATTCCTCCGTAGTCGAAGTCCTCCCTGGGGAAGCGTCCGAATTCTCGGGTGCCAAGGCCATTGCTGTCGACTCTGGCCACGACGCCTACGTCGACGAGGGCAACCGCATCGTCGAGTTCTCTCCCTCCGGCAATCAGGTCGGCGTCGCGATCGGCTCGGGACTGCTCACCGGCTCGACTAGCCTCGCGTTCGACTCCGCTGGCGATCTGTACGCTGGCAACCCCGGCAACGGTCGCGTCGAGGAGTTCGGTCCCTCTGAATCTGCCCCCAGTCCGCAAGTCGACAACCCGGCCGTGGTTGACGCCGTCGACTCGCCGGAAGCCCGCCACACCTCCGACTTCCAGGTGGCCCCGAACGGCGAATTCGCCGTCTTCGCCTCGAGCCTGCCGCTCACCGGATTCGAAAGCGCCGGGTATGAGGAGCTCTACCGCTACGACGCCGCCCCTGGATCTGAACCGCTCACCTGCGTCTCCTGCGATCCCACCGGCGATCAACCCTCGGCTGGTTCGGAATTGGCCCCCGACGGCCTCAGTCTCACCAATGATGGCCGCGTCTTCTTCACCACTGCTGAGCCGCTTGTCGAGCGCGATGCCAGTAGTCGCAAGGAGGTCTATGAGTGGGAGCCCCAAGGCGCCGGGCCCGAAGCTGCAGTCTGCAAGGAAACGAATTTCACCTTCAGCAAGGCCTCGGGCGGTTGCCTGGATCTCATCTCCACCGGAACCAGCGCCTTCGACTCGAGCTTACTGGGAGTAAGCGCCAATGGCACAGACGTCTACTTCTTCACCCGCGACAGGCTGGTGCCCCAAGACGAAAACGGGAACACAGTCAAGGTTTATGACGCCCGTGAACTTGGCGGTTTCGAATACACTCCGCCCCATATTCCCTGTAAGGCCTCCGATGAGTGCCATGGGCCCAGCAGTCCCCAGCCGCCCCCTCCGAACATCAGTCTCAATACTGGCACCAGCGGCAATGAAACGTCGCCGACCAAGACGAAGTGCAAGGCGGGCTTCGTCGAAAAGCACGGCACCTGCGTCAAAAAACACCCCAAAAAACATCACAAATCCAAGAAGCGTCACGGTAAGCGAAGCGCTCACAACAGCCGGAGGGCCGGCAAGTGAAGCCCCTCCGAAAGAACTCCGTTCGTACCACGACTCCTGAGCAGGGTAAGCACAACCTGCTCCCCGCTGGTACCTCACGAGCGGCCGAGTCGCCGCTGGTCCGGCTCTCTACAGCCTCGCTCGTACTAGTGCGAAGCGCGGATCGAGAGGTTCAAGGTTGCCAAGACGCTCGCGCATCCGCCGACAGCTGCTTGCAGCTGGCGGTTTATGTGAAAAACCAGCACTCAGCCGAGCCACAATCGAAATCTGATTCTTTTTGGGGATCGGCTGAGTGCCCCGCCGACCACGCTAGGTCGCCTATCCCTGACTCCGCCGGAACTACCATGCGGCCCAGTCGTCGCCCAATGCGGCGACTGGGCCTGATCGCCGCAGCCGCAACTGCCGCCCTCGCGATCTTTGCCGCCCCAGCTTTCGCCGAAGAGAAAATCGAAAGCTTCACCACCACCACGTCCACCAGCCAGGCTGGCCGTCACCCCGACCTCGAAACATCCTTCACCCTCCAAAGCCCCGGCGAACCCGAGGCCGCCAAGAACGTGATCTTCAAGGCCCCGCAGGGGTTGTTCGGCAACACCAACGCGATCACCCAATGCGCGTCGGCTGCCTTTGCCCTCGACGAATGCCCCTCTGACGCGCAGTCGGGCCTGATCACCGTCTATGCCAAGTTCTCGGGCGAAAAAATCAAAGAATGCAGCTTCGAATACGGCGAAACCACTACCTACGGCAACACCGCCTCCTGCTCTCCTGCACCTCCCATCTCGAGCTCAACCGAAGTCAGCGCCGAAATCGGCGGCCTGACGCCGGGGAGCCCCTACCACTACCGGCTTCGCACCACCAACGCGCTCGGCACCACCGTCAAGGGCCCCGATCAGACGATCGCCCCCGCCACGGCAACCGCCACCCTCAGCGACCGGGTGGAACCCGAGCTGCTCGGCACCGCCCCGATTTATAACATTGTCCCCGAAGCTGACGAAACGGCTCGCTTTGCCTTCGTCGTGCCGACCCTCGACATCCCGATCTCGATCCCGGTCACGGTTCGCACCGGTGAAGACTACGGGCTCACTTTCACCGTCTCAGATATCACCCAACTTACCCCGCTCGCGAGTGCGAAGCTGACCTTCTGGGGGTTCCCCGCCGACCCCAGCCACGACGCCCAGCGCTTTCATAAAGGCGAACGCGGCAATCCCGCTGGATGTGCCGGGCTCACCGACACCAGCTGCACCACGCCTCTCCCGTCTGATCTGCCCGATAAGCCCTTCACCGACAATCCGACCATCTGCAGCGGCGAACCGCTGGTGACCGAACTCCGGGTCCAGACCTACCAGGACCCCGAACACCTCTCCGAAGCGAAGTCCGGCTACCCGGCGATCGAAGGCTGCGAAGATGAGGTCTTCAACCCGGTGCTCGAAGCGAGCCCGACCACGACCGAAACCGATTCCCCGTCGGGCTTGAACATCGAACTGAGAGCCCCCCAGTTCGAGGGCCTCGCCGCCTCGCCTTCGGAGATTAGATCCTCGATCGTAACCATGCCGCCGGGTTTCACAATCAACCCCGATGCCGCCGATGGCCAGAGCGACTGCACCTACGCCCAGGCCAACTTCGGCTCCGAAGGCCCGGCTGAGCTGCCCCGATCAATCGAAGATCGGCACCTTCGCGATCGGCTCCCCGACCCTCAACGCCCCCCTCATCGGCTCCGTCTATATCGGCGAACCGAAGCCGGGGAACCAGTACCGCCTCTTCATGATCGCCTCGGGCGCGGGGATGAACATCAAGCTGCTCGGCTCCTTCAAGCCCAACTCCGAAACCGGGAGGCTGACCGCGACCTTCGAAGAACTGCCCCAGCTTCCCTTCGAAACCTTCCAGCTGCACCTGTTCTCCGGCGAACGCTCGCTGATGGCGACTCCGATCGCCTGCACGATCTACACGATCAGCGGCGACTTCTTCCCCTGGGACGCCTCCCAGTCAGATAAGACCTCGACTCAGCTCTTCGGCCTCGAAACCGGCCCGCACGGCAGCGAATGCCCGGGCCAGATCCGCCCCTTCGAACCGAGCCTGGAAGCGGGGACCGCAACTCCTGTGGCCGGCGCCTTCTCCGCCTTCACCCTGAAGCTGAACCGCGAAGACGGCGATCAGTACCTGGGCAAGCTCAACTTCACGATGCCGCCAGGCCTGACCGCCAATCTGCACGGCGTCACCTACTGTCCCGAAGCAGACATCGCGGCGGCCAAAAACACACCCGGACGCACCGAGCAGGCCGACCCGAGCTGCCCGGTCTCCTCGGAAATCGGCACCACCAACGTCGCCGCCGGCCCCGGCTCTCACCCCTTCCACGCGGTCGGCAAGATCTACTTCGCCGGCCCCTTCCAGGGCGCCCCGTTAAGCCTCGTGGCGATCACCCCGGCCCTGGCCGGACCCTATGACTACGGCACCGTGGTGGTCCGCGTCGCCCTGCATATCGACCCCACAGACGCCCACGTGATCGCCGACTCAGAAACGGTGCCGGAGATCATCGGCGGGATCCCGATCCGGATGCGCGAAATCCAGGTCAACATCAACAGGCCGAACTTCATGATCAATCCGACCAACTGCTCGCCCTTCTCGGTCGGCTCCGAAGGGGTCGGTGACCAAGGCACGGCGGTCGCCTTCTCCTCCTACTTCCACGCGGTCAACTGTGGAGCACTTGGCTTCTCCCCCAAGATGACGGTCACCCAGCTCGGCGGTCGCAAGGCGACGAAGCAGGGCAAGGAGCCGAGCCTGCAGTTCGACCTAAACACCACCCCAGGCGACGCCAACATCAAATCAGTCGCGGTCACCCTGCCCAAAGCCTTCGAGATCGACCAGGAACACCTCGGCAACCTCTGCGACCGCGCAGAACTTGCCGCAGACCAGTGCAAAGGCAAAGCCGCGATCGGCACCGTGATCGACGAATCCCCCCTGCTCGAAGCTCCCCTGCAAGGCCCCGCCTACGCGGTCTCTGGCTTCTCGGGCTCCGGAGGCAGCGTCCTGCCCCACATCGTCTTCATCCTCGACGGCCAGGTGACGGTGATGCCCGAGGGCGAATCGACCACGATCGCCGGAGGGGAGCTAAAGACGGTGATCCCCACCGTCCCCGACGTGCCGATCGGCCACTTCCGCCTCACCCTCTTCGGCGGCAAGCAGGGCTACCTGGAGAACACCCGCAGCCTCTGCGCCTCCCCGACCCTCACCAAGGTCGAAATCGACGCCCAGAACGGCAGTACCGTCTCCCAGCAGGTAAAGACCAAGGCCGCCTGCAAGGCGAAGAAGAAGTCAAAGCGCCACAGCACCAGGCGCCGCAAGGGGCGTCGCTGAGCGCAAGGAAGCGGCGGGGATCGAAGCTTTGAGCACTGGAGCGGGTTTCACCTCATGCAGCCCGCAATCTTGAAAACAAAGACAAGCGAGCGAGCAAGGAGTCAGAGATGATCGGCAAGCTGCGAGACAACCTCACCTACGCGAACGTGATGGTCACGATCTTGGCGTTCATCGTGCTCGGCGGCGCCACGGCCTACGCCGCCTTCAGGGTCCCCCCCAACAGCGTCGGCTCCCGCCAGCTGAAGGCCAAGGCGGTAACCGGTGGCAAGATCGCTGACGAAGCGGTAAGCGGCGGCAAGATCGAAGCCGAATCGATCACCGGTGCCAACATCAAACTCTCCGCGCTCGGCACGGTCCCGCTGGCAGCCAACGCGACCAACGCCTCAAACGCAAACACGGTCGGCGGCCACTCCGCCTCCTGCCCGAGCGCCACCACCTTGATCCGCGGCCTCTGCTTTGACACCCACTCAAACCCGGTCGCCCACAGCGTCGAAGAAGCCTCTGAAGCCTGCGCAGCCAAGGGCGGCTGGCTGCCCACCCCTCTGCAGCTCTACTCGACCAAGGCGGTGCTCAACCTCGGCACCAACGTCAGCCCCGAACAGCACCAGTTCACCGACGCCCTCTACGGCACGGTCGGCAAAGGCAGCCTCGAAAAGACGGTGGTGGTCGACGGGGTCGGGCCCCCCTATGAATTCGACGCCAACGGCGAATCGGCCTACTACTGCGTCTACCCCCTGGTGCGATAGGAATACCGGATGGGGCGGGGGATAACCGAGAAGAAAAAGACGCTCGCCGCCACGGCGGGCGTCCTTCTGTGGCGCTGGCCCTCGCCACCGGCGCCCAGGCAGGCCTCTCCCAAAAGGGCGCCCTGCAGGTCTCCTTCGAAGGCCAGATCATCCCCACCGCCCTGCCCCGCTCGTCCCCGGCCCCGGTAAGCGTGCAGATGAGCGGCTCGATCAAAACCACCGACAAGTCGGTCCCGCCGCGCCTCGAAAGGATCTCCCTGCAGATCAACAGCCACGGCGCCCTCTCCTCCAAGGGCCTTTCGAGCTGTCCCCTGGCGAGGATCGAAACCGGCACCGGGGCCTCCGCCAAGGCCGCCTGCGGCTCCGAGATGGTCGGCCACGGCAACGTCACCTCCCGGATCGCCCTGCCCGCCCAGGAACCCTTCCTCTCGGTGGGCGGCATGGAGGCCTTCAACGGCACCTACCACGGCCACCCCGCGATCCTCGCCCAGGTGGTCAGCGGCCCGCCCCTGCCGCTCACCTACGTGATCGTCTTCGAGGTGAAGAAGACCCACGGCGCCTTCGGCACCGCCCTGGACGCGACGATCCCCCCGATCGCCTCCGGCTACGGGCAGATCTCCTCCTTCTACATGACCCTGGCCCGTAAGTTCAGCTTCCACGGGCACCCAGCCAGCTACGCCACCGCCTCCTGCCCGGCCCCGAAGGGGATCAACGAAGTCGGCTTCAAGCTGGCCAAGGCGACCTATGAATTCGCCGGCGCCATAACGACCTCAAACGAACTGCAGAAGACCTGCAAGGTAAGGGGGTAGTGCAGATGGGCCCAAAGGCAAAGCGTCTCCGTACCCGCAGGGCAAGGCGGTGGCGCTCTGCACCGTCCTGCTCACCCTGACCGCCACCGCGACCGCCCTCGCGGTGAGCGCCCAGGCGGGCAAGGTGGTGATCGAAATCGAAGGCGGGATCTCCCCGACCAGGCTCGCCAAGAAGACCCCGACCCCGATCACCCTGAAGATCAACGGGGCGATCAAGACCACCGACGGCTCCCACGTCCCCGCCCTGAAGACCCTAGACCTCGAATTCGACAAGCACGGCACGATCTACACCAAGGGCCTCCCCACCTGCAACCCGTCGAAGCTGCAGGCCACCACCACCGCCGCGGCCCTGAAAGCCTGCCCCGGCTCGCTGGTCGGCAAAGGCGAGGTCACCGCCGAAATCGCCCTCCCCGAACAGGCCCCCTTCAACGCCTCCGGACCGCTCCTGATCTTCAACGGCCCCCCCCAGGGCGCCAAGCCGGTCCTGGTCATGCAGGTCTACGCCCACGTCCCCGCCGCCACCACCTTCGTCACCGAGGGGGTGATCGGCCGCGCCCACGGCCTCTACGGCACCTCGACCCTGATCAAGATCCCGACGATCGTCGCCGGGCAGGGCTCGCTTACCTCCTTCTCGGCCACGGTCCATAAGACCTGGACCTACAAGGGACAGAAGAAGAGCCTGCTCTACGCGACCTGCCCCTCCGGGCACCTGGTCGCCCACGGCGCCTTCACATTCGTCGAAGGCACGACGATCGCCGGCGACCTCGACAAGCCCTGCACCGGCAGATGAGCGGAGAGAGCAGAACGATGAAGACACCGCTCAAGGCCCTCGCTCCTCGCGACCGCCGCCGCCTTCCTTGCGATCGTCTCCTTCGCCTACGCGGAAACCAGCCGCGCCGAATACAAGGCCAAGGTAGAACCGATCTGCGAACGGAACACCAAGGCCAACGAAGCGACCCTGCACGGGGTAAAGCAAGAAGTCAAGAAGGGCAAGCTGAAGCGCCCGGCCAGGCAGGTCCAAAAGGCCGCGGTGGCCCTGAAGGGCGCCCTCGCCGAACTCGAAGCGGTCCCCCGGCCCGAAGCCGACCGCCAGACCCTCGCCAAGTGGCTCGGCCAGATCAAGACCGAGGTCGGGCTCTTCGAAGCGGTGGCCAAGAAACTCAAGCAGGGCAACAAGAACGCCGCCGAGAAGATGGTGATCAAGCTCGAACACAACGTCGAAGGGGCAAACGACACCGTCTTGGGCTTCGAATTCAGGTACTGCAAGGCGAACACCTCGAAGTTCGTCTGAGCTTTGGCACGCCGAGTGGTGGAGAGGGCTGCGCACTCAGGAGTTACGCACCAGCTTGCCGACGACCAGACCAGGTCGTAGCGCTCCGGGTCCACTCTCAGCACTTCCTGTCTGCGGGTGTCGGCCACCTCTTGGGCGATGACCGACATGCTCACCAGAACTGGAGCGCAAGCTGCGTCGCCAATGCTCAGGAAGGTGCCCGACATCACCCACGAGCTGGCGGACCAGGTTGCCCGCATCGTCCGGTCGCTCCGGCTCGTCGACCTGAAGAAACACCCCTCGATCTCCGAGACCCTCGACGGGCACGGACGCTCGTCCTGCTCGGGATCGAGAGCGTCGACGAACGAACCGCTACCGACACCCTGCACCTCCTGCTCAAGTACCGCTCTGACATCGAGATCGCCGCCAAGGAGCTCTCCTCGACGAAGTCAGGCGCGGACTCGGCGGTTCGGGGGGCTAGTGCTCGATGTCCTGACGGGTTTCGTGTCCGAGCTCCGCCGGGCGGGACTGCCGGTCTCGGTCATGGAGGCAGCCGATGCCGCCGAGGCGATCCGGCACCTCCCGCTGGAGGACCGTCAGGCGATCAAGTACGCCCTCGGGGCCACGCTCGTGAAGTCCTCGGCCCACTGGCGGGCATTCGACACCGCCTTCGAGGTCTATTTCTCGATGCGGGGGCCTCAGTACGACATCTCCGAGGACGACCCCCTCAATGAGCGTTCGAACACCGACGCCGCTGCCGGCGAGGGCAGGGAGAGGGCCGCGGCAAGGGAGACGGCGCCGGTGGGGGTGAGTCGGTGACGCCCGAGGAGATCGCCGCCATGCTCTACAAGGCGCTGCGGGAGGGCGATCAAGCGGTGTTGGCAGCGGTCGCCCGGCTCGCCGTCGGCCGCTATGCGGGCATGGAGCCCGGTCGCCCGGTGGGCGGCACGTACTACCTCTACCGCACGCTCCGGAACCTCGATCTCGACGGTGTGCTGGCGCGGCTCGTGGCCGAGGCGCGGTCCAGCACCCCGCCCCAGGCCGAAGGCGAGGGCGCCGACGGCGGAGCCCCGCCGGGCCCGCCCCTCAAGCTCACGGCCCTCGAGCAACGGCTGCTCGAGGACGAGTACAAGGCGCGGATCGACGAGCTGCGTCGCGGTATCGAAGCCGAGATACGCCGTCGGCTCGTCGCCGACCGTGGCGTCGAAGCCCTCGCCCGATCGCTCCGCAAGCCCTTGCCGGAGGACGTGGACTTCATGCACGCCACCCGCGAGGAGCTCGTGCAGATCGCAAAGCCATCCAGCCGCTGGCCCGCAAGCTGCAGGCTCGCCTCGCCCGCAAGCGGCGTCACCTGCGCCGTGGTGCGCTGGACTTCCGCTCGACGATGCGCCATTCCTTGTCGTACGGCGGCGTGCCGGCCGAGCCGAGGTTCCGCCACCCCAAGCCGACCAAGCCCGAGATCTTCGTCATCGCTGACATCTCCGGCTCGGTGGCGGCCTTCGCCCGATTCACCCTTCACCTCGTGCATGCCATTGCCGCCCAGTTCTCGCAGGTGCGGAGCTTCGTCTTCATCGACGGCATCGACGAGGTCACCCAGATCTTCGAGCGGTCCGAAACGGTCGGCGAGGCCATCCACCGTGTGCGAACCAGGAGGCAGACGTGGTCTGGGTGGACGGGCACTCCGACTACGGGCACGCCCTCAACGTGTTCTGGCAGAAGTGGGGTCGGGACGCTGGCCCGAAGACGAGCATCATCCTCCTCGGCGACGCCCGGTCCAACTACCACGCCCCGGAAGCCTGGATCGTGAAGGAGCTTCGGCACCGGGCCAGGCACGTCTACTGGCTCAACCCCGAACCCCGCTCCTACTGGGGGAGCGGTGACTCGATCGTCGAGCAGTACGCCCAGTTCTGTGACGGGGTCTTCGAGTGCCGGAACCTGAGGCAGCTCGAGGGCTTCGTCGAGCACCTCGTCTGACCTAGGACTCGAGGGTCACCCAGTCGGGCGCCGGGATCCGCAGCCCGGGGGAGGCTCCCCACGCCTCCTTGTCGAGATGGGCTGCGTCGTTGTAGCGCACGAACCACCACCGGGCGCCGGTCCACGACCACTCCGTCATGGAGGAATTCGTCGGCGTGGCCGCGGACGTTGGCGCCGTGGTCGGCGAGCCGAGGCCGGACGAGCGAGGCGCCCACGATCCCTCCATGGCCGGCGATCACCACGAGCCCGCCGGGGTGGCGGGCGGCGACGTCGTAGAGGGCGGCCTCGGCCCGGTCGAGAAACCCGACCCAGGACTCACCCCCCGGGGCCATCGGCCGGACGGGATCGTAGGGCGGCTTCATCTCGCCGTATAGCGCTTCGTACTCCGCCCAGGTCAGGCCGTCGGCCTCGCCGACGTGTCGTTCGCACAGGTCGCAGGTCGGGCGCACCTCGAGCCCTCCAAGGGCCGGGGCCAGGATCTCCGCCGTCTCCACGGCCCGCGCAGCACGCTCGAGTACAAAGCGGCGGCTCCGTCGAGCTCGCCCGTCCTCCGCAGCCGATTCGCCAGTGCTTCCACCTGGCTCCGCCCGTGGTCGGTGAGGCCCTTGCAGCTCAGGTGGCCTGCGACCGTGTCGTCGGCGTTGCTGAGGGCTTCGCCGTGGCGGACGATCACGATCCTCGTGCCCGGCGCCAGATCAGGTCGGATGCCGGCAGCCACCTCGGCAGGCTATCGGGAGAGGCTGAGCGGCTCGGATCGTGGGCCTGCGGCCGCCCTCAGCACGTGAGGTCGGGGTCGTAGGGGTAGTTGTTGCTGCCCCCCGGCGTCTCCTGCAGGAGCACCGGAGTGCCCCCAGCGAATTGGTACGCCGGATCGGTGCAGAAGACCGAGTCGACGGAGGGACCGGGGGAAGCCGTAGCTCGCAGGGTAGGGCGGGGAGGTCCACGTCGCCCCGGCGATCCAGAGCAGGGGAGGTCCGCCGGTCGGTACGTAAGCGTTGGTGATGCCCTGCCACTGGACGGCCGTGCAGTAGATACCGGCGGTGATGTCGAGCGAGCGCAGGGCGTCGAGCGCTCCCTGGATCGTGACGGCGTTCAGCGACAGGTCGCACGACCACCACTCGCCGTTGGAGGCGTCGTTCCACATGCCCGGAGCGCACAGGTCGTTCTCGACGTCGAGCCACCAGCAACATGCTGGTCGGCGCCCTGGGACGTGGCGTACTTCACGGCGAGGAGGGCGGCGTTGTAGCCGTAGTTGTAGGTGAGGCACTTCTGCCAGGTGAAGCCGGTGAAGTTGGCGCACGTCCCCGCCGGGCCGGTCTTGTCGATGGTCGAGCTGGGGAAGGAGAGGTCGAGGAACATGTAGAGGTCGTACGGCGGCGTGCCCGTCAGTTGCTGACCCCGGCGGGTACGTCGCCCCCTTGGCCCAGGAGACCTCGGCTGCCAGGCACGTGTTGATGTTGTTCTCCGCCCAGCCGTCGACTCCGACGACGGCGACCGAGTAGGCGGTCGACCCGGCGGCGTCTCCGGGAGGGCCTGGCAGAGTACCGGCGTTGGACGACCCGCTCGAGGCGCACTGCGGCCAGTTGATGTCGTAGCCCACGGATTCCGGCGGGAAGGGGCGGAGTCTGGACTTGGTGTGCGGCGGCGATTCCGACGACCGCAGACGTGGCCGTGCCCCCGCGGGAGGTGGCGTCACCACCGTCGAGGATGGCGCCGGTGGACGTCGTGGACCAGTAGCCGTACTGGTCGGCCGGGATCATCCCGACGACGGGGGCGGTCAGTCCCTGCGGTCCGGGAGCCCCGCCCAGGGCGGCACCGAAGTCCCAGACGTCGCCGGCCGCGTCCGTG
>CAWJGB010000012.1:0-327322 GCA_963842375.1 uncultured Solirubrobacterales bacterium
GCGAGCGTCTCAGGCCGATGGAACGTAAACACGCGACGGCTACGAGCGTCAGGGTCGTATCCGCTCGTGAAGCGGGTTTCGGCTCCGGTTGACTCGTAGATGAACGGGAGCGGGTGAACCGGCGGCTTGATCCAGTCAGGCAGACCGTCTACGTATTTCCCGCTTTGGTGCTCGACCTCTACCAATGTGGTTCCCTCAGGTTTGGCCTCGATCACGCCAGCAGGCTCGCCGTCCACGAACAGCAGGTAGTCAACCCGACCGTGTCCCTTCTCAAGGATGAACTCCCTCACTGCTACGCCTGGGCCAGCCGTGACGTTGGCCTGATCGGCGCTTTGGACGATCCGACCTCCCGGAATCCAGCTGTCGGTCGATGTTCTTGCGCGCCCTCGCCTCTCGGGCGAGATAAGCGTCGTCAGGGTCTGTCATGACGAGGGAAGGCTACTGCCGTAGCTCTGAGCTTTGTCGGTTTCGCGAGCGACGGACGGAGCAACCTGCATAGGCAGCGTCGATTGGGGGGCGGCCACTGCGCCGTCTGTGAGCAAATAACTGGCTCGCGTATATCCGTCCGACCTGCTATCTACTTTCATCTTGAGAGGTGCCCAAGCTGGTGAAAAGGTCCATGGGACTTGCCCTAACGGCTAGCTAGCCAGGGGCCTCTCGTCAATAGAAAAGCGTGGAGCCGATCTTGAAGGGCTCGAACTCCGAGCTGACAAGGTGCTCGATGAGTTCGTATGACCGCGTATCGCTGCCCTCGTGCTTTCGCTGGATCGCCCAGGTCAGGTAATCGGCGGCCTGTAGGCAAGGGTCGGTGCTCGCTGGCGAGAAGGCGCAGTGGCAGGTGACGGTTGGTGAAACTTGGTTCACGACCTCCTGAACTGCCTTGTGAATCGCAGCTTTCGACGTTTTCTGTTTGCGTTTGATCTGGAGTGAAGACGCTACGACGAGAAGCTCATCTCTTGCGTCCGCGATTCCTGGCGCGACGTACTTGAAGTGGAGGTACCAGGCCAGCTTGTAGAAATACAGTGGGTCGTCACGCAGCCGGTCCAGCGCCTTCCGCTTGTCCAGAATCGTGGCGTCAAATCGCACGTCTGACTCGGCAATGAGAGCAAACACCCGATCGCGCACGCGCTGTTTGTCACTCGTAGCGTGAAACTGATCAAGGTGGAGCCCATCCCAGGCAAACTCGCGACGCAAAGCGAGAAGCTTGTCACCGATAGAACAGTCGTCAACAGTGACGGTCCCGAATGACGAAATACCTACTGATGCCCCTGGCGGGAGGCTTGAATACGAGGTCTCCAGCCTCGTCTCCGAATACGTAGACCCTGCTCACGGCCTGAGTAAAGCATGGTCCGGAAAGTCAGACCGTTAGCGGCAACGACAGCCCTGCCTCGTTGGGCTGCGGGCTGTGGCCACCGGCCACAGTTTCGGGCTACGGGGGTGATCATCTTGGACTCAGTCGAAGGATGGCGACGCGCGCAGCGCGGCGCGCCCCTCGGCCAGGCAGCGGTTCACCTTCGTGTAGGTAAATCCGGTGATCTGGCCGATCTGGAGTAGCTGTAGCCGAGGGCGATCAAGCTGATGGCTCGCCGCTCGTCGCGCTTCAGCTCGGCCATCTGGCTGCGGATCACGACGACCTCCTCGGCAAGGTCAAGGAGGTCGTCGGGGTGTTGGCTCGGGCCGCCAGGCAGCTCGGCGTCTGAGCAGTAATCGCCGTCACGCTTAGAGCGCTGCTGCCAGTCCCGTCGACGCAGCCGGTAGAGCGCCCAGGAGCGGCGCTTCAGGGTCAGGGTGAGCCACGCGAGCGGCGGCGCCCCGCTTGTGGGATCGAAGCGGTCGATGAAGAGGACGAATGCGTCCTGGAGAGCCTCTTCGGCTTGCTCGGCATCCTCCTCGGCAGTTGCGATGGGGCGATGGGCAAGCAGACGACCTCGGTGGCGCATCGGGGTAGAGTTGCTCGGCGAGCGCTTGGACTTGGGACGTTCCTGCGCTGCTTGGCGGTGTTGGAGTACATCTTCGACCTCCTCCGTCGCTGGCTTTGACGGAGGCCGCGAAGGGCGCCGGACGGCGAGCCCGGAACCCGAGCCGAAGGCTCGGGCCGGGCAACGGAGCCCCTTTAGGGGCTTGCAGGGCTCCGACGCCGGTGCCATGCTTCGCGGCCGCAAAGCCAGCGATGGAGGTCGGCTTTCGCCAATGTACGAGGGCGACGAGGCTCCGGAAGCGCCGCTGTTCGAGCGATACGCCGCCATCTGAGCGCTGCCGCCAGCCTTATGTCAGGGTCGCTAAGCGTCGAGCCGATATGACGTGGTGTCGTGGGGAAAGCAAGCCTTGTGGAAGCAGACTAGGAGGCCATCGACGGTGTGCCGCGGTCCCCTATAGCCGGTTGCATTAATCTGCTTAAACGCCTGTACCACGTCCGGATCATAGGGGTCAACGACTTCGCCGCAGACCTCGCATACGATGCAGAAAGTTCTTCCTCGTCCATAGGAAGATGGTAGTTGACCTGCTTACGACGTATTAGCTACGGAACTAGGCAACGACCCCGCCGGTAACGACTGTATGTAGGTCTCTTTTGGCTTTAGTAAGCCAGAAACTCCTTCCATGAATGCTTGACCCCGCCGCCAGCAGGGGATGGCTCAGCATTCATGCGGTCGCAATAAGACCCAGCGTCTTCGCGAAAAGCCCCTTGGGATGGCTCCTCGCAGATCGTAATGTACACGGGCGTAAATGAATCGACCTTCACAAAAAATCGGATTCGCGAAGCGGATGCTGGCGCGTGAAGTATAAATGTGCCCGTGAGCGCAATAAGGGATGCAGTTATCTGTATAGGCGGTGGCGGTTCCACGTGCAACCGGTCCATTGTAACTTTGCCAATGAACACCGGTCATAAAAAACGAGCTATCCCCCGAAATGTCGATCCGCCGAGGTCGAAAGCTCGGTTTGAAACCGGATTGGTCTACAAACACCTTGACGCTCTCGTGTAGAAATGCCTTGTACCGCAACTCAATGGGAGTAGCGCTCCACCCATCCGGGAACAGTTCCGGATGGCTGCATACTTCATGGTTTCCAGTCGCAATCCATTCTAGTGATTCCTCTCCGTTGTGATACCTGAGTGGCTTGATTTCCGTTATTTCTGCAACCTGTTCTTCCGCTTCATTGGTTAACACCTTCCCGACTGCCGGGTGCAGCGACTGAAGGTGGGACAGTGTTCTACGAATACCGCTTCAACATCGGTAGCACCACACCCTGCACCTTTAAAGCTGCCTTCAAACTCTTCGGTTCTCCAGCCCGAGATATTGAGCGCATGAGCGCTTCGATGACATGAGAAGTGCCACGACAAATGAAAGGCAGGCTCCTATGACTTGACTGACGCGCAGTCGACGATTGGCAGGGAAATTAGGCACTTTTCCTCTTAAGTGTTCGAGATTCCGCAGCACAGGATCGCTCAGGCTAGTCAACTACCATCGTCCCTGTCAACACGCAGTCTCGACGGTCGAAGGCCACCTCGGCTCACTTGCGCTGGCGATTCGCTTTCGCAGCAAAGATGTCGGGCACTGGCGGAGTGTGGATTGTGGCGGTAGGATCAGACTATGCGCTTCCACGCCGAAACTCGTGGCGCCAGTGGGCGGGCGCGCTGGCCTGGCGCGCTGGCGACGGCTATCGAGAGAAGCCGGATACGAAGAAGCCTAGCGACGACGACGCTCCTCCTAATCGTCGCTTGGGCTGTCGGGGGATTCCCGAGCCCGGCCAGTGCATCTAGCGGACTTATCGTCGGAGGAATCGCAATCCTTCTTATACCGAAGGCTCTGTCCAAAACCTTGTGGTGACGTTCGATGAATGCGGAAACAGCAATATTGGGCGGACCTGTTCCTGGGAAGCGACGGCAGTGCTCGCGCTCTTCAGACGGGGGGCGGCTGCCCCAGCGACCCGTCCGGTGTTGTTGGTGGTCGACCAGAAAGCGGGATATGGTGGGAAGATGGACCTACACTTTAGGTCCAGGTCGTTCAATCATCGGAGGGACGGAACCGTATTGGCATAACGGTACGGTCGAAAGCGGTCCACTGAGCTTCAACCTTCGCGAAAGCACCACTCCGCACCAGCCCTACGACGAAATCTGTCTTTACGTGTTTCGCAGCGTCCTTTTTAACCCTCGCTGAATCGCCTCCGCCCGCTCCCTGGGTAAGCTGCATAGACATTTACGAACCGGAGTTGCTCACTTCAAAGACGCTTACGCCGCAAGCAAAGCGGGAGCGAGGACCGACCCGTGAACCCTATTGGGAAGAATGTGAATCAACCTCAGGCTTTGGTGCGAGCATTCTCGCACATCGGACAACGTGTTCTGACGCAAGAAAGGTTATTGCCAAGGTGTTTCGGAAGTCTCAGCGTGAAGAAACCAGAACCGTTCGATCCTTCGGCTTCCTGTGCAAGCTTCACCCGTATGCCAGTAGAGCTATTTCCTGCAAGCGTGGAGGCCAACGGATTTTAAGTCCTCTGCCACGATAATCGTTTCCGAAGGGATAATGGTCGAAGCTGTGGGTGTAACAGAGCTTTCTGCCGTCAAGCTCCTGCGCACCGCACCGTAGCTCAGTCTTCGAGGATAGGCGTCCCCAAGACTTTCCCCTTCGCGGTTGCGAACTCCTCATCGGTCAAAGCACCTTGGTCATGCAACTTCGTCAACTGGGCAATTTCTGCCGCAGGTCCGCCCGGAGGCAGCGGCGTCGTCACACCGGGGGGTTCAGCGGGGTGCGGCTCCGGCAAGCCAAGAGACGAAATAGCCCATAAAACGGCGTTTGGGAGGTCCACAGTCGAAATACGCCGGTCTCGCGTTCCTGCTTGGCAGACGATGCGATCCCAGCAGGTGATCGTCGCCGTCTCTGCCGCGATTGCGGAGCGCAAATTGGGCTGTGCTTCTAGGCCAAGTGCGGCTTGTTCGGCCAACTCGGCGGTCGAAAATAGCCTCGCTATAACCTCATACCTTGGGCCTTGCCTGGTCTTTTCGGTGCTCCCGAACACGATGTCTGTTTCCATTGGGATGCCTGCCAGATGGGTTCCTGTATTGCGACGCTGCTCAATCCAGCCTTCTCCCGCAAGTCGGACTGAGAGTTCATTGACCCAGCCTTCTTGCGGTCCAATGCGGGTAGGAACGGGGCGGCCAGGAGCGGTAGTCGCCCGCTGATTCGTCCGAAGGGCCTGGCGCTGAAGCCGCACTTGCTTTTCCGCTGCCTTTGCGGTGCGCTCCTTCTTCGAGTTGGCTTTGACGACCAGACCGGACATTCCGCCCGTCCCGAGGAACAGCGTCTTTCGCATGAATCCCATCTGCGGTCCTTTCTCCCGCCAGCTCTCTCAATACTATGCCCGCAGAAGGCCGAAGCGCGCATTTATGACGCGATCTCTGCCTTAATGCGGGTGATCTCGTACAGCTTCCGACGCTTGGTGGAGGCATACCAGCGCGCCTCATAGGCTCCAGGGCAGGGCTTCAACTTGCACCAGGCGACAACTTTGCCGGGGTTCGCGTCCAATTCTCCATCGAAGACAGCAAAGACGCTTCGGAGGAGTCTTTGACCCTGAACTCCATATATCCGAGCGTCGAGACCTCGACAGGAGGATGCACCTTGCATACAAGCTCGAAAAGCACTTCGTCAGCCATAGTTCGACCGGGGCGTGCTTCCCAGGCATCTCTGTACCGGGAGAGGGGGTAGCGCACAAGCTCGAACGTAAATAGGCTGCCAGGGACCAGCAGAAGGCCGCCGACAGCCCCTATCACGGCCGCAAGCGCAAGCTTCCACACGGACACCGCGACCAACAGATGCGCCGGCGTTTGGGCCTGGTGAGTTCCCTCCCAGATAGCGGCAGTGAGCGCGCACACGACGGCAATCACGACCTGGCCAGCGAAGCGGTCGAGATGTCCCTCCGCTCGCATCTGCCGCCGAACGACTGGCAAGCGCGGGAAGTCGCGCTCCATCTGGAGAGCCTATGGCCAATGGGACAATGTCCTGCATGGTCCATCTCGAACCTGCCGAGACAGTTGTACGGCTGTTCCGGTGAGTCGTACGCCAGTAAGACACCAAAAACAGCGGTTCGGCGGTTCCCAGGGGTGCGGCGGCGGCCATAGACGGGGTTCAGGCGCCCAGTACCAATGTCTGCTCGAACCGGAGGCATATCGCGATGGCCGGTGGCGATCGGGGCGGCTGCCGTCGAACATCCACAGCAGCGCGTGGGTGTCGGCGACGCGGCGCCAACGAATATGTGGCCGGGCGGAGGATCCAAGAGGCGTTCCCGCACGTTGCAGGCAGGATGAGACGAGACGATGCCGGAGAGACTTGCCAACGCCGCGACTTAGACGCGGTGGTGTGGCGAATCGAGAGGCGAGACGAGGAGCGGTGATGGAGGGACGCAACGGAAGCGTCACGCGCGCTGACCCTCGACGTTGCCGGAGAGCTGGTCGAGGCCATAGCCGAGCGGGCTGCCGAGCTGCTCGCCCAGCGCCGCGATGAGACCGAGGAGGACGGTTGGTTGCGCGGCGCCGACAAGATCGCCGACTACATCGACTCCCCGCGTTCCCGCGTCTACGCCCTCGCCTCGGCACGGCGCATCCCGGTCCACCACGACGGCTCGGCGCTGATCGCCCGCCGCTCGGAGCTGGATCACTGGCTTCGGACGGGCGGCGGTCGGCGACCGTAAGGGTTCCGCACGGTCGCCGCGGGACGCCGGAGCCGGGCACGGTCGTAGCGGCCCGCGCCGCCGACTCTGGACGGTTCGCTGCTGGTTGTCATCGGCGTCGCCCGCGGGGTGGACTCGCGGCGTCGGGCGGCGCGCCTTTTTAGAGTTTCGGCGCCGGAACCTTGCCACATCCCTTGCCACCCCCCCCTAAAAATGGCCTCCAAGGACCACTCATTTGGGGAGAAATTTGGCTCTGTGAAAGGGATGCCGGAGGCAGGACTCGAACCTGCGACACGCGGATTATGATTCCGCTGCTCTAGCCAGCTGAGCTACTCCGGCGGGGGACGGGATGGTAGCTGCGAGAGCTAGCTGGCTGGTGCTGCGATTCTTGGACTATGTGGCGTGGGCCCGGTCGGGCGCCGGAGACTGGATGGTCGGCCATGCGGCCGGTGTTCGTCGCCTTCCTACTCGTCGCTGACACGTTCGTGGTCGCGGCTCTCGGAATCGCCCGACCTCGTGGATGGGTGCCGCCGCTCCTCGCCTTCGGATCCATTCTCGTCGGGCTAGTCCTCTTCGAGGTTTGGGCTGTGCGGCATCGGCGCGACGACGACTGACTAGGGTTGCTCTCACTATGAGCGCGGAGCTGGACCGGGCGGTGCGGGCTGTAGTCCGAGACTGCCTGGGGGTGGATTCGGGAGAGGAGGTGTTGGTCGTCTGCAATCCTGCCACGCAGGGACTTGGGGAGCGGATGCGGCGGGAGGCCCAAGACGTTGGGGCCGATGCGACTCTGGCCGTGATCGCCGAGCGCAGCTCGCACGCCGCCGAGCCGCCCCGGACCGTCGCGGCGGCGATGGCCGCCTCCGACGTCGTCCTCGCCCCGACCGTTCAGTCGCTCTCCCACACCACCGCGCGCAAGGCGGCCAGCGAGGCCGGCGCTCGCATCGCCACGCTGCCCGGAGTCACCGAGGAGATGCTCGCCCGAGTGATGAGTGCCGACATGGCCGAGCTGCGCCGCCGGGGCGCAGCGGTCGCCGCCGCCCTCGACCGCGGCAGCGAGGCCCGCATCACCTGCGTCCGTGGCAGCGATCTGCGGCTCGGGCTCAAGGGCCGTCGGGCGATCCCCGACGCCGGCGAGCTGACCGCCTCCGGCGCCTTCGGCAACCTGCCCTGCGGCGAGGGATTCGTCGCGCCCCTGGAGGGAACGGGTGAGGGAACTCTGGTCGTCGACGGGTCGATCGCAGGGGTCGGGCGGGTCGAGACGCCGGTCACGCTCACTGTCCGCGGCGGCTATCTGACCGAGGCCACCGGCACGTCCGGCGCCATCCTGCTGGAGTTGCTGAGCGCTCACGGGAAGGACGGGACCAACATCGCCGAGCTGGGGATTGGCACCAACGAGAAGGCGATCCTCACCGGCAACATCCTCGAGGACGAGAAGATCCTTGGCACCGCACACGTCGCCTTTGGTGCCTCGGCGGCGATAGGTGGCACGGTCCAGGTGCCGGTCCATCTCGACTGCGTGGTGCTCGAGCCGATCGTGGAGATCGACGGCGAGGCGATCGTCCGCGGCGGCGAGCTGCTCCTCTGAGATGCCGCTGCTCGGCGTCCCCAACATCTCCGAGGGGAGCGATCCCGGGCGGATCGCCGACCTGGAGGCCGTCTTCTCCCGCGGTGCGATCCTGCTCGACCGTCACTCCGATGCCGACCACAATCGCACTGTCTTCACGCTCGCCGCCAGCCCGGGGCCGCTGCTCGATGCCCTCGTCTGGGGCGCCGAGGAGGCGGTCGAGAAGATCGACATGAGTGCGCACAAGGGCGTCCACCCGACGATCGGGGCGCTCGACGTCTGCCCGGTCGTCTGGCTCGATCCGTCCGAGCGCGGCGCCGCCCGCACCGAGGCGATCGAGGTCGCCGACCAGATCGGCGGGCTCGGCGTTCCGGTCTTTTTCTACGGCGAGCTGGCGTCCAGTCCTGGGCGCGCCGAGCGCGCCTACTTCCGCAATGGCGGCTTGCCCGAACTGTGGCTGCGGATGGAGGCTGGCGAGCTGCGGCCAGACCGCGGCCCCCACCTACCCCATCGCACTGCAGGCGCCACCTTGGTCACCGCCCGCCCGCCGCTCGCGGCCTTCAATGTCGAGCTGGACAGCGGCGACGTCGAGGTCGCCCGCGCAGTCGCCGCGGAGCTGCGCGAGTCCGGCGGCGGCCTGCCCGGTGTCAGGGCGATTGGCCTGCCGCTCACCGGCGGCCGCGCTCAGATCTCGACCAATATCCACGACCCGCTCGCAGTGCCGCTGGCTGTGGTCGTCGAGCGGGTGCGCACCCTGGCCGCGTCGCTCGGCGCCCGCCCAGTCGAGGCCGAGCTGGTCGGCCTGGTTCCCGAGGGGGCGCTGGACGGCTATCCCGAGGACGTCCCGATCCGCGGCTTTGACCCCGGCCACCACGTGATCGAGCGGCGGCTCGCGACCTCAACCGATTAGATTCAGCTAGCCCATGGCTCAGACCAGGAAGAAGCGCCGCCGTAAGCACCGCGGTACCCAGGGCGGCCGGATCGACACCAATCGCCGCACCTCCCGCCCGCGCAGCCGCGAGGAGGCGAAGGCTCGCGCCCGCGCCTCCCGCAAACCCGGCCCGAAGGTCGACCTGCCGCCGACCTGGCGCGGGGCTGCCACGCGCGGCCTCTTCGCCGGGATCATCTTCACCGTCCTCCTCCTCGTGATCTTCAGCCGCCCCCTCGCCGCCTCGCTCGCTCTCGGCGCCTTCATGCTCGCCTTCTACATTCCGGCCGGCTACTACATCGACATGGCGCTGTGGCGGCGGCGGGAGCGGGCGCGGATTCGCGCCCGGGAGGATTCGTGAGTCTCGATGTCCATATGCTTACGGTCGGCCCGATCGCCGAGAACTGCTTCGTCGTACGCCCCGAGGGCTCCGATCGGGCCCTAATCGTCGATCCCGGCGAGGAGCCGGAGCGGATCCTGGCACTGGTCGAGGAGTTGGACGTGACGGTCGAGGCGATCCTCCTCACCCACTGTCACTTCGACCACATCGGCGCCGTCGCTCCCGTCGCTGACGCGACCGGCGCTCCCGTCTACTGCCCGGCGATCGAGATTCCGGTCCTCGCCGACATCATGGCCTTCGTCCCCTACGAGGGCTTCGGCCCATACGAGAGCTACGAGGCCGAGGAGCAGGTAAGCGGCGGTGAGGCGCTCGAGCTGGCCGGGATGGAGGTGGACGTGATCTTCACGCCGGGCCACAGCCCCGGCCACGTCACCTACTCGATGCGCGGGGAGGACGCGATCTTCTCCGGCGACGTGCTCTTCCAGGGATCGGTCGGGAGGGTCGACCTGCCCGGTGGCGACTGGGGGACGCTGCTGGAGTCGATCCGCGCCTTAGCCGAGTCTCACCCCGACCGGACCGTGGTCTACCCCGGCCATATGGGGACGACGACGCTGGGCGCCGAGCGCGACACCAACCCCTTCCTGGTCGAGCTGGCGCGATAGCCGCCCGTCGCAGGTAAGGTCGCGGCCAGCATGGCCAGCAAGTACCAGGCGCCCCGCGGGACCTTCGACGTGCTGGCGGAGCAGGCGCGTGCCCGGGCGCGGATCGAGTGCGCCGCCGCAGCGCTCTTCGCCCGCGCTGGCTATGAGCCGATCGCCACGCCCGCCTTCGAGGACACCGAGCTGTTCGAGCGCGGGGTCGGGCGGTCTACCGACATCGTCCGCAAGGAGATGTTCACCTTCGAGGACAAGGGTGGACGCAGCATCACCCTTCGCCCGGAGGGCACGGCGCCGATCTGTCGCGCCTACCTCGAGCACGGCATGCACAAGCTGGCGCAGCCGGTCAAGCTCTCCTACCTCGGCCCCTTCTTCCGCCATGAGCGCCCGCAGGCCGGACGTTACCGTCAGTTTCATCAGCTCGGAATCGAGGCAATCGGCACCGACTCGCCACTGGCCGACGCCGAGGCGATCATGCTGTTGGCCGATCTGCTCGCCGAGCTGGGCGTGCCGGGGGTAGAGCTGCGGCTAGGGAGCCTGGGCTCGCTGGAGTTGCGGCACGCCTATCTGGAGGAGCTGAAGTCGCACCTGCGCGCCCACGAAGGCGAGCTGTCCAGGGACGTGCGCGAGCGGATCGACGTCAACCCGCTGCGCGCGTTTGACTCCGACGAGGAGGCGATGCGGGCGGTGATGGCGAGCGCACCGACGATCGTCGAGGGCTTGGAGGGAGAGGACGCCGAGCACTTCGCCGAGGTGCGGGCCCTGCTCGACGCGGCGGGGATCGCCTATGAGGTCGATCCCACCCTGGTGCGCGGCCTCGACTATTACACGCGCACCATCTTCTCCTTCGTCTGCACGGGACTCGGCGCCCAGTCGGAGATCGGCGGCGGCGGTCGCTATGACGGGCTGATCGAGCAGCTCGGCGGGCCACCGACCCCGGCGATCGGCTGGGCGGCCGGGATCGAGCGCATCCTGCTGGCGCTGGACGAAGGCGGCGAGCCGGCTCGCCGCGACGCCTTCATCGCGGTCGCCGAGGATGGAGACAGGCAGTGGGCGATGGCGCTGGCAAGCGAGCTGCGCCACGCCGGGCTGTCGGCCGAGCTGGACCTCGCCGGCCGCAACCTCAGGGGCCAACTCAAGCACGCCGACCGGATCGGCGCCAGGCGCGTCCTGATCCTCGAAGCCGACGGCACTGCGCAGCTGCGCGACATGGAGACCGGCGAACAGCGCCCGGCCGACGGTACGAGGCTGATCGACGAGATCGCCGGAGGCGGAGCGTGAACGAGGCGCCGGCGCTGCGCGCAAACCACTACCGCGACACCTGGTGCGGGCAGGTGCTCGGAGACCGGGTCGACTTGGAGGCACGGCTTGCGGGTTGGGTCCACCGTCGCCGCGACCACGGTGGGCTGATCTTCATCGACCTGCGCGATCGCACCGGCCTGGTCCAGCTCGTCTTCAACCCCGAGACCTCCGGCGATGCCTTCGAGCTGGCCCACGGGCTGCGCGCCGAGGACGTGCTGACCGCGGCCGGGACGGTGGTGCGTCGCTCCGAGGAGACGGTCAACCCGGAGCTGGCGACGGGCGAGTTCGAGCTAAGGGTGAGCGTTGCCGAGCTGCTCGCCGACGCCGAGACTCCGCCCTTCCAGATCGAGGGCTTCGCCGGGGAAGCAGGGGAGGACGCGCGGCTTCGCCACCGCTACCTCGACCTGCGCCGCGAGCAGATGCGTGACGCCCTGATGCTGCGCCACCGGGTGACGGCGGCGATGCGCGAGTTCCTCGACGGCGAGGGCTTCGTCGACGTCGAGACGCCGATGCTGACGCGGTCGACCCCGGAGGGCGCCCGCGACTTCCTTGTCCCCAGCCGCCTTCAGCCGGGTTCCTTCTACGCGCTGCCGCAGTCGCCGCAGCTCTTCAAGCAGCTCTTGATGGTCGCCGGCTTCGAGCGTTACTACCAGATCGCCCGCTGCTTCCGCGACGAGGATCTTCGCGCCGACCGCCAGCCGGACTTCACCCAGCTCGACATCGAGATGTCCTTCGTCGGCGTCGATGACGTGATCGAGGTGAACGAGCAGCTGCTCACGCACGTGTTCGAGCGGGTGGGGGGGCCGTCGCTCGAGTTGCCGATGAAGCGCCTTCCCTACGACGAGGCGATCTCGCGCTTCGGCACCGATCGCCCCGACACCCGCTTCGGCCTCGAGCTAGTCGACCTCGCCGACGCCCTCGCCGGGACCGAGTTCAAAGTCTTTCGCGGGGCGATCGACTCCGGTGGCGCCGTCCGAGGCCTCAATGCCGGCAGACGCGAGCTGCCGCGTTCCGCCCTCGACGACCTTATCTCCCGCTGCCCAGGAGCTGGGGGCGAAGGGCCTCGTATGGGCCTTTCGCGAGGACGACGGATGGCGCTCGCCGACTGCCAAGTTCCTCTCGGCCGCGCGAGTTGGCGGCACTAAACGAGCGACTCGGCGCGCACGAGGGCGACCTGCTGCTCCTCGTCGCCGACAGGCCCAAGGTCGCAAACGCAGTCCTCGCCCAGCTTCGCCTCGACCTGGCGGCTGAGTTCGCCCTCGTCCCGGAGGGATCGGACGAGCTGTTGTGGATCGTCGACTGGCCGCTGATGGAGGCAAACGAGACGGGGGGTTGGGACCCGCTGCACCACCCCTTCACCTCGCCGGCCGGCGATTTTGACCCCGACGACCCGGGCGGCGCGCGGGCCCTCGCTTACGACGTCGTCTGGAACGGCCAGGAGATGGGCGGCGGCTCGATTCGCATCAGCGATGGCGCCCTTCAGGAGAAGGTCTTCGCAGCGCTCGGGATCGACGCCGCCGAGGCAGAGGCGCGCTTCGGCTTCTTGCTTGAGGCGCTGCGCTACGGCGCTCCGCCCCACGGCGGGATCGCCTATGGACTCGACCGCATCGTCCAGCGCCTCGCTGGCGCCGAGTCGATCCGTGACGTGATCGCCTTTCCGAAGACCGCCTCCGGCGCCGACACGCTGACCGGAGCCCCTGCTCGGGTCGATGAGGCCCAGCTGCGTGAGGTCGGTCTCCAGCTCCGCGCCAAGCGCCCCCCGGAGCAGCGATAGCGGTGGCCCTGCGCGACTGGCTTCCACGATCCTGGCGTCCTGCTCCCGGTCCCGGTCAGACGCCGGTCCACGTCGACGACCCCGCCTTCGATAGCTGGGAGGTGGTGCGGGACTTCGGTGACCTGCGGACGGCGCGCGCCTGGCACCAGGCGCTGATCGAGGCCGGCATCGAGGCGGTCCTCACTGCCGATTGGCCGCTCGACCGCTTCGGCCGCGGTGACATCGCCCTGCGAGTGCCGCCGGAGCGTTGGAGCGAGGCCGAGCTGCTGCTATCCAATCTGGACTGAAGAGCCATCGCCGCGCCGCCTGGGCGCTGCTACGGTTGAGCCGAGGCTCGAGCCCGTTCGCGAGCCGTCTCACCGTTTGACCCAACACAAACGGCGCGGGAGCCGAAGTCCTCCCTCCCCTCGGGGTCGGGGGCAGGCACCCACCTTCACTTGAAGGGATCAAAGCCAGAGGCGGCAACGGCGGGTTGGAGCCTCGCTTGCGCTTTACCCTTTGGCGAATGAGCCGAGAGCTTTTCGAGCAGTACTTGGGAGACGGGAGCCGGCTGGGGCCAGCGCCCGACGGCGCCTTCACCGGGGCAGCGGGGGGAGCGGCCTGCGGCGACCTGGCGCGGATCTCGCTGGCACTGGACGGCGGCGCCATCGTCGATGCGACCTTCGACGCGGAGGGATGCGGGGCGACGCGGGCCGCGACGGCGGCTGCCGTCGACCTTGTATGCGGCGAGAGCGTCCTCGGCGCTGCTCGGATCGGGGTCGATGAGGTCGACGCCGCGATCGGCGGGCTGACTCCGACAAAGCGCCACGCCGCGCAGCTTGCGGCCGACGCGCTGCATCGGGCGCTGGCGGGCGCCGCCGCCTCGCCCGAGCGGCTGGCGGGGCCCGGCGAGCGCCGCGTGCTCGTCGCGATGTCCGGCGGGGTCGACAGCGCCGTCGCGGCATTGTTGGAGCGCGAGCGCGGTAGCGAGGTGGCCGGCGTGACGGTGAAGCTCTGGGCCGACCCCGAGACCGACGGCGCCAAGGCCTGCTGCTCGCCGGAGGCGGTGCTTGGCGCCCGCGGGCTCGCCCACTCTATGGGCATCCCTCACCTCACCCTCGACCTGGAGGAGGAGTTCCGCCGCCGCGTCGTCGGCGAGTTCGTCGCCGGCTACGCAGCCGGGAGCACGCCGAATCCCTGCATTCTCTGCAACGGCGAGGTGCGGATCGCAGCGATGATCGATCTGGCGGATCGGCTCGGCGCCACCCACCTGATCACCGGCCACTACGCGCGGATCGTCGACGACGGGGAGGGCCCGCTGCTAGCCGCGGCCGTCGACGAGGCCAAGGACCAGAGCTACATGCTGGCCGCGCTGCCGCCGGACCTGCTCGGGCGCCTGCGCTTCCCGCTCACCGAGCTGACCAAGCCCGAGGTGCGGGAGATCGCCGCCCGCCACGGCCTCGTGGTGGCCCGTAAGCCCGAGAGTCAGGATCTCTGCTTCCTCGCCGGCCAGGGCAAGCGGCGCTTCTTGCGCCGCCACGGTGGTCTGCGCGAGCGCGAGGGCGCCCTGCTCGACCGCTCCGGGCGCGAGATCGGCCGCCACTCCGGCCACCACAACTTCACGGTCGGGCAGCGCCGCGGAATCCGAGTCTCCGCCCCCGAGCCGCTCTACGTGCTCGCCACCGACGCCGCAGTCCAATACGGTCACGGTCGGCACCCGCGAGGAGCTGGCGACGCGGAAGGTTCGCATCCGCGACGCCGTGCTGCACCGCGACGGCGCCAGCGTCGACGCGGTCAAGCTCCGCTACCACACCCGTCCCTTGCCAGCCGCGGTGTCGACGGCGGCGGCCGGTCGCCATGGGAGGCTCGACCTCGAGCTCTCCGAGGCCTTCGCTGGCGCCTCACCGGGCCAGACGGCGGTGCTGCTCGCGGGCGAGGCGATCGTTGGCCACGGCACCGTCGCCGGCGCGGCCTGATACCAATCTGATCGCGGGTGATAGTGACTTAGGCTCTTCCCTTCCATGAAGGCCCAGAAGATCCGCGACACCTACCTCTCCTTCTTCGAGGAGCGAGGGCACAAGATCGTGCCCTCGGCCTCGCTGGTGCCCGCTGCGCACGATCCCTCGGTGCTGCTGACCACGGCCGGGATGCAGCCCTTTAAGCCCTACTTCCTCGGTCGCGAGGAACCCCCCGCCCGGCGCCTCGCCGACGTGCAGAAATGCTTTCGCACCACCGACATCGAGGAGGTCGGCAACACCGCCCGCCACCTCACCTTCTTCGAGATGCTCGGCAACTGGAGCTTCGGCGACTACTTCAAGGCGGAGTCGATCCCATGGGGCTGGGAGCTCTCGACGCAAGGCTTCGGCATGGACCCTGGTCGGATCTGGGTGACGGTCTTTGGCGGCGACGAGGAGTTGGGGCTCGGCCCCGATGAGGAGGCGATCGCAATCTGGAGCGGGCTGGGCCTGCCCGAGGAGCGGATCGTGCGGCTGGGGCGCGCCGACAACTTCTGGCAGGCGGGGCCGGCCGGCCCCTGCGGTCCATGCTCGGAGCTTTACCTCGACCGCGGCGAGGGGTTCGGCGCCCCGGGCGAGCGCCCCGGCGACGACACCGACCGCTTCCTTGAGTTCTGGAACCACGTCTTCATGACATATGACCTCGCTGAGGACGGTGCCCTGACCGAGCTGCCGATGCGCAACATCGACACCGGCATGGGGCTGGACCGGATCGCGGCGATCCTCCAGGACGTCCCCTCGGTATTCGAGACCGACCTGCTGCGGCCGTTGATCGACCTTGCCGGAGGAGCTGTCGGGGCGCTCCTACGGCGAGGGGGGGGCGGTGACCCGCGCGATGCGGATCCTCGCCGACCACTCGCGCGGTGCTGCCTTCCTGATCGCAGACGGCGTCGTCCCCTCCAATGAGGACCGCGGCTACATCCTGCGGCGGATCATGCGGCGGGCGATCCAGCAGGGGCGCACGCTGGGCCTCTCCTCGCCCTGGCTGGGCCGCTTCGCCGAGCGCACGATTGAGATCATGGGGGCCACCTATCCCGAGCTGGACGCCGAGCGGGAGACGATCGCTCGCTGGGTCGGCGATGAGGAGGAGAGCTTCGGTCGAACCCTGGAGCGGGGGACCGAACTGCTGGAGCGGCTGGTCGCAGAGGCGGAGGAGTCCGGCACCTCGTGGATCGAGGCCGCCGAGGCCTTCAAGCTCCACGACACCTACGGCTTCCCCTACGACCTGACCAAGGAGCTGCTCGCCGAGCGGGGGCTCTCGGTCGACGACGCGGGCTTCGAGGAGTTGATGGAGGAGCAGCGCCAGCGTGCCCGGGTCGGCGCCGCCACCGCGCACGGCTCCGAGGACCGCCACGAGCGGGTGATCGCCTTCGCCGCCGCGGCGCCGCCAACCCGCTTCGTCGGCTATGAGACGCTGCGCGCGACTACCGGGCTCGCAGCGGTCGAGACAGACGACGGCCGGGCTCTGGTCAAGCTGGAGGAGAGCCCCTTCTACGCCGAGGGCGGCGGCCAGGTCGCCGACTCGGGCGTGCTGCGATGGAGCGGGGGAGAGGCGCGGGTGCTCGACGTCTACCGGCTGGGCGAGGACCAGGCACTTGAGGTCGAGCCCTCGAGCGGCCCGGTCGAAGTCGGCGTGCGGGTCGAGGCCGAGGTCGACCGCGAAACGCGCCACGCGACGATGCGCAACCACACCGCGACCCACGTCCTGCACGCGGCGCTGCGCGAGCGGCTCGGCGCCCACGTCCGCCAGGCAGGCTCCGCCGTCCGCCCCGACAAGCTGCGCTTCGACTTCACCCACGGCCAGGCGCTCAGCCCCGAAGAGGTGCGCGAGGTCGAGGACCGCGTCAACGAGTGGGTGAAGGCGAGCCGCCCGGTGCGCTGGCTCAATATGGAGCGGTCGGAGGCCGAGCAGCTGGGCGCGATGGCGCTATTCGGCGAGAAATACGGCGAGTGGGTGCGGGTGGTCGAGGTCGACGGCGTCTCGCGCGAGCTGTGCGGCGGAACCCACGTCGCCAACACGGCGGAGATCGGCATCTTCAAGATCGTCTCCGAGGGATCGAGCGCCGCCAACGTGCGGCGGATCGAGGCGCTCAGCGGGCCCGCGGCGATCGACTGGTTTCGCGCGCGCGAGGCGCTTCTGCGCGAGGCGGGCGAGCTGCTCGGCTCTCCTCAGGATCCGCTCGCAGCCGCCAGGCGCGCCGCGGAGCGCCTGCACGAGGCTGGACGTGGGGAGCAGCAGGCCGAGAAGCAGTTGCTCGCCGATGAGGCGGACCGCCTTGCCGGCGAGGCAACCGAGGCCGGCGGCCTCAAGGTGCTCGCTGCCCGTGCTCCCCTGGCCGACCAGCGGCAGCTTCTCGAACTCGCCAACAGGGTCCAGTCAAAGCTTGGAGCCGGCTCCGCTATCGCCCTCGGCGGTACAGAGGGCGAGAAGGTCGGACTCGTCGTTCTCCTTTCGAAGCAGGCGTTGCAGGCCGGACTCTCGGCGTCGGCGGTGGTTCGCGAGGCGGCGCCGATCATCGGCGGCGGCGGTGGTGGGCGCGACGACATGGCCCAGGCAGGAGGCAGGGACGCCTCCCGGCTCGACGAGGCGCTGGCGACGGCGCGGCGGGCGATCGAGGCGGGGTGAGTTAGGCGTGCGAGTCCTCGCCCTCGACCACGGAACGGCCAGGATCGGCTGCGCGATCTCCGACCCCAGCGGCACCCTGGCGACCCCGCTCCCCGTGATCGAGCCGCCGGAGCCGCGCTCGGTGGCGGAGATCGTCGCCGAACACGGGGTCGAACTGGTCGTCGTCGGGCTTCCGCTCCACCTCAGCGGGGAGGAGGGCAGCCAGGCGGCGCTCAGCCGCACCTTCTGCGGCGAGCTGGAGGCCGTTCTCGACGTGCCCGTCGAGACTTACGACGAGCGGCTGACGACCAGGATGGCCGAGGCGAGCCAGCGCGAGGGAGCGAAAGCGCCGGCCGACTCCCTCGCCGCCGCTCACCTGCTCCAGGTCTACCTCGCCGGCCGGGCGGCGGTCGGGGATGACGACGATGACTGAGGACTGGCTCTCCGAGGACCCCTTCAACGACTCTGAGGACCACGAAGCCGCCGAGCGAAAGCGCCGCCAACGGGAGCGCCAGGGCCGTCGCCCGCCCACGGGCGGGCGACGCGGAGGACGCCGCGCCCTCGCGGCGATCGCCATCGGCGCAGTCGCCCTCGCGGTCGTCGTAGCTGGCCTGGCGCTCTACCGACACTTCAGCCGCTCCACACCCGCCCCGGTCGTCCAGGTGACGGGCACGGTGACGATCCCCGAGGGCTATAACCGGCCTCAGACCGCACAGCTGGTCAACCAGGGCGGGCTGCGGGGCAGCTACATGGCGGCGAGCGTGCGCTCCCCTTACCTCGACCCGGTTCGCTACGGCGGCGCCCACCCCCAGAGCCTCGAGGGCTTCCTCTTCCCCGATACCTTCGACTTGAGGCGGCACGCTCCGGTCTCCGAACTCGTCCAGCTCCAGCTCGAGGACTTCAAGCGGCGGATCAAGGGCGTCAACATGGGCTATGCCCGCTCCAAGAACCTCACCGTCTACGACGTGGTGACGATCGCCTCGATGATCGAGCGCGAGGCCCAGGTGCCGGGGGACCGCAAGCTGGTTGCCGCGGTGATCTACAACCGCCTCCGCGAAGGGATGCCGTTGGGTATCGACTCGACGATCCGCTTTGCGACCGGCAACTACACGCGACCGCTGAGCGAATCCGAACTGGCGACACCCTCGCCGTATAACACCCGGCTCAACACCGGCCTGCCGCCAGGGCCGATCGACAGCCCCGGACTCGCTTCGATCGAAGCTGCGGCCCACCCGGCCAGGGTCAGCTACCTCTACTACGTAAACGAGCCGGGAACCTGCGGCAAACTCGCCTTCTCCACCTCCTACGCGCAGTTCCAGCGCAACGCCGAACGCTACAACGCGGCCCGCGCCGCGGCCGGCGGCAACTCCCCGACCACTTGCAGGGAATAGTCGTGCCACGCCTCGCCGTCCTTGGATATCCGGTCGACCACTCGCGCTCACCTGTGATGCACAACGCGGTACTGGTGGCGCTGGGGATGGAGGGAGAGTGGAGCTATGAGGCGATCGAGGTCGCGCCCGACCGCTTCGAGGAGCGGGTGCGGGCGATGCCTAGTGATGGCTTCGCCGGGGCCAACGCCACTGTTCCACACAAGGGCGCGGCGCTGGCGCTCGCCGACGAGCTATCCGGGGTGGCGCGCGAGGTTGGTGCCGCCAACACGCTGGTCTTCTCCGACGGCGAGATCCGGGCGGAGAACACCGACCCGGATGGTCTGCTGAACGCGCTGCCGGTCTCGCCGACCGGGCGCCGGGCGCTGGTGCTCGGCGCTGGCGGCGCCGGGCGGGCGGTGGTCTGGGCTCTGGTCCGGGAGGGCGCCGAGGTCGAGGTCTGGAATCGCACCGAGCTGCGCTCCCGCCACCTCTGCAAGGAACTAGGCGGTCGGCCGGTGGCCGACCCCGCCCAGGGTGACTACGAGCTGATCGTCAACACAACCGCGGTCGGTTTGGACGGCGAGGACCCGTTCGAGGAGTTGCCGCTTGCGGCCGGGGGCTTCGCCGCTGACCAGACTGTGGTCGACATGGTCTACGGGGCCGAGCCGACCCGCCTACTGGAGGCCGCTCGGGCCGTCGGGGCGACGGTAGTCGACGGGATCGAGGTCCTCGTCCAGCAGGGCGCGCTCTCCTTCCGTATCTGGACGGACCGTGAGGCGCCGCTCGACGTGATGCGTGCCGCGGCCCGCGGCTGAGGTCTCGCCTCGCCGCGCCGATAGCCTAGGCGCGTAGATGAGCGGCTTCAGATTCACAACGGCGGGCGAGTCTCACGGCCCCGGGCTGGTCGCGATCGTCGAGGGCATGCCCGCGGGCCTCGTCCTCGATCGCGAGGCGCTCGACCGCGACATGGCGCGCCGCCAGCTCGGCCACGGGCGCGGCGGGCGGATGAAGATCGAGACCGACGCGGTCGAGATCCGCTCCGGCGTCCGCCACGGCCGCACCCTCGGCAGTCCGATCGCTGTCCTCGTCGCCAACCGCGACTACGCCAACTGGGAGGAGCGGATGAATCCGTGGCCGGTCGAGGCCGAGATCGATGAGGTCCACCTGCCGCGGCCCGGCCACGCCGACCTGGTCGGCGCCCAGAAATACGGCCACTCCGACATCCGCAACGTGCTGGAGCGGGCGAGCGCGCGCGAGACCGCCGCCCGCGTCGCCGCCGGTTCGCTCGCCCGCGGCCTCCTAGTCGCGCTTCGGCGTCAGCGTCCACAGCCACGTCACCCAGATCGCATCGGTGAGGGCGCCCGAGCGCCCCGACCTCGGCCCAGAGGACTTCGCGGGGATCGACGAGGATCCGGTGCGCTGTCTCGATCCCGATGCGAGCGCGGCGATGGTCGAGGAGATCAACCGCCTTCGCAAGGCGAATGAGAGCCTTGGCGGCAGCTTCGAGGTGCGCGCCTTCGGCCTCCTCCCCGGGCTCGGCTCCCACGTCTCCTGGGAGGAGCGCCTCGACGGTCGCCTCGCCGGCGCGGTCGCCTCGATCCAGTCGGTCAAGGGAGTGGCGATCGGCGAAGCCTGGGACGTCGCCGGGCGGCCCGGCTCGGAGGCCCACGATGAGATCTTTTTCTCGCCAGAGCGCGGCTACTACCGCGAGACCAACCACGCTGGCGGAGTCGAGGGCGGGATGACCAACGGCCAGCCGCTCTCGGTGCGGGCGGCGATCAAGCCGATCTCGACCCTGACCAAGCCGCTGCGCTCGGTCGATACCCAGACCAGGGAACCGGCCCAGGCGTTGCGCGAGCGCACCGACTCGACCGTCGTGCCCGCCGCGGCGGTCGTCGCCGAGGCGATGGTCTGTCTCACCCTGGCCCGCTGCTACCGCGAGAAGTTCGGCGGCGACCACATCGACGACGCGCTGGCGGCGGTCGACGCCTACGAGAAGCGAATCGATTGGCGGGGGTAGCCCCGTGAAGCGGCCCGCTCTCGTCTTCATCGGCTTCATGGGCGCCGGCAAGTCACTGGCGCTGGAGGCCGCCCGTGAGGCCGGGCTGGCGACGACCGAGGTCGACGAGCTGATGGAGCGCGAGCTGGGGATGCCAATCGCGGCGGCCTTCGAGCGCGACGGTGAGGAGGCGTTCCGCGCCCGCGAGGCCGAGGTCGTCGGCTCGCTGCTGGAGGAGGCCGACGGCGGCGCGATCGCGCTCGGCGGTGGCAGCGTACTCTCCGAGCGGGTGCGCGAGGCGCTCTCTCGCCACGTCGTCGTCTGGCTGCAGATCGACCCCGAGGAGGCCTGGCGGAGGATCGCCCAGACCGATCGCCCCCTCGCCCGCAGCGCCGAGGACGTCGCCCGCCTGCTCGCGGTGCGGCTGCCGCTCTATGAAGAGCTCGCCGACGCTGTGCTGCCGATGGGCGACCGCGGAGATCGTCGCCCGTGCCCTGCCCTCGATCCGATCGCTCGCCGAGCTGCCGCGGGGGGTCCGGATGCTCTGGGCGTCCAGCGCCTCCGGCGAGTACCCGGTCCTCGTCGGTCCCGGCCTGCTGGGGGCCGGGTGGTGGCCGCTGGAGAGCCGCCGCTTCTGCGTCACCGACGCCGCCGTGGCCAGCCTCTACGCCGATCGCGTCGAGCCGCTCGCCGCCCGGATTGTGATCGAGCCCGGCGAGGGGTCGAAGACGATGGCCGAGGTCGAGCGGGTGCTGCGCGAGCTCGCCCGGGCCGGGATGACCCGCGAGGACCACGTCGTCGCCCTCGGCGGCGGCGTGGTCGGCGACCTCGCCGGCTTCTGCGCTCACACTTACCAGCGCGGCGTGCCGGTCGTCCAGGTCCCGACCACCCTGGTCGCGCAGGTCGACTCCGCCTACGGCGGAAAGACCGGGGTGGACTTGCCCGAGGGCAAGAACTACGCCGGCGCCTACCACCTGCCCGCCGCAGTGCTCGCCGACACCGGGGCGCTGGCGACGCTGCCCCGCGAGGAGCTGGCGGCGGGCTTCGTCGAGGTGCTGAAGACCGGATTGCTGGCAGGCGGCGCTCTCTGGGAGCGGGTGCGGGCGATCGAGACTATTGATCCCACCGAGCTCGACGATGTCGTCTTCGCCTGCGCCCGCTACAAGTGCGAGGTGGTTGCCGACGATGAGCGCGACGCCGGCCGGCGCGTCGTCCTAAACCTCGGCCACACGGTCGGCCACGCGATCGAGGCGGCGAGCGGCTACTCGCGCTACCGCCACGGCGAGGCGGTCGGCCTCGGTCTCCTGGCGGCGCTCCGACTCTCCGAAGCGCCGGCGCTCCACGATGAGGTCGAGGCGACCCTCAGCCACAACGGCCTCCCTATCTCCCTCGCCCCGGAGGTCGCTGTCGACACCGTTCTCGACGCCGTGCGACGCGACAAGAAGCGTACCGCCGCGGGCGTCGGTTTCGTCCTGCTCTCCGAGCCCGGTGAGCCCCGCACGGGACAGCTCGTCGATCCGAGTAGGGTCCGCGAGGCAGTGGAGGAGCTGCATCGATGACCACTGCCCACAACCGCGTCGCGGTCCTGCACGGGGTCAACTTCGACATCCTCGACCGCCGCGACCCGGCGATCTACGGCGGCCTCTCGCTCAGCAAACTGGAGACGAAGATCCAGGGCTGGGGCCGGGAGGTGGGGCTGGAGACGATCTTCTTCCAGACCAACGCCGAGGGCGAGTTCGTCGAGTACCTGCACCGCTTGCCCGACACGGCCGATGCGGCACTGATCAACGCCGGCGCCTGGACTCACTACAGCCGCGCGATCGGCGACGCGCTCGAGGTCGCCGGGTTGCCCGCGGTCGAGGTTCATCTCTCCGACGTCGAGTCCCGCGAGGAGTGGCGCAAGGTCTCGGTCTTCGACGGCCTCGTCCTGGCGAAGGTCTCCGGCAAGGGCCCCGACGGCTACCGCGAGGCGCTCAAGCTGCTCTCCCGTGAGCTCGGTGCGGGCGCGGATTGATGCGCGGGCGCGGCGACCGCCTCGCCGGTCTGCTCGCCGAGCGCGAGCTGGACCAGATGTCTGGTCACCGACCTTGTCAACGTCCGCTACCTGACTGGGTTCGGCGGCACCAACGGGGCTTGCATCTGCGGCGAGGACGTGCGCCTCTTCCTCACCGACTTCCGCTACACCGAACGCGCCGCCGCCGAGGTCGACGGGTGGGACGTGCTCACGATCGAGGGCGACTGGCTTGCCGGCCTCGCCGAGCATTTCGTCGGCAGGGTCGGCTTCGAGGACGACCACGTCTCGGTCCGCACCCTGGAGCGCCTCCGCGAGAAGCTCCCCGAGGGGGTCGAGCCGGTCGCCGCCGGCGGCACGGTGGAGGAGCTGCGGCGTGTCAAGGACGCCGGCGAGCTGGCCTCGATCGCGCGCTGCTTCGGAGCTTGCCGATGACGTCTGCAGCTGGAGCCTGGAGAGGGGTCTCGCCGGTCGCAGCCGAGCGCGAGGTCGCCCGCGCCGCCGAGGCGCGGATCCGCGAGCTGGGCGCCGACCCCTCCTTCCCGGCGATCGTCGCTGCCGGTCCCAACGGTGCCCTCCCGCATGCCGAGCCGGGCGAGCGTGAGATCGGTAAGGGCGAGCTGGTCGTCTTCGACATGGGGGCGAAATTGGACGACTACTGCTCCGATGGCACCCGCACCATCGCCACCGGCGAGCCTGGCGAGGAGGCACGCGCGGTCTACGAGGTCGTGCGCGAGGCCCAGGCGGCAGCGCTGGGCGCGGTAGCCGGTGGCGCCGCGGGCGAGGTGATCGACGTCGTCGCCCGCAAGCGTCATCGAGGCCGCCGGCCACGGCGAGCGCTTCGGCCACGGGCTCGGCCACGGCGTTGGCCTTGAGGTGCACGAGGCGCCCCGTGTCTCGCAGCGCTCCGAGGACGTGCTCAAGGCCGGGGAGGTGGTGACGATCGAGCCCGGGATCTACCTGCCGGGCAGATTCGGGGTGAGGATCGAGGATCTGGTCGTCGTCACCGAGGAGGGTTGCCGCAACCTCAGCGGCCTGCCCAAAGAGCTGCAGCTGATCGAATAGGCGGCTGCCCGGCTTGCTGCAGATCTAAGCCTCACCGGGCGCGGGGCCGATGGCCCTCTCGTGGGATCATCCCTGAGCACCCTCAGCGCGACTTCGGCCAGGGCCGGTGGCACTCCCGACCAGTCGGTCGATTCGCTCGCGGCGATCCGCCAAGAAGCTCGCCGCGAGCGCCTGCTGGACATGGAGCAGAGGGTTCGTCGCTACCGTATCTCCTGCTTCGCGATCCTCGCGATAGCGCTGGCCTCGGTCGGGTCGAAAGTCGGGTGGTGGTGGATCGCGCCGCTCATCGTCGGCTTCTGCGGCTTCGCCGTCGCCGACCATTACATGCGCGCCAGCAGGCGCCCCTGGCTCTGGGTCGCGGGGGCCTGGGGGACCCTGCCGCTACTGCTCGCCCTCGCGGTGATCGCCACCGGCGGGCCCACCAGCCCGGCACTGATGTGGCTCGCGCTGCCTGCTGTCACCCTCGGCGTCCGCTTCGACCCTTGGGGGATGGTGGTCGGGACGATCTACATCCTGCTGCTCTTTCTGGTGGCCACCGTCGGGGTCGATCCGGCCTCCGCCGGGCACCACAGCGAGACGCTGATCGCCACCGCTGCGCTGATCGTCTGCACGGTGATCCTCTCCGGGGCGCTAGTCGAGTCCGACCGCGCCCACCGCCGCCGTTCGACTCTTGATCCGCTCACTGGCCTCTTCAACCGAAACGCGCTGGAGCAGCGCCTCGCTGAGCTCGACGGCCAGCCCTGTGACGAAGAGGAGGGCCTCTCGCACGCCCTATTGCTCTGCGACCTCGACCACTTCAAGCGGATCAACGACAAGCTTGGCCACGCCGCAGGCGACGCCGTCCTTCAAGATGTGGCCTACGTGATGCGCGCGACGCTGCGCGCCGGGGACTCGATCTACCGCGTCGGCGGCGAGGAGATCCTCGTCATGCTTCCGGGCGCGGGTCACGCCGACGGCGTCGAGATCGCCGAGCGCCTGCGCCAAGCGGTGCGAGAGCGTCGCCCGGTCGGGGTGCCGGTGACGATTAGCGTCGGCGTCGCCGTTTCGCGCCCCGACCAGGTCGACACCGACGACCTGGTCGCCCGCGCAGACGCGGCCCTCTACGCGGCCAAGGCGGGCGGCCGTGACACGGTTTGCGTCGATGGCCAGGAGTCCGTCGCGGTCAGCGGCTGAAGTCGACGCCCTCGTTCAGTTGCAGGGCGAAGGCGGTGATTAACGCGACCGTGGCCTCGACGTCAGCGAGGTCGACCATCTCTACCGGGGAGTGCATGTAGCGCAGGGGGATCGAAACGAGCCCGGTCGGGATGCCGGAGCGGGAGATTTGAAGCACATCGGCGTCGGTGCTGGTGCCACGCCCGCTGGCGCTGATCGTGTGCTCGATGCCCGCCTCCTCGGCGGTCTCGACCAGCAGCTCGAAGACCTTGGGCGAGAGGGTCGAGCCGCGCCCGATCGCCGGCCCCGAGCCGAGCGGGTGGCTGCCGATCTCCTTCTCGTCGACCCCTGGCGCGTCGGTGGCGTGGGTGACGTCGACGGCGATCGCAAGGTCCGGACGCAGCTCGAAGGCCGAGGTGCGGGCACCGAACAGGCCGATCTCCTCTTGGACGGCGGCGATCGCGGCGAAGCTGCTGAGGAGGCCACCGCGCTCGTGGCAGCGGCGCAGCGACTCCAGCGCGACGAAGGCGCCGAGCCGGTTGTCCATCGAGCGGGAGACCAGCCGATCGCCCACGACGCGGATTGGCTCCGCGGCGATCGTCACCGGGTCTCCGACCCGCACAAGCTCCGCCGCCGCGTCGCGGTCGGCGGCGCCGACATCGATGTGCAGTCCTTTCAGTTCGACCACTTTCTTGCGCTGGTCGGAGTCGAGTAGGTGGATCGGTTTGCGCCCGACCACCCCCAGCACCGCACTGTCCTTGCCGCGCACCTCGACTCGTTGGCCGACGAGGATCTGCGGATCCCAGCCGCCAATCGGGGCGAAGTAGAGGAAGCCCTTCTCGTCGATGTGGGTGATAAGGAGCCCGATCTCGTCGATGTGGCCGACCACCGCCAACAGCGGCGCCGCCTCTCCGACCCGGGCGATCGAGGAGCCGAGCCCGTCGCTGGACAACTCGGCGAAGGAGGCGGCGTCGCGCCAGACAGCGGCCGCCGGCTCCTCGTATCCAGAGGGCGCGGCGGTGCGCAGCAGCCTGTCGAGCAGGGCCGGGGTCTCGGTCACGGCTCGCAGTATGTCGAGTAAAACACTCGTCCGCTACCAAGTCTTCAAGAGGACGCCAAGGGGGGCGCCTCGCCTTGGTGGCGAACCCGCTCACGCGCCTCGCCGTAGCCGCGAGTCTCGTAGGCGATCATCGTCCAGATCAGCACGTTGGCGATCGTGAGCGCGGCCAGCGCGGGCACCTCGGTCGCGACCGGGACGAGGATCAGCAGCACCATCGCGAGCAGCAGGCGCTGTCGGTTGATCGTGCGCACGTGGCGGTAGCGGAAGGCGACGTGCCCGAGCAGGTAGATGGCGAGGCCGCCGAGCAGGGCGAAGGCCGGGACAGCGCGCAGGTGACCGCTGAAGTGGCCGATCGTCGTCTCCAGGCCGAGGGCGACGAGCACGATCCCGGCGATGATCACGAGGTGGATGTAGGAGTAGGAGTCACGGGCTAGCTCGTTGCGCTCGCGGCCCTCCTCGGTGCCGGCGAAGCGTCGCCCCGCGACCAACGCAACCACGTCAAAGTAAGCCCACCACATCGCCGCTGTGAGCGCGACGCCGAGGATGGCCGCGGCGCCGATCCCGAGAGCTGAGCGAGTGAGCGGCGCCGACGCCGATCGCGACGATCGACTCGCCGAGGGCGATGATCACGATCAGCCCATGGCGCTCGGCAAAGTGCCCGGGGACCAGCTTCCAGCCCTCAGAGCCGAAGAAGTATGGCCCGGCCATGTCGAGGAAGAGGGCGAGTACCCAAAGGGCGCCCTGCGCGAGGCCGTCGAGGAAGGAGGCGGCGACCAGCAGTACGACGGCAACCGCGGTGCTGGCGGCGAGTCCCAGCACCGAGTGACGCAGCGCGTCGTCCTCTGGACTGGCGAGCATGAAGAGGGCGATGTGCGCGGTGCGCACGACCCCATAGGTGAGGGCGAAGGCGAGGGCGAGGCTGCCGAACGCCTCCGGCACGCAGATCGAGACGATCAGCAGAGCCGCCATCGCGCCGAACATGACCAGCCGGACGGCGCCCTCCTCGGGGTCGATGACGCTGGTCAGCCAAGCGTAGCCGACCCACGCCCACCACAGCATTCCCAACACCAGCAGGCCCTGGGCCAGTCCGGGCCAGGTCGGGTTGTGGGACATCAGCGCGGTGCACTGGGTGATCGCCAGCACGAATACGAGGTCGAAGAACAGCTCCAGCGGCGTCACCCGGTCGCCGTCGCGCATCACCGCGGTCAGGCGGGGGGAACGGGTGCTGGTCGAAGCTGCCATCGCGCCAATCCTTGCAAGTTGGTGCAGTCACTCTGCTGGCCCCCGGCTCAGGGCATTCGAATACGGTTCGTGACTGTCAATGTCCGGGCTGACGAAGACCGCGCTGATCACCGGGGCCTCCAGCGGGATCGGCGAGGCGACCGCGAGGCGGCTCGCCCGCGAGCCCGGTACCGACCTTGTACTCGTTGCGAGGCGGGAGGAGCGGTTGCGGGCGCTATCTGAGTCGCTGCCCTGCCGCGCCACCTACGTCGCCGCCGATCTGACCGATGCCGATGCGCCCGCCCGCGTCCTCGCCCACGTCGAAGAGCGCCACGACGACCTCGCGCTGCTGGTCAACAACGCCGGTGCCGCTTGGCGTGGCAGCTTCGCCGAGTCCGGCTACGCCAATGTCCACCGCCACATGGAGATCAACTTCGACGCCGTCGTCCGTCTCACCGAGACGCTGCTGCCGCTGCTGCGCTCCTCGGCGCCGAGCGCAATCGTCAATGTCGCCAGCACCGCCGGTCGCGTCTCCCGCGCCCGCACCGGCGCCTACTCGGCCAGCAAGTTTGCACTGATCGGCTGGACTGACTCGCTCTACTTCGAGGAGCGGCCCCATGACGTCCACGTCGGCCTCGTCCTGCCTGGCTTCGTCGCCACCGAAGGCTTCCCGGCAACCGAGCTTCGCGAGAAGATGCTGACCCGTTGGATCGTCTCTAAGCCCGAGAAGGTCGCAGAGGCGATCCTTGAGGCTGGTCCTGGCGGCAAGGCAGAGCGCTACGTCCCACGCCCCTACGCCCTCGCCGCCCTCGCCCGCCTTTTCTTGCCCGGCCTTGTCCGCCGCGTCCTCTCTGCGGGCGCCGTCTCCAGCCTCACCACCAGCACGGCAGCCGAAACCAAAAACACCCCACCGTCACCGCCACGAGGATGAGGAAGAGCCCGGCGCGGAAGCCCGAGGCTCTGGGCTAGCCCCTTCGCCGGACAGGAGGTGGCGTCGGAGGAAGGCAATTTGATCGGCGACGACCGCCTCATGCTGGGGTCCGTCGTAGATGTCGAAGTGATCGACGCCCGGGTAGGTGCGCAGTTCGCCCCGTGGGGCGCGACGTGCCGCCGCGATCGCGGGCCCGGGCTTGGCCACCCGGTCGGCCTCGCCGACGCAAACTAGCCACGGACAGTGCAGCGTGGCAGCGTGGCGGCCCGGATGGTATGGGCGACCGAGGAGCCACCGTGTCGACACCCGGTTGCGCCAGCGCGAGTCCTCGCCAATCGCAACGACATGACGCCAGCCGGCCTCGGCACCCGGCGCGTTGATGAGGGCCGCCTCGTCTGGCTTCCCGACGACCGGAAGGTAGCGGTCGAGCATGGCGGCGAGCAGCATGCGAAAGGTCGCTCCGAGCGATGAGCGATGTGCCTGACGCCAGATGTCGAGGAAGGGAACCTGGCTGACGACGGCGGCCACACGAGGGTCTCGGGCGGCGGCCGCAAGCGCGTTGCCGCCGCCCATGGAAGACCCGAACGTCGCCACGCGCTCGCTGTCGAGCTGGGGCAGCGAGCGAGCGAAGGCGATCGCGGCACGCCAGTCGTCGAGTTGGCGCCCCGGGTGAAACAGATCCGGCTCGCCGCCGCTATCCCCGAAGCCGCGGTGGTCGAAGACAAGCGCCGCGATGCCCGCGTCCGCGAAGCGCTCGGCGAACGCCCCCAGCCGGTCGCGGCGGGTCCCGGAGAGGCCGTGAGCCATGACGAGGATCGGTGTCGCGGCTGCATCCCCTGTCGCCGGATACAACCAGGCGGCACAGTAATCAGCGCCGGAGGAGAACTCAAGGTCTTCTCGGTGCATACCACATCAACGGACGGGCTCCTCAGAACGTGAGATGCGCCCGCCGACTCGCTACGCTGCGCGGCCGTGATATCGACTAACCAGTTTAAGAACGGCAGCCACATCGAGATCGACGGGACGATCTTCCGGATCATCGAGTTCCAGCACGTCAAGCCCGGCAAGGGCGGGGCGTTCGTTCGGACGAAACTGCGCAAGATCGACGACGGCTCTGTCCAGGACAAGACGTTCAGGGCGGGGGAAAAGTTCCGGCCGGTGCGGACCGAATCGCGCAAGATGCAGTACCTCTACGACTCCGGCGACGCCGCGGTCTTCATGGACAGCCGCGACTACGAGCAGGTCGAGGTCCCTCGCGATGTCGCTGGCGAGGCGATGCAGTGGGTGCTGCCCAATGCGAAGGTCGAGGTGCTCTTTGTCGATGAGCGGCCTTGCGACGTTCAGGTGGCCAGCGCGATCGATATGAAGGTGACTCGGACCGAGCCCGGGGTGAAGGGAGACACGGCGTCGGGCGGCGGCACCAAGCCGGCGAGGCTGGAGTCCGGCGTGACGGTGCAGGTGCCGCTCTTCATCGAGGAGGGCGAGACGATCCGCGTCGATACACGCAGCAGCGAGTACGTCTCCCGCGCCTGAGCGGCTCCCGTTCGCTGGAAGCGCGAGAATAGGGGCGTCCATGCGCAGGTCTGACCAACGCCGCGACGCCGTCTTCGCCTGTTACCAGCGCGACGTCACCGGGCGTCCGCTCGACGAGCTGGTGGCCGGCTCGCGCCCGTTCACCCGAGAGCTGGCCGCGGGGGTTGAGTCCCACCGTGAGGAGCTGGACGCGATCATCTCCCGTCACGCGAAGGGCTGGGACCTGGACCGGATCGCGCCGCTGGACCGCAACCTGATGCGGGTGGCGCTCTATGAGATCGAGCACGGCGACGCCCCGATCGAGGTGGCGATCGACGAGGCTGTCGAGATCGCCAAGGAGTACTGCGGGGCCGACGCTCCTGGATTCGTCAACGGCATTCTCGGCGCCGCCGTGCGCGAGGGAGTCCGGTGAGTCGTCTGCGGCGAGATCTCCGAGCGTCTCCAGGCGATCGCGGCCGAGCTGGAAAGCGAGGAGACCGGCGGCGAGCGCGCCGGGGAGCTGGCGCACGAGGCGGCCGAGCTCTCCGCCGAGGCGGTTGAGGAGGCGAATCGCCGCATGCGCGAGGCCGATACCGAGTGAGCCGCGCCTCCCGCCCCTGATGTACCCCGAGGACCTTCGTTCCCTGGTCGACGTCGCCCTCGACCGTCTGCGCTTCTCGACCACTGCGCCGACGGCCGGGCTCGAGGAGGCGATGCGCTACTCGCTACTGGCCGGCGGCAAGCGGGTTCGTCCGGTCCTCACTCTGGCCACCGCCCGTGCCCTCGGCGCCGACCCCGAGCTCTTCCTACCGGTCGCCTGCGCGATCGAGCTGGTCCACACCTACTCGCTGATCCACGACGATCTGCCGGCGATGGATGATGACGAGCTGCGCCGGGGCCTGCCGACCTCCCACGTCAAGTTTGGAGAGGACGTGGCGATCCTGGCCGGCGACGGGCTCTTCGCCGAAGCGGTCCGCCTCTTCTGCGAGCAGCCCGGCGAGCCAGCCGGTGTCCTCGCTGCCCTGCGCGAGCTAGTCGACGGCGACCGGTGTCGACGGGATGGTCGGGGGCCAGTACGTCGACGTCGTCGGCGAGGAGACCGACGCGCAGGGCCTGCGCGCTCTGCACGCGCTGAAGACGGGGCGGCTGATCGCTGCCAGCGTCGGCGTCGTGCTGGTGCTGGAGGGCCTCGGCGAACCTGAGACAATTCCCTACCGCCGGTTCGCGAGCGAGCTGGGAGTCCTCTTCCAGATCGTCGACGACATCCTCGACGTGACCGAGAGCGACGAGCAGCTCGGCAAGCCCCATGGAAGCGACGAGCGACATGGCAAACTCACCTATGTCAGCCTCTTCGGCCTCGACCGGGCACGCCAGCTCGCCGCCGAGTCCCACACGAAGGCGAGCGAGGCGCTCGCCGGGGCCAGCGGCGAGACCGACGACCTGAAGCGGGTCGCCGAGTACATCTTCACCAGGCACGAATGACCGACACCCCGCAGACACCAGAGCACGAGCAGGAGCACGAGGCACCCGACCCGCTGCTCGGAGCGATCGACGGCCCGACCGACCTCCATGAGCTCGACGACGATCAGCTCCAGCAGGTCGCGCAGGAGATGCGCATCTACATCATCGACACGATCGGCGAGATCGGCGGCCACTTCGGCGCCAACCTCGGCACCTGCGAGTTGGCAGTCGCCCTCCACAGCCTGCTCGACTCCCCCCGCGACAAGATTCTCTGGGACGTCGGCCACCAAGCCTACCCGCACAAGATCCTCACCGGCCGCCGCGACCGGCTGCCGACGATCCGCCAGTATGGAGGCCTGGCCCCGTTCTGCTCGATCTTTGAGTCCGAGCACGACATCATGGGCGCCGGCCACGCCTCGACCTCGATCGGCTACGCGGTCGGGCTGAAGGAGGCGATGCGCAAGGGCATCGGCGAGAACGGCAGGGTCGCCGCCGTGATCGGCGACGGGGCGCTAACTGGCGGCGTCGCCTACGAGGCGCTGCATGCGGCGGGCGGCCTGCAGACGCCGATCGTGATCGTCCTCAACGACAACGGGATGTCGATCTCGCCCAACGTCGGAGCGCTCTCGCGCTATTTCAACCGCGTCCGCCTCAACCCGCGCCTCTACCACGCCCGCGAGGGGGTCGAGGACCGGTTGACCAAGCTGCCGCTCGGCCTCGGCAGGAGGATTGAGCGCCTCGGGCCGGAGATCAAGTCGGCGATCAAGGCCTACTGGGCTCCTGGCCTCTTCTTCGAGGAGCTGGACCTCGCCTACATGGGCGTGATCGACGGCCACGACGTACATGCTCTGCGGGCGGCGCTGGGTGAGGCGTTCGAGGCCGAACGCCCGGTCGTAGTCCACATCCACACGGTCAAGGGCAAGGGCTTTGCTCCCGCAGAGGAGGGTGGCCTGGAAGGCATGGAGCGCTGGCACGCGGCCAAGCCCAACTCGATCGTGAACGGATCGCCGACAAAGCCCGTTCCGGTCAAGGAGTCCGATTCGCCGGACTCGATCGCGCCGGAGCGGCTGGAGAAGCCACCCCCAGCGAGCGCGCCGCCCCAGTACACGCAGGTCTTCGCCGAGGCGATCGTCGCCGAGGCGAAGCGCGACGACCGCGTGATCGGGATCACGGCGGCGATGGCGGGGGGGACCGGCCTGCAGAGGCTCGCCGACGAGGTCCCCGGCCAGTACTACGACGTCGGCATCGCCGAGCAGAATGCGGTGCTGATGGCCTGCGGGCTGGCACTGCAGGGGGCAAAGCCGGTTTGCGCGATCTACTCGACCTTCCTCCAGCGCGCCTATGACCAGATCATCCATGACGTCTGCCTGCAAGAGCTTGACGTAACTTTCGCGATGGACCGCGCCGGGCTGGTCGGTGATGACGGGCCGACCCACCACGGCGCCTTCGACGTCTCCTACTTCCGGCCGATCCCCAACGTCATCGTGATGGCGCCCCGCGACGAGGCGATGCTGGTCCACATGCTGCGCACGGCGCTGGCCCACCCCGGCCCGGCCGTGCTCCGCTACCCACGCGGCGCCGCCGAGGGGGTGAAAATTCCGGCGGAGCCGAAGGAGATCCCGATCGGAAGCGGAGAGCTGCTGGCGAGCGGAGAGAGGGTGGCGCTGCTCGGCTTCGGATACGGCGTCGCCGTAGCCCTGGAGGCGGCGGAGATCCTCGCCGGACACGGCCTCGCGCCAACCGTCGCCGACGCTCGCTTCGCCAAGCCGCTCGACGCTGAGTTGGCGGAGCGGCTGGCGCTCGACCACGACTTGGTCGTGACGATCGAGGAGAACGTGTTGCCCGGCGGCTTCGGCTCGGCAGTCCTCGATCACCTGGAGGACGCCTTCGCCGACCGCGGCGGCGAGCGCGCGCGGGTCCTGCGTGTCGGCCTGCCGGATCGCTACGTCACCCACGGCAAGCCGGACCTGCTGCGAGCAGAGGTCGGGCTGACAGGCGGGTCGGTGGCGGAGCGAGTGCTGGCGGCGCTGCATTCCCCCGAGCCGGTCCTCGGCTGAGTTTGAATCAAAGCGCTCAATCGAATAGTGTTCGGGCGGCTCTTCGGTGGCACATAGCGCTTCTGGAGTCGCCACAGGGAGAAGAGGCCAGTATCTCTATGTATTGTGGGTCCGAGGGAGAGGTAGCGGACCCACGTTTGGGTTAGGTCTCCGCGGTCCGGCCCCGCGGAGACTCAACCCGCCTCGGCGAGGATCGCGTAGACCCCCAACGGCGTGCGATGGAACCTGGAGCGACTGCAGGAAGCCGGCCGGTGGAGCGCAGCCAAGTGCAGGCGCTGTACTCCGTCGCAGGCGCTCTATCAAGCGCCACCCGCCGCCCCGCTGCTTACGCCGCGGGCCTGGCGTGGCGCTTGCCTCTGCGTCGGCGCACCTTTACATCGCGCTTGCACGCGGTCCGCAGCTTCGGCCGCGAGTTCGCCTTCTTGCCGTTCTGGGCCCTGAACCTGACGATCGCCTTGGGCGGCGCCTGGCAGAGATTGCGGGAGTTGACCAAGAGGCCGCGCTTGCCACCCCTCACGGTGAGGACGAACTTCGACACCGGCACGTCGGGGACGGTCTCGAAGGTATTGCGGATGGCGCCGTTGACGCTGTCAATGCGGCCGTCCAGGGCGATGTCGACCTGGCCGTTCAGGGCGACGACGAGGTCAGGCAGGAGGTTGCTCGAAGAGCGCAGGTAGACGGGGCCTTCCAGGGGCTTTGCGAGCAGCGGCGTTTCTGCCCGGGCAAAGCCGTAGACCGATTCCGCGGGGCAGGCGTTGGCAGCGAACTGCACCCGGGTGCAGATCTGGGCGAGGCTGCTCTGCTTGAGGAATAGGGCGTGCGGCAGGGTGACCGCGACGCGGCTGATGTTGGCGTCGCCTTCGTGGGCCTCGAGCACCGCCCGCAGCTTCGGGCTCTGTGCCCGGTGGGTGCCGCCGAAGAGGCGTAGATGCAGCTTCGGGGCAAAGCCGAGCGATTGACAGCCGCTCACCTGGAACGGGGTCGAGACGGGGTCAGAGCTGAAGGCTGCCGGGTTGGTCGGGTCTGCCCCGCCCCCGCGTAGCGTCCCACCAACCGCCATCGGCGAGCAGTTTGTCGGGTTGAGCGCGAACTGCTTACGGTTGAGGTCGACCTTGATCGAGCGGATGTCGAGCAGGGCGCCGCCGAAGACGTGTGGGATCGGGTCCGAGGTCGCTTCGACCTGGGCCGTTTCCGGGTTCAGGTGCAACGCCACCCGCACCACGACCGTGCCGAGATCGAAGGGCCCGGCCGTGGCGGGGGTGACGATCGCCAGGGAGAGAGGTGCCCCGTCGTAGGGACCTGTGAGGAAGGCTTTGCCGCTGATCAGCAGGGGCGAGGGGCCGCTCCCGGCAGTCTACCGTGGCGTCGCCGATCAGGCTGCTTTCCGGACAGCTCGACCTGGCCAGCTCTGCGGCGCCGCTAGCGGCGCTTGCGGCGCCGATCGCCGCTTCTGGGCAGTAGCTGACGCCGGCCAGTTTGGCGGTCAGCCCTGGCGGCAGGGTAAGGTCGACGCCTTTTAACTCCTGGTTGCCGTCGGCGCGGGCGACTTCGACGTTGAACTGGGTGTAGGTGCCGCCCTTCGGGTTGGTCGTCTTGGCGGCGAAGCTGGGCGCGAAGGGGCGTCCGGCCAGCGTCTTCGCGCAGGCGCCGCCGCCGGGGGCGCTGGTCAGAGTGAAGCTGCCATTCGGGCTGGCGCCCGGATTGCCAGACCAGGGGGTGATCTGGCTCGTCGTCGTGCTCGGACCGCAGATGGGCGGGCTGGTCAGCGTCGCCTGCGGACCGCCGTCGAGTGTCATCTTGAAGGAGGTGAACGGGACCTGGGGGCTTTCGGCGAAGGTCGCGGTGAGCTGGCCGGTTTGCGGATTGGCGCTGACGTTGCCGACCAGGCGCACCGCGATCCCGTAGCGCGCCGACTCCACATCGACGAAGACCCGGTACTCGTTGCCTGAAGTCGGATCGCGACTCAGCTGCTGGCCGAGGTAAGCAGTGCCGGTCAACGGTTCGCCGTGGAGCTGTTCGGAGATCGGCGGCGATTCAATCGTGACCGTGCCGATCTTCGAGGCCGCCGGGCAACTCACGGGGTTGCTCGTGCCCTTGCCGAGCTGGGCGTCCGTGCAGGCGGTCAGGCCGCTGGCCGCCGAGGGATTGAGGCCCATGCCGGCGGGAAGGGTGACCTTGGCGGTGCGCAGGTTGGCGGTGTCCTGCTTGGCCCCTTCCTTGATCTGGGGCAGCTTGACTTCGATCGAGGCGCCCGAAGGGGAGTCGGTCTGGCTCGTATCGGGCTCGACTTCGATCGACGGCTGGAATGGGATCGTTTTGCATTCGATCGGCTGTTTGCCTTCGGGCAGCGGCGACTCGATGAAGGGGGAGCCTTCGGGGAAGGCTGGGTCTTCGAATGCCGCGCCGGCGCCGTCGGCGCGTAGCCAAGTCGAGTAGGCGTGTTCGAAGCCCGGGGCTTCGGGGTCGTTGCAGGTACTCGGCGTGGTGATGAAGGTGCCGTCTCCGGCGCGGCCGTTGAAGTCGAGGCGGTTTTTGAGGATCTTCGTCCCCAGCGGCGGTTCGGGCGCTTCGATCGTGAAGTACTCGTGGAAGTCGCCCTTCCACTCGCGGTATGGGCCTTCGGAGTCGAGCCCGGCCTTCAGGTAGACGTTGCTGCGCAGAGAGCCGAAGAGCAGGCTGAAACCGAAACGCGCCGGTTCGCCCGCGGAAGGGACGATGTTGTAGACGGTCGCCGCGAGCGGCACCGGAGAGACGAAACCCCCGATCGTCGCGGTGACCTGGCTTTCACCCACCGCCGAGCCCGGCGGGCAGCCGGCGGGGTTCGCTTCGAAGGTCGCGAGTTCACACTGTTCGGTGGCGCCTGGGTTGACGCTGAGCCCGACCGGGAGGTCGACCCGGAGGTCCTTGATCAATCCAACCGGTTCTTCCTCTAGACCGGCCACGGTCGTCGTGTGCTTGACGATGAACTGGGTGAAGCCGACCTGCGGGTGCCCGGCCGCCTGTTCAAAGAACTGGCTCGGCGTTTCGACTGAGCATGTGGGAGCGTCGGACTTGCACGTCCCCGCCTGCCAGCCATCGGCTGGCGTGTGTGGAGCGTTTTGCTTTTCGATAATCGCTTCGGCTGCCTGAGCCGCTGGAGCCACGAGAGCCAGCCCCACCAAGACGACAGCGCCGACAAGAAGACATTGAGTCCCTGCACCACGCATTCTCCGGTCCCCTTTCCCCATCCCAAGAGTTACCGTTGCGATCCAGTATACCCGATTTTAGGGATCTAGATCGGCCCTCGGGGGAGCAGCATTGAGGACCTGGCTGGTGATCAGCAGCCGCTCGGCCTCCTGGTTCTGTGCGCATGCGCCCACCTCGCCAACGGCTCAGGCGTGAGCCGTCCCGGCTTTCACGGTCTCCTTGGAACCCGGGATGGTCCAAATCCACCATGAGGACGGCAGCTACTGGGCCGACATCCCGGAGCTTCCTGGCTGCTTTGCCTCGGGCGACACCCTGGACGAGCTATTCGAGTCTCTGCAGGAGGGCGTCTCGCTCTACCTCGCCGACGAGGGGTCTTCTGCTGAAGTCCACCTCGCCACGGCGACGCTTACAGATCGACCTCTCGTCAAGGCGTAGGGCCTGGCTGCGCTGCCTCGGTCATCGAGCCATCGCGGCGTCCTTAACCGTACGAGCGCACCTCGGCCTGGCCGAATAGCGGTTCCCTCGTTCGCCTGTGGTTGAGGTGCCTGAGATGCATGACCGCTGTCTGACTGTGGCACCGACTGTGGCACGGCGGCCCCTCTGAGCGATCCCGGTGCTCTTGTCGTTTGGCTGGCCAGCAGACCGTATTTGGCTTTCCAGAGCCGCTTGCCCAACAGAAAACGCCCCGCCTAGGGCGGGGCGCTTCTGGGGTTACTACAGGGAGGAGAGAACTGGGCCCGCCTGCCTGCCAGAGCGGATTTGGCTTGTTCAAGCGGATTATGGACCGCTGGGAACCGCCTGAAACCGCTATTTTCGTGTCTGACTGGCGCACGACTGGCGCATGAACTCACCGTTCCGACGATGTGATCGTCGGAGTCCCCAAGATGGTCGCAGCCTTGCGCAGGATCGGCATCGAGTCGATCGTCTCGCCTGCCTGCCTCTAAACTTTGGTCGATGGCCACGCGCGACCGCGTAATCCACGTTACTCCCGATGCCTATGACCGCCTTGCCCATGAGGCTGGGCGGCGCGGCGTGCCGCCCGATGCTCTCGCCGATCAGCTGCTCGCGGCAGAGCTTGCGCCGCTGAAGTCCGACTTGGAGGCCATCCTGGCCGATCTGGCCGAGATCCGTGGTCGCGTTCGGGGGGACGTTGATGCGGTCGCTGTCGTCCATGAGGGCCGCGAAGAGCTTGAGCGCCGCGGCCTTTGACCGTCGTTCTCGACGCGAATATCGCCGTGGCGCTGGTCCTTGACGCCAAGCGGGCGAAGGTCATCGAACGAAAGCTCCGCGAATGGGAAAAAGTAGACGAGGATCTGCACGCTCCCTCGCTGTTTCGCTACGAGGTCGCGAGCGGGTTGACTCGCAGCATCGTGGCTGGCGCCATCGACGCAGCCGACGCCGAGGCGGCATGGCAGAAAATCATCGCAATGCCGATCACTCTGCACGGCCTGGACGATGGCCCTGCCGTGATCGACCTCGCCCGGCAGCTACAGCGCGAGAGCGCCTACGACGCGGCCTACGTCGCGCTGGCGCAGGAGCTTGAGGCGGACCTGTGGACAATTGACGGCCCCCTCGCTCGCAATGCGGCGGGTAAAGGGCTGCCAGTTCAGCTCATCGACACCGCCTGAGCGATTGAGATCAATGCGGACGATGGGGGCGCGGGGCCGGATTGAGCACGCCACAGGCCGCTGACGCCTAGGTCGACCGCTGCATTCGCAGGGGCCGCGCGACCATGCGCGAGTTTGCGGGCGGCTGAAGACGCCCGCTCCTGGCTTGCCCTCAGGCCCGAGTCACGCCCTTGGGCGCTTCGCCGCCTTTGTTTGAGTCGACGCCCGTGCCCCCTACGGTGTCGCCGATCAGTTATCCGTCCATGAGACGCCCACGACTTTCGGGCGTTTTCGAGACGCCTGCGAAACCCGGAATCCCCGCCACCATGCGAAATTCTGAGACGTGATGCTGCGGACCCGCGCTGGGTCAAACCGGATTACTTGAGAATCACAAAGCGCACGAACTATTTGTGATAGACCGTTCCGCGAACAAGCCGGTCAGGGTGTTGAGGAGCGCCACGACGACACCATGTCGGATGGCTGTTGACGCTCGATTTCACCCGATCGGACCGCACCGAGGGCGCGGGTATCGCTCCCCACGGACGGCAGGAACCGGGGTGCTCCCCGGAAGAGGAGCACCCCAGCAATGCAAATAGGCGGTCCCGTTGGCACAGGCCGCCACAGATAAAGGAGTCTACCCATAAATCGCATTAGGGCCAAGGTACTCGGGGCGTTGGTGATGGCACTCGCGGTCGTCGGGTTCGCGGCGCTGCCGTCGATGGCGTCAGCGACCACCCCGCCGGAACAAGGATCGGCCAAGCCGTTGTTTGAAGCTCAACCGCTGCTCGAAGAAGCGTGCTCCAGCGGTCACGAGTGCGTCTGGCCCCAGACGGAATGGCAGGGGGCCAGAGCAGAAATCCTATGCATCGGGGGCTATCACGAATTCGGTACCAAGCGCTCTGCCAAGAACCGCTGTGCGAACAAGAAGGTGACACTCGTTTGGAAAGAACCAGAAGTTTATATTGAAGTGGCTTGCATGGATCCGAACGGGAATCGCCCGAACCCCGGAGCCTTCAATGGGATTGATGTAGGCATCGAAGGGTCGCGCTGCTGAAGGGTCAGTGAGGGTGACAACCCCACGGCGGCTCTGTAGGAGCCGTCGTGGGGTTTCTCCCCCTATGAGAGTCCGAAGCAGTCGCCGTACGCCAGCAGTTCGCGGACGCCGAGGGAGGAAGGCCGGAGGTTCGGACGGCGGGTGAGTGCGTCGTCTTAGAAAAGGCCTATTCGGTCCGGCGGCCAGTAGGTGGCGAATGCCTTGCCGATGATCCAGCTGCGGGGGATGGGGCCCCAGTAACGGCTGTCGTCGCTTGCCCCACGGTTATCGCCCATCATGAAGTAATAGCCCGGCGGAACGGTGATCGGCTTTGGCAGGTTGCAGCGAGCACCGGGGGCGTTGTCGCAGGGGTTCGTATACGGTTCGCTCTTCTTCTCAGCTCCGTTGACGACAGGGTGCCCTTCGCGGATGCTGACGGTGTCGCCCGGCCCGGCGACGATCCGCTTGATGAAGTTCTGGCTGGACTCGGCCTTCGTCGGCCTCGGGCAGGCTTGATCTTCTGGGTCCGACACGCCGCATTCATTGGCATTATCGTCGGCTCCCGCCGGCGGATGGAAGACGACGATGTCTCCGATGGCCGGGTCGGTGAAGTTGTAGATGAAGCGGTTGACCAGTACCCGCTGACCGACGACGAGGGTCGGTTCCATTGACTGCGAGGGGATCTGGTAGGGCTTGACGATCCAAGCCTGGATGCCAAGCGCCAGGCCAAGTGCGAGCGCGACGATGACGACCAGCTCGACCAGTCCGCCGGCCCTGCTCTTCGGCTTGGGGATCGAGGGTCTCAGGCCGAGCCCTCGCCGGAGTCGCTGGCCACGGTGACCGGCTCATCCGCCCCGCTAGCCTCCGGTGCCCCCGCAGCCTCGGAGTAGAGCTTGGCCCTCCGCACGTCGCCGCGCCCGGCGATCTCGAGCTTTCCGATCGTCGGCGGGTACAGCGGGAACGTCCGCTCGACGCCGACCCCGAAGGGCTGCTTGCAGACGGTGAAGGTCTGCCGCGAGCCGCTCCCCCGGCGGCGCTCAATGCTGTCGATGATCATGGTCATTAGAAGTATTTCAATCCGCTTCGTCCCAGAAATCAGACTCTATTCGAGGCTCCGTCCTCAAAGAGCCGTCGCGACGAAAATCTCGCCCGGCGGCGTCCCGGACGAGCCGGCATAGTAGCCAAGGTCGTCCAGTCTTCCTCGCATTACCTCGGCTACATAGGCCGCCATGTCGGTTCGCTCGCCCGACGGGCCGTCAACCCCTCCGGGGGTCGGGCGCAAAGCGCCCTTGACAACCGCCCCGCCCCGCGCTATTTCTGCAAGTACGGCGGGGCGGAGCTACTGCGTTTAGGGACCGGAGTGGGGTGGACCACACCGTAGACGGAGGTGTGGAATAGCAATCCACCCCTGTGCCGCTTGTCCCTGCGGTTGAGAGCGCATTTCGGCAGCCGACCACGCCCACTCACCATGAAAGAGACATCAGGTGGTGAGCGGTCGTGGTCGGCTGCCGAAATGCTGGTAGGGCAGAGGCAAGCGGCACAGGGGTGGATTGCAGAGGTGCGGTGCAAAAGGGACCGAGAGAGAGGGGGGGTGTAGAAGAAGACAGAGAGAGGGGGCTGAGCAACAGAAAAGACGAAGCAGGTGGGCCGAAACAGGGGTGTCGTACGTCTTGTTAGCGGATGGATGCCGTGATCGAGAGAAGTGTGGTCGAGTCCCGAGGGACCAGGTCGGCGCACAGCAGGGATCTGGAGCTGGTCCGCTACGTAGGGCGGCATGGCGTTGTTGCGATGCGGCATGTGATGGCGGCGCTCGGAGTCGGCCGCACCGCCGCCTACCGGCGGGTCGCGGCCTGCGTCGAGCACGGCCTGCTGGAGCGCCTTGAGCTGGTTCGCGCCGAGCCGGGTCTCCTTCGCGCGACCCGCGACGGCCTGCGCTTCGCCGGCCTCGGCCTCCCGGTCGCGACGATCACTCCGGGCGCCGTCGACCACTGGCTGCGCTGTGCCACCACCGCGCAGCTGGTCGGCCGCCACTACGGCCACGAGCGCGTCCTCACCGAGCGCGAGCTGGTCTTGGCCGAGCAGATCGAGGAACGCCCGATCGCCTCCGCCAAGGTCGGAGAGCTCCCCAACGGCGCGCCCCGCTTTCACCGAGCCGACCTCGCGGTCCTCGCTGAGGGCGGAACGATCGCGATCGAGGTCGAGCTGACCCCGAAGTCACCGCGGCGCCTGCAAGGCTTGATCCGCGCTTGGCGCTACGCCGTCGGGCTTGGCGTCGTGGCGGAGGTCCACTACCACTGCGCACCCGGTCAGACCCGCAAAGCGGTCGAGCGCGCTGTCGCCAAGGTCCGCGCTGAGCAGTTCATCTCGATCGGGGAGGCGGTGCCGCGGTGAGCAGTGTGACGCGCCCCCGCCTTGCGTTGACCCGCGTCGAGGCCGCCGAAGCGCTCGGGATGAGCATCGACAGCTTCGAGCGCTACGTGCAGACCGAGGTGAGCTTGGTCCGACGGGGCCGGATGCGTCTCGTGCCGGTTGGCGAGCTGGAGCGCTGGTTGGCCGAGAACGCCGAGCGTCCGATGGCCGCGCAGCTGGCCGAGGTTGGTTCGGTGCGGAGCCGCCGTCGCTCCGGTCATCATGGGCCGATGGCAGGTCACGCGGCAGCGAGAGGGGGTAGGTGATGGCGGCGGGAATCGTCAAGCGACACTCGAAGGGCTGTCCGGGCCACGATGGCGGTCGCTGCGGCTGTAGCGCTGGCTACGAGGCTTGGATCTACCTTGTCCGCGAGGGCAAGAAGATCCGCAAGACCTTCGCACGGGAGGCAGAAGCGAAGTCGTGGCGTGCCGATGCGCTCGTCGCCGCGGAGCGGGGCGGCCTGCGTCCCGCCAGACGCGACGCCCGCACCCTCGCTGCGGCGCTGCGCGTCTTTGTAGAGGGCATGGAGGCGGGCGAGGTGCGACCCAAGGGGCGGGAGCGCTACAAGCCGAACACAGTGCGCTCCTATGAGCGCGCTCTGCGCGTCCACATCGAGCCCTCGGCGGTGGCGGCGATCAAGGTAAGCGAAGTCCGTCGCCGCGACTTGCAGGCTCTCGTCGATGACCTGCTCGCCTCCGGCCTCTCGCCGGGCACTGTGAGCAACGTGCTAAACCCGGTGCAGGCGTTCTATCGCTGGGCGATCGACCGCGACGAGCTGGCCTACAACCCCTCGGAGCGGATCGACCTGCCCGGCGATGACTCCAAGCGACCCACGCGGATTGCTTCGGCCGAGGAGGCCGCGAAGCTGCTGGCCGCATTGGAGTCAGAGGACGGGCCGGTTTGGGCGACCGCGTTCTACGGTGGTCTGCGGCGGGGCGAGCTGCAAGCTCTTCGCTGCTGCGATGTGGATCTGGGCTCCAGCCTGATCCGTGTCGAGCGCGGCTGGGACCAGGAGGAGGGGGCAATCGACCCCAAGTCGCACTCCAGCCGCCGAGCCGTGCCGCTGCTGGCCGTTCTGCGCGACTACCTGGACGAGCATCTGCTGCGAACCGGGCGCGACGGTGAAGACCTGGTGTTCGGCCGTACGGCTTTGCAGGCGTTCGTCGCTTCGACGATCGACACCCGTGCGAAGCGGGCCTGGGATGCAGCCAACGCGAGCGGGCGCGAGGCGGCCGCAGAGGAGGAGCGCGAGCCCGAGCTGCTGGCGCCGATCACGCTGCATGAGTGCCGCCACACCTTCGCCTCGCTGCTGATCGACGCGGGGGCCAACCCGAAGGCGATCCAGACCTTCATGGGCCACTCGAAGATCCAGACGACCTTCGACACCTACGGCCATTTGCTGCCCGGCAGCCACGACGAGGTGCGGGAGCGGATGGACGCCTACCTGGCCAAAGAGCCGATGGCTTCGTCTGTCTGATTGCCTTGAGCCTGGATCGGTTGCCGCGGCGATGAAGGGGACGCTGAGTCAGAAGAAGGCGATCAAGCTCTTGGAGACGAATGGTTGGATTCGCAAGGCTGGCGGCAAGCATCAGGTCAAGATGACGAAGCCCGGCCATCGCCCGATCACTCTGCCTCAGCACAAGGGCCGGGACTACCAGCCGGGCCTGGCAAGCGCGATCTTGAAGCAGGCAGGGCTAAAATGAGCCGAAGCGAAGGAGGTCACGTGGAGTACACCGCACAAATCCACCTAGAGGACGGCACCTACTGGGCCGATATCCCAGAGCTTCCTGGCTGTTTTGCTTCCGGCGACACGCTGGACGAGTTGTTTGAGTCGCTGCGGGAGGGCGTTTCCGTCTATCTGACCGACGATGGGCCCGCCCCCGAAGTGCATGTGGCGACGGCGACGCTCACGGATCGCCCGCTCGTCAAGGCGTAGCTTCAGGCCACCAGCCCGCCGCTTTCAGGCGGTCCATCGCCACACTGCCTGCCCGGCGTCGCGTCCGTTGCCAGCGGCCAGCCCTGTCTGATCGCAAGCTGGAGTCAATAGCCGACCTGCTGGCGTGAGGCTCTTTTCGTGCATGAACCGTGTCTCACTGGCGCACCAACTGGCGCACGAGGGCATTTTCAGCCCCTTCTGCCGCCGGTTCGTTGGCCTCAAGAACCAGCTACATCTGGCTTTCCAGAGCCGTTTGCGCAACAGAAAACGCCCCGCCTAGGGCGGGGCGCTTCTGGGGTTACTACAGGGAGGAGAGATATGTATCTCTATATATGTGGATCCGTGGGAGGTAGGTGGGCTCTCATGTGCCGCGGGCGCCCGTCGTGGGAAGCGACGAGGGCCATTGAACGGCGACGAGCCCAGCCAGGAAGCCTTTGATTCTGCTCAACATCGTCAGCCTCACGCGAATCCTTTAGAAGCATACGAACGTATGTGCGATTTGTGTGTGAGTGGGGTCACAGACGCTCCGTCACAGCAGACCAGGCGAAGCTCAAACGGCGGTTAAAAGACTGTTGCAGGCGGTCTTAAGCCTCCGATAAACGGCCAGTTTCGGGGCGCCTGTACGGTTCTGGCGGTGAAGAAGACCAGGATAGACGCGGTTTTGGCGGAGCGCGGGCTCTTTTCGTCACGCTCCGCGGCGGCTGGCGCGGTGCGAGCGGGTGAGGTCCGCATCGGCGAGGACGGGCCCGTGGCGCTTCGGCCGAGCCAGATGATTGAGCCCGCTGTGACGCTGATCATCGACGAGCGCCCGCGCTATGTCTCGCGCGGCGGCGTCAAGCTCGAGAACGCCCTCGACGCCCTCCGCATCGACGTCTCCGGGCTCAATTGCCTCGACGTCGGCGCCTCGACCGGCGGTTTCGCCGATTGTCTCCTGCAGCGCGGCGCCACGCGGGTCGCCGCCGTCGATGTCGCCTACGGCCAGCTCGACCTGAAGCTGCGGGAGGACCCTCGGGTGATCGTGATCGAGCGGCTCAACGCTCGTGAGCTGGTGCCGGCTGATCTGCCGTTTGCCCCGGGGTTCACCGTCGTCGACGTCTCATTCATCTCGGTTGTCAAGCTCCTCCCAGCGCTTGTCCGTTGCCTTGCGTTGCACGGCGAGATGCTGGCGATGGTCAAGCCGCAGTTCGAGTTGAGCCGCGAGCGGGTCGGCAAGGGCGTCGTCCACGACCCCGCCGACCGCCGCGAGGCGATCCTTGCGGTGGCGAGCGCTGCCCGTGACCTCGGCCTCCCGGTTAGGGGATTCGCCTCTTCGGGCCTGCCCGGGCCGAAGGGCAATCGCGAGACCTTCGTCTGGTGTGGCGGTGACGGCGAGGAGATCGGTGACCTGGAGTCGTCAATCCTGGCGGTGGAGCCACAGGGATGAAGACCGCGGCGCTGATCACCCACTCACACCCGCCGGCGGCCACCGAAGCCGTTGCGGTCGCGGCGACGGTTGCCGTCGAGGCCGGTTGGCGACTGATAGCCACCACCGAGGAGCTGGCCAAGCACGGTGCCGCGGCGGATGGGGTCGAGGAGGTGGACGAACTGTCTGAACGGCCGGACATTTGCCTGGTGCTCGGCGGTGACGGCTCGATCCTTCACGCGCTGCGCCGCTTCGCCTATAGCGGTGTCCCGGTCTTTGGCGTCAACTTCGGCACCGTCGGCTTCCTTGCCGCCGTCGAGCGTGACCATGCCGAGGAGGGGATCCGGCGCGCTCTCGCGGGGGAGATCGAGCCGGTCGAGCTGCCGGGGCTTGAGATCGCCGTCGGCGGCGAGGCTCGCGTCGCTCTTAACGACGTCACTTTCGCCCGCCGCCCCCGAGACCGGGTCGCGGAGCTGAGCTACAGGATTGCCGGCGAGGAGGTAGGGCACGTCCGCTGCGACGGGCTCGTCGCAGCGACCCCAGCCGGCTCGACCGGTTACAACCTCGCCAACCAGGGCCCCATTCTTGCTTGGGGTGTCGAGGGGTATGTGGTCAGCTACATCGCGCCGCACTCGCTGACGGCGCGGGCCCTCGTCGTCGCGCCTGGCGACGTGCTCCACGTAGGAAACGCGGGCGGACGCGAGGCGGTCGACGTCACGATTGACGGCGAGCAGATCGGTGAGCTGGCGCCAGGCGCGGCCTTGGAGGTTCGCTTTGTCGACCGGGTCGGGCGGCTCGCCCAGCTGCCGGGTACGAGCTTCTACCAGCGAATTCGCGAGAAGTTCGGCCACCTGGCCGTTTAGGGCCCCTTCGGGCCGAGGTTGCCGGGTCTATACCCTGCGGCCAGTTAAGTCCTAGGAGGTCACATGGAGCGCAAATGGTGGACCCTCATCCTGATCTCGATCGCGACGTTCATGCTGCTGCTGGACATCACGATCGTCAACGTCGCGCTTCCCTCCATCCAGCGCGCGCTCGGTGCGAGCCTTTCCAGCTTGCAGTGGGTGGTCGACGCCTACTCACTGACCCTCGCCGCGTTCCTGCTGACCGCCGGGTCGCTCGGCGACCGGCTCGGGCGGCGTCGCGTCTTCTCGATCGGGTTCGGGATCTTCACCTTCGCCTCCTTCCTCTGCGGCGTCTCTGGCGACCCGACCCTGCTAAACCTCTCGCGCGGTCTGCAGGGGGTCGGCGGAGCGGCGATGTTTGCCACCTCGCTGGCGCTGATCGGGCAGGAGTTCCACGGTGCCGACCGCGCCACAGCGTTCGGCGTCTGGGGAGCGACGATCGGCGGCGCCGTCGCGATCGGGCCGCTGGTCGGCGGGCTGATCACCGAGCATCTCGGCTGGGAGTGGATCTTCTTCGTCAACGTGCCGATCGGGCTGGTGGCGATCATCCTGACCGAGCGTAAGCTCGCCAACGTCGCAGCGCAGGACGCGGCGCGGATCGACCTGCCTGGCGTTGCCACCTTCTCGGTGGCGCTCTTTCTGTTGATCTTCGGGTTGATCCGCGGCAACCCCGACGGTTGGAGCAGCGCCACGATCCTCGCCTCGCTGATCGGCGCCGGGGTGTTGCTGCTCAGCTTCCTGGCGATCGAGCTGCGCAGCGCCAATCCGATGCTCGACCTGACCCTGTTCCGCAAGCCAGCCTTCAACGGCGTCTCTGCCGTCGCCTTCGGGCTCTCCGGCGGGATGTTTGCGATGTTCCTCTACCTGACGCTCTACATCCAGGAGGTGCTCGGCTACTCGCCGCTGCAGGCCGGCATTCGGTTTCTCGCCGCTGACGGTCCTGTCATTCGTAGTCGCTCCGATCGCCGGCAAGCTCTCCGATCGCATTCCCGATCCGGGTCCTGCTCGGGGTCGGCCTCGCCACCGTCGGAGTGGGGCTGCTGCTGATGCACGGGCTCACCCCGAGCTCGGGCTGGACAGCCCTGCTCGCGGGCTTCATCTTCGCCGGGACCGGGGTCGGGATCGCCAATCCGGGAATCGGATCGGCGGCGATCGCGGTGGTGCCGCCGGCCAAGGCGGGGATGGGCTCGGGGATCAACACGACCTTTCGTCAGGTGGGCATCGCGACCGGCGTGGCAGGGCTCGGCGCGGTCTTCCAGTCCCAGGTCCACTCCAAGCTGACCGAAATCCTTCCCCATGCGCCGAAGGGCCTTGCGGAACTCGTCTCGGTCGGCGGCTCCCGGGCTGCTGCGGCTGTCTCGCCACCGAGCGTGCGGGCCGAGATCACCCATGCGGCGACGGTCGCCTTCGTCAGCGGGCTCAACGAGATCCTGCTGATTGCGGCGACGCTCTCGTTCCTCGGTGCCGCCCTTGGCTTCGCCCTGGTTCGGTCCCGCGACTTCTTCCAGCCGGCCGTCAAAGCAGAGACGGCAAGGGAGGCTGTGGCTGGATAGGCGCGGGGGAGAGTCCGTCGCCTCTCGGTGCTAGACAAGGTGCGTGCTGCGTGAGCTGCGAATCGAGAACCTGCTGCTGATTGAGGGGGCCGAGCTGAGGCTCGGCGAGGGGTTGAACGCGATCACGGGGGAGACGGGAGCGGGGAAGACGGTGCTGGCGCACTGCGCTCGACCTCTTGATGGGAGGGAAGGCTCGATCTCAGATCGTTCGACCCGGCGCGAAAGAGGCCTGGGTCGAGGGGGTCTTCGATCTTCCGGAAGGGCTGCTGGGCGAGCCTGAGATGGCGGAGATTGCGCAGCGATTGCCCGAAGGGGCCGATCAGGTCGTGCTGGGTCGGCGGGTATCGGCGAGTGGGCGAACGAGCGCCTTCGTGGCGGGCCGGGCGGCATCGGCAGGAGACCTGAAGCTGCTGGGCGGGTGGTTGCTCGCCTTCTACGGCCAGCACGAGCATCGCAAGCTCACGATCTCCTCGGCGCAGATGGAGATACTGGACGGGTTCGCCGGAGCCAAGCACCTGGAGCTGCGGCGGCGCTACCGGGAGGCCCATCGAGAATGCGGGGCACTCGCCGCTGAGCTGGCCGGGTTGCGGGAGCGGGATGGGCTCCCGGGAGCGCGACCTCGACCTCTTCCGCTACGAGCTCTCCGAGATCGAGGAGGTGGCCCCTGACCCCACTGAGGAGGCGGTGCTGAGCACCGAGCGCGAGCGCCTGCGCCACGCCGAGGGACTGCGCGACGCGGCGGTGGGCGCCTATGCCGGCATCGCCGGAATCGACGAGGACGGCGGCGGGGCGGCGAGCGCACTGGCCCTATGCGGACGCGCTGCTACAGGGGTCCAGCGGGGTCGACCCCGGTCTGGACTCGATCTCTGAGCGGCTCAGCGCACTTGCGGTCGAGTTGGGTGATGTCGCTTCGGAGTTGCGCGACTACACCGAGCGCCTGGAGGCCGACCCCGAGCAGCTCGCCAGTGTCGAGGAGCGGATCGACTCGCTTGAGCGACTTAAGCGCAAGCACGGAGGCAGCGTGGAGTCGGTGCTTGCCCACGCCGAGCGCTGTCGTGGGGAGATACGGCGTCTGGAGGGCAGCGAGGAGCGGACCGCTGAGGCTGAGGCTGCCCTCGACGGGGCAGAACGCCGTCGCCAGGAGCTGGGGGCGCGGCTCAGCGAAGGGCGCGCCGAGGCGGCGGGCCCGCTTGAGAAGGAAATGGCGAAGGAGCTGGAGAGGCTGGCGATGCCCGGGGCGACCCTCGAAGTGGTGTTGGAGTCGCACCCCGATGGCTTCGGCGCGGGCGGGTGCGAGACGGTCGAGCTGCGAGTGGCGCCGAACCCCGGGATCGACCCGGCGCCGCTTCGCGACGCCGCTTCCGGCGGCGAGCTTTCCCGCGTGATGCTGGCGCTGAGCGGGCTCGGCGAGGGCGGTGGCGCCGGCACCCTCGTCTTCGATGAGATCGACGCCGGGGTCGGCGGCAACACGGCGCGGGTCGTGGGGGAAAGGCTGCGGGCGCTGGGCAAGGGTCGCCAAGTTCTCTGTATCACCCACCTGCCCCAGGTCGCTTCCCTGGCCGCCACCCACTTCCGGCTGGAGAAGGACGTCGCCCAGGAACGGGCCACGGCCACCGTGCAGCGCCTCGACGGCGAGGGCGTGGTCGAGGAGATCCGCCGGATGCTCGGCGGCAAGCGCTCTGACGAGGCTGCCACTCGCCACGCCCGAGAGCTGCTGGCGGCCGCGTAGGAGTCGGCTGGCCTGCTTGCCGCGCGGGGTAGTCTCACACGGTGGGTTGATCCTGCCCGCGAATCGCCGAACTAACCGAACAAGTATCTTGAGCTGACTTATCGCTAGCTCAAGGGGGGCTCGTGGAATGCAGGCGCGTGTGGCATCTAGTCGGCTAGTGAGGCCGGCAACCGTCGTCTTGGCGACAGTCGTGCTCGGAGCGGCTGGAGTTGGAGCGGCCTCGGGCCGATCAACGAGAGCGGCCGTGACTTCCGGGTTCCCGTCGCCTGCTCGCACAATCACAGCTCGGCCGATCGCCCGCGTTCCCGGAACCCTGAGGCCGGGCAGTGCCGTTGGCGCCCGCGAGCTCGGTCATCGCGTGTTCGTCGACACCCTCCATGGGTTCGCGCTAGCGAGCGTCGGCCAGGCCCAGTATCCGGCTGCGACCGTCGACGCCGGCAAGACGTGGCGGGTGAGCGGTCCGGCCCTGCACGTCAACGCGGCCCAGGGGCCTCTCAACGTGTGTGAAGTTGGCGCCGTGAACCAGCGCATCTACTTCGCCGACGGATGCGGTGAAGTAGTCGACACGACCAACGACGGCGGCAAGCACTGGTGGAGGACCTCCTTTGGCGGAGGGTCGCTGGCTGTCGTCGACAACGGCGGGCGTCTGGTCGCACTCATCGAGGCCCTCAGCGACAGCGGCTCGACGGCCGTCACGTGGGCGTACGTCTCCAGCGATGGCGGCAGGCACTGGCACTACGAAGACCGCCTCTGACGGGCGCGCCGGCAACAGACCTTTCCTCAGAGTTCGGCGGCATCCTTGCTGCTCGACTTCAGCCCCAAGATCGAATGGCTCTTCAGGTACGAGGGCGCGAAGCAAAGCCTTGCGATGGTGAGGTGCCCCCAAGACAACCTCAGTGCCACGATGAGCACCACCTTGACCGACGGTGCAGCGCGTCTCCAGCACCCCGCCCTCAAGCCCTACGCATCGCAGGGTGAGCTGTCAGGCTGGCCGCAAAGGCGCTAGCCATCCGCCCCCACCGTGATTGGGCCGAACAAATAGGCTGCGGTTGTGGCTACCGCCAGTCGCCGTCGTTTTCCCGCGTTGCTGTCCCGTCGCAACGGGGCCTCGGCAGCGGAAGCGATTCACGGCACCGCCCGGCTCGGTCGCCGCACCAAGCACCTGGTCAAGCGCCTTGGCCCGGGCGACGTCGCCGTAATCGACCACCTCAACATCGACCGGATCGCTGCCGAGGAGCTGATCGCGACCGGCGTGCGGGCGGTGCTGAACGCGTCGGAGTCCTCGGACGGGCGCTATCCCAACACCGGCCCGCTGATGTTGGTCCGCGCCGGGATCTGTCTGGTCGACGTCCCCGGCGGTGGCCTCTTCGAGCGGCTGCGTGACGGCGATTCGGTGAAGATCGAGGACGGCGTCGTGCGCGTTGGGGGCCAGGAAGTTGCGAGCGGCCGAATGCTCGGGGCGGTCGAGCTGGAGCGCCGCCTCGACGATCAGCGCGAGCGGGTCAACGAGGCGCTCGCCGACTTCGTCGAGAACACGATCGCCCACGTCCGCCAGGAGACCGATCTGCTGACCGGCACCATCGAGTTCCCCTCGACCCGGGCGTCGTTTCGCGATCGCCACGTGCTGATCGTCGTCCGCGGTGATCGCCATCGTCGCGATCTGAAGGCGCTGCGCGCCTATATTCGCGATGTCCGTCCGTTGATCGTTGCGGTTGACGGCGGTGCCGACGGAGTGCTGGAGGCGGGTATCAAGCCAGATCTGATCCTCGGCGACATGGACTCCGCCAGCGACGAAGCGCTGCGCTGCGGGGCCGAGCTGATCGTCCACGCCTATCCGGACGGACGGGCACCGGGGCGCGAGCGCTTGCTGGAGATGAGCCTTGAGCACACCCTGGTCCCGGCCGCCGGGACCAGCGAGGACGTGGCGATGCTGATGGCGTATGAGAAGGGTGCGGCGCTGATCGTCAGCGTCGGTGCCCACTTCAATCTGATCGAGTTCCTCGACCGGAAGCGGGGCGGTATGTCTTCTACCTTCCTTACTCGGCTGCGGATCGGCGAGAAGCTGGTCGATGCGAAGGGCGTCAGCCGTCTCTACACCCCCAGCTCGACGTTCGGCCCGCTCGTCCTATTCTTGATCGCATTCGCGATCCTGCTGACGATCGTCGTCATCACCTCCCCGGCCCTCAACAACGTTGTTCAGCTGGTCTGGCTGAAGATCAGGATCTGGCTCGGCCTGTAGCGGTGGCGGGGGCGACCATCTAGCCTTCGGCCGCTGATGGGCTACAGCGCGCGCTACCACGCGACATCACTGATCGCGGTCTTCCTCGCCCTGGCGATCGGGATCCTGATCGGCGCCGAGTTCGGCGGCGCCGCGCTCAACAACACCCGCAAGGACCTCGAGCACAGCCTCATCGGCAATCTCCAGGACGCTCGCTCCCGGGCGGACCAGCTGAGCGGAGAACTGGGTCGCGCCAACGACTTCGCCGAACGCGTCTACCCGGTGCTGGTCCACGATCGGCTGGCCGGCGAGCGGATCGGGATCGTCGCCCTGGGGGGACTGCCGGGCAACGTCTCCTCGGCGATCGAAACGGCCCTCGGGCCGACCGGGGCGCGGCTGGTGGGGGTCGGGGTGGTGCGGGAGCCGGTCGACTTGCGCTCGCTGGCCGGCGATCTCGCGAAGACCAGGTTCGCCGAAATCCGGCGCAACCCGGAAACGGAGACCACGCTAGGGAGCCGGCATCGGGCGCCAGCTGGTGCACGGTGGCACCCTGGTGGAACTGGTTCGCAGCTCCTTCTTCTCCAGAGCCAGCGGCAACTTCGGGGGGCTCGATGGGGTGATCGTGGTCCGCGATCAGCCCGAAGGCATGGGGCCGGTGCAGCGCGGCGTGGCAGCGCGGCTGGAGGTCGGCGCTGATGCGTGGGATCTCGGAGACCCGCAGGCCGGCGGTCGGGGTCGAGACCTCCACGGCGGAACCCTCCTCGATTTCCTTCTTCCAGGTCAATGCGCTCTCCAGCGTCGACGACATCGACCTGGTCGCGGGGCGCGTGGCGATGGTCTTCGCGATGCTCGGGGCGGAGGGCAGCTTCGGCGTCAAGGGCAGCGCCGACGGCCTACTGCCGGATCTGCTCGCGCCCGGACACTGAGGCGATCGTGTACTGGATCGGTTTCCCGCTTTCGATCGCGCTGGCGCTGCTGCTCGTCCCGGCGGGGGCGCGGGGGCTGAAAGAGGCCGGGCTGGTGCGGGAGAACTACCGCGGCACCACGCTCGCCTTCCCGCTCGGCGCAGTGCTGGCGACGGTGGCGCTGGTCGCCCTCGCCCCGCTCGCCTTCCTCAACGATCGCGCCGACCTCGAACTGCTAGACCCCGAGCTGCGCCGCTGGATCCCTTACTTGATCGGCGTCGCCTTCCTCGGTTTCCTCGACGACTCGCTGGGCGGGGGGCAGGTCGGCGGCGCGCCACGAGGGTGGAGGGGACACGCGCGGGCGCTTCGCGAGGGGCGGCTCTCGACCGGCGCGATCAAGGCGATCGGGGCGTTGGCGCTGGCCGCCTATGTAGCCTCGGGGCGGGGACTGGAGTCGTGGCGCTACCTGGCCGACGTGGCGCTGCTGATTCTCGCCACCAACCTCTTCAACCTGATCGACCTGCGGCCCGGGCGCACCGAGAAGGGGCTGATCCTGCTGGGCGTCGGGCTGTGCCTCGGGGCGTGGACGCTGGCGCCGCTCGAATTGCTGGGCATCTTCGCCGGCCCGGTACTGATCGGCGCCTGGCTCACCCTGCGTGAGCGGGCGATGCTGGGCGACACCGGCTCGAATCTGGTCGGGGCGATCGCCGGCGTCTGGCTGCTGATTACGCTGAGCGGAACGGGGCGGCTGATCGCGCTGGGGGTAGTCGTCCTGCTCACGATTTACGGCGAGATGCGCTCTCTTTCGGCGACGATCGAATCGGTTCCGCCACTGCGCTGGCTAGACTCGCTTGGTAGAGGATGAGTAGCGCAAGGCAAGGAGACACCCGCTTCATCTTCGTCACCGGCGGAGTGGTCTCGGCTCTTGGCAAGGGCATCGCTGCCGCCTCGATCGGACGCCTCCTCGTCTCCCGCGGTTTCCGGGTTCAACTGCAGAAGTTCGACCCCTACATCAACGTCGACCCTGGGACGATGAGTCCGTTCCAGCACGGTGAGGTCTTCGTCACCGAGGACGGGGCGGAGACCGACCTCGACCTCGGTCACTACGAGCGCTTCACCGATGAGAACACCTCACGTGCCTCCAATGTGACAGCAGGCTCGGTTTATAACTCGGTGATCAAGCGGGAGCGGCGCGGCGACTACCTCGGCGCCACCGTGCAGGTGATTCCGCATATCACCGACGAGATCAAGCAGCGCATCCTGATCGTCGCCGAGTCGCAGTCGGTTGACTTTGTGATTACCGAGATCGGCGGCACCGTCGGCGACATCGAGTCGCTGCCATTCCTTGAGTCGATCCGCCAGCTCTACACCGACCTCGGGCCGAAGCGCAGCATGTTCGTCCACCTCACCCTGGTGCCCTACGTCGGCCACGCCGGCGAACTGAAGACGAAGCCGACCCAGCACTCGGTCAACGAGTTGCGGCGCATCGGGATCCAGCCGCACGCGTTGGTCTGTCGCTCCGAGGGTCGCCTCGACCGCGAGATCCGCAGCAAGATCGCCCTCTTCGCCAGCCTCCCAGTCGACGCCGTCATCTCCGCCCACGATGTCGACAACATCTACAAGGTTCCGCTCGTCTTCCGGGCGGAGGGGGTCGACGACATCGTCCTCGACCACTTCGGGATGGAGGCGCCGGCGCCGGACCTGGCCGAGTGGGAGGCGATGGTGCGCCGCGCCGACGCCGCGACGGGCAAGGTGCGGATCGCCCTGGTCGGCAAGTACGTGCAGCTCGCCGACGCCTACAAGTCGGTGATCGAGGCGCTTGAGCACGGCGGCTTCCACCACGGGGTCGAGGTTGAGGTCGAGCTGGTCGACTCCGAGAACCTCGACCAGGAGCGGCTGGAGGGCGCCGACGGGATACTTATCCCCGGCGGCTTCGGCGAGCGCGGAATCGAGGGCAAGGTGCAGGCGGCCCGGATCGCCCGCGAACGCTCGATCCCCTACCTCGGGATCTGCCTAGGGATGCAGATCGCCGTGGTCGAGTTCGCCCGTACCGTGGCCGGGATGGAGGGTGCCAACTCGGCCGAGTTCGACCCCGAGACCCCGTTCCCGGTGGTCGATCTGCTGCCCGAGCAGAAGGAGGTCTCCGAGATGGGGGGCACGATGCGGCTCGGTGCCGACCCGGTGAAGCTGCACGAGGGCACGCGGGCGCGGGAGATCTTCGGCGAGGCGGTCATCTACAAGCGCCACCGTCACCGTTACGAGGTCAACAACCAGCTGCGGCGCCGGCTCGAGGACGAGGGCCTTATCTGCGGCGGCACCTCGCCCGATGAGCGTTTGGTCGAGATGATCGAGCTGCCCGACCATCCATTCTTCGTCGCCTCCCAGTTCCACCCGGAGTTCAACTCCCGTCCCAACCGCCCCGAGCCGCTCTTCCGCGAGTTCGTCGGGGCGGCGGCGCGCCACGCTGGGGAGCGCCCGGCGGACGGCCGCGAGGTGGAGCCGGCCGAGGACGCCGACATCAGCGTCCGGCACTCGGGCTGACCGCCATCGCACGGGCCTCTCTAGCCTGTCGGGGGTGGAGAAGGCGAGTTCACGGCTGCACGAGACCTTCGTCAGGCTCTGCGAGGTTCGCAGCCCGACCGGGGAGGAGCGTGAGGTCGCCGACACGGTGGCGGCCGAGCTGCGGGCGTTGGGGCTGGAGGTGAGCGAGGACGACGCCGCGGGCCCCGCCGAGGCCGGCGCCGGGAACGTCCTCGCCAGGCTGCCGGGGCGTGGCGAGGAGTGGGTGATGTTCTGCGCTCACCTCGACACGGTCCCCCACCAGGAGCAGATCGAGGTGGTGCTCCAAGACGGCGTCTTCCGCAGCCGCGGCGAGACGATCCTCGGCGCCGACAACAAGGCCGCGGCGGCGGTCCTCATGGAGCTGGTGGCGCGTCACGCCGAGGAGCCGCCACCGGTCGGGATCGAGCTGCTGCTCACCGTGGCCGAGGAGCAGGGACTGCGCGGAGCGAAGGCGTTTGACTCCTCGACGCTGCACTCGGAGTGCGGCTTCGTCCTCGACCATGCGAGCGCGATCGGCGAGGTGATCGTCTCCTCGCCAACCCAGCAGAAGATCTTGGCGGACTTCACGGGGGTCGAGGCGCACGCGGGCATCCGACCGGAGGACGGCAACAGCGCGATCGCCGCCGCCGCTGAGGCGATTTCCCGGATGGAGTTGGGACGGCTCGATCCGGAGACCACCACCAACGTCGGTCTGATCTCCGGCGGTACATCCGGCAACGTCGTCCCCGGCCACTGCTGGATTCACGCCGAGGCCCGCAGCCTCGACGCCGCGCGGGTCGCCGAGGTGGCCGGGGAGATCGCCGACGCTTGTGCCTGGGGGGCGAGCGCGCACGGGTGCGACGTCGACGTGCGGATCGAGGAGCTGTTCCGCGGCTACGGGGTGCCCTCGTCCTCGCGGGCGCTCGCGCTCGCCGAGGCCGGGTTGCGCGCCGCCGGCTTCGAGCCGCAGCGGATCTCGACCGGTGGCGGCAGCGACGCTAACGCGCTGCGTCTCACCGGTTTCGACTGTGTCCTGCTCGCCAACGGCACCAGGGCCAACCACACCGCCGAGGAGAGCGTTGCGGCGCGCAACCTCGATGCGATGCTCGAGGTCTGCGAGGGGATCGTCACCGCGGCAGCCGCGGGCGCGGCGTGAGCGGTCGCCTCAAACTGCGGCGAGGTGTCATCGCCGCCGAGGACCCACTGATGGTCGAGGTCGACGGCGAGCGCCGCCCTGCCTGGGCGGACACGACCCTCCTTGGCGAGATGCGCGAGGGGGACGAGGTCGTCGTCAACGCCGCCGCCCTCGACCTCGATCTCGGTTCCGGCGGCTTTGACGTGGTCCACGTCAACCTGACCCGAGGCTTGGCCGGCGGCAGGGCGGCCGAGGAGCACGTGATGAAGCTCAACTACACCTCGCTCCAGCACCCTGTCGTGCCGGTGGAGCGCCCGATCGAGGAGGCCGGAGGCGGTCGCACGATCCCGATCCTCGTTATCCCCCTGCACGGGCATCTGGCCCCGGCGGCCTGGGCCGCCTCGCAGGCGACGCCGGAGTTAAAGGTCGGCTACATCCAGACCGCCGGCGGCGCCCTGCCAGGCTCCCTCTCCCGCGACGCGGCGGAACTCCGCGATCTCGGTCTGCTCTGCGGCCACATCACCGCCGCCCCCGCCTACGGCGGCGAGCACGAGGCGCTCAGTGCAGCAGGAGCCATCGATGCCGCAGCCCGCTGCCTCGGCTGGGACGCGGCAATCGCGGGGCCCGGCCCGGGGATCATCGGATCTGCAACTCGCCTCGGCCACGGCGGCATGGCCGCTTTAGACAACGCCCACGCCTCCCTCGCGCTGGGAATGCCGACCCTGCTCTCCCCACGCCTCTCCGTCGCCGACCTCCGCGGGCGCCATCGTGGCGTCAGCCATCACACCCTGACGACCCTCGACCTCCTGCTTGCTCCTATCGAAGTCGCGGTTCCTATGGGAGAGGAAGAGGTCCTGGTGTCCCTTGAGCTCGCCTGCGCCGGCCGCCACCAGCTGCAGGTTGGAGCGATTGACCTCGACGGCTACTCGGCTACTGGTCTTCCCTCGCAAACGATGGGGAGAGGCATCGACGACGATCCACTCTTCTTTGCAGCGGCTCTCGCCGCGGGTCGGCTTCTGGCCATGTAGCTGCTCGAGTGCCGACACCATCCGTGGGCCGCGAGCGCATGGTCCCTTGCGGACCAAGGTCTGCTGTGGGCGGTCGAGAACCATTCGCCATGGCGATCGCACTCAAGCCGCCCCCAGGACCTGCCCCTGTCAGCCCCGGCGCCGACGCTCGCTTCGAGGGCCTGGTCCTCGACTTCCTCTCCTACCTGGAGCTGGAGCGCGGCCTCTCCCGCAACACGCTGCACGCCTACCGCACCGACCTCTTTCAGTACGGCGAGCACCTCTCCGCCAACGGTCTCGACGCGCTGGAGGCCCGGCCGGCGGACATCGGCGAGTTCCTCGCCGACCTGGCGACCGGCAACGACCGCCCAGCCTGCTCAGCCTCGACCGTCCACCGCAAGGCCGCCTGCCTTCGCTCCTTCTACAAGCACCTGCGACGCGACGAGCTGATCGCCGATGACCCGACCGCCGCGCTCAACGCGCCGCGCCGGGCGAAGAAGCTGCCCCAGGTGCTCAACTACTCCGAGATCAAGCTTTTACTCGCCGCACCGCGCGGCGAGGGGCCGACGACGCTGCGCGACCGGGCGATGCTGGAGACGATGTATGCCTGCGGACTGCGCGCCTCGGAGACGATCGGTCTGGAGATCGGCGATCTCAACCTTCGGGAGGGTTTCCTTCGCGCTCGCGGCAAGGGTTCCAAGGAGCGACTGGTGCCGCTCGGTCGCCAGGCGATCGCCGCGATCCGCGTCTACATGCGCAGTGCGCGACCAAAGCTGGTCGGCGAACGCCACGAGCCGAAGCTGTTCGTCAACTTCCGCGGCGGCCCGCTCACCCGCCAAGGCCTCTACAAGATCGTCCAGCGCCACGCCCGCGCCGCCGGGCTCTCGGGGCGGATGAGCCCCCACACGCTGCGCCACAGCTTCGCCACTCACCTGCTCGCCGGGGGCTGCGATCTGCGCGCCGTGCAGGAGATGCTCGGCCACGCTGACATCTCGACCACCCAGATGTACACGCATCTCTCGGGTGAGCAGCTCAAGGACGTCTACTTCCGCGCCCATCCGAGAGCCGTCGCCGACTGATCGCTCACGCGTTCGAACTTTGCTCGTCATCGGGACAAAGTGCGAACACCTGGGATAGAACAGGGGGATGCCCGAGCTGCCGGAGGTCGAGACCGTCTGCCGCCAGCTCGAGCCCGAGCTGGCGGGACGGCGAATCGAGCGGTTGGAGGTGCTCGACGCGCGCTGGTCGCGGCCGGTGGCGCCGGCCGAGTTGGGCGCCGCAGTAAGCGGGCGGAAAATCCAGGGCCTTGGGCGGCGGGGCAAGTACCTTCTGCTTGCGCTTGACGGAGCGCAGACCCTGGTCATGCACCTGCGGATGACCGGCAACCTGGTCTTAGTCGAGGGAGGGGAGAAGCTCGATCCATCCGAGGGGCGGCGGCTGTATGAGGGTGAGCGCTCCACCTCGGAGCGCCACCTGCGCGCCCTCTTCCGGCTAGACGACGGCCGCGAGCTTTGGTTCACCGACCCGCGTCGCTTCGGCGAGGCGTTCCTGATCGACGACGCCGACCTTGGGGGGCGGTTCGAGCGGCTGGGGGTCGAGCCGCTTTCGGAGGAGTTCACGCCGGAGGCTCTTGGCAAGATCGCCGCTGGCCGCACCGGGCCGCTCAAGTCGTTCCTGCTCGACCAGTCGGGGATCGCCGGGGTGGGCAACATCTACGCCGACGAGGCGCTCTTCCGGGCGCGCCTTCATCCCCTCTCTCCCGCCGGCTCGATGCGGCCCGAGCACCGCGAGGCGCTGCGCGACGCGGTAGTCGCCGCGTTGCAGGCGGGGATCGATGGCGGTGGCGCCTCGATCGACGACTACCGCGACGGGCGGGGGGAGAAGGGCACGATGCAAGACGAGTTCCTCGTCCATACCCGCGAGGGCGAACCCTGCCGTTGCTGTACCGGGCCGATTGTCAGGATCGTCGTCGCCGGGCGCTCCACCTACTACTGCCCGAGCTGCCAGGTGCGGCTGCGGCGCCGGCCCCGCCGCCGTCCGGGGCGTCGGTCACCTTAGTTTGTCCATGTCCGGCGCGACCCTGAAGACGGAGGCGGTGGTGCTGCGCAGCATTCGCTACGGGGAGGCAGACCGCATCCTTCACCTCTACTCGACGGCCAGGGGGAGGATCGGGGCGATCGCCAAGGGGGCGCGCCGGCCGAGATCCCGCTTCGGCGGCCGCCTCGAGCCGTTCTTCCGGCTCGACCTAGTTCTGCACGAGGGCCGGGGCGAGCTGCTCACCGTCACCAACGTGTCGACCGTCGACGGGTACCCGCGCCTGCGCTCCTGCGGGCCGGCTCTGGGCGCCGGGGCCCGCGCCTGCGACGCGGTGCTGCGGCTGCTCGACTCGGCCGAGCCCAACCCCCCCGCCTACAACCTGCTCTGCCGCTACCTGGCGCTGCTCGACGACTCCTCCCAACCGCGCGCCACCGGCCTTGAGGTTGCGCTGGCCTTTCGTCTGAAGCTCGCCCTGGCGGCTGGCTTCGCCCCGGAGCTCGCCTTCTGCGCGCACTGCGGCGAGGCCGAGCACCTCAGCGGCTTCTCCGGCGCCGCCGGGGGGGCCGTCTGCGCGAGCTGCGAGGCGGGCTCCTTCGAGCTTTCGGGAGAGGCACACCGCTTCATGGTCGAGGCGCTCGCCAGGCCGCTGGCGGAGGCGCCGGCAGCGGCGGAGCGGGAGTTGCGCCAGGTCGAGCGGGCGGTGGGTGAGACGCTCGAGCACCACGCCCACGTACGGCTGCGCGCCGCCGCATGAAGAGCCCCGTAGGATCGGTCGCCTTGAAGGTCACAGCCCCGCTGGAAGAGCGAGTCCGCGCCTGGGAGGCCGAGTTCCTCTCTGACCTGGCGACCCCGTCCTATCTCGCGCGGCGGCGCACAGAGGAGCCCGACAGCCCGGTCCGCACGCCGTTCCAGCGCGACCGCGACCGGATCGTCCACTCGAAGGCGTTCCGCCGCCTCAAGCACAAGACTCAGGTCTTCGTCGCCCCCGAGGGCGACCACTACCGCACCCGCCTCACCCACACGCTGGAGGCGTGCGGGATCGCCCGCACAGTGGCCCGGGCGCTTGGCCTCAACGAGGATCTGACCGAGGCGATCGGGCTCGGTCACGACCTCGGCCACCCGCCCTTCGGCCACACCGGCGAGGAGGCGCTCGACGCGGCGCTGCGCGAGCGCTGCGGCGGTGAGTTCAAGCACAACGTCCACTCGCTGCGGGTTGTCGACGTGCTGGAGCGTGACGGCCAGGGGCTCAACCTCACTGAACAGGTGCGCGACGGCATCCTCAACCACACCGGGTCGCGCAAGCCGGCGACCCTGGAGGGGCGGATCGTCAAGCTGGTCGACCGCGTCGCCTACATCAACCACGACATCGACGACGCGCTGCGGGCAGGGATCCTTGAGCCCGCCGACCTGCCGACCGCCGAGATCGAGCTGCTCGGCCCGACCGGCTCGAAGCGGATCGACACGCTGGTACGTGACATCGTCGAGCGCTCCTCCGAGGCCGGTGACATCGTGCAGAGCGAGGAGATCGGTGGCGCGATGCTGCGGCTGCGCAAGTTCATGTTCGACCGCGTCTACCTGGGGCCGGCGGCGCGCGGCGAGCACGAGCGGGTCCACCGCACCCTGCGCGGCCTTTTCGACCACTACCTGGAGCACCCCGGTGAGGTGCCGGAGTGGGAGCCGGGCGCGAGCGAGTGCCAGCGCGTTACCGACTACATCGCCGGAATGACCGATCGCTACTGCATCGCCAAGTTCACTGCGCTGACCATCCCCGAGGAGGCGAGGTTCTGATGGCGCTGATCTCGACCGAGAGCCTCGAGCGGGTCAAGCAGACGGCGGACATCGTCGAGGTGATCTCCGCCCACACCGACCTGCGCCGCCAGGGCGCTCGCTGGGTCGGCCTCTGCCCGTTTCACGAGGAGCGCACGCCCTCGTTCTCGGTCGATGCCCATGAGAAGCTCTACCACTGCTTCGGCTGCGGGGTTGGCGGCGACGTGATCAAGTTCGTCGAGGAGAAGGAGGGGCTTGGCTTTGCCGAGGCGGTTGAGCTGCTCGCCGACCGCTACGGGGTCGAGCTGGAGCGGGAGCGAGAGGACCCGCGGGCCGAGGCGAGGCGCCAGCAGCGTCGCCGGCTCGAGGAGCTGCTCGACCCGCACCGCCACCTTCTACGCCGGTTACCTATGGGAGTCGAAGGAGGGCGGCAAGGCGCGCGAGTACCTGGCCGAGCGGGGGCTGGGCGAGGAGGTGCTGCGCAGCTTTGGGGTCGGCTACGCGCCGAGCGCCTGGGACCAGGTGCTGCTGCGCGGTCAGCGGGCGGGGTTCAAGGTCGAGGAGCTGCGCGGCGTCGGCCTGGTCCAGCGGGGGCGGGGAGGAGGCGAGTACGACCGCTTCCGCTCCCGGATCATGTTTCCGATCCGCGACCGCCGCGGCCGGGTGCTGGGCTTCGGCGGACGGGCGATGCGCTCTGACCAGGGCGCCAAGTACGTCAACACGGCTGAGACCGACTTCTTCCACAAGAGTCGAATGCTCTACGGCATCGACCTGGCCAAGACGGCGATCGCCAAGGCGGGGCACGCGGTCGTGGTCGAGGGCTATACCGACGTGCTGGCGCTGCACCAGGCTGGGATCGAGGAGGCGGTCGGGGTGATGGGTACCGCGATCACCGACGAGCAGGTAGCGGCGCTCTCGGGGATGGTCGAGGAGGTTGTGCTGGCGCTCGACGCCGACTCGGCTGGCCAGGAGGCGATGCTGCGCGTGCAGCGGGTCGCGGCGGGGCGAAAGATGCGACTGCGCGTGGCGGCGATGCCAGAGGGAGAGGACCCGGCGGAGATGATCGCGGCCGAGGGCGGCGCCGAGCGCTTTGGGGCCCTGGTCGAGGGCGCTGTCGACCTTCCCGCCTTCCAGGTCGGTCTGGTGTTGGATCGCGCCGACGTCACCTCTCCGGCCGAGCGCGACCGGGCGCTCTCGGAGGCGGCGCCGATCCTCGCCGGCATGGGGGAGACGGCGAGCCGCGACGACCTGGTGCGCCGGGTGGCGGAGCGGCTCGACCTGGAGCCCTCGATGGTGATGGGTCGGATAGTGGCGGCGCGGCCGCCAACGGGCGGTGCCGCGCAGCCGCTGCGTCGCCGAGAGGCGGGTGCATCGCGGCCGGGAGCGTCCGCCGTGCGGCCGAGCTGACCTCGCGCGAGCGCCGCGAGCGGGCGCTGCTGGCGATGTGCATCGCTCTGCCGGGCGAGGGCAGGGAGTACCTCGCCCGCCTCACCGACGATCATCTCTCGCCACCTGGTGCTCGCGCCGCCGCCTGGTTGCGCGAGCACCCAGAGGACCCGGCCTCCAACCTGCCTCGCGACGACGACGAGCTGGCCGGCCTGATCGCCGAGCTGACCATCCTCGCCCACGACGAGCCCGCCTCTGCCGAGGCGATGGAGCTCAACTTCCTCCTCCTAGAGCAGCGCCGCCTCGAGGGCGAGATAGCCGCGGCCGGTGAGAAGGGCGAACGCGAGCGCCGTGCCGCTCTCAGCCGCGAGCGCGCCGCCCTTGTCGAGCGCATAGCCCGAACCGAGCGCGTCTGGAGCTGATCGATCTCCGAACAGGCGTTCCTTTCCCCGTCCGTTCTGTGCGACATATTGTCTGCATGGACAAGCGGCTCTTGGAGGATTGCCTGGCCCGTGGAATGTCGCTGGAGGCGATCGGGGAGAGTGTAGGAAGGCATCCAAGTACGGTGGGCTACTGGCTGAAGAAGCACCGGCTCACCGCGAACGGATCGAAGAAATACGCACGTCGCGGACCCATTGCTCGCGACGCGCTTAACTCCCTCGTGGACGAGGGCGCGACTTTGGCGGAAATCGCCCGAGAGTTCGATCGAAGCATCTCGACGGTCAGGTATTGGCTGGCCCATTATGAGATCGAAACGGCCAATTCTCGAGGACCGCGGCCACGGTCCGGCGATGGCTCGAAGACGGCGGTCTTCGAGTGTGGACGGCACGGAAGGACCGACTTTATTCTCGAGAGGCGTGGCTATTACCGCTGCAAGCGGTGTCGTTCGGCGGCGGTGGCAAGGCACCGACGGACGGTCAAGCAGAAGTTGGTCAACGAGGCCGGGGATGCCTGCGTTCTGTGTGGCTACGACAGGTGGATTGGAGCGTTGCATTTCCATCACATCGAGCCGAGCGCGAAGGAGTTTCACATCGCACACCGAGGACATTCCAGATCCCTCGCAAGAAGTCGAGCCGAGATCCGCAAGTGCGCTCTACTTTGCGCCAATTGCCACGCCGAGGTTGAAGGCGGGTTCGCTACTCTGCCGGTTGGTCTGGGCTGCCTCTCCGGCGATGCTTCTGGGTAGGCAGTTTCAGATTCATTTCAATATGCATGATCGGGGGTAGCTCAATAGGTAGAGCGCCGTCCTGTTAAGTCGGTGGTTGGCGGTTCGAGTCCGCCCCCCCGAGTCGAGAGGGGCCGCGGGTAATCGCGGCCCCTCTCACATGGGTCCTCCAGTGCGCAAGCTGTTCGACTAACTCTGCGCCGCGTTCGGCTCCGTCGTGCTGCCGGGACCAAGCGGCCAGCTCACTTGCCCGATCGGCGAAGGACCGCACGTCGAGCAGGCGGCGGGCGGTCCAGCGCAGCGGGGCCGGGCGGCAGAGGCGCCAGGGGAGGGAGAGGCCGACGCCGGCCCAGGCGATCCGCATCGCGGTCTCGCTCATGTCGCCCGTGATCGGGCAGATGAGCACCGGGGTGCCGACGCCGAGGGCACGCGCCACGGTGCCGTGGCCGCCATGGGATATGACCAGGGAGGCCAGCGGCATGAGCTGGCTGTAGCTGAGCCATTCGACCAGGATCGCGTTTGGGGGGACCTCGATCGGACTCTGGGGCACAACGCGGTTCGTCGTCGCGACGACCCGTACCGGCTGCTCGGCGAACGCCTTCAGCGCGGTTCGCACCAGGTGGTTCTCTGAGTCATGCGCCGTGCTCGGGGCGACCAGGACCAGCGGTCGCGTCCCCAGGCGGCAGCTCGATCTCGTGGTGCGGCTGCTCGAACGTCATCGGACCGGTCACCTCGACGCCAGCCGGCCAGCTTCGTGGGTACTCGAGCTGGGGGAAGGTGGCGACCAGGGCAAGGTCGGGGCTTATCCCGCCGTGGAAGCGCTCGAGCGGCGGTAGGTCCAGGCGCGCGCGCTGCACGTTGAGGTCACGGCGTCCGTGCTCAAGCCCCACGTTCAGCGCCCTCTGGCCGCCCCGCCAGACCGCTCGTCCGAGCGGCGTTCGCGGACGGCGCAGGCCCGACCGCGAAGAACGGCATTCCCGGCTCGACTATCGGGTAGATGTGGGGGATCAGTGTCGCCAGCGGAACCCCCGCCTTCTCGGCCGCCAGGGCCGGCGCTAAGGTGAGGATGTCGCTGACGGCGACGTGCGGGCGCATCTCCTCCAGCAGCGGCAGCAGCGCCCGCGCCGCCTCAGCCGCGTGGTCGCCGTCTCCCGAGTCGGGGTCTGGCGGCGGGAACATCCGGTATTCCTCCGCCGCCCTGAAGCCGAGCCCAGCGCCCTCGACCGCGGCGCGCCGCTCCTCCCAGGTCTCGACCAGCACCTCATGCCCGCGGGCGGCGAGCGCTCTGCCCAGCGAGATCGCTGGGAAGACATGGCCTGGGTCGCCGAAGGCGGCGATCAGGATGCGCAGCGGCTCACCGGCGCCCGTGGCCTGCCGCCGCGCCGCGTGCGTCAGGGAGTGTCGAGTCCCTCACCGGGCCGCGTGAAGACGATCTCCGGCACGTGGCAGTTGGGCGAGGTGCGCAGCAGAAAGCGCACCGCCTCGCCAAGATCGGAGGGCTGGATCATCTCCGCGGCCGGCACCTGCTCCCTTGGCGAACTCGGTCATCGGCGTGTCGACGAAGCCCGGCGCCAGCGCCGTGCACTGGACTCCACCGCCGCCCGCCTCGCGATGCGTCGACTGGGTGAAGTTGATCACCGCCGCCTTGGTCGCCGCGTAGATCGAGAGCCACGCCTGCCCTCCCTTGCCGGCGATCGAGGCAGTGTTGACGATCAGCGCCTTGCCGTGTTCGGCACCCGCCTCGCGCAGCATCGGCAGCCCCTCGCGGGTGCCGAGGATCAGCGCACGCAGATTGACCGCGAGCTGCATGTCTAGATGCTTAGTCTGGATCTCCTCCATCGGCGCCCCAATCCCGATCCCCGGCGTTGTTGACCAGCACGTCGAGGCGACCATAGGCGTCGCGATGTTTGGCGAAGACGCCGACCACCTCCTCCTCGTCAGTCATGTTGGCGGTGACGCTCTGCACCTCGATGCCCTCGGCGCGAAGACCCTCGGTGGCCGCCTCCAGCTTCTCTGCTCGTCGGGCGGCGACGGTCAGCGCGTAGCCGTCCTCACCGAGGGCACGGGCGATCGCCAGGCCGATCCCGCTCGAGGCCCCGGTGATCAGCGCCGCTCGCTCTGCCATCTCGTTCTCCTTCCGCTCTCCTAGGGTCGCGCGCACCCTATATGCCCGATGGCCGCAGCGATCGCAGGCGCGCGAGGTCACTCCATCCCCCTCAATAACATGCCGCCGATGCGCCTCAGCCGTTTCGTCGTCGCTCCTTTCCTGCCTGCTGCCGGCGGCGGCTCTCATCGCTGGATGCGGCAACGGTTCAGGATCCTCGGCCTCTTCGTCCACGGTCTCGACCGCGGCGGAAAGCCGCCCCGCCCCGCCGAAGAGCGAATTCCCAAGCGCCGAAGGCAAGACGCTCAAAGAAGTGCTCAAGTCCGCCGAAGGTCGCTCCAGCCTGGTCGTGACGCCGACCGGCGAAGTCTTCTACCCGGGAGAAAATCGCTACTCCTTCGAAGTCATCCAGCCCGACCGCACGCCGGTGGCCAACGCCAAGGTCGCCCTCTACATCGCCAAGGCGCCGCCCAAATCGCCCGAACGGCGCAACCGCGCCGCGGTGCCAGGCCGCTCAGGCCAGCCGGCTACCGGACCCTTTCCGGCTCGCGATCGAAAGCCTCGCGACCAAGCCCGCCTTCCGCTCCCAGACGACGGCTCGGGATCCCAACGTTGCCACTTCCGTCTACGCGGCCGAAGTCGACTTCCCGAGCGATGGGGAATGGCGAGTCCTGGCGCTGATCAAGCAGGAAGGCAAGACGACTGCGACGGTGCTGCCGATTGTCACGGTTGGAGAATTCACGGCGATCCCGCGGGTCGGCCAGAGGGCACCGCTGATCCACACGCCGACGGCGGCGAGCGTCGGCGGCGACCTCTCCAAGATCACCACCCGCGTCCCGCCGGACACCCAGAACCAGGTCGACTACGCGGAAGTTCTTGGAAAAGAGCCGATCGTCCTCTTGTTTGCGACCCCCAAGTTCTGCCAGAGTCGGACCTGCAGCCCGGTCGTCGATGTGGCCGAGCAGGTCAAACGGCTCTACGGCGACAAGGCGGCATTCATCCACATGGAGATCTACAGCGAAAACAACCCGAGCAAGGGCGTGCGACCACAGGTGAGGACATTCCACCTGCCCAGCGTGCCGTGGCTGTTCGTGATCGACCGTCGCGGCACGATCCGCTCTGAGATCGAGGGCGGCTTCGGCGTCGCAAAGCTGACCCAGGAGGTCAAGGGGGTGATCGGCGAATGAGCGAGAAAACTGGCTCCGACGCTGAGCTGCTGGACTCCTTCGCCGAGGAGGCCCGACGTCGCTGCGACGTGATCGCCGCTGGCTTGGCAACCGAGACGAGCGACTTCGAGACGATGCGGGCCGAAGCCCATGCCCTCAAGGGCACGGCGGCCGTGGTCGGCTTGCGCCGCCTCGCCGAGCTAGCCGGCCTGATGGAGTCCGACCTTGCCGAAGCAAAGAAGACCGGCGTCATCCGCGGTGGCCGCGCCCACCAGATAGCCGACGCCGCCAAGGCCCTCGCCGAGGGAGCGGCGGCCGCTGCGGAAGGCAACGAAGAGCCCCCGGACGTCGGCCGCTCGCTCGCCCAGCTCTTCAGCGCCTAGCGCTAGGCTCGACCAGCCGGGGCGGTAGCTCAGTTGGTCAGAGCAGCGGACTCATAATCCGTGGAGCGCAGGTTCGAGTCCTGCCCGCCCCATTCGTTGTCGTTATCACAACGAACTTGCTGCAAACGGGCATGTTCTGGTAAGCGTTCAGCCCCAGCCACCCCGCATCGCACCGCCGTTTGCTCAGACCAGCGAGGGAGCGGGGCTCGCCCGTGAGGAAGCGGTGATCGCCTCGACCAGGAAGCCGAAGAGCGAACGGCCCTGCAGCCGGCAGGTCTGGGAGACCGAAAGCATCCGCTCGGCGAAGCGCTCCCCTGCCTCCGACTGACTGCCGAGGGAGACCTTGCGGTAGATGACGGCGCCGCGCAGCCCGCGCTCGGCGCGGTTGTTGGTCGGCTCAACCCCCTCGACCTCGGTGAAGGTCCAAAGCGCCGGCCAGAGCTTCAGCAGGTTGCGGGCGAAGGTGCGGAAGTGGCGGTTGAGGGTGCTCTTCTTGCGATGCGGCTCAAGCAGCGCCCGCAGGCGGCGCTTGACGGGGGCGATCTCGCGGGCCAGGCGCTCGCGGTCGCCGTGGCTGGCGAAGGCATCCCAGGCCGAGGACAGCTCCCGGCAAACCTCAAGGCCGGCTTCTCCGAAGCGCCCCTGCTCTGCGAGGCCTTCGGAGTGACGGCGGAAGTCCCGCAGCAGGTGCGCCCAGCAGACCTGGCGCCGGGCCGGGTCCAGGGAGTCATAGGCCCACCAGCGATCCGATGAGACGATTCCCGCGAAGCTCTCGCCAATCAGCTCGGGCAGCTCGCGCTCGTGGCGGTCGGCGGCGATGTGGAAGGCGGCGAAGCTATCGGTGAGCGCGCCCCACAGGGTGCGCTTCTGCCCGGCGTTGCGCCAGCCGGTCTCATCGACGCAGACGCACCGGAGCGTCCTTGACCGCCTCGCGCAACTCGGCGTAGGGCACCGCCAGGGCGGCAGAGGCACGCTGGCAGAGCGCGTCCACAGAGCCGACCGGGACCTCGCAGCCGAACAGCTCCCCGCAGAGCTCTGAGGCGTCGCGGCGGGAGACCCGGTTGCGCACCGACAGCAGGGTGATCCCCGCCTGCAGGCGGGGGCCGAAGGAACTTGCCCGGACACTCTCGGGCAGCGCTGCCCGGGTGCTCGTACCGCAGCTCGAGCAGCGCAGGGCGTGGGCCCGATGCTCGGTGACGTGCACCGCGATCGGCGGCAGCTCTGCGACCTGGTGGCGGCGGGGATCGCCAGCGGGCTCCCGGTCGCCGAAACCGAAACCCTGCCCGCAGCCCGAGCAGCGCTCGGGCCGGTGCTCGACGATCTCATCCAACTCCGACTCGGCGAGGAGCCTTCTGGTCGTGCCTTCGTGACCGGGCTGGCCGCCCTGCTTTCGTGCGCTCGGCCCGCGCTTTGGTTGAGAAGCTTTGCCCGGCGGGTCGGTCGAGGGCGGGCGCGAGGAGTTCTGGGAGTTCTCGCGCAGCTTCTCCTCGAGCCGCTCCACCCGTGCCTCCAGGCGGGTGACCTGGCGCTCGTAGCGTGCCGTCAGCTCGACCAGGAACTCAACGCAGGCATCCCGGCCGGCGTCGTAGACCGCTTCGGCCTCGGCGCGCTCCACGCCTTGAGATTCGCCGGGCGGCGGTTATGTCCCCCCTACCGGGCTGAACGCTTACATGTTCTGATGTCCGGTCGCTCGACTTCGGTGCGGGCGAAACCATACGCCGGCGAAGGGAGGGTCGTGCGAACGGATCGGGTGCCGGGGCTTGCGGCGCGGTGGGGTCTCGAGCGTATCGGGCGAGGACGCTACGAGCTGCTGACGCTGAGTCGGGCGACCAGTTCGAGCATTGCGTCAAGCGCGGCCTCTAGCGGCTTGGTGTCGCGTTTGACCTGAGTGAGGAGCAGGCCGCCCTGCAGGGCGGCTAGCAGCGCGAGGGCGAGGGTGTCGGGGTCGGTGTCGGGCGTGAGCTCGCCTCGTGCGTGCATCTCTCGTAGACCGTTCTGGATCGTGGCTTCCCATCGTTTGAAGCCCTCGGCGACGTGGGCTCTTGCATCGGGATCGGTCTCGGCTAGCTGGCCTCCAAGAGAGCCGATTGGGCAGCCGCCGCTGCAGTGGTGCTCGCGCTGGTGCGCGATCAGGAAGTCGCGCCAGGCTCGGAGGCCATCCAGCGTGCTGAAATCGAACATCTCCTGCCCGCCGACCATTGTGTCGGACTGGTGGTCGACCACGGCCCAGACTAAGGCCGTCTTGTCCTCGAAGTAGTGGTAGAGCTGCGAGCTCGAGACGTCCGCTGCCGCGCGTACGTCCTCGATCGTCGTGTGGGCGACGCCCTGCCGGAAGATCAAGTCGGCAGCCGCGTCAACTATGCGCTGACGGGTCTCCTGGCCCTTGCGCGTCAACGGGCGAGAGGAGGGGCTAGTCGTGTTCATATCGCAGATTCTACCAACAGAATGGATCGCCCTATCCATTCTGTGTTAGAGTGGAGCGCACGATCCATTTCGAGGGTCGCGACAACCACTCAAAGGGAGAACGCGATACATGTCATTTCAAGGCAAGACCGCCCTTATCACCGGTGGCACATCCGGGATGGGTTCCGCCACCGCACTGGCGATGGCCGAGAAGGGCGCGTCGGTGATCATCACCGGCCGCGATGAGACCCGCGGCGCGAGCACCGTGGAGAAGATCCGGGCGGGTGGGCACGATGCGCAGTTCATCGCCGCTGATTTCTCGGAGATGTCCGAGGTGGGGCGCGTTGCCGACGCAGCAGGCGAGATCGATGTTCTGGTCAACTGTGCCGGCTTTGCCGCCCTCGCACCGACGGCTGACACCGACGAGGCGGCGTTCGACGGGCTGTTCCAGATCAACGTCAAGGCGCCGTTCTTCCTCGTCGCCGCGCTCGCCCCGAAGATCGCCGCCCGCGGCGGCGGATCGATCATCAACGTCTCAACGATGGTCGCGAGCTACGGCCAGCCAGGCCTGGCTGCCTACGGCGCCTCGCGCGCCGCGATCGAGCTGCTCACCAAGGCGTGGGCCGCGGAATACGGGCCGCAGAACGTCCGGGTCAACGCGGTCGCTCCCGGTCCGACGTTGACCCCGGCGGTGGAGCCGAGGTTGGAGATGGCCAAGGAGTTTGCCAAGCAGATTCCGCTCCGCCGCGTCGCTGAAGTGCACGAGCTATCCGACGTCATCACATTCCTCGCGACCCCCGCGGCCGGCTACATCACTGGCGCAATCATCCACGTCGACGGCGGCCGCACCGCGATCTGAGAGGGGAGGAGATGGTCCTGGTCACCACTCCCGGCAACGCTCGGACAGGAAGCGACTCGGCTGCTCTAACCCCCAGACGCCAGACCGAGGAGAGGACAGGGGCTGTCGTCAGCCCCCTGGTGGCAAGCCCCTGACCGGTGAGGGAGACCGTGGCAGGACCGCCAAACACCCACAGCGCGACCGCGACGAGACGCAGAAGTCTGCACAGCCGTACCCCGGATCACCAATGACCATGTCTGTACCAAAGGAGCCAAGCACTCAAATGCAAATCACCGCAGAAAAGACCGTGTTGATCACGGGCGCCAACGCCGGAATCGGCAAGGATGTGGCCCGGCAACTTGCTCTTCGTCCGGAGATGGCCCGGATCTACCTGGCGTGCCGGAACCGAGATCGGGCCATTACGGCAAAGGCCGAGCTCGAAGCCGCGACCGGCCGGCGCATCTTCGACATCGTTGTCATGGATGTCGCCAGTCTGGATTCGGTCCGCGCCGGCCTAGCCGGCCTCAGCGGATCCGTCGACGCGTTGGTGATGAACGCTGGTGTTATCGGTCCGCAGTCGATGGCCCTGACCGCTGACGGGGTCACCACCGTGTTCGCGACGAATGTTCTTGGCCACGTCGTCCTCCTCGAAGGGCTCCTGGCCGAAGATCGCCTCGGAGAGGTGGCGGTCTTCGCCGGAAGCGAGGCAGCCAGGGGACTTCCGAAGTTGGGGATGAAACGGCCATCGTTCGTCTCAACCTCCGCCGACGAGCTCGCCACCGTCATCGACGGCAGCTACTTCGCCGTCGGAAAAGCGGACTTCAACTTAGCCTTCGCGCAGGCCAAGTACATCGGGGCCCTGTGGATGGCCTACCTGGCCCGCCAATACCCCAACCGCCGCTTCATCACCGTGAGCCCCGGCGCCACCACCGGCACCCAAGCTTCCAACGGCCTTGCGCTACCGCTGCGTGTAGCGGCCAAGTACGTCATGCCCGCCCTAGGGATCTCCCACAAACTTGACCTGGGCGCGAAGCGACTGGTCGACGGTGTCACCGACCCGACCCTGTCCAGCGGCGTGTTCTACGCCAGCGCGGCCAACAAGCTGAAGGGTCCCTTGGTCGACCAAGCAGACATCTTCCCCGATCTGGCCAACCCGTCATTCCAGGACCAGGCCAATGAGGCCATCCACCGCTTCATCACCCAAAAGACAGTCACGTAATTTTCAGGACAGCAGCAGCGCTCGCTTCAAGGGTTCCGGTCCGCTCCAATGAGCATCGATCGCACTTACGCTGGACAGAGACAGGATTGCCGTGATTCCCTGCATGAGTCCGTCTTGCGGATCCCGCGAACGAAGCCGTCCGCCGACAAGCAAGTCAGCTGTTGCATCGCGTGGTTGCGAGGGCGTTGGCGGACTGACCCTTGGGACCCCTTAGCTTCAATCCACCGATTCACCCTCACCAATAGAGGAATCGCCCCCGCAACCGTGTGAGACGGCGAAAACCGCCAGCTGTAGGTGCGCTCGGTGCATCCGAGGAGGTGGGGGCACTGCGCAACGGTGTCCTGCGACCTGGGGGGAGCAGCCCGAGGCGACCGGGGTGACTCGGCGGGTGAGGCGAGGCTGGTAAGGAAGCTCAGACCGCGGCCGGCAACGCCCTGATCCTGCTCAGCGCCTCGACGAAGGCCGCCTGCCAGGGCCAGCGGGCTGGCAGGTGCAAGGTGAAGCGCCGAGCCGTGCGGGTGAGCCGACCCGGCATCGCGATCAGCCGGCGGCGGATCGTCGCAGCGGTGCGCCAGGTCGAGTCCTCCAGGCCGAGTTGCCCGACCCAGCGCACCAGGTTGTGGGCGAGGCAGGCGATCACGGTCCAGGCCGCGTTGGCGTCGAACTGCCCGGAGGGGAAGTGCGCGAGCGCCTGGTCCTTTAAGTCGCGGATCGCGAGCTCGACCTCCGCGTGTCGGCGGTGCTCGGCGTCGACCGTGTGCATGTCCTCCTCCCGGTTGGTGAGAAAGGCGAAGTGGCGCCAGTAGGCAAAGAGCTCGGTCTGGGCGTGCAGGTGGACGCGGCGGACGATCAACCTGCGGCCGCCGTAGGTGGTCTCGGCCAGCTCGCAGACTCCCGTCTCGGGGTAGTCGGGCACCGCTCGCCAGGCCGACTCGGGGATCTGCGCAGTCCGCTCTGCGATGCGCTTGTGCTGGGTGACCGAGATCGAGTAGCGGCAGCCCTTTGCCTCCAGGTAGGAGATCACCTTGCCCGAGTAAAAGGCGGAGTCGGCGCGGATCAGGATCTCGCCGGCGGCCCCGGCGCGCCGCACCCGGGCGATCAGCTCTTCGCAGAAGCGAAGCGCGCCGCGCCCTGAGGCCGCCGAGCCCTTGCGCAGGCGGACGTGCAGGACCTCGCCCGTCCCCGCCCGCGTGGCGAGCAGGGGGTGATAGCCGCGCTGGCCGGTGTAGCCGAAGGAGGCGCCCTGCTTGAGGCGGCCTTTGGCCTCGCCGATGAAGGAGTCGATGTCGATCACCAGCCGCTTGGCGCCCGGTCCCGCGCCCGCCGCCCAGGCGCACTTGATCGCCTCGCCCAGCACCCGGTCGAGCTGGCGGACGTGGCCGAAGCTGAAGGCGCGCAGGAAGGTGCCGAGCGTGGAGGGCGCCATCGCCCGGTGGCCGAGCAGCGCTCTCGCTGGCGCCGGCGCGAAGCACGTCGGTGTCGTCGATCGAGTCGGCACCGGCAGCGATCGCGTGCACGAGGGTGAGCACCTTGCGCCCTGGGCCGGCGGCGCCTGCGCGCTGGCCGAGGCGAACTGTCTTGTCGACCAGGGACTCGATCCCGAGCCGGATGCTCAGGGTGGAGACTAGGACCAATCCGGCGTTGGCGACGAGGCGCTCGTCGTCGAACTCGACGCCGACCGAGTCGGGCCGCACGGACCCCGCAAAGACCTTCACCATGTGAGTGACCTCCTGATGTCAGGCCGCGGCTGCCCGAAACAGCCGCTATTTGCCTGCTCGGGAGGTCATTTTCGTGACGGGAGCGGACGGATCAGGTGTGGTCGGGCGGTGGATTGAGGCTAAGTGCTTGTGTTTCGCGCAGGGAGCGGCGCGACTATACGATGGTCGCCGTGAATCGGGCCCTTGTGCGCAAGCTGACGCTCAGCGGCTTGATCTGGGGTCGGATGACGTTTGGCGTTGCGGCCTGGCTGGCGCCACGGCCCGTCGGCAGCGCGGTCGGTCTCGATATGAGCGGGAATCCACAGGCTGCCTACCTGGCTCGGATCCTGGCCGTGCGTGATCTGGTTCTCGCCTGCGGTGCTCTCAGGACGGACGGAGAGGTTCAGCGCCAGTGGTTGCTCGCTGGTTTGGTCTGCGACAGCGCTGACACTCTCGCCGGAGTCGCCGCGGGGCGCGGCGGATACCTACCGAAGCGCACGAGCTTCTACCTGACCGGATTTGCTCTCTCGGGTGTGGCCGCGGCTGTGGCTATCCTGCGCGAGCAATCGGGCGCGACGTCCGCGTAAAGCCCCCGATCCATTCCAAGCCGTATTCACGACACTCCCGCTTCGCGCGATTTGCGAGCGCGCCGACTCGCAGCGGTAGACGATCGCAAGGGACGACAAGCGCAAGCACCCACGCTCCAGTGGCGACGCTCGCTTCGCGCCAGAAGCGGCATCGCCAGCCGGCTCACTCCGTGACGCTTCGCAAGCCGTGATTTCAGCGGTGGGGCGCGAGGCGGTAGCAGCCCGATGCAATCCGCTCGAAGCGGACGCAGTCGCGTGCACCCAGCGAAAGGCAAGAGTTGATCGAGCTTCTCGACACAGGAATCCCGAGGTCTTCCTCTACGCCGCGATGCAGCTCAGCAACGCGCATCGGCCGTCCTGCGGACACCACGCCCGCCTTCACGCGCGAGCGAGCGCGTCGCCGGACACCGCCCCTAGTCCTGCTCCGGACGAGGGACGGGTTTGAGACGGGGCAAGGCGAGCGCTTCCGCTTCGCCCGGAGCAAGCGGGCGTGTGCTGATCCTCAGCCGATGCGCTCGGAGCTCGTCCGGAGCGAGCACCTGCGACAGCAGTCAACTGGCCTGACACTTCGGTTTGGAGCCAGATGCGGCCGTCTGATGTCCTACTGGACCCCCCCGAAGGCCACGGACCACGAGCGTGGTCATCCGGTGTCGTCTGGCACCGTCCGGGGGGCGCAGCGCCGTTGCTCGTATGGGACCGGTTCGGGACCGAGGTGGTGCTGCCAGGTGGCTGTCTTGTCTGTACCATGCCTCGCGCCGTCATATCCAGGGCTATCTAGCTTCAACAAAGGGAGCGCCCCATTCGATCGCCTACACGCACCCTGTTTGCGGCCATCGCGACGAGCACTGCTTTAGCCGCCGGCTTGCAGGCGGGCGCCGCCGCCGCGGCACCGGCCGGCACGATCACGGAGTTCTCGAGTGGGCTCGGCATGAGCAGCGACCCCGACGACGGGATCGCGCCCGGCCCCGACGGCAACCTGTGGTTCACTGACGAGGGCCACCCCACGGCGGTTGGGCGGATCACCCCGGGCGGGCAGATCGCCGAGTTCTCCAGCGGCCTCAGCCCCAGCAGCAATTTGGAGAGCGGGATCGCCCCGGGCCCCGACGGCAATCTCTGGTTCGCCGACGGCGGCACCCCGGCAATCGGCCGGATCACCTCAAGCGGCGAAATCACCGAGTACACGAGCGGGCTGGGCTCGGGCGGTGACCCGTACGGCATCGCGCCCGGTCCCGACGGCAACCTGTGGTTCACCACGGCCAATGGGGCCCCCAACGCGATCGGCCGGATCACGCCGGGCGGCCAAATCACCGAGTTCACCAGCGGCCTCAACCCGAACAGCCACCCGGTCGGCGTTGCGCCTGGCCCCGACGGCAACCTGTGGTTTACCGATGAAGGCTGCCATTTTGGCGGGACCTGCGCGATTGGCCGGATCACGCCGGGCGGCCAGATCACCGAGTACACGAGCGGGCTGCCCCCGGGCAGTGACCCCTACGGCATCGCTCCCGGTCCCGACGGCAACCTCTGGTTCGCCGACGCTGGCACCCCGGCGATCGGGCGGATAACCCCGAGCGGCGAAATCACCGAGTACACAAGCGGGCTGGGCTCGGGCAGCCGCCCGTACGGCATTGCGGCGGGCCCAGACGGCAACCTGTGGTTCACCGATGCGGGTACCACCCCGGCGATCGGGCGGATAACCCCGAGCGGCCAGATCACCGAGTACACGAGCGGGCTCAACTCGGGCAGCCGCCCATTTTGGATCGCCCCCGGCGCCGACGGCAGCCTCTGGTTCACCGACCCCGGCAGCACCGTGGCTATCGGGCGGATCGGCAGCGGTGCCCCCGCAGCGCTGGCCTCGCCGCTCACAGTGAGCGGCGGCGGACAGGTGGACACCACCCAGATGTGCAGCGCGTCCTGGTCGACCTGGGCCGGGCAGCAGCCGTCGACGACCCTCCACGGGTTCGACGGCTATCGCTGGCTGTTGGACGGCTCGCAGGTTGCCAGCGGCGCCTCGTACACCCCAGCCGCTGCCAGCATCGGTCATCGGCTCTCTTGCTCTGAGACCGTCACCTACCCACTGCTCGATGTGACGACCTCGGCAACCAGCGCTCCGATCCCCGTGGTCGCCCCAGTGGCGCCGGTGGTGAGAAGCGCCCGCGAGTCGGCGAAGCGCTGGCGCGAGGGCGGAAGGCTCGCCCAGATCAGCAAGAGCAGGCGCAAGAAGAAACTGCCCCTAGGGACGACGTTCTCCTTCTCTCTCAACGAGCAGGCCTCGGTGAGCTTCAGCTTCACCCAAAGAGCCACGGGCCGCAAGGTGGGCCGCAGGTGCGTCGCCAAGAGGCGCAAGAGCCAGAAGCAAATGGGTTGCAGGCGCAGCTTGACGGTGGGGGCTCTCTCTTTCGCTGGGCATAGCGGCACCAACAAGGTCGTCTTTCAAGGCCGCCTGTCGCACTCGAAGAAGTTGAGACCCGGGCATTACACGCTCGTCATCATGGCCACCCTCTCCACCGGTCAGAAATCCGCGCCGCAGAAGCTCAGCTTCGTGATCGTCAAGTAGGAGCTCAGTGGGGCACCCGGCCCACAAGACCCCGGGATCCGTTCCTCGTCCCAAGCAGGCACGTCGAGGTGCCTGCTGTGGGTGCTCGCTTGTCGTCCAGACCGAGCGTCTAGAACAAGGCTCAGTGGACGCTCGCAAATCGCGCATTGCGGCAGTCCACGGCTGTTGTTGTCGCGGCGTGTCGGACCAGCAAATTGCCATTCGACGCGACCCTGGCCGCTTGCGCAATCGCGTGGTTGCGAGCGCGTCAATAGCGCGACTCACGCTCTCGCTGCGGACGACAAGCGCGAGCACCCGCGCTCCAGTGGGCGACGCTCGCTTCGCGCCGGAAGCGACATCGCCAGCCGGCTCACTCCGCGACGCTTCGCAAGCCGTGATTTCAGCAGTGGGGCGCGAGCCGGTAGCAACCCGATGCAATCCGCTCGAAGCGGACGCAGTCGCGTGCACCCATCGAGAGGCAAGAGTTGATCGAGCTTCTCGACACAGGAATCCCGAGGTCTTCCTCTACGCCGCGATGCACCTCAGCAACGCGCATCGGCCGCCCTGCGCCTTCAAGGACGCCGATGATTGCCCGCTGGACGACCCCGTTGCCCAATCGACGCTGGATCACGCGGGGCGCTTCGCTCGATCTCCTTCGGATGCCGATCGCGCTGCTCTTTCCGGCTCCAAGGGCAGCTGATAGAACGCTCGATGGGTTTGAGTAGTGTCCTATTAGGTCCATCAAAAGGTCCGCTCGACGATGAGGGAAACTCGATTCGACGGACTAACGCTGCACGAGTCGTACGGCGACGAGGTCACCGAGACGGTCCTCGCAGGCGACCAAGCTTTCCGGCTCGAACTCCCAAACATCGCCACTAGGGGCATGGGCGGGCAATCGGAAAGCACCGTCAGCCTCTTCCTCGGCCTCGATGGGTCGCCAGACGTCAATCCCCTCTTCACGCGGTAGGCAAAGATCTGCCGGCGGTTAGGCGCTCTGATGTGCTCGGAGGCCTTATCCACGAGTACGAGGCAGCTGCGTAATGGAGTTTTCGGCACCCACGCGCGCGCCGAGCGGCAGGGGTAGAACCGATCGAGAGGTTGATTAACCGTGCCATAGGATTCGGCATGTGTACAGCGAGATCGCCAGCAACAAGCGACGGACCGTCATCTTTATCGCCCTCTTCTTCGTGATCTGGCTTGCCATCGGAGCCGTCGGCGGCCTCCTCTTCAAAGCGGTCTATCACCCCGCAGCCAACGCGCAGTATGTGCGCGCTCCGACGACCAACTACGGCTGGACCCCGGTAATCGTCGGCATCGCGATCTGTGGTGCGCTGGCCGTCGGCGGGATCATCTACTCCCTGAACGCGGGAGCCGCGCTGGTGCTGCGGGTCTCGGGGGCCGTGCCGGCCGACCCCGCCCAGTACCGGCAGCTGCATGACATGGTGGAGGCTTTGGCCATCGGCGAGGGGATCCCCAAGCCCGCCGTGTATGTGATCGACGACCCCTCGCCCAACGCCTTTGCCACGGGGGTCAGCCCGGAAAAAGCAGCCATCACATTCACTACGGGACTGCTCGCCATCATGAACCGCGAGGAGCTCGAGGGCGTGGCCAGCCACGAGATGAGCCACATCAAGAACCACGACATCCGTCTCCTGCTCGTGGTCGGAACCATGATCGGAATGGCCGCCCTGCTGGCCAGCATCCTATGGCGGAGCGCATTCTTCGCCGGAGGCGGGCGAGGCGGCAGCGGCAACCAGGCCGTGCTCGTGATCATCGCTGCCGGCGCGCTGCTCGCGATAGTCGGCTTCATCTTCGGTCCACTCATTCGCCTGGCGCTCTCACGCCGCCGCGAGTCGTTGGCCGACGTGAGCGGTGTGGAGCTGACCCGCAACCCGGCCGGACTGCTGAGCGCCCTCAAGAAGCTCCAGCAGAACGACAAGCCGTTCAAGAAGATGAACCACGCCACAGCGGCGATGTGCATAGACGACCCGTTGCAGCACCACGATGCTTGGTACCACCACCTCTACGACACTCACCCTCCCATCGAGGAGCGGATAGCTGCACTCGAAAAGATCGCCTCGGGCCAGACTGTCTGACCCGGCCAGCCAGTCCGCCCGGTGGAGTCTCAGCCGGCCGGCCGCGGGCCCTGCGCGCCAGAAGCAGGCGGAAGCGCCTCGGCGTCAGCGCCAGGCAAGGATGCTGGGCCGTCCGCGCCCGGGCCAGAGCCGGGGATGCTCACCTGAGGCGCGGCACGATCTTCCTCGCCAGTGGCGAAGAACGCCACCGCCCTAAAGCCGAACGGCCCCGCGATCATGTTGCGCGGAAATGTCTGCAGCGCGATGTTGTAGTCGCGAGCACTGGTGTTGTAGTAGCGGCGCGCATACTCGATCTTGTCCTCGGTTGCAGTCAGCGTCTCCTGGAGTTGCAGGAAATTCTCGACCGCCCGCAGCTGCGGATAGTTCTCGGCGACCGCGAACAGCGAACGTAGCGCCCCCGACAGTGCGTTCTCAGCAGGGGCGACTTGACCCGGGTCCCCCGTCGCACCGGCAGCGACCGCGTTGGCCCGGGCCTGAGTCACTGCCTCGAAGGTCCCCCTCTCGTGGGCGGCATAGCCCTGCACCGCCGACACCAGGTTGGGGATGAGGTCGTGACGGCGCTTGAGCTCCACGTCGATCTGCGACCACGCCTCCTGGGTCCGGTTGCGCCTCTTGACCAAGCCGTTGAATCCCACCCACAAGCCAAGGACGAGCAGCGCGAGCACGACGATGACGATGATCAGCACAACCATTGCGAGGCCGACCCCTTCCGAGCTTCAGTACTGTCAACTCTATCGGCTGTGCTCCTCGATCGACCGTGAGGGCGCTCGCCGTTCAGCCCGCCCGGCATCCACCTGATCGGCGAACGCGAGAAGCTCGCCTTTTGTCGCAGGCGAGAGGGGAAGAACCCCTAAAAGCTCATCGGCCACTTTCCGGGATGGAGCCCGTTTCCGATGCTCAAGCAGAGAAACACGACTTTTGTGATCTTACGCCGCGGTGCTAAGCGCGGGTAGCCGGGAGCGAATGATTTTCGCCGTGGTGCGCCTGCGCCCCGCTCCTTCCAGAAATTCAGCTCGGATCAGCTCGCGGCCCAGCGCGGCGAGCTGTGGGTGCCGGAAACCCGATCACGCGCCGCGATCTCATGCTCGTGAATCAGGCCGCCGAGCCCGTCTCGCACCGTCAAGCTCAGCGAGAGTCCCGCGCAAAAGGCTCTGACCGGACCCTTTCAGCTGCCCCGCTTGAGAGTCCGGGGTTTGTCTTTACGGAGTATCCCTGCTCGCCGCCTCGTGAAGCGGCGGCGAAGCGCTCGGGTCGATCTCTGTGCTTCGCGTTCCTGGGCTGAGTCCGCGTGACTGAGAAGCCGGAGCGGCCGATACGATGCCCGTATGGCGCATGCGTCAAGCTCTCCAAGCCAGAGGTTGAACGTCGTCGTGCGGCGGCTAAGCGGATGCTCGGGCTCTTTGCTGATGTAGCGCCGGATCGCAGCCTGGTCGACGAGGTGATCGCCGATCGTCGAGCCGAAGCGGCGGTCGAGGGCTGCGGGAGCGCGGCTCGGTCACAGCGCACCCGTGGCTGAGGTCACCCTGGCGTCGGTTCTCGACGCATCGGCGCTGACGGCGATCCTTAACTTTGTCCCGAAATTCGTCCCTCGATTCCGGCGGCTCGAACTGGCGGGAACTGTCTCCTACACCGACTACCCTTTTCAGTTCCGATGACTGATGATGCTCTGATCGCGGAGGCGAGACGTCGCCTCGCCGCGGCCGCGCCTGGAGCCAGGGTGATTCTTTTCGGATCCCGTGCCCGGGGAGAGGCCCGCTCCGACTCGGACCTCGACTTGCTCGTAATCGAGCCGGACGAGGTGCCGAAGCGCCGCGCAGAGTCGACGCGCCTGCGCCGTGAGTTAAGGGGACTCGACGTTGCGCTTGACCTGATCGTCATCAGTGCCCGTCACGCGGAGGAATGGGGGCACTTCAAGGGCACGATGTTGAACGAGGCTCTGCGAGAGGGCAGGGTTCTTGTCGAAGCCTGAGGGCCGGGATCTCGCGCGGGTTCTGGCGCGCAAGGCAGAAGGAGACGCGAAGGCCATGCGTCGGTTGGCTTCCGACCCTGAGATCGATGACGAGGCCGTCGGCTTCCACGCCCAACAGGCGATCGAGAAGTGGCTCAAGACTGTCTTGGCCTTCCACGGAATGGAAGAGGTTCGCGCCCACGATCTCGGTCGCCTGTGTTGGAGTTCCTCCGTGACGCTGGTGTTGAGTTGCCGCCGGGCGCCGATCGAGTCGATGAGCTGACGATCTACGCGGTCCCGATGCGCTACGACGACCTTCTCGATGCTGAGCAGTTGGACCGCGGCGCGACGATTGCGTTGGTGGAAGAAGTGGGGGAGTGGGCGGCAGATCAACTGCGTTGAAACTTTGTCCCGAAATTTGTCCCCGACTCCACCGAACTCCCTGAGTCTCCTTAGATCCACCTCGCTCTAGCGAGCCAAATTTGGCTCGCTAGAGCCATTTGCCGCGACTCATAATCCGTCGGTCGCTGGTTCGAGTCCAGCCCGCCCCATTTTTGAGACACCGAAGTCGTCCGACGCCAACCGGCCCAAGCTGTTTGACGGCTTCGCTTAGGGCGGGAAGCAGGCGGGTGGATGTAGGCGGGAAATACGCCTGGGTTTCGTCCAAGGCGGGAGCGCCACCCGGCGTTTGCCGGTGCTACCGCAGCCACGCGAAAGCAGTAGCGCCCGCCCATGTTGAACCCGCTTGAGCTGACACTGCAGCGGCTTCACACCGCACTGAACGATGCGAGTCTTCAGGAGTTCGAGGATCTAACGGACCTTCCCCGGATCAGGTATGAGGACGAGCCCGCGCTAGTGAGGCGGAGAGCGCAACAATCGCCACTTGTCGCCGTAGGACAGCGCTCGGAACGCCTGCATGTCGTCGGAGGCAGCCACTCGGCTCGGCGTCGTCAGAGAGAGCCGAGCTTCTCACAATCCCGGCGCTGAAGCGGCTCCTGCTTCGCGCGAAGGGAGGCAGGGATGGTTGCTACCGTTTTGCTACCATTACGGGATGAGCAAGCAGATCGCCGTTCGACTTCCAGAGGAGCTTGTCGACTTCGTTGACGAGATCGTCGATTCCGGCACCGAGCGCAGTCGGGCGGCTGTCGTAACCCGGGCGCTCGAGCGCGAGCGTCGGCGTGACCTCGCAGAACGCGATGCCCGGATCCTTGCCCGCACCGGTCCGGACCCAGAGCTCGGAGGGCTCGCCGAGTACGCGGCGGGCCTGCCGCGTGACCTGGCCTGATGCGGGCCATCCACGTCGCACAACTCGACAAGGCGCGGCCTGTGTTGATCCTCACGCGTGAGCTCGTGCGGCCGCATCTCAGGACGGTGACCGTCGCGCCGATCACCACAACCATCCGCGGGCTCTCCAGCGAGGTGGGCGTCGATGCGACGAACGGCCTCACGGAGCCGTCGGTCGTCAGTTGCGACAACATCACCACCATTCCCACCGATGCGGTGGGAGAGCAGATCGGCGTCCTGCTCGACAGTCAAGAGCCGGCTCTCAGCGAAGCGATCGTGGCCGCGTTCGATCTCGACTGATTGCTCTCGCTTTGCGCGATTTTGCGGGCGTCCGCTGATCTCGCTGCGGACGCCCGGTCCGGACGAGAGGCGAGAGCGCGGGTCGCACCCATCTATCCGACTATCCGACGCAATTTCGTCACGCTTCCGCGGCGCTGAAGTTGCCGACACCGAAACGTAATCTCTGTGCTGCGAACGCTGCATCGACATCACACAGCAGCGCCCGTCTGCCCAGCTCCCGCGCCGCCTTCCCGGTGCTCCCTGAGCCGAAGAATGGATCGAGCACGAGCTCTCTGGCTCGCATGACTGGGTGATCCGATTCAGTCGCGTGCCTTAGGACGAATCGGTGAGGAGCGGCCCGTCGCTCACCGCGCGCATCGTGGCGCTAGCCCGATCCCGCCTCGAGCGACCGCACACCCCGGAGGGGGATCCAGCGATCGGTTTCGTCGGCCTCGGCACATGGGCGGCAATATGGCCGCCCGCCTCCTAGCCGCAGGGTATGCGGTCAATGGCGAGGCGAGAACCAAAGAGCGCGTGGGCTCCTCATTGAGGAGGGCCTGAGGTGGTGCGATACGCCACGCGAACTCGCCGCGGCGGCGGAGATCGTTCTCACCTCGATTCCCCACGACGCCGCCCTTGAGGATATCGCGTCCGGCCCCGACGGGATCCTCGCCGGCCTCGGAGCCGGAAAGGCTTGGGTGGACGTGAGCACGGTCAGCCCGCGCGTCAGCCGCGAGGTGGCCGAGCGCGTGCAGGGGACCGGAGCCGTCATGCTCGACGCGCCGGTCTCCGGGAGCGTTCCCCAAGTGCAGTCCGGGACCCTGACGATCATGGTCGGCGGGGACAAGCAGGCCTACAATCGCGTCGAGCCGGTGCTCCGCGAGCTGGGGACGCCGACCCGCGTCGGTGGCAACGGCCAGGGGCTTGTACTCAAGCTGGCGGTCAATATCAGCCTCGCCGTACAGATGCTTGCCTTCTCCGAGGGACTCCTGCTGGCGGAGCGCGACGGGTCGACCCGCGGCTCGCCGCCGAGGTGATTGCCGGCAGCCCGATTGGCTCGCCAATGCTGAAGGCGCGCGCTCCACTCGTGCTGGACCTTCCAGAGGACGCCTGGTTTGACGTGAGTCTGATGCAAAAGGACATCCGCCTCGCCCTGGAGACCGGCGAAGAGCTGGATGTGCCGTTGGCCTCGGCCCGTGCCGCAGACGAGGCGTTGACCAAAGCAAGCGAACTCGGCTACGAGCACCGCGACATCGCGGCGCTATTTCAGGCTCTCGAGCGGGGCAACCCAAGCGGAGGCGGTGGTTGAGAAGCGCCTCCTCCATCGGACGCGGGAGTCCCCATCGAAACAGTTACTGCTCGTGGATTGGGGCCGGCGAGTTGCCCAGCGGGGCTTTTCGATGGTCTCGGTAGACGAATCTGCCACCGAGTAAAGCGGTGACGGTGGCGAAGCGGAAGCCGCGAGCGCGCAGGCCGCGAATAACTCCCGGCAACGCGACAACCGTCTGCGGGTGGTGGCCGCCGTCGTGCATCAAGATGATCGAACCTGGCTTGGCCAGGCCGACGGCGTTGGAGCGGATGGCCGCGAATCCGGGGTGCTTGTCGTCGCGGGAGTCGACGTCCCAGAGGATCATCTCCAGGCGGTTGCGTCGTGCCGCAGAGACGACCTTCGCGTCGATCAGCCCGTATGGGGGGCGGAAGAGACAAGGGGTAAAGCCGGTGGCCGCCTCGATGCGGCGGTCCGTTCCCCGAAGCTGGCCGTATCCGGGGTCGCGAGGATGGGTAAAGGAGTGGTTGCCGATCTCATCGCCGCTGGCGAGGATCTGCCGCATCAGAGCTTCACGATGGGAAACGTGTCGACCCTCCTCAAAAAAGGTGGCTTTCGCATGGAGGCGTTTGAGGATCGAGAGGATGCGCGGCGTGTAGGTTAGGCTCGGGCCGTCGTCGAAGGTCAGCGCGATGACGGGACGTGAGCGGGGTCCGTAGTCGATCGGGCCACTGCCGCCGTTTCTGCAACCGACGATCTGGCGCGCAATAATCGAAGTGCCTCCGTTTCCGTGCGCCGAGTTCGCCCGGTAGACGCCAAGGCTGCCGCAGCCGATCGTTGCGAACGCAAGGGCGACCCCGGTAATCCTCAGCCACATCTCGAAGACCCTCCGTCGCCATTGCCCATGCGAGGTGGCCATGCGAAACGGGGCGGCTGGATCGATGCCTCGGGGTCTCTCAAGCGTTTTTTTGAGCTTCCTGCCGATTTGGCGCCTTCCTTGGCCTCTACTTGCCTGCCTTGAACGACCCCACCAGTGCGACGAACGTAGTCCATGCCCGCACCGGTGTCCACTGCCTTGCAAATGCTTTTAGGAAGGACATAGCCCGGCTAAAGAATGGCCGGGTAACGTCGCCTGCATGAGCAATGCCAAGTCATATGAGCGGGTCCTGGGGGCACTTGTTGCCGAGGCCCGTGTCGGTCGCATCGCCCGGGTGGTCACCGGCGACCGAGAAGACGCCGGCTGGGACAAGCCGAGGTCTCACGGCGGCCGGGCGTGGATCAACGGCAAGGAAGTCGGCGACCCTAACCCGCGCTTCGCCCACCTCGGACGTAGCCACGACTAGCGCCGATCCTAGCCCGCGGGCCCCAGGGATGGCTCCTACTGGCGGACCTGGCAATCGCGGGTGAGGGTGGTGGTGAGGCGCTGCCCGTTGGCGAATGAGAAGCTGCCCTTGGCGAAGTTGAAGATCGCACCCGGGAACCCCGCCGGGGCGGCGCAGCTCGCGCTGAGGAGGCTCCGCGGCCGGCCCTCGAACCGGTAGCGGCGGCCGATTTCGAGAGCGATATCGGTTACGTAGCCGAGTTCCCCGGCGATCTTCGGGATCTGCGCCGAGAGGACCGTGCCAAAGGGGCCGGCGCTCTGCCTGACGACCTTGAACGGCAGTACGAGGGTGACCTGGGTCGGACTGGAGACGTAGAGGTGAAGGAGGACCTCGGGTCGGCCGCCGCTCCTGCCGTTGAAGGCGAGCAGCCTGCCGTGGACGGGGACTAGGGGGAGGTTCGGGAAGTCAACGTCCGCGCCGAAGCTGCCCCGGCCGATCAGGGCTCGCCGGCAGCGCGCGAGGGCAGCTTGACTGGTGGTCGACTGGAGCAGATCGATTGGGCAGGTCGGAAGGCCGCCGGAGAAGAGCTTTCCGTTGCGGTTTATCGCGAAGGAGACCTGCCGTAGCTGCGGCGGCTGGCTGCCGTTGACGGTCCCGATTGAGCCTTCGATTCGCACGGTCACCGGGACAGGTCGGTTGCGCGGCAGCGCACTTGGAGAAAAGCCACCATCGAAGGCCACCCGCAGGCCTTCGCTCTGTGTCAGCTCACCGCGGGCGACGCTGGCGCCGAGGAGCGTGGCGAGGAGGAGGACGATCGGGGTGGCGAGGCGTCGCTGCATGTCCCTGCTTTTAAGTCTACGGACGCTAGGGCTGGGCCTTGGAAGGCGTGCCGCCCGCCGTAGTTTTCCGCAGCAGCAGTAGTGATTCGTCCCGATGCCTGCCTGTTGTACGGGTCATAGTGTCGCCCCATGAACGAGACGACAGCCACCGGACCTACGGTCGAGGCCTGGCCCGATGGCGCCACGACCGGGTTCAGCCGAGTCCTCGTCGGAGTCGACGGCCGCGATGGCGGCCGTGATGCGCTCGCGCTGGCGCGCGTTCTGGCATCCTCCCTCGGCGCGGGCGTTCTCGCCGTCTCGGTCATCCCCTACGGACCGTTCCCGGTCGGTTTCGTGCCGCTCGAGGACGAGACCGCCCGGGACGCCGCGCCGTCGTTAGATGAGGCGCGGGAGATGCTCACCGACCTCGAGGTCGAGACCCGGGCCTTCGGCGGCGGCTCCCCGGCGTGGGTGATGAGCGACTACGCCGAGAAAGGGGAGGTCGACCTGATCGTGGTCGGATCGCCCCACCGAGGCACGCTGGGTCGGGTCTTTCTCGGCAGCGTCGCCACCTCTCTCCTGCACGGCGCCGCCTGCCCGGTGGCCGTCGCGCCGCGTGGCTACGCGAAGCAGGACCACGATCTTCCCATCCGCCTGATCGCGGTTGCCTACGATGGCACCAGCGAGTCGAAGGTCGCGCTGCAGCGCGCCGAGGCCCTCGCCCTGGCGACAGGCGCCTCGCTTCGCCTGCTCACAGTAGTTCGCCCCCCGCGGGCGACGACCGTTCCCGGCGCGACCGGCTACGTGCCGGCGGTCCCACCCGAACCGGAGAAGGTGCTCTCCCGCGGGATGGCATCGGTCGGCCCGAAGCTCCACGTCGAGGGTCTACGCCTCGACGGTCCGCCCCCTGCGACCCTGGCCACCGCCTGCGAGGACGGCGTCGACCTGATCGTCGTCGGCTCCCGCGGCTACGGTCCAACTCTCCGCGTCATCTTAGGCTCGGTATCAACCGAGCTGGCTCGGACCTCCCCGTGTCCGGTACTGGTCACTCCACGGGGCGGCTGAGTTGTCGTAAAGCGAGTTGCCGTAAAGCCCGCTCCCGCCGGGGTCGGCTCGACGCATCTCGACGTATCGGGATGGCGGCCTCGGTCCTGATCAGCCGGCGCGCGGGCTTTCGTAGAATCATGCGCTCGTCCGACTGAAGGAGTGCGATGGAGCGCTGGACCCGTGCCGTCATAGCGAACCGCAAGAAGGTCCTCATCGCCTGGCTCGTCCTCTTCGCGCTGGGCGGCTACGGCGCATCTCATCTCGGCGAACTGCTGTCCAACCGCTTCAGCGTCCCCGGCTCTGACGCCGAACGCGGTCTCGACCTGCTGAAGCAACGCTTCAACGAGCGCGCCGACGGCGCCTTTACGCTGGTCTTCCAGAGTCGGCGGCCGATCGTCGCTGCGCCTGGGCGTCGGAGCGCCAGTGCGCACACGCTCTCTCCGACCTTTCGCATCGAGGCGACCAGGGTCGCAGCGCAGGCCTCCTCGGCCGTCGAAGGCGCCAAGCCCGGACCCGTCCTCTACGCCTCACCTCACCTCGCCTACGCACAGATCAACACCCCGCTGGAGAACCAGGAAGCGGCCAAGAAGACCCCGGCAATCCGCGCCGCGACGCCGACCCTCCCCGGTGTGACCACCTACCTCTCCGGATTCCCGGCGATCAACCACGACACGCAGAAGATCTACAGCGAAGACCTGACCAGGGGCGAGTCGTTCGCGATCCCGATCGCGCTGATCGTGATGGCCTTCATGTTCGGGACGCTGGCCGGGATCGCCGTCCCGCTCGCCTTCGCCGCGGTGACGATCCCCTCGACGCTGGGCGCGGTCTGGGTTGTCGCCCACTTCATGGACATGGCGATCTACGTGACCAACATCGTCACCCTGATCGGCCTCGCGATCGCGATCGACTACTCGATGCTGGTCGTCTTCCGCTACCGCGAGGAGCTTACCCGCCACGAATCTCCCCACGAGGCGCTGGTCGAGACGATGAAGACGGCAGGGAGAGCGACGCTCTTCTCCGGCGGCGTGGTCACGGTTGGCCTCGCCCTGCTCGTATTCATGCCGCTGCCCTTCATGCAGTCGATGGGGGTGGGCGGAATGCTCGTGCCGCTCTTCTCGATCGCCGCCGCCGCCACCTTCCTGCCAGCGCTGCTCGCGGTTATGGGTGCGAAGGTGAACAGGCTCCGAGTCATCCCGCGACGCATCATCGACAACCGCGCCACCGGCAAAGCCGGGCGTTTGGAGCAGGCTCGCCCACTCGATCATGCGCCGTCCGATCCTCTACCTCCTCGTCGCAGGTGGGCTGATGATCGGCTTGGCGTTGCCTGCCCTGGGCCTTCGCCTGACCAGCGGCGACAACCGTGGCGTGCCGCTCAGCACGCAATCGACCCGCGGCTTCGCGCTGCTGCGCTCGACCCTCGGCGCAGGCGCCCTGGCGCCGAACCAGACTCGTGATCGACACGGGCCGCCCCGATGGCGCCTACGCGCCGGCCACGGTCGCCGCCGAGAACCGCCTCGTCGCCGAGTTGCGCCGCGACCCCGACGTCAGACCCTCGACTATTCTCTCGCCCTCGTTGTTGCCGCCGGGTCTGCACGGCCGGACGCTCGCCGAGCGCAACAGTCTCGTCGACCCGACGGGGCAGGTCGCGCAGATCCGCGCCGCCGGGCAGGGCGACTCCGGGACCGAATCGGCTGAGGCCCTGGTCCACCGCATTCGCGACACCTACATCCCCGACGCCCGGTTCCCCAACAGCGACAACGTGATTCTCACCGGCGCCCCCGCCTTCGGCGTCGACTTCGTCCACACGGCCTACGGGGCGTTTCCGTGGCTGGTCGTCGCGGTTCTGATCCTCACCTACCTGCTGCTTCTGCGTGCCTTCCGCTCGGTTGTCCTGCCGCTGAAGGCGGTGCTACTCAACCTGCTCTCAGTCAGCGCCACCTACGGTGTCCTGGTGCTCGTCTTCCAGCATGGGCTGCACTCGGCCCTCGGCCTGAAAGGGACGCCGCAGATCGAAGCCTGGATCCCGATCTTCCTCTTCGCGATGCTGTTCGGTCTCTCGATGGACTACGAGGTCTTCCTGCTCTCCCGCATCCGCGAGGAGTGGGACAAGCGGCACAACAACGAGGAGGCCGTCGCCTACGGCCTCGAGCACACCGGCCGCATCATCACCGCCGCGGCGCTGATCATGATCGCCGCCTTCTCGGCTTCACTGCTGGCTCGCTTCGTCGGCCTGCAGGAGTTCGGCGCTCGGCCTCTCGGCGGCGATCCTGCTCGACGCGACGATCGTCCGCGCGATCCTCGTCCCGGCGCTGATGAAGCTGCTGGGCGATTGGAACTGGTACCTGCCCAAGCGGGTCGAGCGGATCCTCGATCGCACCACCCGCGCGCGCCCCGCCGAGGTGGCGGCCGAGTAGGGACTCAGCCGCCCCCGCCGCCGCGGTCGGCGGAGTGGGCGACCTGCTCGGCCCGGTGGCGGACCTCCGCGGCGGCATCGCGGGTGGCGTCGAGCGCCGCCTCCCTCACCGCGGTGACGCCCTCGCTCGGCTTGCCTCCGACGATGTCGCGGAAGGCGTTCTTGAAGCGCTCGGTGCGGCGGTCGGGGCGGAAGCGCTGTTCGGCCTTGGCCTGCTTCGCCGGCCGCCGCTCGCCGTACCAGCGCCTCGCCCAAGGGGAGTTGGGCTTGCCGATCCGCGCGGCCCCGTAGATCGCGATCGGAAAGACGAAGAAGCCGATCGCCCCGTGCAGGATCCGCTGCTTGGCGAAGCAGATCGCCACCAGCGCGAAGACGATGAGGGCGCCGGCGATGCTTCCGACCACCGCCTCGACCGAGCCGGTTTCGAAGCTGAGCGGGCTGAAGCCAAGCAGCATCAGCATCATCCCGGCTGCCGCGATCACAGTCGCGTCAATCGAGCTGCGGCCCTGCTCGGCCCAGTAGACGTCGTCGAGGTAGACCCAGAGGGCGAACTCGTCGATGGTGAGGCCGCCGCCGACACCGAAGAAAAAGGCGCAGATCTCGGCATAGGGGCTGTGCCCGAGCGACCGCGAAGCCAAGCGTGCCGGAGATCATCATCGTGACGATGCCGAAGACGAGGTGGTGCAGGTGGACACCGCTGTCGCTGACCACGCTGCCCGGCCACCACGGCACCCTGTCGCTGCGCATCAGCCGCGTACTCATCCTGATGAAGGCGAAGGAGAGGATGAACCCAGTCAGGACCAAGAACAGGCCCTGCTCGTCGTGTTCGACCAGCTGGTTCCAGAAGTTCGAGAAGATCGAGACGGAGCTCATGAGCGGGCCGGAGCCGAGTGTAGCCGCGGTCCCGCGCCGTCCTTTCTCCGCGATCAGTCGAGCGTGAGCAGCACCGCCGCCACGGCGTAGATCGGAGCCAGCAGGACGTTGGAGAGGGACTCGGCGACCCAGGTCCCCAGCAGCGAGTGGCCCAGCAGACGATGGACCAGGCCGGCGGCGATCCCCGCGATCCCGTCCCCCGCCACCTCGATCGGTCCCAGCACCAAGAGCACGGTCCAGAACCGCCCCCGCACCAGGTCCCAGCTGCGCCCGAAGGCGCCCCGCACGCTGCGTCCCTCGATCTCCACCACCGGCCCCGCCAACCCGAACCAGACGAAGACCGCCACTCCCGGGGCGAGGAGGAGGATCAGCCCGGCCGCGACGAGCAGTCCGTAGAGGAGGTCCACGGCGATCAGCCTGCGGTAGTTGAGCCGGCGGGAGATCTCGCGCAGGGAGGGCGCCCGCCCGTGCTCGGCGTGGGTGAGCGAGATCGCCACGGCGCCGCTATAGAAGACCTCACCGATCAGCCCGGTGACGGTCAACGCCACGACCGCGCCGGCGTCGCTGCGACGAACAGTCCGTTGGAGACGCTGAGCGACCCGAACTTCGGCGTTGACGGTAATCGCGTCGATCAACCCGAGCGGCACGAAGACGATCACCGCCAGCAGCAGGAGGGAGGACGACCACCTCGCGTAGGTGCGGGCGATCCGGACGTAGATCGATATCGGGCTGATCCGCTCGGCCACGCTAGCGGCGTCGGCGCCCGGACTTGACCCGGCCCCGCGCCTCCAGCTTGGAGCGCGAGGACTCCGAGGCGGGCACGCGCCGCAGATCGCTCAGCTCGGGGATCAGCAGCTCTTCCGCGCAGCGCCGGTGCCAGTGATGGTGGTCGGTCCCGCCGAGCCGGCGCACGAACTGGACGACGGTGTGCTCGGTCCCGATCTCGATCTCGCCGTGGCACCCGGGGCAGCGGTAGAGCTTCTGGGAGATTCCGCGGATCAGCCACGCCTCGTCGCCCTCGTCGGTGCGCCCGCGCAGACTCCACCGGATGCTGGGGAGCCCGTCGTGCCGGCCTTGTCGACGCCATCGCTGCGCTCATCCAACCAGATCGGAAGGGAAAGCACGAGGCCTGGCGAAATGGACCGCCGTGACCAAGACCGCGACGAAGCCTCCCCAGCTCAAAAGCCTTTCCGAGTACATCCAGGAGCGCTTCGATGAGTTCTCGCGCTCCCAGAAGGACGTTGCCCGCTACATCGTCGATCACCTCGACGAGGCGGCTTTCCTTACCGCCGAGGAGCTGGCTCGCAGAGCGAGCACCTCCTCATCGACGGTGGTGCGCTTCTCCCAGGCCCTCGGCTTCGAGGGCTATCCCGAGCTACAGCAGGCAGCGATCGAGGAGTACCGCAACTCAATCGCCGGTGGCAACGGCGGCGGTTCTGGAGGGGCCCTCTTCTCCTTCGATCACTCCGAGCTGGAGGGGTCGCTCGGCGCCGACTACGCGAACCTAGAGGAAACGGCGCGCAACCTCACCCGGGAGCAGGTCGACGCCTCGGTCGCGGCGCTGGCCAACGCCCAGCGCGTCGTGATCGTCGGCGTCGACCAGATGGCCTTCTTCGCCAGCTACCTGCGGCACACGCTCAGCCTCCTCGACATCCGCGCTGAGATCGTCGCCAGCACCGGCGGCGAGTCCCTCCAGCGCCTCGGGCGGATCGATGAGGACACGCTGGTCATCGTCCTCTCGGCAGGACGCGCCCATCCACTGCTGCTGCGCGCGATGAAGCTGGCACTGCATCGGCGCGCCCGCACGCTGGCGATCTCCGACGCTTCGATGTCTGAGGTCGGTGAGCACGCCGAGCTGACTCTCTACTTCTCCTCGAACAGTCCCTCTTTCGCGCGGTCAAACACAGCGCTGATGGCGCTTGTGCAGGCATTGGCCCACGGTCTCTACGCGCGGGATGAGGCCGCGCACAAAGACCGGATCCGCGCCTACAAGCTGAAGTAAGACCCGTCCCCGTATATTGGGGTGATGACCGAGCGCGCCACCTTCAGGGTGAAGACCGGCTTGGCTGAGATGCTCAAGGGTGGGGTGATCATGGACGTGGTCACTCCGGAGCAGGCAAGGGTCGCCGAGGAGGCTGGGGCCTGCGCTGTGATGGCGCTGGAGCGGGTTCCGGCGGATATCCGCAGGGACGGGGGCGTGGCGCGGATGTCGGACCCGGCGATGATCAAGAGGATCCAGGAGACAGTGACGATTCCGGTGATGGCAAAGGCCCGGATCGGGCACTTCGCCGAGGCCCAGGTGCTGCAGTCGCTTGAAGTCGATTACGTAGACGAGTCGGAGGTGCTTACCCCGGCAGATGAGCGCAACCACATCGACAAGTTCGCCTTCGAGGTCCCCTTCGTCTGCGGCGCCACCAACCTCGGCGAGGCGCTGCGACGGATCGGCGAGGGCGCGGCGATGATCCGCTCCAAGGGCGAGGCCGGCACCGGCAACATCGTCGAGGCGGTCCGTCACATGCGCGAGATAACCGCCGCCGTCAAGCGCCTCTCTCAGCTCGGCTCCGAGGAGCTTGCGGGGGCGGCCAAGGAGCACCAGGCGCCGCTTGAGGTCGTCCGCGAGGTGGCGGCGGCAGGGCGACTGCCGGTACCCCTGTTTTGCGCCGGCGGCATCGCAACCCCCGCCGACGCGGCGCTGATGATGCAGCTCGGCGCCGAGGGGAACTTCGTCGGCTCGGGGATCTTCAAAAGCGCTGACCCGGAGCGCCGCGCCCGGGCGATCGTCGAGGCGACCACACACTTCAACGATCCCGAGCGGGTCGCGGCCGCTTCGATCGGGCTGGGAGAGGCGATGGCGGGACTTGAGATCTCCGAGCTGGCCGCAGCCGACGCGCTGCTCCAGGATCGCGGTGCCTGAGCTGCGCATCGGCGTCCTTGCCATTCAGGGTGGATTCGAAGCGCATGTCCGAATGCTGCGAGAACTTGGGGCAGAGGTGCGTGAGGTTCGGGTTCCCGAGGATCTGGCTGGGCTGGAAGGGCTGGTGATTCCCGGTGGCGAGAGCACGACGATTGAGATGGGGATCGAGTCGGGCGGGTTGGAGCACGCGATCCGTGCTCACCATCAGGCCGGCCGGCCGATTCTCGGCACCTGCGCCGGGCTGATCGTCTGCGACGACGCGCACTTGGGCCTGATCGACGCCACCGCGGAGCGCAACGCCTTCGGTCGACAGCTGCAGAGCTTTGAGGCCGACCTCAAGGTGGAGGGGATCGGTGAGGAGCCGTTGCGCGCCGTGTTCATCCGCGCCCCCTGGGTGCGGCGGCACGGGCCCGGGGTAGAGGTGCTGGCCTCGCATCGGGGCCATCCGGTGGCGATCCGCGAGGACAGCGTCCTCGCCTGTGCCTTTCACCCCGAGCTGACCGACGATTCGCGCTTCCACGCGCTCTTCATGGCGATGGCGACGAGCGCCCGCAAGCGCGCCAGGGAGAAGGCAACCAGTTGAGGGACCCTAGGGCGGAGGGCCTGGCGAAGATCCTGGTCGGATACTCGACCGAGGTGAAGGAAGGCGAGGTCGTCTCGATCGACAGCGAGAACGCCGCCGCCCCGCTGGTGCTGGCCGTTTATGAGGAGGTACTGAAGGTGGGCGCTAACCCGATTCTCAACGTCTCCTTGGAGGGCCAGTCGGCCGCCTACTTCAAGCACGCCAACGACGCCCAGCTCGGCTGGATCTCACCGATGGCGGAGTGGATGGTCGAGCACGCCGACGTGCGCATCGCGATCGGCGCCAGCACCAACACCCGCGAGCTCTCAGCGGTTCCGCCGGAGCGCCAGACCCGACGTCAGACCGCGACCGGAGACCTCTTGGCGCGGGCCATGGAGCGTAGCGCCGCCGGCGACTTCCGCTGGTGTTACACGCTCTACCCGACCAGTGCCTACGCCTCTGAGGCGGAGATGAGCCTGGCTGACTACGAGGACTTCTACTACGGCGCTTGCCTGGTTGGCACCGATGGCGACCCGCTAACCGCCTGGCAGCGGGCCTCGGCTGAGACGAATCGACTTGCCGAGTGGATCGAGGGTCACGAGGAGGTCAGAGTGACTGCGCCTGGAACCGACATTACGCTCGGAATCGCGGATCGGAAGTTCATCCCCTGCGACGGTCGCCACAATATGCCCGACGGCGAGTTCTTCACCGGGCCGGTCGAGGACTCCGTCGAGGGCGAGGTGACCTTCCACCTGCCCGCGGTGATCGGTGGGCGGGAGGTCTCCGGAGTGAGGCTTCGCTTCGAGTCGGGCCTTGTCGTCGACGCCGGCGCCGAGCGGGGCGAGGAGTTTCTGGTCAAGCTGCTCGACACCGACTCCGGAGCGCGCCGCCTGGGCGAGCTTGGGATCGGCACCAACTACGGGATCGACCGAGGCACCCGCGAGGTCCTGCTCGACGAGAAGATCGGCGGAACGATCCATATGGCGGTCGGCCGCAGCTACCCAGAGTCCGGCGGCGAGAACAAGTCGGCGGTCCACACCGACCTCGTTTGCGACCTTCGCCTCGGCGGCAAGCTCGAAGTTGACGGAAATGTGATGCAGGAAGACGGGAAGTTCGTCGTCTGACTATTGGCTTGGGAGCGGCGAGCCGGCGAGCAGGAAGAACCAGACAGTCAGGGCCAAAGCGGCCAGCACGACCGAGCCCATCAGCACCGCCTCGACGACCGTGGTGGTTCCGGCGGTCGAGGAGGTGTCGCGAATGCTCTTCAGCCATGTTGGGCGCATCGAGACGAGTCGGTTGGTGCCGGTGATCCTCACGAAGAGGCTGTTGAGCCGCCCGATCAGCCAGGCGACGACGAGCACGGAGACGATGATCCCAACCGCGACGACCATGTAGGGACCACCGCTTGGGAACTGGGTGTGGGAGACCTTCGAGCCGATGTAGATCCAGCTCAGTGGGATCGCCGTCCATAGCGAGAGCGCGGCCAACAGCATGGCGATGAAGACGATGCCCGCCGCCAGGCCCCGGGCGGGGATGTGGCTGTGCGATTTGGCTGCCATCCCTGGCTCCATAGAATGACAGGCCCATGTCCGGGCACTCGAAGTGGTCATCGATCAAACACAAGAAGGCCGCGGCCGACGCGAAACGCGGCCAGCAGTTCACGAAGCTGGCACGCGCGATCACCGTTGCCGCCCGCGAGGGCGGAGGGGATCCCGACGCCAATCCCTCCCTCGCTACCGCGATCCAGAAGGCCCGCAATGCATCGATGCCAAAGGACAACATCCAGCGCGCGGTCGACCGTGGCACCGGCACAGGTAGCGATGGCGAGGCGATCGAGCGGATCGTCTTCGAGGGCTACGGGCCCGGCGGCACCGCTGTTTTGGTCGAGACGCTGACCGACAATCGCAACCGCACAAGCGCCGACGTGCGCCACGCCTTCACCAGGCACGGCGGCAGTCTCGGCGAGCCGGGCTCTGTTGCCTGGATCTTCGAGAAGCGCGGCGCGGTCGTCGTCGACAGCGCCCGCTACGACGAGGACGACCTGATCGCTGCGATCGACGCCGGCGCCGAGGACGTGCAGGAGGACGGTGACACGCTGCGGGTGCTCTCGGGCCCCGGCGACCTGACGGCGGTGCGCGAAGCGCTTGAGTCTGCTGGCGTGGAGATCCAATCCGCCGAGGTGGCGATGGAGCCGAAGAGCACGGTGGAGGTGGGCGAGGGGGACGCCGTCAAACTGCTGCGCCTCCTAGACGAGCTCTCTGAGCACGACGACGTCAGCGAGGTCCACGCCAACTTCGATATCCCCGTGGAGATCCTCGAGCGCGTCGCCGCCTGAAGGCATCCGAGCCTCTTTCCAGAATCAACCCCCATGCAGGTAGTGATGGGCATCGATCCCGGTGCCGCCAACCTCGGCTTCGGAATCGTGCGGGTCGAGGGCAGCCATATGGTCGCCCTCGACGGCGGCGTGGTCGAAACCACGCCGGAGCTGCCGATCGAGTGCCGGTTGGAGCGCATCTACCGCGCGCTCACCGAGTTGCTTGCCTGGCACGAGCCGAAGGCGATGGCGATCGAGGAGGTCTACTTCGGCAAGAACGTCCGCTCGGCAATGGCGGTCGGCCAGGCGAGCGGCGTCGCCATGCTCGCTGCCGCGCAGCGCGGCGTACGCTGCTTCACCTACACGCCGCAGGCGATCAAGATGGCCGTCTGCGGATCCGGCGCCGCCGAGAAGCACCAGGTCCAAAGGATGGTCGGGATGTTGCTCGCCCTCCCCGAACCGCCCGACCCTGACCACGCGGCTGATGCGCTTGCGGTGGCGATCTGCCACGGCGGGGCGCCGGCAAGCGCGAGGCGATCGAGGCGGTGGCCGGATGATCGCCGCGGTCCGAGGTGAGGTGATGGTGCGCCGGTCCGATCACGTGGTGATCGACGCCGGCGGCGTCGGCTACCGTCTCGTGGTCTCCGCGGAGACCTTGAAGGCCGTCCCCGCGACGGGACGCGAGGCCTTTTTGCATGCCGAGCTGATCTCCCGCGAGGACTCGCTCGCTCTCTATGGCTTTGCCTCTGAGGAGGAGCGCGATCTCTTCCGCGAGTTGATCTCGGTCAGCGGCATCGGGCCCAAGGTGGCGATTGCCGCCCTCTCGGGCGGCGCCGCCCGAGACCTGCTGCGGGCGATCGCGACGGGTGATGCGAAACGCTTTCAGGCGGTCCCCGGGATCGGCAAGCGAACCTCGGAGCGAATTATCGTCGAGCTGCGCGAGAAGGTCGCCGGGGCGCTGGAGGAGGAGGTCGCGATCGCCGCGGGCGGCGACACCGACGCTCGAGCGCTCGCCCGCGATGGCCTCGTCAACCTCGGCTACGCGCTGCTTGAGGCCGAGCAGCTGCTCGACGGAGTCGAGGGCGAGGGTCCCGAGGCCCTCGTGGCGGCGGCGCTGCGCAAAGCAGGGACTGCGCAGAGCAAAGCATGACCGAGTCCCCTGACATCGGCGTCAACCGCATCCGCACTCCTGGCCTTGAGGATGAGCCGGAGGTTCGCATCCACGACGCACGCGCCGACTCACCCGATGAAGATCTCGACCTCTCTCTGCGCCCGCCCACCCTCGCCGACTTCGTCAACCAGGCGCAGGTCACAGAGCAACTCGCGATCTTCATCGAGGCTGCGCGAGGGCGGGGCGAGCCGCTCGATCACGTCCTTCTGGCTGGGCCGCCGGGGCTCGGCAAGACCTCGCTCGCCCACATCGTCGCCGCCGAGCTGGGCGTGCCGATGGTCCAGACCGCCGGCCCCGCCCTTGAGCGCAAGGCCGACGTTGCCTCCTTCCTCACCTCGCTGGAGCCGTGCAGCGTCTTCTTTATCGACGAGATTCACCGGCTCGGCCGCGCTGTCGAGGAGACCCTCTATCCGGCGATGGAGGACGGGGAGCTCCCCGTCGTGCTGGGGCAAGGCGCCGGGGCGCGCACCGTGACGCTGCCGCTGCCGCCCTTCACCCTGGTCGGCGCGACCACCCGCGCCGGCCTGCTGACAACGCCGTTGCGGGACCGCTTCGGCGTCTGCCACCGCCTCGAGCATTACACCCCCGAGCACCTGGCGACGATCGTCGAGCGCTCGGCCGGAATTCTCGGGGTCGAGATCGACGCCGATGGGGCGACGACGATCGCCGCCCGTTCGCGGGGTACCCCCCGGGTCGCCAACCGCCTGTTGAAGCGGGTCCGAGACTTCGCCCAGGTGAAGAGCTCGGGGGCGATCGGCGTCGAGGTCGCCGTCGCCGCTTTGCAGATGCTGGAGGTCGACGCCGGCGGCCTTGACCGCAGCGACCGCGTCCTGCTTGATACGGTCGCGACTAAGTTCGCCGGAGGCCCAGTTGGGCTCTCGACGCTCGCCGTCGCAATCGGCGAGGAGCAGGACACGATCGAGGACGTGCTTGAGCCCTACTTGCTCCAGCAGGGCATGCTGAAGCGGACCCCCCGGGGCCGCGTCCTCACCCAGCGTGCCTACGAGCATCTCGGCCTCCCCGCCCCCGAGGGCGCGGCGAGCCTCTTCTAGGCGGCGCGCGCTTGTAGCCTGTTGTCAGATGCCGTTCTTCATCTGCCCCAACTGCGGCCACAGGGACCTCAGCGCCGACCGGACGGCCGGTTTCAGTTCCCGTCCCAAGGGGTGTCCGAAGTGCGGTTTCGGCTTCGTCTTCGAGCTGCTCGACGACTACTACCCGGCGCCCAATGCGGCCTTCTTCGTCTGCGACCAGCAGGAGCGGGTGATTGACGCAGGCAAGGGGAGCTTCGAGCTGACGGGTCTGACCGACGAAGACGTGATCGGCCGCCCGGTGCGCGAGGTGCTCGGCTTGCGCTGGATCGACGAGGGCGACGGCGGCGAGGCCGCCGACACCAACGGCGACGGCGTCACCGATCCGATCGAGACCTCGTTGGAGTGGGGTGTTCGCTCCCTCGGCAAGCGGGTCTCCGTCAACGCCGATGGCGACCTCCCAGCGCTTGCCGTCGCCGATCTCTTTCCCGGCATACGACGACGACGGCGGCCTGCTGATCGTTCTCACCCCCGAGGACTAGGGGGCGGGTGAGGAGATGCGGGGAAGACGCCGGCACCTATTCGTACTGCTGTTTGTGCTCGGCCTGCTCGTCGTCTCGGCCCTGGTCATCGCCAGCAAGCCGACCCGGCTCGGGCTCGACCTCAAGGGCGGCGTCCAGCTGGTCTACCAGGGGGAACCGACCGGCCAGGTGAAGTCGGTCAGCGGCGAAGACATCGACCGCTCGATCGAAATCATCCGCCAGCGGATCGACACGCTCGGCGTCTCTGAGCCCGAAGTATCCCGCCTCGGTAGCACCGAGATCTCGGTCAGCCTCCCCGACATCACCAACGCCCAACGGGCGATCAACACGGTCGGGACGACCGCACAGCTCTACTTCTACGACTGGGAGCCCAACCTGATTGGTCCCGAGAAGGCGATCGGCGGGCATCCCGGCCAGCAGCCTCCCGCCGCAGCACTGAAGAAGTCGAGAGCCGAATGGAAAGCGGCCGGGCGCAACACCTTCAACGGCTCCGAGAATCGGCAGCTGATCGACTCCGGCGCCTTCCCGACTGCCTACGACGCCGCCCTGCTGGCCGCCAAGCAGCCCCCGGTCACCAACTGCACCACCTGCTCGACCACCCGGCCGCGCTTCTACCTGTTCGAGCACCAGGCGCCGCACAAGCTGATCGCCGGGCCCGAAGACACCAGGGGCGGCCTCTACGTCAGCCCCACCGGCCAAAAGCGGCCCCGCGACGCCATCGTCGTCGAGGTGCCCGCGGGGACGGTGCTCGTCTCCGAACTGCCGCACGAACGCTCCGGGAAGACCGACCAAAAGGCGGAGCCCGGCTGGTACGCGCTGAGGGACCGTCCAGCGCTCTCGGGCACCGACATCACCGAACCGAAGCAGAACTACGACCAGCTCAACCAGCCGAACGTCACCTTCAGTTTCACCGAAAAGGGCCGGGAAGCCTTCCAGGAAGTGACCCGCCAGATCGCCCAGCGCGGGCAGGCGCAGGCGATCGGCCCGGTCAGCACCGAACAGGCGTCTGCGCTCTCGGGCCACTTCGCCGTCGTCCTCGACAACGAAGTCAAGACTCGGCCGATCATCAACTTCGCCCAGAACCCCGACGGGATCGAAGGGCGCACCGGCGCTGAAATCTCCGGCGGCTTCAACAGCGTCGGGGAAGCGCAGGAACTGGCGACGATCCTGCAGATCGGCGCCCTTCCGATCAACCTGAAGCTGATCAGCCAGACCCAGGTCTCGGCGACGCTCGGCAGCCAGGCACTCCACGAGGGAATCAAGGCCGGGATCATCGGGCTCTCCCTCGTCGTCCTCTTCCTGCTCCTCTACTACCGGCTCCTCGGCCTGATCGCGACGATCGCCCTCGGTGCCTACGGAGTGATCTTCTTCGCCTTGATCAAACTGATCCCGATCACCCTGACCCTGCCCGGGATCGCGGGGCTGATCCTCACAATCGGGGTGGCGGCCGACTCCAACATCGTCATCTTCGAGCGAATAAAGGAGGAGGTCCGGGCTGGGCGCTCGATGTCGAGTGCGATTGCGGCTGGCTATCGCCGCGGCATCGCGACGATCGTCGACGCCAACGTAGTCACCCTGCTGACTGCGTTCATCCTCTTCGTGTTGGCGACGGCGGGGGTGAAGGGGTTCGCCTTCACCCTAGGGGTCGGCACGATCGTCTCGTTGCTCACCGCGGTCGTCTTCACCCAGGCGCTGCTCGGCAGCATGAGCCGTTCGCGGCTGCTGCGCTCGCCCGGCGCCCTCGGCGCCTCTGGCAAGGGGATGCGGTGGCACTTCGACTTCATGGGCGCCAGCCGCTGGTTCTTCACGGTCTCGGGAACCATCCTTTTGATCGGCGCCCTCGCCCTGGCGACCAAGCAGCTCAACTTCGGCATCGACTTCAAGTCCGGCACCAGGGCGACGGTGGCGCTGGTCAAGCCGACTAACGAGGAAGGGGTGCGCGAAGCCCTGGGCACGATCGGGGTCAGCAACGCGGAGATCCAGCAGGTCTCCAACCCGGTGCTTGGCAACAACGTCTTTCAGATCGAGACCCGGGAGCTGGGGCCGAGCCAGGTAAAGAACGCGAAGGCGGTGCTCGCCTCCAAGTTCGGCATCGTCACGAACGGGTTCGAAAGCACCAGCGTCGGGCCGACCTTCGGCCAGCAGGTGGCGAGCAGCGCCCTCAAGGCGCTGATCTTCTCGCTGTTGGTGATCTGCGGCTACGTGGCGCTGCGCTTTGATCCGAAGTTCGCTGTCCCGGTGCTGATCGCACTCTTCCACGACATCCTGATCACGGCCGGCATCTACGCGCTGACCGGGAAAGAAGTGAGCAGCGGGACCGTCGCCGCCTTCCTCACGATCCTCGGCTACTCGCTCTACGACACGATCATCGTCTTCGACCGAATACGCGAGAACATGCCCCGAATGCCGCGAGCGGCGTTCTCGCAGATCGTCAACCGCTCGATGAGCGAGGTGCTGACCCGCTCGCTGGCGACCAGCTTCTCGACCCTTCTGGCGGTCGGCTCGCTGCTGGTCTTCGGCGGCGCGACGCTACAGAACTTCGCCTTCGCGATGCTGGTCGGGATCGCCTCCGGCACCTACTCCTCGATTTTCATCGCCTCGCCGGTGCTGACCGCCTGGAAGGAACGCGAGCCCGGCTTCGCCCGTCGCCGGCAGCGGATCACCGAAGTCGAGGGCCGGGTGCCGGCCTTCGCCGACGAGATCGAGCTGGCCAGGCTCGGCGAGGAGGGGGGCGACGAGCAGATCGCCGCGAGGGTCGAGGCGAAGGAGGAGCCGAAGGCGAGCGCGGTGGCCACGGTCGAGCGCCCGCGAGACGGCGACGGGGCTGGACCATCTGCGAACGGCGAGCCGCCGCCCGCGCGCCGTCGACCCGGCCACAGCTGAGCGCCGGGAGCGAGACGAGCGCCGCCGCGCCCGCCGCCAGCAGCGCCGCAAGCACGGGAGGAATCGCTAGCCGATGGCACTGCTCGTCTGGTTCACGATGGGAATCGCGCTCTGGCACTTCACGGTCTTCCTGCCCGATCACTTCTGGCAGGGAATCGTTGGCGCTTTCCTCGGCTCGGTTACCGGCGCGATCGTCTTCGGCGCGGTCATCGAGATCGCCACCGGGCGGAGCCTCGGCAACACCGATCTGCTGACCGCGCTGACCGCTGTGCCCGGCGTTGCGATCGGCCTCGCGGTCGTCTACGCCGTTGGCCTGCGCTCTGAGCAGCGGATCGAGTAGCACGGACTTTCTCTTGCATTTTGCGCCGCGGATGCGGCGGAAATCCGTCCCTGCCGCTTCCTAGCCTGGGTGCGTGCCGGAATCCCCGAAGGCCTACCGGGCCGAGCCCTTCTCCTACCCCGAGGCGCGGACGCTCGCCGACGAGCTGGGCCTGAGCGAGCCGGTGGCGATCACCCTGGTCCGGCGCGGGTACCGCACGCCAGAGGCAGCGCGGGCCTTCCTGAAGGCGGACGAGTCCCACGAGCCGGCGGCGTTTAACTCGATGGGGGAGATCGTCGGGCGAGGTGCTTGCCGCGGTGGATGCGGGCAGGCAGATCACCGTCCATGGCGACTTCGACGTCGACGGCGTCTGCGCGACCTCGATCCTGATCGGCGCCCTGCGCGAGCTGGGGGCCGAGTGCGACTGGCTTATCCCCGATCGCCTCGCCGATGGCTACGGGCTCAGCGTCGCCAACGTCGAGCGCCTGGCGGAGCGGGGCACCTCGCTACTGGTCACCGTTGACTGTGGGATCACCGCGGTCGAGGAGATCCGCCTGGCGCAGGAGCTGGGGATCGAGGCGATCGTCACCGATCACCACCAGCCGGGCGACGCACTGCCCGACTGCCCGATCCTGCACCCGGCGATCGACGGCTATCCGTTCGTTGAGCTATGCGGGACGGCGGTTGCCTGGAAGTTGGCCTGTGGCCTGCGCGAAGCGGCAGGAGACCCCGCCCGCGCTGGGGACGACCTCGACCTGGTCGCCCTGGCGACGGTCGCCGACGTGGTGCCGCTGGTCGGCGAGAACCGCTCGCTAGTGCGCCGCGGGCTTGAGGAGGCGCGGCGGGCGCGCCGCCCTGGCCTGCGGGCGCTGCTCGCCGTCGCCCGCTGCGAGCCGACCCGCCTCGACGAGGGCGACCTCGCCTTCCGGCTCGGCCCGCGGATCAACGCCGCTGGCCGCCTCTACCGCGCCGACGCCGGGGTCGAGCTGTTCCTCACCGCCGATGAGGCCCGCGCTGCCGAGATCGCCGCCGAGCTGAACCGAGCCAACGGCGAGCGGCGCAGCGCCGAGCGCGAGGTCGACGCCGCCGCCGAGGCGGCGCGGCGCGAGCTGCCCGAGGAGCTGCGCGAGGCCCGGGGCCTCGTGCTCGCGGGCGAGGGCTGGCACCCCGGCGTTATCGGAATCGTCGCCTCGCGCCTGGCCGAGCGCCATCACCGCCCGGTGGTCGTAATCTCGCTTGACGGCGAGGGTGGCGGGCGCGGATCGGGGCGCAGCATCCCAGGCTTTGACTTGCTAGCCGGACTGGAGACCTGCTCGAAGCACCTGGTCCGCTTCGGCGGACACCGCGCCGCCGCCGGGCTGGAGCTGCACGCAGCTGACCTCGAAGCCTTCCGCGAGGCCTTCGCCGCCCATGCGAGCGAGGTGCTCGGGCCGGAAGATCTGCGCAGGACCGAGCGGATCGACGCGATGGTCGACGGCGCCAACCTCGGTCTCGACCTCGCTGAGGAGCTGGGTAAGCTCGCCCCGTTCGGGATGGGCAACCCGGGGGTGAGGCTGCTCGTTCCCGCCGCCAGGGTCCGCGACGTTCGGACGATGGGGGAGGGCGACAGGCACTCCCGCTTCAGTCTCCACAGCGGCTCCCACCGGGCGCTCGGGGTCGCCTTCGGGCGCTCGGGGCTGGGGGTTGGCGAGGACGAGCCTGTCGACGCCGCGGTGCGACTGGAGGTCAACCACTGGAACGGCTCGGTCGAGCCCCGCGTCGTGCTGCGCGAGCTGTATCCGCAGGAGGTCGCCGCGAACGGCGCCGTCAAGGCAGAGACCGAGGCCGAGGCCGAGGATTGGTGGGGGCGATTCGAGGCCGAGCTTGCCGCCGACCTCTACGAGCGCCCCTCCGCGGCCGATCCCCCAGCCGGGGAGCCGCGGCGACGCTCGATCCGCGGCGCCAACTCGCCCGCGGCGACGGTTTTCGAGCTGCTCTCAAGCGGCGCTGGTGTCCTTGCCTTGGTGGCCGATGCACTGCCCCGCGCCGCCCTCGCGCGCGAGGGCCTTGCGCTGGCCGACTACGCGGAATTGGAGCGAGCGCCAGACCTGGCTCGCGGCTTCGCCCACGTCGTCCTCGTCGACCCGCCGCCCTCTGCCGATCTGGAGCGCCTCGCCTCCCGCCCCACCGAGGAGGGCGGCTACCTGCATCCGGCATGGGGGGAGGCCGAGCGCCGCTTCGCGCTCCTCGTGCTCGAGTCGCGCCACGCCCAGCGCACCGAGCTTGCCGCGATGTTCAAGGACCTGCGCGACGCGGGCGAGGCGAGTGGAGAGGGGCTGCGAATGGTTCTTCAGGGGAACGGCCCGTACCCTCGCGCCCCGGAGGTCGCCGCCCGCTGCTACCGCGTCTTCGTCGATCTCGACCTCGTTGGGGGGGTGCCGTCCGGCGGCGACGGCGTCGTCGGGGTCGTATCCTCGGAGGAGACCGAACTGGAGCGCTCGGTCGCCTTCCGCGCTTACCGAGCCCGCTATGAGGAGGGCAAGCGATACCTCGAAGGACTCAAACAGACGTAGAGCACAGCGAGCTCCTCGCCGATCTCTTCGCCGTGGTCGAGGAGTTCGACTCCTCTGCGAGCGAGAACGGCGCCGCCACCGCCGGAGACACCGCGCTCGCCGTTGCCACCATCGACCGCGATGCGGTCACCCGCGCCTTCGAGTTCGCCTGCGAGCGCCACGCCGACCAGATGCGGCGTTCCGGGGATGAGTTCATCACCCATCCGGTCGGCGTTGCCCAGGTCTGCGCCGGCATGCGGTTGGACACCGAGACGCTCTGCGCGGCTCTTCTCCACGACACGGTCGAGGACACCAGCGCAAGCCTGGCGGAGATCCGAGAGGAGTTCGGCGAGCAGGTCGCCCTGCTGGTCGACGGCGTCACCAAGCTGACCGGGATTACCTTCGAGAGCCGCGACGAGCGCCAGGCCGAGAACTACCGCAAGATGATGGTGGCGGTGGCAACTGACGTCCGGGTGATCCTGATCAAGCTGGCCGACCGCCTCCACAACATGCGAACGCTCGGCGCGCTTTCCAAGCAAAAGCAATTGGCGAAGTCGCGTGAGACGCTGGAGATCTATGCCCCGCTCGCCCACCGGTTGGGGATCCACGCGATCAAGTGGGAGCTGGAGGATCTCTCCTTCGCCACCCTTCACCCGCGCAAGTACGCGGAGATCAAACAGCTCGTCTCCCAGCAGCGCAACGAGCGCGAGGTCTACGTGGAGGAGGCCGGGCGGTTCCTCTCGGAGGAGCTGAAGGAGGTCGGGATCGAGGCCGAGATCTCCGGTCGCGCCAAGCACTTCTACTCGATCTACACGAAGATGACCAAGAAGGGCCGCGAGTTCAACGAGATCTTCGACCTCACCGCGATGCGGGTGATCGTCGGCTCGGTAAAGGACTGCTACGGGACGATTGGGGTGATCCACTCGCTCTGGAAGCCGCTGCCCGGCCGCTTCAAGGACTTCGTTGCGATGCCGAAGGCCAACATGTACCAGGCCCTGCACACGACGGTGATCGGGCCCGAGGGCAAACCGCTGGAGATCCAGATCCGCACCGAGGAGATGCACAAGCTGGCCGAGTACGGGATCGCCGCTCACGTCGCCTACAAGGAGGGCGGCGGCGCCGATCCGCGGCGCGAGAAGATGACCTGGCTGCGCCAGCTAGTCGAAGCGGAGGGCGAGCAGGACCCGACCGAGTTTCTCGAGTCGCTCAAGGTCGACCTCTTCGAGGACGAGGTCTTCGTCTTTACCCCGAAGGGGGAGGTGAAGAGCCTCTCGGCCGGGTCGACGCCGCTCGACTTCGCCTACGCGGTCCACACCGACGTCGGCCACCGCTGCGTCGGCGCGAAGGTCAACGGCAGCATCGTGCCGCTGCACTACCAGCTGCGCTCCGGCGACATCGTCGAGGTGCTGACCGCGAAGCAAAACCGCGGTCCCTCGCGCGACTGGCTGAAGCTGGTGCGGACCAGCCGCGCTCGCAACAAGATCCGCGCCTGGTTCAAAGAGGAACGGCGCGAGGACGCCGAGCGCCACGGCCGCGAGGGCCTCGAGGAGGCGTTGCGCAAGCGCGGCCTACCGATGCAGAAGCTGGCGATGTCGCCGTTGCTCGCCGACGTGATCCGCGAGATGGGCTACCGCAAGGCGGCCGAGTTCTACATCGCGCTGGGCCAGGGCAAGGTCTCCACCAAGCTCGTCGCCAACAAGCTGATGCAGCGACTTAAGGCCGGCGAGGCGGTCGAGGAGGAGCCGGCCGGGCTGATCGGTGGGCGCGAGGACCAGGCCCGCCGTACCAAGGACGCCTCCAACTACGGGATCGCCGTCAAGGGGGCCGACAACGTCGCGGTGCGGCTTGCCAAGTGCTGTCGCCCGGTGCCCGGGGACGAGATCGCCGGGTACGTCTCGCTCGGGCGCGGCATCACGATCCATCGCGCCGATTGCAAGAATGTGAAGGCGTTGAAAAGGGCGCCGGAGCGCTTCGTCGAGGTCGGCTGGGACGGCGAAAACGAGTCCTCCTACCGGGTCGAGCTGCAGGTCGATGCCTACGACCGCACCCGCTTGCTGGAGGACCTCTCGCGCACCTTCGCCGAGGCTGGGATCAACATCCTGGGCGCGAGCTGCACCACCAAGCACCCGATGGTGAAGAACAGGTTCGTGATCGAGGTCGGTGATACCGAGCAGCTCAAACAGTGCCTCACCCGGCTGCGAAACGTGGAGTCGGTCTTCGACGCGTACCGGATCACCCCCGCTGCTTGAGTGGCGGCCTCAGGCAACGATTGTGAGCGCGGCGGGTTCGACGCGGAGCTCGACTCGCGTCCGCTCGCCGATGTAGTCGCCGTCCACCTGGACCGGGAAGGGGCGGGTCTCGCCGTCCTTGTCCTCAGAGATCGAGGCGACGGTGGCGGCGGTGACGTCGTCGAAATGCGCGACTTGGCGATGGCGCGCGGCGGGACGGCGCTGGCTGAAGAGGCGGGTGATCAGGCTCGGCATATCGCGTTGGGCAGCCCGCTTCAGCACCGCCATCGAGAGCGTGCCGTCGTCGATCTCGATCCCCTCACAGACCCTGATTGGGCGGCTGGCGAAGTAGGTGAAGGGGTCGGAGTTCTGGGCCAGCGCAGTAATCCCCTCGACCGGCTTGCCAGCGTTGGTCTCGACCCGCATCCGTACCGGGCTGTGCAGGTAGTGGCGGTAGAAGGCCGAGATACCGGCCCAGCAGTAGTAGTAGGGGCCCGCCTTCGCCTTGAGCCTCGGGTGGGCGTCGACCCGCTCGACTACGGTGGCGTCGATCCCCACCCCGCAGGAGAAGACGAAGCGGCGATCGTCGATCGCACCGAGGTCAATGCGGCGTGGTGCCCACTCGTCGGCCAGCGAGAGCAGGTGCTCGGTGGCGTCGACCACGTCGTTGGGGATGCCGAGGCTGCGGCAGACGACGTTGGTCGATCCACCGGGCAGCATCGAGACCGGGACCTCGGTGCCGACGAGCCCGTTGACCACCTCGTTCAACGTCCCGTCGCCGCCGAAGGCAACCACGATGTCGTATCCCCCGTCGCGAGCCTCGCGGCCAATCTCGGTGGCGTGGTTTTGCGCTTCGGTCGAGACCGCCTCGACTTCGTAGCGGCCCTGCAGCGCGTAGACGACAAGATTGCGCAGCCGGTCGGAGACCGTCGTCGCGTAGGGGTTGACGATGATCAGCATCCGCGGCTTGGCAGAGCGGGCCCTACCCGGTCGCCTCATAGCGGATCACCGCCCCGTCCTTGACTTCGCGCACCCTGCCCTCGTTGACCAGTAAGTCGGTGTGCCCGATCACCTCCGAGAGAGTGAGGAATGCCTGGGTGACGGCGACGTTGCCCCAGATCGCCTGCGCCAGCTCATAGCCGCTGCGCGACCGCTCGGCGATCAGCCCGTAGATCTTCTCCTTGCGACGCTCGTGCTTGGCGAGGCGGTCGTCGATCAGCGCGACGTGGTCGACGATCGGCTCGCCGTGGCCGGAGAGGACGATCTCAGCGGGCATCTCCCGCGTCCGGCGCATCGACTCGATGTAGGTGACGAGCGCCTGGGTGCGTCGCTCCGACCCGTCGAGTGGACGGGTGATCAAAGGGTTGGAGGAGATGTGGGCGATCAGGTGGTCGGCGGCGATCAGGATACGCCGCTCCTCATCCCAAAAGACCGTGTCGGAGGGGCTGTGCCCGGGGCGGTGCAGGGCCTGCAAGGTGCGGTCGCGGAATTTCATCTCCTCGCCGTCGCGCAGCGGCCTGGTCACCTCCGCCCGCGACCCCCAGCCGCGGAAGCTGCGCGAAACGCTTTGCAGGGCGGTGGCGACCTCCTTTGGGATGCCGTTTCGGAGCATCAGCTCGACCGCGAACTGGTCCTCGCGCTCGGCGTCCTCGCCGAAGTTCGCCAGCCGATCGGCGGCGACGCCGATCGCCGCTACCTCGGCGCCGGAGTGCTGGGCGATTATCTCGACCAGCCCGAGGTGGTCGATGTGCTGGTGGGTGACAATCACCAGTTCAAGGTCGTCGATCGAGTGGCCGCGCTCGCCGAGCTGGGACTGCAGTTCGTCGAGTGCCTTGCCCGAGTTGGGGCCGGTGTCGATCAGGGTCAGCGGATCGTCCTCGAGCAGGTAGCAATTGACCCGCCCGACGGCGAACGGGGTAGGGATGCGGAGGCAGCTGATGCCGACAAGCGCAGCCTGCTCCAGGGCCTGCTCTGAAGTCAGGGTCATGAGCGGATGAGGCTCAGGAGCTCGTCTCTCCTTGCTTTCATTTCCTCGCGGGAGACGAGCGACTCGAGGTTGAGCCTCAGTAGCGGCTCGGTGTTGGAGGGGCGGACGTTGAAGTGCCACTCGGGGTAGTCGACCGAGATCCCGTCGAGGCGGTCTATCTCTCCGTCGGCGTAGTGCTCGGCGATCTCCGCGAGCTTCGCCTCGGGATCGCCGACCTCGGAGTTGATCTCGCCGGAGATGAAGTAGCGCGAGCGGAACTCCTCCATAAGTTGGGCGAGGCTGCGCCCGTCGGTCGAGAGCAGCTCCAGCATCACCAGCGCGGGGATCGTGCCGGAATCGGCGCACCAGAAGTCACGGAAGTAGTAGTGGCCGGAGACCTCGCCTCCGAAGGCGGCGCCCTCCTCGCGCATCCGCGCCTTAAAGAAGGCGTGGCCGACCCGGGATAGCGCTGAGCGCCCACCTTCGGCGGCGACCAGGTCCGGTACGGCCCGGCTGGAACGGGGGTCGAAGAGGATCGTTGCGCCAGGGCTCTTGGTCAGCGCCGCCCGGGCGAGCAACGCGCAGACGAAGTCGCCATCGCAGAACTCGCCGGTGCCGTCGATGAAGAAGCAGCGGTCGGCATCCCCGTCCCAGGCGATTCCGAGGTCGGCGCCCCCGGAGCGGACCCGCTCGACGATCATCCGCCGGTTCTCCTCCAGCAGTGGGTTGGGCTCGTGGTCGGGGAACTCGCCGTCGGGCTCGAAGTACATCTCGTCGAGGTCGAGTCCAAGCTTGCGCAGGATCGGCCCGACCATCGGCCCCGACATCCCGTTGCCTCCATCCACCACCAGTCTCATCGGCAACATCTTCTCGGGATCGATGAAGGAGAGGACGTGGGCGCGGTACTCCTCCCAGATGTCGACCTCTTCGAGCGAGCCGCCGCCCGGAGCGTGTCCGAGGCCGGCCTCGATCTCGCGCCGCACGTCGTCGATCCCAGCCTCGCCGGAGAGGGCCAGCGCCCCCTCGCGGACCAACTTGACTCCGGTGTAGGCCTTCGGGTTATGCGAGGCGGTGACCATCGCGCCGCCATCCAGCCCGCGCGAGCCGACCAGGTGGTAGAGCATCTCGGTGGCGACCATGCCGGCATCGAGCACGGTTGCGCCCTCAAAGATCAGCCCGTCGCGCAACTCAGCAGCCATCGCGGGCGCGGTCAGTCGCATGTCGCGCCCGAGCCCGATCCGGAGCTCGCCCGGCTGCTTGCCGCGCAGCCGCGCCAGAACCCGCGTGAAGCCGCGCCCGATCGCGTGCGCGGTCGTCTCGTCCATCTCCGGGCCGAAGAGACCGCGGATGTCGTAGGCCTTGAAGATCCCCGGCGGTGCGAGGGGCGGCTGCTCAGTCAAGCCTCCCCCTCAGGGCCTCGTAGCTCTGCTGCAGGGTCTGGGGCATGACTTTGGTATCGGCGATCACTGGCATGAAATTCGTATCGCCTCCCCAGCGGGGGACGACGTGGAGGTGGATGTGATGCTCGACGCCGGCGCCGGCGACGCGGCCCTGGTTAAAGCCGACGTTGTAGCCGTGGGGGTCATAGACCTCCTCCAGCCGGCCCATCGCCTTCTGGGCAAGCGTCATCATCTCCGCCAGGGTCTCCGGCGGCAGCTCCTGCAGGCGCCCGATGTGGTCATAGGGCGCGACCATCAGGTGCCCGTTCGTGTACGGAAAGAGGTTGAGGATCACGAAGCAGCGCTCGCCGCGGTGGACGATCAGGCTCGCCTCGTCGTCGCCTGCCGCCGGCTTGGCGCAGAAGATGCACGCCTCCTCGATGTCCTTGGACGCGTCCTTCACGTAGGCGAGGCGCCACGGCGCCCAGATCCGAAAGTTAGCCACGGGCGACGAATCCTACGGTCGAAACGTCCCTGGTAGGCTTACTCACAACATAAGCGCCACATCTAGAGGGGTGGAGGGACTGGCCCAGTGAAGCCCCGGCAACCACCTCGGACCGCTGGTTCGAGGGGAGGTGCCAAGTCCAGCAGGTCGACGACCTGGAAGATGTGGGGAAAAGTCCGATCGGACCTCTGCCCCACACGAGGCGGAGGTTTTTTCGTTGGCGACGGAAAGAGAGATCGGATGTCACTGGAAGGTTTGAGGTGCAAGGAGTGCGGCGCGGCCTATGAGCTGGACGCCCGCTACGTCTGCGAGAACTGCTTCGGGCCACTCGAGGTGGCCTACGACCACTCCTCGCTCGACCCGGCCGAGGCCAGGCGCCGGATTCAGGCCGGCACTCAGGGGATCTGGCGCTACGCCGACTTCCTCCCCTTTCAGGGGAGGCCAGGCGACCCACTGGAGCCCGGCCTGACTCCGCTGCTGCGCGCCGACCGGCTGGCCGAGCACCTGGGCCTCGAATCCGAGTTGTGGATCAAGAACGACGCCGCCAACCCGACCCACTCTTTCAAGGACAGGGTCGTCGCGGTCGCTGTGGCGAAGGCGCGGGAGCTGGGATTTAAGACCGTCGCTTGCGCTTCGACCGGCAACCTCGCCAATGCAGTCGCCGCCCATGCGGCTGCCGCTGGCCTCGACTCTTACGTCTTCGTCCCCGCCAACCTCGAGGAGCAGAAGCTGCTCGCGACCGGCGTGTACGGAACCAACCTGGTCGGCGTGCGTGGCAACTACGATGACGTCAACCGGCTCTGTACCGAGCTTGCTGAAAGCCGCCCCTGGGCCTTCGTCAACGTCAACCTGCGGCCCTACTACGCCGAGGGCTCAAAGACTCTCGCCTATGAGACGGTGGAGCAGCTTGGCTGGAAGCTTCCGGACCGGGTCGTCTGTCCGATCGCTTCGGGCTCGCTGTTCACCAAGGTCGGCCGTGGCTTCCAGGAGTGGCTCGACTTGGGGCTTGTCTCCGGCCGCCAGCCGGTCTTCAACGGGGCCCAGGCGCAGGGTTGCAGCCCCGTCGCCACCGCCTTCGCCGAAGGCTGGGAGGTGTGCAAGCCGCAGCGACCTGAGACGATCGCCAAGAGCCTGGCGATCGGCGATCCTGCCGATGGGCCCTACGCTGTGGAGCAGGCCCGCAAGAGCGGCGGCGCGATCGACGCAGTCACCGACGAGGAGATCCGAGACGGCATCCGCCTGTTGGCCGAGACGACTGGGATCTTCACCGAGACCGCGGGCGGGGTCACCGTCGGGGTACTTCGTAAGCTCGCCGAGCGCGGGGATATCGGCGTCGGCGAGCGGGTTGTTGTCTACATCACCGGCGAGGGCCTCAAGACGCTCGACGCGACTCGCGATAGTTTCCAGATGCATGAGATCGACCCCGATCTCGCCAGCTTTGAATCCGAGTTTCGCCAGGAGGTAGCAGTCTGATGGCAGTGACGGTGAAGATCCCCACTCAACTGCGCGCGGCGACCGGAGGGGAGGCCGAAGTGGAGGTCTTCGGCGCCACAGTCGGCGAGGCGCTCGACGCCGTCTTCGACGCCCACGGTGAGCTGCGCGAGCGAATTACCCAGGATGGCGACCTGCGGCGCTTCGTCAACGTCTACGTTTCCGGCGAGGACATCCGCTTCCAGCAGGGTTTGGAAACGGCGATCAACGATGGCGACGAGGTAACGATCCTCCCGGCCGTCGCCGGCGGCTGCTGAAACCGCCTGTAGTCATCCTCTGTGGTGGGCGGGGTACGCGGCTGCGTGAGCGGACCGAGTCGGTGCCCAAGGCACTGGTCGAGATCGGTGGTCGGCCGATTCTCTGGCATGTGATTGAGATCTATGCGGCGCAGGGCTTTGAGCGGTTCCTGCTTGCCACCGGTTACCTGGGGGAGATGATCGGGGACTTCGTCGCGACGGTGCAATGGCCCGACGGGGTCTCCGTCGAGTGCGTGGCGACGGGACTCGATACGCCGACGGGAGGGCGGATCGCGCTTCTCACCGAGCGTCTCGGGGGCGAGACATTCTGCGCCACCTACGCCGACGGGGTCGCCGACGTCGATCTAGGTGCCCTGCTTGGCTTCCATTGCTCCCATGGCGCGCTGGCGACGATGACGGTGGTGCGGCCGCGCCTGCAGTGGGGAGTCGCCCAGCTGGATGGCGCCGGCCGGGTCGAGGGCTTCGTTGAGAAGCCGCGCTCAGAGCGCTGGGTAAACGGCGGCTTTTTCTGCTTCGAGCCGGGCGCGTTCGAGTATCTAGACGAGGAAAGCGTGCTGGAGCGCGAGCCGCTGGAGCGCCTCGCCGCCGACGGGCAGCTCCGTGCCTACCGCCATGAGGGTTTCTGGGACTGCATGGACACCTACAAGGACGCGATCGTCCTCAACGACCTCTGGCAGAGCGGCGAGGCGCCGTGGAAGGTATTGGCGACGGCGAGCGTGGAGCGGCGGTGAAGCGAGTCCTCGTCACCGGCGCCCACGGCTTCGTCGCCTCGCACCTGGCGCGGGCGTTGCTGGAGCGGGGCGACGCGGTAACCGCCTTCGGCCTTTCGCCGTCGCGCCCCTCCGGACTGGCGCTGCAGGGAATCGAGGCGGAGGTCGAGTCGGTCGAGGGTGACCTGCGCGACGCCCGCCTGGTCAGTGCGACGGTGGAATCGGGCGAGTTCGACGTCGTCTTCCACCTCGCCGCGCAAACGCTGGTCAGACCGGCGATGTCTGATCCCACCGCGACCTTCGATGCCAACGTGCGCGGCACCTGGACGCTGTTGGAGGCCTGCCGCCGCGCCGACGTCCCGGCGGTGATCGTCGCCTCCTCCGATAAGGCCTACGGGCCGCAGGAGCAGCTGCCCTACCGGGAGGACATGCAGCTGTGCCCGGCATCTCCGTATGAGGCGAGCAAGGCGGCAGCCGACGCGATCGCGCTTAGCTACCGCCCCGCCTACGGTCTGCCGGTTGCGGTCAGCCGGTTCGCCAACGTCTACGGCGGCGGCGATCTCAACTTCTCCCGGCTGATCCCGGAGGCGATCGCCGCCGCGCTGCAAGGCCGCCGCCCGGCGATCCGCTCCGATGGCAGCCCGCAGCGGGACTTTCTCTACATCGACGACGCGATCGCCGCCTACCTGGCGATCGAGCACGAGGTCGGTGCCGGTGGCCCGGCGGCGGGCGAGGCCTTCAACGCCGGCGGCGAGCGCCCCCACTCGGTTGCCGAGGTACTGGAGGAGATCGCCGCGATCGCCGGCGGCGGTCTGGAGCCCGAGTACCGCGGCACCGGCAGCCCCGCGGGGGAGATCGACCGCCAGTACGTGGACTCCTCAAAGCTGCGGGCGCTGACCGGTTGGCGCCCGGAGGTCGAGCTAAGCGACGGCCTGCGCCGCACCCTCGAGTGGTACCACGCCAACCCGGAGGCTCGTCCCTGATGTGCGGTCGCTTCACCGTTGGCGCCAAAGACACGAAGAAGATCGCCGATCGCTTCCAGGTCGAGTTGGAGCGAGCGCTGGAGCGCGGTGGTGACGGGGGCGCGCCGCCGCCGACCAGGGAGCGGGCCGAGCGCTCGGCCGCGGCGCTCGGCCGCTTCAACGTCGCCCCGACCCAGGAGGTGCTGACCGTTCGCTCCTCGCCCGATCCCGAGGAGGCGGCGCGGGGCGAGCGCGAGGCGCGACTGATGCGCTGGGGCCTGGTGCCGCGCTGGGCCAAGGACCTGAAGGTGAGCTACCGGATGATCAACGCCAAGGCCGAGAACCTGACCACGAGCCGCGCCTACGCCCCGCTGATCGGCAAGTTCCGCCACCGTTGCCTGATCGTCGCCGACGGCTTCTATGAGTGGATGCGGGCCGAGGATCCCAAGCAGCCGCGCCAGCCCTGGCGGTTCACCGTCGACGGGGGCGAGCCGTTCGCCTTCGCCGGGATCTGTACCCGCAAGGAGTGGGCGCAGGAGGGCAACGGCGTCGATGACGGCTGGCTCTACAGCTGCACGATCGTCACGACGACGCCGAACGAGCTGGTCGCCAAGGTGCACGACCGGATGCCGGCGATCCTGCCCGGGCCGGAGGCTGAGGCCGCCTGGCTGCGTCCCGACCTAGAGCTGGAGGAGGCGGTAGCGATGTGCGCGCCGCTGCCGGCGATGCGGATGTCAAGCGCTCCCGCCAACCCGAGGCTGAACAAGGTCGGCAAGGGCATCGAGGGGCCCGGGCTGCTGGTCGCCCCCGCTTCCTGAGCGAGGAGCGCGCCCGACAGGATTCGAACCTGTGACCTCCGCCTCCGGAGGGCGGCGCTCTATCCAGCTGAGCTACGGGCGCAGGACTGGCAGTCTAGCCTCGCGTAGCTGACCTCCTGGTTGCGTAGGCTCGGGCGATGGACCTCTCGGCGATCTTCCTCGGCACCGGCGGCTCGGTGCCCTCGGCGCGGCGCTCGACCGCGAGCGTGCTGGTGGCCCGAGGGGGCGAGCGGCTGATGTTCGACTGCGGAGAAGGGACGCAGCGCCAGCTGCAGCGCTCGCTGGGGCTGACCCAGGTCGACGAGATCTACCTCACTCACTTCCACGCCGATCACATCCTCGGCCTGCCCGGCTTGCTCAAGACCTACGATCTGACTGACCGCCAGGAGCCGCTTGCCGTCTACGGCCCACCCGGCCTGCGCGACCTCTTCGCGACCTTGGGTCGACTCGTCGGTCGGCTCGGGTTCGAGTTGAGCCTGGTCGAGCTGGCATCCGGTGACGCGGTGCCCCACGACGGCTATGCGGTGCGGGCCTTCAAGGTCGAGCACGGCGCGCGTGCCCACGGCTACGCGCTGGTCGAGGAGGACCGCCCGGGCCGTTTCGACCCCGAGGCGGCGCAGAAACTCGGCGTGCCCGAAGGCCCGGCCTTCGCCGCGCTTCAGCGTGGCGAGCAGGTCGACGGCTCATCGGGGCCGGTTCGCCCGAAGGACGTGATGGGCGAGTCGCGCCCCGGGCGCACGGTCGTCATCACCGGCGATACGGCCCCCTGCAAAGCCACCGCAGAGGCTGCCCAGGGCGCCGAGCTGCTTATCCACGACGCCAGCTTCTCTGAGGAGGACGCGCAGCGGGCTGCGGAAACGGGCCACTCCACGGTCGGGCAGGCCGCCGCCGTGGCTCGCGAGGCCGCGGTCAGGCTCCTGGCCCTGGTCCATGTCTCCTCTCGGTATCACGTCGACGCCGTCCTGAAAGAGGCGCAAGAAGTCTTTGAGCCGACCATTGCTCCCCGCGACTTCGATCTCGTCGAGATCCCCTTCCCGGAGCGCGGCGAGCCCAAGCTCGTCCTTCGCGGAGCGGGGGATGGCGAGAGGTCGGGGGTCATCTCGCCAGCTCCTCCTCCCGGCGCCGCGGAGTGATTCCTGCCCCGAGGGGCACCGAGTTCTCCTCACCCGAGGTGGGGCCTAGGCGTCCGCCAGACGACTCCGACCTCCCCATCCCTCACCGCTGGTACTCTCACCCCGTCCTTTAACCAGGTCCCGAGAGGCCAGGAAGGAGCAACAAAGCAGTGAGCGATAAGGTCGTGCTGACGCACGACGATCTGAGGCGGACGCTGCGGCGAATCGCCCACGAGATCGCCGAGAAAAACCCAGCCCCCGATGGCCTGGCGATTGTCGGGATTCACACCCGCGGCGCGGTGCTCGCCCGCCGCCTTCACGCCCTGGTCGGCGAGCTAAGCGGCTCCGAGCTGCCGATTGGCGACATTGACATCTCCTTCTATCGCGACGACGTCGGCGCCAAGGCGCCCTCCTCGCAGCCAGTCGTCCACGCCTCCCACATCGACTTCGATCTCACCGGCCGCACCGTCGTCCTCGTCGACGACGTGCTCTTCACCGGTCGCACCGTGCGGGCCGCGATCGATGCCCTCTTCGACTACGGCCGTCCCGAGCGGGTGCAGCTCGCCGTGCTCTGCGACCGCGGCCACCGCGAGCTGCCGATCCGACCCGACTACGTCGGCAAGAACCTGCCGACCGCGCGCCCCGAGCGGGTCAACGTCCGCCTTAAGGAGAGCGATGGGGTCGACGAGGTGACAATCACCGAACCGCTGGTGGCGGAGGTGTCGACATGAAGCACCTGTTGGCGATCGAGCAACTCTCGCGAGAGGAGATCGAGGCGATCCTCGACCGCGCCGAGAGCTTCGCCGAGGTCGGCCGCCGCGACATTAAGAAGGTGCCGACCCTGCGCGGGCGCACTGTGGTCAGTCTCTTCTACGAGTCGAGCACCCGCACCAGCAGCTCCTTCGAGTTGGCGGCGAAGCGCCTCTCGGCGGATCTAGTCTCGGTGAAGGCAGTCGGCTCCTCGGTCGATAAGGGCGAGTCCCTTAAGGACACGGTGGCGACGCTCTCGGCCTACGACCCGGCGGCGATCGTGATCCGCCACCCTCACGCGGGCGCCGCCCAGCTCGTCGCCGCCTGGACCTCGGCCGCCGTCGTCAACGCCGGTGATGGCAAGCACGAGCACCCCAGCCAGGCGCTGCTCGACGTATTCACCCTGCGCCGCCGGCTCGACTCGCTGGAGGGGAAGCGGATCTGGATCGTCGGCGACGTCCTCCACAGCCGCGTGGCCCGCTCCAATCTGATCGCCTTCCGCCGGATGGGGGCTGCGGTGACGATCTGCGGCCCGCCGACCCTGATCCCGCGTGGGATCGAGGAGCTGGGCTGCGAGGTCTCCCACTCGCTCGACCTGCTCGGCGAGGCCGACGTGGTCTACGCGCTGCGGATGCAGCACGAGCGGATGAGCGAGAGCTTCGTCCCCTCGGTCCGCGAGTACGCGACCCACTTCCAGATCAACTCGCGCAGGCTCGGACCGCGCCAGCTGCTGATGCACCCGGGTCCGGTCAACCGCGGAGTCGAGCTGTCCGGCGAGGTGATCGATTCGCCGCAGTCGCTGATCTCCGAGCAGGTCTCCGCCGGGCTGGTGGTGCGGATGGCGATCCTCTACGAGCTGCTGGCCGGAAACGAGCGGCCGGAACCGGTCGAGGGCGACGGCGCCGAGCGCCCGACTCCTATAGGACAACCGGCGTGAGCTTGGCCGAGGCGCTCGACATGCGCTCCGGTGAGGGCGCGAACGCGATCTTGCGCGGAGCCACAGTGCTCGACCCAGCGGCCGGGGTCGAGGGGGTCTACGACGTGGTGATCCGCGCCGGCCGCATCGCCGACCTGGCCCCTCCCGGCTCCGCCTCCGCCGACGGCGCCGAGGTCGTCGAGGCCGAAGGCCTGCACGCCTTCCCAGGCTTCTTTGACCCCCATGTCCACCTCCGCACTCCTGGCCATGAGCACAAGGAGGACATCGAGACCGGCACCCGCGCTGCGGCGGCGGGCGGCTACTGCGGGATCCTCGCGATGGCCAATGCCGAGCCGCCCGTCTCCACCGCCGCCGACGTCGGCGCGCTGCGCGAGCGGGCCCGCGGCGAGGCCTCCGTCCCGGTCGGCTTCCTTGCCACCGTCACTCGCGGCATGAGAGGGGAGGAGCTGACCGAGATGGCCGAGCTGTGTGAGGCCGGCGCGGTCGGCTTCAGCGATGATGGCCTGCCGATCGCCAGCGCCCGCATCATGCGCAGAGCGCTCCAGTACCAGCGGCTCTGCGGCGGCACGATCGCCCTCCACGAGGAGGACCCCGATCTCTCTGGCGACGGGGTGATGCACGAGGGCGCGGTCTCCGCGGCGCTTGGCCTTGCCGGCATCCCCTCGGTCTCGGAGTCGACGGCGATCGCCCGCGATGCCGCCCTCGCCTCCTACGAGGGAGGGCGGATCCACGTCCAGCACCTCTCGGCGGCCGAGTCGGTGGAGGCGGTGCGGGCGGCGAAGGCAGCCGGGGTGCGGATCAGCGCCGAGGCGACGCCGCACCACCTCTGCCTCACCGACGAGGCCGTCCGTAGCCTCGACCCGCTTCGCTTCAAGATGAACCCGCCGCTGCGAGGTGAGCCTGATCGCGAGGCGCTGATCGCGGGCCTGCGCGACGGCACGATCGAGTGCGTCGCGACCGACCACGCGCCGCACACGATGGAGGAGAAGGAGGTCCCCTTCGAGCAGGCGGCGATGGGGGTGACCGGGCTGGAGACCGCCTTCGCGGCGATCCACACCGACCTCGTCCTGTCGGGGGCGCTTGACCTCGGCCTCCTCGTCGAGCGGATGGCGGGTGGCGCGGCTCCCTTCGGCCTAGAGCGGCCGAGCCTCACCCCGGGCAGCGAGGCGAACGTCGCCCTCTGTGACCTCGCCGCCGAGTGGACGGTGGGTGAGGACGGCTACGAGAGCCGCTCGCTCAACTCCTGGTGTGCGGGGCGCAGGCTGACGGGGAGAGTGCTGATGACTGTCGCCGGTGGCCAGGTCGCCTATCGCCTGCGGAGCTTTTCGCTGGGGGTCGCAACGTGAGATCCGAAGCATCTCTCCTCACCGGCGCCTTGCTCGTCACGGCGACCCCATCATCTGGAGTCGCGGCGTGACCGCGGGCTACGTTCTGCTCGCAGACGGCGCCCGCTTCGACGGCGAGCCGTGCGGCCACGCGGGGGCGGTGACCGGAGAGGTCGTCTTCAACACCGCGATGACGCGGGTACCAGGAGGCGGTGAGCGATCCCTCCTACGCGGGTCAGATCATCGCCTTCACTTACCCGCTGATCGGTAACTACGGCGTCTCCGCCGAGGCGATGGAGTCCGGGCGGATCCACGCCCGCGGCGTGATCATGCGCGACGCCAAGAACCGCGAGGACGTTGCCACCGCCGAGGGCGGCTGGCTCGACTGGCTGTCCGACTGCGGTGTGCCCGGGATCGGCGGCCTCGACACGCGGGCGTTGGTCCGCCACATCCGCGACCGCGGCGCGATGCGGGGCGGCATCTTCCCCGGTGAGATCCCCGAAGCTGAGGCACGGGCGATGGTCGACGCCGAGCCCTCAATGGACGGCGCCGATCTGGCCCGCACCGTCACTCCGCCGCGAGCCGGTCCGCTTCGAGGGCGACGGTCCCCACGTGGTCGGCATCGACACCGGCGTGAAGATGAGCATTGTGCGCCAGCTGCGCGAGCGCGACTGCCGCGTCACCCTGCTGCCCTGCGCGGCCTCCGCCGAGGACGTGCTGGCCGAGGACCCGGACCTCGTCTTCCTGGCCAACGGCCCGGGCGACCCCGCCGCCCTCGGATACATCGTCGACACGGTGCGCGAGCTGGTCGGCGTGCGTCCAGTCTTCGGAATCTGCCTTGGCCACCAGCTGCTCTGCCGCGCCGTCGGCCTGGAGACTTACAAGCTCCCCTTCGGCCACCGCGGCGCCAATCACCCTGTCAAGGACCTGGAGAGCGGCCGGATCGACATCACCTCCCAAAACCACGGCTTCGCCGTTCTGGGCCCCGGCGGGGAGCCGCGGATTGAGGGTGAAGAGCCGGTTCGCTGGAAGACCGACTTCGGCGTCGCCGAGCTCTCCCACCTCAATCTCTACGACCGCACGGTCGAGGGACTTGTGTTGAAGGACGTCGCGGGGGCGACGGTCCAGTACCACCCCGAGGCGAGTCCTGGCCCCCACGACGCCCGCCACCTTTTCGACCGCTTCCTGGACCTCGCCCATGCCTAAGCGCACGGACATCGGGAAGATCCTCCTGGTCGGCTCCGGCCCGATCGTGATCGGCCAGGCAGCCGAGTTCGACTACTCCGGCGTGCAGGCCTGCAAGGTGCTGCTAGAGGAGGGCTATGAGGTCGTCCTCGTCAACTCCAACCCGGCGACGATCATGACCGACCCGGAGTTCGCCACCTCGACCTACATCGAGCCGTTGCTCCCCGGCCCGCTGACCCGGATCATCGAGAAGGAGCGCCCTGACGCGTTGCTGCCGACGCTCGGTGGGCAGACGGCGCTCAACCTGGCGATGGCCCTTCACGAAGACGGCACGCTGGAGCGCTTCGGGATCGAGCTGATCGGCGCCGACGCCGCCGCGATCCGCCGCGCCGAGGACCGCGAGGAGTTCCGCCGCACGATGACGGACGCTGGCCTGCGAATCCCCTGGTCGATCACGGTCGAGAGCCTCGGCGAGGCCGAGGCGGCGCTCGCCGACGGCCGCATCTCCCTGCCGGCGATCGTCCGCCCGGCCTTCACGATGGGCGGCCAGGGCGGTGGCGTGGGGGAGACCGAGACCGAGCTGCGCCAAGTCGTCTCCGAGGGCCTCGCGGCAAGCCCGATCAACCAGGTGCTGGTCGAGGAGTCGGTGCTTGGCTGGGGGGAGTTCGAGCTGGAGGTAATGCGCGACCGCAACGACAACGTCGTCATCATCTGCTCGATCGAGAACGTCGACCCGATGGGGGTCCATACAGGCGACTCGGTCACGGTGGCGCCGGCCCAGACGCTCACCGACCCGCTCTACCAGGAGCTGCGCGACCAGGCGATCGCAGTGATCCGCGCGGTCGGGGTGGAGACAGGCGGCTCAAACGTCCAGTTCGGCGTCAACCCGGATAGCGGCGAGGTAGTCGTGATCGAGATGAACCCGCGCGTCTCGCGCTCCTCGGCGCTCGCCTCCAAGGCGACCGGCTTTCCGATCGCCAAGATGGCGGCAAAGCTCGCGGTCGGCTACGCCCTCGAGGAGATCCCCAACGACATCACCCGCGCTACCCCCGCCTCCTTTGAGCCTACGCTCGACTATGTGGTGACCAAGGTGCCGCGCTTCGCCTTTGAGAAGTTCCCGGGCGCCAAGGGTCGGCTCTCCACTCACATGCAAAGCGTCGGCGAGGCGATGGCGATCGGGCGCACCTTCCGCGAGTCCTTCGCCAAGGCGCTGCGCTCGCGCGAGCTGGACACGACGCCCGAGCTGCCGGAGGCCGACGAGGCTCTGCTCGACTGCCTTGAGGCGCCCTGCCCGGAGCGCTTCGACCTGGTGCTGGAGGCCTTCCGCCGGGGGATCGGCGTCGAGGACATCCACAAGCGCTGCAGGGTCGACCGCTGGTTTCTGCGCGAGCTGGAGGCGCTGGCCACCAAAGGCGACGGCACCGGCGGCCTCGCCCGCACCTACAAGGCTGTCGATACTTGCGCCGCCGAGTTCGAGGCGGAGACCCCCTATTACTACTCTGCCCACGAGCGCAGCCGACCCGGCGGAAGGCCGTTCTCCGAGGTCCGTCGCGGCGAGCGCGACTCGGTCGTCATCCTCGGCGCCGGCCCAAACCGGATCGGCCAGGGGATCGAGTTCGACTACTGCTGCGTCCACGCCGCGATGACTGTTCGCAAGCTGGGACGCGACGCGGTGATGGTCAACTGCAACCCCGAGACGGTCTCCACCGACTACGACACCTCCGACCGCCTTTACTTTGAGCCGCTAACCGCCGAGGACGTGCTTGCCGTGTGTGAGCAGGAGCGCCCTGAGGGGGTGGTCGTCCAGTTTGGCGGCCAGACACCGCTGAAGCTGGCCCGGGAGCTGGAAGAAGCCGGCGTGTCGCTGCTCGGCACCCCGGTTGAGGCGATCGACCTGGCCGAGGACCGTGGCCGCTTCGGCGCCCTGTTGCGCCGGCTCGGTGTCAAGCACCCGCCCTACGGTACGGCGCTCTCTGCCGAAGAGGCGGCGGTGATCGCCGAAGAGGTCGGCTTCCCGCTGCTGGTGCGGCCCTCCTACGTGCTCGGCGGCAGGGCGATGGAGATCTGCTACTCGACCAGAGACCTCTCCTCCTATCTGGAGGCGCACGTCAAGGCCGACCAGGAGCACCCGTTGCTGCTCGACCGCTTCCTGGAGAACGCGATCGAGGTCGACGTCGACGCGTTGGGCGACGGCGAGCAGGTTTGGGTCGCCGGGATCATGCAGCACGTCGAGGAGGCCGGCGTGCATTCTGGCGACTCCGCCTGCGTGATCCCGCCGATGAGCCTCGGCGAGGAGATGCTGGAGGAGATCCGCGCGACGACGAAGCGGATCGCGCTGGACCTCGGGGTCGTCGGGCTGATCAACGTCCAGTACGGGGTTGCTGCCGGCGAGCTGCACGTGATTGAGGCCAACCCGCGCGCATCGCGCACCGTCCCCTTCGTCTCCAAGGCGATCGGCGTTCCGCTCGCCAAGCTCGCCTGTCGCCTTATGCTGGGGGAGAGGCTTGCCGACCAGGACCTGCCCGAGGCCCCGAGCGGGCACGTCAGCGTCAAGGAGGCAGTGCTGCCCTTCGCCCGTTTCGCCGGCGCCGACTCCGTGCTGGGGCCGGAGATGAAGAGCACCGGCGAGGTGATGGGGATCGCCTCCGACTTCCCGACCGCCTTCGGCAAGGCGCAGGCGGCGGCCGGGGTCTCGCTTCCCGCCGAGGGCTCGGTCTTCATCACGGTCACCGACACCGACAAGCCGGCAGCGACCCAGATCGCCGCTCGCTTCCACGACCTCGGTTTCAAGGTGATCGCGACCGGCGGCACCGCCCAGGCGATCTCGGCGATGGGCGTGCCGGTGACTCCGATCAACAAGCTCGGCGAAGGCTCGCCGCATGTTGTCGACCTAATCCGCGAGCGCCGCTGCGACCTGGTCATCAACACTCCCACCGGCTCGGGCGCGCGCGCCGACGGCTACGAGATCCGCAGCGCCGCGGTCCGCCACGGTATCCCTTGCGTGACGACGATGACCGGGGCCTCGGCCGCCGTGCGGGCGATCGCCGCCCGCGAGGAGGGCGGCGAGGTCCGCTCCCTCCAAGAGATCCACGCGCCTACGAAGGGCCACACAGCCTCGATGACCGCGCCGTTGGGCCGGCGGCTCTGCGAGGTGGCCGAGAACCGAGCCTCGGGCGGCTACCGGGTCTTCTCGCTGCGCGACGAGGAGGGGCCCGAGCCCCGGCCGGGGCAGTTCTACATGCTCGCCGCCGAACGCCACTGGGAGGAGCGCTCCCAGCGGCCGTTCCTGCCCCGAGCCCTCTCGGTCGCCGACGTGGCGCCGGCCGGCGCCGGCCTCCGACTCGACTTCCTGATCGAGGGGGTCGGGCCCGGGACGGACCGTCTCTGCGAGCTGGAGATCAGGGGAGGGGGTCTGGGTTAACGGGCCCCTCGGCAACTGCCTTCTCTGAGCCGCTAGAGCTGGCGCCAGGCGCGGCGGGGGCGATTCTGGTCGGCGGCGGCATCGGTATCGCCCCGCTGGCGCTGCTTCGCCGCTGCTTCGCCGCTCGCAACATCCCAGCTCCGCGTCCTCCTCGGCTTCCGCGACGCGGCCCACTCCGGCGGTCTCGACGACCTCTTCTCCTGCTGCGAGGTGCGCCTCGCGAGCGAGGACGGCCACCTCGGCCACCGCGGCTATGTCACCGATCTGCTCGCGGCGATGCTCGATGGCGACGACGCAACCAGCGCCGCTGTCTACTCCTGCGGCCCGCCGGCGATGCTGGAAGCGGTGCAAGTGATGTGCGCGGGTCGGGAGATCGCCTGTGAGTTGGCGATGGAGTCCCCGATGGCCTGCGGATACGGCGCCTGCTTCGGCTGCGCGGTCCCGAAGCCGGACGGCGGCTACTTCCGCCTCTGCGTAGACGGTCCGGTGGTGCGAGGTGCCTGACCTCTGCGGCATCGAGCTTCGGCACCCGGTGATCAACGCATCGGGGACGTTCGACGCGATCGCCGCACGGCGGGTGTACGGAGACGCGCTGCTTAAAGGGTTCCCATTCTCGGCTTTCGTCTCGAAGACGATCACCCCTGAGGCCCGAATCGGAAACGCCCCGCAACGGATCTGGGAGACGCCGGCCGGGATGATCAACTCGATCGGGCTGCCCAACAAGGGACTCGACGGGTTCCTGGTGGAGGATCTGCCACAGCTTGCCGAGCTTGCCCGTGCCGCTGATCGTCTCGGTGATGGGCACGAGCCGGGAGGAGTTCTCCCGCCTCGTCGCGGCGATCGCCGAGCGGGAGGAGGTCGCCGCGATCGAGCTCAACGTCTCCTGCCCCAACGTCGCCTCCGGCATGATCGTCGGCGAGCAGCCGGCCGAGACGGCGGCGCTGCTGGAGGCGCTGCGCCCGCTCGCGACGAAGCCGTTGATCGTCAAGTTGACGCCGAACGTCGCCGACCCGGCGGCGGTAGCCGCCGCCGCCGAGCAGGGAGGCGCCGACGCGGTCTCACTGATCAACACCGTGAAGGCGAGCGCGTTCGATCCGGCCACGCTTGCGACCCGCGATCGCGGCCAGCCACGGCGGCCTCTCAGGGCCGGCAGTGCGGCCGATCGCGGTAGCCCAGGTCCGCGCCGTCGCGGCCGCGGTAGGCCTGCCGATCGTCGGCATGGGCGGCGTTTCCAGCGGCGCCGACGCGCGCGAATTCCTCGCCGCCGGGGCGTCGCTGGTCGCGGTCGGGACCGAGAGCTTCAGGGATCCCCTGGCCGGCCGCCGGATCGCCGCAGAGCTTTCCTCTGAATTAACTGAGCAATCGGGTTGAGCCGCCGATCCTCGACCTCGACTCGAGGTCGAGGTGAATTTGACCAGAAATGGGGGGGAAGCCCTTGCACGCTCTCGACCCGCGGCTATACTCGCCGCCCACATGCCCGCCCCAGTCAAGACCTCAGCCGCGGCCCCCGAGCGGTCGCTGGACCAGAGGATGGAGGCGCTGAAGCGGGCCAACGACATCCGCACCGCCCGCGCCAAGTTGAAGAAGGACCTCAAAGCGGGCCGCGCCGGCATCCACGCCCTACTGCTCGACCCGCCCGAGTACGTGCTGACCGCGAAGGTCTTCGACATGCTGCTCGCGGTGCCGAAGTACGGCCGGGTGAAGACAAACCGGATCCTCAACCAGTGCCGGATCTCCCCTTCGAAGACGATCGGGGGGCTTTCCCAGCGCCAGCGCGCCGAGCTGGTCTCCCAGCTTCGCCGCTAACGTCCGCGGTAAGGATCGCGCATCGCGGCGTGCTCGACCGCTCGCGCGGCGCGCCACGCTCTCCCTGCGTCCGACCGACCTGCTTGGTTCCTATGGGTTTCTTATGTCGAAAGTCTTTGTCATCACCGGACCTTCGGGAGTCGGAAAGGGAACCTTGATTTCCAGGTTGCTCGACCGCGTGCCGGATCTGGAGCTCTCGGTTTCGGCGACGACCCGGGCGCCCCGCAATGGCGAGGTCGACGGCCGCGACTACCACTTCCTATCTCCCGAGGAGTTCGACCGCCGCGTCGGCGACGAAGAGTTCCTCGAGTTCGCCACCTACAGCGGCCACCGCTACGGAACGCTGCGCTCTGAGGTCGAGCGGCGGCTCTCGGCGGGGCGCTCGGTGGTCCTCGAGATCGAGGTCCAGGGCGCGCGCCAGGTACGCGCCGCGATGCGCGAGTCGGTGCAGGTCTTTATCGCTCCGCCCGACCCGGTCGTCCTGCGTGAGCGCCTGCTCGCCCGCGCCACCGACTCGGCCGAGGCGATCGATGCACGGCTGGAGGTCGCCGAGCAGGAGCTGGCCGCCCAGGATGAGTTTCGCCACCGGGTCGTCAACGACGACCTCGACCGCGCTGCGGCGGAGCTGGAGCAGATCGTGCGCGCCGAGCTCGGCCTGCCACTACACTCCGATGGCCGATGATCAAACCACGCGTCGACAAGCTCTTGGAGCACACTGACTCGCACTACGCCGCGGTCGTCGTCGCGGCGAAGCGGGCCCGCCAGATCAACAGCTACTTCCACAACCTCGGCGAGGGCAGCTTCGGCGAATACCCACCGCCGATGGTCGATACACCGCGCGACCGGAACTACCTCTCGATGGCACTCGAGGAGCTTGCCGAGGGCAAGCTCAAATACGAGTACCGCGCCTGAGTATCGGCCTCGCCGGCGCGACCAGGAGGAACAACCGATGGCCAGAGTCCTGCTTGGCGTGAGCGGCGGGATCGCCGCCTACAAGGCGCTTGAGTTCGCCCGGTTGGCCACCGTCGCCGGCCACGGGGTCCGGGTTGTGATGACGGAGGCCGCCACTCGCTTTGTCGGCGCCGCGTCCTTCGAGGGGATCACCGGAGCGCCGGTCCTGGCCTCCGAGTTCGAGCGCGACCCGATGCGCGGTGCCTTCCCCGGCGATCCCCAGCCCCGAGCACGAGCCGATCGGCCACCTCGAGCTGGCCGCCAACTGCGACGTCTACCTCGTCGCGCCCGCCTCCGCCAATACCCTCGCCAAGCTCGCCGCCGGGATGGCGGACTCGATGCTCACCACCTCCTTCCTCGCCTGCGTCACCCCGCGCCTGGTCGCCCCGGCGATGAACGACCGGATGTACGCCGATGCGGCGACCCAGGCGAACCTTAGGACGCTGCGCGAGCGCGGCGTCGCCGTGATCGAGCCGGAGGAAGGTCGGCTCGCCTCGCGCGGCGAGTTCGGCAAGGGCCGTCTGCCCGACCCAGCTCATCTGCTGGCCCGCGTCGAGACGGCCCTGCCGAGGGGCAGCCGTCCCTGGGATGGCCTCCGTGTCCTGGTCACCGCCGGCGGCACCCGCGAGCCGATCGATCCGGTTCGCTTCATCGGCAACCGCTCCAGCGGCCGCATGGGCCTAGCCCTCGCCGCTGCCGCAGTCCGCCGCGGCGCGGACGTGACCCTGATCGCGGCCAACGTCGCCCTCTCCAGCCCCCCCGGCGTCCGCCGCGTGGACGTGGAGACCGCTGATCAGCTTGCCAGCGGCTGCCCGCCGGGAGTTCCCCGCAGCGCACGTTCTCCTGATGGCCGCCGCCCCCGCGGACTTCCGGGTCTCCGACGTCGCAGAGAGCAAGTTAAAGCGCCAGGACGCCCTTGAGCTCACTCTGCAGCCAACCGAGGACATCCTCGCCTCTCTTGCAGCCACCCGCGCCGAGCAACAGACCATCGTCGGTTTCGCCGCTGAGCACGGAGGAGAGGGAGTCGAGCGAGCCCGCGCCAAGCTCTCCGACAAGGGAGCCGATCTGATCGTCCTCAACGATGTCTCAGACCCCTCGATCGGTTTCGAGAGCGAACAAAATGCAGTGACGCTGATCGACTCCACGAGCTCGAGACCAACGTCGCGCAGCCCCCAAGGACGCGATCGCCGACGCAGTCCTCGAGAGGGTCGAGCTGCTACGGAGCGACGCCAGAGCTAACCACGGCTGATCCGGCGACGGTGCGGCGGAGCAAGGCCTAGGCCCCGAGCGCGAAGGGTCCCGGCGCCCCAAGCTCAGTGCACGGCCCAAGGAGCGCCCTGGCCCGAAGAGGGGGACCGCGGTCAAGCGCCTTGGTCACAAGCTCGTCCAGGTCTATACTGAGTCGCAAGCTTTTACTGTCCCTATCCGTGTCGAGAAGTGGGCCTGGCCCACTTTTTTTTCGGCCCGAACCAGTTATGCAAGACCTCAAAGATGACATCCAGCAGCAGCTCTCCGAGCTCGACTCCGAGATCGACCTGGTCGCCCTGGAGCGTCCCGGCAACGATGTGCTGCGCATCTTCATCGACCACCCCGGCGGCGTCGACCTGGCGCTCTGCGAACGCGTGACCAAGCACCTCGAGCCACCTCACGGCCGACTACTCGCTCGAGGTCTCCTCGCCGGGCCCCAAGTACCGCCGCGCCAGTCACGTTCCCGAGACCAAGGAGCAGCTCCAGTGAGCAAGGAGATCGTCGAAGCAGTCAAGGCGCTCGAGCAGGAGAAGGGAATCTCCGCCGAGAAGCTGATGGACGCCCTCGAGGACGCCCTCCTCTCGGCCTACAAGAAGACCCCCGGTGCGGCCAAATACGCCCGCGTCGACCTCGACCACGAGACCGGCGACTTCCGGGTCTTCGAGCTGATCCTCCCTCCCGAGCTGGAGGAGAAGCTGCTGGCCGAGGCCGCCGAGCTTCAGGAGGAGGAGGAGTCGGAGATCGACCCCGAGACCGGGGAGTTGCGCGAGCCCGAGGAGCCGGAGCTCGACCCCGAGATGATCGCGCCCTATGAGGATCAGATCACGACTCGCGACGTCACCCCCGATGACTTCGGCCGGATCGCCGCGCAGACCGCCAAGCAGGTGATCCTGCAGCGGATCCGCGAAGCCGAGCGGCAGATGATGTATGACGAGTACCAGGATCGGGTCGGGGAGCTGATCACCGGGATCATCCAGCAGTCCGACAAGCGCTACACACTGGTCCAGTTGCGCGAGCGGGTCGAGGCGCTGCTGCCCAAGTCCGAGCAGGTCTACAACGAGCGCTACGACCACGGGATGCGGGTCAAGGCGGTGATCACCGATGTCTCCGACTCGACCAAAGGCCCGGCGATCGTCGTCTCGCGGCGCAACCCGGAGCTGATCAAGAAGCTGTTCGAGCTGGAGGTCCCCGAGATCGCCGACAAGCTGGTCGAGATCGTCGGCGTCGCCCGCGAGCCCGGCTACCGCTCGAAGATCGCGGTCATCTCCCACGCCGACGGCGTCGATCCGGTCGGTGCCTGCGTCGGCCCGCGCGGCTCGCGGGTGCGGATGGTCGTCTCCGAGCTGCGCGGCGAGAAGATCGACATCATCCCCCACAACGACGAGCCGGCCCGTTTCGTCGCCAAGGCGCTCTCGCCGGCCCGGGTGCGCGAGGTGATCGTCGACGACGAGGAGCGCCAGGCGACCGTGATCGTCCCCGACGATCAACTCTCGCTGGCGATCGGCCGCGACGGCCAGAACGCCCGTCTCGCCGCCCGGCTGACGGGCTGGCGGGTCGACATCAAGTCCGAGACCGAGTTCTCCCAGGAAGAGCAGGAGGTCGAGTACGAGGGAGAGGAGCAGTCCGATGGCCGATGCATGGCGGTGCTCTCCAACGGCCGTCGCTGCCCGAACGCCGCCGTCCCTGGCTCCACCTATTGCGGTCTGCCACAGCACCAGGCTCTGGCCCGCTTTGAGACCAGCCAGGTCGCGGTCCTTGCGGCCGTTGCCGAGACCGAGATCGCGATTCTCGCTGAACCCGATGCCGACGAGGGCCAGGTCTCCGAGATCGTCGCATCGTGCCGACAGCGGAGTTCGTCGAGACGGTCGTGGGGCCAGCGAGGAAGCCGCAGAGGATGAAGACCGGAGTTCGGGCGGCGACGGCGCAACGTCTGCTCCCGTGGGCCAGGCCGAGGGGACGGCGGATGACGAGGCGCCGTCCTCGGCGGACTCCAATCGCGATCTGATCCCGCCGGAGACGGCTGATCGCCCGAGCGATTCGGCTGAGTCGACCTTCTGAGTCCGAGTCGCCCGAGCCCGTAGCCGAGGAGGCTGAGTAGCAGCGAGTGGCTAAGAAGCGGGTCCATGAGATCGCGAAAGCGCAGGGGGTTAGCAGCAAGGAGTTGCTGGCGGCTCTGAAAGCAGTCGGGGTGGAGGCGAAAGCTGCTGCCTCCAGCGTCGAGGAGGCCGATGCGCTGAAAGCGATCGCAGCCGCCAAAGTGGACGGCGGGACTGCTGTCAAAGACCGAGACGCGGTCCAAAGCCGGCCGCCAAAGCCCGCCCAGACGCTCGAAGAAGCCGGTGCGCCCAGGCGGGCAGGCATCCAGCCCCCCCGCCGGCGGGGGGGCTGCCTCCAAAAAACGCCGTGTCGTGATCGATTCGCAGGCCGCTCGCCGCGATCAGATGGGCGGGCCGCCACCTCAGCGGCCGCCAAGGCGCCGCGGTGGGCGCCGCCGCCGGCCGCTGTTGGAGGAGCCGCCGCCCAAAGCCGAGTCGCCGGCCGAGCCCGAGGCGACCAACGTCAACTCCGGCGCGACGGTGCGCGAGGTTGCCGAGTCGCTCGGCCTTGCTCCCGCCGAAGTGATCAAGAAGCTGATGACGATGGGGGAGATGGCGACCCTCACCCAGACCCTCACCGACGACTCGATCCGGGCGATCGCCGACGAGTACGACCGCAAGATCGAGATCGTCACCGCGGCCGACGAGGAGCCCGAGGCGCCCGCCTTTACCGATGCCGAGGAGGACCTCGCCGATCGACCGCCGGTGGTGACGATCATGGGCCACGTCGACCACGGCAAGACCTCGCTGCTCGACGCGATCCGCGAGACCGAGGTGGCAGCGGGCGAGGCGGGCGGCATCACCCAGCACATCGGCGCCTACCAGGTCCACCACGGCGAGAAGACGATCACCTTCCTCGACACCCCCGGCCACGCCGCCTTCACCGCGATGCGCGCCCGGGGCGCCAAGGTCACCGACGTCGCCGTCGTCGTCGTCGCCGCCGATGATGGCGTGATGCCGCAGACGAAAGAGGCGATCGACCACGCCCGTGCCGCCGACGTGCCGATGCTGATCGCCGTCAACAAGATCGACAAAGAGGGCGCCCAGCCCGACCGGATCCGCAACGAGCTTGCCGCCGACGGCCTCACCCCGGAGGAGTGGGGCGGGCGACACCGTCTACTGCGACGTCTCCGCCAAGACCCACGATGGGCTCGACAACCTGCTCGACATGATCCTGCTCGTCTCCGAGCTGGAGGAGCTGGGGGCCAATCCCGATGCCCCGGCCTCGGGCACGGTGATCGAGTCCCAGCTAGATCCCGGCCGCGGCCCCGTGGTCACCGTGCTGGTCCAACGCGGCACGCTGAAGGTGGGCGATTCGCTGGTCGCCGGCCCACGGTGGGGACGGGTGCGGGCGATGCAGGACTTCACCGGCGAGCGGGTTGACAGCGCCGGACCAGGGATGCCGGTCGAGGTGCTCGGATTCGACGGGGTCTGCGAGGCCGGCGAGTTCGTCCAGGCGGTCGAGAACGACCGCCGCGCCCGCCAGCTCGCCCAGGAGCGCGCAAACCGGCTGAAGACCGAGGCCCTGGCTCGCCGCCAGGCCCGCAAGGTCAGCCTCGAGGAGGTCTTCGCCCGCGCCCAGGAGGGCGAGATCAAGGAGCTCAATATCGTCCTCAAGGCTGATGTTGCCGGCTCCCTGGAGGCGCTCCAGGACGAGATCGCCAAGGTGCCCCAGGAGCAGGTGGCGATCAACATCATCCACTCCCAGACCGGCGGCATCAACGAGTCCGACGTGATGCTGGCCTCGGCCTCAAACGCGATCATCATCGGCTTCAACGTTCGCCCCCTCGCTGACGCGCGCCGCGCCGCCGAGCGTGAGGGCGTCGACGTCCGCACATACTCGGTCATCTACAAGATCACCGAGGACCTCCGCAACGCGATGGAGGGCATGCTGGAGGCGGTCGAGGTCGAGGAGGCGGTCGGCGAGGCCGAGGTCAAACAGACCTTCAAGGCCTCCAAAGTCGGCCGCATCGCCGGCTGTGCCGTCACCGAGGGCAAGGTCACACGCGACGCCAACGTCCGCCTGGTCCGCGAGGGCACTGTGGTGTGGACCGGCAAGCTCGGCTCCCTGCGACGCTTCAAAGACAATGTGTCCGAGGTCGAGGAGGGCCAGGAGTGCGGCGTCGTCCTCGACGGCTTCGCTGACGTCAAGGAGGGCGACGTGCTCGAGTTCTTCCAGACCAAGCAGGTCGAGCAGACGCTGGAGTAGGATGACCACCGCTCGCATGCGGCGCATCAACGAGGTGCTTCGCGAGGTTGTCGGTGCGGCGATCGGCAGCGAGTTGAGCGATCCCCGCATCGGCTTCGTCACCGTGACATCGGTTCAGACCAGCCCCGATCTGCGCACCGCAAAGGTGTACGTCAGCGTGTTCGGCTCCGAGGAGGAGCGGGAGGCGACGCTGAGCGGGCTGCGTTCCTCCCGCGGCGTGATCCAGTCAAGGATCGCCGCCGAGACGAGGATGAAGCGCACCCCTACCGTCTCCTTCCACTACGACGAGACGATCGAGCAGGGCGTGCGAATCTCACGGCTGCTGGAGGAGGAGAGATGACGGGGGAGCCGGTCGGCCTGACGGCCACCGACACCGAGCTTGTCGCCGCTGAGCTGCGCTCGCGCGAGCGCTTCCTGCTCACCGCCCACGAGGGCCCCGATGGGGACGCCCTCGGCTCGCTGCTGGGCATGCACCACCTGCTTGCCCAGCTTGGTAAGGATTCGGTGATGTTCATGGCGGCGAAGGAGTTCCCGCTGCCGATCGAGTACCGCTTCCTGTCACTGGAGGAGGTCTTCCACGAGCCTCCCGCCGACATCGCCGATCGCACGGTGGTCTTCCTCGATTGCGGCAACATCGACCGGATGCCGCTCGACTTCCTCGCTGGGGGCGGCAACGAGGTCATCAACATCGACCACCACCACGACAACACCCGCTTCGGAGACTTCAACCTGGTCGACACCGAGGCCTCGTGCACGGCCGAGATCGTCTACGAGCTGGCCGTCCTGCTCGGGGTCCGGATCACCAGGGAGATGGCCTCGGCCCTCTACGTCGGGCTGGTCACAGACACCGGCAAGTTCATGTACGAGAACACCGACGCCCGCACCCACCGGATTGCCGCCGACCTGATCGAAGTCGGGGTCGAGGTCGACGACACCTACCGACGCCTCTATGAGCACGTGCCGTTGGAGAAGCTGCGGCTGGTGGCCCGTGCGCTGGAGGGCATCCAGCGCCACTGCGACGGCCGCCTCGTCCTCACCTCCATAACGACGGCCGACTATGAGGCCACCGGCGCCGGCGAGGAGATGACCGAGGGGATTGTCGACCACCTGCGCTCGGTAGAGGGCGCCAAGGTGGCGGCGGTGATTCGCGACCTTGGCGATCGCGGCCGGGGGACGCGCAAGGTCAGCCTGCGCTCTAGCGAGGGCGACGTCGACGTCTCGGCGATCGCCCGTGTGCACGGCGGCGGCGGCCACATGCGGGCCGCCGGCTTCTCGACCGATCTCGAGCTCGACGAGCTGGTCTCCTTCCTCTGTGGCGAGGTGACCGCCCAGCTCGACTCCTGAGCATGGCCACCGACGAGCCCGCGGGCGCCGTCCTGCTCTGCGACAAGCCCGCAGGGATAACCTCGCACGACATGGTGGCGCGGGTGCGACGGGAGCGCCGCTGCAAGGTGGGCCACGCGGGAACGCTCGATCCGTTCGCCACCGGCCTGCTCCTCCTCCTGCTCGGCCGGGCGACGAAGCTGCAGCGCCACCTGACGGGGTTGCCGAAGACATACCTCGCTACGGCTCGCCTCGGCTGGCGCTCCAGCACCGGCGATCCCGACGGGGAGCTGACCGAGACCGGGTGCCTGCCGGAGTCGCTGGAGCTGCCCACGGGTACGGTGCGCCAGCGGGTGCCGATGACCTCTGCGGTTCGGGTTCGAGGAGAGCGGCTCTACCGCAAGGCTCACCGCGGCGAGACCGTCGAGACGCCGGAGCGCGATGTCGATGTCTACCGGGCCGAGCTGCTCGGCCACGACGCCGGCCGCGCGGCGTATGAGATCGAATGCTCGGCCGGAACCTACGTCCGAACTCTGGTTGAAACGCTGCAGGACGCCTACTGTTCATCGCTGCGTCGCACCGCGATCGGTCCCTTCGAGGTCGATGACGCCGGCGAGGAACTGAGAATGGACCGCGTCGCCGAGTTGGTCCCCGGGGCCCTGCTCCGATGAGCATCGAGGTCACCAGGCTGCCCGACGCAGAGCCGCGGCCCCGCCACGTCGCGATCGGAACCTTCGACGGCGTTCACCTGGGCCACCGGGAGGTGATCGATCGACGCCGACACGGTCCTCACCTTCGATCCCCACCCGCTGGAAGTCCTCCACCCGGCGGCGCTGCCGAAGCTGATCATGGCGTTCGCGGTGAAGCGCGATGTGATCGAGGGGCTGGGAGTGCGCGAGCTGGTGGTCATCCCTTTCGATCGCGAGTTCGCAACTGTACCGGCCGAGGGCTTCGTCGAGCGGGTCCTGATCGAGCGGCTCGGGGCCGAGCGGGTCTCGGTCGGGGAGAACTTCCGTTTCGGCGCCAGGGCGCAGGGTGACCCCGCGATGCTCGCCTCCCGCCCCGAGTTCGAGACCCGCGTGGTGCCTCTGGTTGAGGTCGACGGCGAGACCGTGTCCTCCACCCGGATTCGGGCCCTGGTGGCGGCCGGGGACATGGTGGGGGCCCGGCGCTGCCTTGGCGCCCCCTTCATGGTCGAGGGAACCGTAGTAAGCGGCGATCAGCGTGGCCGGGAGCTGGGGTTCCCAACCGCCAACATAGTCCCCGACGACCGCCTCGCGATCCCAGGGCATGGCGTCTATGCGGCCTTCGCCGACGGCGTGCCGGCCGCGGTCAACGTCGGCGTGCGGCCGACCTTTGAGACGGGGCGCGGGGTACTGATCGAGACCTACCTGATCGACCGCGACGAGGACCTCTACGGCAGGACCCTTCGGGTCGCCTTCGTCGACCGCTTGCGCGGGGAGAAGCGCTTCACGGGGGTCGAGGAGCTGAGCGCCCAGATGCGGGCCGACGTCGAGGACGCGAAGCGGGTCTGTGCTAGCTTCACCGGCCCGCAATGAGCCTGACCAAGGAACAGAAGTCCGAGCTGATCGGCAAGTACGGGCGATCCGTCGGCGATACCGGCTCCGCGGAGGTCCAGATCGCACTGCTGACCGAGCGGATCAACGATCTGACAGGCCACCTGCGCGAGCACGGCAAAGACCATCACTCGCGCCGCGGGCTGCTGATGCTGGTCGGCAAGCGGCGCCGCATGCTGCGCTACCTCGAGCGAAACGACCTCGAGCGCTACCGCTCACTGGTCGCCGAGCTCGGCCTTCGCCGCTAAGAGCGACGTTCCGTCCCTCGGTCTGTAGTCTCCCTCGGGACAGAGAACGAGAGTTCTGAAACGCAAGGGGCCGCCAACCGGGCGGCCGGAGGTACGACATAGATGAGCATGTTTGACATTAGCCGCGTCTCGGTGGATGTCGGCGAGAGCCAGATTTCCTTCGAGACGGGCAAGCTCGCTAAGCAGGCGAGCGGATCCGTCGTCGTCCGCGCGGGCGACGCGATGGTCCTCTGCACGGCGACGATGGGCAACCTGCGCGACGTGGACTTCCTGCCCCTCACCGTCGACGTCGAGGAGCGGATGTACGCCGCGGGCAAGATCCCCGGCTCCTTCTTCCGCCGCGAGGGCCGCTCCGGGGAGAAGGCGACGTTGACCGCACGCATGATCGACCGGCCGATTCGTCCCCTCTTTCCCAAGGGTTGGCACTACGAGACCCAGCTCGTCGCGATCCCGATGTCGGTGGACCACGTCCACCCCTACGACATCCTGGCGATGAACGGCGCCTCCGCGGCCCTGGCGATCTCCCCGGTTCCTGTTGCCGCCCACGTTGGCGCGGTGCGGATCGGCAAGCTCGACGGCGACTTCGTCGTCAACCCCCCCGAGGAGAGCCTCGACGAGCTCGACCTGGACCTGATCGTCGCCGGAACCGACGAGGCGATCTTGATGGTTGAGGCCGGTGCCGGCGGCGTCACCGAGCAGGAGATCCTCGACGCCTTGGACATCGCCCACGGCGAGATCACGAAGCTCTGCGCGACGATGGAGGAGCTGCGGCAGAAGGCTGGCAAGGAGAAGATCGCAGTCGAGGCCCCCTCGGTCGACGAAGGCCTGCTGAAGCAGGTCCGCTCCTCCCACGGCGCCAAGATCGACGATGCGACCTCGATCCAGGGCAAGCTGGAGCGCCAGGACGCGGTCAAGGCTGTCGAGGAGGAAGTGCTCGCCGAGTACGCCCCGGCGGGCGAGGACGGCGAGGTCGAAGAGGAGCGTCACTCCGAGGTCGAGGCCATCTTCTCCTCACTTGAGAAGGAGATCGTCCGCAGACGGATCGCCGTCGACAAGAAGCGCCCCGACGGCCGCGCCCAGGACGAGATCCGCCCGATCGAGTGCGAGGTGGACATCGCCCCGCGCGTGCACGGCTCGGCACTGTTCACCCGCGGCGAGACGCAGATCCTCTCCAACGTTGCGCTGGGTACGACGCGCATGGACATGCGTCTCGACACGCTCGGCCTGCAAACGACGAAGCGGTTCTGGCACCACTACAACTTCCCGCCCTTCTCGGTCGGGGAGGCCGGCTTCATGCGCGGGCCGAAGCGCCGCGACATCGGCCACGGCGCGCTCGCCGAGCGGGCCCTGGCGGCGACGATCCCCGGCGAAGAGGAGTTCCCCTACGTGATCCGGGCCGTCTCGGAGACGCTGGAGTCCAATGGCTCCTCGTCGATGGGCTCGGTCTGCGCCTCCTCGATGGCCCTGCAGGCCGCCGGGGTCCCGGTCAGCGCCCCGGTCGCCGGTGTGGCGATGGGCCTGATCAAGGAGGGCGATGACTACATCGTCCTCACCGATATCGCCGGCGTCGAGGACCACCTCGGCGATATGGACTTCAAGGTGGCCGGCACCGCGGACGGGATTACCGCCCTGCAGATGGACATCAAGATCACCGGCGTCACCTTCGACATCCTCACCGACGCGCTGGAGCAGGCGAAGAAGGGCCGACTCTTTATCCTCGGCAAGATGGCCGAGGCGATAGACGGCCCGCGGGAGAAGCTCTCCCCGCACGCGCCGGCGATCGAGTCGATCAAGATCGACCCGGAGAAGATCGGCGCCGTGATCGGCAAAGGCGGCGAAACGATCCGCGGCCTCTGCGAGGAGTTCGAAGCCGAGATCGACGTCGAGGACGACGGCACGGTGCGAATCTACGCGCCGACCGGCGAATTGGTCGAGGCCTGCGTGGCCCGGATCGAGTCGATGACCAAGGAGGCCGAGGTAGGCGACCGCTATGACTCCGCCAAGGTCGTCAAGACGACCACCTTCGGCGCCTTCGTCGAGCTGGTCAAGGGCACCGACGGCCTGCTCCACATCTCCAACGTGAAGCCGGGCGAGCGGGTCGACTCCGTCGACGACGTGCTGAAGGCCGGCGAGGAGATCGACGTCACCGTGGTCGAGGTCGACAAGGAGCGCGGCCGGATCGGGCTACGCCTCTCCAGCGACCCCTCGGTCGAGGGCAAGTCGCCCGAGGAGCTGGCAGCGATCGGCTCCGGCGACGGAGGCTCACGGCGCAACGGCGGCGATCGCGAGGGGCGCCGCGGAGGCCGCGACGGCCGCCGGCGCGAGCGCGAGCGCGAGCGGCGCAGCTAGGCATTGAGCGCCCCGAATCTCAGCGCGATGGGCTCGGGCGTCCGGGTAGTGACCGAGGAGGTTCCCTCGGTTCGCTCCGTAGCGCTCGGACTCTGGGTGCGAACCGGCTCCCGCGACGAGACCCCCGCCCAGGCGGGGGTCTCCCACTTCCTGGAGCACCTGCTGTTCAAGGGGACCGAGCGCTACTCGGCGATCGAGATCTCCGAGCGCTTTGACGGGCTCGGCGCCTCGGTCAACGCGGCGACCGGCAAGGAGACGACCCATCTGCACGCCCGCTTCCTCGATGAGCACACCGAGGAGGTCTTCGACCTGCTCGCCGAGATGCTGCTGGCGCCGACCTATCCGGAGGTCGACTCCGAGCGCGACGTGGTGCTGGAGGAGATCGCGATGTATGAGGACGAACCGCAGGACCGCGTCCACGACTTCCTCGCCGACGCAGTCTTCGGCGAGCACCCGCTCGGCCGCCGCGTTCTGGGCGAGGCGGAGGTGATCGCCTCGATCCCGATCCCCGAGATCGACGCCTACCACCGAGCTCGCTACACCGGGGAGGACATCGTCGTCGGCGCCGCCGGGCATCTCGACCACGAGCGGATCGCCGAGCTGGCCGCAGCGCCTCGTGTCCCCCCCGAGGGCGGCAACGGCGCCGCTGGATCGGTGGAGCTCGACGGCGCCGCTCGCCTGCGCTTCCACGAGAAGGACACCGAGCAGTACCACATCTGCTTCGGGGCGCCGGGCGTCGAAGCGCGACGACGAGCGGCGCTACGCGCTCGCCGTCCTCGACTCGATCTTCGGTGGCTCGACCTCCTCGCGGCTCTTCCGCGAGGTGCGCGAGAAGCGCGGGCTCGCCTACTCGGTCGGTTCCTACAACGAGCAGTACACCGACTCGGGGCTGGTGGCGACTTACGTCGGCACCCGCGAAGACAACGTCGAGGAGGCCTGCGCGATCATCGGCGCCGAGCTGCAGCGGCTGCGCTCCGAGCCGGTCTCGGCGGAGGAGCTCGCCCGCGCTAAGGAGAACGTCAAGGGCCGGCTCGTCCTCTCCTCGGAGTCGACCGCGGCGCGGATGACGCGGATCTCCCGCGCCACCCTGTTCGGCCTCCCGATCGACAGCCTCGACGAGATGCTGGCCAAGGTGGACGCGGTGACGGTCGAGGACCTGACCGGCTTGGCCACCGAGCTCTACGGCGCCGAGCGCCTCTCGGCCGCCTGCGTCGGGCGCGCCGAGGATCGCTTCCGCAGTGCGCTGGCTCCCGTCAGCGAGGCCCTGGTCGCCGCATGATCCGGGTCGTCGTCTCCGGAGCCGCGGGGACGGATGGGCCAGGCCGTCTGCGAGGCGGTCGAGGGGGCCGAGGACACGGCGCTCGCTGCCAGGGCCGACCCCGCGCTGGGCGTCGAGCTTGGCGACGTGCTCGGCGAGGCCGACGTCGTCGTCGACTTCACGACTCCCGGCGTCGCCCTCGCCAACCTGCGGGCCTGTCTGGCCGCTGGCGTCCACGTCGTGGTCGGGACGACCGGCTTTGACCTCGACGCCGCCCGAGCGGCCACCGAGTCGGCGCCCCCGGCGCCAACTGCTTTGTCGCCCCGAACTTCGCGATCGGCGCGGTGCTGCTGATGGAGGCGGCGCAGCGGATCGCGCCCCACATGCCCGAGTGCGAGATCGTCGAGCTGCACCACGACGGCAAGCTCGATGCCCCGTCGGGCACCGCGAAGCGCACCGCCGAGCTGATCCGCGGCGCCGGGGGCAACGTCCACGAGCCGATCCACTCGGTCCGCCTGCCCGGCCTGGTCGCCCACCAGGAGGTCATCTTCGGCGGCGAGGGACAGACCGTCTCGCTGCGCCACGACTCGATCGACCGCCGCTCTTTCATGCCCGGCGTCCTGCTCGCCGTCCGCAGGGTCTCGACCCTTCCCGACCGCTTCACGGTCGGGTTGGAGACGCTGCTCTAAGAGGTTGGAGCGGATACCCTGGCTTCGGTGAAGGCAATCCAAGGCGTGATCACGGCGATGGTGACCCCCTTTGAGGAGGGCGGCGGCGTCGACGAGGCCGCCGCGCGGCGGCTCGCTGCCGGCCTGGTCGAGCACGGCTCGCACGGGGTGGTGGTCGCTGGCTCCACCGGCGAGGCCCCGACGCTCACCGACGCCGAGCAGATCTCGCTGCTGCGCGCGGTCGTCGAGGAGATCGGCGGGGAGGCGACGGTGATCTGCGGCACCGGCACCAACGACACCCGCCACTCGCGCGAGCTGACGAAGGCGGCGGCGGAGGCGGGGGCGGACGCGGCCCTGGTCGTCGCCCCCTACTACAACAAGCCCAACAAGGCGGGGCTGCGGGCGCACTTCGAGGCGGTCGCCGAAGCCGCTCCGGAGCTGCCGGTGGTCCTCTACAACATCCCCTCGCGAGTCGTGATCAACATGGAGCCAGACTTCCTCGGCGAGCTCTCCTCGATCGACAACGTGGTCGCGGTGAAGCAGGCAAACGACGACGAGCTCGGCCCGATCGAGGGGCTGGCCGTGCTCGCCGGCAACGATGATGCCTTCATGGCGACCCTGGAGTTCGGAGGCGCCGGCGGGATCCTGGTCGCGTCGCACATCGTCGGCGACCGGATGCGCGAGATGTGGGACGCTGCGCGGGGCGGAGACCTGGAGCGGGCCAGGGAGATCGATGCCAGCCTGCGCCCGGTCTATGAGGCGCTGGCGGTCACGACCAACCCGATCCCGATCAAGGCGGCGCTGGAGATGACTGGTCTGATCCCCTCGGGACGCCTGCGGCTGCCACTGGTTCCCGCCGACGCGGAGCAGCGGGCGACTGTGGAGGCGGCGCTAGAGAGCGTCGGCGTCGCGGCGAGCGCTCTAGACCTCGACGAGACAAAGGTGAATCTCTAGTGGCAGGCAAGAAGCTTCGTGTGCTCCCCCTCGGAGGCCTGGGGGAGATCGGCAAGAACATGACCGTGGTCGAGTACGACGGGCGGATCGTCGTGGTCGACACCGGGCTGATGTTTCCGACCGCCGAGATGCCCGGGATCGACCTGGTCCTGCCCGACTTCTCCTACCTGCGCGACCGCGCCGAGGATATCGAGGCGATCGTCCTCACCCACGGCCACGAGGACCACGTCGGGGCGTTGCCCTACGTGCTGCGCGAGATCGGCGAGCCGTCCGGTGATCTACGGCGGCCGGCTGACGATCGGGATGGTGCGCTCGAAGCTCGACGAGCACAAGCTCTCCGACGCGCCGCTGGAGGAGCTGCCGGCGGGGGAGAAGGTCCAGCTCGGCCCCTTCGGCCTGGAGCTGATCCACCTCTCGCACTCGATCCCCGATATGCGCGCCGTCCTGATCGGCACGGAGCTGGGCTCGGTGCTGATGACCGGCGACTACAAGTTCGACCAGACGCCGGTCGATGGCCACCCGGCGGACATCTCACGGCTGGCCGACGTTGGTCGCGACGGGCTACTGTTGCTGTGCGGTGACTCGACCAACGCCGATCGGCCTGGGATCGCGCCCTCGGAGTCGAGCGTCGGCCCGGCGCTGCTGGAGACCTTCTCCTCCTGTGAGGGCCGGATCGTTGTCACCTCTTTTGCCTCCAACATCCACCGCGTCCAGCAGGTGATCGACGCGGCTGTGAAGCTGGACCGGCGGGTGGCGCTGGTCGGCCGCTCGATGCGCAAGAACTTCAACATCGCCTCAAGTCTCGGGATGGCCGAGGCGCCATCCGGCCTCTTCATCCAGCCGCGGGAGATCGAGAACTTCCCCGACGAGAAGGTGGTCGTGATCTCGACCGGGAGCCAGGGGGAGCCGCTCTCGGCGCTGCGTCGGATGGCCTACAACGACCACCGCGACGTCGAGCTGCACTCCGGCGACACGGTCGTCTTCTCGGCGACCCCGGTGCCGGGCAACGAGCGGGCGGTGAACGAGACGATCGACCGCATCTACGAGATCGGCGCCACCGTTGTGACCGCCAAAGACGCGCCGATCCACGCGTCCGGCCACGGTGGGCAGGAGGAGCTGAAGATGATGATCAACCTGACCAAACCGCGCTACGTACTGCCGGTGCACGGCGACCACAAGCGGTTGCGGCTGCACGCGGAGCTGGCGCACTCGGTCGGGATCGACCCCGGCGACGTCTTCCAGGGCCGCAACGGGATGCCGCTGGAGATCGACGGGAGCGGGGCGCGGTTCGGCGAGGACGTCCACGCGGGCACGATCTTCGTCGACGGGGTCGACATCGGCGATCCCGACGATGTCGCCCTGCGCGATCGGCGCGAGATCTCGGCGGACGGCATCTTCATCGTCGTCGCCACGATCTCCTCCGACGACGGCAGCGTCGTCGCGGACCCGGAGGTGATCTTCCGGGGCGTCGCCTTCCTCGACGAGGCCGACGCCCTGGTGGAGGAGCTGCGGGACGTGATCGAAGACTCGCTGGAGGACGCCGCTGAGGCCGGCACCCGGGAGCTGCCCCTGATCCAGGAAGACCTGCACGACGCCGTCGGCAAGTTCGTCTACGGGAGGCTGAGGCGCCGCCCGATGGTCCTCCCGGTGGTCGTCGAGGTCTGAAAAAAGCCGCCGGACCCAAAGGGAGGGGGAGGGCCCGGCGGCAAGTCGGGCCCGCCGGGGTGGTGTTGGGGAGATCCCCGGCGGGCCCGTGTGTCTCGTCCGTTCGGGAAACTAGGCCGAGGCTTTAAAGCGCCTCTAAAGGCCTGGTAATCGCGAGCTCAGACTTGGCAAGCGGCAGGCGGACGCGGAACAGGGCGCCGCCCGACTCCGATTCGGCCGTTTCCACGCGACCGCCATGGGAGTCGGCGACGGCGCGGACGATCGCCAGGCCGAGGCCGGTGCCGGACCCGGCGGCGATGTCGGCTGGGCCCGCGCCGCGCACGAATCGGTCGAAGACCTGCTCGCGCAGCTCTGCGGGGATTCCAGGGCCGTCGTCGGCGACCTCCAGCGCGACCGTGTCGTCGGTGGGCCGCAGGCGCAGCTCGATCCGCGATCCCGGTGGGGTGTGATGGGCGGCGTTGTCGAGCAGGTTGACGACCAGCCTGTGCAGCTCGTCGGGGTTGCCCTCGACGAAGATCGGGCGGCCGTTGTCGATGCTCAGCTCGCGCTCGCCCATCACCGGCGCGACCTCGACCGCGGCGTTGCCGGCGATCTCGGCGAAGTCGCAGCGGCGGTGCTTGCCAGTCCTGCCCGCGTCGGCACGAGCCAGCAGCAGCAGGTCGCCGACCAGCCGGCTCATCCGGCGCGATGAGCGAAGCGCCGAGTCGATCATCTCGCGGTCTTCGGCCTGGCCAGGAGCCCGAAGCGAGGCCTGGAGCAGCTCGAGGTTGGCGAGGACGCTGGTCAGCGGCGTGCGCAGCTCATGTGAGGCATCGGCGACGAACTCGCGTTGCTTTTGCATTGCCCCCTCGCGCTCGGCCCGCGCCGCGTCAAGCGCGCGCAGCATCTGCTCCAGGGTGCGGGCCAGCTCCCCGATCTCATCGTCGGCTCGTGGCTGGGGCATCTTGCGGGAGGGGTCGCGAGTGTCGGCGATCTCGCGGGCAGCGGCCGTCAGTGCGGTGAGGGGCGCATCGCCCGGCTGGCGATCGCGAGCCCGGAGAGGCTGGCCAGCAGCGAGCCCCCTAGCACTCCGGCGGCGATCAGCAGCCAGAGCCGGCTGACTGTGTCATTGACGTCCTCCTCACTGCGTGCGTACTGGACGTAGCCGACCACGGTCCCGCCGGAGTCGAGCACCGCCGCCGTCGCGACGCGGAGCGGCCCTCTTTCGGTGATCCCCGAGCTGACCGGACCGAGGGGCGCATAGTGACGAGGTGGGTACGAGCCTATGACTGCGCCATCGAGGTCGAGCACCCGCGCGGTGGCGTCGTTTGCCAGTGAGTAGTCGCGCAGTTCCGGGCTGGTCACCAGCGGGGGGCCTTCCGGGGTGGCGATGATTTGCGTGTTGGAGGCCAGGGTGGAGGCGCCACTGCGCAGCTCGCGGTTGAAGTCGCTGCGGACGCGTTCCGTAGCAAGGTCGCCGATCACGGCGGCGAAGACGATCAGGATCGCCAGGGTGAGCCCCGCCGATGCGGCGGCGAGGCGCCAGCGCAGGGGCCAGCTTGCCGGGACGCCAGCGGCCGCGCCGCGCCGCGCCTGGGTTGGCGCTCCCCGCCACGTCTACTCCTTGAGCACGTAGCCGGCGCCGCGCTTGGTGTGGAGCAGCCGCGGCTCGCCACCTGCCTCCAGCTTTCGCCGCAGGTTGGAGATGAAGACGTCGATCGTGTTGGTTGCCGCCATCGGGTCATAACCCCAGACCTCGTCCAGCAGGCGCTCGCGAGAGACCACCAGACGCTGGTTGCGCATCAGGTACTCGAGCAGCTCGAACTCGCGGTTGGTCAGCTCGATCTCGCGGTCCCCGCGCCGTACCTCGCGGGTGTCGGGGTTGAGCAGCAGGTCGGCGACGCCGAGGGATGCCGCTCCACGCGGCGGGCGGCGCCGCAGTAAGGCGCGGATCCGGGCCAGCAGCTCCTGGCGCTCGAAGGGCTTGACCAGGTAGTCGTCGGCGCCGCTGTCGAGGCCGGCGACGCGATCCTCGGTCTCGGCGCGGGCGGTCAGCATCAGGATCGGCACGTCGCCTTCGGCGCGCAGCTGCTTGCAGACCTCGACGCCGTCGAGGCGGGGGAGGCCGAGGTCGAGGACGACGAGGTCAGGGACGAAGCCGGCGGCGACGTCGAGTGCCTCCACGCCGTCCGCCGAGGTTCGCACCTCATAGCCCTCATTGCGCAGCGATCGGCGCAGGACGTCAGCGATGTCGGTGTCATCCTCCACCACGAGGACACGGCCGCCAGCGGGCTCGCTGTTGGTCAGCATGTGTTGATGTTAGCCCGGACTTTATGCGGTCCAAGGTGGTTTTACCGCGAATTTAAGGCGCTGGGCGCTCGCGCCGGTCATTGGGCAGGGGTGGGGACAGGCTGGGTTCCGCTTAACTGTTCGGCGGGCGTGGGCGACAGTCGGGGCGGGATTGTCGAAAAGCACAAGGCGCTCGACCCCTGCCTGGCCTGCGCAGGGGAGGGACGCCGAGCGTCGAATCGTGTGCCTATGTTCGTGCGTAAGAAACGGCGGCCGCCTGCGCGTCGATCCAAAGGCAATGCAAAGGCCCACTCTGCCGAGGCCGCATTTGCCAGGGAGATTGGAGCAGCGACATCTGGATCTGATCGGACTCTTCCTCATCGCCTCTGGCGTTTATCTGATTTTCGTGCTCTTCTTTGGCTGGGACGGGGGGAAGGTCGGGTATGGGGTCGAGACCGGGCTGACTTACTTGTTTGGGAAGGTGGGGGCTCGGATCTTCACTGTCTTGATCTTGGTGGTCGGCGTGGTGCTGGTTACCGGGACCTCGATTTCGGCCGTCTTGCGTGGGCTAGGTAGGGGGACGCGGCGGGTTTTCCTCGGTGGGACCGCGACGGCGCAGACCGTCCTTAAGAGCCGGCGGGTCAAGCGGGAGGCGAAGACCTCCGCCTTTGAGACCCAGGCCGGGCCGACCGATGTGATGAGCACCTATCCCGAGGGGGATGAGTTCGAGCCAACCGTTGCGCTGGTTGAAGACGACTTCGACCATGAGCTCTATGACACTGAGCAAGGTGGCAGCGACCCGCATATGGCCGGGTCGGCCGGTCCTGGTCACGATCTGGCCGCCCCCGGGCAGGACGTGGGCCCTGTCGACCACCCCAACTCGCCCTCTCTCACACCGATGGGCAGCAAGCCCGTGGGGTGACGATGTCTGAGGAGGTCGATTATCGGCCGCCGTCCGCGAAGGTGCTCGAGAAGGGAAAGGGGGACAGGGGTCCTGACCCGCGCGACCACGAGGCGATTGGCCGCAAATTGGTCGAGACGCTCGGTCACTTCGGCGTCGAGGCGCGGATCGTCGGCGTCGTCAGCGGTCCCCACGTCTCCCGCTATGAGCTGCGCCTCGCGCCAGGCATCAAGGTGAAGAAGGTCACTGAGCTGGCCAACGACCTCGCCTACGGGCTCGCCTCGACCGACATCCGCATCCTCGCCCCGATCCCCGGCAAGCAGGCGGTCGGGGTCGAGGTTCCGAACACGCGGCGGCGAATCGTCCGCCTCGGCGACATCTACGCGGGGCGCCCGGAGAAGACCTCACCACTGGTCGCCTGGCTCGGCAAAGGGATCGACGGCAACGCTGTCTGGACTGACCTGGCGAAGATGCCGCACGTGCTGGTCGCCGGCACCACCGGCTCGGGCAAGTCGGGGTGCGTCAATGCGATCCTTTCCTCGATCCTGATGCAGGCCTCGCCCAACGAGGTGCGCCTGGTGCTGGTCGACCCAAAGCAGGTCGAGCTCAACCACTACGAGCACATCCCTCACCTGCTGACCCCGGTGGTGACCTCGCCGCGCCTCGCCGCCAACGTCCTCGCCAACCTGATCGGGGAGATGGAGAGTCGCTACGGGATCATGGGCGAGGCCCGCTGCCGCAACCTCGGCGAGCTGAACCGCGCCCGTGCCAAGGTCGGGGAGGCGCCGCTACCTCACATCCTCTGCGTGATCGACGAGCTCGCCGACCTGATGATGGTGGCCCCGGCCGAGGTCGAGGACTCGATCATCCGCCTCGCGCAGAAGTCCCGGGCCACCGGGATCCACCTGGTGCTGGCGACCCAGCGCCCCTCGACCGACATCATCACCGGCACGATTAAGGTCAACATCCCGGCTCGGATCGCCTTCGCCGTCTCCTCTCAGACCGACTCTCGGGTGATTCTCGACCAGGGCGGCGCGGAGGCGCTGCTGGGCCAGGGCGACATGCTCTTCCGAGGGGCGGGGACCTCGAAGCTTCAGCGCGTCCAGGGGGCGTTCATCACCGAGGAGGAGATCGCCCGGATCACCAAGCACTGGGCCAGGCAGGGCGAGCCGGAGTTCGAGACGGAGCTGCTGGAGACCCGCGAGGAGGTGGCCGAGGAGGGGGCCGAAGGGGACTTCGATCCCGACAGCGACGATTTGCTCGACGAGGCGATCCGGCTGGTCGTGCAGACCGACACCGCCTCGGTCTCGATGATCCAGCGGCGCTTGCGGGTCGGCTATACGCGGGCCGGGCGGCTGATCGACATGCTCGAGCGGCGCGGAGTGATCTCCGGCTATGAGGGCTCCAAGCCCCGCCAGGTGCTGATCAGCGAGGCCGATCTGCACCGCGTGCTCGGGTCAGAGGCGGTTGCCGCGCCGGTCAGCGTCGATGCCGACAACGACCCATAGTCTCGATTTTTACTCCGCGCCGAGCCGAACGGCGACAATAGACGAGTGGACACGGGCATTGGAGCCACCCTTCGCGAGGCGCGGAATCGTCGCAAAATCGACCTTTCCGAGGTCGAGGCGGCGACCAAGATCCGCCTCCGCTACCTGCGGGCGATGGAGAACGAAGAGTGGGATCTGTTGCCCGGGGGCTCCTACCCTCGCGGCTTCATCCGCACCTACGCCTCCTTCCTCGGGCTGGACGGCGAGCGACTGGCCGACGATTACCGGCGCGGCGCCGAGGCGGCTGTCGGTAGCGAGCGGACTCCCCGGCCTGAGTCCACCGTGGGCTCCCCTCGACCGCCCCGGCGGCGGGCCGAGGCTCTCCACCGGGGCCTGGACGGCGATCGTCACGATCGGCTTGATCGCCGTGTTGGTCGCGGTCGGGCTGTCGAGCGGGGGAAGGCTCGGTGAAGACCGAACCGACGCGCGTCCGGACCGCGAGGCCCCGAGCTGAGGCTGGCGAGAAGGCCGAACGGAGTCACCCGCACACGGTCTCGGTCCGTCTCGCGGCCAACGCCGAAGTCTGGGTCTGCCTGCTCGACGCCTCCGGCAAGCGGCTGATCGACGGGCAGATCCTCGACGCCGGGACGCAGGAGGGTCCGTTTCACTCCGGTAGCTTCACGATCTCCTTCGGCAACGGCGAAGTCTCGATGAAGATCGACGGACAGCAGGCGAGCATCCCGGCGACGGCCAGCCCGATCGGGTACTCGATCGACTCCAGCGGCAAGCTCAAACAGCTTCCCGAAGGCGAACGGCCGACCTGCGCGTGACCGAGGTTCGGGCGGGGATAGTGGTGACCGGGACGGAGGTCCTGACCGGTCGGATCGGCGATCGCAACGGGCCCTGGGTCTCCGAACGACTGGCCGAGCTGGGCGTCGATGTCGCCCACATCCTCGTGGTCGGCGACCGCCCCGACGACCTCGGGGCGGCGCTCAGCTTCCTGGCCGCCGAGGACATGGACCTGATCGTTACCTCCGGCGGCCTGGGGCCGACCGCCGACGACCTCACCGCGGAGGTCGTCGCCCGCTTCGCCGGCCGCGAGCTGGTGCTCGACGAGGAAATGGAGGGGAAGATTGCGGCGATCCTGCGCGGCTTCGCGCGGCGCTTCAGCTTCGACGAGGAGGCCGTCCGCAGCCGCCAACCGCAAGCAGGCGATGGTGCCGGAGGGCGCGATCGCGCTCGACCCAGTGGGCACCGCGCCCGGCTTGGTCGTGCCGGCGGGCGAACGCGTTTTGGTCGTCCTGCCGGGGCCGCCGCGCGAGCTCCAGCCGATGTGGCCGGCCGCGATCGCCACCGCCCCGGTTCGCAGCGCGCCTCGCCCGGGCGACGCCGCTGCACGGTTACACGCTGCGGATGTTCGGCATCCCTGAGTCGGAGATCGCCAAGAGCCTGCGGGAGATCGAGGCCGACGGCGTGGACCTCTCCAGCCTGGAGATCACCACCTGCCTGCGCCGGGGGGAGATCGAGATCGACGTTCGCTACCGCGATGGCGCCGAGGGGGAGGCCGGAACGGTGAGGGAGGCGCTTAGAGCGCGCCACCCGCGCCACCTGTTCAGCCTCGACGGCGAGACGATCGACTCGCAGGTGGCGGGCCTGCTCGCCGGGCGGCGCCTCGGCCTGGCGGAGTCGTGCAGCGGCGGGCTGCTGGCGGCGCGCATCACCGACCGGCCAGGGGCGTCCATCTACATGGCGGGCAGCGTGGTCGCTTACTCCAATGAGGCGAAGACGGAGCTACTTGGGCGTCGATCCGAGCCTGATCGACGCCCACGGCGCGGTCTCGCCGCAGGTCGCCGAGGCGATGGCGATCGGCGCGCTGGAGCGCTTTCGGGGCCGACGTGGCGGTCTCGATCACCGGGATCGCCGGGCCGGAGGGGGGGAGCGAGAGCAAGCCGGTCGGCTACGTCTGCCTCAACGCGCGCCTCGCCGACGGGACCGCGCTTGCCCGCGACCCGGTCATCCCCGGCGGGCGCGGCGACATCCGCGAGCGCTCGGCCCTGGTCGGCATGCACATGCTGCGGATCTTGCTCGGCGGCGGTGAGCCGCCTCTGTAGAGGCGGCGATTCGTTGCGGGGAAAGGGTGCGTTCTGTCACCTCGACGCGGCTCGTGGCATGCGTCGAGCCGCCTGGGTTGGGCGTCCGAACAGATCTCTACATTGCGAAGACCATGGCTACAGAGAAGAAAGCGACCCTAAAGGACGCCTCGGCGAAGGACGCCAAGGCCAAGGACGCGGCCCTCGAGGCCGTAGTGACCCAGATCGAGCGGGACTTCGGCGAGGGCGCACTGATGCGCCTCGGCGCCGACAGCAAGGTGCAGGTCGAGGCGATCCCGACCGGTGCTCTCGCCCTCGACTTGGCGCTCGGTATCGGCGGCGTCCCGTGCGGGCGGATCGTCGAGATCTTCGGCCCGGAGTCCTCTGGGAAGACGACACTGGTCAACCACATCATCGCCGAGGCCCAGTCCCGCGGCGGCGTCTGCGCCTTCATCGACACCGAGCACGCGCTGGACCCGATCTACGCGAAGGCGATCGGCGTCGACACCGACGAGCTGCTCGTCTCCCAGCCCGACTTCGGCGAGCAGGCGCTGCAGATCGCTGATCGGCTGATCGCCTCCGGTGCCGATCGCCATGGTCGCGATTGACTCGGTCGCGGCACTCACGCCGAAAGCCGAGCTGGACGGCCAGATCGGCGACCAGACTGTCGGCCTCCAGGCTCGCCTGATGTCACAGGCGCTGCGCAAACTGGCCGGCAACCTCAACCGCACCAACACGGTCTGCCTCTTCACCAACCAGATCCGCGAAAAGATCGGCGTCCAGTTCGGCTCGCCGGAGACGCAGCCGGGCGGACGGGCGCTGAAGTTCTACGCCTCGCAGCGCCTCGACATCCGCCGCATCGAGACCCTCAAGGAGGGGACCGAGGCGGTCGGAAACCGGGTCCGAGTCAAGGTCGTCAAGAACAAGGTGGCGGCGCCGTTCCGCCAGGCCGAGTTCGACATCGAGTACGGGGTCGGTATCTCGCGCGAGGGCGGCCTGATCGACTTCGGTATCGAGCACGAACTGGTCCAGAAGTCGGGCTCCTTCTTCTCCTACGGGGAGACCCGGCTCGGCCAGGGGCGCAACAACGCCAAGCAGTTCCTCGCCGAGAACCCGGAGGTCGCCGCCGCGATCGAAGCCAGGGTGCGCGCCAAGCTGGGAATCGACGGCGAGAGCACCGAGACCGAGGCACCGCCGGTGGCAGAGCAGCAGGCTGCTTAGAGTCGCTGCCAGCGGATAGGATTCGCGTCGCTAGATGAGCAATGAAGTCCTTTTCTTCGTGTTCGGAATCGCCCTCGCAGTCTCGGCCGTGGCGGTCAGCCTGCTCGGGCTGCGTTCGGAGAAGTTCCCCGGGCCGGGCTTTCCCGCTGGTCATCCTCTGGTTCGCGGTCCTGGTCGGCGCCGCGACGACTTTCGCTGTGCTGCACGGCAAGGACGAGGAGAAGTCGAAGGCGCCCGAGCTGCAGAAGGCCGGCAAGGAAATCGAACAAGAGGAGAGAGACGCTCCGCGCGCTACTTCGTCCACGGTCAAGTAGCTCCGGCGGGGCGCTAACCTCGCCCCGATAGAGCAAGCGCTACCACGTCACCACCTTCGGGTGCCAGATGAACGTGCACGACTCCGAGCGGATGCGTGGGCATGCTCGAGTCGCTGGGTTACGAGGAGGCCGCCCTCCGCGAGCGCCGACGTGATCATCTTCAACACCTGCTCGATCCGTGAGTCTGCCGACAGCCGTTTCGTTGCTCATCTCGGCGAGGCAAAGCGACTGAAGACCGAGGATCCGGAGCGAGTCGTCGGGGTCGGTGGCTGCTGGGCGCAATCGGTCAAGGACGAGGTCTTCCAGCGCTTTCCCTTTGTCGACGTCGCCTTTGGCCCGGGCCAGATCCACAAGCTGGCCGAGTTCCTCAACTCCGACTCGCTGACCGCGCAGGGCTACTTCGAGTTCGAGGACTTCTCCGGGCACCTGCCGACCCGCCGCGACCGCGAGTTCCAGGGCTGGCTGCAGATCTCCCAGGGTTGTAACTGCGTCTGCGCCTACTGCATCGTACCCTCGACTCGCGGACGCGAGGTAAGCCGCGACCCGGCCGAGCTGGTCGCCGAGGCCGAGGCGCTGGCCGCCGATGGGGTGCGGGAGGTGACCCTTCTCGGTCAGAACGTCAACAGCTACGGGCGCGAGCTGCCGAAGGACCGCAGGATCGGCTTCGCCGAGTTGCTGACGTGGATCGACGCGGTTGAGGGGATCGACCGAATCCGCTACACCAGCCCGCACCCGAAGGACATGAAGGAGGACGTGATCCGCGCCCACGCAGAGCTGCCCTCGCTCTGTGAGCACATCCACCTGCCACTCCAATCAGGCTCCAGCGCGGTCCTCAAGCGGATGCGACGCACCTATGACCGGCGCCGCTACATGGACCGCGTAGCCCTGATCCGCGAGCACGTCCCCGACTGCGCGATCACCACCGACATCATCGTCGGCTTTCCGGGCGAGACCGAGGCCGACTTCGAGCAGACGCTGGAAGTAGTCGACGAGGTCGGCTACGACGGGGCCTTCACGTTCGTCTTCTCGCCGCGGCGCGAAACCGAGGCGGCGACGATGGACTGCCAGATATCAGGTGCGGTGAAGCGGGAGCGGATGGAGCGGCTGGTGGAGCTGGTGCAAAAGAGGGCGAAGGAACGGGCTCAACGTTTCGTCGGACGCGAGATGGAGGTTTTGGTCGAAGGGACCAGTCGCACCGATGAGACGCGGTTGCGGGGGCGCACGCGGCACAACAAGGCGGTCAACTTCGAGGGAACCGCGGAGGCGGGCGAGCTGGCTCTGGTCGAGATTTCCGAGGCGACATCGCAAACGCTTGCAGGCGGCCGAAAAGCTGCCTTCCCAAGCACTCTGGAAAGTCCTGGCGATATTCGGGCCGACGGCGATCGGCAAGACCGGTGTGGCGATCGCGGTCGCTGAGCTACTTGAAGAGGAGGCGGTGGCGATCTCTTGCGATGCCTTGCAGGTGTATGAGGGACTGGAAGTCCTCACCGGGGTCGCAACCGCACGAGGAGCAGGCCAGGTTGGAGCATCGGTTGGTTGGGTTCGTGCCCGTTACCCAGCCCTTTTCCGTGGGCGACTACATGCGGCTCGCCCATGCCGAGGTCGATGGGGCCCTTAATGAAGGGCGGCAACCGATCGTGGTGGGAGGGACCGGGCTGTACCTGCGGGCCGCTCTGGCGGATCTGTCGCTGGTGAAGGTCCAGCCGGGGACCGAGGACTCAGAGCTCTGGTCGGCCGATACGCGGCATCCGACGGCAATCTTTGGGCTTGAGATGGACCGCGCGCGACTCTACGAGCGAATCGACGCGCGAACTGAGGCGATCGTCGCCGCCGGGGCGGAGGAGGAGGTGCACCGCGCCGAAGCAGCGGGACCGTCGCGGACAGCGCGCAAGGCGCTCGGTTTCGATGAGCTGCTGGGGGGCGACATCGAGCTAATGAAGAAGCGCTCGCGCAACTACGCCCGGCGCCAGCTGACCTGGATGCGGAAGATGGCGGGGGTGCGCACGATCGATCGCACCGGGCGCAGCGACGCCGAGGTAGCCACTGAGATCGTTGCCAGCCTCGGCCAATAGGCTGCCTGAAGTGAAGTTCGAGAAGTGGCAGGCCCTTGGCAACGACTACCTGATCCTCGAGGCAGGGCAGCTTCCCTGGGAGTTGAGCGAGCCGCGGATCAGGTGGTTTTGTGACCACCATTTCGGGGTCGGGGCCGACGGGATCCTGCTGCTCTCGCGCAGCGACGATCCGAACTTCGTTGCCGACCTGCGGATCTTCAACCCCGATGGCTCCGAGGCGGAGCTCTCCGGCAATGGGGCGCGGGAGGCGATCCTTTACCTTCATCGCCACGGCTGGACCGACGAGGACACCTTCTCGATCCGCACCGCCGCGGGGCCGATCGTCTCAACGATCGTCTCCGAGCTGACCTGCGCGGTCCAGATGGGCAGGGCCTCGACCGTCTCAAAGGACTTTCCCTCCGGCGGGCACGACGGCGCCGGAAGGCTCTTTGCCGGTGGTCGCGAATGGTCCTTCCAGCACGTCTCGATCGGCAACCCACAGTGCGCGATCGAGGTCGGCGAAGAGCTGGAGGAGATCGACGTCACCGCGATCGGGTCCGAGATCGAAGCGCACGAGCTGTTCCCCAACCGGACCAACGTCTCCTTCATCGCGGTCGACGGCAGCCGGGTGCGGGCGCGGATCTTCGAGCGTGGGGTGGGGGAGACGCTCTCCTCGGGCACCGGCGCCAGCGGCGCCGCGGTCACCGCCTTCCTTCGCGGCGCGCCCTGCCCGATCGTCGTCGAGCTGGACGGGGGGGAGCTTGAGGTCGAGGTCTCTGGCGACCTCGACGTGCGCCTGACCGGGTGGGCGGAGCCGGTCTACGCCGGCGAGGCGTCGCCCGAGCTGCTGCAAGCCCTCGCCAGCCTTTAGATTCCGGCGTCGATGGCAATTGCCGATCCATCCAAGCGCCTGGAGGCGATGCCTCCCTACATGTTCGCCGAGCTGGAGCGGCGGGTCGCCGCCAAGCGCGCCGCCGGCGTCGACGTGATCAGCCTCGGGATCGGCGATCCCGACGAGCCCACCTACCCCCACATCGTCAAGGCGATGCAGGAGGCGGTCGCCGACCCGGCCAACCAGAGGTACCCGAGCAACCGCGGCCGAGCCGAGTTCCGCGAAGCGTTCGCCGAGTTCTACGCGCGGCGCTTCGGGGTCGAGATCGACCCCGAAGACGAGGTGATCCCGGCGATCGGCGCCAAGGAGTGCATCTACAACCTCTGCTTCGCCTTCCTTGACCCGGGCGGCGTGGCGCTCGCCTCCGACCCCGGCTACCCCGTCTACACCGGCGGCCCGATCCTCGCCGGGGCGAGGCCGGAGCTGCTGCCGCTGGTCGCCGAGCTGGGCTTCGCCCCCGACCTCAGCGCGGTGCCGGCCGAGGTCGCCGCGAGGGCGCGGCTGATGTTCCTCAACTACCCGAACAACCCCAGCGGGGCCGTCGTCCCCGACGGCTTCTTCGAGCTGGTCGTCTCCTTCGCCCGCGAGCACGAGATCCTCGTCGTCCACGACAACGCCTACTCGGAGACCACCTACGACGGCTACGTCGCGCCTAGCTTCCTGGCAACGCCCGGCGCCAAGGAGGTCGGGGTCGAGGTCTTCTCGCTCTCCAAGGGCTACAACATGACCGGCTGGCGCTGCGCCGCGATCCTCGGCAACGCCGAGGCGATCCAGACCTACTGGCGGCTGAAGACCAACGTCGACTCCGGCCTCTTTGAGGCGGTGCAGCTCGCCGGCGCGGCGGCGCTGCGCGGCCCGCGCGGCCCGCTGGAGCGGATGAACGAGATCTACGCGCGGCGGCGCGACCTGGTGGTCGAGGCGCTGCGCGAGATCGGCGTCGACGTGCAGGCGCCGAAGGGGACGATCTACGTCTGGGCGCCGGTGCCCGAGGGCCACACCTCGATCTCGTTCTCCGAGCTGGTGCTGGAGGAGGCGGCGGTGATCGTCTCGCCCGGCTCGATGTACGGGCCGAGCGGCGAGGGCTTCTTCCGCATCTCGCTGACGACTCCCGACGAGCGCATCTCCGAGGCGGTCGAGCGGATGCGCGAGCATCTCTCCTAGCTGGCTGGGGCTCGCTCCTCGCGCTTCGTCCAGTAGCGGTGTAGCCCACGCCACTGGTACTGGGGCGGGACGGCTTGGAGCAGCTCTGCGGCGGTCTCGGGCGCCGAGGCTCCGCTCGACCCGCTCGCGGTGGCGCCGCTCGTACTCCTCCTCGGAGAGGTCGCGCGCCAGTGACGCCTCCTCGCGCAGCGCGCTCGCGGACCGTCGCCAAATGCTCGGCGGGGTCCTCGACGGCGCCGAAGTGGGTGAGCGCCAGACGCTCCGGCCGCCACCCTTCGACGATGCCCGATCGAGTCCTCCCAGAGCTCGATGTCGATGTCGGGCGGAGGGGTGGGAGGGACGATCAGGTCCGAGGGCGGTATGCGGACCGCGGCGACGTCGCCGGTGAAGGCGGTCCCCGTCTCCTCGTGCAGGTAGCAGACGTGGTGGGAGGCGTGGCCTGGGGTGTAGGCGACGCGCATCCCCAGCAGCCTGCTCTCCGCCGGCCAGCGGCCTCACGTTCTCCGCCGGCACCGGCACGATCTCTCCCCACAGTCGCTGCATCTGGTCGCCGTAGAGCCGCTCGGCGCTGGCGAGCAGCTTCGAGGGGTCGATCAGATGCGGGGCGCCGCGCTCGTGGACGTAGACCTCGAGGTCGGGCCAGCGGCGCACCAGGGCGCCCGTCGCCGCGGCATGGTCGAGGTGGATGTGGGTGAGCAGCAGCGCCCGCGGCGGCTCGACTCGCCGAGCGCCTCCAAAAGGGTCCCTATCGAGGACTCGGGACCGGGGTCGATCAGGACGCCGTCGACCTCCCAGCACCCGATCACGTGCGGGCGCCCGAGGTGGTGGACGTCGATCACTCGCATCGCAGCTGTGCCGGCGATCAGGCGGCCGCGGCGGCGGGCAGCTTGCCCTCCGCCTCGAGGGTTTCGCGCAAGCCCTGCTCGAGGCCGCGGGGCTCGTAGCCGAGCTCGCGGCTGGCCTTCTCGTGGCTCGCCCAGAAGGTGACGCCGTCGGCGGAGGAGATCAGCTCGCGCAGGTTCGGCGGCTGGCCCATCATCTTTCCGACCAGCGGCCCGATCGGGACCATCGCCTTCATCAGCGGGGTCGGAACAGCGTGCTTCGGCGCCTTGCGCCCGGTCACGCTCGGCGACGACCCCGATCGCCTCGCGCACCGTCGTCACAGGGCCGCTGAGGACGTAGGTCTCGCCGGGCTTGCCCTTGTCGAGCGCGAGGACGATCCCGGCCGCGATGTCTTCGACGTGGGAGAGACAGATCCCCAGCTCCGGGAAGGGGATCAGCGGCATCTTGCCCGAGAGGAACTGGTTGAGCAGCTCGGCGATCGAGGAGGTGTCGCCGGGGCCGTAGACGCCTCCCGGCTGGACGATGACGCAGGACAGGCCCTCGTCGCGAATCATCCGCTTGGCGATCTGGTGGGCTTTCCACTTGGTCTCCTCATAGCAGGAGGTGAACTCCCTACCGGGGTGCTCGTAGGACTCATCGACAACCTTGCCGTGGGTGTTGCCGAAGGCGCCGACGGTGGAGACGTAGACGACCTTGGGGACCTTCGCCTCCAGCACCGCGCGCAGGACCCGCTCGGTGCCGCCGACGTTGGCCTCACGCATCGCCGGTCGCTGGGAGGCCGGGATCCCGACCTCATACATCGCGGCGGCGTGGATCACCGCGTCGCAGCTCTCCATTCCCTCGCGGATCGCCTTCGGAGTCGCCGAGGTCCCCGGCGACCAGCTCGCAGCCAAGCGCGGCGGCCCTCTGCCCCTTCTCGGGCGTGCGCACCAGGCAGGCGACGTCGTCGCCGCGCTCGCGCAGCTGGCGGATGACCTCCCCGCCGATGAAGCCCGGTGCCGCCGGTTATGAAAACCCTCACAACGACCTAGCCTATCCCGGCGAGGCCGCCGCCTACAATCGAGCCAGGTGCAACGTTCTAGAAACGGCCGCAGCACGCAGACGCGCTACGGCGCCGGCGACGCCGGCGTCTCGAACCCGAGGGCGCGCCAGCGGGCGCTGGCGATCGGCATCGCCGACGGCCGCGAGCCGGGCGACCCCCTCGCCGAGCTGAAGGAGCTACTGCGCACAGCCGGGGTGGCGACGGCGGGAGAGGCGGTGCAGCAGCGGGCAACGCCCGACCCCGACCGCTATCTTCGGCCGCGGCAAGCTCGCCGAGCTGAAGGCCCAGATCGCCGCCTGCGACGCCAACCTGGTGGCCTGCGACGACGAGCTGGCGCCGCGCCAGGAGCGCAACCTGGAAGCGGCGCTCGGGGTGCCGGTGATCGACCGCACCGCGGTCATCCTCGACATCTTCGCCGACCACGCCCACTCGGCCGAGGGCAAGCTCCAGGTCGAGCTGGCCCAGCTCGAGTACAACCTGGCGCGAATGCGGGGCCTGTGGACCCACCTGGAGCGGCTCGGGGGCGGGATCGGCACCAGGGGACCGGGCGAGTCCCAGATCGAGACCGACCGCCGCCTCGCCCGCGACCGGATCGCGGCGCTGCGCCGCCGCCTGGCGCGGCTGGAGCGCAATCGCGGCGTGATGCGCGCCCGCCGCGAGCGCGCCTCGATCCCGCGAATCGCCCTCGCCGGCTACACCAATGCCGGTAAGTCGACCCTGCTGAATGCGATCACCGGGGCCGAGGCGGGCGTTGGGGACAGGCTCTTTCACACCCTCGACCCGACCACCCGCAGCTTCGAGCTTTCGGGGCGCGACTACCTGCTGACCGACACGGTCGGCTTCATCGAGAAGCTTCCCCACCAGCTGGTCGAGGCGTTCAAGGCGACGCTGGAGGAGACCGCGCTGGCGGACCTGATCGTGCACGTGGTCGACGCGGCGGCGCCGGAGCGGCGGCGGCTGGTCGATATGAAGGCGGTCGACGACGTGCTGAAGGAGATCGGCGCCGGCGAGAAGCCGCGGCTGCTCGTCCTCAACAAGGCGGACCTGCTCGACGAGGGCGGCGCGGCGCGAGGTTGGCATCCAGCACCCCGATGCGGTACTGGTCTCGGCTCTGACCGAGGAGGGACTGGACGTTCTGAGAGAGCGGATCGAGGCCTCCTTCGAGGAGACCCTCACCGAGGTCGAGCTGCTGGTGCCCTACTCAGAGGGGTCGCGGCTGCACGAGCTTCACGAGGTGGCCGGCGAGCTGGAGCGAACCGAGCGGGAGGACGGCGTGCTTGTGCACGCGAGAGTCCCGATCGCCGAGATGCACCGGTTCGACGACCTCAGGACTGGTGGTAAAGGCGCGCGGGCCCTGTCATAGGGGAGGTCGGTGTAGCTGCGGGCGGGTCGTCCCTGACCTTCTCACCCGCAGTCACCCGCCGCGAGTGTCCGAATAGGCTAACGCTGTGAAGCTGAAGATGTCGCTTCTTGAGGATGAGGCCGTGCTGCCCACCAGGGCGCACGCGGGGGATGCGGGGCTGGACCTGTATTCCTGCGAGGCGGCGCACATCGGGCCGGGGGAGAGGTGGAGCGTCGGAACCGGGATCGCGGTGGAGATTCCGGAGGGACATGCCGGGTTGGTGCTGCCGCGGTCCGGTCTCGCTCGCGACCACGGGATCTCGCTGCCGAACAGCCCCGGGTTGATCGACTCCGGGTATCGGGGGGAAGTCCGGGTGCTGTTGCTGAACACCGACCCGGCGGAGACCTTCAGAGGTCAAGGCAGGCGATCGGATCGCCCAGCTGGTGGTCGTCCCGATCGCGCTCGCCGAGCCGGTCGAGGCAGAGCTGCTCGGCGAGACCGCCCGCGGCGACGGCGGCTTTGGCTCCAGCGGCCGTTGATCGCCCGCTCAGTCGGCGTCGCGCAGTTCGTAGAGTCCGGTCGTGGCCCCGGCTGGTCGCTACAAGTGGATCGCGCTCTCCAACACGACGCTGGCGGTGCTGCTGGCGACGCTCGACGCCTCGATCACCCTGATCGCGATGCCGGCGATCTTCCGCGGCATCCACCTCGACCCGCTGGTCCCCGCGAACAGCTTCTACCTGCTTTGGATGATCCTCGGCTACCTGGTCGTCTCCAGCGTCCTCATCGTCAGCCTCGGGCGCCTCGGCGACATCTACGGCCGGGTGCGGATCTACAACCTCGGCTTCGTCATCTACACGGTCGCCTCGCTGCTGCTGGCGGTCGACTGGATGACGCGGTCGCGCCGGCGCCACCTACCTGATCGTCTTCCGCATCGTCCAGGGGGTCGGCGGCGCCTGCCTGCTCGCCAATGCCGCGGCGATCATCACCGACGCCTTCCCGGTCGACCAGCGCGGCTTGGCGCTGGGGATCAACAACATCGTCGGGGTCAGCGGCTTGTTCGTCGGGCTTGTCCTCGGTGGCCTGCTGGCGCCGATTGACTGGCGCCTGGTCTTCTTGATCTCGGTCCCGGTCGGGCTTTTCGGGACGGTCTGGGCCTACCTGAAGCTGGAGGAGCGCAGCCAGCCGCGCCGGGCTTCGATCGACTGGTGGGGCAACGCCAGCTTCGCGCTCGGCCTGGTCTTGGCGATGGTCGCCGTCACCTACGGGATCCGCCCCTACGGCGCTCACCCGACCGGCTGGGCAAGCCCGCGGGTGATCGCCCTGCTCGCCGCCTCCGCCGCCTCGCTGGCGGCCTTCGTGACGATCGAGCGCCGCGTCGCCGAGCCGATGTTCCGGCTCGCGCTGTTCCGCATCCGGGCCTTCACCTTCGGCACCCTTTCGACCTTCCTCGCCGCGATCGCCCGCGGCGGGCTGATGTTCATGCTGATCATCTGGCTGCAGGGCATCTGGCTTCCCGAGCACGGCTACAGCTTCACCGAAACGCCGCTTTGGGCCGGTATCTACATGCTGCCGCTGACCGTGGGGATCCTGATCGCCGGCCCGGTCTCCGGCTACCTCTCCGACCGCTTCGGCGCCCGCCCCTTCGCCACCGGCGGGATGCTCGGGGCGGCGCTCAGCTTCGGGCTGATGATGCTGCTGCCGACCGACTTCACCTACTGGGTCTTCGCGGCTGGTGCTGTTGCTCAACGGCATCTCGATGGGGATGTTCGCCGCACCCAACCGCGCCGCGGTGATGAACAGCCTGCCGGCCGCGGACCGCGGGGCCGGGGGCGGGATGAACCAGACCTTCCAGAACTCGGCGCAGGTGCTCTCGATCGGGATCTTCTTCACCCTGCTGATCTTCGGGCTCGCCTCCAGCCTGCCGGCGGCGATGGTAAGCGGGCTGCAGGCCCATGGGCTCTCGGCCGCCGCCGCCCAGCGGGTCGGCCCACGCGCCGCCGATCTCGATTCTCTTCGCCGCTTTCCTCGGCTACAACCCGATCCAGCACCTGGTCGGCTCCGCAGGCGCTCGGGCGCGCTGAGCGCCCACGCCCAGGCCCTCCTCACCGGTCCGGCCTTCTTCCCCCACCTGATCTCCGCGGCCTTCCGCGACGGGCTCGACACGGCGTTCGTCTTCGCGATCGTCGCCTGCCTGGTGGCAGCCGCAGCCTCGATGCTGCGCGGCGGGCGCTATCGCCACGACGAGGAGCCAACACCGGCCGCTTCCCTGGCGCTCTCGTGGGCGGCGACCTCCAGCGAGTCTTCGAGCGGCGCCAGCTCGGGGCGGGCTCCATAGCGACGCTCGAGGCCGAGGGCGATCAGGTGGTCCGCGAGCCAGGCGTTCTTGGGGAGGAGGGGGCCGTGCAGGTATGTGCCGAACAGGTTCTTACGGCGGACGCCCTCAAAGCCGTCCTTGCCGTTGTTGCCGAACCCCCTGATCACACGACCGAGGGGCCGCGCAGCCTCGCCTAGGTAGGTGCGGCCGCCGTGATTCTCGAAGCCGGCGATCAGGCGCGGCCCGCCACCCAGATCGGACTCGATCACGACGTTGCCGATCAGCCGCGGGCCGGGCTCGCGGACCGTCTCCAGGTCGGCGAGGCCGAGCCCCGGCAGTCGTCTCCTCGCCCGAGCTGGTAGCTGTGGCCGAGCAGCTGGTAACCACCGCAGACGGCGAGGACGACGGCACCGTCCTCGACCGCCGACCCCAGTGCCTCGCGCTTGCTCTCGACCATGTCGGCGGCGACCATCCGTTGGTCGCGGTCCTGCCCGCCACCGATGTAGAAGAGGTCGTGGGCGGCGGGGTCGACGCGCTCGCCGGGCCCGGCGGCGGCGTAGGAGAAGCCGATCCCTCGCCACTCGCAGCGCCGCTGCAGGAAGACGACGTTGCCGCGGTCTGCGTAGATGTTCATCTGGTCGGGATAGAGGGTGAGCAGGCGGAGCTCCATCACGCCTCTCTCTCCAGCAGGACGACCGTCGACCCGACGTGGGCGTCGGTGGCGGGGATCTCGCGGCGAGCGGCCGGCGTCAGGCCGGCCGCGACCCCCTCGCGCTCAAGCAGCTGGGCGGAGAGGCGCTGCAACCTGACCTCGTCGACCTCGTCGCTCAGCTCTCCCTGTGGAGAGACGGTCTGCCGTAGGCGCCGAACGACGATCGAGTCGGCGTCAACCTTGGCGTCGATCGGCAGGCTCGAATAGACCCACCCGTCGATCTCGTGGACATCGGGCAAGGCAGCGCCCCCCGCCTCAGGTGCCGGCATCCGCTCGACAATCGCCAGCGCCGCTCTCCCACCCGATCGCAGGTGAGCTGCGACGCAGCGCAGGCAGTCGACCCGCTCCTCGGCTCCCGCGAACAGCTGCACGAGCTGCATCGGGGCAAGCACCAGCCCGAGTTCGCCCTCCAGCTCAAAGCCGCGCGCGTCTCCGATCTCCGCGCCTGCATGGTAACCCGGCCGCGCGCTCCCCAAAAGCGGCGACCAAGGCCAGCATCGTAGTCCAGCCCGGTGACCCGATGCCCACACCTCGCCAGGTGTAACCCAACCCGTCCCGTCCCGCAACCCAGCTCCAGAATCGGCCATCCGTCTGCGCCGGCCAGCTCCTCCCACAGCGCCAGATCAGCCGTGTAGCTGCCGCACTCGACGTCGTGCCAGACGGCGGAGCTGCCTCCACTCCGGCGAAGGGCGAGGAGGGGGAAGGGGATGCGACATCGCATCGGACCTTGATCGGCAGCGCGCATCGGCTCGTCTGACCGTCCCGTCACTTCCAGAACTCCGCGGCCAACCCGCGACCGCTCAGCAGCTTGCGAAGTTCGAGCAACGCCGTGTACGTCGGCAGCGCAAAGAGCCGCCCCGAGCGTCCGCCACGGCACGGTCGAAGCGAGGCCTCGATCCCCGGCTCGACCTCGATCGCATCCTGCGGCCACCCCGCGTACTTCAGCCGCAGCGCCATCTCCGCCGCCCGCGTGCCGGCGCATAGGACCCGTCGCACGGCGCCCCCCAGCAGCTCGAAGTCGGCGTCCCAGATCCAGGAGACGTCGCGCCCGTCGGCGATCCGGTCGTTGAGGGCGATCCAGAGGTCAAGACCCTCATCTCCGGCCTCTAGGCGCAGCGTGCGCAGCACCTCGTTGGCGCCGGCCGGGTTCTTGACCAGCAGGATCGAGACCGGCTTGCCGGCGACCTCGATCGTCTCGACCCGGCCGAATGCCGCCCGCATCCCAGCCCAGGGCGGCTGCGATCCGCTCGGCGCCGACGCCCAGCTCGATCCCCGCCGCGAGCGCCGCCAGCGCGTTGTAGACGTTGTAGAGGCCTGGGAGGGGGAGGTCGAGTCGCAGCTCGCCGACCGGCGTGCGGACCACGATCCTGCGAGCCGTCCATGCCGCGCAGCTCGATCTCGCGTCGCCGCCACGTCGGGCCGGGGACGCGCGGCGCCGCAGTTTGGGCACGAGTAGTGGCCGAGGTGGCCGACGAAGGCCCGCTCGTAGGCGTAGGGGTGTCCGCAGCGGCGGCAGTGCTTGGCGTCGAAGGCGTGCTGGAGCTCGTCGAGCGCCTGGCTCGCGTCGTCGATCCCGAAGTAGACGACGCCCTCGCGCGGGCGCCCCTCGGAGTCGCGGCCGAGGTCGGCGATCAGCGGGTCATCGGCGTTGAGCGCGAAGCGGGTCACGCCGGCGTCGCTCGGCGATCACCTGCGCCCACTCGTCGGCCAGTGCCTCCATCTCCCCGTAGCGGTCGAGCTGGTCGCGGAAGAGGTTGCCGAGGACGATCAGCGATGGGTTGAGCTGCGCCGCGACCCGCGGCAGCCAGGCCTCGTCGACCTCGAACAGGCCCTCGCGCCCGTCCTGCTCAAGCAGCGCGGTGGCGACTCCCCAGGTCATGTTCGAGCCGGCCCGGTTGTGGACCGGCTCGCGCCCGTCGGCGGCGAGCAGCGCGGCGATCATCCCGGCCGTCGTCGTCTTGCCGTTGGTGGCGCTGACGATCGTCGTGCCCCGGTCCAGCCCGGCGCCGAGCCTGGCGATCGCCTCGGGGTCGAGGCGGAGCAGCACTCGGCCGGGGAGGGTCGTGCCCCCGCCGCGCCCGCTGGCGCGGCTGGCAGCGCCGATCGCGCGCGCCGCGGCCACCTTGGCCCCGAACAGCGCCCCGCTACTCACCCGGCGGGGCCAGCACGCTCAGCGCGCGCGGCAGCAGGCGCAGCGAGGCGGGCAGGTCGGTCAGGTGCTCGCCGTCGGCGTAGACGGCCAGCGGCCGGCTGGCGCTCAGCTCCAGGCGCGGGGCGCGGAAGACACGCACCTCGTCCTCCTCGACGTGGGTGCCCTTGAACACCTTGGGCAGGTTACCCAGGAACTTCAGCTTCCCCACTTCGCCGATCGTGACGATGTCGAACTCGCCGTCGGCGAGGTCGGCGTCGGGGGCGATCAACATCCCCCCGCCGTAGGCCCTGCTGTTGGCTGCCGAGACCGAGTACCCGGTGAAGCGGATGCGCTCGTCGCCTCGACCCCGACCGTGAAGCGCACCGGCTTCCATCGCGCCAGGGCGCGCAGCGCCGCCCAGGCGTAGACGAGGTTGCCGCGCAGCAGCCTCGACTCGTTGGCGATCCGGTTGGCCTCCGACTCGAACCCGGCGCTGGCGATGCCGAGGAAGCGGTGCCCGTTCGCCTCGCCGACGTCGATCGCGCGGGCGTGCCCGGCGGCGATGATCTCGACCGCCCGCTCCGGCTCCTCGGGGATACCGAGCACCCGGGCGAGGTCGTTGCCGCGGCCGCCGGGGACGATCCCGAGCGGCGTCTGCGACCCTGCCATCGCCCCGCCGACGGCTCCGATCAGACCGTCGCCGCTGATCACTACCGGCACCTCGCCGGCCTCGACCGCGAGCAGCGCCTGCTCGACGCCGTGCTCGAGGCCGCGGGTCCGCTGCACCCTGAACGTCGATCCGCCGCGCGTCCAGCGCCGCCTCCACCCGCGGCAGCAGCCTCAGCGCCCTGCCCCCGGCGGAGGCAGGGATTGACCAGCAGCGCCAGCGGCATGCCCTCGATTTCCATCGGCGCGCCAGCCTAAATGGCGAGCGATGGCTCAGCCGCCTCGCAGAGGCGGCCGACGAAGAAGTTGCCGTCGCCCGCCTCGGCGACCTCGACCTGCTCGATTCCGCGGCGGGCGAGACGCCGCCGCAGCCGCCGCCGTCTCGCGAAAGGGTCCCCGCGCGCGGCTCGACCTGGCGAGGATCAGGTGCCCGCCCGGGCGCAGCACCCGCGCGATCTCGCCCGCCGAGGGCCGCGCGTCGAGCTGGGCGACGAGGTCGAAGAAGTCGTCGGGGTAGGGGAGGGCAGCGGCCCTGCCGGGCTTGAAGGCGAGGCGCCCCTCCGGGATCGAGCCCGACCCTGGCGGTGGCCTCGCGGACCATCGCCGCTGAGGGGTCGACGCCGCGCACCCGCGCCCGGGGATACTCCCGGGCGAGGAACAGCGCCGCCTCGCCGTCGCCGCAGCCGATCACCAGGACGCGCTCGGGGGAGCGGGGGACGCGGAGCGCGGCGGCGGCCAGCGGCGTGAGGGGCGGCGTGGACAGACCCCGATGATCGCAACTGGCTGCCGCTCGGCGATCATCTAGTCTTCCGCGCCGATGGAGGAGCAGACGCCCGACCGCCGCTGGATCGTCCTCGCCGTCTTCGCGCGTGCTCGCAGTCGGCGTGGTGGCGGCGATCCTGATCGGCCGCAGCGGCGGCAGCAGCTCGAGCACGACGACGGCCAGCGCCAGCGGCTGCAAGCAGGTGGAAGCGCCGAAGCCCCAAGCACGTCAGCCTCAAGGCGCCGAAGCAGACGGTGAAGCCGGGCGAAAAGCTGACCGCCGTGGTGAAGACGAGTTGCGGCACCTTCGACATCGCGCTCGACACCAAGGAGGCGCCCAAGACCACCAACTCCTTCGCCTACCTGGCGAAGCAGGGGTTCTACGACGACCTCACCTTCCACCGCATCGTCCCGGGCTTCGTGATCCAGGGCGGCGACCCCCTCGGCACCGGCACCGGCGGTCCCGGCTACACCGTCGTTGAGAAGCCGCCCGCCCACCTCTCCTACACCAAAGGGACGGTCGCGATGGCGAAGAGCTCTTCTCAGCCGGCCGGGGAGCTCGGGGAGCCAGTTCTTCGTCGTCACCGGGGCGAGCGCCGGGCTGCCGCCGGAATACGCGCTGGTCGGCAAGGTCAGCAAGGGCGCCGCCGTGGTCGCCCGGATCGGCAAGCTCGGCACCGCGACGGAAAAACCCAAGCAGACGATCCTGATCGAAAAGATGACGATCGAGAAGGGCTAGTCTGGCCGCATGGCCAAGGTCGACGTAGGAGACCCGGCGCCCGACTTCGAGCTGCCGGGCACCGGCGGCAAGATCTACAGGCTCTCCGACTATCGCGGGCCGCAAGGCTGATCCTCGCCTTTTACCCGGGCGACTTGACGACGGTCTGCACCAAGCAGTTCTGCTCCTACCGCGACGAGGGCGAGCGACTCGACAAGCTCGGGGCCGAGGTGCTCGGCATCTCGCCGCAATCGGTCGACTCGCACGAGCGCTTCACCGAGGAGAAGCGCCTCAACGTGCCGCTGCTCGCCGACGAGGATAAGGAGGTGGCCCGCGCCTACGGCGTCTCGCCGGCCCGCTCGTGCGGCGCTCGATCTTCGTCGTCGACGAGCAGGGGATCGTTCGCTACCGCAAGGTTTCGCGATCGGCCTCAGCTTCGAGACGGTCGACGACCTCGAAGGCGCCCTCGCCTCGCTGAGCTGATGCCGCCGGCGGGCGAGCCGGCTCCTCTTCACCGTCGGCGAAACGACCCGAGATCCGCGGCGAGAGCGCGGGGGAGGGGCCTGCGGTCGTGCTCTGCCACGGGATCACCGCGACCCGTCGCTACGTGGTCCACGGCTCGCGGGCCCTGGAGCGCGCCGGCCACACGGTCGTCGCCTACGACGCACGCGGGCACGGTGAGTCCGATCCCGCCCCGGCTGGCCAGGGTTATGGATACCCGGAGATGGTCGGCGACCTGGAGGCGGTAGTGGCGGCGACGGTGGGGGAGGGGCCGTTCGTCCTGGCCGGGCACTCGATGGGATCCCATACCGCCGTCGCCTACGTCGCTGCGCCATCCCGAGCGGGTCGCTGGCCTGGTCGTGATCGGGCCGGTCTACGGCGGCACGATCTCCGGCGAGACGCTCGCCTACTGGGACGGCCTCGCCGCCGCGCTGGAGGGGGAAGGGATCGATGGCTTCGTCGACTACATCGACCGCGAGCAGGGAATCGACCCCGCCTGGCGCGACACGGTGCTCCGCTTCACCCGCGCCCGGATGCTGCTCCACCGCCACCCCGAGGCGCTGGTCGAGGCCCTGCACCAGGTGCCGCGCTCGCGACCCTTTGAGTCGATGCGCATCGCTGGAGGGGATCGACGTGCCGGCTCTGGTCGTCGCCAGCCACGACGACGCCGACCCCGGCCATCCCCACGAGGTGGCGATCGGCCTACGCCGAGCGTCTGCCCACGGTCGAGGCTGATCGGCGAGGCGCGAGGGGGAGTCACCACTCGCCTGGCAGGGCGGCAAGCTCTCGCGGGAGATCGCCACCTTCTGCGCGAAGCCGGAGGTCGCGGAGAGGTTCAACTAGCGTTCAGGGGGAGATGGCGATGAGTAGACGGGCGAGAGCGAAGCACGCGAAGTGGGCGGTGGCGCCACGGGGAAGCAGGTCGGCGAGGCGAGCGTGTTCACCTGGCTCGATCACCGGACGCATCCCGGTCCGCTTCGACGGCCGCCGGGGGCAGTCGAAGGCACCTTGTTCTGGGCCGGGAGCCCGGCTGCCTCGAAGGCCCGCTCGTCCGCGCCGGCGTGCGAGCTGGCTATGGGCCGAGCGGGAAGGCCTGGTAGCGCAACGAGCCACCGCGCGGTCGCGTACCTTTCCATGCCGATGAAGCCTCCAGCCGAGTTCACGCTGCGCCGTGCGATCGCCGCGATCGCCGCGATCGGGATCGGCGTGGCCATCTACATCGCGATCGCCGACTCAAGCGGCGGAGCGCCGGTCTGCCTGGCCGGGGGAGGGGGATGCCAGACGGTCGCCAGCAGCTCCTACTCGCACCTGGCGGGGATCAACGTCGCCGTGTTCGGGATCGTCGGGTACCTGCTGCTCCTGGGGATCGGCCTTTGTGCGGGGAGACCCTGGGCGCTTCGCCGGCTTCGCCCTCTCGCTGGTCGGCTTCGGCTTCAGCGTCTACCTCACATACCTTGAGCTCTTCAGGATCCACGCGATCTGTCAGTGGTGCGTGGGGAGCGCCGTGCTGATGACGGTGCTCTTCGCTCTGAACGCGACCCGCGTCATCGCCTACGGGGGGATCGAGGACGATTCCCAGGCGGGCGGCGGGCGTGCCCCAACCTCAACCCAACCGGAGGATGCATGAGCAACAAGCGGGAGCAGGAGAGAGAGCGACTTCGCGCCCACCGGCTCGAACGCGAGGCGACCGAGGCCCAGACCCAAGCACGCCGCAGGCGCCTCGTCCAATTCGGCAGCGCCGCGGTGTTCTTGGCGGTAGTCGTCGTCGCGGTGTTGATCGTGGTCAGCCAGAACCAGAACAGCGGCGGGAGTTCGAACCTGGTGGACATCGGCTTGGTGGACAAGTTGGTGGGCGGCATTCCGCAGGAAGGCACGATGCTCGGCGACCCGAAGGCCAAGGTCACCCTGTATGAGTACGGAGACCTCCAGTGCCCGGTCTGCAAAGCGTATTCCGAACAGGTGCTGCCGAAGATCATCGAAGGCCCGATTCGTAGCGGTAAGGCCAAGGTAGAATTCCGCAACTTCACGATCATCGGCCCGCAGTCCAAGCCGGCGGGGGCGGCGGCGCTCGCCGCGGGCGAGCAAGGACGCGGCTGGAACTACATCGACATCTTCTACCGCAACCAGGGCGAGGAGGACTCCGGCTATGCCACCGAATCGTTCCTGACGACGATCGCCAAGGGTGCCGGGGTCAAGAACCTCGCCAAGTGGAACACCGACCGCAAGAGCCAGGCCCTGATGAACAAAGTTACGAGCACGACTACCGAGGCGGAAAACCTCGGCTTCACCGGCACGCCGTCCTTCGCGGTCAAGGGCCCGAACACCCACGGTCTCGAAACGCTGGGAACGCCGGGTTCGACCGAAGCGATCGAAGAAGCGCTTAAGAAGGCGGGCTGAGGCTTCAGGGGCCGCTTCATGAAAGGCTTGAGCGACATAGCTCCTGCGGGGGGTGACTCCTGCAGGAGCTACGGCAGGTCGTGATTATCTGCTGGGCGGGAAGCTGTCGGGGTAGATCGTCACCAACTTGCCGTTGGCGCTGATTCCGTAGACAGGGCGATCATGGCGAACACCGCCCGAACGATGCCGTCTCATCGTGTCCAGGCCGTCCCATTTACGAGAAAGTTGGACAGCCTGGGAGCCCAATCGGATGCCTACTTGATCACCTTGCCCGAGGGCGAGATCGCATACCAGTAGCCGCCGTTGACGTTGAGGCCCTGTCCGGTCGCGGTCCCGGCCGCGGTGTCGGCGGTATAGGTGTAGAGCGGCCAGCCGGCATAGGTGACGACTTCGCCGCCTTCGGGATCGGGGTCCTTGCCCAGGAGCTTTGACTTCACTGCTCCCGAGGTGGTCGCCTTCTGGCCGCTTTCCAGCTTCAGCGGCGGCCAGATCGCCGCGCATTCTGCCTGACAGGTGACCTTGCTTTCCTTATCGGGGGCAAAGATGTAGAGTGTCTTACCTTCTTCGTTGACCAGCACCGGCCCCAGGCCCGAGACCGGCTTCGCCGCGACCTTTACGCCCGGCGCAGAGGCCGCCGGCTTGGCAGATGACGTAGTGGTGGTCGTCGTGCTGCTCCCGCTGCCCCCACAGCCCGCGATGATGAGCGCGGCGGGGGCGAGGACGAACACCGCGGTTAGCTTCCTCACGACTGCCTCCTAGTGGTCGTTGGCCAGTTGCTGTTCCTGCGTCATCCAGTCTAGGCGGCGCCGAGTGAAAACGCGGCCCGCCGGTCCTCTGAAGCGCCTCGATGTCAGCGACATGCCGGCGCATGTGGCATGCGTGCGCTCGTGGGCGTGCCGCCGCTTCTGCTCTGACCGTCGCACTCGATCTCCCGAGCGCGCACGAGTTCGGGCGACGAGGCGCCGTACCTGCTGGCGGTAGTAGGGTGAAACTCGTTGCGCTACCTCGCCGTGTTCAGTCAGTCGCATGGGGATGACCAAGCCGCGTCCCCGCCCGACCCCCTGCGGATGAGCAGTGAAATCGCGCTTACCGACCTGGAGGGGCGTTGAGCGGTCGACTATCGGTCAGGAACCTATGGCTGATAATTGGCGCCCTGGCTTTACTGGCCGCGGCCATATTCGCGGTTGTGATTCTCTCGCGGTCCTCCGGCTCTTCGGCCTCGAGCGCAGCGGCAGAATCCACAAGGTCTGGCCTATACGGGACCGTGGTCGACCAGCAGGTTCCAAGCAGCCTTCGCCGACTCCCGCTCACCAACCAGCACGGCCAGAAGGTCGATCTTGCCTCCTGGCCGGGCAAGACCGTGGTCCTGGTTCCGTTCCTCACCCTGTGCAGCGACATCTGCCCGCTGACGACCGGGAACCTGCTGCAGGTCGAACAGTCGCTGCTGCGCGATCACGCAGCCTCAAAGGTGCAGATCGTTGAGGTTTCAGTAGACCCCAGGCGCGATATCCCGGCTCGCCTTGCCGCCTATGCGAAGCTGACCGGCGCCCGCTGGCAGCTCGTGACCGAGCCGCCGAGGGAGCTGGCTGCGCTCGCCAAGTTCTTCGGCTTCAGCTACGAAAAAGTCCCCGAGGACAACCCCCCATCGATTGACTGGTGGACCGGCAAGCCGCTCACCTATGACATCAACCACTCCGACAACTATTTCGTCATCGACCCGACAGGCGCCGAGCGAATCGTCCAGGAGGCGGTGCCGGACTTCCACGGACATCTGAATCCCAAGCTCTACAGGTTCCTCAACGCCGAAGGTCACCAGCACCTCAATCATCCCGCCGCAAGCCCGAACTGGACCCCCGCAGATTTGCTGGGGGCGCTGGGGCTGCTGCTTCACCAAAGCCTGCCCCTCAACTTTGGCTAGGCGGCCGATCTGAGTTTTTCAGGAGTAGGATGCCCGCCGATGCTGGCGCGCCTCGGCCGCAAAGTCGCTTTTAGGTCTCTTCTCGACGCCGCATGATTCCGCTTGCCTTTACCTGGAAGTTGACCCTCGACCTGAGCTTCGAATGGGCGACGGTGACCTCGATCACGCTGCCGATGCTGATCGGCGTCGCCTACTTCGTGCGGGTCGGGAAACTGCGAGAGGAAGGCCGCCAGCCCTCGATCGTGCGCCAGGCGAGCTTTGCCTGCGGGATGGCGATGATCGTCTTGGCGACGGTCGGCCCGATCGACTCGCTCGCCGACGACTTCGTCTTCGGGCACATGATCCAGCACACGATCCTCTTCGACGAGGCCGCTCTGCTTTTGGCGATCGGCCTCACCGGCCCGGTCCTTGGTGCCGCTCCTGACCAAGCCGGGGCTCAGGCACCTGAAGGTGCTGATGCACCCGGTCGTGGCGGTGATCCTCTGGCTGGTGGTGATGTACGGCTGGCACCTGCCGCCCGCCTACCAGTTCGCCGCCGAACACGAGGTGATCCACCTCTGCGAGCACGCGAGCTTCATCACCGCCGGGGTGGTGATGTGGCTGGCGCTGCTCGGTCCCTTTCCCAAGCCGGAATGGTTTGGCAACGGCGCCAAGGCGATCTACGTCGCGATCATCCACTTCTCCACGATGGGCCTCGCCAACATCCTGATGTGGTCGGGCACGGTGCTCTACCCGTTCTACAGCGCCAGCGACATAGCTCATGGGATCGACCCGCTCACCGACCAGAGCCTCGCCGGAGTCGTGCTGATGATCCAGAGCGGGATCGTGATGCTCGGCGTCCTCTTCTGGCTGGTGCTGCGCTGGGCGCGGGAGGACACCGAGCGCCAGGAGCTGATCGACCTCGCCCACGAGCGCGGTATAGAACTAGACGCGCGGCGTGCGGGTCGTGCCGTTGCCTCCGGGCGGGGCGAGGAACTGCGGAGGCGCCTTTTGTCTCCTGAGAAGGGGATCGAGAACCCAGACCCGAGCTAAGCGGTTAGGAGACGGCGCCATAGGGCGCGGTTGCGGGAGGTAGCCTGCGGCTCGTGCGCGGCAGATCGTCGATTACCTCGTCCGCTCCGGGGCTCGGGCTGCTGAGGTCGTCAGGGAGTGGGGACGGATCGGGGCGATCGGCTTTGGTGGACCGCCCGCGCACGTCACCCTCTTCCGCGACCTCTGCGTGGCCCGGCGCGGCTGGCTGAGCGCCGAGCAGTTCGAGGACGCGATCGCCGCGACCAATCTGCTTCCCGGGCCCGGGCTCGACCCAGATGGCGATCTTCTGTGCCTGGCGCCTACGAGGGGTCGGCGGCGCCCTGCTCGGCGGTGCTGCCTTCATCCTTCCGGGCCTCGCTCTGATCATCCTGCTGGCGCTCCTCTTCCTCGCGGGGACACCACCGATGTGGGTGCGCGGGGCAGGGGCAGGGGCGGGGGCTGCGGTGGCGGCGGTCGCGGTCAGGGCCGGGTCTCGGCCTGGTCCCGTCGAGCTGGGCACGCGCCCGCGATGCCCATCCGCTGCGCTGGGCGACCTACGGCGTCCTCGGGCTAGCTGCGGCGGCGCTGCTCGGCCCATGGCTCGTGCTGGTGCTGCTCGGCTGCGGGGCGTTCGAGTTGCTGAGGCGGCGTTCGACCGAGCTTATGTCAACTCACGGCTTCTTGGTGATCCCGCTCTCGGCCGCCATCGCCACCGGGGGCACCGGCGCACTGGCATGGGTTGCCTTCAAGGTCGGCGCGCTCTCATACGGAGGCGGCTTCGTGATCGTGCCGCTGATGCAGGCCGACGCGGTCAGCCATTACCACTGGATGACCTCGGGCCAGTTCCTAAACGCGGTCGCGCTCGGCCAGGTGACGCCGGGGCCGGTGACGCACACGGTCGCCGTGGTCGGCTACGCCGCGGCGGGGATCTGGGGAGCGCTGCTCGCCTCGCTGGTCGCCTTCGCGCCGTCGTTCTCGTTCATTCTGCTCGGTGCCGATCGCTTCGACCGCCTGCGTGCCGACGAGAAGGCCCGCGCCTTCCTCGACGGGTCGGGTCCGGCGGCGATCGGCGCGATTTTCGGTTCGGCAATTCCGTTGTCCCTGGCGCTCTCGGAGGCCTGGCAGCTCGATCGTCCTAGCCGCCGCGACGGTCGCGCTGCTCGCGTTGCGCCGCAGCGTTGTCGCCACTCTGCTAGCCGCCGGCGTGATCGGCGTCCTGGTGGTGGCCGTTCTAGGGGCGCCGCTGCCGCTTGAGGGACCGGTTTGCGCGGATTGCTCCGCTGACTTTTCCTTTGAGTTGACATAACCACCATTATCGTGCGTTCGATCTGGATTTCCCCGTAGCGGTGCGGACGAGAGACGTCAGGCCCGCCCCCGCTCCATTGGCAATGGCGGCCGAGGGTGATGCTGCGGGCACTGCGGCGCGATCCGAGCTCGCTTGGGCAGCACCATCGCGCCTAGCCCGACCAGCCTCTTTCTGACCGTCGGCACACATGGCCCGGGTCCCGCGCTTGCCGCCGGCCTCAGCCTGGCAGGACCGCGCTTCCTCGCGCCAGTGGCTTGACGATGGGCAGCGCCTTCGGCAGGTTTCCATGCTCGACCCGCTCCAGGCTCAGCGGCGAGGCCTCGAGCGCGGCGACGGTGTCGCGGTTGCAGTGACAGCCGTCTCCGAGGAATCGCCACGGCTTCTCGAAGCGATCCTGCCAGCGCGCCAGGCCGGGGTCCTCGGAGCGGACGTGCTCGATGAACAGCATCCGTCCACCAGGGCGCAGCACCCTGGCGGTCTCGGCAAGCGCCGCGGCAGGGTCGGGAACCGTGCAGAGCACCAAGGTGAAGACGGCGGTGTCGAAGCTGGAGTCCTCGAATGGCAGGCGTTCGGCCGGCGCCTGCGACCAGCTCGGTCGCGCCTTCCGGCCCGCTCAGCTTCGATCGGAGCCTGCGGACCATGTGCGGATCGGGCTCTACCAGGATCAGCTCTTCGACCGTCTCGGGATAGAGGTCGAGGTTGGCGCCGGTGCCGGCGCCGAGCTCGATCGTTCGCCCCTGCGCCTCGCGCAGCAGGTCCCGGCGCATCTGCCGCAGGCCCGCCTCTTCGGTCGCCTCCGAGGCCGCGCTCATAGATCGCGGCGAAGGCGCGTCCCCAGGTGGCGTCGTAGACCCTCCCCATGAGCAGCAGAACGTAGCGTCTCCGTTCCCGAGCGGGGCGGACCCGCGCCGGAGTACGCTCAAGTCGTGGTTGAGGCTCCAGACTCCTGCCGTCACCTCTCATCGCCGCGACTCGCTCGTCGTCGGCCTGCTGGTCTCGGTCGCCTGCGTCGCCCTGTGCACCGCACTGATCTATCCACTGCGCCAGATCACCCCCGCGGTCTCCGACGGCGTCGTCTACATGCTCGGGGTGCTGGTCGTCTCCACCTACTACGGCCTCTGGCTCGGCCTTTTCACCTCGGTCGCCAGCGCCGCCGCCTTCAACTTCTTCCACATCCCCCCCACCGGCACGTTCGACATCGCCAAGCGGTGAGAACTGGGTCGCGCTGGCCGTCTTCTTCACGTCGCGGTGATCGCCAGCTCTCTGGCAGAGCAGTCGCGGGCGCGGGCGCGCGAGGCGGAGCGACGGCGGCGCGAGGCGAATCTGGCCGTGCAGGCGGCCTTCGCGCTGCTGCTCGACCGCGAGCGGCTGCAGGCGGCGACGATCGAGACCGAGGCCCTGCGGCGCAGCGACGAGGTGAAGACGGCGCTGCTGCGTGCGGTCTCCCACGACCTGCGCTCGCCGCTCACCGCGATCATCGCCGCCGGTGAGGCGCTGACCTCTCCGGGCATCGAGCCGAACGACCGCCGGGTTCTCGCCAAAGCGGTGATCGATGAGGCCACGCGGCTCTCCGGCCTGGTCGACAAGCTGCTCGACCTCTCGCGGCTGGAGGCGGGCCAGTCACATCCGCGGCCCGACTGGTGCTCGATCGAGGAGGTGGTCGCCGCCGCGGTCGAGGATCTGGGCGAGCGCGGCGAGCTGGTCCGCGTCTCGCTAGACGGCGAGCTCCCCTTCGTCCGCGCCGACGCGGCCCAGCTTGAGCGGGCGCTCGTCAACCTGCTGGAGAACGCGATCCGGTTCTCCGGCGGCGAGCAGTCCCTGGTCCGGGCTCGGGCGCTCGGCGACCGGGTGGTGATCCGCGTGGTGGACCGCGGCCCAGGGATCCCGCCCGGCGACCTCGATCATGTCTTTGAACCCTTCTACCAGCGACCGGACGACCGCCCTCACGAGGGCTCGGGGCTGGGGCTGGCGATCGTCCGCGGCTTGGTCGAGGTAAACGGCGGCCGCGTCTGGGCGGAGTCGGTGCCCGACCAGGGCACCACCTTCGTGATCGAGCTGCCGTTTGAGCCCGACGCCGAGCGCCCCGTGCCGGTGCCCCAGGAGATCGGGTGAGCGCCGCGAGCGGCGGCTCGGTCCTCGTCTGCGACGACGAGCCCCAGATCCTTCGCGCCCTGAAGGTGGTCCTGCGCGAGGCTGGCTTCGAGGCGATCGGCACCGAAACCGCGCGCGAGGCGCTCGACGCCGCCGCCGTGCGCAGCCCCGACGCGGCGATCGTCGACCTCGTCCTTCCCGACGGCGATGGGGTCGAGGTCTGCGCGCAGCTCCGCTCATGGAGTGAGATGCCGATCCTCGTGCTCTCGGCGATCGGCGAGGAGGAGCAGAAGGTCCGTGCCCTGGAGGCGGGTGCCGACGATTACGTGACCAAGCCGTTCGGCCCCCGGGAGCTGGTGGCGCGGCTGCGCGCCGCGATGCGCCGCGCCCCGGGCGGCGAGGAGGAGCCGACGCGTCGAGGTCGGCGGCCTGCGGGTCGACCTCGCCGCGCGCTCGGTCTCACGCGACGGCGAGGAGATCCACCTCACCCCCACCGAGTTCGGACTGCTGCGGCACCCTGATCCGCAACCGCGGCAGGCTGATGACCCACCGAGCGCTCCTCACCGAGGTCTGGGGGCCCGCCTACGGCGAGGACACCGCGACCCTGCGCACCCACGTCGCCAACCTGCGCCGCAAGATCGAGCCGCCCGACGGCGAGCGGCTGATCCGCACCGACCCAGGCGTCGGCTATAGATTCGCCGCCTAGCCGCATGGCGCAGTTGAAGACAAGGGCGCGCAAAACCGTCGGGGTCCCGGGCCGCCGGGATGATCGGGATCTCGCGCCTCTCCTGGTCGCTGGCTGAGCACGCCAGCTTCCTGGCCTTTTCGCCTGGCTGCACCCCCGCTTCCACACCCCGTGGTTCACGATCCTCTTTTTCGGGGCGATCGCCGTGGTCCTTGGTCTTACCCGGCAACACCCCCTTTCTCGGCAACCTCTACAGCTTCGGCGCGAAGCTCTCCTTCACCATCGCCCACCTCTCGATCATCGCGCTGCGACGCAAGCAGCCGGACCTCTACCGCCCCTATCGCGCCCCCTGGAACGTTCGCTGGCGAGGCACCGGGGGGGCGCCGTGGTTGACGCCGACGCCTTCGTCGAGGCACCTACGTGCTCGAGGTCCCGACCGATCACGAGCTGCCGGAGGGCTTTGAGGAGCAGGAGTACGAGGCCCGTTGCCGCGCTCGACATCGCCCGCCAGCGCCGCCTCAGGCGGCGTCGCGCTGTGCGGCGGCCGCCTCGGCCTCTGACGCTCGAGGCCGGGCTCGCTCTTGGCGGCGCGCTCCTCGTAGGCGCGGCGGGCGCCGTGGTCGACCTCGGTCATCAGCTTGTCGATCTTCATCAGCCGCCCGAGCGCCTCCCGCGCGCCGCGCGGGATCAGCGAGAGGACCTTGTACATGACGCCGTTGGCGCGCGGCACGAAGACGTCAAAGCGCGGGACTTCGAGCGCGTCGACGATCTCATCGGCGACGTCCTCGGCCTCGACCGGCTTGACCCAGCGCTGGCCGACCCCGCTGGTCAGCTCGGTGTTGACGACGGTCGGCATCACGCAGGCGACCTCGACGCCGCTGCCGCGCAAGCTCGGCGCGCACCGCCTCGCTCAGCCCCACCACGGCGTGCTTTGTCGCCGAGTAGGTGGCGATGCCGGGAATGCCCGGCCTTGCCGGCCTGGGAGGCGATGTTGACGATGTGGCCGCCGTGGCGCGGAGCTCATCCGCTCGATCGCCAGCTGGGTGCCGGTGATGACGCCGTGCAGGTTGATGTCCACCTGGCGGCGCACCGAGTCCTCGCCCTCCTCGGCGAATGGCGTCACCGGCATGATCCCGGCGTTGTTGACGACGACGTCGATCGGGCCGAGCTGGCGCTCGGCCTCGTCGAGGAAGCGCGCGAAGGAGGCGCGGTCGGTGACGTCGAGCGGCAGGGCGACGGTGCCGCCGCCCAGCGCAGCCGCAGTCTGCTCGGCCAGCGCCACGTCGAGGTCCCCGATCGCGACCCGGCAGCCCTTGCGGACCAGCGCACGCGGCAGTCGCCTTGCCGATCCCCCGGGCGCCTCCGGTGATCGCCACGACCTTCCCGTTCAGTGAGCGTCGCTCCTTTGCCATCGTGCCCTCCTCCTCGGCCGTCGGCGGTCTAGGCCGCCGGCTTGTAGACGGTGACCACGGCGGCGCCGCCGAGGCCGATGTTGTGCTGCAGCCCCACCTTCGCGCCCTCGACCTGCCGCTTCTCCGCCTGGCCGCGCAGCTGCCAGGTCAGCTCCGAGCACTGCGCCAGCCCGGTCGCACCGAGCGGGTGTCCCTTGGAGATCAATCCTCCGGAGGGGTTGACGACGACCTTGCCGCCGTAGGTGGTGGCTTCCTCGTCGACCAGCCTGTGGCCCTCGCCCTCCGCGGCGAAGCCAAGCGCTTCGTAGGTGATCAGCTCGTTGGAGCTGAAGCAGTCGTGCAGCTCGCAGACGTCGACCTCCTCGGGGCCGATCTGGGCCTCCTCGATAGGCGCTCTGGGCCGCCAGCTTCGACATGTCAGAGCCGACGATCTTCATGCAGTCGGTGTCCTCGGCGAAGGTCGAGCTGAGGTCGGTGACCATCGACTGGCCGACGATCTCGATCGCCTGCCCCCAGAGGTCGTGCTCGTCGACGTAGCGCTCCGAGGCGACGATCGCGCAGGCAGAGCCGTCGGAGGTGGGCGAGCACTGGAGCTTGGTCAGCGGGTCGTGGATCATCCTCGCCGCCTTGATGTCCTCGATCGAGTACTCGTCTTGGAACTGGGCGTAGGGGTTGTTGACCGAGTGCTTGTGGTTCTTCCAGCCGATCCAGGCGTAGTGGTCGGGGGTCGAGCCGTAGCGCTCCATGTGGTCGCGGCCGGCGTTGCCGAACATCTGCGGCGCCGGCGGTGAGGCCTCCGGGTCGCGGATCTCGAACATGCGGGCCGCGTGCTTGTCGAGCGCGTTGGTGCGATCGGTGTACTTGACGCCGAGCGAGCCCGGCTCCATCTTCTCGAAGCCGACCGCGAGCGCGCAGTCGACCGAGGCCGCCCTTGACCGCCTGGCGGGCGAGGAACAGCGCCGAGGAGCCGGTCGAGCAGTTGTTGTTGACGTTGACGACGGGGATCCCGGTGAGGCCGAGCTGGTAAAGCGCCCGCTGGCCGTAGGTCGAGTCGCCATAGCAGTAACCGGCAAAGGCCTGCTCGACGTCCTCATAGGGGATGCCGGCGTCGGCGAGCGCCTTCTCGCCCGCCTCCTTGGCCCAGTCGGGGTAGTCGCCCTCCTTGGTGCCGGGCTTCTCGAACTTGGTCATCCCGACCCCGATCACGAACGTGCGGTTGCTCAAATCTGGCTCCTGTGGTCTCCTCCGCGATGGGCGGACGGTTTGGCTGGGTAGCCAGGAATCTACCGGGCCGTGGCTTGCGGCGGGGCGAGCGGGACGGCTTTCCCCTCCCTCTGGCTGGGCCAGAGCAGGAAGTCCGTCGCGGCGAAGAGCGCCCACTGCAGGCGAGCACGGCGCAGGAGAGCGGTGGGGCAGCGCGTCGTGTCCCCGGGAGCCCGACCAACGGGGCACTGCGCGCGATCGCGCCCTTAGTGTAGGGTGCCGAGCCCCAGGTCGATCAGGAACGCGGCGTTCCGACCGGGATAGCGAGGCGGGATCGCGCAGCCGAGGTGGGTGAGGTTGAAGAGGGTCGTCTCTGCGCAGGCGTGGGCACCGTCCTCGTTGCCGGTGACGACGACGCCGCCGACCGTGTTGTAGAGCGGGTACTGGCCGACCTCGTTGGTCGTGTTGTAGGTGCCGTCGAGGCGCTCGATCACCATCTGGCAGACGCTGCTGCGGACGCCGAACCAGATCGACATTCCCGATGATCAGGATGTCGGCGGCGAGCACCTTCTGGAGGATCTGCGGCCACTCGTCGCCGCCTCCCATGTCGGAGACGACGCCGAACGGGATCTCAAAGTCGACCGGGCGCAGCGTCTCGTGCTTTGACGCCGAGGTCGTCGAAGTGACCGGTGACGATGTCGATCAGGCCCTGAGTGTTGGAGGGCTCCGGCGACTTCTTCAGGGTGCAGTTGAGGATCAGGGCACTCAGCTCCATGCGCGCCAGTCTCTCCCGTCTTCCTCGCGCATTGCAAGGCGGACTGCGCGAGCGAGGTCCGAATCGCGGCCTGCTCGGGGTACCCTGAGGTGGCTTTGATTGCAGCGATCAGCACCGACCCGGCGGCAGGCGTCGGCATCTTTGCCGCACTCGCGGCCGGCGTCGTCTCCTTCCTCTCCCCCTGCGTGTTGCCGCTGGTGCCGGGATACCTCTCGGCGGTGAGCGGCGTCTCCGCCGCGGAGCTTGATAGCGCCGGCTGGCGCCGCGTCCTCGGTCCCAGCCTTCTCTTCGTCGCCAGCTTCTCGGCGATCTTCATCCTGCTCGGCCTCACCGCAACCGCACTCGGCGCGGCCCTGCAGAAACCACAAGCAGCTGCTGATCAAGATCTCCGGGGCGCTGATCGTCGCCATGGGCGTCCTCTTCGTCGCCTCGCTGTTCGTCACCCGGCTAAACCGCGAGTGGCACGTCGACGCGCTGCTGGCCCGGGCGGGCAAGGGCGGCCCGATCGTCGCCGGCGCCGCCTTCGCGATCGCCTGGACTCCATGCATCGGCCCCACCCTCGGCGCCATCCTCACCGCGGCCTCGCTGTCGGGCTCCGCCGGCCGCGGCGCCTTCTTGCTCGCCGTGTACTCCGCCGGCCTGGCCATTCCCTTCCTCTTGACCGCGATCGCCTTCTCCCGCATGACCACCGCCTTTGCGGTGATCAAGCGCCACTACCAGGCGATAGTCGCCACCGGCGGCCTGATCCTCATCGCGATGGGCATCCTGATCTGGACCGGCCAGCTCTTCCAGCTCAACATCGAAGCCCAGAACTGGCTGTCTGGGGTAGGCCTGAACTTCTGGAATCAGGTCTAGTTTCCGAGCGGCGCGACGGTCTCCAGCTCCTGGCCGACGGCCTCGACCTCCTCGAGCCCGCTCGCCGTCCATGTCCCGCGAGCAGACGATCCGGAATCGCCCTGTCCCGATCTCCGCATCCGGGACCACCGGTAGCCCCCGAATCTCCTCCCACCCCAGACGCTCGACCTCGAACGGGTTCATTCGCACCTCGCGCGGCCGGAAAGGGGCAGTTCGCGTTGTGCTGGTCGATCGCCTTGGAGATCGCCTCGAGGTTCTTCGCCTTGGCCGAAGCCACATCGAAAGTCTAAGACGAATCTACGCCAACCGTTCCCGTCCCCTCCGGTTCTAGGATCGGTCCATGTCCAGTCCCCGCATAGTCGCTCACCTCGATATGGATGCGTTCTACGCATCGGTTGAGCTTCGGCGGCGACCGGAGTTGCGGGGGAAGCCGGTTGTGGTCTGCGGGTCGGGGCCCCGAGCGGTGGTTACGACGGCGAGCTATGAGGCTCGGAGGCTGGCGGGGATCCATTCGGCGATGCCCGCCGCCGTGGCTCGGCGGCGGCTGCCGGATGCCGTCTATTTGCGACCTGACTTCACGGCCTACCGGGAGGCGTCCGGGCAGGTGATGGGAATCCTGCACCGCAACGCGGAGACGGTGGAGGTCGTCGGGCTCGACGAGGCCTACGTCGAGCTGACCGGGCTGTTCTCGCCGAAGGCGACGATGCGCCGGATCGCGACCGAGATCCGCGAGGAGACGGAGCTGACCTGCTCGATCGGCATCTCAGAGAGCCGGTTGCTGGCGAAGATCACCAGCGAGCTGGGCAAGCCCGCCGGGCTCGTCGTGCTCTCGCGGGCCGAGGCACTGGAGCGGTTCGCCGAGGAGCCACCCGGCCTGGTCCCGGGGATCGGCCCGAAGACCGTGGCGAAGCTGCAAGCGGATGGGAATCCGCAGCCTGGCGGGGCTGCGCGACCAGAGATCCCGAGACGCTGACCGAGGCCTTCGGCCCGCGGATGGGACACTGGCTGCTCAGCCGCGCCCGCTTTGAGGACGACACGCCCGCTCACCGTGGTCCGCGAGGCGAAGTCGCAATCGGCCGAGACGACCTTCGACGTTGACGTCCATGACCGGGCCAAGCTGGAGGCCTCGCTCTCCGGACTCGCCGAGGAGCTGTGCCGGCGCCTGCGATCCCGCGATCTGGAGGGACGCACGATCGGGATCAAGGTCCGCCTCGACGATTGGACCAACGCGACCCGCGCCCAGACGGTCGCACGGCCGACCAACGATCCCGGCCGTGGTCGGCTCGGTCGCCCTCGATCTGCTGCGCGCCTACGACCCACCGCGCCCCGTGCGACTGCTCGGCGTCCGCGTCGCCTCCTTCGAGCGGGAGACCGGCGGACCGGAGGAGATCATCGAGCAGGACCAGCTCCAGCTCACTCTTTCTGACTGACGCACCCCGAGCGTCTGCGAAGATTGCCGCGTGGCAGATGACCGACTGAGCGGGCTCGACTCCTCCTTCCTCCACATGGAGCGAGCCGGGGCGCACATGCACGTCGCCTCGACGATCATCTTCGAGGGGCCGGCGCCAACCCACGAGGAGTTCCGCGACCACATCGCCTCTCGCCTGCACCTGGTGCCGCGCTTTCGCCAGAAGCTGCGCTTCGTCCCCTTCGGCCAGGGTCGACCGGTCTGGGTCGACGACCCTCACCTCAACCTCGACTACCACGTGCGCCAGACCGCGCTGCCGGCGCCCGGCTCTGAGGAACAGCTGCGCAACCTCGCCGCGCGGATCTTCTCCCAGCAGCTCGACCGCACCAAGCCGCTCTGGGAGCTGTGGCTGGTCGAGGGGCTGCGGGACGGACGCTTCGCGGTGGTCGGCAAGAGCCACCACGCGCTGGTCGACGGCATCTCGGGGGTCGACATCACCACCGTGCTCTTCGACCTCGACCGCGAGCCGGCAGCCGCCGCCGTCCTCGGCGCCGAGGTGGCTCGCGAGGCCCGAGCCGACCGACCTCGAGCTGCTCGGCGATGCGCTGCGCGAGCGCCTCACCAGTCCCGAAGGAGATCGTCCGCGGCGTTCGCGCTGCGCTACGCGGCCCGCGCCAGATCGCGCAGGGGAATCGGCGCGACCGGCAAGATTATCGGCGCCGGGATCGCGGCCCCCTCGACCCCGTTCAACGTCGAGATCGGCCCCCACCGGCGCTTCGCGATCGCCCAGACCGACCTCGACGGGCTAAAGCGGGTCAAGGACGCCCACGGCGGCACCGTCAACGACGTCATCCTCTCGATCGTCGCCGGCGCGCTCGGCAACTACCTGCGCGCCCGCGGCCACGACACCGAGGGACTGGAGATGCGGGCGATGGTCCCGGTCAGCGTCCGCGCCGACGAGGAGCACGGGGCGCTCGGCAACCGGATCGCGGCGATGATGGCGCCGCTTCCGGTCTGGTGCGAGGATCCGGTCGAGCGGCTGCGGCTGGTGACCGAGACGATGGGCGACCTGAAGGCCTCCGGTCAGGCGGTGGGCGCCGAGATCCTCACCAGGATCACCGACTTCGCGCCGCCGACGATCGCCGCCCAGGCCGCTCGCCTGCAGCCGGCGCAGCGCTTCTTCAACCTGGTCGTCACCAACGTGCCGGGGCCGCAGTTCCCGCTCTACGTCCTCGGTCGCCAGATGGAGTCGATCTTCCCGATGGTGCCGCTGGCCCGCCGCCAGGCCCTCTGTGTCGGGATCATGTCCTATAACGGCCAGGTCAACTTCGGCCTGATCGGCGATTACGACGCGATGGCCGACCTCGACAGCTTCGCCCTCGACCTCGAGGCAGCGATTCGGGAGACGGTGAGCGACCGCCGCGCCGAAGCCGAAGCGGCGGGCTCGGCCCAGGAAGCAGCGCAGCGAGAGGGCCGAGGAGGCCGCCCTTGCCCCCGAGGCCCAGGCCTAGCGGACGACCCTTGCGCGTAGCCCTCGCCCAGATCAACCCGACCGTGGGCGACATCGAGGCCAACGCGGCGAAGATCGCCGAGTGGATCGGCGCGCGCCCGCGCCGAGGGCGCCGAGCTGGCGATCTTCCCGGAGCTGTGCGTGCCCGGCTACCCGGCCGAGGATCTCTACCTGAAGCGCCACTTCGTCGAGGCGAACCGGCGTGCGGTCGAGGAGCTGGCCACCCAGGTCAGCGGCCTGACCGCGCTGGTCGGCTTCGCCGAGCCGGTTGCCGGGCGGCGGCGACTTCCGCCACGCCCACAACTCGCTCGCCGTGCTCGCCGACGGCGCCGTGCGGGCCGTCTACCGCAAGAACCGGCTCCCCAACTACGCCGTCTTTGACGAGCAGCGCTACTTCGTGCCGGGGACCGAGCCGGCGACGGTCGAGGTCGCCGGGACAAAGGTGGGGCTGACGATCTGCGAGGACTGCTGGGTCGAGGGTCCGCCCGCCTCGACCGAGGCGGCGGCGGGCGCCGAGCTGATCGCCAACCCGTCGGGCTCGCCCTACCACCGCGGCAAGGGGCGCGAGCGCGAGGAGATGTTCGCCGCCCGCGCCCGCGCCTACGGCGCCCATTTCGCCTTCTGCAACCTGGTCGGCGGCCAGGACGAGCTGGTCTTCGACGGCCAGAGCTTCGTGGTCGGACCCAGGCGGCGAGGTGATCGCCCGCGCCGCCCAGTTCGAGGAGGAGCTGCTGGTCTGCGAGGTCCCCTCCCCTGCTCCGGGCCCGGCTCGCCGAGCCGCTTGCCGACCTCGACGAGGTCTACGAGGCGCTCGTTCTCGGTCTGCGCGATTACGTCCGCAAGAACGGCTTTCGCCACGTCGGCATCGCCCTCTCGGGTGGGATCGACTCCGCCCTGGTGGCGCTGCTCGCCGCCGACGCCGATCGGCGCCGAGCACGTCAGCTGCGTGGTGATGCCCTCACCTCACTCCAGCGCCGAGACGCAGGCCGACGCCCGGGCCGATCGCCGCCAACCTCGGCTGCGAGGCTGATCGAAATCCCGATCTCCGCGGCGATGAGCGCCTATGCAGGCCGCTCTCGCTGATTCCTTCGGCGCCAGCGACGGACGGCGCGGAGGCCGAGCCCCTGCCCCGCGATCCGACCCGCCGCTCCGAGCCCGACCTCGCCGCCGAGAACATCCAGGCGCGGATCCGGGGCAACCTGATGATGGCGCTCTCCAACAAGCACGGCTGGCTGGTGCTGACGACCGGCAACAAGAGCGAGATGTCGGTCGGCTACGCCACCCTCTACGGGGACATGGCGGGCGGCTTCGCGGTGATCAAGGACGTGCCGAAGACGCTCGTCTACGAGCTGGTCGCGCCGCCGCAACGAGCGCGCCGGCCGCGAGCTGGTCCCAGCCTCGGTGCTGGAGCGGGAGCCGTCGGCCGAGCTGCGCCCCGACCAGCTCGACAGCGACTCGCTGCCGCCCTATGAGCTGCTCGACCCGATACTCGCCGCCTACGTCGAGCGCGACGAGGGGCGGGAGGAGATGATCGCCGCCGGGATGCCGGCCGGAGTCGTCGATGAGGTGATCCGAATGGTCGATCACTCCGAGTACAAGCGCCGCCAGGCCGCGCCGGGCATTCGCATCACCCCGAAGGCGTTCGGACGCGATCGCCGCCTGCCGATCACGAACCGCTTCGGCGGTTAGCCGCTCCCCTGGCGAGCGGCCTGATCGCGATCGTCATCTGGGCGAGGGCGCAGAGCTTGCCGTCGGCATCACGGACCTCGGCATCCCAGACCCAGGTGGTGCGCCCGCGGTGGCGGGCGCGGGCGGTCACTTCCGCGGGGCCCTCGGTGATCGGGCGGATGAAGCTGACGCTTATCGACTGGCCCATCGCGATCATCCCGTCGCTGCGCACGGCCAGCGCCGTCGCGCCGCGAGCAGACGCTCTCGACCAGGGTCGAGATCACGCCTCCGTGCAGCAGGCCGAGCCGGCTGGCGCAGCTCGTCGCGCATCTGCAGCCGCACCCTGGCGTGGTCGGGGTCGTCGTCGAGCCACTCGGTGCCCACCAGGGCGTCGAGGTTGGAGTGGAGCCCGCGCGGGTCCTCGGCCATCGGCGCGCACCTTAATCGGATCACCGCACGGTGAGGCCCCTCCGTCTGACGTAGGCTTCTCGACCCGTGGCGCTCACCGACGACCAAAGGGCGATGCTCCGGCTGCTCGCGCAGCGCGAGCAGGGCTATGAGGACATCGCCGCGCTGATGGGCCTCAGCGTCGACGAGGTGCGCGCCAAGGTGAGGGAGGCGCTGGCGGAGATCGACGAGTCGGCAGCCGAGGACGCCGCCAGAGGTCGAGCCGACGGAGCCCGAGCCGCAGGCCGAGGAGCCGGAGTCCCCAGCCCACGCCTGCGCGCGAAGGAGCCCGAGACCGAGGAGCCGCTCGAGGAGGCCCCCGTTGGCCCCGCGCCGCCAAGGCGCCGCGCCTCCCAAGCCGCCGCTCGGCCCGCGCTCTCCCGGCCCGCGCGCATCCGCTTGCCCGCGGATCAGCGCCTCCTTGCGGGCGGCCTGGCCGGCGGCGGTTGCGGTGATCCTGATCCTGGTGTTGGCACTCTCGGCGGGGCGCGGTCATCGTCCTCCGAGCCCGCAGCTCGACCTCAGATCCGGTACGGCGGGCCCTCGACGGTCAAGCGAGCACTGCCGCGACCAACTCCTCGCTCACCGGGGCGGTGCTGAAGCCGGTCGACGGCAGCAACGCCAAAGGGCTGGCCCTGTTCGGAAGGCTGAAGAGCAAAGTCGCCTTGTGAGGTGGAAGCGCAGGGCCTGAACCCTCGCGTTCCGGGCAGTCCTACGCGATATGGCTCGCCCGCTCCCCGACCTCGATGGTGCCGATTGCCAGCACCGTCAAGTCGGCAACTCGGGCCGGATCGCGGCCGAGTACCAGGTCCCGACCGAGGTCCTCGTCTTCCTGGCAAGCGGTGCCTTTGACGAACTCGCCGTCACGCGCGTATCCAACGCCGCAGTCTACGAAGCGCGGTGGCCAAGGCGAAGGCAGGAAAAGAAGACCCCCGCCTACACCGGCACGGACGTCCTGCGTGGCAAGGTGACAGGGCCGATCGTGGGTGCCGCGGCCAAGAAATAGGACAGTGAGCTGAGCCTAGCCGGCGCTGGCAGGAGCTTCCCAGGATTCATGATCCCGGCTGGGTCGAGTCGCTCCTTGACCGCGCGCAGCACCTCCAGCCCGCTCCTCCCCACCTCGGCCTCCATGTAGGGGGCGTGGTCCCGGCCCACCGCGTGGTGATGGGTGATCGTGGCGCCCGCGGCTGACGATCGCCTCCGAGGCGGCGCGCTTCACCGCCCTCCACTGCTCGACCTCCTCGCCGCGGCGGGCGCGGGAGATGAATGTGAAGTAAAGGGATGCACCGTCGGGGTAGGCGTGGGAGAGGTGGCAGAAGACGAGGCCCGGTGTGCCCTGAGCGGCGAGCGAGTCGCGGATCGCGGCGCCGAGCGCCGCGTGCAGCTCGCCGAGCCGCGCCCAGGTGTGCGAAGTCTCCAGCGTCTCGACCATCGCGCCCAGGTCCATCAGCGTGTCGCGCAGGTAGGGGCCCTGGTAGCGGCTGCGCTCCCAGGAGCGCCCCGCCGCCCGGCCGAGGTAGGCGGCACCGCCGGCGCGCAGGGCGCGGGCCGCGAGGGCGCGCCGCCGGGCGACCGACTCCTCCTCCCCCTCCAGCCCGACGATCGACAAGGCAACCGTCGCGGCGGCGGCGCAGACCGAGGTAGCCGTCGAAGAGGGCGCCGGCAAGGCCGCGTGGCCCCGAGAGCGCCAGCGAGCCCTCGGTCTCCTCCTCATCGGAGACGCGGATCACGTCGGGCAGCCCCGGTCCCTGCGCCATCGCCCGCACGATCTCCACCCCGGCCTCGAAGCTCTCCGCAATCCAGCCCTCGTAGCGCCGCGCCCGCGGCGCCGGGCGCACCCGAACGGTCACCTCGGGGATGACGCCGAAGACGCCCTCTGAGCCGAGGATCAGCTCGCGCAGCGCCGGTCCCGCCGCGCGTGTGCGGAGTCGCGAGCGTGCGCAGGTCCCCGGCGGGGGCGATCAGGCGGACCGAGCTGACCAGCGCGTCGAAGCGCCCGTAGCCACTCGAGGCCTGCCCGGCGGAGCGGGTGGCGGCGAAGCCGCCGATCGTCGCGTACTCGAAGGACTGCGGGAAGTGCCCGAGCGTCATCCCCTGGGCGCCCAGCGCGGCCTCCGCCTCCGGGCCGCGCAGTCCGGCGCCCAGGCGAGCGGTCAGCGAGCGGCGGTCGACCTCGACGTCGCGGAGCCGGCTCAGGTCGAGGCTGATCAGGCGACCGTGTGCGCCGCGCAGCGGCTCGACTCCGCCGACGACGCTGGTGCCGCCGCCGAAGGGCACGACGGCGATGCCCTCCGCCGCACAGGCGTCCAGCACGCGTCGCACCGCCTCGGCGTCGCCGGGCACGACGACGGCGTCCGGTGCAGCTTCGAGCCGCCCCTGGCGCAGCCTGGCGAGGTCGATGTAGCCACGGCCCGTCGCGTGGCGAATGCGGTCCTCGGTGCCGGCGAAGATGCTCTCCTCGCCGACCGCCTCGATCAGAGCTCGCGGCAGCGCTCCGCCGCGGGAAGCTCGAAGTCCTCAAGCGACTCGGCCCGTGGGGCCCGGCTCCAGCTCGCCCACCCGCTCGCGCAGAGCAGCCAACGCCTCGCCGTCTAGCCGCGGTGAGATCGATGGGTCGCCCCACCCCCACCACTTCGCGTCGCGCCGAGGGCGCTTCGACGATCGTCATCGCCCCCTCGGGGGCGCTCCACTCACCGCATCTCCCCCGGTCAAGGCGCGTTCGATCCCGTCCAGCGCCTCCTCGAGGATCGCCCCCTGGCCGCGCCGCATCAGCGGCGAGCCGAGCCGCGACAAGCCCGCGCAGCACCTGCTTGGAGGCGAGGCTGACCGCGGTCCCGCTCCCCTCGGGCCGCAGGCCGATCTCAACGCTCGAGCTGCGCAGGTGGCGGGCGAACGGCGTCCCCTCGAGCTGCTGCTCCCAGATGTAGCGCTCGTCCTCGGCCGAGCTGAGGCAGCGGAAGTCGGCGCGCACACCCCGGCCCTCGTTCGTCTCCAGCACCTTCGTCCACTGGCTGCGCCGCCCGGCGCTCTTGCGCTCGACGTTCTCGACCCGCGTCGTGCGCGGCCACCAGCGGGGCAGGCTGTAGGGGTCGGAGACCAGCGACCAGACCTCGCCGACGGGGGCCGCGATCGTGCGGCGGCGGACCACTCGGGACATCGCCGCGGGCTACTCGCCCGCCAGGCGGCGCAGATCGCGGACGAGCAGCAGGTGCTTGAGGTGGCTGACGGTCGCCGCCAGGCTTTCCAGGCTCTCCAGCGCCTCCTTGCGCCGCTCCGGATTGCGCGAGCGCAGCGCTGGTCCCAGCAGCGCTTCGAGCAGGTTGGCCTCGCGGTCGGCGGAGGAGCGGAAAACGCGCAGGTTGCGCGCCCCGACTCCGACCCGAGAGAGCTCGTTGGCGGCGCGGACGATCTCGCGGTCGGTCTCGTCGTAGACGGTCTTGCCGTCGCGCTTCTCGGGCTGGACGATGCCGAAGTTCTCCAGCTCGGCGATCAGCTCCTCGCGGGCGCCGGTCTCCTCGATCACCTCGTCGAGGCTGAGGTAGGCGCTGGAGGTGTTGACGAGGATCGCCCGCCGCACCGCGCCGGCGTTGGGCCGGCGCTCGGCGGCCCCGCCGAGGTCGACTTCGCCCCCCGCGGCCAGCTCCTGGCGGATCACCCGCAGCGGCAGGAACTCGTCGCGCTGCAGGCGCAGGATCGTCCGCAGCCGTTCGACGTCGGACTGGCTGTAGAGGCGATAGCCACCCGAGGTGCGGCGCGGGGTGAGCAGCTTCTGGTCCTCGAGGTAGCGGATCTTCGAGATCGAGACATCGTCGAACTCGCCCTGAAGGATCTTGCAGACGGCGCCGATCGTCAGCGCCTTGCGCGGCCGGCTGGCCGAGTCGGGCGGGCGGATCTGCTTCTCGGAGACGGCCATTGCCTACTTCTCCAGGTAGCTGAGCTTGTACTTGCCGACCTGGATCTCGTCGCCGTCGGAGAGCCGGTGCGACTCGATCCGGCGCCGGTTGACGTAGGTTCCGTTGAGCGAGCCGAGGTCGTCGATGTAGAGGCCGTCGCGGCGGCGGACCAGCAGCGCGTGGTTGCGGGAGACGGTGACGTCGTCGAGGAAGACGCCGGCGTCGGGGCTGCGCCCGATGCTGATCCGGTCCTCGCTGGCCGTGAAGCTCTCCCCCGCCCGGCCGCCGCCGGAGCGGATCACCAGGGCCGCGCCGGCCTGCTCGACCACCTCGTCGATGTCGATCGGCTGCATGTCGCCGGTCTCATCGACGGTGTAGGTCATCGTCGTCGGGTCTTCGCCGCCCTCCGAAGGGCCGGCGCCGAGGTAGGCGCCGCACTTCTGGCAGTAGTTGGCGCCCTCGGGGTTGACGAATCCGCACTCGGGACAGTGGACGGCCATGGTCGCCTCCGGGCGCTCAGGCGGCCGGCTCGTCCTCCGGATCGGGCTGCGCCTTGCCGGCGAGGATCTCGGTCAGCTGCTTCACGTCGTCGCCGGAGAACAGCGAGTCGCCGCGCTCGCGCTTCTGGCGCAGCCGGTTGACGAGCTCGGCGCGGAGGATGTCGATCTTTCCGTGCAGGACGCGTCGCTTGTAGGAGATCTCGTTCTCCTCTTGGGTGAGCTTGTCGATCAGGTCCTTCAGCTCCTTGTCGGAGAGTGAGCCCAGATCGGGAAAGGTGTCCTCCATCTCGCTCCTTGATTGAGAGGCATTGCCTCCGTTTTGCCGCTGCCGCCGATTATAGGTCGCAGCGCGGCCAAAGGTTCAACTGAAGGTTGAAGGTTTATGGAGAATGCGGCTTCGCTTGCATCGCGCGCGACGCGTCTGACCGCCTGCATCCCGGTCCTGGCGTAGAGAACCGTCGCGAGAATCGCCAGTGCCAGCCCGACGATCAGCAGCGCCGCCGGCACCCAGCCGGCGAAGACCATCGCGAAGAAGATCCCGCCCATGATCGGGAAGACCGAGACCCGTCCCGGCCAGTTGACCTCGATGTCGACGCCGTGGCGCAGGCCGTACTGGGCGAGCACGAGCATCGCCAACTCGCGCAGCGCGAGCAGCGCCAGCGCCCAGCGCGGCAGCAGCTCGAAGCTCCAGCAGACGACGGCACCGCAGAGGACGGTGAGCCGATCTACAAGCGGGTCGAGCAGCGCCCCCATGCGGCTGTACTGGCCGGTGACGCGGGCGAGGAAGCCGTCGAGGTAGTCGCCCGCGGCGATCAGCCAGAAGACGATCGCGGCCGGGGCGCTGCGCCCGTCGGCGGATTCAAAGGCGAGGTAGAGAAAGAGCGGCAATGCCGCGAGCCGCGCGTAGCCGACCATGTTGGGGATCGTCCAGGGGCGCAGCGGCTCCCCGGTGCGGGTCTGTCGCGGTTTGGCGCCGCTGCGGTCGAGCCCGAAGAGGCGACGCAGGCGCCCGCGCCCGAACGGGGCGGCGTCAGCCATCGAGCCCCTGGAGGAGCGCCAGCGCCCGCTCGGCGGCATCCTCCACGGGCAGGTTGTGAACGGCACCGCCGCGGCGCTCGATCGCTTCGACGATGCCCTCGGCGAGGCCGCGACGCCCGACCACGACCCGGAGCGGGCAGCCGAGCAGATCGGCGTCGTTCAGCTTCTCCCCTGGCCCGGCGTCGCGGTCGTCGTAGAGCACCTCGGCCCCGCCGGCGACCAGCTCCTCATAGAGGCGATCCGCCACCCCGCGCTCCTCCTCCCCGGCCTTGGCCAGGGAGACGAGGTGGACCTCCCACGGCGCCAGCGCCTTCGGCCAGGCGATCCCGTGCTCATCGGCGCCCTGCTCGATCGCCGCGGCGACGATCCGCGCCGGGCCGATCCCGTAGCTGCCCATCACTATCGGGTGCTCCACCCCTTCCTCGTCGAGGTAGGTGGCGCCGAGCGGCTCCGAGTAGCGGGTGCCGAGCTTGAAGATGTTGCCGACCTCGATCGCCGGCTCGACCTCGACCGTGCCGCCGTTGGGCCCCGGATCGCCGGCTCGCAGCTCGGTCACCTCGACGTTGGCGGCGAAGCCGGGCGCCAGCGCCACCGCGTCCTCTCCGGCGGCGCAGGGGGCCATGTACTCGTGGGCGCCGGACCCACCCATCATCCCGACGTCGGACTCGACCCGGTACCAGCGCAGCCCGCAGCGGTCGAGGATGCGCTCGTAGGCGCCGCTCTGTAGCTCGTAGGAGCGCTCCAGGCCATCGATGTCGCGATCGAAGGAGTAGGCGTCCTTCATCGTGAACTCGCGGGTCCTCAGCACCCCGGCCCGCGGTCGAGGCTCATCGCGCTCCTTCGTCTGGATGTGGAACAGCATCAGCGGCAGATCCCGGTAGGAGCGGATCTCCCGCGCGACGTGGTGGGTGATGCACTCCTCATGGGTCATGGCCAACACCAGCGGCGATCCCTTGCGATCGGAGAGCTTGAACATCTCCTCGATCTCGATAGCGACCGGTCTTCTCCCAGATCTCGGCCGGCTGCAGCACCGGCATCAGCATCTCCTGACACCCGATTCCCTCCATCTCCTCCCGGATGATCTGCTCGACCTTGCGATAGCACCCGCCACCCAGCCGGCAGGTACGTCCAAAGCCCAGCCCCAAGCTGGCGGATCAACCCCGCTCTCACCATCAGCTTGTGCGACAGCGCCTCCGCATCTGCGGGCGCCTCTCGCAGGGTCGGCAGCAGGGTCTCGGTGAATCGCGTCACCGACGGAAACCTATCCCGTCTGCGGCGCGCTCAGGCCCTGGTGAAGCGCCGCCCCGCTGTGGGTGAAGCCTCCTCGTCGAGCAATACCCGGTCGGACTCGCCCTTTTCGGCCGCTTCGTGCTCCATCTGGGCGATCTTCTCCGGCGTGAGGTCGCCGGCGTTCTCCTCCTCGATCTTCGCCAGCCACGCGGCCCCCTCGCCCGCCTTCGCCTCGTCGACCTCGATCCCGGCCGCGGTCCAGCGACTTGTCGATCTCCTCGAACAGGGCGTCGACCAGGGTCGCCTGCGGCACCTTCCGCAGCGGTTTGCCGTGGGCGAAGATCAGCCCCTCGTCCTTGGCGCCGGTGATCCCGAAGTCGGCGTGGCTGGCCTCGCCGATCCCGTTGACCGCGCAGCCGAGCACCGCCACCTCGACCGGCTCGGCGTAGCCCTCCAGGCGCCGCTCGATCTCCGCCACCACCGAGTCCATGTCGAACTGGAGGCGTCCGCAGGTCGGGCAGGCGATCAGCACCGGGCCGCGCTCGCGCAGTTGCAGCGCCTTGAGGATCTCCCAGGCGACCTTCACCTCCTCCTCGGCGTGAAAGGTCGAAAGGCTGATCCGGATCGTGTCGCCGATCCCGTCGGCGAGCAGGGTGCCGAGCCCGACCGCGGATTTCAGCGAGCCCGACCACTTGGTCCCGGCCTCGGTGATCCCGAGGTGCAGCGGGTAGGGGATCCTCTCAGCGAGCAGCCGGTTGGCGGCGATCGTGTTCGGCACGTTGGTCGACTTGATCGAGACCTTGAAGTTCTCGAAGTCGAGGCTCTCCATCAGCTCGACGAACTCGACCGCGGCGGCGACCAGCGCCTCGACCGGCGCCTCGCGCTCCAGCTCGTGCAGGTGTTTGGGCAGAGAGCCGGAGTTGACACCGATCCGCATCGGCACTCCGGCCGCGATTCGCCTTCGCCGCCACCTCGGCGACTTTCTCGCGGCCGCCGATGTTGCCCGGGTTGAGCCGGATGCAGTGGGCGCCGGCGTCGATCGCCTTCAGCGCGAGGGTGTGGTTGAAGTGGATGTCTGCGATCACCGGGATCGGCGACTCGCGGACGATCGTCTTCAGCGCCTCGACGTCGTCGTCGCGCGGCACCGCGACCCGCACGATGTCTGCCCCCGCGTCGGCGACCTTGCGGATCTGCTCCATCGTCGCCGCCAGGTTGGCGGTCTCGGTCTTGGTCATCGTTTGCACGACGACCGGGGCGCCGCCGCCGATCGGCACGCCCCCGACGAAGATCTGGCGCTTGGAAGCCATGCAGGAAGGGTATCCGGGGGCCGCCGCGGGCCGGTTTAGCGGACGTTGAAGCCTTCGCCGGTTAGGCGGCCGATGTCGTTGGAGAGGCCGATGAAGATCAGCACCGCGACAAGCGCGAATCCGATCACGCTGGCGCGTTCCATCACGCGAAGGGAGACCGGCTGACCGCGCACTTTCTCCACCAGGCTCCAGAAGATGTGGCCGCCGTCTAGTGGGAGGATCGGCAGGAGGTTGATCAAACCCGAGTGAGAGGCTGACCAAGGCGAGCAGCGCCAATGCCTCGAACACCTGACCCGAGTCGATCTCTTCGTGGGCGACATCGCTGATTCCGACAACGCCCGCGACCTGCTTGCGCTGCTGTGAGTTGAAGAGGTTGGCGAAGACCGATGCAGGTCTGGTGAGTGACCAGCCACATCGCACTGCCAGCACTATCGACAGCCGCGCCGATTCCGGGGTGGATCGTGCTCAAGCCAAACTCGACTCCAATCCTCGTGCGGTGCCTGGAGCGCTCATACCTGGGTCGGAGCGCGACGACCTGGATCTGACCGCTCTGTCTGACTCTTCAGGCGAACCGGAGTCGCTCGCCTGACAGCCGGGCGTTGGCGTTCCGGCACACTTGTGCGGAGATGATCGGCGCCGAAACGTTTGACCCGCACTGCGCTGCTCGGCATGTGGGATAGCTCTTGCCGTCGACTGCGAGGATCGTGTCGCCCGGTCGCAGGAACCTTCGCCGCTGGGGATCCGGGCAAGCACTTTGGTGATGGTTTGCGAGACGCTGCGGCTCAAAATCGAGATACGCAAAGAAGAAGATTACGAACGCCAGTCCGATGTTTACCGCCGGGCCCGCCCCGATCACGACGATTCTCTTCCAAACCGGCTGCTTGTAGTAGCTACGCTCCGACGACCTCCGCAGGAAGCTCCTCCTCGGGGTTCATCCCGCTGATCTTCACGTAGCCGCCCAGCGGGATCATTCCGATCCCGTACTCGGTCTCGCCGCGTTTCATTGACACGAGCTTCGGCGGGAAGAAGAGGAAGAAGCGCTCGACTCGCATCCCGGTCGCCTTGGCGGCGACGAAGTGTCCCGCCTCGTGGAGGATGATCAGCAGCGAGAAGCCGAGGAATACGAGAACCCAGCTCATGCCGGTGTCAACCCCCTGACCTCCTCTTCGGAGCGGCGGCGGGCCTCGGCGTCTGTCGCGAAAAGGTCCTCGAAGTGGCCGATCGGCTGCGCGGGCATCTCTTCCAGGACCCGCTCGATCACCTCGGCGATGCCGGTGAACGGGATGCGTCCGTCTAGGAAGGCGGCGACGGCGACCTCGTCGGCGGCGTTCAGCACGCAGGGCGCCGTTCCCCCCGCCTCGCCTGCCTCGCGGGCCAGCCGCAGGCAGGCGAAGGTGTCGGTGTCAGGCCGCTCGAAGCTCAGCTCACCGGCGGCGGCCAGGTCGAGCTGTGGCAGCGTCGACGTCGGCCCGCTCGGGGAAGTGCAGCGCGTAGGAGATCGGCACCCGCATGTCCGGATAGCCGAGGTGGGCGAGCGAGGCGCCGTCGTTGAGCTGGACCAGCGAGTGGACCAGCGACTGCGGGTGGACGACCACGTCGATCCGCTCGTAGGGGACGCCGAAGAGGTGGTGGGCCTCGATCGTCTCGAACCCCTTGTTCATCAGGGTTGCCGAGTCGATCGTGATCCTTCCCCCCATCTCCCAGGTCGGGTGGGCGAGAGCCTCGGCGACGGTGACGCCGGAGAGGTCCTCGCGGCCGCGGAAGGGACCGCCGGAGGCGGTGAGGACGAGCCGCTCGACCGTCCCTGGCGCCTCGGATCCGATCAGCTGGTGCAGGGCGGAGTGCTCGGAATCGACCGGCAGCAGGCGGGCGCCGGTGGCCTCGGCAAGCGCCATCACCAGCTCGCCGCCGACGACCAGGCTCTCCTTGTTGGCGAGCGCCACGTCGATCCCCTCGCCGAGGGCGACCACGGTCGAGGCGAGCCCTGCCGCCCCGACGATCCCATTGAGGACGAGGTCGGCTTCGCTCGCCGAGATCAGCTCGCGGACCCCCTCCTCCCCGCAGAGCACGCGACCGTTCCACTCCCCCCGTGCCCGCTCTGCCGCAGTCGCGTCGGCCAGCGCGATCGCTGGCACCCCGAACTGGCGAGCCTGCCAGACGACCCTCTCCCAGTTTGAGCCCGCGGCGAGCGCGACAACCTGAAGGCCGGGAGAGGTCGCGACGACCTCGAGCGCCTGGGTCCCGATCGAGCCTGTCGACCCTAGGATCGCGAGTTTCTTCATCGACTCAGTGTAGGTAGGTCAATAAACCAACTGGATGGCGAGGTAGTAGCCGATGACGACGGTGAAGAAGACCGCGTCGAGGCGGTCGAGGATGCCGCCGTGGGGGCCGAAGAGGTGGCCGGTGTCCTTCTTGCCGAGGTCGCGCTTCAGCATCGACTCGAAGAGGTCTCCGAGCGGGGCGACCGCCGCCACGGCGGCGCCGAGGATCAGCGCGTCTACCCCCGAGAGCCAGTTCTGGTACAGGCCGGCGAACCAGACGCTCATCGTGCCGATTACAAAGCCGCCGATCAGTCCCTCCAGCGTCTTGTTGGGTGAGAGGCTGGGGGCGATCCGGTGGCTGCCGAACATGCGGCCGGTCGCGTAGGCCGCGGTGTCGGTGACAAAGGTGCCGACTAGGACGTCGACCAGTAATCCGGCGCCGTGGTGGGGCAATTCGCGCAGCAGCACCGCATGGACCAGCGGGATGCCGATCCAGATGACCCCGAGCAGGGTGACGCCCATCGAGACGGTGATCCCGTCGCGGTGCTTGCGGTCGGCGCCGAAGACGAAGAGCAGCAGGAAGGCGGCCGCGAGGACCATCAGCACGTTGAAGGCCGTGCCGAAGTGGGCGGCGAGGATCAGCGCCGTGACCGCCACGTAGGCGGCGATCTCGATCGGCCGCAGGTCTTCGGTCATCGCGAAGTACTCGTGCAGGGCGAGCACCCCGATCGCGATCATCGCGATCGTGAAGACCAGCCCGCCGGCGACGGTGATCGCGATTGCAAAGGCGATCCAGGGGATCGCGACGAGGATCCGCTTGGCGGTCTCGCCACGCAGCTCCTGGCGACGCTTCGGCGCTCGCGGCGTCGGCTTGGGTCGTTCCTCGGCGATTTGGTCATCGAGGCCGTCGAAGAGCTCTTCGGCCTCGCGAAAGCTGCGGCGCGGCCGGCTGCGGCGCTCTCTCCCTTGCTCGCGGGGCGGCGCCCATCGTCAAGCCCTCGCCCCGAAGCGGCGCTGCCGCGACTCGTACTCCTCAAGGGAGGCCTCCAGCGCCTCCCGCGTGAAGTCCGGCCAGAGCTCGTCGCGGAAGATCAGCTCCGAGTAGGCGCATTGCCAGAGCAGGTAGTTGGAGACACGCTGCTCTCCGCTTGTTCGTATCAGGAGGTCTGGGTCGTGCATCTCGGGCGCGTAGAGGTGGCGGCGGAACTCCTCCTCGGAGCCCCCCTGGAAGCTTCGCGCCGCATCGACGATCTCCGCCCTGCCCCCGTAGTTAAAGGCGACGAATAGGGTGATACGCCGATTGGCGTCGGTCGTACGTTCGGCCCACTCCATCCGCTCGACCAGCTCGGGGTCGACCCCCTCGCGGCGGCCGATGAAGCGCATCCGCACGCCCTCCTCGTGCAGCTCGGGAGTCTCGGCAGCGATCCGCTCGCCGAACATCCGAAACAGGCCCTCGACCTCTTCCGCCGGCCGCGACCAGTTCTCGGTCGAAAAGGAGAAGACGGTCAGCTCCTTGATCCCCAGCTCGACCGCGTCGCGCAGCCGCGCCTTGACCACGTCGGCGCCGGCCCGGTGCCCCTCGACGACCGGCAGGCCACGCTGCTGGGCCCAGCGCCCGTTGCCGTCGGTGATGATCGCTACGAATCGGGCAGGGGTCAAACCTCGAGGATTTCCTCTTCCTTGCCCTTGAGCAGCGCGTCGATCTCGGCGATCGCCTCGTCGGTCTGCTTCTGGAGCGCGGACTCGGCGCGGCGCTCGTCGTCCTCTCCAGCCTCGCCCTCCTTCTTTAGCTCGCGCAGGTCGTGCATGACGTCGCGGCGGACGTTGCGGATCGCCACCCGGCCCTCCTCGGCGACGCCGTGGACGACCTTGACCATCTCGCGGCGGCGCTCCTCGGTCAGCTCGGGGATCTGGAGGCGGATCACGTTGCCGTCGTTGCTGGGCGTCAGCCCGATGTCGGACTCCTGGATCGATTTCTCGATCGCTGCCAGCGAGGACTTGTCGTAGGGGGTGACGGTGAGCAGGCGCGCGTCGGTGGTCGCCACGTTCGCCAGCTGCTTGAGCGGCGTCGGGTTCCCGTAGTAGTCCACCGCAATGCGGTCGAGCAGGTGGGGCGAGGCGCGGCCGGTGCGCACGGTGGCCAGCTCGCCGCGGCTCGACTCGACCGACTTGGCCATGCGGCCCTTGGCGTCCTCGAGCAGTTCGTCGATCAGCTCCACTGGGGTCCCGTCCTCACTCGGCGGCGGGCACGCTGGAGACCAGCGTGCCCACCCTCTCGCCGCGGACGATCCTATCTATGTTGCCCTCGTCTCCCATGTTGAAGACGTAGATCGGAAGGTCGTTGTCCATGCAGAGGGACAGCGCGGTCGAGTCCATCACCTTCAGTCCCCGCTCGATCGCCTCGCGGTGGCTGATCTCGGGGATGAACTTGGCGTCGGGATGGGTCGCAGGGTCGGCGTCGTAGACCCCCTCGACCCCGTTCTTGGCCATCAGGATCGCCTCGGCGTGGATCTCCAGGGCGCGCAGCGCCGCCGCGGTGTCGGTGGTGAAGAACGGGTTGCCGGTGCCGGCGGCGAAGATCACCACCCGTCCCTTCTCGAGGTGGCGCATAGCACGGCGGCGGATGTAGGGCTCGGCGACCTCCTTGACGTCGATTGCCGACATCACCCGCGTGTGCTGGTCCATCGTCTCCAGCGCGTCCTGGAGGGTGAGGGCGTTGAGCACCGTCGCCAGCATCCCCATGTAGTCGCCGGTGGCGCGGTCCATGCCGTCGGCGGCGGCCTCGAGGCCGCGGTAGATGTTGCCGGCCCCGACGACGATCGCCACCTCCACCCCCCCCGCGCGGATCGCTGCCGCCTGCCTGGCGATCCGCTGCACCTCGCCAGCGTCGGTGCCGTAGTCGAGGTCGCCCATCAACGCCTCGCCGGAGAGCTTGAGCAAGATGCGGTTGAACTTGGGGTTTGAGTCCATAGATCTCGGCTTCGCTCCGCTCGCGCAGAGCCTATCCGCGACGCACTCTCCCCGCTCCGGCTCAGGCCTCGCCGACGCGGAAGTAGGCGAAGCGGGCGACGCGGACGTTCTCACCGGTCTTGGCGGCAAGCTCCTGGCGCAGCTCCTCGATCGTCTTCGAGTCGTGCTTGTCCGCGTTGACGTGGGATTGGTCAAGGAGCGCGACCTCGCTCGCCCATTTGGCGAGCTGACCCGCGACGATCTTCTCGACTACGTCGTCGGGCTTGCCTTCCTCACGGGCCTTCTCCTCAAAGACCCGCCGCTCGGCCTCGCGCTCCTCCACCGGGATCTCCTCGGAGGAGACGTAGCGCGGCGCAGTCGCCGCGACGTGCAGGGCGACCTCGTAGGCGAACGCCTTGAAGTCCTCGTTGCGGGCGACGAAGTCCGTCTCGCACTGGACTTCGACCATCGCCCCGACCCTGTCGTTGGCGTGGATGTAGGCGGAGACGACCCCCTCGTCGGTGCCGCGCCCCTCGCGCTTGGCGGCGGAGGCTTGGCCCTTGACCCGGAGCAGCTCGATCGCGCGCTCGGTGTCACCGTCGGCCTCGGTCAGGGCGGCCTTGCAGTCCATCATCGCGGCGCCGGTGCGCTCCCGAAGCGCTTTGACGTCGGCAGCTGTGATCGTCATGAGGTGGCGCCCTCTTGGGTTGGCTCGACGGGATCCTCATCAGCCGCCGCTTCCTCGGTTTCGCCTCCGGGGGCGGTGGGTCTTGCGCCACCGCCCTGCGAACCCTGGCCTACCTGTTCCGCGACTTCGTCGCTAGCCGGGGCGGGCGCTTGCTGCTTTGAGGCAGCCTCTGCGTCAGCGGCGGCTTTAGCTGCGTCCTCGGCTTCCAGGCGGGCTTTCTCCTCCTCCTCGCGCTTGCGGCGCTCCTCCTCCTCTTTGCGGCGCCGCTCCATCTCTTCGGCCATGCGCTTTTCCTCCTGCGTTCGCCAGGCGGAGGCGCCCGTCTCCGACGGCAGCGCCGATCGTGCCGATCACCAGCTGGCAGGAGCGGATCGCGTCGTCGTTGCCCGGGATCACGTAGTCGACTGGGTTGGGGTCGCAGTTGGTGTCGACTAGACCGATGATCGGGATCCGCAGGCGGGCCGCCTCGTGGACCGCGATCTCCTCGGTTTTGAGGTCGGTGACGAAGACCGCATCGGGCAGGCGCTCCATGTCGCGGACGCCGCCGAGGTTGAACTCGAGCTTTGTCAGCTCGGCCTGCATGCCCATCCGCTCCTTGGTCGGCAGCAGGTCGAGTTTGCCCTCTTCCTGCCAGGCAGTCAGCTCGTGCAGGCGTGCGATTCGCGCCGACATCGTGTTGAAGTTGGTCAGCAGGCCACCTAGCCAACGCTGGTTGACGTAAGGCATCCGACAGCGGTCGGCCCACTCCTTGACCGAGTCGCGCGCCTGCTTCTTGGTGCCGACGAACAGCACCGTGCCGCCGCCGCTTGCCAGCTCGCCGACGAAACGACGGGCGTTCTCCAGCAGCACCTCGGTCTGCAGTAGGTCGATGATGTGGATCCCGTCCAGCTCGCCGTAGATGAAGCGACGCATGTTCGGGTTCCAGCGACGGGTCTGGTGGCCGAAGTGGACTCCGGCTTCCAGCAGCTCTTTGAGGCGTGCCTCTGACATCAAAACTCTCCTTGGTCGGTGAAGCTCTCCCGTCGCGCTTGCCGGACCCGGCGCTTCTGTGGGCCGGGCAGGACCCGGGGCGCTGCGAGCGGGGGTTGGTTGCGAACCCGCGGGATTGTAGAGGGGGAGCGGATCAGGCGGCACGGGCCGCCGCGAGGGCAGCGACGAGGTCGGCTGGCAGCTCGGAGTCAAAGACGAGCGCCTCGCCGCTCTGCGGGGTGGGTGAAGGCGAGCCGGTGGGCGTGAAGGAACTGGCGCTCTAGCCCGTACCTGGCGGCGCCACCGTAGGTCATGTCGCCGGTCAGGGGATGGCCGATCGCCGCGAAGTGGGCGCGGATCTGGTGAGTCCTGCCGGTCTCCAATCGCGACCTCCAGGTAGGTCTCCGCGGCGAGCAGCTCCAGCACCGCGAAGTGGGTGCGCGCCTGCCGGGCGGCGGCGCCTGAGACGGCCATCCGGTGTCGCTGGCGCGCGGCGCGGCCAATCGGCGCATCGATCGTCCCGGTGCGAGACGCGAGTCGGCCGCCGGCCAGCGCCAGGTAGCGGCGCTCGACCTCGCGGCGCTGCACCTGGGCCTGGAGCGCGCGCGTGCGCCGCGTCGGTGCGGGCGACGACGAGCAGGCCGCTTGTGCCCTTGTCGAGTCGGTGGACGATGCCGGGGCGCTGCGGGTCCCCCGCCGCCGAGGATCTCGCCCATCTCGTCGACCAGGGTCGGGCCGCGGTGCGACGGCGCCGGGTGGACGACTAGGCCGGCAGGCTTGTCGACGACGGCGAGGGTCTCGTCGAGGTAGACGACGCGCAGCTCTCCGGTCATCTATCCGCCGGCTCCCGCAGGTAGGCGATCGCGAGCAGCACGACGCCGACTGTGATCGCCGTGTCGGCGAGGTTGAAGGGTGGCCAGTGCGGCACGGCGATGTAATCGGTGACCGCGCCGGCACGGATGCGGTCGGCGAGATTTCCCAGCGCTCCCCCCGCCAGCAGTCCGACGCCGACCCACATCCCGGGCCGGGTTGGGTTGCGCCAGAAGAGGAAGCCGACGAAGCCGAGCGCCACCAATGTGACCAGGACAAGGCCCACCCCGGCGTCGCCTGCGAGACCGAAGGCGACGCCGCTGTTGTGGGAAAGGGTCAGGTCCAGCGGCCCCAGCACTTCAACGTGCTGGCCGGGGACGAGGCGCGCTTCAATCGCCGCCTTGGACACCTGGTCGGCGACGATCACGAGGCCGCATAGCGCGCCGGCCAGGCGCCAGGCGCGGGCGGCTTCCTTATTCACCCTGAGATCAGGGGGACGACGAGCGCCTGCAGCAAGAACAGCACGATGATCCCCAGCATCGGGCTGAGGTCGAGCGCGAACCCGCCTCCCCCGATCGGAGGGAGGAAGCGCCGGAAGAGGTTGAGGTAGGGATTGGTCGTCTCGGTGACGAAGTCGAGCACGGCTCTCAGCGGGCGGCTGTAGGGGACACGGGGCAGCCAGGAGATGAGGATGTTGGCGAAGATGAGGACGATGTAGACGGTAAAGAGCGCATTGACATAGTTGGCAACGTCAGCCCGGGTCAGCGCCAGCGCGATCATCCCCGCATCTTCTCCAGCGAGGCCCGCACGGCGGCCTCGAACCCTTCGCGGCACGCCCTTGCGATAGAGCGCTTCCAGACCGGCCTCGGTGCTCCCGCCCGGGGATGCGACGGCCTTGCGCACGTCGGCTGGATCCCGCAGGCGCAGCAGCTCTGCTGTTCCCGCGGACATCTCTACTACCAGCTCTCGCGCCAGATCCTCGTCGAGCCCACTCTTTGCCCCAGCATCGGCGATCGCCTCGACCGCCAGCGCCAGATAAGCGGGTGCGCACCCCATCACCGCAGTAGCTGCATCGAACTCCTCGTCTGGCAGCTCAACGACATGCCCCAACATCTCGAGCAATCTCCGAACCTCAGCATCCTCCTCGCCGGCCACACAGAGGACGCCTCTCCGAATCTCAACCGCAACGTTCGGCATTACCCGCACCACCTTTGCCTCGGGAAACGCAGCGGCAACCTTCTCTATAGAGGTTGCACCCAGCAGCGTGATAACCAGCTTCGCGCTCGAAAGCTCCACCGCAACTTCAGCCAGTTTCGCCGGCTTAACGGCAAGCACGACGATGTCGGCCGCCTCGGCCAGCTCGGCATTGGACCCAACCGTCTCGCCCCCAACCTCCCGAGCCAGCTCAATGGCGCGCCCGGAGCCGTTATCGGAGAACAGCATCCGCTCGAACTGCCCAGCCCATCCGCGCGCCATTGCGGCGGCCATGCTGCCCGAGCCGACGAATCCGACAACCATGACCCGCAGCCTAGTAGTGGCCCACAGGGGAAGGTCGGGTGCCCTGCCTGCGCGCATCGCTACCGCTTTCGCACAGAGCACTCGGCGAAAGCCGCAACGCGCTGGCGAAAGTCAGCTACAGGGGGCGCCCGACCCTCTCCCACGCTAAGACTGGTTGAAGAACCCCTTATCGATCAGTTTCGCTTTTTCCTCGGCGGAGACCTCGACGTTCCGAGGCGTAAGCAAGAACATCTTCTCGGCGATCCGTTGCATTCCCCCGTCCAACGCGTACGTCAAGCCGGAGCAGAAGTCGATCATCCGCTTCGACAGCTCGTGGTCGGTGGTCTGAAGGTTGAGGATGACCGGCACCGACCGTTTGAACTGGTCGGCGACCTGCTGGGCGTCGTTGAAGTTGCGTGGGATGACGAGGTGGACCTGGACTTCGGAGCCGCCGTTGGCTACCGGCCGCAGGACGCGAGTGCGGGAGGCCGAGATCGGCTCGTCGTCGGCGAAGATGTCGTCGATCTCGTCGCGGCGGGAGCGGCGGGCGGTCGGCAGGCGCCGCACCGGCGAATGCTCGCGCTCGCGGCGGCTTTCGAAGACTTCCTCGGAGCCGGTCTCGGGCTCGAAGCCGTCGTCGTACTCGGGGCCGTAGTCGTGGTCCTCGGCGAGGCCGAAGTAGACGAGCGCTCTGTGCCATGTGTCGCGTAAGGCCATGCTCAACCGCCTGTTTCGGCCCACGCAGGCCGACTCCTTTACGGATTATCCCCAGGGTAGCGCCGTTTCACACGTACAGCGCCGTCCCGAGCCGGACGATCGTCGCCCCCTCCTCGACCGCGATCCGCCAGTCCTGGGAGGTGCCCATCGAGAGCCGCGCGAGGCCGTGCTCCGCGGCCAGCTCAGAGAGGCGGGCGAAATGGGGGCGGGATGCCTCGGGATCCTGGCTGAACGGCGGCATCGTCATCAGGCCGCCGACCCGCACCGGGCAGCGCCCGATGAAGGCGCCCAGGTCGGCCGGTGAGACGCCGCTCTTGCCCTCCTCGCCGGCGACGTTGACCTCGATCAGGACCGCCGTCCCCGGCCCGCCGTGGCGGCCCAGCTGTTCAAGGGCGGAGTCGCTCGCCACCGAGTGGATCAGGCGGCAAATCGGCACAAGCTGCCTCACCTTGCGGCTCTGGAGGTTGCCGATGAAGTCCCATTCGAAGGCGTCGCCCCAGCGCTCGTGCTTGGCGCTCAGCTCCTGCTGGCGGTTCTCGCCGACCAGGCTGACGCCGGCCTCAGCCAGCGCGCCCATCTCCTCCAGCGGCACGTACTTGGTCGCGGCGAGAATCTCGACGCCCTCGCCGGCGACCTCGCGCACCCGCTCGAGGTTGGCGGCGATCTTCGCCGAGTCGAGGCCGTGGATCAGGCCCGGCACCGCTCAGTCCGCGCTCTCGTCGATCCAGGCGATCCCCGCCTGGCGCCCGGTCCGGCCGGCGTCGCGGCGGTGGGAGAAATACAGCTCGGACTCGCAGCTTGTGCAGAGGTCGACGGACTCGATCGACCCGATGCCCGCCTCGCCCAGTAGCCGGCGGGCGACCTCGGGCAGATCAAGCATCCGCCCCGAGGCGATGTCCCCGCCCAACCCGGCGAAGGCGCCCAACACCTCCTCGCCGACCTCATAGCAGCAGGCGCCCGATTCGCAGGCCCGATCACCGCATGGGTCGCGCCCACCGCCTCAGCCCCCCCGGCGACGATCCCAGCGGCGAGCCCGCGCCAGCCGCAGTGCAGCATCGCCACGCCGCGAGGGCCTGCCAGCGCGATCGGCAGGCAGTCGGCGACGAAGACCAGTGCCGCCAGTCCGGGCTCGGCGGTCAGGTGCCCGTCGACCTCGGGAATCTCGGCACCCGGCTCGGCAAACGGTCCGGACTCCTGCCTCGCGGTGTGGACGGCGAGCTCGGCGCCGTGGACTTGGCGCCCGATGACGACTCGCCGGGCTCGAAGCCAAGGGCTGCGACGAGGCGGCGGCGGTTCTCAACGACCGAGCCCGTCGCATCGTCGGTGAGAGCGCCCAGGTTGAGGCTGTCGAAGGGCTCGCCGACTGACCCCGCCAAGGCGGGTGGAGAAGGCCGCCCTCGCGCCCGGCAGCTCGGCTTCGAGCCAGCGCACGCCCGCGCTCTCACGCCATCGCATGCGAGTAACAAAGCAGAAAGGCGGCGGGGTGGCTACCCAGCCCGAGCGGCCGCCAGCGCCACGGCCAGCTCCTGCTCGCGCCCCTCGATCTCTCCGTCCAGCTTGCGACGCAGCGCCTCCCGCAGGCCACGTCCCAGCGCTGGCCCCTCCGGGATGCCCGCGGTGAGCAGATCGCCGCCGTCGATCTCCAGGCTCACCGAGCGCCACTCGGCGAGGTAGCGATCCAGCCACTCGGCGCCCAGGGCGCGAGCGAGCGCCAGCTCGACCGGAGTGCGCCCCCGCGTCAGCTCGACCGCCTCGGAGGGACTTTCCGGGTCGGCCTCGGCGAGCTCCGTCTCGTTGCCGGGCGGTCCGAGCGTCGCGGCGAGCAGGGCGTCGCGGCGATCTACGAACGCACTCCACCGCGGGGACGTCAGCAACTCGGCTACCTCGGCGGCGAGCCGGACGCCTCCGGTGCGTGCCTCGACCAGCTCCCACTCGACGACGAGCTCGAACCCGCGCACCGCCTCGGGCTCCCCCGCCAGCCGCCGCAACTCAGCCTGGAGCCGATCGGCCGAGACAGTGCTCAGGTCCGTGCCGCCCAAGCAGCTCCGCCGTCTCCGCCTCCAGCGCGAAGCCGAAGCGTGCGGCGTAGCGGGCGGCGCGCAGCGCTCGGGTCGGATCGTCGGCGAAGGAGCGCGGGTGCAGCACCCGCAGCAGCCCGGCGGCGAGGTCATCGCGGCCGCCGTGGGGATCGATCAGAATGGGCTCCCGGCCGAGCGGGATTGCCATCGCGTTGATCGTGAAATCGCGGCGGGCGAGGTCGTCGCCGAGGCTGGATGGCTCAACCTCCGGCAGGGCGCCAGGGTGCAGGTAGACCTCGTTGCGGGCGGAGGCGATGTCGACCTCGTGGCCGTCCAGGCGGGCCTTCGCAGTTGCGAACCGCTCATGCTCGACGACGTCCGCGCCGAGTCGGGCGGCCAGGCCGGCAGCATCGCCCTCGACGACCAGGTCGATGTCGACGCGACCGTGTCCGAGCAGCAGGTCGCGGACGGCGCCACCGACCAGGTAGACGGGCTGCCCCGCAGATCGCTCACGGATGGCGGCCAGCTCCGGGTAGGCGCGCTCCAGCGCCGTCGCCAGGTCCTCGATCCGTATCGGGGGCATCGACGCTGGCTCCTCAGCCGCGCTCCAGCGCCGAGTTGGCCTGGCCGACGCGAAAGCGACCCTCATAGAGTGCTCGGCCGACGATCACGCCCTCGACGTTCGGAGGCGCCCGGCGCGCCAGCTCTTCGAGGTCGGACAATTCGCCCACCCCGCCCGAGTAGATCACCGCTGCGTCCGTCGCTCCGGCGACGCGAGCCAGCTCGCCGAGGCCGGGTCCCTCCATGGTGCCGTCGACTTCGATCGGAGTGAAGAGGAAGCGAGACACACCGCGCTCGGTCAAATCGGCGACGGCCTCAGCCACGTCCCGATCAGCGGACTCGGTCCATCCGGCGAGTGAGACCTCGCCCCCGCGGGCATCGACCGAAACGACGATCCTCTCGCCGTGGCTCTTCAGCGCGGCGTCGAGAAAGTTGGGATCGCGCAGGGCGGCGGTCCCGATCACCACCCGCTCGACTCCCACCTCGAAAGCGGCGGTCACCCACGAGGCGTCGCGCAATCCGCCACCGAGCTGGACCGGACAGCCGACGTTGGCCGTTATCCGGCCCACCACGTCGAGGTTCTGCGGACTCCCGACCTTCGCCCCGTCGAGATCAACCACGTGCAGGAATCGCGCACCGTCGCCGACCCAGCGGATCGCCGCGTCGACCGGATCGGCGTCGTAGGCGGTCTCTCGCCCGTAGTCGCCCCGAAGCAGCCGCACCGCCTGCCCGCCGCGGATGTCGATTGCCGGATAGAGGATCACGCGGCGATGCCGTGACCCCGGATCGCGATGCGCGTCATCATTCGCTCAACGTTCCCTTGGTCGAAGGTACGCCGCTCTCCTCGGGGTCGACCGAGACGGCGACGCGCAGCGCCCTCGCGAAGGCCTTGAACGAGGCCTCGATCATGTGGTGGGCGTTGGTGCCATAGCGGACCGAGACGTGCAGGGTCAGCCTGGCGCTGTTGGCGACGGCACGGAAGAACTCCTCGGCTAGCTCCGTGTCGAAGCCGGCGATCGAGGCCGCCGCGCAACTCGGCGTCAAAGACGCACAGCGGCCGCCCGGAGATGTCGATCGCGCACTCGGCAAGCGACTCGTCCATCGGCACCACGGCCGAGCCGTAGCGTCTGATCCCGGCGCGGTCGCCGAGCGCCTCGTCCAGCACCTGTCCGAGCACGATGCCGACGTCCTCCACCGTGTGGTGGGCGCCGGTCTCGAGGTCTCCGCTGGCCTCGACCTTTAGGCCGAGCCGCCCGTGGCGGGCGAGCAGGTCGAGCATGTGATCGAGGAAGCCGACGCCCGTCGCAGCGCTCGCCTCTCCTCCGTCGAGGTCCAGCGAGATCCGGATCTGAGTCTCGGCGGTGTTGCGCTCTCTGGTGGCTGCCCGGCTCATCGTCTAATCATCGCCGACTCGCCGTGGACGGGGAAGCCCTCGGCGCGGGCGAGGGCGTCAACATGCGGCGCTAGGGCGACCGCGGCGCCTACGGGGATGTTCACGGTGGCGATCTTGCGGCGGAAGGCGCCGGGGCCGAGCGGACCCGAGAAGCGGCCCGCGCCGCCGGTCGGCAGGACGTGGTTGGATCCAACCGCGTAGTCGCCGAAGGCGGTGGCGCCGTTGCGACCCGCGAACACGCAGCCGGCCGTCGTCACCCGATCGGCGAGCAGTGCGGCATCCTCCTCGAACAGCTCAAGGTGCTCGGGGGCGAAGCGCGTTGGCGAGGTCGATCGCCTCGCTGAGGTCGGGAACCTGGACCAGCGCCAGGGGGGCGTCGGCGACGCTGGGACGCTCCGCGGCGACTCGCTCGGTCGCCTCCGCAACGGCGGCGAGCACCGCCTCCTCGACCGCCACCGCGACCAGCGGGCTTTCGGCGCCGTGCTCGGCCTGGGCGCAGAGGTCGAGCGCCGCCCATTCGGGGTCGGTGTCGTGGCCGGCGACCAGCATCAGCTCGGAGGGGCCGGCGAGCGAGTCGATCCCGACCAGCCCGTACACCACTCGCTTCGCCTCCCGCACCCAGGCGTTGCCGGGGCCGGCGACGACGTCGACGGGCGCGACCGACTCGGTGCCGTGGGCGAGCGCAAAGATCGCCTGGGCGCCGCCCATCGCGTAGATCTCGTCGACGCCGCAGAGCCCTGCCGCCGCTAGTACCAGCGGGTTGACCCGTCCGTCTGGCCCCGGCGGCGAGGCGAGCACGACCCGCTCGACCCCTGCCACCAGCGCCGGGATGCAGCACATCAGCACGCTCGACGGATAGGCGGCGCGACCGCCTGGCGCATAGACCCCAGCGGCACCCACCGGGGCTTCGCGCACACTCACCGTCTGGCCCTGCGGCAGCATGACTCGGCGCGGCTGGGCATCGACCTGCGCCTCCGCGACCACGCGGACATTTGTTGCTGCGACCTCCATGGCGGCCCGGAGTCTCGGGATCGATGGTTTCCAGCGCCGCCGCCGTCTGCCCCGTCTCGACCCGCAAGGCGCCGGGTGGGCGCTCGGTCGCGTCGAAGCGAGCGGTGAGGCGCAGCACGGCCTCGTCGCCACCTTCGATGACCTCCCGCTCGATCGGCCCCACGTCGACCGCCGCCGAGGAGTCGGCGACCCAGGCCCGGATCGCGGCGGCTGTCCCGCCAGCTCCCTCCCACTCGAAGCGACGCACCCTCATCGCGCCGTCGCCGCCTTCAGCTTCGCGGTCAGCGCATCGACCTCGGCGGCGCGCAGCTTGTGGGCCACCCGGTTGGCGACGAAGCGCGCCGTGCAGTCGAGGATCTCCTCGCGCACCTCGAGGTCGTTCTCCTCCAGGGTGCGTCCGGTGGCGACCAGGTCGACGATCCCATCGGCGAGGCCGATCAGCGGCGCCAGCTCGACCGAGCCCTTGACCTCGATCACCTCGACCTGGCGCCCGGTCCGCTCGAAGTGCCGCTCGGCGATCCGCGGGTACTTGGTCGCGATCCGCATCATCCCCAGCCGCCGCTCGGACTCGCCCAGCCGCTCGTCTCCCTTGCGGCCGGCGAGCACCATCCGGCAGCGACCGAAACCGAGGTCGAGCAGCTCGTAGACGACTCGGTCCGCCTGCTCGAGCAACACGTCCTTGCCGGTGATGCCGACGTCGGCGGCGCCGGCCTCGACGTAGGTGGGCACGTCGGAGGGACGCATCGTCACCAGCGTGATGTCCTCCCCCTCAAAGATCAGCGAGCGGGAGTTCCCGCGCAGCACCGCGGTGTCGATCCCCGCTGCGTCGAGCGCGTCCAGGGTCTCGCCGAAGAGCGCCCCGCGCGGCACCGCGAGCTTCAGCGGCCCGTCCACCTTCGCTCGGCCCAGCCCGGCGACCTCGACGCTCACAAAGCCCCCTCCCCGCGCCTCGACTCCTCCTCCATCTGGGCGACGTGGACCCGCTCCAAGTAGAGGGCGAAGCCGGCCGCCGGTAGATCGAGGCCGAACCGCTTCAGCAGACTCGTCGTAGCGGCCGCCACCACCCAGTACGTGGCCGAGCGCGGGGTCATAGACCTCGAGGATCGCGCCGCTGTAGTAACCGAGGTCGCGCAGCAGGCCGAGGTCGATCCGGACCCGGTCCGCGACGCCCAGCGCCTGGAGCGCCTCGAAGGTCTCCTGGATCCTCGCCGTGGCGCGCTCCACCGCGGCGCCGCCGAGGCCGCGGGCCTGCTCCAGCACCTCGCTGCCCCCGCGCAGCTGAGAGAGGGCGACGCAGGTCGCACACTGCTTCTCGCTGATCCCCTCCAGCGCTGAGAGCTCCGCCTCGAGGCCGACCAAGTCGTGCATCGCCAGTCGCTCGAGGATCGAGTCCCGCGCCTCCCCCGCGACCCCGAGCTCGGCGAGGAGCTGACGGTAGAGGTCGGCGTCGCCGAGCCCGATCACCGCGCGGGTCAGCCCGGCGGCGTCGAGCGCCGCCTCCAGCACCTCGACCACCTCGGCGGTCCCCTGCGGGGCCGGCGCTCCGATGAGCTCGACCCCGGCCTGCGCGAACTCGCGCATCTGGCCGCGCTGGGGACGCACCGCCCGGTAGGCGTTGGCGAGGTAGCAGAGGCGCAGCGGCGGCTCGGCGCTGGCGTAGCGGGTGGCAACCAGGCGGGCGATCGGCACGGTCATGTCCGAGCGCAGCGCCAGCAGGTCGCCGCGCTCGTCGAAGAAGCGATAGGCGCCGCCGGCGGTCCGCCCGTCGCCGCGGGCCAGCACCTCGTCGTACTCGATCGCGGGCGTCGCCACCTCGCCGTAGCCACGGCTCTCGAACACCTCGATCAGCGCCAGGTGGAGGCGACGCAGCTCCCGCATCTCGTCGGGGAGCACGTCGCGCGTGCCGGGTGGGATCGGATGGATCATCCGCCGGACCTTACGAGAGAGAGCGCGAAAGCCCTGCTACGCCGGTGACCTCGGCAGAGACCCGTTCAATCTGGGCGCCGAGTCCGCGCAGCCGCTCGTCGATCTGCTCGTAGCCACGGTCGATCTGGCGGATGTTGCCGATCTCCGAGGTGCCGTCGGCCGCCAGCGCGGCGATGAGCATCGCCATCCCGGCGCGGATGTCTGGGCTCTCGACGCGTTCGCCGTGAAGCCGGCTCGGACCGCTGACGATCGCCCTGTGGGGATCGCACAGCGTGATCCGAGCGCCCATCGCGACCAGCTTGTCGACGAAGAAGAGGCGGTTCTCGAACATCTTCTCGAAGATCAGGATCTCGCCCTTCGCCTGGGTGGCGAGGGCCAGGGCGATCGAAGTGAGGTCCGCCGGGAAGGCCGGCCAAGGGCCGTCCTCGATCTTCGGGATCGCGTCGCCGAGGTCGGTCTGGACGCGCAGCGCCTGCGCTCGGCGGGACGACCACGTCCTCGCCCTCGACCGAGGAGCGCAGGCCGAGGCGACGGAACTGGCGACGGACCATCACCAGGTCGGAAGGCCCCGCGTCGCGAACGCGCAACGCTCCCGCCGGTGGCGGCGGCGAGTGCCATGAAGCTGCCGACCTCGATGTGATCGGGGGAAATCGTGTGCTCGGCGCCACCGAGCCGGTCGCGGCCGTGCACGGTCATCACGTTGGAGCCGATCCCGTCGACCGCGGCCCCCATCTTGGTCAGCAGCCGGGCGAGATCCTGGACGTGGGGCTCAGAGGCGGCGTTGGCGACCGTAGTGGGACCCGGGGTCAACGCCGCAGCCATCAGCGCGTTCTCGGTGCCCATCACCGACGGCTCGTCCATGAAGACCCCGCAGGCGCGCAACTCCACCGGGTGGCGCCGTCAACTCGATCCAGCGGTCGCCGTCGACGCGGGCCCCTAGGTCCTTGAAGGCGTCGAGGTGGGCGTCGAGGCGGCGGCGGCCGATGAAGTCCCCACCGGGGGGCGGCATCCGGGCCTCTCCGAAGCGTGCGAGCAGCGGCCCGGCGAGCAGGAAGGAGGCCCTGATCCGGCTCGAGAGGTCCTGGTCGACCTCGATCTCGTCGACATCGGCGGCGCAGAGCCTGAGGCTGTTGTCGGCGATCCAGGCGACCTCTACCCCGAGCCGCTCCAGCAGGGCGATCTGCGCCTCGGTGTCGCGGATGCGCGGCACCCGGTGCAGCAGCAGCTCCTCCTCGGTGAGCAGGCAGGCGGCGAGGATCGGCAGCGCGGCGTTCTTGTTGCCGGCGACGGTCAGCTCTCCGGAGAGCGGGACGCCGCCTTGGATGACGAACTTCTCCATGGGCCTGGCCAAGGGTAGCGACCGTCCGGGCGGTCGCTGCTCAAATCGCGAGTTCGCGGCGCTACTGACGGCCGACGCGAGCGCCGCCGTGGCACCCGCGGGTGCCAGGCCCGCTCAGGGCGGCTCCATTGACGGCCAGCTGCAACCGCGTCCCCAGGCACGATCTGCAAGCCCCATTGCAGATTCCGAGTTCCGTCCGGAGGCCGCCATACCTTACGAACTCATGTTCGACACGAAGACAACGTTCGCAGGAAGGCTGGCCGACGCCGTCGACCTGCTGATCGACTTCGCAACGCTCGGCGAGTACGGGCTGGAGCCCGTTGGGAGAACCGCGTCGAGCTGTCAGCCCCGCCGCCGCCCGCCGTCCACCCATGCGGGCGCGCAGCGCAGGATCGGCGATCGCGGCTTCGCGGTCCGCCCCTGAACGACTTCGGGCCGCCCCGCGGGGCGGCCCGAAAGTCGAAGAACCGGCGGCGACCTACTCTCCCAGGAGGTTGCCCTCCAAGTACCATCGGCGCTGAGGGGCTTAACTGCTCTGTTCGGAATGGGAAGAGGTGTCTCCCCCTCGCTATGCGCCACCGGAAGTTTTGCGAGACCGCCCCGGTGGAGCTTGAAAACCGCACAAGACCTCAGGGTAAGAAATATCCGTCAAGCCCTCGACCCATTAGTACCGGTCGGCTGAGCGCATTGCTGCGCTTGCACCGCCGGCCTATCGACCTGGTGGTCTACCAGGGGTCTTACTCCCTCAAGGGGATGGGAGAGCTCATCTCGAGGACGGCTTCCCGCTTAGATGCTTTCAGCGGTTATCCGTTCCGTGCGTAGCTAACCTGCGGTGCCCTTGGCAGGACAACAGATACACCAGCGGCACGTTCATCCCGGTCCTCTCGTACTAGGGATGACTCCTCTCAACTCTCCAACGCCCACGGCAGATAGGGACCGAACTGTCTCACGACGTTCTGAACCCAGCTCGCGTACCGCTTTAATGGGCGAACAGCCCAACCCTTGGGACCTACTCCAGCCCCAGGATGCGACGAGCCGACATCGAGGTGCCAAACCGGTTCGTCGATGTGGACTCTTGGAACCGATAAGCCTGTTATCCCCGGAGTACCTTTTATCCGTTGAGCGACGGCGCTTCCACTTGCAACCGCCGGATCACTAAGCCCAACTTTCGTTCCTGCTCGACCCGTCGGTCTCGCAGTCAAGCTCCCTTGTTGCCTTTACACTCTACGCACGATTTCCAACCGTGCTGAGGGAACCTTTGGGCGCCTCCGTTACATTTTAGGAGGCGACCGCCCCAGTCAAACTGCCCACCTGACACTGTTCACCGCCCGGATCACGGCGCGGTGTTAGAAGCCCAGACTACCAAGGGTGGTATCTCAAGGGTGACTCCCCGGCAGCCAAAGCTGCCGGTTCACTGTCTCCCACCTATCCTGAGCGAGATACCCCAGACTCCAATATCAAGTTGCAGTAAAGGTTCACGGGGTCTTTCCGTCTAGCCGCGGGTACTCGGCATCTTCACCGAGACTTTAATTTCACCGAGCCTCTCGTTGAGACAGCGTCCAAGTCGTTACGCCATTCGTGCAGGTCGGAACTTACCCGACAAGGAATTTCGCTACCTTAGGACCGTTATAGTTACGGCCGCCGTTTACCGGGGCTTAGCTTCACTGCTTCGCGCCGAAGCGCTAACAGGTCCGCGTAACCTTCCGGCACCGGGCAGGCGTCAGCCCCTATACGTCGTCTTACGACTTAGCAGAGGCCTGTGTTTTTGGTAAACAGTCGCTTGGACCAATTCACTGCGGCCCCCTCGGGCTCCCTCCGTGTGGAGTTCACCCTAACGGGGCGTCCCTTCTCCCGAAGTTACGGGACGATTTTGCCGAGTTCCTTAACGAGAGTTAGCTCGCTCACCTCAGTATGTTCTACTTGTCCACCTGTGTCGGTTATCGGTACGGGCACGCGAGTCCTGCCTAGAGGATTTTCTTGGAGGCATGGGATCGGGGACTGGCCGGCGGTCAAGCCAGCTGGCATCGCACCTCGCGTCAAAACGCCGCTGCGGATTTCCCTACAGCGACTGGCTACGTGCTTGCCCCAGGACGACCATCGCCTGGGTTCCCTTACCCTTCCCCGTCCCCCCATCGGTCATAACGGAATCGACGTGGTACAGGAATATCAACCTGTTGGCCATCGGCTACGCCTTTCGGCCTCGCCTTAGGTCCCGACTAACCCTGAGCAGACGAACTTTACTCAGGAAACCTTGGACAATCGGTGGAGGGGAGTCTCACCCCTCTTTCGTTACTCATGCCGGCATTCTCACTTCCAGCCGCTCCACGGAGGCTTACGCATCCGCTTCACGCAGCTGGAACGCTCTCCTACCGCGTGCAGAGCCCGCAGGCCTGCACACCCATAGCTTCGGAGGCTAGCTTGAGCCCCGTTGAATTATCCGCGCCCGAACACTTGACCAGTGAGCTGTTACGCACTCTTTCAAGGGTGGCTGCTTCTAAGCCAACCTCTTGGTTGTCTCTGCATTCGGACATCGTTTGCCACTTAGCTAGCACTTAGGGTCCTTAGCTGATGGTCTGGGTTGTTCCCCTCTTGCGTACGAAGTTTATCCCCCGCACACTGACTCCCGAGCTAACCGTAACGGTCTTCGGAGTTTGCCTGAAGTCGGTAACCTGGTAGGGCCCCTAGTCCAAACAGTGCTCTACGGCCGCAACGCAATCACTCGAGGCTATACCTAAATATATTTCGGAGAGAACCAGATATCTCTGAGCTTGATTAGCCTTTCACTCCGATCCACAGGTCATCCGCCCAGTTTTCAACCTAGGTCGGTTCGGCCCTCCACGAGGTCTTACCCCCGCTTCAGCCTGCCCATGGATAGCTCGCTCAGTTTCGGGTCTACCGCCAATGACTGTGTCGCCCTGTTCAGACTCGCTTTCGCTGCGGCTCCGCTCATCGCTTAACCTCGCCACTGACGAGTAACTCGCCGGCTCGTGATGCAAAAAGCACGCCGTCACGCCCGAAGGCGCTCCGACCACTTGTAAGCTTACGGTTTCAGGTACTATTTCACTCCCCTTCAGGGGTGCTTTTCACCTTTCCCTCACGGTACTAGTTCACTATCGGTCACCAGGTAGTACTTAGCCTTGGAGGGTGGTCCCCCCGGGTTCAGACCGCGTTTCACGGGTGCGGTCCTACTCAGGAACGTCAATCGGCAGATCAGTGTGTTTTCACCTACGGGACGATTGCCCTCTGTGGTGCGAGGTTCCACTCGCTTCGGCTAACACCTGATTTTGTAACTGCCGCCGAGCCAGGCACGGCTCGGTCATGACGTCCTACAACCCCCGACAGGCAACGCGTGCCCGCTTGCACCTGTCAGGTTTGGGCTGATCCCTTTTCGCTCGCCACTACTAAGGGAGTCTCGGTTGATTTCCATTCCTCGGGGTACTTAGATGTTTCAGTTCCCCCGGTTGCCCCCCAGCGGCTATGTATTCACCGCTGGATGACGCCGCATTACCGGCGCCGGGTTTTCCCATTCGGAAATCCGCGGGTCAAAGGCTGTTCAGCGCCTCACCGCGGCTTATCGCAGCCGTCCACGTCCTTCATCGACTCCTGGTGCCAAGGCATCCACCGTAAGCCCTTAACATCTTGACGGTGATACGACCGATCGCCGAGGCGACGGTCGTAGATTAAATACCCATATTGGCCTTGTGCAGTTTTCAAGGTCCACCGAGGCGCATGCGACGGAGTGCTTCCGTCGGCGGTCTCTCAAAACTGAGCAGCGTTCCCGCCGGCGTACTGCCAACGGGGAGCCCGGTCGACGTTCTAGGTCTCCCTAGAAAGGAGGTGATCCAGCCGCAGCTTCCGCTACGGCTACCTTGTTACGACTTCACCCCAATCACGGGCCCCACCTTCGACGGCTCCCTCCTTGCGGTTAGGCCACCGGCTTCGGGTGTTGCTCGCTTTCGTGGTGTGACGGGCGGTGTGTACAAGGCCCGGGAACGTATTCACCGCGGCATTGCTGATCCGCGATTACTAGCAACTCCACCTTCATGGAGGCGAGTTTCAGCCTCCAATCCGAACCGAGACGCACTTTCTGGGATTCGCTCCACCTCGCGGTATTGCAACCCTTTGTATGCGCCAATGTAGCACGTGTGTAGCCCTGGACATAAGGGGCATGATGACTTGACGTCATCCCCACCTTCCTCCGGTTTGTCACCGGCAGTCTCCCATGAGTCCCCAACTGAATGCTGGCAACATGGAACGGGGGTTGCGCTCGTTGCGGGACTTAACCCAACATCTCACGACACGAGCTGACGACAGCCATGCACCACCTGTGAAGGTGTCCCGAAGGAAAACCGTGTTTCCACGGCGGTCACCTACATGTCAAGCCCAGGTAAGGTTCTTCGCGTTGCGTCGAATTAAACCACATGCTCCGCTGCTTGTGCGGGCCCCCGTCAATTCCTTTGAGTTTTAGCCTTGCGGCCGTACTCCCCAGGCGGGGCACTTAGTGCGTTAGCGACGGCACGGGAGGAGTCGACACCTCCCACACCTAGTGCCCATCGTTTACGGCGTGGACTACCAGGGTATCTAATCCTGTTCGCTCCCCACGCTTTCGCGCCTCAGCGTCAGTACCGTCCCAGCGAGCTGCCTTCGCTATTGGTGTTCCTCCTGATATCTGCGCATTCCACCGCTACACCAGGAATTCCACTCGCCTCTTCCGGACTCTAGCCCTGCAGTATCCACCGGCTTTCAAAGGTTGAGCCTTTGACTTTCACAGCGGACTTACAGGGCCGCCTACGCGCGCTTTACGCCCAATGATTCCGGACAACGCTTGCTCCCTACGTATTACCGCGGCTGCTGGCACGTAGTTAGCCGGAGCTTCTTCTGGAGGTACCGTCAATCCACACGGCTATTCACCGGTGAACCTTCGTCCCCCCTGAAAGGGGTTTACAACCCGAAGGCCGTCTTCCCCCACGCGGCGTTGCTGCGTCACGCTTTCGCGCATTGCGCAAGATTCCCCACTGCTGCCTCCCGTAGGAGTCTGGGCCGTGTCTCAGTCCCAGTGTGGCTGATCGTCCTCTCAGACCAGCTACCCATCGTTGCCTTGGTAGGCCATGACCCCACCAACAAGCTAATGGGCCGCGGGCCCCTCCCAATGCGGAGGCCGAAGCTTCCTTTAGCGCACAGGCTTATGCCTGTGCGCTACATCCGGTATTAGCCCGAGTTTCCTCGGGTTGTCCCAGTCATCGGGGCAGGTTACCCACGTGTTACTCACCCGTTCGCGGCTTGGCCCCAGGGCAAGCCCTGGTTCGTCGCACCACTTGCATGTGTTAAGCACGCCGCCAGCGTTCGTCCTGAGCCAGGATCAAACTCTCCGTGAAGGTACTTACGAAGAGCTGTCATGCCTGGCTGGCCGCCGGGCACACATACTCGACGGCCGGCATGACGGGTAAATCAGACCGCTCGGCACGCTGACGAGCCGAGCGGATCGGGCTCAAACAATCCGCAGACCCAGTGGCCCGCGGAGTGCACGCTGCTCAGTTTTCAAAGACCGCTGCGCCTCCGCGACGGGACTCGCCGCTTTCGCGCACGGAGCAGGCAAGGGCCAGCCCCGGAAGGACGGGGGAGTATAGCGCTGCGGCGACGTTTTGCCTAGGCGGCCGAGCGGAGCCGGCGGAATCGGCGCTTGCCGACCTGCAGGACCCTGCCGTCGAGCTGGTCGGCCTTGAGATCGAGGCTGTCGCCGGGGATTGGCTCCCCGTCTAGCTTCACGCCTCCTTGCTGGATCAGGCGCCGCGCCTCGCTGGAGCTGATCTCGAACGCCCCGGCCATCAGCAGCGGGATGTGGACGCGCCCGTCGCCGTCGGCTACATAGGGTGCCAGCTCGACCTCCTCGACGTCGTCGGGGGCCTCGTGCTGCACGAAAAGGCGGTTGAAATGTTCCTCGGCGACACCCGCCGCCTCAGCATCGTGGAAGCGTTCGACAATTCGCCGCGCCAGCCCCCGCTTCGCACTGTTGGGGGGAAGGTCGGCGGGCAGGTCCGAGCCGAGCAGCAGTCGGTAGTAGTCGGCCATCGCCTCGTCGGGGATTCGCATCAGCCTTCCGAACATCTCCTCCGGCGGGTCGGTGACGCCGACGTAGTTGCCCAACGACTTGCTCATCTTCTGTACTCCGTCGATGCCGACCAGGATCGGCATGGTCAAGATCGACTGCGGCTTCTGGTCGTAGGCGGCCTGGATGTCGCGTCCGAAGAGTAGGTTGAACTTCTGGTCGGTCCCCCCCAGCTCGACATCGGCTTCGACCGCTACCGAGTCATACCCCTGTAGCAGTGGGTAGAGGAGCTCCAAGGCGGCGATCGGCGCTCCGGCGGTCAGCCGCTTTTGGAAGTCGTCGCGCTCCAGCAGGCGGGCGACCGTGGTCTGGGCGAGCAGTCCCAGCAGCGCCTCAGGCTCCATCCGCAGCCACTCGCTGTTGAAGCGCACCTCGGTCAGCTCCCGATCGAGAATCTTGAACGCCTGCTCCTGGTAGGTGGCGGCGTTGGCGGCGATCTCCTCGGCGGAGGGGAGCGGCCGCTGGGTCGAGCGGCCGCTGGGGTCGCCCGACGCGCGCCGTGAAGTCGCCGATGATGAGGACGACGGTGTGGCCGGCCTGCTGGAACTCGCGCAGCTTCTCCAGCACGACGGTGTGGCCGAGGTGGATGTCGGCCGTGGTCGGGTCGATCCCCAGCTTGACCCGCAGCGGCCGTCCGGCGGCAAGCTGCTCGGCGAGCATCCCCTCGGGCAGCACGTCGACCGCGTTGCGCGTCAGGTCCATGGCCGGGCAATGCTAGACTGCCGCCCTCTCTTGGCGGGCAAACGCAGCAAGCCGCGCCTCAAGAAGCTACGCATCCTCTTTGTTTTGCTGGGGCTGGGCGTGCTGGGGCTGGTCTCGATGATCTTCGGGATGATGGCCGCTATCTCCCAGGACCTGCCCGCGATCTATAACTTCGCCCAGTACAAGGCGTCAAAGAACAGCGAAGTCCTGGACGCGACGGGGAAGCCGATCGGCACCCTGACCAGCAACCAGAACAAGATCCTGCTCAACTCGAGCCAGATCTCTCCCTACGTCAAGAACGCGGTGGTCTCGATCGAGGACTCGCGCTTCTACGAACACAACGGCGTCGATTTCCGAGGCATCGCCCGAGCACTGCTCGCTGACATCCTCAGCCAGAGCGCCCAGGAGGGCGCCTCGACGATCACCGAGCAGTTCGTCAAGAACGCCCTCGCCGCGCAGGGCAGCCGCACGATCCTCGAGAAGTTCCGCGAGGCGGCCCTGGCCTACCGGCTTGAGCACCACTGGACCAAGGACAAAATCCTCACCGAGTACCTCAACACGATCTACTTCGGGGAGGGCGCCTACGGGGTCGAGGCGGCCGCTCGCACCTACTTCGGCAAGGCGCACCCGGGCTGCGGAACGCAGAACGAGCCGTGCGCTTCGGTGCTGGAGCCGTGGGAGGCGGCGACGCTGGCGGCGATCATCGCCTCGCCTTCGGCCTTCGACCCCAAGGTCTACCCAGAAAACGCCCTCGGGCGCCGCAACCTGGTGCTGGAAAAGATGGAACAGCAGGGCTACATCACCCACCAGCAGTACGAGGAAGGGATTCGGCAGGCGCTGCCCCCTCCCCGCGACATCGAACCGCCGAAGATCGACTCGAAGGCACCTTACTTCACCACCTGGCTGCGCCAGCAACTGGTCGAACGCTACGGCGCCGCGAAAGCCTTCTTCGGCGGCCTGAAGGTGAGATCGACGCTTAACTTGCGCCTCCAAAACGCGGCCGAAGAAGCGGTCAGCTCCTACCTGGGAGGGATACCCCCAACCGCCTCTGTGGTCGTGATCGACAACCGCACCGCCGGCGTCAAGGCGATGGTCGGCGGCCCCAACTTCCAAACCGAGCCGTTCAACCTCGCCACCGAGGGGCACCGACAGCCGGGCTCCTCGATCAAGCCATTCACCTTGATCACAGCGCTCAAGGAGGGGATCTCCCCTTACACCGTCTACCCATCCGCGCCTCAGATCTTCCACTTCGGCAAGAACGGGCGGGAAGTCTTCGTCGTCCACAATGACGAAAACGCCTATCTCGGGTCCTGCGACATCATCTGCGCGACCACCTACTCGGACAACTCGATCTACTCCCAGCTCGCGCTGAGGGGACTGAAGGGCAAGAATTTCCGTCAGCGAACTCGCTCGATCGCCGACACGATTCACGCTATGGGCTACACGGAACCGATCTCGACCAACCCGGCGATGGTGCTGGGCGGGCTGAAAGACGGGGTAACCCCGCTGGGGTGGACCTACGCCTACAGCACGATCGCCAACGACGGGACCCGGGTCAGCGGCACCCTGGCGCCGCAGCCCGGCGACAGCCCCGTCGCCTTTACGAAGGTAACCGACAGCGGCGGCCACACGATCAAGAGCGGCGAGAACGATCCGCTGCATACCCAGGTCGTCCCCACGAGCGTCGACATCGAGGCGAAGCACATCCTCGAAACGGTGGTGAGCAGCGGCACAGGGACACACGCCAACATCGGCGTCTCCGGCCAGTGGGGAAAGACCGGCACGACGCAGAACAACGCCGATGCCTGGTTCTGCGGGGCGATCACCGAAGTCACGGCCTGCGTCTGGGTCGGATACGAGAACACGACGACGCCGATGACCACCCTCTACAACGGCGGCCCGGTGATGGGCGGCACCTTCCCGGCTCTGATCTGGGCCCGAGTGATCAGCGCCTGGGAGCAGATCAAGACCGAAAGGGCCGCGGCGGGGAAGAGCCACAAGGGCGGCGGATCCTCGGGCTCGCCCTATACGCCGACCGCGCCTTCGACCGAATCCGAAGCGCCATCGGCCCCGCCGCGGGAATCGCCTGAACCAGGCCCATCAGAACCCTCCAAGTCAGCGAAGCCCGCCGAACCGGCGGCCCCGGCACCGACCAAACCCGGGGGCCCGGCTACGGGCGGCGGCGTCACCGCCGGCTAGCTCAGGCGCGGGCGGGAGACGAAGCGGCTGCCCGCGACGCAAAAGCGCCAGGGCCGATCGACTGCCTTGGTGATGCCGACGCGCGGGCCGCTCACCACCTCGCCAGCCCAGTCCGGCTCGGGCGGGAGCAACAGGAAAGGGTCGCTGCACAGATCAGCAGCCATTCGAGTCGAGGCCGACACCGAGCGCCTCGGTCAGCCTGCCTGGGCCCGAGCAGAGCTCGTGGTCGGGGCGGTCACCGCGCCGGGCGCGCATCTCCTCCAGCCCTGTCGTCGGCTCCAGCGCCCGGATCAGCACCGCCGCCGCCTCGCCCTCGGGTTCGGCGACGGCGTTGAGCAGGCTGTGGATTCCATAGGAGAGGTAGACGTAGGCGCGACCCGGCGGCCCGAACAGCACCTCGGTCCGCTCGGTGAGGCCGACGTAGGCGTGGCAGGCGGGGTCGTCGCGCTCATAGCTCTCGGTCTCGACGATCGTGCCGCCGCAACCGCCGTAGAAAAGGCGGCAGCCGATCAGCTCGCGGGCGACATCATGGACCGAGCGGTCGAAGAAGCCGACGCCGAGCCTCTCGCGGCTGGCGCCGGGACACTCCCGACGTCGGTTCGCGCACCGCTCACTGGCGCTCTTCGAGGACCCGCACCTTGACCGCCGCGAGGGTCTCGTGGGCGAGTTCGATCTGCCTGGCCAGCGCTTCGGAGCCGGTTCCGCCCTCGATCCGCTTCGACTCCAGCCAGCTGGCGCGCTTCAGCACCTCGTAGTAGGAGTCATCGAGGTGCTCGGAGCGCTCGCGGAGCTCCTCGGGGTGCAGCTCAGAGAGCCGCCGGCCCTGCTCAACCGCGTCGCGGACGAGGTCGCCGACGATCCCGTGCGCCTCGCGGAACGGCACCCCCTGGCGGACCAGCAAGGTCGGCGATCTCGGTCGCCGCCAGCATCTCGTCGCCGGAGGCCGCCTCCAGTCGCTCGCGGTCGAACTCGATCCCGTCCAGCATGCCGGCGGTCACTCCGAGGCAGATCTCGATCGTGTCGATTGCGTCGAAGAGCGGCTCCTTGTCCTCCTGCATGTCCTTGGCGTAGGTGAGCGGCAGCGCGTGCATCATGCCGAGCACCGTCGCGTAGTCGGCGGCGACTCGCGGGCTCTTGGCGCGCAGCAGCTCGGCCGAGTCGGGGTTCTTCTTCTGGGGCATGATGCTCGACCCCGAGGAGAAGGACTCGTCCAGCTCGCAAAAACCGAACTCGCTGCTCGACCAGATCACGATCTCCGAGCCAAGGCGGGAGAGGTGCATCGCACAGGCCGCGGCGGCGGCGAGGTAGTCGAGGACGAAGTCGCGATTGGAGGCACCGTCGATCGAGTTCGGGCTGACGTGGTCGAAGCCGAGGTCGGCGGCAACGGCGGCTCGGTCGATCTCCCAGTTGACCCCGGCGAGGGCGCCGGAGCCGAGCGGCATCACCCCGGCGCTGTCGAGCGCAAACTGGAAGCGCAGGACGTCGCGGGCCAGCATCCAGAAGTAGGCGAGTAGATGGTGGCCGAGGTAGACCGGCTGGGCTCGCTGCAGGTGGGTGTAGCCGGGCATCGGCCAGCTGCGGTAGCGCTCGGCGAGGTCGAGTAGGCGCCCCATCGCCGCCCCGGAGAGCTCGATCGCCCGCAGCGAGTGCGCCTGGACGACCATCGCCACGTCGGTGGCGACCTGGTCGTTGCGGGAGCGCCCGGTGTGGAGCTTGCCGGCCAGTGGACCGATCGCCTCGCTGAGCAGGCGCTCGATCGCCATGTGGATGTCCTCGTCGGCCTCGGTGAACTGGAAGCCGTGCTCTCCCATCTGGGCCCGGACCCGCTCCAGGCCTGCGTCGATCTGACTAGCTCATCCGCATCGAGTACGCCGATCTCCCGTAGCGCCCGGGCATGGGCCTGCGACTGATCGATGTCGTAGGGGGCCAGCCGCCAGTCGAACTCGATCGAGCGGTTGAGTTGCCAGAAGCGAGGGTCGGGGTCTTTGCGGAAGCGCGACATCAGTGGAGAGATTCGGCGAGAGCCTCGCACACCCGCACGACCTGGGACTCGCTCATCGTCGGGAAGAGCGGCAGCGCCAGCGAGCGCGTCGCGGCCTCTTCGGCGACCGGGAACTCACCCTCCCGGTAACCGAGCTCGCGCAGGTGCGGAAAGAGGTGGATGCAGGGCAGGTAGGCCTTGCTGGCGATGCCCCGCTCGGCGAGGCTGGCGATCGTCGCGGCACGGTCTACGTCGCCGGGCAGCCCGACGACGTAGACGAACCAGCTGCGCCGCTCCGCTCCGCGTCCGGCGCGCGGGGCCCGCAGGCCCTCGACGCCGGCGAGGCCCTGCTCGTATAACCCCGCGACCCGCGATCGACCCGCGAGCATCGAGTCGAGCCGCTCAAGCTGGGCGACGCCGAGCGCTGCGGCGAGGTCGGAGAGCCGGTAGTTGAAGCCGAGCCCGCCGTGGTCGAGCCAGCCCATGTCCGCGGCTCGGCCCTGATTGCGCTCGGAACGCAGCCGTGCGGCCGCCTCGGCGTCGGATGGGACGATCATCCCCCCCTCCCCCGTCGTCAGTTGCTTGTTGGCATAAAAGGCGAAGGTGGCGAGGTTGCCCCTGGCGCCAACCGCCCGCCCCTCCGAGTCGACGGCACCGAGCGCCTCGCAGGCGTCCTCGAGGATGCCGAGCCGGTGCCGCGCGGCGGTCGCCTCCAGCGCCGGTATCGCAGCCGGATAGCCGAAGATATGGACTGGCAAGATGCCCACCGTGCGCTCCCCCACTGCTGCCTCGACGGCGCTGGGATCGAGGTTCAGCGTCTCGGAATCGACGTCGCAAAAGACCGGGCGCGCTCCCTCATAGAGAAGGCAGTTCGCCGAGGCGACAAAGCTGAAGGGGCTGGTCAGGACCTCGTCGCCGGGGCCCCAGCCCAGCGCCCGCACCCCGAGGTGGAGTGCGGTCGTGCCGCTGGAGACGGCAACCGCGTCCTCGACTTCAAGCCAGGCTGCGAAGTCGCGCTCAAAGCGCTCCCCCATCGGCCCCAGCGAGAGCCGCCCGGAGCGCAGAACCTCCAGCGCCAGCTCCTCCTCGCGCGCCCCAATCTCGGGCCGTGCAAGCGGGATCTCCTCGCTGTCGGGGAATCCGCCCATATCGGCGGCCACCCTACTCGCCGCTGGACGCCCGCTGCACGGCTGAGCGCTTGGCTTGCAGCGCGGAGAAATCAGATATCGATCCTTGCAGCGCCGCTCATTGCGGCTGGAAGGCGTACTCCAGCGAGTCGACCAGAGCCTCCCAGGACGCCTCGATGATGTTCTCCGAGACCCCTATTGTCCCCCACTCGCGCTCGCCGTCGGAGGAGTCGAGCAGGACGCGGGTGACAGCGTCGGTGCCGTGGGTCTCGTCGAGGATCCGCACCTTGTAGTTGGTCAGCTCGATGTCAGCCAGGTGCGGGTGCCTGTCGGCGATCGCCCGACGCAGGGCCCGGTCGAGCGCGTTGACCGGACCGTTGCCCGTGGCGGAGCGGACGAAGCGCTCGCCGTCGACTATCAGCTCGATCGTCGCCTCGGTCCGCACTCCCTCGCCGGCGCGCTTCTCGGTCACGACCCTGAACCCCTCTAGCTCGAACAGCGGCTTATAGGCGCCTGCCTCGCGTCGCAGAAGCAGCTCGAAGCTAGCCTGGGCGGCCTCGTAGTGGTAGCCGCGGTGCTCGCGCTCCTTCAACCGCTCCACGGCGTGCCCCGCCATCGTCTCGTCGATCTCCAGCCCCGCTTGCGCGGCCTGGCTGCGGATCGTCGCCTTGCCGGACAGCTCCGAGGGGAGGACGTCGCGTTCGTTGCCTACTGTACCGGGGTCGATGTGCTCGAAGGTACGAGCATCGGCAGCCACCCCGGCGACGTGCATCCCGCCCTTGTGGGCGAAGGCGTTGCGGCCGACGTAGGGCTGGTCGGGGTCCGGGGTCAGGTTGCAGAGCTCGTCGAGGAAGTGCGCGGTCTCGGTCAGGCTCGCGAGTTGAGCGGGCGAAACCACGTCGAAGCTCATCTTCAGCTGCAGCGCCGGCAGAATCGAGACGAGGTTGGCGTTGCCGCAGCGCTCGCCGTAGCCGTTGATCGTGCCCTGCACGAGACGGGCGCCCTCGCGCACCGCCGCCAGCGAATTGGCAACACCGCACTCGGCGTCGTTGTGGACGTGGATCCCCACCTCCACCTCCTCGTCCCTCAGCTCAGCGACGATCTGTTCGGTGGCGTCGGCCACCTGCTCGGGCAGGCTGGAGCCGTTGGTGTCGCAGAGGGTGACGTTCTCCGCCCCCGCTGCGACGGCGGCGCGCAGGCATTCCATGGCGTAGGCGGGGTCGTCGCGAAAGCCGTCGAAGAAGTGCTCGGCGTCGTAGATGACGCGCTTGCCCTGGGCGCGGCAGAAGGCGACGGAGTCGGCGATCATCGCCAGGTTCTCCTCGGGCGAGGCCTTGGTCACCTTCTCCAGGTGCAGCGCCCAGGTCTTGCCAACCAGCGTCACAATCGGGGCAAAGCACTCGACCAGGGTGCGCAGGGCGGGGTCGTTCTCGGCGACGGCGTCGCGGCGGCGGGTCATGCCGAAGGCACAGATCGTCGCCTGCTCCAGCTCCAGCTCAGAGAGCAGGCCAAACAGCTCCACCTCCTTCGGGTTGGAGCTGGGGAAGCCGGCCTCGATCAGCTGCACCCCGAGAGCGTCGAGGGTGCTGACCACGCGCACCTTCTCGCGCGCAGAGAGCGACATCCCCTCGCCCTGCATGCCGTCGCGCAAGGTGGTGTCATAGAGCTTCACCGGTTCCATCTGCTGCCTTTCGATTCGAGGGATCGGGGAGAGGGCCATTCGGCCCACCTGCGCGGCAGCGCCGCACCAGCCGCTAGGCGGCTGGGGTAATTCGCCCGATTGCCTCGAAATGGCTACGCATCAGGAACTGACCTTACTCGATCGGTCAACTTCGCTCGGCGCCTCGACGAAGTCGAGCCACTCCAGATACTCCTCGGCGCGTCCGTGCAGGGCGTCTTCGAAGCGAGCCTGGATCACCCGGGTAATCTCGCCCGGCTCGCCCAGCTCGTGGTCGTCGACCGAGCGCACCGGCACCAGCTCGGCGGCGGTGCCGGTAAGGAAGACCTCATCGGCAAGGTAGAGCTCGGCGCGGGCGATGTCGCGCTCCTCGACCTTGTAGCCGAGGTCGAGTGCGATCTGGATCACAGAGGCGCGGGTGATCCCGTCGAGGATGGCCGAGGTGTGCCCGGGAGTGCAGAGAACGCCATCGCGGACGACGAAGACGTTCTCGCCCGAGCCCTCCGAGACGCAGCCGTGCTGGTCGAGCAGGATCGCCTCGTCATAGCCGGCGTTGGCCGACTCGGTCTTGGCGAGGATCGAGTTGAGGTACTGGCCGGAGGCCTTGGCGTGCGGGATCAGGCTGTCGCCGGAGATCGTCCGCCAGGAGGAGACCTTGGTGCGGATACCGTGCTTCTTGCCCTCCTCGCCGAGGTATGCGCCCCAGGGCCAGACGGCGACGATCACCTCGATCGGGGCGCTCTTCGCGAAGAGGCCCATCTCCCCATAGCCGCGGAAGGCGAGCGGGCGTATATAGCAGGAGCGGAGGCCGTTGCGACGGATCAGCTCGTGAGTAGCGTCGCGCAGCTCCTCGGCGGAGTAGGGCAGCTCGAAGTAGTAGAGCTCGGCCGACTTCGCGAGCCGCTCGAGGTGCTCGGGGTGGCGGAAGACCGCCGGGCCGCGATCGGTCTCATAACAGCGGATCCCCTCAAAGACGCCGGTGCCGTAGTGCAGGCCGTGGCTGAGGACGTGGACCTTGGCGTCCTTCCAGGGCACGAACTCGCCGTTGTGCCAGATCAACTCGGCGGATTCCATGGGCGAAAGTATGCCCTACGAGGAAAGCTCGGCCAACACCGCCCTTGTCATCTCGGCGGTGCCGACCTCGACCTCGGGTGGGACCTCGGGCAGCGGCGGCTCCACTAGGGTTCCTCTAGCGAGGTCGGGAGTTCGCAGGCCCCGTTTAAGGACAGCGTCGACGGCTGCCTCAATCCGGCCCGCGTCGTCCGGGCGGTCGAGCCCGTGGCGCAGCATCATCGCCACCGAGAGGAAGGTGGCAAGCGGGTTGGCAGTCCCCCTGCCGGCGATGTCGGGGGCGGAGCCGTGGACCGGCTCGAAGACGCCAGGGTCGCCGTCGGCGCCGAGGCTCGCCGAGGGCAGCATTCCTAGCGAGCCGGTGAGCATCGCGGACTCGTCGCTGAGGATGTCGCCGAAGAGGTTCTCGGTGACGATCACGTCGAAGTCGGCCGGGCGCGAGACGAGCTGCATCGCGGCGTTGTCGATCAGCAGATGGTCGAGAGCGACATCGGGGTAGTCCTGCGCGACACGGCTGACCACCTCGCGCCACAGCCGCGATGTCTCCATCACGTTTGCCTTGTCAACCGAGGTGACCCGTGGCCTGCGGCGGGACCGCTCGGCGCGCCGCTGGGCGGCCTCGAAGGCGGCGTGGGCGATCCGCTCGACCTCGCCCGCGGAATACTCGCAAGTGTCGTGGGCGGAGTCGCCGTCGCGACCGCTGTCGCCGAAATAGATGCCTCCGGTCAGCTCGCGCACTACAAGCAGGTCGGTGCCAGCGATCCGCTCCTCGCGCAGCGGGCTGGAGGCGATCAGCGCTGGGCTGGGACGCACCGGGCGCAAGTTGGCGTAAAGGCCCATCCCCTTGCGTAGGCCGAGAAGGCCCTGCTCGGGGCGGGGAGCCCCAGGGTCGGTAGTGTCCCATTTGGGGCCGCCGACCGCGCCAAGCAGGACCGCATCGGCGGCACGGCAGGCATCGAGAACCCCGTCGGTCAGACCGGTTCCGTGGGCGTCGATCGAGGCGCCGCCGATGAGCCGCTCCTCAAACTCGAACTCGCCGAGGGCCGCCAAAAGCTCCTGCGCAGCGCCGACGATCTCCGGGCCGATTCCGTCCCCGGGCAAGACGACTATGTGAGGTGCGCCGCTCACCGGGCCCACTCTATGCACAGTCGGCTACGGGTTGACCGAACGCAGCCGGGCTGCGGTCTCCTTTGTCCGCCACGGGTACCGTTGCTGGTCCTGCGCCCGCTCGAAGGAGCAGCTAGAGCGGGGCGCGGGCGTCGATGTTCAGGCGAACGAAGTCGAGACGCAGCGGCTCAGACTGGGTGGCGAGCACGTCGGCGACGAACCGGTCGCGCAGCTCCGCCGGGAGCGGCTCTAGGTGGGCCCCGAGGCAGACGGCCCGGACGAACTCGGCCGGCTCGGGCGGAGTCACGGCCCAAGGCTCGAGCCAGCAGTGGATGTCACGGAACCCGGCGTGCTCCAGCCGCGCCGTGGTTTCCTCGGCGTCGGCGTAGTTCCACGGCCGCTCGAAGCTCTCGAAGTAGCGCTTGTAGGGATCGCAGGCGGCGACCTCCTCTCCGGCGCCGCGGAAGGAGTGGATGTTCCCCGACCCTCCGCACTGCGCCGCGAGCCGACCCCCGGGTCTCAGTACCGCCCCCAGTCGCCGGAAGAGCAGATCGTGGTCGGCGATCCAGTGGAAGACGGCACTGGAGAACACCGAGTCGACGCGCTCGTCCAGCTCCAGCTCGGTCAGCTCGGAGACGAGCGCGTCGTCTTGCGGGCGGAGCACCACGCGGACCTCCTCGATCATCGACGGTGAGCCGTCGACTGCTACCACCCGGCCCCGGGGCAACCGCTCGATCAGCAGGCGAGTGACCCGACCGCTGCCGCAGCCGGCGTCTAGCACTGTCTCGTCCTCCCGCGGCGAGAGGCGGTCGAGTACGGCGCTCGCCCACTTCTCGTGCGGTACCGACACCCGCTGGTAAGCGCGGGCGTCCCAGTCGCGAGTGGCCCCGGTCATCAAAGGGCTGTGGTGACCGGGCCGCGGTCGGCAGCGCCGGAAGACTCGAAGGCGTCGATCGCCGCTGCGCTCTCCAAGGTGATGCCGATGTCGTCGAGGCCGTTGAGGAGGCGGTGCTTGACGTCAGCCTCGACCTCAAACTCAAATACGCCCGCTGCGCAGGTGACCGTCTCGTCGTCGACGTCGATCCGCGCCTCGCCCGCCTCGGCGACGGCACTGCAGTGCTCCTCGCCGAGGATCACCGGCAGCAGCCCGATCTTGGTGCAGTTGACGTAGAAGATGTCGGCGAAGGAGGGCGCGACGATCGCCTCGAAGCCGAAATCCTGCAACGCCCAGGGGGCATGCTCGCGCGAGGAGCCGCAGCCGAAGTTACGCCCCGCCACCAGGATCGAGTTTGGCTCCAGCTCGATCTCCCCTGAACGGATCCAGTCGTAAAAGAGGAACTCGCCGAAGCCGGTCCGCTCAACGCGCTTGAGGAACTGCTTGGGGATGATCTGGTCGGTGTCCACGTCGGCGCGGTCCAAGACCGAGACCCTGCCCTCGATCACGTCGATCGGCCTCATCTTCAACTCCAATCCCTGATGTCGACAAAACGCCCCTCGATCGCAGCGGCCGCGGCCATCCGCGGGCTGACCAGGTGGGTTCTCCCCCCCTTGCCCTGCCGCCCCTCGAAGTTTCGGTTCGAGGTCGAGGCGCAGCGCTCGCCCTCAGCGAGGATGTCGGGGTTCATCCCGAGGCACATCGAGCAGCCCGCCTCGCGCCATTCAAAGCCGGCGGCGCGGAAGACCTCATCGAGGCCCTCCGCCTCGGCGCTCGCCTTCACCGCCTGGGAGCCGGGAACGACCATCGCCCGCACCGAGTCGGCGACGCGTCGGCCCTCGATCACCGCGGCCGCCTCGCGCAGGTCCTCGACTCGCGAGTTGGTGCAGGAGCCGATGAAGACCCGGTCCAAGACCACCTCGGTCATCGGGGTGCCGGGCCGCAGCGCCATGTATGCAAGGGCGCGCTCGGCGGATTCGCGGTCCGCCGGAGAGTCAAGTGCGGCGGGGTCGGGGACCGCGTCGGTCACCTCGACCACCATCCCAGGGTTCGTGCCCCAGGTGACCATTGGCGAGAGGGTGGAGGCGTCGACCTCGACCTCTGTATCGAAAACCGCCCCGGGATCGGTCGGCAGGACGCTCCAGCGATCGACGGCGACGTCGAAGTCCTGCGGGGCGCCGGCCCGACCGCGCACCCACTCGAACGTCGTCTCGTCGGGGGCGATCATCCCGGCTCGCCCGCCGCCCTCGATGGTCATGTTGCAGATGGTCATCCGGCCTGGCATCGAGAGCGACTCGATCGCCGGCCCGGCGTACTCGACCGCGTGACCGGTCATACCGCCGGTGCCCAGGCGGCCGATCGTCGCCAGGATCAGATCCTTTGGGGTGACGCCAGCGCCCAGCTCGCCCATGTAGGAGATGCGCATAGTCTTCGGCTGCTTCTGGACCAGGCACTGGGTCGCCAGCACGTGCTCGACCTCGGAGGTGCCGATGCCGAAGGCGAGTGCCCCGAAGGCGCCATGGGTAGAGGTGTGGCTGTCGCCGCAAACGATCGTCATCCCAGGCTGGGTGACGCCCAGCTCCGGCCCGATCACGTGGACGATGCCCTGGCGCTCGGACCCCAGTGAGTAGAGCGGGACGCCGAACTCCTCGCAGTTTTGCTCCAGCGTCTCGACCTGGATCCGGGAGAGCTCGTCGACGATCAGTCGCGCGGCCTTGGTGCCGTCGGTGGGCACGTTGTGATCGGCCGTGGCGATCGTCTTGTCGGGTCGGCGCACCCCGCGCCCGGCGAGCCGCAGCCCCTCGAAGGCCTGCGGCGAGGTCACCTCGTGGACCAAGTGCAAGTCGATGTAGATGAGGCCGTCGGAGACCTCGTGGGCCTCCCAGATCTTGTCGAACATCGTCTTGGGCATCAGGGCCTCCTCCTCAACCCCGCCGCAGGCCGGCGGCGATCACGGCGAGGAAGCGGGTCGGCTCCTCGCCATCGTTCTCGAAGTGATGGGGAAGATCGGCGTCGAAGGTGACGCTGTCCTCCGCTTGTAGCTCATAGCGGGTCCCATCGACGACCAGCGCCAGGGCCCCGGTCAGGATAACGGCGGTCTCGCGGCTGCCGGGCTCGTGCATCGGCGGGTCCTGCCGCCCTCCGGTCGCCGCGCCGGGCTCCAGGATGTGCAGGGAGACGTCGGCCCGCTGTCCCGGCAGCGGCGGGGTCAACTCCTCAAAACGGTGACCACCTCGCTCGTAGCGGCGCCGCTCGCCGGCCCGGCTGACGGCGACGTGCTCGCCCTCGTCCAGTCTCAGCAGCTGCGACAGGGTCAATTCGAGGCCGGAGGCAATCTTGGTGGCCACGGCCAGGGTCGGGCTGGTCTCTCCTCGCTCGACCTGCGAGAGCATCGGGGCACTCACGCCGCTGCGCTCGGCAAGGTCACGCAGCGACCAACCCATTGCCTCTCGCAAGGCGCGGACGCGACGGCCGACGTCGGAGGCGGCATGCGACTCACCAGTCGTCTTCGGCGGCGGCGCCATCAGTGGCAGGTTCTTTTGCACCGCTCGGTTCAGGCTCATCTAAGGCTGTACGTTATCACATACATTTGTCTACCAACTCTGCCCAGCGGACTCAGCAACCCGCGGGACAAGGTCATCGTCCTCGGCAAGAACGCAATTACCCACCGCTAGACGCCCTGATGCAAGGGCTGCCCTCACGCGACGCCGACCGCGACCGGTCAGGGGCCGGGGGTGCGCTCGGCCCGACGTCGCCGCCTCGGCCTCGCGGATCGCGGCGCCCTCCAGCGCGTTGGAGAGCGCTCGCACGTAGGCGCGCGCGGAGGCCTCGAGGATGTCGGTGGCCACGCCCTGGCCGGTCGCCAGGTGCCCGGCGGCACGCAGCATCACGGTCACCTCGACCCAGCGCGTCCTCACCCCCGGTCACCGCCTCGACCGTGTACTGGCGCAGCTCGCAATCGACTCCGGTCGCCTTCTGGATCGCGTGGAAGATCGCGTCGACCGGACCATCGCCGCTCGACTCGCCGATCGACTTCTCGCCGGAGGGCATGGTGACCTCCACCCTCGCCAGCGGCTCGTGGCGTGAGCCGGCCTTGACCTCGAACCAGGCCAGCTCGTGGGCGTCTGAACGCTCGCGCATCTCGTCGGAGACGATCGCCTCCAGGTCCAGCGCCGTCACTTGCTTCTTGCGGTCGGCGACCTCCTTGAAGCGCTTGAAGGCCGAGTTGAGCGCGTTGCCCTCGATCTTGAAGCCGAGCTGTTCCAGCGCGTCGCGCAGGGCGTGGCGACCGGAGTGCTTACCGAGGACGATCGAGTTCGACTCCAGGCCGACTTCGGTCGCGTCCATGATCTCGTAGGTGGTGCGCTCCTTCAGCACCCCGTCCTGGTGGATCCCGGACTCGTGGGCGAAGGCGTTGCGGCCGACGATTGCCTTGTTGGGTTGGACCGGGTAGCCGGTGAGGCGCGAGACCATGCGGCTGGTGCGGGCCAGCTCGCGCGCGTCAACCCCCGTGCCGAGGCCGTGGACGTCCTCGCGGGTCCGGATCAGCATCACGATCTCCTCCAGCGAGCAGTTGCCGGCTCGCTCGCCGATCCCGTTAATCGCGCACTCGACCTGGCGGGCGCCGGCCAGCAGCCCGGCGTAGGAGTTGGCGACGGCCAGGCCGAGGTCGTCGTGGCAGTGGACCGAGGTCTCGACCTCGCGCAGGCCGGGGACCAGCTCGTAGAGACGCCGGAAGTAGGCGGCGTACTCCTCCGGGGTGGTGTAGCCGACCGTGTCGGGGATGTTGATGACGGTGGCACCCTCCTCGACCGCGACCGCGCAGACCTCGGCGGTGAACTCGATCTCGGCCCGCGTCGCGTCCATCGGCGAGAACTCGACGTCCTCGCAGTAGGACTTGGCCAGGGCGACGGCGGCGCGGGCCTGCCCCTTGACGTCCTCGCGGGTCGTCTGCAGTTGGTGCTCGATGTGGATGTCGGAGGTGGAGATAAAGGTGTGAATGCGGGGGCGGCCCGCGTCGCAGATCGCCCTCCAGGCGGCGTCGATGTCGGCTTTGTGGGTGCGCGCCAGGCCGCAGATAGCAGGGCCCTCGACCTTGCGTGAGATCTCCTGGACCGCCTCGAAGTCCCCCGGCGAGGTGATCGGGAAGCCGGCCTCGATCACGTCGACGCCGAGCCGGCCGAGCTGCTGGGCGATCTCTACCTTCTCGGCGGTGTTCAGGGAGATTCCGGGCGACTGCTCACCGTCCCTCAGGGTGGTGTCGAAGATGTGGACGCGGTTGGCGTCAGATGCGGGTCCCACTGGACCTCCTCCTTCTCTGCTTGCTTGGAATGACCTTGTCTCTCGCGGCTACGCGCCGCCCAGCGCTATTCCCCCCGAGGGGGGAGGAGAAGGAGAAGCGCCAGGCTGTGGTCGCGGTGCGTCATTCGCCTGCCCAGCTTAGCGCAGGCCCCCCCGCATCGCCAAGGTCGTGCGATCCGCTATCCGCCGGATGACGCACGGCCGAGTTTGGATCCTGCTGGAGCTCGTTGCTGCCGCGCCCGCCGATCAGCTTTGGCCTTGCCAGGGTCGCCGGCATCGCCATCGCAATCAGGATCGCTCTTCATCGTTCGAGTTCCCTTCCACGAGTGCGAAGGAACGCCTATCAGGCAAACAGAGTCAGATCGTCAGCGTTGGGGCGCTTGGTGGGGAATGCGCCGCTTTCACAGGTCCACCGAGCGGCCTACCGAGAAGCCGTCGAGCTGCAGGATCTTCTTGATCGTCTCCCCGTGCACCGGGGCGTCGGTGGTGAGTGCCATCACCGCCTCCTCGCCGCCGGCCTCCGCGCCGACCGCCGCTGAGATGATGTTCACTCCCTCCTCGCCGAACGCCGTCCCTACCCTGCCGATCATCCCCGGCTGGTCGGCGTAGCGGAAGACCGCGAGGTGCTCTGCAAAGGGCAGGTAGAAGCTCTCCCCCCATACCGAGACCAGGTAGGGCTCGTTGCGAGGGCCGACGCCGGTCCCGGCGACCTCGACCTCCTCGCCCCCGGAATGGAGTCGCACCGTGACCAGCTCAGTGAAGTCCTCGGCGCTGGAGTCCTTGGTCTCGACCAACTCGATTCCCCGCTCCTCAGCCATCTGGGGCGCGTTGACGAGGTTGACCGGCTCCTCGGTATTCCCGGAGAGGATGCCGACGAGGACGGCGATGCCGAGCAGGCGGGTGTCGTGGGAGGCGATACGACCGCGGAACTCGGCGGTGACGCGGTCGACGGAGCCACCGCCGAGGCCCTGGGCGAGCCGGCCGAGCTTTTCGCACAGCGGGACGAAGGGAGCCAGCGCCTCCATCTCCTCGGGGCGCACGGCGGCGATGTTGACCGCGTTAGTCACCACGCCGCCACTCAGCGCCGCTGTCACCTGCTCGGCCGTGACTACCCCGGCGCGGTCCTGCGCCTCGGCGGTGGAGGCGCCCAGATGGGGGGTAACGACGACATCGGGGCGGGCAAAGATCGGGTGTTCGGTGAAGGGCTCTGAGGGGAAGACGTCGAGCGCCGCGCCCGCCACCTTGCCGGACTCCAGCCCGGCGAGGAGCGCGTCAAGGTCGACCAGCTCACCGCGGGCGCAGTTGATGATCCGCACCTCCTCGTTCATCGCGGCGATCGCGGCCGCGTCGATCAGGTTCACCGTCTCCGGCGTCTTCGGTACGTGGAGGGTGACAACGTCGGCGCGCTCGAATACCTCCTCGACGCTGCCCATCCCTTCGACTCCCAGCTCGCGGAAGCGCTCGGCGGAGACGAACTTATCGAAGGCGACCACGTCCATCTCGAAGCTCTGGGCGCGCTTGGCGACGAGCTGGCCGATCCTGCCGAAGCCGATCACCCCCAATGTCTTCCCATACAGCTCCGCGCCCTTGAAGCGGGACCGGTCCCAGCGTCCATCGACCAGGCTGGCGTGCGCCTGGGGGACGTTGCGAAAGAGGGCGAGCATCAGGGCAAGGGTGTGCTCGGCGGCGGCGACCGAGTTGGACTCCGGCGCATTGGCGACGACGATGCCACGCCGGGTCGCGGCCGGGATGTCGACATTGTCGACCCCGGTGCCGGCGCGGCCGATCACCTTAAGGCGGTCAGCCCGCTCGATCAACTCGGCGGTCAACTTCGTCGCCGAGCGGATCAAGATCGCGTCGTAGGCACCGATCGCCTCGCGCAGCTCCTCGTCTGACATCTCGAACCCGAGGTCGACGTCGAAGTTGGCACGCAGCAGCTCGATTCCGGCGTCGGCGATCTTCTCCTTGACGAGGACCTTCACCTGATCACCTCCGGCACGTTGGCGACCACCCAGTCGACGCAGGCGGTAAGCGCTTCGACGTCGGCTGGCTCGACCGCCGGGAACATGCCGATCCGCAGCTGGTTGCGCCCCAGCTTGCGGTAGGGCTCGACATCGACGATGCCGTTGGCTCGCAGCGTCGCTGCCACTGCAGCGGCGTCGAGCGAGTCATCGAAGTCGATCGTCCCGACGACCAGCGAGCGCTTCGCGGGGTCGGCGACGAAGGGGGAGGCAAGCGCTGCGCCCTCGGCCCAGTCGTAGAGGTGCCTCGAAGAAGCAGCGGTCCGCTGCACGCACCACTCGAGCCCCCCGCCAGCGAGCATCCAATCGACCTGGTCGGCGAGCAGTAACAAGGTCGCCAGCGCAGGGGTGTTGTAGGTCTGATCCTTGCGCGAGTTCTCGATCGCCGTTTGCAGCGAGAGGAAGGCCGGCTGCCAGCGGCCCGGCGCACCGTCGAGCTCCTCGATCCTGTCGATAGCCGCCGGGCTGAGCAGCGCCAGCCAGAGACCGCCGTCGGCGCCGAATGCCTTCTGTGGCGCGAAGTAGTAGGCATCGGCCTGGCCCACCTCGAGCGGCAGGCCGCCGGCGCCCGAGGTGCCGTCGATCAGCGACCAGCGCGTCGCCGGAACCCTCCGGGCGCTCGACTTCGACCATCACCCCGGTAGAGGTCTCGTTGTGGGCCCAGGCGATCGCAGTCAGCCGCGGGGTCGGCGACCGGCTCGGGCGCATCGCCGGGCTCGGCCTCGATCGACGATCGGCTCGGCGAGAAAGGGGGCCGCGGCGGTTGTCGCATTGGCGAACTTCTGCGAGAACTCGCCGTAGCTCAGGTGCAGGGCGCGATCGCGCACCAGCCAGGCAGCGGCGGCCTCCCAGAAAGCCGTCGTGCCGCCGTTGCCGAGTACGACCTCGTAGTCCGTCGGGCAGCGCGAACAGCTCGCCGAGGCCGCTGCGGATGCGTCCGACCAGGTCGCGCACGGGAGCCTGGCGGTGCGAGGTTCCCATCAACTCGGCCCTGTTCCGCCAGCTTGGCCAGCGCCTCGGGGCGCACCTTGGACGGGCCCGCAGCCGAAGCGCCCGTCGCCGGGCTTCAGCTCGGCGGGGATCTGGGGGGCCGGAGGCGCCATCGCGGCGACAGGTTAATGACCGCCGCGGCCGGGCCGCCTCGGGGTCGCCGGGCATGCGCAGGTTGGCAACGGCCCTTAGGCTAAGGACATGACAGAGACTACGCAGGGAGTCACCAAAGGCGAGGGCTACGCCGTCGCCAACCTCCGCGACCTCGGCGAGGGTCCGGGGTTTCGCAAGATCCGCAAGGAGCTGGGAGTGACCGCGTTCGGCGTCAACGCGATCGTCCTGCCGCCGGCATATGAGACCGGGCGCCATTACCACGAGGAGCAGGAGGAGCTCTACTTCCTGCACAGCGGCCGGATCGCGATCGAGTTCGGCGACGGCTCCACCCACGAGCTGGAGCCGGGCGGCCTCGCCTGGGTTGACGCCTCGACCGTGCGCAAGGTCCGCAACCTCAGCGACTCCGAGGAGGCGGTCTACGTGGTGGTCGGAGGCAAGGACGGCTACGTCGGCCGCGACGGCAAATTGCCGGAGGGCGAGGTCAGCCGTTTCGGCGACAACGCCCCGCCCGGCGCCTGACTCAGAACTCCTGGTCGATCCAGGGCATCATCCCGCGCAGATCCTTTCCGACCTCCTCGACCTGATGCCCGGCCGCCTCTTTGCGCATGCGGTCGAAGTTCTCGCCGCCGGCGCGATTCTCGGCGATCCACTCGCGGGCGAACTCGCCTGACTGGATCTCGCCGAGGATCTGCTTCATCGCCGCCCGCGACTCCTCGCCGATCACCCGTTTGCCGCGGGTCATGTCCCCGTACTCAGCGGTGTTGGAGATCGAGTAGCGCATCCCCTGGATCCCCTTCTCATACATCAGGTCGGCGATCAGCTTCAGCTCGTGCAGGCACTCAAAGTAGGCGAGGCGCGGGTCATATCCAGCCTCGACAAGCGTCTCAAAGCCGGCGCGGACCAGCTCGGAGGCACCGCCGCAGAGGACGGCCTGCTCGCCGAAGAGATCGGTCTCGCACTCGTCTTTGAAGGTCGTCTCGATGATCGCGGCGCGACCGCCGCCGATCCCGGCGGCGTAGGCGAGAACGAGGTCGTGGGCCTCGCCGCTGGCGTCCTGGTGGACGGCCATCAGGCAGGGCACCCCGTGTCCCTCCTCGTACTGGCGGCGGACCAGATGGCCCGGTCCCTTGGGCGCGACCATGCCGACGTCGACCCCCGGCGGGGGCGCGATCTGCTCGAAGTGGATGGCGAAGCCGTGCGCGAAGAGCAGCAGGTTGCCGGGGGCGATCCCGTCGGCGATCTCGGCCTCCCAGACCTCGGCCTGCTTCTCGTCGGGGAGCAGGACCATGACGACGTCGCCGCGGCTGGCGGCTTCGGCGATGTCGAACACCTCGAGGCCGGCCTCCTCGGCCTTGGCGCGGCTGGAGGAGTCCGGACGGAGGCCGACGACGACGTCGACGCCGGAGTCCTTGAGGTTGAGGGCGTGGGCGTGGCCCTGTGAGCCGTAGCCGAGGATTGCGACGGTCTTGCCCTCGAGCCTGGAGAGGTCGGCGTCCTTGTCGTAGTAGATGTCGTCTGTGCGCATTGGGCGCGACTCTAACGGAGGGCCCTGCGCATCAGCTTGCCCGAGGGCGTGCGCGGCAGCGCCGCGGCGAGCTCGACCCGCTTCGGCACCTTGAAGCCGGCGAGCGCCTCGGCGCAGTGGCGGCGCAGCTCATCGGGGGTCGCCTCGGAGCCGCTCTGCAGCACGACGACGGCGGTCACCGCCTGCTGCCACTCGGGGTCCTCGCGACCGATCACCGCGGCGTCGGCGACCGCCGGGTGGCGCAGCAGCACCTTCTCCACCTCCGCCGGCACCACGTTCTCGCCGCCGCTGACGATCATGTCGTCGATCCGGTCCTCGACGTAGAGGAAACCTTCCTCGTCGATGCGACCGAGGTCGCCCGTGTGCAGCCAGCCGTCGGCGTCGGCGCGGCCGGGGGCGACGGTCGGGCCCTGGACGAGGATCTCGCCGTCTTGGATCCGCAGGTGGGTGGTAAGCAGGGGGCGCCCGGCCGAGCCGAGCTTGCGTCGGGCGTCGGCGGGCGCCAGGGTCGTCACCTGGGAGCAGGTCTCGGTGAGCCCGTAGGTCTGTACGACGGTGGCGCCGCGGGCGATCGCCTGCTCAAGCGGCTCCTCGGGGACCGGCCCGCCGCCGACCAGGATCGCCCGCGGGCCGGAGAGGTCGGCGCCCGCCTCCAGCAGCCTGGTCAGCATCGTCGTCACCAGCGAGACGACGGTGATGCCGCCCTCTTCCAGCGCCGCCGCCACCCGGTCGGCGTCGAAGCCGTCGTGGAGGACCATCGTCGTGCCGTAGATGACCGATCGCATCGCGATCGAGAGGCCGGAGACGTGGCTGAGCGGCACGCAGCAAAGCCAGCGGTCGTCGGGCTGGACGCCGATGTTGAAGGCCGAGCCGACCGCGCTCCAGAGGAAGTTGCCGTAGGTGAGCCCGACCGGATCGGGGGCGCCGGTGCTGCCGCTGGTCAGCACCCGGCAGACGATGTCGTCCATGTCGTGCTCGCCGAGCAGCGGCAGATCGGCCTCGGTCTGGGTCAGCTCGCCGGGATCGCCGAGGTCGATCGTGGGCTCCTCGGTCGCGATCGCCGCCGCCCGCTCCGCCTCGCTCAGCCGCGGGCTGAGCGGCAGCAGCACCGCCCCGACCTTCATCAGCGCGTGGATCAGCACCACCTGCTCGCGGCCGGGGTGCATGGTCAGCGCCACCGTCGAGCCTCGCCGCACCCCCTGCGCGGCGAGGCGCCGCGCGACCCAGGTCGACTCCGCCTCCAGCTCCGCGTAGCCGACCTCGACGCCGTCCGCCACCAGGGCGGTGCGGTCGGGACAGCTCTGGGATCTCTGGGCCAGCCAGTTGTCGAGTTTCATCGATCGGCGCTCACTGGGGTCGCTGGCTATCGTTGCCACCCGCATTCTTAGCGGTCCGCGCCGGCGCGCGGCACCCGACCCGCGAGACCCGGAGGAACGCTTGCCCCAACGCCACAAGGACGCCCCGCCCGAGCAGGACCTCTACGCGCCGATCGAGTGGCGGAGCGCCGCCGAGTACGGCGACATCCGCTACGAGAAGGCCGACGGGATCGCAAAGATCACGATCGACCGGCCGGAGGTGCGCAACGCGTTCCGGCCGCAGACCTTGGCCGAGCTGCGCGACGCCTTCGGGCGGGCCCGCGACGACCTCGAGGTCGGGGCGATCGTCCTCACCGGGGCCGGGAGTGAGGCCTTCTGCTCGGGCGGGGACCAGCGGATCCGCGGCGACGACGGCTACATCGGGGACGACGACGTTGGCCAAGCAGGGGATCGGCCGGCTCGACGTTGGCGACCTGCACGTGCAGATCCGGCGGCTGCCGAAGCCGGTGGTGGCGATGGTCGCCGGCTACGCGGTCGGCGGCGGCCACATCCTGCACCTTGTCTGCGACCTGACGATCGCCGCCGACAACGCGCGTTTCGGGCAGACCGGGCCGCGGGTGGGCAGTTTCGACGGCGGCTTCGGCGCCAGCCTGCTGGCGCGCAACATCGGGGTCAAGCGAGCCAAGGAGGTCTGGTTCCTTTGCCGGCTCTACGGGGCCGAGGAGGCGCTGGCGATGGGACTCGTCAACGCGGTGGTGCCGGTCGAGGAGCTGGAGCGCGAGACGGTCGCCTGGTGTCGGGAGATGCTGCACCTCTCGCCGCTCTCTCTGCGGCTGCTGAAGGCGAGCTTCAACGCCGCCGAGGACGGCCTCACCGGCCTCCAGCAGCTCTCCCACGACGCGACGCTGCTCTTCTACATGTCCGAGGAGGGACAGGAGGGGCGAAACGCCTACCAGCAAGGGCGGGCCCCGGACTTCAGCAAATACCCGCGCCGGCCATGAGAATCTGGCTCATGGCCGCCCGGCCGAGGACGCTGCCGGCCGCGATCGCTCCCGTCTTCGTCGGGACGGCGGCGGCCGTCCAGTGGGCGGGCAAGCTTCCCAGGGTCGGAGCGTTCGTGGCCGCCCTCATCGGGTCTGTGTTCATTCAGGTGGGGACGAACCTGGCTAATGACTACTCGGATGCGCGACGAGGGGCGGATACCGCGGATCGGCTTGGGCCGGTGCGGGTTACCTCGGCCGGGCTGGTTACGCCGCGGCGGGTGTTGACCGCCACCTGGGTTGCGTTTGGGATCGCCGTCGCCTGTGGGATCTATCTGGCCGCGGTCGCCGGGGTCGTGATTCTCGTGATCGGGGCGGTCTCGATTGCGGCGGGGGTTCTCTACACGGGTGGGCCACGGCCCTATGGGTATGCGGGTCTGGGAGAGGTGTTCGTCTTCTTGTTCTTCGGGCTGGTCGCGGTCAACGGGTCCTACTACGTACAGGTGGAGCAGCTCGACGCGTTGCCGCTCGGGCTCTCGATCGCGGTCGGCTTCCTGGCGACCGCGATCCTCGTCGTCAACAACGTCCGCGACCTGGAGACCGATCGGCGGGCGGGGAAGATGACGCTGGCGGTGCGGATGGGGCGGCGCAATGCGATCGCGCTGTACCGAATGCTGGTGCTGGGCGCCTTTCTCGTGCTGCCGATCGCGTTGGTCGGCGGAGAATCGAGCCTCTTGCCGCTGATCGGCTTCGCGGCGCTGCCGATGGCGATCGGCCCGCTGCGGACGATGTCCAATCGCACCGACGGGCCGGCGCTGAACGGGGCGCTGGCCGGCACCGGGGCGCTGCTGGCCGCCTTCAGCCTGCTGGTTTCGGCGGGTCTGCTGATCTCCAGCTGACTCGCGCGAGTGAGAAGCTATCGGGGTGCGAATCGCCTCGGTCGATGTCATCCCCTACGCGCTCCCCTTCCGCGAGCCGTATGTAACCGCCCGCGGCCGGCTCGAGCGCCGCGAGATGGTGCTGCTGCGACTGCGCTCTGATGAGGGGCTGACCGGCCTTGGCGAAGCCGTGCCGCTTTCGCTGAGGGGCGGGACCGGCGCTGGCCCAAATCGTCGGAGGAGCTGGAGCGTCTCGGCGAGCGCGAGTCGCTCGATGAGGCGACGCTGAGCGGGTGAGGCCGCCGCACTCTCTCCTCCGGCCCGCTGCGCCGCCCTGACCGCGCTGATGGACCTGCGGGGGAGGCGTGCCGCCGCCGCGAGCTCCCCCCTTGGCCGTCGAATCTCGCGCCAGTTCTCTGCAACGCGACGCTGATCGCCGGCGAGCCGGTCGCGGTGGCCGAGGACGCGATCCGCTGGGCCGCGGAGGGCTTCTCCACCTTCAAGCTGAAGCTGGGCGCCGGCGATGACGTCGGGCAGGTGCGCGCCGTGCGCGAGGCGGTCGGGCCGGACGCGCGGATTCGGGTCGACGCCAACGCCACCTGGGATGTGGCGACGGCGAAGCAGACGCTGGCCGCGCTGGAGCCGCTTGACGTCGAGCTGGTCGAGCAGCCCGTCGCGACCCTGGAGGAGGCGATCGAGGTGGCGAGCGCCACCTCGATCCCGATCGCCGGCGACGAGAGCGTCGGTAGTCGCGCCGATGCCGAGCGGGCGGTAGCGATGGGCGCCTGCGGGCTCGCCGGGCTGAAGCTCTCGAAGGTCGGCGGACCGGAGGCGGCGATCGAGATCGCCGAGGTCCTCCCCTCCTTCGTCTCCAGCGCCCTCGACGGGCCGGTCGGGATCGCCGCGGCAGCGCAGGTGGCCCAGACGCTGCGCGAGGCGGCCGGCGCGGAAGACCCGGGCCTCGCCCACGGCCTCGCCACCCAGCGCCTCTTTGCCTCGACGATCGCCTCGGTCCAGTGCGAGCTGCGCGAACGGAATGCTCCACCTGCCCGAGGGTCCTGGGCTTGGGCGTGGAGATCGACGAGGCGGCGCTGGACGCCCACCGCATTTAGGGTCAGCGACGCGTGGACCCCACGAACGGCAATACCGCCCTGGCCTCCGCCTTCGCCGAGGAGCTGGCGCGGGGCGGGCTGCGCCAGGCGGTCATCTCTCCCGGCTCCCGCTCCACCCCGCTGGCGGTGGCGCTCTGGCGCCAGCCGGAGATCGACGTGACCGTGATCGTCGATGAGCGCTCCGCCGCGTACTTCGCGCTCGGGGCGGCGCAGGCGACGCGCGCGCCGGTGGCGATGCTCTGCACCTCTGGCACCGCAGCGGCAAACTTTCACCCGGCGATCTGCGAGGCCGACGAGTCCGCGGTGGCGCTGATCGTGCTGACCGCCGATCGCCCGCCTGAGCTGCGCGGGATCGGCGCCGGGCAGACGATCGACCAGCTGAAGCTCTACGGGTCCTCGGTGCGCTGGTTCTGCGAGGTCGGCACCCACGAGGCCGATGACGAAGGGCTGCTCCATTACCGCTCGGTCGCCTGCCGGGCGCTCGCCGCCGCCCGTGGCGAAATCCGGCCGGGCCCGGTCCATCTCAATCTTCCCTGGCGCGAGCCGCTTGCCCCGGTCCCCGTCGATGGCGCGGTGACGGCGACCGATCCGCTGGCGCTAAAAGGACGCGACGCGCGGCCGCTGACCGCGGTTACGCCGGTCGACGTAGAGCCCTCCGAGTTCGTGCTTGACGAGGTCGCCAAGCACATCGGCAGCGCCCGCTCCGGGGCAATCGTCGCCGGGCGCCAGCTCGACCCCGAGCTGCGCGAGCCCCTCGCCCACCTCGCCCGAATCGCGGGCTTCCCGATCCTCGCCGAGCCGACCTCCCAGCTTCGCTGCGGGCCGCATGACCGCTCCCGCGTGATCGCGACCTACGACCTGCTGCTGCGCGACGAGCGGTTCGCCACCGAGGTCAGGCCCGACCTCGTCCTGCGCTTTGGCGAGATGCCGACCAGCAAGCCGCTGCGCACCTGGCTGGCGCGTCTCGGCGCCGATCAGATCGTCGTCGACCCATACGGGGGCTGGAACGAGCCGACCCGCAGGGCGGCGGCACTGCTGCGCGCCGACCCTACCGAGCTGGCCGCCGGCTGGGCGGCGCGCCTCGGCGAGGAACGCGGCTCGCCCGCGGTCTGGCTCGCACGCCGAGCGGGCGGCGCAGGAGGCGATCGCGACCGAGCTCGGCCGGGCCGGCGCCCTGAGCGAGCCGGGCCTCCACCTGGCCCTGGGCCACGCCCACCGCGACGGCGACCTCATCTACACCGCCTCCAGCATGCCGATCCGCGACCAGGAGGCCTTCCTGCCGACAGGCGAGGCCGATGTCCTCTTCCTCTGCTAACCGCGGCGCCAACGGGATCGACGGGCTGATCTCCTCGGGAATCGGCGCCGCCCACGCGACGGGCCGGCCGACGACGATCCTCACCGGCGAGCTCGGCCTGCTGCACGACCTCGGCGGCCTCGCCGCGCTGCGCGATGTCTCGACCCCGGTGCGGATCGTCGTCATCGACAACGGCGGCGGCGGCATCTTCCACTTCCTCCCCCAGGAGCAGGCGCTGGCGAGCGAGGAGTTCGAGGCCCTGCTCGGCACCCCGCGAGGCCTAGACCTCACCAAGGCCGCCGCCCTCTTCGGCCTTCCCCACCGCCGAATCGAGCACCTCGGAGCAGTTGCCCGAAGCGCTGGACGCGGGCACCAGGCCTGATCGAGGTCCCGGTCGACCGGAGACCCAACGTCGAACTTCACCGCCGCCTGGCCGACTCGGTCAGTGAGGCGATCCAGCCGACCGCCTGAGATCCAATCTGCCTCGCGCCTGATGCGACGCCGGGAGTCGGTGGCTGAACCGCTACTCGGCGAGCAGCGGCAGCAACGCGTCCGAGCTTGATCTCGGTCTCGGCCAGCTCGGCGGCCGGGTCTGAGCCGGATACGACGCCGACTCCGGCGTAGAGATGGGCCTCGCGGTCGCGCAGGAGGGCGCTGCGCAGGGCAACGCAGAACTCGCCGTCCTCGGTCGCGTCCATCCAGCCGACCGGGCCGGCGTACCAGCCGCGGTCCATCTGCTCCAGCTCCGAGATCGCGCTCGGCGGCGCCCGGCCAGGGCTCCCCACCCACAGCCGGAGTCGGGTGCAGGAGGCCGGCCAGCTCGATCGCCGAGTGCGGCTCGGCGAGCTGGGCGATCACCGGCGTCGCCAGGTGCTGGATGTTCGCCACCTTGACGATCTCGGGCTCGGCCGCCGCCTCGACCCAGACCGCGTGCGGGCGCAGGGTGCGGACGATCCGCTCGACGACGATCCGCTGCTCGCGGCGATCCTTGTCGCTGCGCAGAAGCTGCTCGCCGAGGTGGTCATCGACGGCGGGGTCGGAGCTTCGCCGCGTCGAGCCGGCCAGGGCTACGGTGGAGGCGCTCGCCCCCGCGCGGCGGACGAGCAGCTCCGGGCTGGCGCCGAGGAACGCTCGCCTCCGGGGTGCCGCAGCAAAAGCAAAAGCAGGCCGGGAACTGCTCGCGCATGGCGCCGAAGATCGCGCCCGGATCGTGCGCAGCGGCGGCGCTGACGACCACCTCGCGGGCCAGTACCACCTTGCTCATCTCCCCCGTGCCGATCCGGACCGTCGCCGCATCGACTGCCCGTTCGAACTCACCTGGCGCCCGGACGCTGCGGATCTCCGAGCGCGAGATGGGATGGGGGTCGAGTAACGGCAGCGGCTCGGCGCGCAGTCCCGACAGCCGCGCCTCCAGCGCAGCGCTTCTCGCCGCGGCGTCGTCGCCGGGGCCGACGATCGCGTTGAGCGTGAGGAACGTCTGCTCGCCGCTGCGACACAGCGAGAGCTCGGGAAGGATCATCGAGCCGGGCGAAAACGAGGACCAGGTCGAGGAGGCGCCGCCGAGCAGGGTCGAAGGCGAAGCCGCCGACCCAAACCGGCCCGGCGCCCGCCGGCAGCCGACTCGGCTCGCTCGATCACCGCGTCCCTCCCCGTCCCGAGGCACTCCTCGGCCACCTCGGCGAAGCGATCGTCTCCCCGCGAGGCCGCCTCGTGGGCGACTCCGAGGGCCGCCAGGGCGAACCTCCTGTCGGGCTGCTCCCAGCAAAACCAGCGATCCGAGGCGAGCCGCGAGACGAACACCGCGGCGCAGGGATCGACGCCCTCAACCGGCACGGTGACGCTGACCAGCGTCCGCCGGCCACGCCTGGCCGAGCGCCCCGAATCCCCTCCCTCAGACGGGCGAGCAGGCTCTCAGTCGCTACCACGGGCGATCGCGATCTCTCCCGTCCTGACCATCTCGATCAGGCCGTGCGGGCGGATCATCCGCTCGAAGGCCTCGATCTTGTCGGCCGAGCCGGTCACCTCGATCGTCATCGTGCGGCGTGAGACGTCGACGATCTTGGCCCGGAATATCTCTGCGAACTGGATGATCTCGGCCCGGTTCTCGACCGCCGAGGAGACCTTGAACATCGCCATCTCCCGGGCGACCGTCTCCTCCGGCTCCATGTCGCGGATCTTCAGCACGTTGACCAGCTTGTGGAGCTGCTTGGTGACCTGGTCGATCGGGTGGACGGCGCCATCGAGGGTCAGCGTCACCCGCGAGATGTTGGGGTCGTCGGTGGGGCCGACGGCGAGGGTGTCGATGTTGAAGCCGCGACGCGCGAAGAGGCCGGCAATCCGCGCCAGGACGCCAGGCTTGTTCTCGACCAGGATCGAGAGGATGTGCTTGCGCCCGCTCAGCTGCCCGGGAACCCGAAGGTCCTCCAATCTGACCAGCTCTGGAGTACCGGCCTCCATCAGCCCACCATGTCCCTCGCCGCAGCGCCTGCGGGGATCATCGGGAAGCAGTTCTCCTCGGGAGAGACGCGAACGTCGAGCAGCACCGGGCCGTCGGTCTCAAGCGCCGTCGCCATCATCTCCTCCGAGGTCGGCGGCGTCCTCGCAGCGCATCCCGGTGGCGCCGAATGCCTCCGCCAGCTTCACCCAGTCGGGGCTGGGACCCATCTCGACCGAGCTGTAGCGGCGGTCCCAAAACAGCTCCTGCCACTGGCGGACCATGCCCATGTAGCCGTTGTTCATCAGGAAGACCTTGACCGGGATCTCTTCGGTGACGCAGGTCGCCAACTCCTGCACGTTCATGATCAGGCTTCCGTCGCCGGCCAGGCAGACGACCGTCTCGTCGGGACAGGCGACCTTGGCGCCGACCGCCGCCGGCAGGCCGAAGCCCATCGTGCCGAGCCCGCCGGAGTTGATCCAGCGGCGCGGCTTGTCGAAGCCGTAGTACTGCGCCGCCCACATCTGGTGCTGGCCGACGTCGGAGGTGATGATCGCGTCGCCCTGCGTCGTCCGGTGCATCGCCTCGATCATGAACTGCGGCTTGATCTCGCCGTCCTTGCCCGGCTCATAGCGCAACGGGTACTCCTCCTGCCAGGCGCGGATCCGCTTCCACCAGGGGTCAAGTCGGGAGGCGTCGGTCTGGAGCGCCCGGTACTCGCGGGTCAGCTTCGGCAGCACCTGCTTGGCGTCGCCGACGATCGGGATGTGGGCGGGGACGTTCTTGGAGATCTCTGCCGGGTCGATGTCGATGTGGATGAATTTGGCGTGGGGGGCGAACTCGGAGAGCTTGCCGGTGATCCGGTCATCGAAGCGGGCGCCGATCGCGACGATCAGGTCGGCCTCGTCCATCGCGTAGTTGGCGGCGCGAGTGCCGTGCATCCCCAGCATCCCCAGCCACTGCTCGCTGGTAGGCGGGGAAGGCGCCCAGCCCCATCACGGTCGAGGTGACCGGGAAGCGCTCGGCAGCCGGCCAGTTCGCGCAGCTCCTCCGACGGCGTTGGCGTTGATCACGCCGCCGCCGGTGTAGAGGATCGGGCGCCGTGCGTTGGCCAGCGCTTTGGCGGCGATCCGGATCTGTTTGATGTTGCCCTCGGTCGAGGGCTTATAGCCGGGCAGCTCGACCGGCTCGGTGCGCGGCTCGTACTCGATCTCGGCTCGCGAGAGGTCCTGGGGGATGTCCAAAAGCACCGGCCCCGGGCGCCCGGTTGAGGCGATGTGGAAGGCCTCGTGCACGTACTCGGGGATCTGGCGCGGGTCGGTGGCCTGGAAGGAGTGCTTGACGAACGGCAGCGTCGCACCGAGGATGTCGGCCTCCTGGAAGCCGTCGGTGCCGATCAGCTCGGTCCGCACCTGACCGGTGACGAACACGGTCGGCACCGAATCCATCATCGCGTCGGCGATCGCCGTGACCAGGTTCGTCGCGCCCGGCCCGGATGTGGCGAAGGCGACGCCCACCCGGCCGGACGCCTTCGCAGTACCCCTCCGCGGCATGTCCCCCGCCCTGCTCGTGCCTGCACCTGGATGTGGCGGAAATCGGCATCGACAAGCGCGTCGTAGGTCGGCAGGTTCGCCCCACCGGGGATCCCGAAGATGTGCTCGACACCCTCGGCCTTGAGCGATTCCATCAACGCGTCCGCGGCTCTCATCGGACTCGCGATCCTACCAGTGGGCCTATGCCTGACCAGCAGGGGATTTCGCCGGGTTCCAGCGAGTGTGGGGGTCAATCGAGCCGGCGATCACGTGCTCCTTGTAGCCGCTCGATCGCGTGGATCATCGACTCGACCAGCTCCTCGCCGAGCAGCGTCGGCTCGAGGCCGAGGTCGATCAGCTTGGTGTGGACGGCGTTGTAGTAGTGGTCTTCGCAGCTCGACCCGGGGGTTCTCGCAGTGCTGCACTTCGACCGTGTAGCCGAGGTGCTCGGCCGCTGCCCTTGACCAGCTCGGCGAGCTGGGCGACCGAGAACTGCTCGGTGAACTGGTTAAAGACGCGGAACTCGCCCCGCTCGGCAGGGTTCTCCACCGCCAGCTCGACGCAGCGCAGGGTGTCGCGGATGTTGAGGAATGCCGCGGGTCTGCCCGCCGCTGCCGTAGACGGTGAGTGGGTGGCCGATCACCGCCTGCACGCAGAAGCGGTTGAGCACCGTGCCGAAGATCTCGTCGTAGTCGAAGCGGGTGATCAGCCGCTCGTCGCCGGCCGTCTCCTCGGTCTCGATTCCGTAGACGACACCCTGGTTGAGGTCGGTCGCGCGCAGGCCCCAGACCCGGCAGGCGAAGTGGACGTTGGTCGAGTCGTGGACCTTGGAGCAGTGGTAGAGAGAGCCGGGCAGCTTCGGGAACGGAAGCATGTCGCGTCGGCCCTTGTGCTCGATCTCGATGTAGCCCTCCTCGATGTCGATGTTGGGAGTGCCGTACTCCCCCATCGTCCCGAGCTTGACCAGGTGGCAGTCGGGGACGTGGTCGCGCAGCGAGAAGAGCAGGTTGAGGGTGCCGATCACGTTCGTGTGCTGGGTCTCGACGGCGCGCTCGCGGGACATCATCGAGTAGGGCGCCGAGGCCTGCTCGCCGTAGTGGATGACCGCCTCCGGCCGGGTCTCGGCGATCACCTCGTCTAGGAAGTCGCCGTCCTCGACGGCGCCGACGTAGCTGCGGATCTGGTCGCCGGAGATCTCGCGCCAGGCGTCGATCCGCTCGTCGAGGTCGCGGATCGGGGTCAGCGAGGCGGTGCCGTGCTCGCGGTGCCAGCGGCGGCGGGAGAAGTTGTCGAGGACCGCCACCTCGTGACCTCGGGCCGAGAACCTCAGGGCCGTCGGCCAGCCCAGGTAGCCGTCGCCCCCAAGGATGAGAACGCGCATAGGCGCGGCAGGGTAGCGGACCGAGACAGCCGCGGCGCCAGCCGAGCCGGGCGACCCGAGCGCCATAGCATCCGCCCATGTGCTAGCAGACTGGCGGCGCGAAACGGGGGCCGAGCTGGCCTCGCCGCCCTGGTCGCGGTCCTGCTACTCGGCCTCGGCCTGCGGGTCGACTACGCCTGGGAGGGAAGAGCGCCGGTCTACGACGCGGTCGCCTACGCCCGCATCGCCCAGAGTCTCGACCAGGGTCGCGGCTTCACGGCCGGTCGGCATGCCACCCAGCCGTCGGACAACTACTCGCCCGGACTGCCGCTTTTCGTGGCGGGCCTCTACGAGGTCACGCGGCGTCCACGAACGCCTCGCCCGCGTCGTCCTCGCGCTGATCGGGTCGCTCTCCGTCCTCTTCTCCTACCTGATCGGCCGCCGCCTCTCCGGCCCGACGGCGGGCCTGATCGGCGCGCTCGCGGTGGCGATCTACCCGGCCTTCCTCGAGTACCAGGGAATGCTGATGTGCGAGCCGCTGGCCGCGACCCTGCTCTCCGCCTCGGTGCTCTGCAACGCTTTGGGCAGCTGACATCGCTCCGCCCCGCCCCTTGCGCCTCCCGCGCGCCAGGTGGCTCTTCCCCGGGGTGCTCTTCGGCGCCACGGCAATGGTCCGGCCCGAGTATCTCGCGGTCATCTTCTTGGTGGCGCTGGTCGTCTTTGCCCGCGCCGCGCGCAGGCAATGGCGCCGGTCGCTGGCCCAGGCCGCGGTCCTGCTCGCTGGCGCCGTCCTCGTCGTCGCTCCCTGGACGATCCGCAACGCCCTCGCCCTGGGCCGCTTCGTGCCGCTCTCTACCGGCGGCGGCCAGGTGCTGTTCTCCGGCACCTACCTGCCCTCGGGAGGCGACCCTCAGAAGGTCGGCCAGGCGGTCCTGCAACGCCACCCGGGCCTGCGCCGCCGGCTCGCCGCCGAGTACCTGCCGCCCCATGCCGCCCCGACCCTCTCCGCCGTGCTCGCCCGGGTCCGCCTCGAGCAGATCCTCGCCGCGCTTGCCGCCCAGCGCTACCCCGGCGTCGAAAGCGACAAGGCCCTCTCCCACATGGGTCGCGAACAGCTCTGGAGCGACATCACCGAACAAGCCGCTCGAATACGCCGGCTTCCTCGCGGCCAAGGTCGGCGACATCTGGTCCCACGGCCCCCGCGAGGTGATGCGAAAGCCCGTCTGGGAGGCGCTGCACTGGGCGCTGGTCGCCTTCGGCCTGCTCGGCCTGATCGTCCTCGCCAAACAGCGCCGCTGGGAGGCCCTTCTGCTGGCCACGATCTTTCTCTCGATCACGGCGATCAGCGCCCTCCTCGTCGCCTCCCCGCGACGAGTGCTGGTGATGATCCCGCTGGTCGCCGCGCTGGCGGGGGTCGGAGCGGTGTGGACATGGTCTTTGGCGCGCCCTCCCGATCGCCCGTCGCGCGGATAGCCTGCGCGGCCATGGCCGGCCCGGACCTCGCGGTGGATTCGACGCTCTGCCCGAAGCGCTACGGGCGCCGCACCCTGATCTTGCTCGGGATGATCGCCGTGCTGGGACTCGGGCTGCGCGCCTACCGAGTCGTCGAGCCCCTGGCGGACGCCCAGCCCCGACTCGCACGCCTACTACGCGCTGTCCAAGGCGCTCTATACCGAAGGCAGCTACGGGGGCCCCAAATTTCACGTCAAGCTCCAGCGACTGGTCGCCAGGGGCGCCGCTGCTCTACGCCGCCGCGTTCTATGCGACCGGGGAGCGACCGGGAAGGCGTCGCCGCGGATCGTCGAGGCGCTGCTCGGGGTGGCGGCGATCGTCGCCGTCTTCTGTCCTCGGCGAGCGGATCTCCGGCCGCGCCGCGGGGCTGATCGCGGCCTTCGGCGTCGCCGTTTACCCGTCGTTCATCCATACCACGGGGGAGCTGATGAGCGAGCCGCCGGCGATCTTCACCCTGCCGCTCGCCGTCCTCGCCTTTCTCTGGGCCTGCGAGCGACGCAGCCTCTGGGCCTGGCTGCTGCCCGGCTTCTTCTTCGGCCTCACCTCGCTGATCCGCCCCGACTACCTGCCGGTGGCGGTCGCCTTTGCCCTGCTCGCGGCGATCAGGGTCGGCCGCGAGCGAGGCTGGAGACCCGGCCTGGCCGGGATCGCGATCTTCCTCGCCGCCTTCCTGATCCCGGTCCTCCCATGGACGGTCCGAAACCTCGTCGTGCTCGAACGTTTCGTCCCGATCTCGACCGGCGACGGCAAGGCGCTCTACGTCGGCACCTTCCTGCCCGCAGACGGCGAATACCAACAGGTCAAGGCGCTGCTGGCGAAGCGCTACCTCCACCGCGAACTGGCGCCCAACTCGGCAGCGCTGGAACACGTCAACCCGACGCGGCTGTTCAACCGCGTCGCCGACCCGCTACCCGGAACTGCCGCGCGACTCCGCCCTCGGCAAGATCGCCAAGCAAGACTTCTCGAAGTACTTCGGCGAAGAGCCGATCGACTACCTGGCGATGACCGCGCGCAAGGTGGGACGGATATGGAGCAGCGGCCCCGGGGAGGCGATGGGCAGCACGGCCGGACGAGCGCTGCAGCTGCTGGTCGTCGCCTTGGCGCTGGCCGGGCTCTGGCTCCTGGCCCGCCGCCGGCGCTGGTGGGAGCTGAGCGTGATGGCGACGCCGATCGTGATCATCACCGTGGTCGGCGCCGTCTCCCTGGCCTCCAACCGGCGCGGCGAGATCCTGATGACACTGGTGTTTCCGCTCGCCGCAGCGGCGCTTTCGTGGGGGGCTTCGGCCCTATTGTCTAGCGGCTCATGGCCCAGGCGAGCATCTTCCCCTCAGAACTGACCGCGCTGCGCAGCGCCGGTCTGCTCGTCGCTGCGGCGATCATCGCCTACGCGCTCCTGCGACGCCGCTCGCTGCGCAACGTCGACGTGCTGATCCTGCTCGCCGCGGGGCTCGGCCTGGCGATCGTCTCCGGCACCGAAATCACCGACGAGCTGCTCTCTGCCTTCTCCTTTGAAAGGGGCAATGGCGGACGCATCCTCGGCCTCGCCGTCTTCGCGATCTTCGTCCTCTTCCTGCTGATCTTGCGGGCGCTGTCCCAGGCGGCGCGCAACTCGCGCCAGCTCTCGGCGGTCCTCGAGGGGCTCGCCTGGGAGGAGTTCCGCCAGGCCGGCCTGGCCGAGCGCTTCCGCGGCAAGGTCGCGATCCTCATCCCGGCCTACAACGAGGCCGAGAGCATCGGCCAGGTGCTCGACCGGATCCCGGCCGAGGTCTGCGGTGTGCAGACGGCGGTTCTGGTGGTCGACGACGGCTCGCGCGACGGCACCGGCGACGTCGCCGCCGGGCACGGCGCGATCGTCGCCCGCCACGTGATCAACCGCGGCGGCGGGGCGGCGCTGCGCACCGGGTACCGCCTCATGGTCGACTCGGGGGCCGAGATCGTCGTCACCCTCGACGCCGACGGCCAGCACCTGCCCTCGGAGATGGAGCGCTTGGTCAAGCCGGTCCTCGACGGCGAGGTCGACGTCGCCCACGGCTCCCGCGTCCTCGGCCAGGCCGAACGCAACCACTTCGCCCGCGAGCTGGGCATCGTCTTCTTCAACCGCCTCGTTTCGCTGATCACCCGCACCCACGTCACCGACTGCTCCAACGGCTACCGCGCGGTCCGCACCACCGTGCTTCCCCAGCTCGTCTTGCGCCAGGAACAGTTCCACACATCCGAGTTCATGATCGAGGCGATCAAGCGAGGGATTCCCGCCAAGGAGGTGCCGATCACCGTCGAGCGTCGCCTCCACGGGCACTCCAAGAAGCCGGCCGTCGTCCGCTACGGCCTCGGTTTCGCCAACGCGATCGTCAGGACCTGGTTGCGGTGAGGCCGACGTCTGCTATCCAACTCCGGGGTGCCGCACTTCGGCGGGGTCGGGTAGGTAAGAGGTCGGCGCCACAGCGCGGGCAGACCTGTACGTAGAGCTTGACGACCTTGTGGCAGGTCGGGCACTGTCGTTCCGGTTCGGTCTTCTCGGAGCGATAGAGCGATCACCACGAGCAGGCCGAGGACCGGCAGCACCGTCCCGATCAGCAGCCACAGCCAAAAGGAGCTGCCCTTGCTCTTGCCGATGATCGCCGGTGGGGAGGCCGAAGAAGAAGGCGATGACCAGGTACTCGATAGCCCATCGCCCTATTTCAGCGGCTTTGGATGGCCGATGGAGCCGAGCTCGGAGATGTCGCGGCGGAAGGGCAGGCTGGCGGTCCAGTCGAGCACGGCGCGGGCCTTGCGGGCGGCGCCCGGGATCTGGCTCATGTGGTAGGTCCGGGCCAGCCACCAGGCGGGGAAGCCGCGGAAGGTGCGCTCGCCGACCTTGCCGACCGCCTTGTAGCGGCCGAGGTTGACGAAGGAGGCGTTGCTGCGGTAGCTCAAACGGCTGCGGCGAGCCGATCCCCAGCTCGGCGGCGATGTTGCGCGCCGCGACCGGGCCCTGGCGCACCGCGTGCTGGGCGGTCGGCGGGCAGACGCCGCCGCGCGGGTCGGGCGCCGCGGCGCAGTCGCCGATCGCCCAGACCGCGTCCATGCCCTGGACCCGCAGGCGCTCATCGACCGGCACCCGGCCCCTCTCATCGAGCGGGACGTTGAGATCGCGCAGGCTCGGGTGCGCGCGTCACCCCCGCCGTCCAGACGACCGTGCGGGTCGGCAGCGTCTCCCCGCTTGAGAGCCTGGCGCTATCGACGGTCACCTCCTCCAGGGTGGTGTCGAGCCGGATGTCGATGCCGCGTCCGCGCAGCTCGCGCAGGGCGTAGTCGGCGAGCAGCGGGATCGATCTCCGGCAGCACCCGGTCGCTCGCCTCGACCAAGACCCAGCGCATCCCGTGCAGGCGGGCGCGCGGGTAGCTCTCCATCGCGTCGGCGGCGAAGTCCTGGAGCTCGGCGAGCGCCTCGAGGCCGGCATAGCCGCCGCCGACGAAGACGTAGGTGAGGAGCTGATCGCGGCGCGCTGGGTCGTCGGTGGCGTTTGCTTCCTCCAGCGTCTCGACCACGTGGTTGCGAAGCCAGATCGCGTCGGCGAGGCTCTTGAAGCCAACCGCGTGCTCGGCCAGGCCGGGCACCGGCAGCACCCGCGACACCGAGCCGACCGCGAGCAGCAGCTGGTCGTAGCGCAGCGTCTCGACCTGGCCGTATTTGGCGCGCAGCTCGACCGTGCGCGCCTCCGGGTCGTGGCCGACGACCGAGCCGAGCCGCAGGTAGGCCCGCCTGAGGATTTCCCGCAGCGGCGTCACCACGTGGCGCGGCTCCAGCGTTCCCGCCGCGGCCTCCGGCAGGAACGGCGTGTAGAGCATGAAGTTGGCCTCGTTGACGAGGACCAGGCGGATCGACTGGTGCGGCATCAGCCGCTCCAGCTCGCGCGCCGCCATCGCTCCCCCGAACCCTCCACCGGCGATGACGACGTTCCAGGCCATGGAGGTCAAAGTAGCACTTTGTGACAGAGTGTCACAAAGCGTCAACAAGGGCCGTCTAAAGGCGGAGCTTCTCCTTGATCAGACCGGTTGACCTCGACCGCCGTCTGCGCGTCCCTTTGTCTCCCTCATCACGGCACCGACGATCGCCCCGATCGCCTTCTCGTTGCCGTTGCGGATCTGCTCGGCGGCCTCGGGGTTTGCGGCGATCGCCGCGGCCACGATCGACTCCAGCTCACCGCTGTCGGAGATCTGGGCCAGGCCCTCGCGCTCGACGATCGCTCGCCGGATCGCCGCCCTCGGCGACAAGCGCTCGCGAGCACCTCCTTGCCGCTGCCGTGGGAGATCCTCTTCTCCTGGACCATTACGATCAGCGCGGCAAGGGACGTCGGTTCGACCCTGGAATCTGCGGCGGTGCGTCGTCGCCGCCCTGGCGCAGCGCCGCGGCCAGCTCGCCGGTGACCCAGTTGGCGACGATCCGTGGCTCGACGCCGTCGGCGGCGTCGCGAGGCCTGCTCAAAGTAGGCGGCCGTCTCGGGATCGGCGGCAAGCAGCGCCGCGGCGTCGGGCGCAAGCCCCATCTGTTCCCGGTAGCGCTCGATCCGGGCCCTCGGCAGCTCCGGCAGCGACTCGTGGGCCTCGCGCAGCATCTCCTCGGTCGGGGCGAGCGGGACCAGGTCGGGCTCGGGAAAGTAGCGGTAGTCGTGCGCCTCCTCCTTGGAGCGCAGCGAGGTGAGGGAGCCGCTTTGGGGGTCGAAGTGGAGGGTCTCCTGGGGCACGCTCCCCCCGGCCTCGACCAGCTCGCGCTGGCGGGCCAGCTCGGCTTCGATCCCGCGCTGCAAGAAACGGAAGCTGTTCATGTTCTTCAGCTCCGTCTTCGTGCCCAGCTCCTCGCTGCCAGCCGGCCGCACCGAGACGTTGGCGTCGCAGCGCAGGCTTCCCTCCTCCATGTTGACGTCGGAGACGCCGAGCTGGCGGATCGTCGTGCGCAGCAACCGCGCCCACTCGGCCGCCTCGGCGGCGCTGCGCAGGTCGGGCTCGGTGACGATCTCGACCAGCGGCGTGCCGCCGCGGTTGAAGTCGACCAGCGAGGCGCCGGAGCCATGGATGCGGCCGGACTCGCCGACGTGGATCATCTTCGCCGCGTCCTCCTCGAGGTGGGCGCGATGGATGCGCACCTCCCCGAGCCTGCCGTTGCTCGCCAGCGGGATGTCGTACTGGCTGATCTGGTAGGCCTTCGGGCTGTCGGGGTAGAAGTAGTTCTTGCGGTGAAAGATCGAGCGCGGCGCCACCTCGCAGTCCAGCGCGGCGGCGATCTGCAGCGCGTAGCGGATCGCCTCCTCGTTGGGCACGGGGAGGACCCCGGGATGGGCGAGGCAGATCGGGCAGGTGTGGACGTTGGGCTCCTCGCCGAAGGAGAGCTCGCAGCCGCAGAACATCTTCGTCTGGGTCGAGAGCTGGACGTGGATCTCCAGCCCGATCACCGCCTCCAGTTCAGCCATCCCGATCCTCCGGGCGCGCGTCGAACCCGATCGCCCGCTCCAGCGCGTAGGCGGCCTCCAGCAGCTTCTGCTCGGCGAAGGCCGGAGCGGCGATCTGAAAGCCGACCGGAAGCCGCGGCCCGCCGCCGAGCGGCTCGGCGAGTCCGGCCGGGATCGAGATCGCCGGGATGCCGGCGAGGCTCATCGGCACCGTGAAGAAGTCGTTGAGGTACATCGCCAGCGGGTCTCCGGCCTTCTCGCCGAGGCCGAAGGCCACCGAGGGCGAGGTCGGGGTGACGACGAAGTCGAAGTCGGCGAAGGCGGCTGAGAAGTCCTCGGCGATCTTGGTGCGGACCTTCTGCGCTCGGCCGTAGTAGGCGTCGTAGTAGCCGGAGGAGAGCGCGTAGGTGCCGAGCATGATCCGCCGCTTCACCTCCGGCGCCGAAGCCCTCGGCCCGGGTCCTCTCATACATCTCGATCAGCTCGCCAGCGCCCTGCGCCCGCATCCCGTAGCGGACTCCGTCATAGCGGGCGAGGTTGGACGACGCCTCGGCCGGCGCGATCACGTAGTAGGCGGAGATGCCGTGCTCGGCGTGTGGCAGCGGCGCCTCGGCGACCTCGCCGCCGAGCCGCTCGATCGTCTCCAGCGTTGCCTCGAAGACCGCCCGCACCCCCGGCTCGATCGCGCTCACGGGCCAGCTCTGCTCGGCACCGCGAAGCGAAGGCCCTTCAGGTCCTCGCGGCTGGGCGCCTCCACCCCGCCCTCGATCCCGACCGAGGTCGAGTCACAGCGATCGCGGCCCTGCAGGACGGAGAGCAGCAGCGCTGCGTCGGTGACGTCGCGGGTCAGCGGCCCGCACTGATCCAGCGAGGAGGCGAAGGCGATCATCCCGTAGCGAGAGATCGCCCCGTAGGTTGGCTTCAGCCCGACGATCCCGCAGAGCGCCGCCGGCTGGCGGATCGACCCCCCGGTGTCGGTTCCGATCGCGCAGGGCGCCAATCCACCGGCCACCGCCGCCGCCGAGCCCCCCGAGGATCCCCCGGGAACCCGCCCCCGGTCCCATGGATTGAGCACCGGCCCAAACGCCGAGTTCTCGTTGGAGGAGCCCATCGCGAACTCATCCATGTTGGTCTTGCCGAGCACCGAGGCTCCCGCCTCCCGGAGCCTTCGCACCGCGGTCGACGTGTAGGGCGGCTGGTAGCCCTCCAGGATCCGCGACCCGGCGGTGGTGGGGATCCCCTCGGTGCAGAAGATGTCCTTGACAGCGACGGGAATCCCGGCAAGCGTCCCCTTGGGCTCCCCCACCCCATCCTCGGCCCGCCACAGGTAGGCGTTCAGCGCATCCCCAGCCGCAGCCGCCCGCCAGGCCTCAAAGCACTCCCGCGCAGAGGCCTCGCCCGCCCTGACCTTCTTCGCCGCCTGCAGCGACGCTCAGCTTCAAGGATCTCCGACATCAGGCCTCGGCCTGAGGCGAAGGCACCCGAAACGCCCCGTCGACCGGATCCGGAGCCTGCGCCAGCACCACGTCCCTGGGCCAGCTCGGCCGCGGCTGATCGGGCCGCAGCACGTTCTCCAGCTCAACCACATGCGAGGTGGGCTCCACCGCGTCGAGGTCCAACTCACGCGATCCGATCGACGTGCTCGAGGATCCCCGACAACTCCCCCGTCATCCGCTCAACCTCATCGTCATCCAGGCGCAGGCGGGCCAATCGCGCGACATGATGAACCTGCTCCTGATCGATCACCGAGCGGATTCTAGGCGCCAGCCGCAGGGGCCGGGTAGGGATGAGGCAGTCGGCCACACGCCACCGAGAAGTCAAGCGGAACCCCTACTCACGCCTCCGTCCCACCGCCTGGCTGTTCAGCCAGTTAGAGTGCCGCCGAATGCGGGGACCCACGGCAGAGAGATTCGTCGTCTTCAGCCTGCGCCTGCTCGCGATCAGCTTCGCCGTGGTGGGCATCCTTTTCATAGCCACCCCAAACGGAGTCCTCGACACGATCTCCGACCTCGGCGACGATCTCGGCGGCTTCGTCCGCGCACCGCACGGCACCGAGCAGCTCTGGCTCGGGCTCGCCTTCTCCTACATGGTGGTGATCACCGGAATCTGCCTGATCGCGCAGATGGACGTGGTCCGCTACCGGCCCCTGCTGCTGCTGCTCGCGGTGGGCAAGGTCTCATCCTCGCTCTCAGCGCTCGGTTTCTACCTGTTCGACCAGCACGTTTTCATCTACCTGCTGAACTTCCTGGTCGACGGCTCCCTGGTGCTGGTGGCGCTCTGGCTCTGGTCGCTGATCGGCCGGGTCGGGCGGCCGGTGGACCCGGGCTGAAGACGCGCGCCGGGGCTATCGGCCGCTGAGCAACGCACCCTGAGCGCGATCTGCGAGGCGATGGCGCCCGGCGTCGAGGGGCTGCCGGCGGCGGAGCGCGACGTCGACGTCTCCGGCCCGGTGGCCGAGTTCCTCGCCTCGACCTCGCCCCGGGTCCTCGCCCGTCTGCGGCTGGGGCTGCGCGCCTTTGAGTGGCTGCCCTTCCCCTGGCGCTTCAGCCGCCTCGACCTCGCCGCCCGCGAGGACTTCCTGCGCCGCATGGAGGGCTCCCGGCTCGGCCTCCTCCACGACCTGCTGCTGATGGCCAAGGTCTTCTCGACCCTCGGCTATGCGGTCATCCCGGAGGTCAGGGAGCGGATCGGCTTCCAGACCGGCTGCGCCCTGGCCGACGGTTCGCTGCCCGAGCCGGCCGGCTCGCTCGGGGACACGACACCCCGCGGCGAGGGTGAGGAGTGCGACGTGGTCATCGTCGGCTCGGGGGCCGGCGGCGCGGTCGCGGCGGCGACGCTGGCAGAGGCCGGCCTAGACGTGATCGTGTTGGAGGCGGGCGGGCGCTATGACCGCGACAGCTACCCGAGCGATCCGCTGGACGCGATCGCCTCCCTCTACCGTGACGGCGGCCTGACGATCGCCGAGGGACGGCCACCGATCCCGGTCCCGGTGGCGCGGGTGGTCGGCGGCACGACGGTGATCAACTCGGGCACCTGCTTCCGCGCCCCCGACCCGGTTCTCGAGGACTGGCGGCAGCGCTACGGGGTCTCCTGGGCCGGGGAGCTCGGCGCCGACTATGCCGAGGCCGAGGAGTTCCTGCGGGTGACGCGCGCTGGACCCCGAGCGGATGGGGCGAAACGGCCAGCTCGCGATGGAGGGCGCCCGGCGCCTCGGCGCGCGAGGCGGACCGATCTCCCGCAACGCCGGAAGCTGCGTGCAGTGCAGCTCCTGCCCCTTTGGCTGTGAGATCGACGCCAAGCGCGGCATGCACGTCAGCTACCTGCCGCGCGCCGTCGCCGCCGGGGCGCGGATCCGCGCCGGGGCGCAGGCGCGCCGGGTGTTGGTCGAGGGCGGGCGGGCGGTCGGCGTGCGCTGCTCGACCGTGCGGCGGTCGAAGGCAACGGCAAGCGCCGTACCTACACCGTCCGCGCCCGCCGCGCGACGATCGTCGCCGGCGGCGCCCTGGGGACGCCGGAGCTGCTGTTGCGCTCCGGCCTCGGCGGCCCCCAGGTCGGCCGCAACCTCCACATCCACCCGGCCTGCTGGGTCGGCGCTCGCTATGAGGAGGAGGTGCGCGGCTGGGAGGGCGTGATGCAGAGCTACTACATCGATGAGTGGGCAGCACAGGAGATCCTGCTCGAGGCGACCTTCACCCCGCTCGCCTTCGGCGGCGCCTGGCTGCTCGGCGCCGGTCGCGAGCACCAGCGGGCGATGCTCGACTTCGGTCACCTCGGCTCGATCGGCGTCCACCTCTCCGACCGCTCCTGCGGGCGCGTCGGCCTGGCCGGCGACGGCTCGCTGCGGGCGACCTACCGGCTGACCGACGACGACGCCCGGCGCCTCAGCCTTCGGCATCGCCCGCGCCGCCGAGATCCACTTCGCCGCTGGGGCCACCGAGGTCTACCCCAACATCGCCCGCGTCGGCACCCTGCGACAGGGCCAGCTCGCCGAGTTCGAGGCGACCGCGTTCAAGGCCTCAGAGCTGCGCCTCGAGGCCTTTCACCCGATGGGCACTGCCCGGATCGCCGCCGACCCGGGCGAGGGCGTCTGCGCCGCCGACGGCTCGGTCAACGGCACCGCCGGCCTCTACGTCGCCGACGCCTCGCTCTTTCCCACCTCGGTCGGCGTCAACCCGATGATGACCGTGATCGCCTTCGCGAAGAACGTGGCCCGGGCGGTTGCCAGGAAGAGCGGCCGGCTGAGGTAAGCCGAGCGACCCCGGAGCGCTCGGCCGCCCCGGGGTCAGGTCGAACCCTGAGTCTCTTGCCTAGGCTCCGCTGCTGGGAGGCGGCGGCGGAGGCGGCGGAGGCGGTGGCGGAGGTGGAGGGGGGGCGGCGACGGGGGTGGCGGGGGCGGAGGAGGCGGAGCGCCGGCAGCTAGGCCCGCCGCCCGCACCGCCGGAGAGCCGGTCGGCGGTGTCGCCGAACGAGGCTCCTTCCTCTTTCATCGCGAGATAGCCGCCGTAGGCGATGCCGGCAGCGGCGATCAGGCCCAAGAAGATGCCGATTTCCACCGTCCCATCCACCGAAACGCCGCCGAAGCTGCCGAAGCTCGGCGGGTCGACGATCCGAAACAGGATGAGCAACACCGAGAGGCCGCCGAGCACCGCGACGACGGCGTTCATCGAGATCGGTGGCTCATAGGTCGAGTCGGTGAGGCGGAGCACCGCGACGCCGATCGCGGCGATGATCGCGATGACCAGGATGATCGGGATGAATTCAAGGGCGTCGAAGGCGTCGCCGCCGGCTCCCGGCACGCTGCCGGAAAAGGCGCCGGCGCCGGAGACTTCGACTCCGAACCAGGTGAAGAACATGAATATGAAGAGCAGGACCGCGGAGATCGCCGCGACTTTCTCCCCGGTGTTCAGCTTGTCGATTTCCATCTACATATCCCTCCGTGGTGGGGCTGGGGCTTAGGGGTTCGCTGCGACCCTACACCCGCCGCAGGGCGGAAATGTGAAGCAGATAGCCGCAGCTACTAGTCCGCCGCGACCAACCGGCGGGCCGCAGCCAGGGTGTTGACCAGCAGCATCGCCCGGGTCATCGGCCCGACGCCGCCGGGAACAGGCGTGATCGCGGCAGCGACCTCGCTGACCGCGTCGAAGTCGACGTCTCCGACGAGGCCGGACTCGCCGCGGTTGGTGCCGACGTCGATCACGACCGCCCCCGGGCGGACCATCTCGGCGGTGACAAGGCCCGGCGAGCCCGCCGCGGCGACCAGCACGTCGGCCTCGCGGCAGATCGCCGCCAGATCGCGGGTGCGGGAGTGGCAGTGGGTGACGGTGGCGTTGGCGGCCAGCAACAGCGCGGCCAGCGGCTTGCCGACCAGGATCGAGCGGCCGATGACGACCGCGCGGGCGCCCTCGAGGTCGACCCCCCCATCGCGCAGCAGCTCCATCACGCCCGCCGGAGTGCAGGGGACGATCGCGCCCTCTCGGCCCTGGGTGAGACAGGCCGGCGTTCAGCGGGGTCAGCCCGTCGACGTCCTTGGCCGGGTCGATCAAGGAGATCAGCGCGTCTTGGTCGAGGTGCTCTGGCAGGGGGATCTGGAGGAGGATCCCGTGGATCCGCTCGTCCTCGTTCAGCGAGCGGATCAAGCCGGCGAGCTCCTCTTCGGAGACGTCGCCGCCGGGCTCGTGGTGGAAGGACTCGATCCCGACCTGGGCCGAGTCCTCGCGCTTCATCCGCACGTAGATCTCGGAGGCGGGGTCATCGCCGACCAGGATGGTCGCGAGGCCCGGGCGGCGAGGGCAGTCTCCGAGACCTCGTCGCGCCACCCGCTCGCGGACCCGTGCCGCGAGCGCCTTGCCGTCGATGAGCCGCGCCGCCAACCGGCTACCGCTTTCGGATCGGCGCGTAGTCGGCCATCAGCTTGCGCTCTGAGCCGTCGCCGGAGAAGCGCACGACGATCACCCCGCCCGGCTCCACCCCGGTGACGACGCCCTCTCCGAAGCTGGCGTGGACGACGTCGTCGCCGGTCTGCAGCTCCAGCGTCGGGCCGGGGTCGATCGGCGCCACGGCGGTATCGGTACCGGTCATAGCCTCCCAGCCGATGGAGCTGGAGGCGCTCGACTCCCGCTCGGTCAGCTCGGCCGGCAGCTCATCGATGAAGCGGGAGGGAAGGTTGCGCTCGGAGCGGCCGAACAGCCGCCGTTCGCGAGCCCAGCTCATGTAGAGCCGCTGGCGCGCCCGGGTGATACCGACGTAGCAGAGGCGCCGCTCCTCCTCCTCTCCCCCCTCTTCGAGGGCGCGCATGTGCGGGAAGGAGCCCTCCTCGCAGCCGACGATGAAGACCGTGTCGTACTCCAGGCCCTTGGCGTTGTGGAGGGTCATCAGGGTGATCAGCGACTCCTCCTCGCGCAGCCCGTCTTGCTCGGTGTAGAGGGAGATCTGCTGCAGGAACTCCTCCAGGGGAGCACACCTCCGCCTCTCCCTCGCGCTCGCGGTTGACGTCGAACTCGGCTGCGACGCCGATCAGCTCCTCGAGGTTCTCGATCCGGCCCGCCGCTGGGCCCATCCTTGGCCTCCACCGTGCGCTCTGCCTCCAGCGCCTCCAGGTAGCCGCGTCTCGCGCAGGGTCGCTCTCGAGCAGCTCGGCAACCGCAGCCGACTCCGCCCGGGCCCGCAGCCCCTCCATCATCTCGTGGAAGCGATCGACGGCCTTGATCGCGGCGGCGCTCAGCCCAGGTACCTCATCGGCCCGCCCGGCGATCTCCCAGATCGGCAGGCCGGTGGTGTTGGCGTGCGCCGCCAGCCGCCCCTGGCTGGTGCTGCCGATCCCCCGGCGCGGCGAGTTGACGACCCGGGAGAAGGAGACCTGGTCGGAGGGGTTGACCAGCAGGCTGAGGTAGGCGACCGCGTCCTTGATCTCCGCCCGCTCGTAGAACTTGGTGCCGCCGATCACCTGGTAGGGCAGCTCGAAGCGGACCAGCGTGTCCTCCAGCACCCGGCTCATCGCGTTGGTCCGGTAAAAGACCGCGACCTCGGAGCGCTCCACCCCCTCCTCGGTGGCGAGTCGCTCGATCTCCCCCGCCACCCAGCGCGCCTCCTCGTGCTCGTCGGCCAGCTCGGTGAGCCGCACCGGCTCGCCGCCGGCGACTTCGGTCCAGAGCCGCTTCGGCCGGCGCTGGCGGTTGCGCTCGACCACCGCGTTGGCGGCGGAGAGGATGGTCTGGGTGGAGCGGTAGTTCTGCTCGAGCTTGACCACCTCGGCGTCGGGGAAGTCGCGCTCGAAGTCGAGGATGTTGCGGATGTCGGCGTGGCGGAAGCTGTAGATCGACTGGTCCTCGTCGCCGACCACCATCAGGTTGCCGTGGTCGGCGGAGAGAAGCTGGAGCAACCGGTACTGGGCGTGGTTGGTGTCCTGGTACTCATCGACCAAGACGTAGCGGAAGGCGCGGCGCCAGCGCTCGCGCACCTCCTCGTGCAGCTCCATCACGTTGACGGTCCGCACCAGGAGGTCGTCGAAGTCCATCGCGTTGGCTTCGAGCATCCGCTTCTCATAGAGCGCGTAGGCCTCCGCGACGGCTTCCTCGAAGACATTGCCCTGGGCCTGAGCGTAGGCGGCAACGTCGATGAGCTGGTTCTTAGCGCCGGAGATCTGGGAGCGGATCGCGCGAGGCGGGTAGCGCTTCGGGTCGATTCCAAGCTCGGCCATGCAGCGTTTCAGCATCCGCAGCGAGTCCGACTCGTCATAGATCGTGAAGCCGCGCGAGTAGCCGAGTCGCTCGGCGTCGGCGCGAAGCATCCGAGCGCAGGCCGAATGGAAGGTGGTCACCCACATCGCGCGCGCGGAGCGCCCGACCAGCCGCTCGACCCGCTCGCGCATCTCCGCCGCGGCCTTGTTGGTGAAGGTGATCGCGAGGATCTCCCCCGGCCGGGCAGCGCCGGTGGCCAGCAGGTAGGCGATGCGGTGGGTCAGCACCCGGGTCTTGCCCGAACCCGCCCCTGCGATCACCAGCAACGGTCCCTCCTTGTGGAGCACCGCCTCGCGCTGGGGGCCGTTGAGATCGGCGAGCAGCCGCTCGATCCGGTCGGCGCCGGGCTCGGTGGGCGCTCCCTCGGGGGCGTTTTCGGCGTTCGGCGGCGTCTCTGACTCGGTCTGCAGCATCGCCTCCGAGAATAGAGAGGGAGTCGGCGGGGCCGAGTCGGTTCAGCCCTCCGCCGCTTCCGGCTCCTCGACCCGCTTGCCGTTGAGCTTGACCTGGTGACCGGGATTGCCGACCACCGTCGCGCCGGGCGGCACGTCCTCGACGACGACGGTGTTGGCGCCGACCTTGGCCCCGTCGCCGACCGCGATCGGACCGAGCAGCTTGGCGCCGGCGCCGAGGGTGACGTCGTCGCCGACGGTCGGATGGCGCTTGCCACGCTGGAAGCCGGTCCCGCCCAGGGTCACCCCCTGGTAGAGCGTCACGCGGTCGCCGATCTCGGCGGTCTCACCGATCACGACCCCGGAGCCGTGGTCGATGAAGAACCCGTCGCCGATCCTCGCCGCCGGGTGGATCTCGACTCCGGTCACGGCGCGGCTGAGATAGGCGATCGTCCGCGGCGCCAATGGCACCCCGGCCTCGCAGCATCGCGTGGGAGACCCGGTGCGCGAGCAGCGCCTGCACCCCGGCCCAGCCGGCGAGGATCTCGAAGGAGGAGACCCCCTGCGCCGCGGGATCGCGGTCGCGCGCAGCCGCCACGTCGGCCCTCACCTCTCGCAAGGCTCGCCTCCAGGCGCTCATGGGAAGAAGAATGGCAGGGACACGTAGCGCTCACCCGAGTCGCAGACGATCGTCACCACCCGCTTGCCTGCCAGCTCCGGCCGCGCCGCGACCTCCAGCGCCGCCCTGATGTTCGCCCCGGCGGAGATTCCGGCGAGGATGCCCTCGCGCTGGGCGGCGAGGCGCGCCGTCTCCAGCGCCTCCTCGTCGGAGACCGCGATCACCTCGTCGATCACCGAGCGGTCCAGAACCTCGGGGACGAAGCCGGCGCCGATTCCCTGGATCTTGTGGGGCCCGGGCGCACCGCCGGAGAGCACCGGCGAGGTCTCGGGCTCGACCGCGACGACCAGCGCCTCGGGAGCCCGCTCCTTGAGCATCCGCCCCACCCCGGTGATCGTCCCCCCGGTGCCGACCCCGGCGACGAAGGCGCCGACGTTGCCGTCGGTGTCGCGCCAGATCTCCTCGGCGGTGGTGCGCCGATGGACATCCGGGTTCGCCGGGTTGGAGAACTGCTGGGGCATGAACCCCTTGCGTTGCTCGCAAATTGCCTCGGCCAGCTCGACCGCCTCGGTCATCCCGCCCAGCGACGGCGTTTCGCGCACCTTGGCGCCATAGGCGCGCAGCAGCTTGGCCCGCTCGCGGCTCATCCCTTCCGGCAGGGTGAGGATCAGCTCATATCCACGCGCCGCGCAGACCATCGCCAGCGCGATCCCGGTGTTGCCGCTGGTCGGCTCGACGATCACCGAGCGGCCGGGCTTGATCAGCCCCTGCTCTTCGGCCGCGTCGATCATCGCCACCCCGATCCGGTCCTTCACCGAGCCGCCGGGGTTCAGGTACTCGAGCTTCGCGCAGACCTCCGCCCCTAGTCCCTCGCCGAGCCGCAGCATCGAGACCAGCGGCGTCGCGCCGACAACGGCCGAGGCCTCGACGCCGATCCGCATCAGATGACGTACATCCCCGAGCCGGGGATAGAAAGTGGCTTGCTAGAGCGGTTTGCTGTCATCGTGCGCCAGTTGGTGCGCCAGTCAGACACAAATCCTGCACGCCGCCGGCCGCACGGGCGGCCTCCTCGTCGCGCTGTCGTTGGACCGCCAGGTAGGCATCGAGCAGCCCCGCCGCCTCTGACTCCGAGTCCGGCATCAGGTGCCCGTAGCGGTCCAGAGTGATCGAGAGATGTTGGCGTGGCCCATGAAGCTCTGGAGGGCCTTGGCGTTGACGCCGGCGGCGATCATCAGCGAGGCGAAGGTGTGGCGGCACTCGTGCAGGGTAATCCGCTCCAGCCCTGCCGCCTCCCAAGCACGGTCAGCGCGTTTGGTCAGCTTCGAGGGGTCAAAGGGGCTGGCACCGGAGGTCAAGCCGAAGACTCGATCGGCACCGCTTCGGCCCGACCCGGCCAGGCGCTCGGCGAGGAAGCGAGAACGTCGCCGTTCTCTATGAGAGGGACGTCGAGATCCCGATCCGACTACCAGGGCGTCGAGTACATCTCATTCGCTGACAATCGGGAATCAAGGCTGCTGCGAGAGCTCCAGAGCGCTGAAATAGACGTCGATGTGTCCGCGATCTGATCGGTCCCGTCCCTGGTCTTCGGTTCGATGGAGCGGATCGCATAGCCCTGGCGGCCGAGGAAATCAGTGGCGTCGTGTCCACCTTGATCTGAACGCCACTCCCGGCGAGCAGCGGGAGCTGGCTCAACGCGAGGTGTGAGCGGCTGGCCCGTCGTTTCCGGACGCATGGACTCCGCGGAAGTGGCCGATGCGGAAGCAGTCGATCGTCGCCGGCCCGCGCAGCCCGGTCGGGCCGATGGCGCGGACCCGCAGCACGTGCCGGCGCCCGGACGCTACCCAGTAGCGCAGCGGCGAGTGACAGCGGCGGTAGGGACCACGGTCGCGCTTGCATTCGAACCCCCTGACCTTGGTATGCGAGTAGAAGCGAGCGCGAACGCGGACTTGATCATGACGGGATTGGGAGATGCGCCCGACTCTGAGGAGAATGGTGTGGGGACGAGCAGGCGCTCCGAATGGATCGGTCGAGGTGAAGATGCGGCCCTCGGTGCCGACCAAAGCGCAGAGCGAGACCGAGGCGCAGCTAGCCCCGAAGAACCCGTTTCCTGCCCCAGGTGGCGGAATAAACGGAACCAGGTTTTTGAAGTGCCAGGAGCCGGTCGGATCGGTCGAGGTGAGGACATCGCCGTTGTCATCGACCGCCAGACAGCGACTCGCAGTGGGGCAGGAGACGCCGGTGATCCGTTGCGAGGCCCCAGGGTTGACCTCGCTCCAGCTGGCGCTGGCAGGATCGGTCGAAGCGAGGATGTTTCCGGTCAGGTTGCCGGCGGCGCAGAGCAGGGTCGATACGCAGGAGACTCCCCCCAGGGCACCGGGCCACCCGCCCGGAGGCCCCGCTTCCTGCCAGGTCGAGGCGCCTGCGGTCGGGTCGGTCGAGACGAAGATCCGCCCCTCCCCCACCTGCGTATAAGTCGCGCCTACGGTTCCGATTGCGACGCAGAGCGAAGGGGTGCCACAGGAGATGCCGCGCAGATTGGGCGAGCCGCCGAGTTGACTCATCTGCCAGCTGCCCGAGATCGGGTCGGTCGAGGTGAAGACCTTGCCGCTCTTGCCGGCGACAGCCGCGCAGAAGGACACCGAGGGGCAGGAGACGCCGACCAGGCCGCGGCCTTCGTTGATGACCGTCGACGACCACGCTGCGGCAGCGCCCGTCGGCTTTCTCGATGTGAAGATCAATCCTCCGTTGCTGTCGCCGATAGTGCCGACCGTGACGCAAAGTCTCTGTGAGGGGCAGGAGATCGCGGACGGAGAGGCGCCGTAGACCACACCTGTCGGCAGCGGGAGCTTAACGACGCGCCATTCCGCGAGGCCGCCAGTCGGCGCCTGCGAGAAGACCACAATGCCCACGGTCTCCGGCATCCCGCCGGTGTAGGCAGTGCCTCCGGCGACACAGAAGGATTTGCTCGGGCAGGAGATTCCGGACAAATTTGGCCGATTTGGGTTCAAAACCAGCGCTCGGAGGTAGCTGTCGCAGCGTCCAGTTCGAGGCGACCGCAGCCGAGCCGGAGGGCGCGGCGAGGGTCGCGAGGAGGGCGAGGGCGCAGCACGAGAGGATGAGCGTGTATCTCGCGGGTAGTTTCCTTAGCCCGAAGATGAAGCCGAAGGCACGCGGCTCCTCAAGCGAGGCGACGATTGCCTCACAGTCGGTTTGGTTTTCGCTCATGCTGTGTTCGCTCATGTCGGTTATCGCCCGAACTCGGAAAACGATTCACGCTGTGCTCCTTCGGTTACCTTCGCCTGGACGGCATCGCCTTCGGGCCCTGGCGAGCGCCGCTGGCGCCGCTGCCTCACGATGACCGCAGCGATTGAGATCGCAGCAAGCGCAGCTATGGCGATAAGAATCGGAACAAGCGGCGAGGAGCCGCCGTCGCTTGAGGTCTGCGCCGACCGATCCGACTGACCCGCGGCTCGCAGATGGTCGGCGACCCCCACACCCGCGCCGTTTCGTCGTCGACGGTGCGCCGAATCGCCGTTGCCCGTCCTTGTGGTTGGGGCACCCGCCGAAGCTGACCCTCCGGAACCCGGTGCTGTGCTGCCGGGCTGACTCGTTGCGGAGCCACCACCGCCGCTCGCCGTGGAGGCATGGGCAGGCCCCGAGTGGGACGGGATCGTGCTCTTCCCAGTGGCCGTGGGGACCGATTCTTCATACTGGATGCTGCTCGAATCCGCCTCTGCAAGCGCCGGAAAGCAAGCGAATCCCAGCAGGGCGATCACCGAGACGAGCCAGTAGGCAATGCGCCCAGATTTCCTGACAAAACTGTGTATCGCGAAGATGCTTAGACCCCGAGGCGGCATTGATCGCGACCAATAGATCAATTTGATCGTTTTCACAGCCGCCCCTTCGACGGATTCGCCGAGTTCGACCAGACGTCTGATCCGTTCAGGTCATGCGAGAGGCCACCGACCACTCTCGCCCGAGGTGTGAGCGGTTGGCCCGTCGTGTCCGGAGGGATGGACTCCGCGGAAGTAGCCGACGCGAAAGCGGATCGATCGTCGCCGGCCCGCGCAGCCCGGTCGGGCCGATGGCGCGGACCCGCAGCACGTGCCGCCGCCCGGACGCTACCCAGTAGCGCAGCGGCGAGTGACAGCGGCGGTAGGGACCGCGGTCGCGCTTGCATTCGAACCCCCTGACCTTGGTGTGCGAGTAGAAACGAAAGCGGACGCGGAATCGACGGTGACGGGTTTGGAGGGGGTAGGACTCTAAGAGGAGAGCGGTGCGGGGTCGCGCGGGCGGTTCGGCGGGCGGTTCGGCGGGCGCTGAGAACGGTTCGGTGGAGGTGAAGATGCGACCGTCGGTGCCGACCAGGGCGCAGAGCGAGGCCGAGGCGCAGGAGGCCGAGAAGAGCCCGTTTTCCGGCGGTTCCCTGAAGGGCCGGAACCAGGTTTTCGAAGTGCCAGGAGCCGGCCCCGCCGCTCGGATCGCTCGAGGTGAGGACGTCGCCGTTGTCATCGACCGCCACACAGCGACTCGCAGTGGGGCAGGAGACGTCGGTGATCCTCATCGAGCTGCCGCCGTTGGCCTCGCTCCAGGTGCTGGCGGCGCCGGCGCTCGGATCGGTCGAGGTGAGGACGTCTCCGCTCACGTTGCCGGCGGCGCAGAGCAGGGTCGATACGCAGGAGACTCCCTGCAGGCCGACGGGCCCGCCCGGAGTCCCCGCTTCCTGCCAGGTCGAGGCGCCGCCGGTTGGGTCGGTCGAGACGAAGATCCGCCCTTCCCCCCGACGGCGACGCAGAGCGAAGGGGTGCCACAGGAGACGCCGCGCAGATTGAGCGAGCCGGCGAGTTGACTCATCTGCCAGCTGCCCGAGATCGGGTCGGTCGAGGTGAAGACCTTGCCGACGTTCCGTTGGCCGAGCGCCGACGGCCGCGCAGAAGGACGCCGAGGGGCAGGAGACGTCGAAGATGCCGCGGCCTTCGTTGATGACCGTCGGCGACCACGCTGCGGCACCGCCCGTCGGGTCGGTCGATACGAAGATGAATCCTTTTTGGTCATCCGCCGGCTGACCGCGACGCAAAGGCTCTGTGAGGCACAGGAGATCGCGGACAGATTGAATCTTTCGGCCTCACCACCCGGCGGCGGGAGCGTGACGACGTGCCATTCGGCGAGGCCGCCGGTCGGCGCCTGGGAGAAGGCCACAGCGTGCCGGCGCGGATCGACGCCGGCAGTGCCGACGGCGACGCAGAGGGATTTGCTCGGGCAGGAGACCCCGGACAATGGGGTCCCGATTGCGTTTCACCTTCATAAGGCGTCGTCGGCGGTAGCTGTCGCAGCGTCCAGTTAGCGGCCGCAGCCGAGCCGGCGGGCGCGGCGAGGGTCGCGAGGAGGGCGATCGCGCAGCAAGAGAGGATGAGCGTGTATCTCGCGGGTAGCTTCCTTAGCCCGAAGATAGCGCCGAAGGAACGCGGCTCCTCAAGCGAGGCGGCGATCGGCTCACGAGTCGGTTTGGTTTTCGCTCATATCTCTTATTGCCCGAACTCGGAAAACGGTTCGCGCTGTGCCCAGAAAAAGAGTGCTACGCCCGCCCCTCTCTCGCGAGCGAGGGCGCCAAATCAGGCCACAACTCAGACGCCACTGAGGCTGCCCGGCCCGGCCGCGCCCGAAACGGTAGCTTCGCTGTTGGGCCGCGCCGGGACCGGTTCGCAGGGCGCGACGCTGCCTTCGGCAACCTTCGCCTGGACGGCGTCGCCTTCGGGCTCCGGAGCGCCGCTGCCTCACCATCACCACAGCTATGGAGATCGCGGCAAGCGCGGCTATGGCAATAAGAATCGCAACAAGCGGCGAGAGCCGCCGCCGCTTGATGTCTGCATGGGCGATCCATGCGACCGGCCCGGAGTTCGCGTCTGGCTGTTGGTAGCCAGGCCCGCGCGCTTCAGCTGAGGGCTGCGCGACGTGCCGCCCTTGCCGCGAGTTTCGTCATCTTGATTTGCCTTCGCCTTCGGGGGCTTCAGCGGGCGCCTTCACCGGTTCGCACGGTTTAACCGGCCCTTCGGCAATCGCGAAGTAGACCTTGAAGTCACCTTCGGGGTTTCCTTTTTCGTTGGGAACCCGTGATCCGGAGATGACCACGGTCTGGTCGGGGCGGAACGATTCCGGTTCGAGACTCGATTCCCGCAGCGGGCGTATGATCCCGCCAGCGTTCGCGCCACTGCCGGGGGCTCATCGCTCCAAACGTCGTCGCTTGGCCCGGGCCACTCATCCAGGTCAGCCCGCTGATCTTGGCGCCTTGAGGCGATTTCACAGCCGAAAACTGGAAGCGGTGTCCGCGACACATCATCCCCGCCGGAAGCCAGGTGACCTGAGAGCGGATCCCGGCTTTCGCCAACGCCCGTTCGAGGCTGGCGGCGTCTTCGGCGCTAATGGGCTTGGTCGCCACCCCGCCTCCGCCCTGCTGTTTGACGGGGCTGGCTGATCGGTGGCCCTCGTGCGCCGCAGAGGGATTCGAGCCGGCCTTCCTCGTGGCAGCGGCTTTAGGGTGGTCCTGGCCCTGTTCCGTTTTCATTTCGCGCGACTTGGAAGGATGAAGACCGGTTGGGCGCCTTCACCGGCTCGCACGGTTTAACCGGCCCTTCGGCAATCCCGAAGTGGGCTTTGTAGCCTCCTTTCGGGTTCCCGTGGAATGGAACCGGTGATCCGGAGATCACCACCGTCTGGTCAGGGCGGAACGATTTCGGGTCGAGACTGATGTTCGGGGTCGATTTGGAGACTTCAGCGCGAGTGTGTCCCCGCCAGCGTTCGCGCCACTGCTTGGGGCTCATGACTCCGATCGTCATCGCTTGGCCCGGGCCACTCATGGTGGCCACCCCGCCGATCGTCCCGCCTTGAGAGGTTTTCGCCGTCGACGGCGTGAAGCGAGGTGCGCGACACCTCGTCCCGTGTGGCAGCCAGGTGACCTGCGAGCGGATTCCGGCCTTCCCAAGTGCCCGTTCGAGGCCGGCGGCGTCTTCGGCGCTATAGATCTTGATCGCCACCCCGCCGCCGCTCTGCCGTTGGACGGTGAATGCCTTGGCGAATGCGTTGGGTGTGTTGCTGTCGCCGGAGTTGAAGACGAGCACCGCCGCGGCGACGGCGGCGGCTGCGCCGGCGAGGGCGAGGAGGCGACGGGGCCCGAGGAGGTGCCCGCGGCGCCGGGCCGGGGTCGCGATCGGCGCAGGGGCCGCAGGCGCCGCATCGAAGCGGGCCTCCAGCAGCCGCCAGATTTCTGCGCGGGCCTTGACGTCGTCGACCACGCGCTCGGCCCGGAAGCTCTTCATCAGGGTCAGGTCGTCCATCGGTTAACTCTCGGGGTGAGGTGGGTTCGCGGTCGATAGGTCTGGGCTGGGGCTGAGGGCGGCCTGCAGCCGCCCGCGGGCGCGGGAGAGCCTTGACTTGACGGTGCCTAGCGGGATCGCGAGCGCATCGGCGATCTCGGGCTGATCGAGTTCTGCCCAGACGAGGAGACGCAGCACGTCAGACTCCTCGGCTGGGGAGGTCAGCGAGGCACTGAGCGAGCAGACTCCGCAGCCGCTGCGCATCGACCCGAGCCTCGACCCCCTCGATCCCGATGCCCGGATCAGGCCTCATCGCAGCAATCGTCCGCAGCTCGGCCAACTCGCGGCGGCGGTGGCTGCGGGCGAGGTTGGTGGCGATGCCGAAGAGCCAGGGGCGCGAATTCTCGCGTCGTCGGTCGAAATCGAAACGCCGGTCGAGGGCGATGAGAAAGGTCTGTGCGGTCAGCTCGTCCGCCAGCTGGTCGTCGAAACGACGCCGCAGGTAGCCGTGAATCACGCCGAAGTGGCGTTCGAAGATGACGCCGAAGGCGCGCGGCTCTGCAAGAGAGGCGGCGATCGCCTCGGAGTCGGTTGGGTTCTCGCTTATGTCTGTTATTGCCCGAACTCGGAAAACGGTTCACGCTGTGCTCAGAAAGAGGGTGATGGGCGCGCCGCTCTTTCGCGAGCGAGGGCGCCAGATCAGGCCACAACTCAACCACCATTGCGGCTGTCCCCGTTCGGCGGCGCCAGGACCGGTTTGCAGGGCGCGACACTGCGTTCGGCGATCTCCGCCCGGACGGCGCTGCCTTCGGCCTCCGGCGAGGCGGTGATGAGAAGCGTCTGGCCGGGACCGACCGCATCGCGGCTGATCCGAAACGCAATCGGGACACCCTCGCGGCCGGGACCCGAGGTATCGACGTGGCCGATCAGGACCACCGTCCTGTCGTCGCGAGGTGGCGCCGGCCGGAAGCGCGGTTCCTTGCAGGCCATCCCCGTCGGCAGGTAGGTGACCGAGGCCGGGATGCCGGCGTCGCGGAGTGCCTCTTCGAGCCCTTTCGCGTCTTCGAGGCCGCGGATCTCGACGTTGACCATGCCTTTTGGCTGCGGTTCGACCGCGTAGGCGGCCGGGGTGTCGCCATCGCTGGCGGGGACGATCAGCGCCGCCGTGGCGGCAGCGGCAACCGCGGCGCCTGCGGGGACGAGGGCAAGGGTGAGGCGGGGACCGCGGCGCCGGGCCGAGGTACCGGTGGACGCTTCCGTCTTGGCCGCGGCGGCAGCGCCGCGCTCGGCGACGAGAGCCCGCAGCCCGCCGAGCAGTCGGTCCTCGAAGCCGGCGGTCGGGTGCCGGTGTCGGTTCACGATCGTGCTTCCCCGTTTGGGGGTCTGCGGTGTTGCCGCCGCCTCGAGCTCGGCGCGCAGCTTGCGTCGCGCCCGGAGCAGGCGGAGGCGGGCGATGAGGGGCCGCACGCGGGCGGCCGCCGCCGCCTCGACGACGCTCAGCTCGTCGAGGGCGACCAGCTCGAGGACCGCCTGCTCGGCATCGGGCAGACGGTCCGTCGCCGCGTAGAGTCGACGCGACTGGGCGGCGGCGTTTAGCCGCGCGTCCATCCGCAGCGCATCGTCTTCGTCGAGCAGGGCGCTGGCGCGAAGTCGCTCGTCTCGAGCCACCTCGCGGGCGATTCGGCGACGGCAGATGACGACGACGGTGCGGGCGATTCCGTAGAGCCATGTCTTTGGAGCTCCGCGCGCAGATCGGTAGCGGTGCGATGCGCCGATCGCAGCGAGGAATACCTCAGCCGTGAGATCGGCGGCGTGCTCGCGATCACCGACGCGACGGGCGAGGAATCCTTGGATCACCTCCACATGTTCGCGATAGAAGGCCTCGAAGATCTCGGGGTCGGTGGCAATCCAGCGCAGCTGCTCGGGACCGACGCCGCGCGCGCGCACGCTGACGAGGGCCAGGCGATGGCTGAGCGAGCTTGGTGGGCTGGGCAGAGCCAATTCAGTCTCCATGCCCCTTGTTGGTCGCAGGACGGAAAAGCGTCACCGAACGGGGCCAAGTCCGGCCGGCACAGCCTTCGCGGCTCTGCAAGAGAGGCGGCGATCGCCTCACAGTCGGTTTGTTTTCGCTCATATCTGTTATTGCCCGAACTCGGAAAACGGTTCGTGAAAATGACCGGCGGCCGGTCTCCGAGAGAGCTGCGGGACCTTCGCCGGTTGCAATGCGAAAGAAGGATGCGGAGCCCTGGTCCGCGCGGTTGAGTTGGGCCAGGCGTGGGCGTGGACCCACTCCCGCTTGAGCGTCTGAAAGAGGCGCTCGACCTTCCCGTTCCAGCGCAGCGCGTAGGGCGGGTGCCAGCCGAATCCACCCCGACGTAGGTAGGCGAGACCGGGCTGGCGGGTAGGTCTCAGCAGAAGATGATTACGGGTAGCGCTCGTGAAGGCGCTTGTGGGCGCGCTCGTAGACGCTGCGCGTACTCGGGTTGCCGGGATGGCGCTCGCCGAAGGCGATGAAGTTCCAGACGAGGCTGCCATCCGGGTCCTGCGCCAGCTGAAAGACGAGGCCGAAGGGTGCCTCGGATGCTCCTTCCCGCCCGAGCGGGACGTACAGCTTTCTTGCAGCCGGGAAGTTTCGTTCTGTCCTCTCCGTTGGCTTCGCACTTCTGCCAGTCGAGAGTCGCCTTTCCGCCCTCGATTTCTCGACGGGCGCGCTCGGCTTGGATGCGCGAGCGCTCGTCCAAGCGCTCGACCTCTTCCAGCCACTCGTCACGGTCGAACCTGACCGGAATGGGCGGCAGACCGCGTCCTGAGGAAATCACCCGCTCACGATGTGCACTGGCGGAAAGTGAAACCGCCAGACCGAATCGGTCCGAGCGAGGCTAGCCCTCGCCGTCGGTCGGGAGGTCGCCGGCGACCCGCTCGAAGTCCTCCGCCGAGGCGGGTTTCATGCCGCGCTTGGCGTACAGCTCCGAAACCGGCGTGATCGGCGACTCAAGCGTCAGCCCGTCGCCCTCACGGGCCGGCACGACCTCATAGCGCCGGCCGTCGATCTCAACGAACTCGCCGACCTTCAAGTCGAGCTTCTTTACCGCAGTTGCCATCGTGGCAATGGTAGCTCTGGACGCTGGCGAACGCCGGTTCTTGGCGGCGAAGATTCCATCGTCACGCGCCTCTCGTGCGCCAGTCGTGCGCCAGTCAGACCGGAAATAACCGGATTTAGCCGGATCAAAAACCGCTTGAACAAGCCAAATTCGCACTCCCAAGCAGCCTGATCTAGATGAAGTACATCCCCGAGCCGGCCTCGGCCGCCTCGCGACGGGCGACTTCGGCGATCGTCGTCTGACCGAAGACCTTGCGCAGGGCGGTGACGCCCTCGGCCCAGATGCCGCCCGCCTCGTCAGCCTCCTGGCCGATCTTGCCGTCGAGGGCCTGGACGACCTCAAGCACGGAGATCTCTTCGGCCGGTCGGGCAAGCGTGTAGCCGCCCTTCATGCCCCGGTGGCTGCTCAGCAGGCCGGCGCGGCGCAGGGTCGAGAAGAGCTGCTCGAGAAACTGGTCGGGGATTTCGCGGCGCTCGGCCAGCTCCTTGATCGGCACCGGCCGCTCCCCGGAGCGCGCCAACTCGGCCAGCGCAACGACGGCGTAGCGGGACTTGGAGGTGATCGAGATCACGCCTTCCTTTCTACCGCACGATCCGGACCCGGCTGGGTTAGGATCGGTCGATGAGGCTCCGGGACCCGGGGCGGAGCCAAAGCCAACCCGAGCAGATCGGAAGCAGTCCTGAGTGAGCGCCCACACTGCCTTGTGATCGACGGTCACCCACTCGTCCGGCTCGGGGTGCGCGGAGTGCTGGAGGACGGATTCGAGGTCCATGAGTCGGCGAGCCGCGAGGAGGGACTGGAGCTGATCCGCGACATCGGAAGCTTCGATGTGGCGATCGTCGACATGCGCCGACAGGCTAACGGCGGCGGCCCGACACTGAGCGCCAACGAGACCATCCGCGCCCTCCACAAGACAGCTCCGAGCCTCGGGATCGTCGCCCACGGCGATCGCCCTGAGCGCCATATAGCAACCACCGCCCTCCAGGCCGGCGCCACCGCTTACGTGGCCCGGACCGCGGACGCAAGCGAGCTGCGGCGAGCCGTAGAAGCGGCCCTTGCCCAAGAGAGCTTCATCGACTCGGCGGTTCCTCCAAGAGGGAGCCGGAGCAAGGTGACTCGCCGCCAGCGCCAGATCCTTCAGCGCCTCGCCAACGGCGAGTCGACCACCGTCGCCGCCCGCGAGCTCGACCTCAGCGAAGAGACGGTCAAGACCCACACCAAGAACATCATGGCCCGCCTCGGCGCCCGCAACCGAACGCATGCGGTGGCGATAGCCCTACGAGAGTCGCTGATCGAGTAGCCAGCGGCCGAGCGCTAAATCCAGCCCCGATCCCGCGCAGTGAGCACCGCCTGTGCTCGATCTACCGCCCCGATCTTCCCGTACACGTTGTGCAAGTGGGTGCGGATTGTCGAGACCGAGAGGTGCATCTCGCCGGCGATCTGCTTGTAGACCATCCCCTCGGAGAGGTGCCTGAGAACATCCAGCTCGCGGGCGGAGAGGGGGCAGGGCTCACTGATCCGAGGGACATCGTGGCGGCGAGAGGGAAGCTCGTAGAGCATGTCGCGAAGTCCATCAACGCCGAGGCCGCTCCGCTCGGCGGCGGCGCGCAGCCGCTCCGGCGAGATTGCCTCGCCCTGGGAGTAGTGGGCGACCATGTCCGCCACCGCTACCATCGCCGCCAGCCCGTCGGCGTCCTCGGCGTGATGGCGCTCGATCGCCACAGCGAGCCGGCGCGGGAAGTTCCAGCGCCGGGCAAGGACGCCGCCGACCAGGGCGTGGTCGATTCCGAGCTGCTCGCGCTCATCGCGCACCCGCTGCTCGGGCGTTCGGGCAACCGCGTCGAAGAAGGTCTTGTAGCCAGGATGCAGGCGGGAGATTACGAGGCGCCCGATGTCGTGGACGAGCGCCGCCACGACCAGCTCGTCGCGCTCGGCCCAACCGACCGCACGGCCGATCTCCTCGGCGGCGCGCTGGGTCGCCAGAGCGTGGATGCGAAAGCGCTCCGGCTTCAGCTCCCAGCCACCGTTGGACTCGAAGAAGTCGAAGCTCGGGGACGTGCCGGCGATCGCCAGCACGCCGGAGGGCTTCAGCACGTCGATCGCGTCCGGCACCCCGGCCACGCCGCCGGGCGCCATCCCGTTGCGGTTGGCGAAGCGCAGCACCGCGATCGCCAGGCCGACGTCCCCCTCGACCGCGTCGACCAGCTCGCCGACCCGCGCGGTCTCGGCCGTCGCGGCCCGGATCACCCGCTCGCGGGACTCGATCAGCACCGGAAAGCGCTCGACCGCCTCGAAAGCCTCCGCGAGGCGGCTGCCGGGGGCGGGGCCGGGTTTTGCGCCAGCGTCTTTGGCCAGCACATCGTTTGCGCCGGCCTTGCCGTTGCTGCGGGCGGTCGTTGACGCCATCCGCGAAGTCATCGGCAGGGGGGGACGTTCGGTTTAACCATTCCCCCCAAAAATGGGGAGGCCGCACCAGCTGCCGCTACCGCTGGGCGCCGCCGGCGAGGCGCCCGATTGCGGCGCCGATCCTGGCCAGGGACTCCTCGCGACCCAGTGCCGCCAGCGACTCGAAGATTCCCGGCGAGACGGTGCCGCCGGTGATCGCCACCCGGATCGGCTGGTAGAGCCTGCCGGGCTTGATCGCGAGGCGGTCCGGCAACGGCGACAGCGCCGTCTTGACGGCTTCGGCGTCAAAGGGGCCGGGCTCGGCGAGCGCTTCGCGAGTCGTCTCGAGCAGGCCCCGAGCGCCCTCCTTCATCACATCGTCCCAGGCCTTCGGGTCGTCTAGAGGCGGCTCGAAGAGGAAGCGAACCAGTGGCCAGACCTCCTCCAGCGTCTGCGCTTTCTCCTGAACGATCTCGCAGGCCGCGCGGAGTCGCTCGTCGGCCTCGCGACCGATGTGGCGAGCTACGGCGGCCGTGTACTCGTCCAGTGGCATTTCCCGCATGAAGCGGCCGTTGATCCAGCGCAGCTTGCGCTCGTCGAAGATGGCCGATGCCTTCCCCACGTCTTTTACCCGGAAGCGCTCGACCAACTCCTCGGTCGACATCAAGGTTCTGTCGTCACCGGTGCCCCAGCCGAGCAGCGCCAGGTAATTGCGAACCGCCGCCGGCAGGTAGCCGGCGTCGCGTAGCTGCTGCACTGAGGCGGCGCCATGGCGCTTGGAGAGCTTCTTGCCGTCGGGGCCGTGCAGCAGCGGCAGGTGCGCATAGCGGGGCGGCTCGTGGCCGAGCGCACCCAGGACCAGCAGTTGCTTTGGTGTGTTTGAGAGGTGGTCGTCGCCGCGCACGACGTCGGTGATCCCCATCTCGGCGTCATCGACGGCGACCGCGAAGTTGTAGAGGACCGAGCCGTCGCCGCGGGCAATGACGAAATCATCGTAGCTGCGGTTGGGAAAGGTGACCGGGCCGCGGATCAGGTCGTCTACCACGGTCTCGCCATCGTCGGGGACGCGCAGACGGACGGCGGCGGTGGGCGCCTCGGTCGGCTCGCCACGATAGCCGCGATCGGCGCCGTGCTCTGCCTTCCATGCCTCAACGTCTCTGGCTGTAGCAGAGTCGCGATAGGCGGCACCGGAGTCGAGCAGGCGCCGCAGCGCGGCCTCATGGGCGTCGGCACGCGAGGCCTGAGAGACAGGCCCCTCGTCCCAGTCCAGCTCGAGCCAGCGCAGCGCATCGAGGATCTGCTCGACGTTCTCTGCGGTGGAGCGTTCGCGGTCGGTGTCCTCGATCCGGAGCACCAGCTTGCCGCCGCCACTGCGGGCAGCGAGCCAGTTATAGAGTGCCGTCCTCGCCCCGCCGATGTGCAGCGCACCGGTCGGCGAGGGGGCAAACCTGAATCGGAGGTCTTCGTCACCCATGTTGATCGGCGCGCATGTTTCCACAGCAGGCGGGTTGAACAGGGCAATCGAGCGGGGCACCGAACTCGACTGCGAATCGATTCAGATCTTCCATCAAAGCCCGCGGATGTGGCGGCCGACCAGATACGGCGAGGAGGATTTCGCCGCCTTCCGCGAGACAATGGACGGCTCGCCGGTGAGGGCGGTGGTGATCCACGCCGTCTACCTGATCAACTGCGCAACCAAGGACGCCGAGCTTCGGAAGAAGTCGCTGAACTCGCTGACGCACGCGCTGCGGATCGGCGATGAGATCGGGGCAAAGGGGGTCGTCCTGCACCCCGGGGCGCAGAAAGGCGAGCCGCTCGGCCCCTCGATGAAGCGGGCGGCGAAGGTGATCGCGGCGGCGCTGAAGGACAGCGAGGGGTGCCCGCTGCTGCTCGAGCAGACCGCCGGTCACAAGGGCTTGCTGGGACGCGACTTCGACCAAACCTCCGAGCTGATCGAGCTGGCCGGGGGCGGCCAGCGACTCGGCCTCTGCCTCGACTCCTGCCACCTCTTCGTGCAGGGCTACGACGTCACCGACGAGGCGCGCCTTGCGGCGGTGCTCGATGAGGCCGACGAGAAGGTCGGTCTGGAGCGGCTGGGCTGCCTCCACGTCAACGACGCCGCCGCCCCGTTTGGCTCCTGCCGCGACCGTCATGCCAACGTCGGCCGGGGTGAGATGGGCAGGCGAGGCCTCGCCGCTTTCCTCTCCGAGCCCCGTTTCGAGGGGCTGCCGGCGACGCTGGAGACCCCCGGGCCGAACAAGAAAGGGCCCGACAAGAAGGAAGTCCAGGCAGCGAAGCGCCTGCGGCGCGAAGGGCTCGCGCGGCGCAGGTAAGTAGGCGACGAGAGTCGCCGCTCGGCGACTCTCGCTCTCCCCCGTCAGCTTCTATTTGACGTGGACGCCGGAGATCGCGCGCGAGATGACCAGGCGCTGGATCTCGGAGGTACCCTCGAAGATTGTGTAGATCTTTGCGTCGCGGTGCATTCGCTCGACCGGGAACTCGCGGGTGTAGCCGTTGCCGCCGAGGATCTGGATCGCCCGCTCCGTCGCCCAGACCGCCACCTCGCCGGCCTTCAGCTTCGACATCGAGCCCTCGGCGTTCTCGAAAGTCTGGCCTGAGCGCCCAATCCATGCGGCGCGCCAGACCAGCAGCCTCGCCGCATCGATCTCCAGCTTCATGTCGGCGAGCGCAAAGGCGATCGACTGGTTCTCGACGATCGCCCGGCCGAACTGGTGGCGCTCCTTGGCGTACTCAAGCGCGTACTCATAGGCAGCGCGGGCGATGCCTAGGGCCTGGGCGCCGACGGTCGGCCGGCTCGCCTCAAAGGTCTGCATCGCGGCCTGCGATTTGGCCTTCTTGCCCTCGCGGACCCGGGCGAGACGCTCGTCGAGCCGCTCTTTGCCACCCAGCAGGCAGGAGCCCGGGATGCGGCAGTCGTCAAGGTGGACATCGGCGGTGTGGGAGGCGCGCAGGCCGTGCTTCTTTACCTTGGCGCCCTGCTCGCAGCCATTCGTCCCCGGAGGGATAACGAAAGCGGCGTGGCCGCGGGCCCCCAGCTCGCGGTCGACCGAGGCGATCACGACGTGGACGTTGGCGATGCCTCCGTTGGTCGCCCAGGCCTTCTGGCCGTTGATCACCCACTCGTCGCTGGCCTCCTCGTAGCGGGCGGTGGTGCGGATCGCCGAGATGTCGGAACCGGCGTCGGGCTCCGAGGCGCAAAAGGCGCCGAGCTTGACGTCGTCGGGGGTGCCGAAGCACTGCGGTATCCACTCGGCCATCTGCTCCGGCGTCCCCTGCCCGAAGATCGCGGCGACGGCGAGCGAAGTCCCCATGATCGCCATACCGATGCCGCCATCGCCCCAGAACAGCTCCTCGTTGGCGATCGGCAGCATTAGGCCGGTCTCGTCGGCCCAGAACTGGCCCAGCGCTTCGAACCCGTAGAGGCCGATCTTGGCGGCCTCCTGAATCACCGGCCACGGCGTCTCCTCGCGCTCGTCCCACTCCGCAGCTGCGGGGCGGACCACACCCTCGGCGAAGCCGTGTACCCACTCGCGGATGTCCTTTTGATCCTGGTTTAGCTCCAGGGTGAACTTGGGGCCACCCTCTTCCGGCGCACCACCTCCTCCGATCGCTTCGGCGACCATCTGCTCCGCATCTGCCACCGCCGTCGGCTCATTCATGCGGTAATACTACACGAAACGATGTCGTTATTAAGGCAGGCGCGTCAGACGTCGCGCAGGTCAAAGGCCCGCAGGCCCTCGGGGCCCTCGTCGGTGCAGTCGAAGAAGCGGGGATTGACGCATCCATAGGCCGGGCCGTCCCCCTCGTAGGCGCGCTCGACGGAGAACTGGCAGTGGGGTAGCGGCTCGCCGGTCATCTTCACCCCGCCGAAGCCGCCCGGCTGGAGTACGGCGCCCAGCTCGATGTCGGCGCCGAAGACCTCCTGCATGCAGCCCACGTACTGGTCGCCGCTCAACATCTCGACGTAGCTGTAGAGGAAGCGACAGCGCATCTCGACGCAGCCGCGAGGCTCGATCAGCTTGTCGCAGAACGAGCGGCACTGCCGGCACTCGCCGGCCCGGGCGGCCTGCTCCTCTTGCTGGCGCGTGGCCATTTGAGTTCAGTGTAGGCGCAGGAAGTCGCGGAGGCGAGGGGTCAGGCCGCCATCGCTTCCGAGCCCAGGATCGTGTCCAGCTCCGCCCGCAGGCCGCTGGAGGGATTGACCCGATAGCCGTTGCCGAGCTTCATCTCCTTCGACTCCCCCGCGCTGGTCCGAATCGCAAGGTGTACGGCGGCCTCGCCCTTGTGGTGCTCGAAGACGGCCTTTAACTCCTCGACGAGGCCGGGGTTGAGGCGGGCGGCGTCGATCGTCAACTTCAGCGGCTCCGCCGACGCGCTTGCCGTCTGACTGGCCCGGGCGAGCGCCTCGCTGCCGGCCTCGAAGCGCTCCGCCTCCTGCACGACGAGCTTGGTCTCGCCGCGGTCTTTGTGGTCGAGCCGACCGCGCACCACGACGATCGCGTCGGGGGCGATCACCGCCGCGCTCTCCGCCTGGTCGGCCTTAAAGACCAGTATCTCCACCTGGCCCTCGATGTCGTCGAGGGTGGCAAACATCATCTGGGTGCCGCTCTTGGTGCGGATCTTCTTGCAGTCGACGACGATCCCCCCCACCGTCACCCAGGAGCCGTCGGCTCGGGCCCCGAGTTCTGCCAGGGTGCAGTCGACCCGGGCCCGCAGGGCGTCGCGGACTTCGGCCAGCGGGTGCGAGGAGAGGTAGGTACCGAGCGTCTCCTTCTCCATCGCCAACAGCTCGGTGCGGTCGAACTCGACGGTGGAGATCGGCGGCCGGTGGTGGGCCCGCGAGACGTCGGCGCCTCCTCCGCCCCCTTCCTCACCGAAGTCGAAGATCGAACCCTGGCCGAGCTGGGCGTCCTCCTGCGCCTTCTGGCCCGCCGACTGGGCGGCCGGCAGCGCCTCCAGCATGCCCTTGCGGGTCGCCCCTGTCGAATCCAGTGCGCCGCACTTGACCAGGCACTCGATCGCCCGCTTGTTCACCGCACGGGCGTCGACCCGTTCGCAGAAATCCCAGAGCGAGGCGATCTCGTCGCCCTCGCGGGCCCGCAGGATCGCCTCCACCGCGGCGTGGCCGACATTCTTGACCGCGTCGAGGCCGAAGCGGATCGCTTTCTCGGAGACGACGAAATCATGGTCGGAGGAGTTGACATCGGGTGGCAGCACCTCGATTCCCATCTCCTCGCAGCGATTGACGAAGAACGGCACCTTGTCTTTGGTGTTCATCACCGAGGAGATCACCGCCGCCATGTACTCGGCCGGGTAGTTGGCCTTCAGATAGGCAGTGCGATAGGAGATCAGCGCGTAGCAGGCGGCGTGGGACTTGTTGAACGAGTAGTCGGCCGCCGCTTCGTTGAGCTTCCAGAGGTCGGCGGCGACGTCCGGCGCGGTCCCGGACGCCTTCAGGCCCGCCGTGAACTTGTCCTTCATCGTCGCCATCAGGTCGCGCTTCTTCTTGCCGATCGCCTTGCGCAGGTCGTCCGCCTCGGACCCCGAGAAGCCCGCCATCGAGCGGGCGATCTCCATCAGCTGCTCCTGGTAGACGACGCAGCCGTGGGTCTCCTCGGTGATCGCCCGCAGCCGCGGGTCGGGGTAGCGGACGGTCGAAGGGTCGCGCTTGCCCTTCGCGTAGGCGGGGATATAGGCCAGCGCGCCGGGCCGGTACAGGGCGCCGAGCGCGACCAGGTCGGCGAACTCGGTCGGTCCGACCTTGCGCAGGGCCTCGCGCATCCCCTCCGACTCGAACTGGAAGACGCCGGTCGAGTCGCCGTCGGAGAGCATCTGTAGGTCTTGGCGTCGTCGAGCGGGATCGCCTCCATGTCAATCGTCTCCCCACGCGAGCGGCGGATGATGTCGATCGCGTCCTCGATCACGTCGAGGTTGCGCAGGCCGAGGAAGTCCATCTTCAGCAGGCCCATCTCCTCGATCGGGACCATCGAGTACTGGGTCACGATCTTGTACTGGCGCTCCGGCTTGCCCGAGCCGTTGCCGCTGGCGGCGGGGGCGGCGCGATCCTCGGCCAGCTGCAGTGGCACGATCTCCTGCAGCGGCCGGTCGGCGATCACCACCGCGGCGGCGTGGATCGAGTTGTTGCGGATGATCCCCTCAAGGCCCCGGGCGACGTCGATGATCCGCTTCGCGTCGGGCTCGGCGTCGTAGGTCTGCTTCAGCTCCTGCCCGGGCCTCAGGCAGTCCTCGAAGGACGGGCTGCGGCCCATGATCGGCTCCGGGATCTGCTTCGCGAGGCGATCGCCGGTGGCGTAGTCGAAACCGAGCACGCGGGCAGCGTCGCGGGTCGCCGCGCGCGGCGCCATCTTGCCGAAGGTGATGATCTGTGCGACCGATTCGCGGCCGTACTTCTCGCCGACGTAGCGGATCATCCGCTCGCGGCCGCGGACCGAGAAGTCGATGTCGATGTCGGGCATCGATTTGCGGCCGGGGTTGAGGAAGCGCTCGAAGAGCAGGTCGTTGGCGAGCGGGTCGATGTCGGTGATGTTGAGGCCGTAGGCGACGATCGAGCCGGCCGCCGAGCCGCGCCCCGGGCCGACCGCGATCCCGTTCTCCTTGGCGAAGCGGACGAAGTCCCAGACGATCAGGAAATAGGAGGAGAAGCCCATCTCCTCGATCACCCCCAGCTCGAACTCCAAGCCGCTCGACCGCCTCGGCCGGCGGCGGGTCGCCGTAGCGGGCGCGCAGGCCCTCGGCGGCGATCCGCCGCAGCATCGCCTCCGGCTCCTCGCCGTCGGCGGTCGGGTAGCGCGGCAGCAGCAGCTTGCCCAGCTCGATCTCCAGCTCGCAGCGCTCGGCGATCTCCAGCGTGCTCGGCACCGCCTCGGGCCACTCGGCGAAGGACTCGGCCATCTCCTCGTTGCTTTTGAGGAAGAACTCGTTGGTGTCGAAGCTGAGCTTCGGCGCCTCAAGGGTCGACTTGGTCTGCACGCAGAGCAGCGCCGCGTGATTGTCGAAGTCCTCGCGGCGCAGGTAGTGGACGTCGGCGGTGCCGACCAGGGGGCGTCCCAGCTCGCGGGCGAAGCGGACGATTCCCTCGTTGGCCTTGTCCTGCTCGGCGATCCGGTTCTTCTGCACCTCGAAATAGACCTGCTCGGCGCCGAAGGCCTGGACCAGGTCGTCGAGGTGGGCGCGGGCGTCGTCGTGTCGCTCCTCGACCAAGCGGCGGCAGAAGCGCGACTGCAGGCAGCCGGTGAGGACGATCACCCCCTCGGCGTGTGCCGCCAGGAGCTCCATGTCGACGTTGGCCTTGCCGCGCGAGAAGCCCTCGAGGAAGCCGGCCGAGGTGAGCTTGACCAGGTTGGCGAAGCCCGTGTCGCTCTCTGCCAGCAAGGTGAGGTGGTTGCGCTCATAGCGGGTCTGCTCCTTGATCGCGTGACGATCGTCGACGAGGTAGGCCTCGAGGCCGATGATCGGCTTGATCCCGTGCTTGTGGCAGGCCTTGTAGAGATCCACCGCCCCGTTCATTACCCCGTGGTCGGTGAGACCCAGGGCCGGCTGGCCGAGCTCTGCCGCCCGCGCCGCCATCGCCTCGATCTTGCAGGCGCCGTCGAGCAGCGAGTACTCGCTGTGGGCGTGCAGGTGGACGGCGGAGGGGGTGCTCACGGTCTGCGCTCGATCATGCCAAGCGCGGCAGATGGCACTGTCCCCTCCGGCGCGCCTTTCGCGCTATCTCCGTGCGTATCCCGCGACGAAGGCGGCTCAGCCGCCGCCGCAGACCCAGGCGCCGGGGCCGGAGGCGGCCCAGATCTTGGCGGCGATCGAGTCCTGTTCGGATTTGGCCGCGTCCTGAGGGCTGCCCTTGCCGCCGTAAAGGCGCCAGGTCGAGGGCAGGATCTGGTAGGCACCGCCAGCGCCGCTGGAAGGGTTGACGGCGCCGTAGTTGCCACCGGACTCGCACATCACGATGTAGGCGGGGATCGAGTAGGGGCCGCCGAGCCAGCGCCCGACCGTGGATTCGGCGGACGCCGAGCTGGTCTGTTCGGCCGCCGCCGCCTTCGCCGCCTCGATCTCGCCGACCCAGTTGCCGATGCTCGATTTCAGGCTCGCCAGGGACGCCGCGCGGGCGGCTGCGATCGACTGCAGGCGGGAGGCCGAGGCCTCGGCGCTCTGGCGCACGGCGGAGATCTGCGAGCGAGCGGCGGCGAGGCGCGCGTCGTAGGCATCGACGCGCGCCTTCAGCGCCGAGACCAGCGCCAGCTCGTGGCGCACCGTGTTGCGCACCTGCTCGACCCGTTCGGCGAGGGCGCTGTCGGAGCTCTCGATCTCCCGCAGGTATTCGGTCTGGGTCACGAGTTCGTCGAAGTCGGCGGCGCCGAGCACCACGCCGGCGGTGCTGGGGGAGCCGCTCTCATAGATCGCGACCAGGTGCTGCGCGAGATCGTGGCGGGCGCGGTGCAGGCGGCCCTCCTCGACCGCGAGCCGCCGCTGGGAGAGCCTCACCCTTCCCGGCCAGCTCCGCCGACCGGCGCTGCCCGCTCGCCAACATGCCGCTGAGCTGCTGCTCGCGGGCGCTCGCGGCGGCGGCCTGCTGTTGGGCGGCGGCGAGCTGGCTCTGCTTGGCCTGGAGGTCGGCGGCTAGCGCGCCGGCCTGGCTGCGGGCCGCTTCGACTTTGGCCTGGAGCGCGCCGACGCTGGCGGCGCCGGCGGGCGCGGCGGACAGCAACGCGCAGGCGGCGGCTACGCACACGAGCGCGCCGAAGCGTCGCAAGGACCCTGCCTCTGTCGCAGTACTCCGCGGCATGAAGCGCGCGAGACTAGCGAACTCTGTTAGCGAATGCTCACAAGTTGTCCATAATCCGCAAGGAAACTTGCGGAACCCGGCTCAGCCCTCGGGCACGTTGCGGCTGGCCAGGTAGACACCGACCCCGATCGCGACCGCCGCGATGCCGGCGCCGATGCGGATCTGGCGGCGATAGCGGTGCCGGATGTATGCCCAGGCGAAGCGGATCGCGGCCTTCCCGAGCGCGTCGAACATCAGCCCGTCTCCTGCTCCCCGCCCTGCCTGATCCTATGAGCCATCCGCGACTGCAACGACCACAGCTCGATGAAGCCGGGTGCGGCAGCCTGCGAGAAGAGCCCGCCCGAATCGGCAAAGGAGGCGAGGCTCGCGTCGTAGACCGCGTTGGGCGAGGCAGCGGGTGATGACCCGCACGCTCCCCTTGAAGAGCTTCAGCCCGATCTCTCCCGTCACCTGGGCGTTGGCCGCGTCCATGTAGGCGTCGAGGTCGGAGCGCAGCGGCTCCCACCAGAGCCCCGCGTAGACGAGGTAGCCCCACTTCTGGTCGAGCGCCGGCTTGAACTGGTTCTGGTGGATCGTGCTGACCAGCTTCTCCAGCTCCCGGTGGGCCGTGAGGATGATCGTCGCCGCCGGCGCCTCGTAGATGTCGCGCACCTTGAGGCCGACGATCCGGTCCTCGATGTGGTCGACGATGCCGACCCCGTGGCGGCAGCCGATCTCGGCCACGCGTTCGAGCAGCTCGACCAGCCCGAGCCGCTCGCCGTTCAGGCTCACCGGGACACCGGCCTCAAAGCCGACCGTGACAACCTCGGGCTCATCGGGCGCCTCCTCGGGGCGGGTGACGAGCCCGAATACGTCGTCCTCGGGTGCGTGGTCGAGCTCCTCGATCCAGCGACCCTCAGAGGAGCGTCCCCAGAGGTTGTCGTCGATCGAGTAGGGAGCCGATCTCGGTGCCACCCTTGATCGGGATCCCGTGCTCGCGGGCGTAGGCGATCTCCTCCTCCCGCCCCATCTGCCAGGAGCGCACCGGGGCGATCGTCCTCAGCTCGGGCGCCAGGGTGGCTACCGTCGCCTCGATCCGGACCTGGTCGTTGCCCTTGCCGGTGCAGCCGTGGGCGATCGTGTCGCAGCCGCTGCGGCGTGCGTACTCGACGGCGAGCTGTGCGATCAACGGCCTGCCCAGCGCGGTGAAGAGCGGGTAGCCGCCGCCGTAGAGCGCGTTCGCCTTGATCGCGGGAACGAGGAACTCCTCCGCGAACCGCTCGCGGGCGTCGACGACGTGGCACTCGATCGCGCCGAGTCGCATCGCCTTGTCCTCGATCACCTCGTAGTCCTCCCCCGGCTGGCCGAGGTTGACCGTGAGGCAGACGACTTCGGCCTCATAGGAATCCTGGATCCACTTCAGCATGACGCTGGTGTCGAGGCCGCCGGAGTAGAGCAGCAGCACCCGATCGACCTCGGCGGGGTCGGCCTCATAGCCGGCGGTGCGAACTGCCTGTGGGTTTGGCTCGGCGCTCACGGGGCGCGAAGTCTGGCACGAGCAGCGAGGCCGCGGCAGGGAAGCCGAGCGCTCGGCGGCGCCTAGGGCGGCGAGACGCCGCCGCTCCCGTTGCCCCTTGGTGGTCGTCGGCGTCGTCGGGCTCGTCGTCGTGGTGGAGGTGCTGCCGGTCGTGGTCGGCGAAGTCGTGTTCGTCGTCGAGCCGGTGGTCGTGCCGGTCGTCGTCGAGCCGGTTCTGGGCGTCGTCGGGGGGGTGAGCGAGGACGCCGTCGAGGCCGTCGAAGAGGAGCTTGCTGTTGTTGTTGTTGGCGATGACGACGATCGCGACGACCAGGCCGATGATCACCGCGATCAGGCCGGCGATCAGCAGGTGGATGTTCCCGTAGGAGCGCCCGTCCGGCCCTCGTCCTTCGGGCCCCATCATTCGTGTCGGGTCCTCGTGCACCTACTCCTCCGGTCCGAGTATCGCGTCGAGGATCCCACTGGCGTCCTCGATCTCGAACCCACTTCGCAGTCGCGCCTCGATCTCCTCCCGGCTGCTGCCGGAGACCGCCATCTGGGTGGCCAGCAGCCGGGCGCCGGCGGAGCCGTTGCGTGAGCGCTGGGTCGCGGCCGAGCCGGCCTCCTCTCCGGACGATGGGGACTCGACCGGCCTCAGGTGCGTCGCCAGGCGGTCGGCGGCAGCGGTTGGCGGATCGAGCTCATCGGCGACGGCGCGAAGGCGCTCGGCGACGATCCTGTCGGCCTCCGCGCGCGCCTCGTCGAGGTAGCGGCGCGCCTGCTCCTCGGCGTCGTCGATGACGCTCGCGGCGGCCCTCTCCGCCGCCTCGACGATCACCGCGATCCGCTCGGCCGTGCTGGTGGCGAGCGGCCGGGGAGAGGATGGATGCTCTTTGGGGCTCACGACACCGAACAGCTTAAGAGCGATTCGCCGATCAGGGCAACCGCGGCGGACACCTGGGACGGCTCCAGTGTCAGCGGCGGCAGCAGCCGCAGGCTGTCGACGGCCGGCACGTTGACGACGAGGCCCCGCTGCAGGAGGTCGGCGCCGACCGCGTGGGCGTCCATCCCGTCCTCGAGACCGACGCCCACCATCAGGCCCCGACCCCGCACCTCGCGCACCCCGTCGAGGTCGAGCAGGCCGTCGCTCAGGGCCGTGCCGAGCTCCCGCACCCGGCGCAGCAGGGCCGGATCGTCGACGACGTCGAGGACCGCGAGCGCCGCCGCCGCGACCACCGCGCCGCCGGCGAAGGTCGAGCCGTGATCGCCGGGCTCCAGCACCTCACCCGCCGCGGGCCCGGTCACGCAGGCGCCGATCGGCAGGCCGCCGCCGAGCGCCTTCGCAGTGGTCAGCAGATCGGGGCGGACCGGGGACTGCTGGTAGGCCCACAGCGAGCCGGTCCTCCCCAGCCCGGTCTGGATCTCGTCGAGGATCAGCAGCGCTCCCGTCTCCTCGCAGGCCTCGCGGGCGGCGAGCAGCGCCTCGTCGCTGACTCGCGATAGACGCCCGCCTCGCCCTGGATCGGCTCGATCATCACCGCCGCGGTCCGCTCTCCCACCGCCTCGCGCAGGGCGCGCGGCATCGTTCAGCGGCACCGAGCGAAAGCCGGGCAGCATCGGGCCGAACGCCTCGTCGCGGGCCAAGCCCGGGGTCGCCGCCAGCGCCCCGTAGGTGCGCCCGTGGAAGTCGCCCTCGAAGCTGACGATCTCCGGCTCGGCGATGCCGCGACGATGGGCGTGCTTGCGGGCGACCTTGATCGCGCACTCGTTCGCCTCGGTGCCGGAGTTGGCGAAGAAGACGCGACCGCCAAGGCTCGACTCGGAGAGCCGCTCGGCCAGGCGCGCCATCGGCTCGGTGTAGAAGAGGTTCGAGACGTGCATCAGCCGCCCTGCCTGCTCGCGCACCGCCTCGACCACGGCCGGGTGGCAGTGGCCCACCGAGCAGACCGAGATCCCGGTCATGAAGTCCAGGTACTCCCTGCCCTCGGAGTCCCAGAGCAGAGCCCCCTCGCCGCGGACGAACTCGACCGGCGCCCGCCGGTAGGTCCGCATCAGGTAGCGGTCCTCCAGCGCCTGGACCTCGGCGAAACCCATCACATCATCTCGCGCTTCGCTCGCTGCGCAAAGGACCAGGGACGCATGCCGGCGAACTTCACGCTCAAGGCGTCACCATCGTGCCGATGCCGGCGTCGGTGAACAGCTCGAGCAGGAGGCTGTGCGGCGTGCGTCCGTCGATGATGTGGGCGGACTGGGCGCCACCCTGGATCGCGTCGACGCAGGCCTGGAGCTTCGGCCGCATGCCGCCGTCGATCTCGGGCAGCCTCTGCTCGACCTCCTCCACCGTGGCGCGGGAGATCAGCGAGTCCTCCGCGGCGGCGTCGGCCAGCCAGCCCTCGACGTCGGTGAGGAAGACGGCCTTGTAGGCGCCGAGCGCGGCGGCCACCTTGCCGGCGGCCTCGTCGGCGTTGACGTTGTAGGACTGGCCGTCGCGGTCGGAGGCGGAGGAGGCGATCACCGGGATGTAGTCGGCGGCGATGTGGTTGAGGACGTCGACGTCGACCCGCTCGATCGAACCGACGAAGCCGACCTGCTCGGCGTTCGGCGCCGGCGTCACCTCGAACAGCGAGCCATCCTCGCCGGAGAGACCGACCGCGGGCTGCCCGTGGCGGTTGAGCCGCTGCACGATGTCGGAGTTGAGCTTGCCGAGCATGACCATCTTCGCCACCTCGACCGTCTCGGCGTCGGAGACCCGCAGTCCCTCGTGGAAACGCACCTCCATGCCCAGCCGCTCCATGTGCCGGGTGATCTCGGGGCCGCCGCCGTGGACCACCAGCGGGTTGAGGCCGACGTACTTGAGAAGGACGACGTCGGTGGCGAAGGCCTCGCGCAGGCCCTCCTCGCGCATCGCGGCGCCGCCGTACTTGATCACGACGGTGCGGCCGTGGAACTCGCGGATGTAGGGCAGCGCCTCCAGCAGGGTGTCGACGATTGGTGCTCACGGGTCGCCTCCTTCAGGTCGTGTACTCCGCATTGATCCGAACGTACTCGTAGCCCAGGTCTGAGAAGAAGACGTGGGCGCTGGCTTCGCCGCGACCGAGCCGGATTGCGATCTCCGCCTCCGGCGCGTCCTCGCCCAGCTCGGCGGCGTCGATCGAGTCGGCGCCGATCTCCTCGAGGTCCTCGCCGGCGAGCGCCATCCCCGCCGCCTGGGCGACCCGGCCCCAGTTGGGGTCGCGGCCGAACAGCGCCGTCTTGACCAGGGGGGAGTTGGCGATCGCCCGCGCGACCCGCTCCGCCTCGGCCGCCGAGGCCGCCTCGCGGACCTCGATCCGTCCGACCCGGGTCGCCCCCTCGCCGTCGGCGACGATCTCGATCGCGAGCTGGAGCAGCACAGCGTCGAGCAGCCCGTCCGGGAGCGGCACGCCGGCGCCGCCGGTCGCCTGGAGCAAGGACGGTGTCGTTGGTGCTCATCTGCCCGTCGACCGTGATCCGCTCGAAGGAAGCGGCGACCGCGGCGCGCAGAGCAGCGTCCGGGTCATCGACGATGGCGTCGGTCTGGACGAAGCAGAGCATCGTGGCGAAGCCTGGCTCGATCATCCCGCCGCCCTTGGCCTGCGCGGAGAGGGTGACGCCGCCGAGTCCGCAGGGTGCAGCGCTTCGGCCAGCGGTCGGTGGTGAGGATCGCATCGGAGAAGGCCTCTCCGCCCTGTGCGGAGAGCGCGCCCGCAGCGTCCCCGATCGCGGCGAGCACCGAGTCGATCGGAAGCGGCACGCCGATCGTCCCGGTCTCGGCGACCGCGACCGCCTCCGCCGCCAGGCCAAGCTGCCGCCGCCGCCTCCTCGCACATCGCCACGGCATCGGCGAACCCCTTCTCGCCGGTCTCCGCGTTGGCGTTGCCGGAGTTGACGATGGCGGCGCGGATGGCGGCGCGGTCGCACCGCTCCCGGCAGACCCGGATCGGAGCCGCGGCCGATGCGTTACGGGTGAGGAGCAGCGCCGAGGAGACGCTCTCCGCATCGCAGACGATCAGGCCGACGTCGGTGAGGCCGCCCTTCTTTAGCCCGCAATGCGCGCCGGCGGCCCGGAACCCGGGCGCCAGTTGGCCGGGGTCGAACTCCTCGACCCCGGTCGGAGCCTCAACCCAGCGCGACCTGAAGAAGCCTTCGCTCATAGCAGCCCCTCCGCCTCGTCGAGGCCAAGCATCAGGTTGAGGTTCTGGACTGCCTGACCGGAGGCCCCCTTCCAGAGGTTGTCGATCGCCGAGAAGGCCAGCACCCGGCCGCGCTCCTCGACCGTCACGTAGACCCGGCACTCGTTCGATGTCGCGGACGTCGCGCAGCCCGGGCGGGCCGTCGACGACATGGACGAAGGGCTCTCCCGCGTAGCGCTCGCGGTAAAGCGACTGGACCTCATCCTTGGAGATCGGCTCGGTCGTCTGCGCATAGCAGCTGGTCAGCTCACCCTGGTCGAGCGGTAGCAGGTGCGGGACGAAGGTGACCGGCGCGGGGCTGCCCAGCGCCGACAGCTCCTGTTCGATCTCTGGCCGGTGGCGGTGTCCCTCGGTCTTATAGGCGAAGGCGTTCTCGTCCATCGAGACGTAGTGCATCGCCTCGCCGCCGCCGCGTCCGGCGCCCGAGACGCCCTGCTTGGCGTCGATCACGACATCGGCAAGCATGCCCCGCTCGGCCAGCGGTGCCAGGGCGAGGACGCTCGCGGTTGGATAGCAGCCGGGCGTAGCCACCAGCTCCGCCTCGCGCAGCTCGTCGCGGTACAGCTCGGTCAGCCCGTAGACGGCACCGTCCAGCAGCTCCGGAGCCCCGTGCTCGCCGTACCAGCGCTCATAGGTGGCGATGTCACGGAGCCGGAAGTCGGCGGAGAGGTCGACGACCAGCGCCCCGAGGCCGTGCAGCGCGGCGACGGTCGGCGCCGAGGCGCCGTGAGGGTAGGCGACGATCGCTGCGTCGATGCCGTCGCAAGCGTCGAGGTTCAGCTCGGTCAGCTCCAGCGGCACCCGGTAGCGCGGGTAGAGGCGGTCGAGCCGGGTGCCCGCGTCGCTGCGCGAGGTGACCGCGACCAGCTCCAGCCGCGGATGGCGCCAGACGATCTGGGCGGCAAGGGCGCCGGTGAAGCCGGAGGCGCCGGCGACGAGGACCCGGGCGGCGGGCTTGCCGTCGAGGGGTTGTGCGTTGGGATCAGCCACGGAGCGACCCTCCGATCTTCCCCAGCTCCGCCTCGATCGAGGCGCGCAGGGGCGCAACCTCCTCGTCGGTGAGCGTGCGGTCATCGGCCCGGAACTCCAGCCGCAAAGCCAGGCTCTTGCGCCCCGCGCCAAGCTGCGCACCCTCGTATAGGTCGAAGACCTCGGCGGAGCGCAGCAGCTCGCCGCCCGCGGCAAGGATCGCGGCCCGCACCGTGGCGACGGAGGCCTCGCTCGCCACCACGACCGCAAGATCCTGGTGGATCGCGGGGAAGGTGGTGACGTCCTCGTAGGCCTCCGCTCCCGCGGTGGCGGCCTTGACCAAGTCCCCGAGCCCGACCTCAAAGCCGACCGCCCCCTCGAGGTCCCACTGCCGGCAGACGAGCGGGTGGACCTCGCCGATCCAGCCGGCATCGCCGCCCGCGGCGATGACCCGGGCCGCCCGGCCGGGATGCAGGAAGGGCTCGGCGCCGGCCTCAAAGGTCAACTCGGCGCCGAGCTGACCGGCAAGCGCCTCAAGCACGCCCTTGAGCGAGAAGAAGTCGGCCGGCTCTCCCCCACCCCGCCAGGTTCGCGCCGTCAGCGACCCGACTGCAAGGCAGCCGAGGCGATGGGGCTCGGCGAACGGCGCTGGCCGCTCGCCGGGGAAATGACCTCCCAGCGGGCCCTCTCCGACCGCGTCGGAGCGCAGGTAGACCCGGCCGGACTCAAACAGGGCGAGGCGGGTCGAGCCGTGGGCCAGGTTGCGCCTCGCTGCGTCTAGCAGGGAGCCGAGGAGCGTCGTTCGCATCGCGGACTGGTCCTCGGAGAGCGGGTTGGCAGAGCAGGACGGCGTCGGCCCGCGGGTCCCCGGCGGGGATGCGCAGCCGTTCCACCTCTCCGGGGTCGGTGAAGCTCCAGCCGACGATCTCATCGAAACCGAGGTCGCGCATCGTGTCCTCCGCGCGGCGGCGTAGCCACTGCCCGCGGCTCAGCCCGCCGACCCTGTCGGCAACCGCAGGGAGGGTCGTCGGCAGGTGCTCGTCGAGGCCGTGGACCCGCGCGACCTCCTCGATCAGGTCGACCTCGCGGGTGACGTCGTAGTGACGGTCAGGCGGGACCTCCACCTCGATGTCCCCAGCGTCGACGGTCGCCGCCGAAGCCGAGTCGCTGCAGGTAGGCCACCTGGTCGGCCTGGGCGATCGGCATGCCGAGCAGGACCTCGACCCGAGCGCCGCGCAGCCGGATCCGGTGCAGCGGCGGGACCTCGGCGGCGGCATCGAGCGTGCCGGGCACGAGCTTGGCACCGCACAGCTCGACCATCAGCCGCGAGGCGATGCGCTGGGCGCGCATGCATAGCTCGGGATGGAGCTGCTTCTCGAACCGCGACGAGGCCTCCGAGCGCAGCCCCAGCATCCGCGAGGTGCGCAGGATGTTGGGGCCGTTCCAGGTCGCGACCTCGAGCAGCACCCGGACGGTCGAGCCCGAGACCTCCGAGACCTGACCGCCCATGATCCCGGCGATGCCTGAGGGTCCATCGCGGTCGCAGACCAGGACAGTCTCAGGGTCGAGGGCCCGCTCGGCGCCGTCGAGGGTCCTCATCGTCTCGCCCTCGCGCGCCGTGCGGATCGTCAGCGCCCCGTCCGGCACCCGGTCGAGGTCGAAGGCGTGCAGCGGCTGCGCGGTGAGCAGCATCACGTAGTTGGTGATGTCGACGACGTTGTTGATCGGGCGCTGCCCGGCCGCGGTCAGGCGCGCTTGCAGCCAGGCGGGCGACGGGCCGACCTCCACCTCGGTGAAGACCCGGGCGGTGAAGCGTGGACAGAGATCGGGGACCTCTACCGTCAGCGAGGCGTAGTCTGAGACCTCGCCCTCCCCTTCGGCCGGCGCGTCATCGGCCCATGGCTCGGGTCCGAGCGGCGCGACCGTGATCGCGTGGACCTCCCGCGCGACGCCGTAGACGCCGAAGCAGTCGACCCGGTTGGGTGTGACCTCCAGCTCCAGGACCGGCTCGGCCAGCCGCAGGACCTCGGCCAGCGCGGTTCCCGGCGCGATGCCGTCCTCGAGCACGAGGATGCCGTCCGCGTCCTCCGCGATCTCCAGCTCGGCCGCCGAGAGGATCATCCCGCTGGACTCGACGCCCCGCAGCTTCTCCTTGCCCAGCTTCTGGCCGCCCGGCATCATCGCCCCCGGCAGGGCGACCGGCACCGTCTGGCCCGCGGCCACGTTGGGGGCGCCGCAGACGATCGTCCTCTCGCGGTCGCCGGTGTCGACCGTGCAGACCCTGAGCCGGTCGGCATCCGGGTGCGGCTCGGCCGCCAGCACCCTGCCGACCACGAAGCCCTCCGGCGAGGGCGGCCCGACGGTCGAGAACCCGTTCGACCTCGGTTCCGGTCATCGCCAGCCGCTCGGCCAGCTCCTCGGCGGGCATGCCGGGATCGCAGTGCTCGCACAGCCATGAGTATGGGACTCTCATCGGAACTGCTCCAGAACCCGGACGTCGTTCTCGAAGAAGCGCCGCAGGTCCGGCACGCCGTGGCTCAGCATCGCGATCCGCTCGACCCCAAGACCGAAGGCGAAGCCCTGCACCCGCTCGGGGTCATAGCCGTGGCGCTCGACGAAGCCGAGCACGTTGGGGTCGACCATGCCGGCGCCCAGGACCTCGATCCAGCCAGCCCCCTTGCAGAGGCTGCAGCGGGAGCCGTCGAGGAGCGCTCCGGTCCCATCGCACTTAAAGCAGGAGACATCGACCTCGACGCTGGGCTCGGTGAAGGGAAAGTAGTGCGGCCGCATACGAACCTCGCGGCCCTCGCCGAAGACCGCCCGCAGCATCTCCCGCAGGGTGCCCTTGAGGTCGGCGAGGGTGATCCCCTCGCCGATCGCCAGTCCCTCGATCTGGTGGAACATCGGGCTGTGGGTGGCGTCGGAGTCGCGCCGGTAGACCTTGCCGGGCATGATGATGAAGATCGGCGGTGGCTGGGTCTCCATGGCCCGGATCTGAACGGGTGAGGTGTGGGTGCGCAGCGACCTCCGGGTGTGACTGCACGTAGAAGGTGTCCTGAAGCATCCGCGCCGGGTGGCCCGGCGGGTGGTTGAGCGCGGTGAAGTTGTAGTAGTCGTGCTCGATCTCCGGGCCCTCCATCACCCGGTAGCCGAGACCGACCATCACGTCTTCGATCTGGCGGGTGGTGCGGGTTATCAGGTGGATGTGGCCGACCGGGAGAGGTGGGGCACCGGGCAGGGTGACGTCGACCCGGTCGGAGATGAGCCGGGCCTCCAGCTCGGCAGCGTCGAGTTGCTCGGCGCGCGACGCGAGCCGCTCCTCCAGCGTCTGGCGCGCCTTGTTCGCGGCGGCGCCGACCTCGCCCCGCTCCTCGGCGGGCAGCTCGGCGATGCCGCGCAGGATCCTCGTCAGCTCCGCTTTGCGACCGAGGTAGCGGACCCGCAGCTCCTCCAGCTCGGCGGTGCCGGCTGCCGCCTCGATCGCCGCGCCGGCCTCGTCCCTGATCTCTTCGATCCGCTCAAGCATCGGGCTCAGCCTCCGGCATGGCGCGCGACGATAGCCGCTCGCAGACGATCGCCGCGGCGGCCGCGACGTTGAGCGACTCGGCTCCTCCCGGGCGAAGGGGGATCGTCAGCATGGCGTCGCACTGCGCGAGGACCTCGGGCGGTAGGCCATCGCGCTCTGCTCCCAGGCAGAGTGTCACCGCCGACTCGAGCGCCATCGGGCCGCCGCCATGGGCGACCAAGGCCGCCCGGGGCACTGGGGTGTCCTCCACCCCCGCCCGGAGGAGCGGCTGGCCGAAGATCGACCCCATGCTTGCCCGCACCGCCTTTGAGGAGTGCGGATCGGCGCAGTCCGGCCCGAGGACGACGGTGCCGCCGATCAGAGCGTGCGCGGTCCGAACGATCGCGCCGACGTTGCCGGGGTCGGCGACGCCGTGCAGATAGAGGCAGGGCGGCTCGACCTGCTTCGCCCAGCGCTGCGGCCAAACGGCGATCGCTCGGGTTCCCGACCCCAGCGAGGCAACCTCGGCCAGTAGCTCCGGCTCCACCTCCTCGCCGCCCAAGCCGCTGCCCGCGGCGGTTAGCAGGAGGCGGGGCTCGACTCCGGCCGCCAACCCGGCCTCGATCAGGTCCTCGCCCTCGGTGATGAACGCGCCCTCGCGATCCCGGTGCCTGCGCTCGCGCAGCCTGCGGACCAGCTTCAGCTTTTCGTTGTGGGGGCTGACGATCATCCGTTGTCGTTTCTGTTCGGTTGCGTGTTCTCCTGGAACGAAAAAACGGGCCGTGAAGACGGCCCGCCCGGGAAAGTGGAGTCTGTGGCTGCGGCTAGGCGGCCGCACCCTCCCGGGCTAGCTCTACGAATCGGCGAAACGCGTCGCGGTCGTTGACGGCGATGTCGGCGAGCATCTTGCGGTTGACCTCGACCTTGGCCTTGCCGAGGCCGTGGATCAGCTCCGAGTAGCTCATGCCCTCGAGCCGCGCCGCCGCGTTGATGCGGGTGATCCAGAGCCGGCGGAAATCGCGCTTGCGGTTGCGCCGGTCACGGTATGCGTACATCCCCGACCGCTGCACCTGCTCTTTGGCGAAGCGGTAGGAGGAGTGCTTGCGGCCGAAGTAGCCCTTCGCTTCCTTCAACACCTTGCGGCGCTTCTTGCGCGCGTGAACGGAGCGCTTGACCCGGCTCACTTGCCACCCCCGAGCAGGGCCCGGACGGTCCTCACGTCGGCCGGGGCGATCTCCACCGGCCGCGCCATCCGCCGCTTCCGCTTTGGCGACTTTTTCTCGAGGATGTGGCTCGAATAGGCCCGCCGCCCGCGCAGCTTGCCGGTCGCGGTCTTGCGAAACCGCTTCTTGGCGCCGGAGTGAGTCTTCATCTTGGGCATCGGGACGCGTATTGAAGCAGACGGACGGCCGGCTCCGTCCTGGGTCGCCGGGCGGCGCAGGTACGCTGCCCCCGCATGCGGATCGTCTACGTGGTCGGGACCCGGCCGAACTTCGTCAAGACGGCGCCGGTGATCGCGGCGTTGCGCGCGCGGCTCCCCGGCGCGGCGCACACTGTCATCCACACCGGCCAGCACTACGACCGGCTGATGTCCGAGGTCTTCCTCAAGGAGCTGGGCGTGCCGCCCCCCGACCACATGCTCGAGGTCGGCTCCGGCACGCACGCGCAGCAGACGGCGCGGACGATGGCGCGGCTGGAGCCGGTTCTGGCAGAGGAGCAGCCCGACCTGGTGATCGTCCCCGGCGACGTCAACTCGACTCTGGCGGCGGCGCTGACCGCGGTGAAGATGGCCATCCCCGTCGCCCACATCGAGTCCGGACTGCGCAGTTTCGACCTGACGATGCCGGAGGAGGTCAACCGGATCGTCGCCGACCGGTTCTCCGAGTACCTCTTCCTGCACTCCGAGGAGGCGGTCGAGAACCTGCGCGCCGAGGGGATCCCCGACGAGCGCATGCACTTCGTAGGCAACACGATGATCGATACCCTGGTCGCGCTGGAGGATCGCTTCCGCGCGGCAAAGGCCGCTGCGCGACTCGGGCTTGAGCCCGGCCGGTTTGCGCTCGTCACCCTTCACCGCCCCGCCCTCGTCGACGGTCCGCTGCTGCCGGAGACGATGCGGCAGCTCACCGCCCTCGCCCGCGAGATGCCCGTCGTCTTCCCGGTTCACCCCCGGACGCGCAAGGGAATGGAGGAGGCTCGCACCGAGCACCCCGGACTGCTGCTGTCCGAGCCGCTCGGCTACCTCGAGTTCCTCTCGCTGCTCGCGGACGCAGGCGCGGTGCTAACCGACTCCGGCGGCATCCAGGAGGAGACGACCTACCTCGGCATCCCCTGCTTTACCCTGCGCGACAACACCGAGCGCCCCGTCACCGTCCGGGCCGGGACCAACACGCTGCTCGGCCTCGACCCAGCCGCGATCGCGACGATTCCGGCGGCCCTCGCCGAACTGCCCTCCGGCCCGCCCGAGCCCCCCCCGCTCTGGGACGGCCACGCCGCCGAGCGGATCGCGGCCGTTATCGCCGCGGGCTAACTCTCGGTCGCGGCGTCGGCGGCCGCGGGGGCGTCCTCGGCGAGCGCTCCGTCGGCGGCCTTCAGGGCCTCCTTGCCGGGCGCCAGCAGCATGCTCATGTTGCGACCCTCCTGGAGCGGCTCGGACTCGATCACCGCAAGCCCGTCGAGGTCCTCGAACAGCTTCTGCAGCAGCGCCCGCCCGCGCTCCGGATGCGCCTGCTCGCGGCCGCGGAACATGATCGTGATCTTCACCTTGTCCTGGTGGCGAAGGAAGCGCTCGACGTGGCCCTTCTTGGTCTCATAATCGTGAGCGGCGATCTTCGGACGCAGCTTGATCTCGCGGATGTTGACCTGCTGCTGGTGCTTGCGGGCGGCCTTCTGCTTCTGCTCCTGCTCGTATTTGTACTTCGAGTAGTCGAGCAGACGGGTGACCGGTGGCTTCGAGTTGGGCGCCACCTCGACCAGGTCGAGGTCGGCCTCCTGGGCGCGCTTCAACGCCTCGGCGGTGTCGACGATGCCAAGCTGCTCCCCGTCGGCCCCGATCAGGCGCACCTGAGAGACCCGGATTCGCTCGTTGACCCTTGTCGTGTCGCGCTCTGGGGGGCGCCGATCGAACCTACGCGGAATCGGCACTATCGAGAGGAGTGGTGGAGCTTCAAGGGGACGAGAGGAGAGGTAGGGGCGCGGGCACGACGACGCTCAGCGGCGCGGCGGGGTGTTTTGCGTGCCTGCGATCAAGTCGGCGCAGTATAGAGGCATGAAGGCGGTTGGCAACCGATTTACGATCTCAGCCGACCGTGCTCCGATCACGGACGAGATCGGCGAACCTGGCTACAGGCATCGCGCCTAGCTCGCCCTCGGAGTGGGAGCGGACGGCGAGCGCGCAGCCCGCCTCCTCGCGATCGCCCACCACCAGCATAAAGGGGTAGCGGCCCAACTCGGCGTCGCGGATCTTCTTCCCGACCGACTCCGAGCGCTCGTCGAGGCCGACCCGCACGCCGGCCTCGCGCAGTTCCTCGGCGACTTGTCGGGCGTACTCGTTGTGGCGGTCGGAGACCGGCAGCACGACCGCCTGTACTGGCGCCAGCCAGACCGGGAAGCGGCCGGCGTAGTGCTCGATCAGGATCCCGGCGAAGCGCTCCATCGAGCCGAGCAGGGCGCGGTGGATCATCACCGGGCGATGCGGCGCGTCGTCGGCGCCGATGTAGGCGAGGCCGAAGCGCTCCGGCATCTGGAAGTCGAGCTGACAGGTGCCGCACTGCCAGGAGCGACCCAGCGCGTCGGTGATGTGGAAGTCGATCTTCGGCCCGTAGAAGGCGCCGTCGCCGGGGTTCAGCTCGTACTCGCGGCCCTGGCGCTTAAGTGCCTCGGTCAGCGCCGCCTCGGCCTTATGCCACTGCTCCTCGGTTCCCATCGACTTCTCCGGGCGGGTCGAGAGCTCGACCCGCACGTCCTCGAAGCCGAAGCGCGCGTACAGCTCGTCGATCGCCTCGCAGATGTCGGCCACCTCGTCGGCGATCTGCTCCTCGGTGCAGTAGACGTGGGCGTCGTCCTGGGTGAAGGCGCGCACCCGCAGCAGCCCGTGCAGGACGCCCTCGCGCTCGTTGCGGGAGACGCGGCCGAACTCGGCCAGCCGCAACGGCAGCTCGCGGTAGGAACGCCGCGCGAAGCTGTAGACGAGACAGGCGCCGGGGCAGTTCATCGGCCGCAGCGCGAAGTGGCGGTCGTCGGCCTCGGTGAAGTACATGTTCTCCTTGTAGTTGTCCCAGTGGCCGGAGCGGTGCCAGAGTTCCTCGTCGAGCATCTGGGGGGTGGCGATCTCCTCGTAGCCGCGTTTGCGGAGCTGCGCTTGGACCTCGTCCTCGATCAGGTGCAGCAGGGTGGTGCCGTTGGGCAGCCAAAACGGCATCCCGGGCGCCTCCTCGCGCAGCATGAAGAGGCCCAGCTGGGGGCCGAGGCGGCGGTGGTCGCGCGCTTTGGCCTGCTCGATCCGCTCCAGATGGGCCTCGAGGTCCTTCTTGGAGAAGAAGGCGGTGCCGTAGATCCGGGTCAGCATCTGGCGGCTCTCGTCGCCGCGCCAGTAGGCGCCGGCGAGGGAGCTCAGCTTGATCGCCTTGATCCGCCCGGTCGAGGGACCGTGGGGACCGCGGCAGAGGTCCTCGAAGGGACCGTTGCGGTAGAGCGACACCGTCTCAACCCCTTCATCGCGGATCAGGTCCTCGATCAGCTCGACCTTGTAGTCCTCCCCCTGCGCCTTGAAGACCTCGATCGCCTCGGCGACCGGGAGGTCGCGGCGGGAGAACTCCTCATCGGCCTCGATGTGGGCGCGCATCGCCGCCTCGATCCGCTCGAGGTCGACGTCGGTGATCTTCACCTCCTCGGGGAAGTCGAAGTCGTAGTAGAAGCCGCTCTCGATCGCCGGCCCGATCGTCACCTTCGTCCCCGGGTAGAGCTCTCGGACCGCCTCGGCCATCACGTGGGCGGCGTCGTGGCGGATCAGCTCCAGCGCCTCGGGGTCGCGGTCGGTGAGGATCGATATCTCCGCGCCGTCGGGCAGCCGCGCCGCGAGGTCGCACAGCTCGCCGTCGACGCGGACCGCGAGCGCCGCCTTCGCCAGGCCAGGGCCGATCGCGGCGGCGGCATCCGCCCCGGTCGCCTCCACCGGCAGCTCCAGGGGAGTGCCGTCGGGCAGCTTGACGGTGATCTTTCGGGTCGCGGCCTCGATGCGGGCCATGCTACCCGCGGCGCCGCGAGGCGCCGGCCGCAGCCGGGCTCAGCGCGCCGGTCCCTGCCGCGCCTGGCGGACGGCGATCAGCGGGCAGGGACTCTTGCCGCGGAGCGGGCCGCTTCGTTCCCACAGCACGTAGGGCGCGGCGACGCGGCGCACTCGCAGGTGCGGGTAGGGCGGGCGGGCGGGCAGGCCCTGGGCGACGACGAAGCGCACCCCCGGAGGCGGAGCATCGCCGGCTTCGGAGTCGGCCTTGATACAGACCCGGCCACCGCGCAGCTCCCAGGCGATATAGGGAGCGCCGTGCTGGTCGGAAAGCAGCTCGTGGGGGGCCAGCACCAGGGTCGATCCGGACGCGACCAGCGGCCGCAGCTCGGTCAGCGCCGGGGTGTATGAGGTCGGACCGATGGGAGCGTTGGCCAGGGCGAGCAGCGAGCAGACGCCGGCCGCGAGCACGTAAAGACCGGCGACGGGTCGGCTCAGCAGGGGCAAGAGGATGGTCATCGCCGCCAGCGGTGCTGCGATCTCTATCGCCTTGGCCGCCGTGTATGGGCGTGCCGCCGAGGCGAGCTGCGGCGTAGACGAGCGCCGCGGCGAGCAAACCGCCGACGATCGCGGTCTCACGGCGACGCCAGCAGAGCACGAGCCCGTAGATGAGCAGGATCGAGGCGAAGGCGACGCCCAGGTAGTAGCCAAACGCGGGCACCGCGCCGCCGCCGGCGAACGAGGCGAAAGTCGCCGGAGGGCCAGATCCCAAGCGCCTCAAAGGGCGAGATCTGGCCGAAGAGGTTGCCGAGGCCGGGGCCGTTTGGGGCGAAGGTTTCGAAGCTGCGGAAGTCGATCATGCGGCCGATCTCGGGAGCGACGAGGACCAAGAAGGTGAGCAGCGCGAGTAGCGCCGGGCGCACAAGCGAGAGTCCGGGCCGCTTTCCGGGGTCCGGCCGGGAGCGCTGTGGGGCCTACGGTCGAGGTCGTCCTCGACTCAGCGCCACCCGTGCTGCCACCCGCAGAAGAGCGGTAACGGCTCAAGGCGAGCTCGATCGCGACCCAGACGATCGCGGTGCCCGCGAGCCAGATGAGGCCCGGGAAGCTGTAGACGTAGACGCTCCCGACGGCGATCAGAGCCGAAGGGACCATCCGTCAGCGGCTGCCCTGCCCAGCCCGCCCTTGCTCGAGCTTGCGAGATCTCTCGGAGCGACAGGACGAAGGCGAGAACAAAGAGGGCCTGAATCGTCTCCTTGAAGTCACCCTGGGCGAAGTAGGAGGCGACCATGTAGGGGATGCCGACGAGGAGGGCTCCGGCCGTGCGGCGGAGCGCTGAGAGCTCAGCAAAGGCCGCGAGGGCGGTCAGCGGGGCAAGGACGGCGACCGCGACGGTGAGCCCGCTGAATCCCTGGACGAGGCCGATACCGAGGCCCTTGTCCAGGGCGACGACGATCGCGTGGGGACCGAGCGGGTAGCCCTGGCGCAGGAGCTGGGAGCCTTCGCCGTGGGCGAGGCGATCGGCCGTCAGCAAGTGCTGGGACATGTCCGGGTTGAAGCTGGTGCCGAGGATGCCGAAGTGACCTTCGGCGAGCGAAGGGCAGCGAGACAGCGACAAGCGCGAAGACGGCGACGGGAGCGCCGGCCCGCAGCGCCTCCCCCACGCCCTCGACGCGACCACGCAGGAAAGAGGACGGCGACGCGACCGCGAGCACGAGGACCGCGATCGCCGAGATGGTCCCGTGCCCCGGCAGTCCGCACCGTTCCCCAGCAGACGGCGCAGAGCAGCGCCAGCCCCACCGCGGGCGACAGCCACGACCAGCGCCGCGACCCGCAGAGTGTGATCGCCGCCTGTCCGATAGCCAGTGAGACGGCGCAAACCGCCAGCACGGCTGCATAGGTGCCGATCACAAGATGGGCGTTACTGGGCTCGAACCAGTGACCTCCAGCTTGTCGAGCTGGCGCTCTCCCAACTGAGCTAAACGCCCGGGACGCCTGAATCTACCAGCGAGGTAGCGGGGGGCGGCATCCGCGGAAACTGGGCGCTCAAGGTTTTTCTGCAAGGGACGATGCAGTCTGTGCAACTTCTCAGTCCACAGCGTGTTCATCTATCTAGAGTCGTCTACCGCGAGGCAAGAGAGGCAAGAGCTTCACAAGACTTGAGGACCGACGAGCCAGTGACCTGAATCTCTCTGGTGGTACGTCCTTCGGAACCAAGAGGGCCCCTCACGGGGCCCTTTTCCGTTGCGCGTCGGGCCTCTAGACGTGATCGCTGGGAAGGTGCCAGTGACGTGGCGCGATCAGGCTGTCGATCGATTTGGGTCCCCAGGACCCCGGCTCGTAGGCTTGGATCGGCGGCGGCGTCTTTAGCACGGGCTCCGAGATCTCCCAAAGCCGCTCAATCGCTTCGGAGGTCGTAAACAGGGTGCGGTCGCCGACCATCACGTCATGAATGAGGCGCTCGTATGCGTCGAGCGCCTGCTCAGCGCCGCCGAACGTCGTCGCGTAGCTGAACCTCATGTGAGCCTCACCCAGTCGCATCTCCGGACCGGGCACCTTGGCTAGGAAGCTCGCCGAGATCGTGCCCGGATCGCCGAGTTCGAAGGTGAGGTGGTCGTGGCCGAACGACTCCGCCGTCTGGCTGCCGTCGAGCGGGAACATCCGTCGCGGTGGCTCGTTGAAGGCGACGGTGAGCAGGTGGCGACTCTCGGCCATGCGCTTGCCAGAACGCAGGTAGAACGGCACCCCTGCCCAACGCCAGTTGTCGACGAACGCCCGCAGCGCGACGAAGGTCTCGGTCTCCGAGTCAGGTGCGACGCCCTGCTCGTCTCGGTACCCGACGTACTGTCCACGAACCACATCGTCCGGCGCCAGGGTCGGCATAGAGTCGAAGACCTTCTGGCGCTCCGCCATCAGCGACCTGGGGCTGAGTGAGGTAGGCGGCTCCATGGCGACAAAGCTGAGCACCTGGAACAGGTGCGTCACGACCATGTCTCGGAAGGCCCCGGTCTGCTCGTAGAAGTCGGCCCGCATCCCGATCGAGAGAGTCTCGGGAATGTCGATCTGGATGTGGTCGATGTGATCGCGGTTCCAAACCGGCTCGAACATGCCGTTGGCGAAGCGGACTGCGAGCAGGTTTTGGACAGCCTCCCTGCCGAGGTAATGATCGATCCGAAAGACTCGACTCTCATCGAAGACCGAGTGCACCCGGGCGTCCAGCTCCCGGGCCGAATCGAGATCTACGCCGAATGGCTTCTCCATGATCACGCGGGCGCCCTTGCCGAGGCCCAACCGCCCCAGCGCGTCGACGGTGCCGACTGCAGCCGCCGGCGGCAACGAGAGGTAGTGCAGGAGGGTCGGGTCTCCACCGAGATCCTCACGCGCCCGTGCAACCGCCTCGCCTAGTGCCTCATACCCGTCACTGAGCCCGGCAAAGCGGAGAGAGCCGGCGAATCGGTTCCACGAGCCGTCCAGCGAAGGCCTGCGATCGGACTCTTCGACGGCCGATCGCATCATGTCGACGAACTCCTCGTCGCCCAACCTGCTGCGTGAGGTACCGATGAGGACGAAACGCTTAGGCATCATCCCGGCCTCAGCAAGGTGGAAGATACCGGGAAGGAGCTTCCGTCGCGCCAGATCGCCGGTGGCCCCAAAGAGGACGATCACGTGGTCCTCGGGCACGGTAGGGGTTGGCGTCCCCTCCGGTGCGTTCACCGTCGCGACGCTCACGGCCTCAGCCTGACAGATCCCTGCTGCGTCCTTGAGAAGTCACCCCAGGCTGTCCAGCCTCGGGGTGCGAGAGCCCGTCTCCGGGCTGGCTCAAAGGACGTTTTCTCCCCGCCGGCGCGCCACGCTCGAGTTCGGGCTACCAACCGATTCACCCGCCGGTGGCTTGAGCTAAGCGATGGACCTGTGGCAGATGGATTCTCTGGAGGTAGTCCTCCCAGACAATCTCGCCGGTGTCGAATGGGAACTCAGCGCGATCATCGGGTCCAAGCGAGCGCGCGAACGCAAGGGTATTGCTGTCGTCGAAAACGCAGTCGAGCTCGGTATAGGGCCCATAGATCTTCACCATTCGGGTCACTTGTGCCGCCAGAGCGCTGTTTCTCCTCAGCCTCCTCTTAGTCCGGGCGGGAAGCGGCATGAACGCGGCTCTGGCGACCATTGTCGCCAGTCGCTCCCGTCGCATCGTCTTTCGCAGTGCCACCTCGCTGTCGACTATCTCAAGATCGCCGATCACGATTGGCGATCCGTCTTTCCGCCGGAGCGGATCTCGGCGAAAGTACGCCTTGGTGTGGCGCGCCAGCTCACCTAGCGTGAGAGCATTGCGCGCTCCGCTGGTGACAGCGAAAGTGCGGACTCGCTCGCTCGGCGGGTGCGCCGCTGCCGCGACGCAGGCGTTGGCGACGTAGTCGACGGGGACGATGTCGATGCGGTTGGTCGGCCGGCCCGGGAGATGTGTGAGGCCCCTTGCAGCGTAGGCGAGGATGAGTGGGTCGGCGACCTTGATTCCCTCCAGCCAACCGGGCCGGGGATCGTGAATCGCGGACTCGATGATCGAGGGTCGGATGATCGTCGTGTGCTCCGCGCGCTCGACTACTAGCCCCTCTCCCACAGCCTTCGAGAGAGTGTATGTATCCGGCCATCCCGCGGTCATCGCCCGGTGGCGACCTTTTTGAGCGAGTTGCTGATTCACCCAGCGTCCCCGAAGCTCCTCGGCGCGGCTTTCGGGATCCATACCCGGGCGGTGAGAGGCTTCGCGCTTGGCCGTCTTGGAGAACCTCTTGAGTCGGGACGCCCGAATTGACTCCTCCTCGGCCTCCCGACGCCATTCCCGCGCCACCTCCACCAGGCTAGATGGGTCGAGTTCCGCCACCCCGGGGTGCGGCGGACCGTCCTCAGCCACCAGGTTGGACTGAGCGTCGGCCACGTACGCAGTCGAGACGTGGACGAAATGCGGATGAGCCCCGGCGTCGCTGAGGCTGGCCAGGAGGCGGCTCGGTCCGAGAGCATTAAGCGCAAGCGCACTGTCCAGCGGCTCCTCGAAGGACACGCTGGCGGCGCAATGGATGACTGTGTCTATCTCCTGCCAGCCCGACCGCGCCCGGATCTCGTCGACTCCGAGGTCTCCCGCAGCAGCGCAAAGCCGTTCCCCGTCGAGCATCTCTCGGGTAGAGCTCTCCGGCAGGGCAGCGAAAGCGTCACTTGCCAGCACCTCGTTTTCGAGTCGGCGCCCGGCCGCGGCGTCATCGGAGGCCCGAAGCAGCACAATCAGCCGCCCGAAGCTGTCGACGCGCCGGAGGAGGGTCGCGAGCACCGCCTTACCGAGGAAACCCGAAGCCCCGGTGAGGAGAATCGTCGAGCCGGCGAGTCGCTCCTTTGCCCGTCCCGCGGTCGGGCCCGAGGAATCCCTGGTCACGATGGGCGAGTCTAGTCGTCAGTCCGCCGGATACGTGCCCAGCCGTCCACCAACCGAGCAAGTCCTACGAATCCGGTGCATCCTCACCCACCGGGATCAGCAGCACCGAGCACCCGGCACGGTGCACGACTCGCTCGCTGACGCTGCCAAGCGCCTTGATACCGCGCAGGCCGCGTCGGCCACAAACGATCAGCGAGGACCCTTTCGACTCAGCGGTCTCGATAATCCCATCAATCGCGTGGCCGGTGATATCCGCCAGCGCCGGCTCTTTCCCCGTCACCTCGTGGATCTCAGCGACTTGGGCTTCGAGCGTGCGGCGACGCTCGGGATGCGTTCCATCCACAACATGGACGATCTCAAGCTGCGCGTCGAGGGCGACGGCGACCCCGGCTGCGGTGCGCGCAGGCACCCAGGATCCCGACGAGCCATCGCTGGCAAGCAGGATGTCCTTGGCAGACCTGTCCGGATTCGGCGGCTCTCGCGTGACCAGAAGCGCACGCTCGGTGCGGTGTGCAGCCTCGCTTGCGGTGCTGCCGATGACGATGCCCGCCGCGCGCGATCCAGCGGGGCTTCCGAGTACCAAGAGGTCGTGATGCTCACCCTCCGAGAGCAGTACATCGACGGCGTAGCGACCGCTTCCCATATCGGTCGATGCGGAAATCCCGGCCTCTTGCGCAAGTTGGGCCACCTCCTCCAGGCTCGCTTGAAGTGCCTCCTTGCTGTAGTCGGGACCTAATTCAAAGCTTGTGTATACGGCAAGGAAATGGAGCGTCGCGCCAGGCGCCGCGAGCGCGATCGCCTGCCGCGCCGCCTCGGTACTACCGGGGTTGCCTTCAACGCCGCAGAGAATGCTGGGGAATGGTGTAGCCGTTTCGACCTCCTTGGACTTTGCGAAGCCCACCCTAACCGACTAACAAGTGATCGCTACCTTGCCGCGAGTGTGCCGGCTGGCGAAATCCGCCATCGCCCTGGGTGCCTCATCCAGCGTATAGACGAGACTTACCTCGACCTTCAGTGTCCCGTCAGTCATTTGAGCCAGCAGGCCCTCCAAGTCCCCTGGCTTCGATACGAAGGAGCCGATATATACGGCGGAGACGTCCCGGCCGAGTTCGTCGGGACCGCTCCTGGGAGATACGACACGGCCGCCCTCTCGGACCGCGCGAGCGCTGGTCAGGATGTCCTCCCCCATGCCGATCAGATCGATGACCACGTCCACTCCGCCCGGCCGCATGCGCAGCGCCTCCTCCACGACATCGATGCTCTTGTAATCGACGACCTCAGCGGCGCCGAGGCCTCGAACATAGGCAGCGTCCTCGCCGCTTGCCGTCGCGATCACGTGGGCGCCCTCGGCTGATGCGAACTGGACGACGAACATGCCGACTCCTCCGGTTGCACCGATGACCAGCACGCTGTCTCCAGACTGCAGCCCGGCCGCACGCCACAGCGTAAGCGCCGTCATGCCGGACTCGGGCACCGCCGCCGCGTGGACAGCATCAACGCCGTCCGGACGACGGCTCACCGCCGGGCCCACATCGATGACTGCGTACTCCGCGATCGTGCCCGGCGTCGCGCCGAAGAAGCCGACGACAGGATCGCCGTTTGTGAGGCCGCTCACGCCGTCTCCGGTGCCCACCACCACCCCGGAGCCGTCCATACCGATTTGATGCGGAAAGGTCACCGGCACCATCTCGCGCAACGCTCCGGTGATGAGCTTGAGGTCGAAGGGGTTCAATGCGGCGGCCTCAATTCGCACCAGCAGCTGACCCGGGCCGGGGGTTGGGTCGGGGACATCGGTGACCTCTAGGTTCGAGGGCGGCTTCCCGTAGTCATTGGCGACGAGTGCCTTCATGGCGCGCTCCATTTCGGATCGGTGGGCGAACGACTGGCTCCAGGTTAGTCGGGCGCCTCCGGTGAAAGGCCCTTGGCGCTTGCCCGAATTGCGCGTGCGCTGGCTGGCTCAGAGAGGCCGAAGGCCGGGATGGCCTATAGCCGCAGCGCGATCACGGCGACCGCCAGCAACGGTACCGCGACCGAGAGGGCCCGCAACCCGCCGTCGAGCGGCGCGGTCAGGCTCGCGCTGTCGAGCCGCCGGATCGTCCCGCCGGCGAGTCGCTGCTCTCCGCTCACTGTCTCGGTCCCGCGGCGCAGCTCTCGCACCGGCGTCGAGAGCCGCCGCTGGGCGACGCTGAGCCAGAAGCAGGCGAGCACTGCGGCGGCGGCGGCGATCACCTGTTTCGCCGAGTGCAGGGCGAGCGCGTTCGACCACCACCCCGTCAGCGCCGGGAAGGCGCCCCACGAGGCGGCGAACCAGAAGTCGGTGTGGAAGCGACCGCCGAACAGCTCCAGATTGTAGGCGGGGACCATGAAGCCGCCAGCGATCACCAGAGGCGCCAGCGTCACCGAGACGGCGAGGGTTCCGGCGATGCCGATCGCCAGCGCGCTTCCCAAACCTCCGACGGCGAGGGCAATCAGAGCCCGCCGCGAGAGGTGCGTGCCGAGCGGGCGCCCGTGCAGCTCGTCGAAAGAGTGGGCGCCGATCCCTACCGCCAGGAAGAAGGCCGAGAGCGCGGCGCCGAGGCGACCGGCGTAGATCTGCGGCGCCGCCGCGGCGCCGACCGCAACGTAGCTGATGTGCCACAGGGTGTAGGGAGGGTGCAGGAGGGTGACGAGGTCGCGCCAGCCTCCCGGGCGCAGCGCGTAAAAGGCGGCGCGCTGCTTGGTCTCAGCCGCCAACCGTGCCCCAGATCACGATGCCGCCGCCGAGGCTCATGCGCCGCGCGGTGAGGGCCCCGATCCCCGCCTCTTTCCACATCTCCAGCTGGCGCTCCAACGGGTAGCGCTTATAAAAGTCCTCGATGCTGGGGCCCAGGAAGCGCCCGACCTCAAACCACTGCCGCGAGGCGAGCCGGCCGAGCGCCGGCAACCCGACCCGGGTGTAGAACCGCCACGGCCAGCGCCAGATCCCCCCCGGTACACAGAACTCCAGGCAAGCGAGCCGCCCTCCTGGCTGCACCACCCGAGCCAGCTCGCGCAGCGTCGCAGCTGGGTCGTCGACGTAGCGCAGCAGGTAGGTAAAGGTGAGGTGGTCGAACTCCGCGTCGGCGAAGGGCAGCGCCTCGGCCTCCCCCTCGACCAGCTCGACTCGCTCCGCCAGAGCCGGCTCGGCCACGAGCTTGGCATGGGCCCGAGCCAGCATCGGGGCACTCTGGTCCAGCCCGACAACCTGGCAGCGGTAGCGTTCGACCAGCGCCCGGGCGACGAGACCTGTCCCGGTGGCGACGTCCAGAACCCGCTCGTCGGGCTGCGCCCCCACCGACGCGACCATCGCCCGTCTCCAGCGCGGGTCTTGGAAGAAGCTCAGCGCGGCGCCCAGCTCGTCATAGCGCGCCGGCAACTCTTCGAACAGCTGGAGCGCGTGCCGCTTGCGCGGAGACGGGATCCTCGCCACGACCCACAGCGTTTCAGATTCCGATGAGCAGGGATCATTGCTCATGTGAGGATGCCGCACGCCCACGCCACCGAGACGGCGGCAGAACCTGCCAACCGAGCGGTCGCCCTGGCTGCGACTTCCTAGGGCCATGTCCACACCGCTTCTCAGGCGTCCGGTGCAAGACTCAGGATGCGCCCATGCTTCGCGAGGTGCTGCCGCCCGGGACCGGCTCGGTCTTCCGTGCCATGCAGGCCCTGCGAACAAATCTCGATGACAAAGAGTCGTTCATCAGTGGCATCGACGACGTGCAGCGCCCGGAGGGCTACCGGCTGATCGGCATGTTCGAGGGGTCTGATCCAGACGCCGTCGCGGTTGCGGGCTTCCGCACTGGCCACAGCCTTGCCTGGGGCCACTACCTCTACGTCGATGACCTCTCTACGCTGCCCCAGGCCAGGCGCCGCGGTTATGGGCGGGCGCTCGTTGACTGGTTAGTCGAGGAGAGTCGCAAGCTCGGCTGTGACCAGCTTCACCTCGACTCTGGTGTGGGCCTCGACCGGGCCGACGCTCATCGGCTCTACTTGAACGCTGGGTTGGTCATCGCTTCACACCACTTCGCACGTTTAGTTCGACCTGAGAGCCGCCATGGAAGTTGAACGCTGAGTAAGCGGCGGCTTCGGGATCCTTTTAGTCCGATTGGGCAGGAAGGTGGTTGTTACCGGCAGCCCGACAACCTGCTCCGCCTGCGGAGCAAGAGACCTGATGTGGGGCCGTGACCAGACGCGGTTGCGGTCAACGACATCGCCGGAGTCGCATTACTAAGAGCGGTCTACGATATAGAAGCACCTAGGTGAATGACATTGCCGATCAGGCCAAGCCAACGTTGGAGCGGAAGGCCAGCCCTAACCGCTTTTCCAACTGCCGCCGGAAGGACATGCGCCTTGTTTTTCGGGGGAGCACGGAAAGGTCAATCCTCCTTCTTTGGAGCGGTCGATGCCAAATTTGTGCCCCGTTGCTTCCGCTTCAACGGTGATTTCGTAGGCCTTGCCTCCTTCAGTCGGTTCCACGGTAAATTTGGGACCGCTGTTCAAGGTCGGCTCGATTTTTCTTACCGCTGCTTCGTTGCACCCTGCGTAGCTGCCGGCGTTTTCTGTAGAGCACGTCTCGACCGCTACCTGGACGTTGTGAGCGACCTCCTTGGCTTTGGAGTCGGTGGCCTTTTGCTTCTGATTGAAGAACGCCGGCAGAGCGATCGCGGCCAGGATTGCGAGGATGACCATCACGACGAGAACCTCGACCAGCGTGAAACCGGCTTCGCCATCGCCGTTGATACGGGCAACAACCCTAGCCACGGCTCTGTGCCCCCGACTGACGGCGCATCTGCTCTTTCGTGCATCCCATATCCTGGTGGATCATCACCGTCATTGATCGACCCTCCCAGCGCGCGCCTTTAACCGCCTCGTCCCATCCATCCGACAACCCGAAGTGGCACGCAGAGCCGCCTGGACACTGCCTCGTCGGGCGTCAGCGCTGTGACCGGAGATCTCGCAACTCGGGCCGACGAGGTGCTGCCCCCGCCGCTTCAGCTCGTTTTCCAGCGCTACACGCAATAGCTAGGCAATGTCGGCCTGCTTATTCGTGGCCCATTCAAGGAGATCCTCGGGAACTGGCAATGTCAGTTCACCTCGTTCTTGCCCTCGTCAGCCATCGACCTGACCCAAGACGAAAGCAACCTGGTCGGCGGCTACGCGGACGGTTGCGCCATCGGAGGTCTTAAACGCGGCGAAGCCGGTGTTCTCGCGCTGTTCGTTCGAGACCCCGCGGACCTTGTTGAGCTTTGTCTCCACCTCATCTACGGGCTCGGTTACATGGATCTCGGCACCCCCCGAGAAAACGATCGTGGTCTTGCCTTCGTCAGCCATCGCCGCGACCCTATCCGCGCCAAAGACTGATCGTCAACTCGGGAGTGGTTGCCCCGCCGCTGCGGCCGCAGCGGAAATCAGCGAGGATCGTCCCTTCCAATCCCCTAGCACGGAGATAGAACGATGTCCAAATCGTCAAAAGAGGTAGCGCCCTTCCACGCCAAAGGTGGCAAGGCGTTCCACGACCAGACCGGATGCAATTACGGCCAGGACATCAAACGCCATAAGGCCCAGAAACGTGGCGAAGGTGGTTTGCGCCGCTGTAGTCGCTGCCAGATTCTTGGGGGCCGCTAGACCTTTAACGGTGACCTTTTTGCGACCTTTTTTGGGGCGGGGTCGCCGGAAACCGCTCTAGAATCAAAGGCGCCTACCAGAATCGAACTGGTGTAAACGGCTTTGCAGGCCGGTGATTATGGGGATTTTTTGGCTTAGTCAAGGGGTTTTCTGCTTCCGTGCACCAGTCTATGCACCAGTGACACCAGCGTCGTGCCACAAGCGCTGGCCCTCGAAGCCATTTGTCGCCATCGCCCTAGACACTGGCGAGTAGACGCTCAGGGGAGGGCCTCTCTCACTCGCTCGGCGAAGGCAGTGGCCCCGGCGCGCTCCAAGTGGTCGAGTACCTCAGCAGCGGTGTGCGGCGGATCTTGGAGCGCCGCAGCCTGACGGATCACGCTGTCGCGGACGGCCTCCGAGGCCATCTCGAAAAGAACACAGAGGAACTCGTCTGCGGTCGCAACCGTGACCCCATAGGGTTCGCAGGCTTGGGGCGGGAAATCCCGCACGTTGCTGGTGACGATTCCGTTGGCGTCGGCGACAACCGCAGCGGCGAGGACGTGCCGGTCCTTGGGATCGTTCTCCATTGAGTCCTCGACCTGGGCGATCGCGGCTCCGTCGACCAGTGCATCCTCAAAGGCGCCGTTCATCGCTGCCGCCATCCGATCCATGTCGGCCTCGTTTATGTCGGTTCGGCTCTCGACAACGTTTCGCTTCACCTCCTCAAGGATTCGATCGCTCCAGCGCGGGTCGAAGAGCTCGATCTCGGCTAGGCGCAGAAGCGTGTCCCGCAGAGAAGCTGGAAAGAGGACATCGGCGTCGAGGACGACCTGGTAGGTCACACCGCCAGGGTATTTCGCCCAGCCGGGCGAGGTCTATTGGTAGCCGCCGGGCAGCTGCTCTGCGAGGCGGGTCAGCTCGTCGAGCTGTTCGCGTCGGTGATTGTTCCGCTTCTCCCGGTAGGCGAGGACATCCTCGATCTTCACCCTGCGATGAGTGCCGACCTGGTGGTATGGCATCTCGCCCTGCTCCAAGAGCTTGATGACGTGGGGGCGGGAAACGTGGAGGATGTCGGCGGACTGCTGCGTAGTCAGCTCCTTGCCGTGCGCCAGGAGCATCATGGTTAGGCCTTTCGCCATCCCATCCGCAAGGAGCTGCAAGGCATGGAACGCCGAGGCCGGGAGCTCTACCTCGTCGCCGTGCGGGCCGATCAGCTTCGCGGTCCGGTCCCCCTGGGAGAGCATCGCCTCAAGGTGGCGCTCCAGCTCAACAAGGGCGTCTTGTTCCCCAGGCTCGGACCTAATGACGTGATCGGGGATTGGCGTTTCAGTGGGCATCGGTCAAACCTCCTAGTCGGAAAGATAGACCTTAATCGCAATATACGCAATGGATTGCGGTAGTTTCGGCAGCCAAGCCACGAGGTCTTTCAGCGTTGTCCGTCCGACACGGCGACGATCCTCTGAGGGTAGTGGGGGCGTAGCTCAATTGGCAGAGCGGCGGCGGCATATTCGACAGGACCCGGTGTTTCCTGTAGCTGCACGCGTCTTTCCAGAGGGGAACGGCGCAATGCCGTCTGCCGCCCTTGATATTGCTTCCGTCGAAGTGCCGTCGGGCCAGTTAGCCCTAGCGGCAATTGGTACCGACGGATGGTGCCCCCGAATCCCTCCTGGCAGGCAACGCAGCCACGTATGAGCCCTTTCAGGGGGGAACTTCTCGATAACTCCGTCAGTCTCCTATGTCGGAGGAGGTTGCCCAAAGGCAACGGCATCATCCTAGTCCTCTCGGACGGAAATGCCGCACATTGCCGCAAATTGCAGCTATAGCGTCGCCATCGTGCCGCTGCGATTCAAACTGACCCACTACCTCAAGTCTGGGGTTCCGCCTCACGCGCTGCCCGCTCGCCGGCCTCGACCTCAGCTCCAAGGTAGACGTCGAGCAACGTCGCCGCCTGGGCCTCCGTGCCGGGCATCAGGTGGCCGTATAAGTCGAAGGTCACGTTGATCGAGGAATGGCCCATAAACGTCGAAAGCGCCTTGGCGTTGACACCTGCGGCGATCATGAACGAGGGGGACGCCGACGCGAGGCGCGGCAGGCTCTTTTGCGAGCAGCTATGAGCAACTACCTTGCGGCGCTCGACTCGGTCACGCTTGAAGTCATGGGCGAACCGGGCGGGCGCGAGGAGGACGTGCTCGACCGAGCGATCGACCGGCTTGTGCATGTGATCGGTCTCACGCGAGCCCTCGCCCTCTTCATCCGGTTCCTGATGCGGCTTGCCTATGGCCAGCGCCCGCCGTGGCCCGTTCTGGGACGTGATGGAAGGTCGTGTCGCTCCTCCTCCCGCAGCCGTACTGCTGGGTTTCGAGTTGCTCAGCGTCGACCCGGACGCCGGCACCATCGAAACCAGCTTTACGGCGACCGAGCAGTTCCTGAATCCAGCCGGCGTTGTTCAAGGCGGTCTACTGGCGGCGATGCTCGACGACACGCTCGGCCCGGCGCTGGTCGCGACACTGTCACACGGGGAATGGGCGCCTACGACCGACCTGCACGTGCAGTTCCTGCGCCCCGCACGACCGGGGCGGATCATCGGTCGCGGACGGATCGTGCGACGCGGCGGGCAGGTGGCGTTTCTAGCCGGAGAGCTGATCGACGAACAGGGCGACCTACTCGCAACGGCGACGGCCACCGCGAACATCCGCGCCAACCCCGAGTGATCGAGCGACCAATCGCATAACCGAGTTGGTGCGGTCGATCCAGTGCCGCATAAGGAGCGGCCATCGTGCGACTTGGCGATGGCGCCACGCCCACTACACTCGCCGCGATGCTCGACCTGGACGCCTACCTGGAGCGGATCGGCCTGGACGGGCGCCCGAGCATCGCGCAGCTGCACAGGGCGCACCTGACCTCGATCCCCTTCGAGAACCTCGACCCACACCAGGGCCTGCCGGTGTCGCTGGAGGTGGCCGACCTCGAGCGCAAGCTCGTGACCGAACGCCGCGGTGGTTACTGCTTCGAGCACAACCTGCTGCTGAAGGCAGCCCTTGAGGCGCTCGGTGCGGAGGTGGACATGTTCCTGGCACGCACGCGCTTGGGCGCGAAGCCGGGCGTGGTGCGGCCCCGCAGTCACCTTCTCCTGCGCGTCAGCGAGAACGGCGCAAGCTGGCACGCCGACGTGGGGTTTGGCGCCCGCGGCATCCTCGAGCCGATCCCATTCGGGCCGGGCCCCACACAGGAACAGTCGGACTGGAGCTTTCGCGTCATCGAGGACGGCTCCGAGCTCGTGCTCCAGAGGCTGGCGGGGGACGAATGGGCCGATCTTTACGGCTTTCTCCCACAGCCGGTTCCGCTCGTTGACGTCGAGACCAGCAACTGGTGGACCTCCACGCATCCGCGCTCGCTGTTCGTCACCGGCCTGATCGTCGGTGTTCGTGGCGATGACGGCACGGGCACGTTGCTGTGCGACTGGAGCGAGCTATCCCTCAGCGAGGAAACGCCAGCGGGCACGAGCGTGACGCCGCTCGACCGAGAGGTCATACCGGAGTTGCTTGCCACGCGCTTTGAGCTCCCGGGCTTTGCGGTCGGCGCCGAGGGGCGCCTTGTCCGGGTAGCGGCCGCGCCATAGATCAATAGGTGCATGGAGCCGAGGGAGTAGCGGCTCGGGCGCCGCGCGACGGAGAGCCGCCAGGGGGAGGGCTCACCTCCACCACTGGGCCATCCATCTCTCCGAGCGGTCGCGCTCAGTCCTTGAGTCGCTGCGCCAGCCGACGGCGAAGATTCTCGCGGACCGCTGGCCACTCCTCGTCGATGACGCTGTAGTAGGCGGAGTCCCGCACGCCTACATCTGGCATCGTCATGTGCTTGCGCAGGATGCCCTCGAACTGGGCCGGGAGAGCGTCGAGAGCTGCACGGGAACGTTCGTTGCGGGCATCGGTCTTGAACTCGACCCGCACGCAGTCGAGCGTCTCGAAAGCGTGCTCCAGCATCAACAGCTTCGCCTCGACATTGGCACCCGTCCCCCAGGCGCTCGGGGTCAACCAGGTCCAGCCGATCTCGACCACGTGGTCATACGGCCGCACGTTGAGGTAGCGGCTGGTGCCAATGACATCGCCGCTTCGGCGGTCACGAGTGGCGAACGGACCCTCCTCGCCGCTGGCTACCTTCTCCAGTGAGGCGCCCAGCCAGGCATCGAAGTACTCACGGCTGTTGGTGATGTGGGCGAGCCAGTCCCATATCTCGGCTGCCTGGGCAGCCTGCCACAGCCCATCGCCGTGCCCCTCGCCCAGCGGCTCCAGCACGACGAGGGAGCCTTCGAGGCGAATGGTGAGATCCGACATCTAGGGCATCTTGCCAGCACGGTCAGCATGGCATTGAATTCGCCACACTTTGACGGTCGCAGCAACCACCCCCTTGCACCAGTCGTGCACCAGTCAGACACGGAAATAGCCGGTTTCAACCGGAATCAGCCGGACGATGAAGCGGCTCGATAATGCCGCTCAAACGGCTCTAACAAGCGAAATACCGCTCGCCAGAGCCAAAGGCGCCTACCAGAATCGAACTGGTGTAAACGGCTTTGCAGGCCGCTGCGTAGCCACTCCGCCAAGGCGCCGGGAGACGGGATGAAGCGTAGCGGGGGCTCAGGCCTCGTAGTGCTCGACCGTGTCGGGACCACGGAGGCTTGCGTCCTCGGGGTCGAAGCCATACTGGCGGAGGGCGCGACGCTGGCGGAGGTAGTCCCAAGCCTCATCGAGTTGGACTTTGAGCTCGGCGAGACGGGTGTGCTCCTCTTTGCTCAGGCCCTTGTTCTCGTGCTGGCCGAGGAGGTTCTCCTCTTCCTGGACTAGCGCATCGATGCGATCGAGGACTTGCCGGTCATCCATGGTAACGACCATAGAGTATCCCGTTCCATGCACGAATCGCTTGAGCATGACCATCGCCATGACGCCCACGGACACTCCCGCGGCCTTGTCGACGAGAGCATTAAGCGCTCGCGGGAGGGGTTGGTGGCGCGAATCGACCGGATGGTTTTCCGTGGCCTCCTATCCAGGGGCCAGCCGCCCTGCTGGCGGCGTCAACGCGCCGGTTAGCAGGAGCATCGCGACGGCCCGCTGCAAAACGCAGCGGGCGCAGGCTTGCATTGTGACCTCCGGCCGGATGTCACTCCACCGGAGCTAGCATTTCTCTCGATGCACGGCCGAGCCGACATGCGGTAGCCGTGAGCCCCAGCCTCAGCAGCTATTTGGCGGGCGTAGCATTGCTCGTGGCGATGCTGGCCGCGCTGGGGCTCGCTGGGTACTGGCTGCGTCGCTGGATCGCGCCTTCTTATACGGGCGCGTCGGCTCGACTCGCCGAGACCGTGCTGGCGCTCTCGCTGCTGATCATCACGCTGGAGCTGATCGGCAGTTTCGGCCAGCTGCGCGAGGGTTGGATGATCACCTCGTGCGTGGCGGTCGGCCTCGGCGCAGCGGTGATCGGCTGGCTGAGGGCGCCAAGGAGCGCCGTGCCAGCCCAGCCCCCATCTGTTCCCGCTTGGGCGCTGGCACTGGCCGCGATCGTCGCCGCGATCGCTGTCGGCGAGTGGAGCATCCCCTCTCAGCTCGACTTGGGCCGCGGCATCTTCAGCGGCGACTCGACCTGGTACCACCTGCCATTCTCGGTGCGCTTCGCCCAGTCACACTCGACCTGGGACCTGCTTTTCACCGATCCGCTGGCGCTCACCGCCTGGTTCTATCCGGCCAGCTCGGAGCTGATGGGCTCGGTCGGCATCGTCCTCTTCAAAAGCGACTGGCTCTCGCCGTTGATCAACCTTGGCTGGCTGGCACTCGGGCTGCTCGGCGCCTACTGCATCGGCCGACCCTTCGGCGTCGGGCCGGCGACTCTGGTCGCAGCCGCGATCGCCCTCGATTCGGGAGTGTTGCTCCTGACACAGGCGGGCGAGGCACGCAACGACGCGATGGGGATCGCGCTACTGATCGCCTTCGCCGCCCTGCTCGCCGATGGGTACCGAGCTGGTGGACGAGGGCCACTGGCCATCGCCGGGCTTGCCGGCGGGCTGGCTGTCTCGGTGAAGCTGACGATGCTCGCACCGGTCGCGGCGGCTACGCTGGTCGCCCTCCTCGCGATCGCCCTGAGAAGGCGCGCTGGGCGGCCAACCGAGGCAGCGTTCCTGCTGGGCTCGGAGCTGCTAACCGGCGGCTACTGGTACCTGCGCAATCTCGCGCACAGCGGCAATCCGATCCCACAGGTGCACAGCATCGGGCCGGTCTCCCTCCCTCACCCCAACCAGATGCAGCTCTATCCGCGCGCTCCTACCAGCGTCGCGCACTACCTGTTCGACCCCCGCGTCTACCGCATATGGTTCTTGCCCAAGCTAAGGGAGGCACTCGGGCTGCTGTATCCGCTGGTCCTCGCGATGGCCCTCGCGGCGGCGATCTGGACCATCGTGCGGCTACGCGATCCGATCCTCAAGGCACTCGGCCTCGCCGCCGTCGTCACTGCAGTCGTCTATGTCTTCACGCCGCTCACCGCAGCAGGTGCGCCGGGGCAACCTCACGGCTTCCTCACCAACACGCGCTACCTTCTGCCCGGAGTCGCACTGGCGCTGACTCTGTTTCCGCTGGCCGGACCGCTGCGCGGAAGCACTAGGCGAATTGCGGGTACGCTCGCCTTCCTCAGCGTCGTTTTCGCCCTCACGGTTGCCTCGACCGGCGTGTGGGAATCGCGCTTCCTCGCGGGGGCCCTACTCATCGCGCTGGCGCTGGTCCTCGCGCCCACCGCCGCTGGTTGGCTGCGCTCGGCCAGGTTGCTCAACCGCCCGCTCGCAGTGCTGATGGTTGTCTCGGTGCTCGGATCCGCGGTGGCCCTCGGCCACGCCGAGGAGGTCCGCTACTCGCGTCTTCACTACACGATCAAGACATTACGCGAGCAAGAGGGGGAAGGGCCGGTCAAGATCTTCGTCTGGGCGCGCGATCTGCACGACAAGCGGATCGCTTTGGCCGGCGGCGGCGAGCTCTTCTTCGTGCAGGGCCTCTTCGCGGGCGATGATTCCTCGAACTGGGTCCAGTACATCGGCGAGCCGGGTCCACACGGCGCCTACCTGGTGGCGCCGAGCTGCACCGCGTTCCGCACACTGGTCGACCGCGGCCACTACGACTACCTCGTGATCACAGAGTTCGGGGACAACTCGCCCGAACGAAGGCGTTTCCCGATCCATGAATGGGTGCGCGGAGACCCGGCGCTGAGGAGGGTCCGCACCGAGCAAGCCTTCCCGCAAACGGTCTACGCCTACCGGATCGGGGGTTCGCTAGACCCCAGTGACTGCCCTTGAATGGGCTCCCCGAAGCCGGCAACCCAGGCGTCGTAAGGGCTTGCAAGGGCCGCTTGGCGTCTGTCGCCGCCGCCCGCGCACCAACTGGACGTTGCTATCCCCGTGGCGCTGGGCTAGCTTAGGCGCGTGGCCATCATCCGATTCGACCATGAGCACGCGATCGCCGTTCTCGACAAGCGGAGCGAGATTCAAGTCATGATCGAAAGGACCCGCAACGAAGGTCTGGTCGTGCCGATGATTCACCTACAGTTCTCCGCTGACAAGCTGGTCTCGGTGAACGCCGACTCGATCCGCACCGTCGAAGACGACTAGCGCATCGCTTAGTTCTGTGCTCGCGCGGAAGCCCTGAGCCGGCCGCAGCGATTCGCGATCAATGCGCTGCCCCGTGGATTGACCCTCTAGGTCGCTAGTGGGGTGGGATCGGCGCCGCTGGAATCGAAGGCGCGGACCTCGAATCTAGGGCTCCGATAGGAGGTGCCTGTAGGACGGATGGAACGTCACGGGTCGGCATCCAGCGGCGTCGAGCTGTCGAGCGCGGCCAGGAGGTCCTAGTCGATCCATAACGCGTGACCCGGCGAGCAACGAGGTTGTCGGGGGCCTCTCACTCCTTGTCTGTCACTCGTGGTCACGGGAGGGCCCGGAGGTTGCGCGCAGATTGCGCGCAGAGCCTTCATCGACCTTCGACCCGGCAATGAAACCGGGCCGGTTTGGCTCTGACATAGAAAGCGGCTGATGGGACTCGAACCCACGACCTTCTGCATGGCAAGGGCTCAAGTCGCCGGTAGGCCGTTGCACCTGACCACGGGTGTTTGCAGGGGTTTTGGCATCACCGAGGGCTGGCAAGCCGCGAAGAAATAGGCGGCGATACGCGCGGATATGCGGCGAGTCGGGCACTCCTGGCGAGAAGTGCCTGAAACTCATCGAGTCGGTTCCAGTAACCCGGTGCGGGGACGTTGCGACCTTCTGCATGACCCGCAGACGCTCAGTCTGCGCGACGGCAAGGCCGGGCGCCGTGCCCGACCCGGCGGCCTGTACAAATCAATCCCGCTCTTCGCAGAACTCCAGCCAGCGCCGCATGGCCTCCTCGACGCTCAACCGCTCGACCTCCTCCTCGGGCAGGCCCGCGACGAAGATCAGGCTGTTGAGCAGCCAGCCCGGCTTGGACGGGCCGCTGGGTGGAGCAGGCGTCGGCGAGGAGCGGTCGACGGGCTTCTTGGTGCGCAGGGCCTCCCAGAACTCCTCCTCGCTGCCAAGGCCCAACTGCTCGCGCCAGATCCGGCTCCAGAGCGCCGGATCCTCGATTGAGCCGCGGCCATGCGAGACCTTGGTCCGCAGCACCCGCCCGTCGTCGAGCAGCTTGCGGTAGCGGGTGTGGTCGGGGTTGCGCCCCTTCGTCGTCTCCTCCCAGCCGTCGATCTCGCAGAAGCGCCGCAGGTCGGAGTGGCGGGGCTGGGGCACCGCCTCAAGCGGCCGCGTCAGCCGGAGGGGTGAAGAGAACGTCGGCCAGCTCGCCGGAGGCGTCGGCGAGCCAGGCCCTGATCACGAATGGGAAGTGGCCGGCGCGGTTGGGCGCCCGCGAGTAGAGCTCGACCTCGTCCAGGTACTCCTCGATGTAGTCGCGGACCTCGTCGAGGAGATCCTCGCGGGCCGCCGAAAACGAAGCGCCGCGACCGTAGAGGGCGAACTCGGGAAGCCAGATGCTGACCGCCTCCCCCTCGCGGTAGACCTCAGGGTGGAACTCGCAGCTCGCCACCAGCGCGAGCGCCTCCTCGGCGCCGAACAGCACGCCGCTCTCGCGCGCGCCGCGGTCGATCTTCACAGGGCGGTGCCGCTGCACCGCCTCGCTGAAGGCTGGGCCGATCGAGCGACGGAACTCGGTGATGTTCAAGGCGGAGGGCACTGTGCCAGACAGACTAGCACATAATGTACGTTGTGTACACATACGCCTACGCCTGGCAAGGCACCCCCATCATGCAGGCGGCGCGATCCGACCACATGACCGCGGAACGCGCCAAGTGGATCGATGGGCCCGATGACAGCCACAAGCGAAAGGTTGTCCTTCAACTGGACCCGCCGTCGCGCGCTCGGCTGGCGCGGCGATGCCTGAACGGCAGTCCCAACGACGATTCGAGCCCCGGCACAATGGGGGCCTTCAGTATTGGTTTGACCGAGCAGGGAAAGCGGCTCCTGCTCAAACCGAAGGAGATGAGAGATGGTTGAGCACAGGATCGGGACCCGCGAGGAGTGGCAAGCGGCGCGGGAGGATCTCGAGAAGCTCGAAGAAAGAGCAGGCGGAGCGGAACGAGGAAGTCAGGAAGAAGCGGCTCGAACTCCCCTGGGTAGCGGTGGAGAAGGAATATGTGTTTGAGACCGAGGAAGGCACGAAGACGCTCGCCGAGCTATTCGACGGACGGTCGCAGCTCCTCGCCTACAACATCATGTTCGGGCCGGACTACGAGCTCGGCGCTTGCCCCGGCTGCACCGGCCTTGCCGACGGCCTCGACGGCACGCTCATCCATATTCAGCACCGCGACGTGACGTTGATCTGCTTCTCGCGGGCGCCGATCGACCGGCTCGTCGCCTACAAGCAGCGGATGGGCTGGCAGTTCCCCTACGTCTCGACCTACGGGAGCGAGTTCCCCTTCGACCTCGGGCTGGCGATGACCCCCGAGCAGGCCGAGGAGGTTCCCGAGGTGAAGGAGATGATCGACAACCCGCCGGGCTGGCTTGTGGAGTGGTCGGGGCAGATCGGGGCCGAGCTGAAGGACGGCCTCCGCGAGGCCCCGAGCTGGATCAGCTTCGTGCGAGAGAACGGGACCGTCTACCACACCTACACGGTGAGGGCGCCCGACCCGTTCGTCGCCCCCTACTTCAACTTCCTGCTCGAGCGAACGCCGAAGGCCGGGCCGGAGGAGCCGCGGACCTGGCGCAAGGACGAATATCCCAGCTGAGCGGGACGCTGAGCACCCCAGGGTCGGGAGGACAGCAAGGACGGCCGCTGCTGTCTTCCATCGCCACGCCCCATGCCGCCCCGATCTAGCTTGTCTCGTACTCGTCGTGGCGCCGCACCCACAACGGCCTCGTGGCGCTCTCGTCGCGACCCTTCGGCGTCCGGTCCAGTAGGCCGTAGTAGGCCATTGCGGGCTCGAGGCCGCGGGCGCTCGTTACGTAGGTCCGGTAGACGGTCCCGTCCGATAGCGAGTACACGCTCAGGCCCGGTCCCTCGGAGATGTACCCCACGACATCCGTCCCGCATAAGCGCGCGTTTTCCTCGACGGTGGGCGGGATCTCACCTTCCAGGAACGGCTTCAGCTCCTCATCTGTGCGCAGGAAGCCGATGTCGCGATTGAAGTCGCTGCCGCCGCTCGAGACCCAGTCGACGCCCCAGCCCATCCGCTTCCTGTAGGCGAGGAGCTTCTCGAGCGGCGCGCGGGAGGCGAGCAGCAGAGTGGTGTCCCTGGCCTTCAGATGGACGACCTGGGGATCGAGCGTGTCCGCGATCGAGGAGCAGACCGGGCAGCCTGCCTCGTAGGGCGGTCCGAACATGAAGTGGTAGACGAGCAGCTGGGAGCGGCCGTCGAAGAGATCGGCGAGCGTCTTCGTGCCGTCCTCGGTGTCGAAGCGGTAGTCCTTCTCGACCTGGACCCAGGGCAGCTCGCGCCTCTTCTGGGCCAGCTCATCGCCGCGGCGGGTGAGCTCCTTCTCCTCCTTCAACAGCTCGTCGCGCTTCGCCTGCCACTCCTCCTGCGTTCCGATCTCGTGGTCAGCCATGTCTTCCATAACCTTCTCTTTTTCTCCCTGGACCGATACCCCGGGGACGGAGATACCTTAAACGCGCCTCGCTAGATTGATGGCCGATGGCCGGCGAGAACTCAGCGACCCCCACCCGTATGAGTGGGCGGGCGGCGAAGAGGCTTTCCGGCGACTGATCGACGCCTTCTATGACCGGGCCGAGCGAGACGGGCTGCTCGCCGCCCTTTGAGCCCTAAGTCGCAGTCGCGACTACCGCATCCCTTCCATCACGTGGGCACCTCCGTGCGCGCCACCCGGCACGACAAATCCGGGAACCGCGTGTGGTGCGGCCACGACCGCGACCGCGAGGACGACCAGCACCGCCGCGGTGCCCCAGGTCGCAGCACGTCGATATGGAAGCGTCTTCTCAAGCGCGATCAGGGCCGCGACGAGCGCCATCCAGGCGAGACTCATCACGCCGAGAGCGAAGAGCGCGGCCATCAGCGCCCAACAGCAGCCGACGCACCAGGCGGCGTGCCTAGTGCCCATCTCCAGGGCGCCTCGCGGCCCGTCGCGCCAACTCCCAAGCAGGAATCCCAGGGGGCTTCGGCACTTGGCCAGGCAGACGTCCTTCAGCGGCGTGAGCTCATAGGCCGCGGCAACGGCCAGGATGCCTCCGGCCATCCACCGGCCGCCGGCGTGCCAGGCAAGGTCAGCGCCGAACAGGGTGCTGCCGATACCGAACAGGCCATAGGCGGCCACCCCCGCCGCGCCCCAGACGAGCAGGTAGCCGCTCGTAAACAGCAGCGGGCGGCTGAGGCTCGGCCGGCGCGTCATCTGCGCGTAGAGCGCCACCGTCGGGGAGACCGACGGGAACATCATCGCCGCCATCATCACGATCCATACCCCCAGGAACCAGCCGAAGGTCCCGAGGTCGGCTCCCGGCCCGGCGTCCATTCCGGCCATCTGATCGGCCGTGGTCCACCAAGCGAGGCCCGCCAGCCCGAACAGCAGCGCGACGAGCCCTAGCCGCGTGCGCACCGCGGCAATGGCAGCGGCGAACTCGCCGCCGCGTCCTGCGGGCCGGTCGAGGGTTGCGGGAGATTCCGCTGCGCTCAGACTGCCCACGAGAACTGCGAGGTGGAGAAGGCCGCCTTTCCCTCATACTGGATGCCGAAGGCGTCGATCTTCGAGCGCGTCGCGTGTGCCACGGTCAACTCGGAACCGGCGGGGTGGAAGATGCCAGTGAGCCTGGCGGGCTCGCCGGTCTGCACACCGAAGGGCACGACGTCCTCGATCTCGAAGTCCACGGCCTCGCCGATGCGGATCGCATGGCGCAGGTCGTTCTCCTGGACTTCGATCGGTGCGCGCTGGACTCCGAGGTTCTCGCCTATCAACGGTCCCAGGGCCTCCATCGGGCCGCCCAGCGCCCCCGAGAACACCGCGCCGAGCTTCTCGGCCTGCTCGTCGGAGGCCGCGGCATCAATGAAAACGCCAAGGCGCCAGTTGCCCTCGCTCATTACCTTCGGCGTATCGGCGATGGCGGCGACCGTCTGGCCACTTACGTCGGTCCCCTCCACCTCGCCGCTTTGGACGTTGAACACCAACGTGGCCTTGCAGCGGTCATTCGTAGCGCCGAACGCCAGCGACGCGGTGCAAGGGCAGATGACGTCACACGAACACGTCTCAAAATACGAGCCTTCGAGCTTCCAGGACATGACGCCTCCTAGGGACGAGGGACTGGGGGCCGCGAGTATCGTCGAGGGGAGCCTGGCCTGTCAACCGTCCGGGGGGCATCGTCCCGGCATTGCCTCCCCATTCTTCCCCCGCGAATCGCGCAGCGGCGATTTGCAGGAGGTTCACGTCTAAGCGGCTGATGGGACTCGAACCCACGACCTTCTGCATGGCAAGCGTATGGCGATCCGCGTGTGGGCGTCACGTTTTCGGCTTTGTAGAGCGCAATAAGCAGCCTCGGCGGCGGTCGGGAACTGGCGCCGAATTACGCCCATTTCGGCCCATTTATGCCCGTTTCGGGCGCAGAATCCGGCTCTGCGCCCGATAGCCAGGTCGCCGCCCGAGGCTCGCGGTTAGGCTTGCCACGATGCAGCAGGACAGGGGAGAGATGCTGGTTTTTCAGCCACGGGGAATTGAGCCAGTCGCTTGACGAGCAGCGTCGCCGGCTGAAGGCCTCGGCCGACAATGCCACCGAGGACTACCTGCTGAACATCGACATAGAGGAGTGGGTGGCGCACCTGGCCTCCGAGTACGCAGTCGACGTTCCAGAGCTGTACCCCGACCAGATGGTGCTTAACGACGAGGGAGAGACGCAAGTCGACGTTTCGCACGAACACTTCAACCGGGCGATCAGCGACCCATCGACGCCGAGCTACGTCCCTGGGCGCCGCATCCGCATATGCATCCCTTTCAGCGGTGACGCCCGCTTCTTCACCTTGCGCGGGAGCAGCTGGGACATGAACCCGCCTCGTGCCATCGTCGCGCCCGGCGAGCTTCAGCTCGTCTTCGAGTTCCCGACCGATGTCGAGCGCCGACCCGACATCAAGGCCGAGAGCGACGCGGTGATTCGAAAGGTAGAACGCGGCCTCGAAGTTCTAAGACCCGACTGTGAGGCTTTCCACCGCGAGCTAGAGACCGACGCCCGGAATCTGATCCAAGCGCGCCGCGACCGGGTTCTTGCCGATCACGCTCACCTCGACAACCTCGGCATCCCGATTCAGAAACGAGACGACGCGCCAACCACATACCAGGCTCCGGCGAAAAGGAAACGCCCGGTCCCCAAACCCTCGAAAGGGAAGCCGCTAAAACCCGCGCAGCCAGAGCCGACGCTAGTTCGAGAGCTGTACGAGCACGCGCTCAAAGTAATTGGGTCGACGGCCCGCGCGATGGAGCGGACGCCCAGCGACTACACAAGCGCGACCGAGGAAAAGCTCCGCGACCTTCTCCTGATTGTGCTGAATACCCATTACGAAGGCCAGGGACAAGCCGAGGCGTTCAATAAGGGCGGGAAGACGGACATCTTGATTCGCTTCGAAGACCGCAACATCTTCATCGGGGAGTGCAAACTGTGGCGGGGCGAGAAATCGCTTGGCGGTGCGCTGAACCAGCTATCCAGCTATGCGACCTGGCGCGATATGAAGCTCTCGCTGGTCTTCTTCTTACGGCAGAAGAGCGTCGACCCGATCATTGCTAAGGCTCGGGCAGCGCTGGAGGCGCAGCCGACGTTTGGGGAGTGGAAAGACTCCGATGAGGGGGAGTTGCGCTGCACTATGGGATGGCCCGGTGATGTCGACCGTCGTGCAGATCTGGCCGTCTTTTTCGTCCACCTGCCGAGGCTCGCGAAGGCGCAGGACTAGAGGAACCGGCGGCATTCGGTGGCAAGGGAAGTGGCAAGGCCCAGCAGAAGCCGCCAGGGCACCTCGCCGGGGCCGATCGGCCCCGGCCAATGACCCGCCCGAACGTCCCCGGGCGTTAGGACGCTTCTCTGAGCGAACCGCCGCTCCGGGACATACGGTGGCCGCGATGATCGAGATCGGCAAGACCTACGCATATGAGCCCGGCGCCGGCTCGCCGACACCCCCCTCGATGAAGGGCCGGAAGGGACTGGTCCTCGCGCATCGGCGCAACGACCTGTACGAGATCCGCTGGCCGAACGGGATGACCACGGTCGCGCTCGCCGACGAGTTGAAGGGGCCGGTCGAGGCCGCCAGGCCCGGAGTCGATGAGCCCTGCCTCCTTTGCAGCGGAGCCAAGACGATCACGGAGTACGAGCCCGATCCCGAGCGGGAGTGGATTCAGATTGAGGTCGGCGAGGCGCCCTGCCCGAACTGCGGAGGGGAGGTTAGGGCCGAATCGTGAGGCCGGCGACGCTGGCGCTCTTGGCAGCTTTGGTTGGCCTAACCCGCTATGGCGCCCTGTCCCGACCCGCCCAGGGTTATGTCCTATTCAGCCCACTTATTGCCCGATGCCCAATCGCCCGGTGCAACGGACTGGGGGCCTCCCGAGCGGGCCAACGCAGTGAAACTCTACGATTCCTCGTCGGGCGGGCGACGCTCAATCCGCGGCGCTTCTACAGGTTCGTCCCCACTCCTCGCGGGTTTCAGCTCTGGGCGGTCCCGAGCGATTGCTCCAGAAGGTGTCCTGAACGTGACGAATCCCTTCCTCCGCCACCTCGTGCGGGACATCCCGAAGGGTTTCCCGCATCGCGCGCTTCAATAGCTTGTCGCGCTTCCCTGCAACGATCAGATCCTTACACGCACGACATGCGCTCCAGTCGCCCGCGCTCCGGAAGGGAAGCAATGGGACATCTACGCTGACGTGATCGCGACACGGGAAGACCCACGTCGAACCGAACTGAAGCTCCCTGCTGCAAAAATCACATAACCGTTTGGGATCGCCCACGGTGTCTTCCCTCTGCTGAGCCGTTCCCAGTCCTCATCGGGGCTGAATCAGGCGCCCCACTCTTTGAGGTAGATCATGGTGTCGTTGACCTTCCACACGCCGGCGCGTCCATCTCGGTTGGCATCTAACGAGGGTCGATCGTCCCACCCCCGCCCTTCCAGTAGGGCCTCGACGACCTCGTCTGTGTTGGGGCTATCACTGCCGTCCCATTTCAGCACGCGATCCGCTCCAGTTCTACTCTGAGTCCTCGCATTGTTCTCTACTTGGTCGGGTGGCCAGTTTTGGGTCGCCAATCCCCATGCGATGGCGTCGTCGGTATCGGCGACATCGCCTTTCCAGTGACCGCTCATGTTCCTCCTCCTAGTAGCGTCGCTCGCCCGAACCTACCTCAGCGCCCTTCCAATTCGTCGGCGATATGTTCGGCCCGGCGTTCCTTGAGCACCTTCTCGACTTCGGCGGCTTCGGCCTTGACGGATTCGACGTGCCGTGACTGCGCTGCCGCTGCTGCGCTTCCGTGTTCGGCGATTTCGACGCATTCTTCGGAGCCCTTGAGGGTCTTGCCCTTCGGTGAGGCGAAGCACTTCTGGCTCGCAGTCTGAGCGCCGCAACCGCTGACCGCCGCGGCGAGAACGAGCGAGGCATACGGCGAGGATGGCGAGGTGCCCCTGCCGGAACTGCGGAGGCGCCGGATGGGGTCGACGGCGTCCGCGCAGTGGCGTCGAGTCTCTGGCTCGGGTGGGGACTGGTCGCTGTCGGGGTCGGTCTGTCAGCTAACCGCCACCTTCACCACCGCCACCTTCACCACCGCCGCCTTCCCGCCGCCGCTTCCCCGCCGCCTGCTTCACCACCGCCGCCTTCCCCGCCGCCTGCTTCACCTTCGCTTACTTCGCCTTCGCTTTCACCTACTTCACCTTCGCCACCGCCTGCTTCACCTTGCCCTGCTTCCGAGTTTTCTTCTTCTTCTTCGGATTCGGAATACATCAGAGCCTTCATATTCGTATTCCCCATTGGCGGATTCGTAGTAGTAGTCGCCGCTTTCCGGTTCTACATACGCATATTCTTTCGGCGCCTGGTTCGCTGTAGTAGTAGCCTTCCGATTCGCCGTCGAAGTAGAAATAGCCAGCCGATTCTTCAGGCGTGTAGAAGTATTCGCTGCTGTTCCTATCCGGGACAAAGTAGTAGCTCGCCGCTGACGCTTCAGGGTAGTAGTAGTAAGAGGAGGAGAAGGAGGATGCTTCAGTGAAGTAAAACCCGGAAGGGGTCGTCAAGGGGCCCTCAACATAGCCGTAGCTGGGAGCACCGTCTTCATCGTAGAAGTACCCGCTGCCTTCACCGGGATGATCGAAGTAGTGAAGCTTCTTCCCGTGACTTCCGCTGATTCGAAGTAGTAGTAGCTGCTGCCAGACACGTAGTAGTAGCCAGATGAGCCGGCTGGCACATAATCAACAGCCGAGGCTGAGGGTGAGGGGTCGTAGACGTAGGCGCCGGAGCCGTACAGGTAATAGGAGCCTCCTGAGCCGCTCGTGTAAAACCAGTTATTGGCACCGTAGTAATAGAAGTAGGCGCCGCCGACCAGCTCGTAAAAGCGTCCTGACCACTTGCCCGCGGGTGCCGTCGG
>CAWJGB010000013.1:0-239594 GCA_963842375.1 uncultured Solirubrobacterales bacterium
TCCTTCACCAAGGTGAAGCGCCCCGGGTCTCCCGGGGCGCTGTTTCCGCCGCCCGAGCGGCGATTCTTCGGCTGTCGAAGGTCGAAGATCGAACTCAGGAGGTTTCACCTTGAAGGTGCAGCGCGAAGGCCGCTCATTCACCGTAGAAGTCACGGCGGACGGAGAGGGCTTGGTCTCCCACGCAGGCTCGGCGCTCCTCAGTCAGGTAGCCGACAAGACCGGCCTCACCCGGGCGCTCTCACGCGGGCTCTCGGGGATGCGCGAGCGCCGCTCGGGCCACGACCCGGGCCACGTCGTCCGCGACCTCGCGACGATGCTCGCCTCGGGCGGTGAGGCGCTCGCCGACCTCGGCGCGATCCGCGAGCAGGCACCGTTGTTCGGCGAGGTCGCCTCCGACTCCACCGCCTACCGGGTGATCGGGCGGATCGCCTCCGAGCCCGAGCTCCTCAAGGGCCTGCGAGCGGCGCGCAAGCGCGCCCGCGGGCACGCCTGGGAGCTGGGCGCAGGGCCCGAGCGGGTGACGATCGACCTCGACGCGACGCTCGTCGGCGCCCACTCCGAGAAGGAGGGTGCCGCCGGGAACTTCAAGGGCGGCTTCGGCTTCCATCCCATGCTCGCCTACTTCGACGAGTCATCGGAGGCCGCAGCGGGGATGCTGCGCCCCGGAAACGCCGGCGCCAACACCGCTGCCGATCAGATCGCCGTCGCGGAGGCGGCGCTGGAGCAGATCCCGACCGAGCGCATCGAGGGGATCGAGGTCCTGCTGCGGGCCGACTCCGCCGGGGCCGGTCCACGAGCTCTTGGAGTGGGCGCGCGAGGGGGATATCCGCTTCTCGGTCGGCTTCGACCTGACCGAGCCGGTGCGCGAGGCGATCTCGGCGCTCCCCGACGGCGCCTGGGAGTCGGCCCTCGACCAGGACGGCTCGGTGCAGAGAACGGCGAGGCCGCCGAGGCCACCGAGCTGGCGGATATCTCCGGCTGGCCCGAGGGTTCACGGCTGATCGTCCGCCGCGAGCGCCCCCACCCCGGCGCCCAGCTCTCCTTCACCGATCGCGACGGCCACCGCTTCCAGGCGATCCTCACCGACCAGGAGGGCTCCGACATCGCCGCGATCGAGCGACGCCATCGGCCTCGCGCCCGGGCCGAGGACCAGATCGCGGATGACAAGGACACGGGCCTCGCCAAGCTCCCCTTCCGCGACTTCGCCATGAACGCAGTCTGGCTCGAACAAGCTGGTCCTCATCGCCCACGACCTGCTCGCTTGGACGAAGGCGCTGCTACTCACCGGCGAGCTGGCCCGCTCGCGCCCCAAGCGGCTTCGCCACCGCCTCCTGCACGTCGCCGCCCGGCTTGCCTTCTCGGGTCGGCGGGCGCGGCTTCGCCTGCAGGCGAGCTGGCCCTGGGCGACGGAGCTCGTGGCCGCCTTCACGAGGCTCAGAGGGCTAGCCGCAGCCCCCGGGTGAGCCGCGCGTCGCCCCTGAACATCTCGATCGACTTCCCGGCCGTCCGGCGCCGAGCGAAGCCTGCTCACGCCACCCGACCGCGCCCATCTTGCGAGGCCATGCGCCACGGATCGGGTGCCGCTCCATCATCCAAACCGTGACACTCACCCGCAAGCCGACCTGTGTCCTACTCGATGCCGGCTGCTGCAAGATTCGGGCTAGTGATGCCGGGAAGCACCCGTGTGCCTTCGATCTGGACTGCTTCGAGCGCATTCGGGTTCAGCCCGAGCAGGTCGAGGATCGTCGGCGCGATCTGTGTGGTCTCCACCCAGTGCTTATGCACCCCGGGCTCTATAACCCCCGGTGCGTAGATCACGATCGGCACGTCACGGTCCGCGGGATTGGCGCCGCCGTGCTCGGCGATCTTGGTGCCGCCTGTGTACACCACACCGACCTGGACCACACCCCATACGTCCGGGTGGCGCGGATCGCTCAACGGAACCCCGAAGTACCGCGCGGAGGCCTTGCCAGCGTAGATTTTGGCCAACCCCGAGTGCGCCAACGTGCGCGAGCTGCCGTCATAGGCGACGCCTGTAGCCGAGTGGCTCCACAGGTAATCCTTCACAAAATCAGCCGCCTGTTGGGAGGTGTCGGACAGGTAGCTCTGCCAGGCGTCATCATCGGTGCCGGCGACAATCAGGTCACCGGCCCCAGGGTGAGATGCCTTCCAGGCGGAGTTGATCGCTTCGATGATCGGTCCGTCCTTGATCCGGGTCAGGGAATTCGGGTCCTGCGGGGACTGGCCGTGCTTGGCCGAGACGATGATCGCGGTCGAGTCGGCCAGGCCCTGCACGTGGATCTCGTTGTCCATCGCTTCCAACTTCGCGTTTATGAAGTCGAGCGCCCGCTGTAGCAACGGTCCGGGCGTTGTGGTGCCTGGTAGGTACCCGCCGTTTAAGCCATCGGACTTCAGGAGCTTCTCTGCAGTCGAAACGGTCTGGAAGTTCATCCCGAAGATCGCCGGCACGCCAACCTGCGTCGTGCGGCTGTGGTCATAACCATCGATCTCGTTAAGCACCGCCTGAACCTTGTATGAGTCGTACTGCATCGTGGCGGCGTTGTCTTCGGTCCAGCTGATTTCGCCGGGATACGGGGTTCCGCCGGGTTCGAGCGCGTTGCTGTCGATCTCGGGCGTAAACAGGTCGTCCACCCCGTTTCCGGACGGCCCGCTGAGTACCTCGTAGGCGGGGTGCTTGTCAGACCACGCGGTCCACAGCCCATGTTCATGCGCCACGTTGAAGACCGTGTTGACCTTGAGATATTCGTGCGGATAGATGGGTTTGCAGGTGAACGGATCAACCGGCAGCTGTGATGGTTCGAGCAGGGTCTGCGGCGTCGCGGTCATTTCGAGGATGCTGTCCGGCAGGCCGGCAAGGCCCTGACCGGCGTCGAGCGCGGTCAGGTTCTTGTCATCCGGGGAGTCGTAGATGCCTTCGCCGCCAGTCGGCTGGCCGTGGCAGGAGGTCGTCCCCGCCGGCAGCACCGCGTGGCTGTACTCGTCGTCGTAGTAGATGCCGGTGGTGCGGGGGTTGCCGCCGGTGACTTGGGCAACCATCCCCGGGAACGAGTCAGACGGAATCGGCGTATGTGCCCCTGTGTACTCGGCGCCGCCCCCAGCGAGCTTCGCCAGCTCCGAGCCGGGATGGTTGCTTACGTACCATTCGAGGTCTGACTGGTGCAGGCCGTCGACCGAGATCAGCAGTACGTGGGCGATGGTGTTCTCGTGGTGTCGTCCATGGTCCCGCCAGGGATGCGCGAAGACGACGGCAGCCGAAATCCCGGTCGCGATGGCGACGAGGGCAAGTGCAGCGAGTGCGCCGCGATTAATACGTGGGGACATGAGCATCTCCTCGGATTGGCTGAGCAGCAACGCCCAACTAATAATCGCGCGCCGCTGCGGTGATGTTGCCGAGCTGTGCAGATCTTGTGGCCACGGCGTGAACGACTGCTCGCGGACGTGGCGTGCTCTGACGGGTTGGCCCGCTCCTAAAACGCTTCCATCTCCGCCTCGACTAACCCGCAGCGTCTCCGCGATAGTGGACGGAAATGGTTCTCTGAGTGCGATTCAGCCGATGGGCCGAACCTGTCAGTGGAAGAACCATTGGAGCTTCCGTCTTCCCTGCGTGCCCTTCGGCATCTAGCGCGAGCAAGTGCGGCAATTTCGCAGTAAGCGACTAGGCTAGGCGGGGGTGCCGGGCGGCGGCGCGGTCGTCTATTGCTGCTCGGGAGCTTTGATGCGAGCCGCCCAATCCGCGCGATCGAAGCCCGCTGGCTGCGTCTCCGCCAGAAAGTCCTCGAGAACAGCTACGAAGCGGCCCGGCTCCTCCAGCTGAGGGAAGTGGCGCACCGCCTCGAAGATCTCGAGGCGGCTACCCGGTACACCTCGATGGGCCACCTCGGCATGGCCGACCGGAACGATCGGGTCGCAGCGGCCCCAGACGATAAGCACCGGCAGGACCTGGGCCAGATAGAGGCGTTCTGTCGCGCTCACCCGCTGACCGCCGAGCCCCACCGCAAAGCGCAGGGTGGCAAGAAAGGCACGGCGGCGGCGGCGATCGGCGAGCGAGGCATACGCGCGTGCCATCTCGGCCTGGTGCGCCGCTCGCTTCCCCCGCGCCGTCGCCCTTGGTCCTCTTGCCCGGCTGCCTCGCAGTCGCAGCGCGTTCGTCATGGCAAGAAAGGGCCCTGCTCCAGGCAGCGCTCCCGCCCTCAGCCTTGCGCTGACCTCGCGGCCGAGGCCGCCGCTTGAGACCAGGACTAGCCGCTCAGCCATCTCGGGAAACTGGTAGGTGAACTGCATCGCGACCCCGCCTCCCAGCGAGTGCCCGATAACCGTGGCGCGCTCGTGGCCGCGCATCGTCAAGAGATCTCTCAGCACGGCCGCCATCCCACCCGGCGAGTAATCCCCGCTACCCCCTGCGGAAGCGCCGTGGCCTGGCAGGTCGACGGCGAGCACTGTGTGCCGCTCGGCGAGCGGCTCGATCACCGCCCGCCAGCTCTTCCAATCGCCGGCGATGCCGTGGATCAGCAGCAGCACCGCCCCCCGCCCAGCTTCGACGTAGTTCACCACGTGCCCGTGGACCAGGGCCGACCTGCTCCTCCTATCACCCTCCATATAGCGCATCATCCCTGCCACCGCGATCCGACGTAAAGCGACTCCTCCTCGCCGAACGGCAGCAGGCCACAGGCGACACAGCTTGCGCGTGCCCCTATAGGGGCCAGACAGGGCTTGAGACCGAACCGCGCATCGCCTTCTCCCACAGCTCACCCAAGCGTTTCAGATGCTGGAGAGCCAGCAGTCGAAAGAGCGCCCTCGTGTACCTGCAAGCCGGAACCTCATCGATCTCGTCAGCAAGCAACTTCAAGGCGTCGCTCTTGTCCATTCCTACTCTTTATTCTCAGTTTCCTTTGGAAATGCGGTCGCCGCCGTCATCGCAAGGTTGGTGGAAACAGCTCTCTGATTGTGATTCATCCGATGGGCCGAACCTGTCAGTGGAAGAACCAGGGTGGAATCCGTTTCTCTGGGCAGATCTTCAACATTTAGGGCCTGCGATCTTGACATCCCGGCCTAATCGGAGACGACAAGCCGACAATCCTGGGATCCTGGCGCTTGAGGGAAGCTGAGAGCGACCGGTAGATGAGTGGGACTATCGCCGGCTCTGCGTAGGCATCGCCGGGAGTTTCCGGGTGGCGTCCGCCTGTTTCCTCACAGTTGCGGCGGGTCGTCGCGCGGTGGCGGTGGGTCACTCATGGCCGTGGGAGCCTCTGCCGCCTCCGGGTCCGAGCGGTCCTTCCGCCGCCGCCGAACCTCCAAGAAGGCCCACACAGCGCCGACCACCGCGGCACCGATAAGCAACCAAGCCCATGCGGGCAGGCCGCCTGATTCCGTCGTGGTCGTGGGTGCAGGGGTCGTGACAGTCTTGTTATGGACGACTGCATTCGTCTGCGTGGGTTCGGTCACGGTCTTCGTCTTCGCGGGCGTGGTGACCGTGTTCGTCTGCTTGACCGTATTCGTCTGCGTGACCGTATTCGTCTTGGTCGGTTCGGTGACGGTGGTGGTGGGAGTCGTTGGAGTGGTGGTGGTTGACTTCGTCTGCGCCGAAGCCTTCGCTGTTTGGCCCTTGGGGGGCTTTGCTTCGCTGTCGGTCTTCGTTGTGGTGGTGGGCGCGGTGCTGCTGGTGCCCGCAGCGGATTCGGATCTTTCTCCGGTCGCAGTTCCGCTCACGCTGCTGGCTACGCTCGCCGCCCCGCCAGAGCCGCACGCCACCAAGCCGAACACGGATAAGCCAATTGCCCCTACGAGCAGGGCCAAGCCAGCCGCCGTCCTATTCGAGGCCAGGCAACGCATCCCAACAGAGTCGCCGTCGGTCCGTGCGCTTCCCACGGCGTAACAGCCCGGAGACCCTAGGGGCCTCCCCACCTTACCTGCGGCCTTCTGGGCGAATGCCATCGGGGCTCTCTTGGCTTTTGCTTCCTTGCTCGGCGATGTGCTGCTGCGGCTCGATCGTACACCTTCCCGTCCATTTGCGGCAACAACGAATGCCCAGTAGAGGACGAAAGACGCTGCGGCGTTGAACCGGTGCAAACGGCATTCAGATCGAGTTGGATCAGGTCTCCTCCCCGCAGCTCGGGAGGGAAGGCGCTGCGCAGATCACTGTCGGGCGACTCGGTGAGGGCGGCCTGCTTAGGTCAGGCCGGGCACGCTTGGCAGAAGTGTTGTCGGGGCTCACTTGCAAGTATCCGCTAGGCAGCCACGTAGGGTGGTCACACCAACGGAAAGCCGCGAGCTCGGAGCAATAGTGTCAAGGTGGGCTCTTGCTGGGATTACTCATCCTCGTGGTCTCGATCGCAATCGGTGATTCGCTGAACCCTTCAACCGTGGCGCCGGCTCTTTATCTGGCGACTACCGAGCATCCGCGGCGCCAGGTCGGGGGCTTCATCGTGGGGGTATTCACCGTCAACCTGCTCGCCGGATTATTGATCATGATCGGACCAGGACAGTGGCTTTTGTCGCTGATTCCGCGGCCGAGCGCTGCGGCCAAACACATCATCGAGCTAATCGCCGGCACGATCATCTTGGCCCTAGCGGCTGGACTCTGGTTAGGACGGAGGTCCTTTGCTCGCAGCAAGCTGCCGAGCGTGGAAACCAAGGGCGGGTCGAGCCTGGCGCTCGGTGCCGGGATCGGGGCCGTCGAGCTGCCGACCGCGCTGCCGTACTTTGCCGCGATCGCCGCGATCACCGCCTCCGGTTTCAGTGTCTCTGTCCGGGTTGTGACGCTGGTCATCTACAACGTCGTCTTCATCCTGCCCCTGGTCGCGATCCTGGTTGCGGTGGAGGTTCTAGGTGAGGACGCTAGCCGCGTCCTTGGAGTGGCGAATCAGTGGCTACAAAAACACTGGCCGGTGCTACTGTCTGGACTTGGCCTGATCATTGGCACCGTCTTCTTCGTATTAGGCTTGGTCGGGCTTTTGATGGCTCTCCCATGGTCATAAGCTTTGTCTTCTCACCGTAGTGGTGACCACCGCTCCTGGCGCCCCCACCTGCGGCTTTCTCGTCTTCGGAGCCGCAGCGAAATCTCTTCTCCACATGGACTTCGCGAACCGACTGATTCGGGCGCCTAAACGCTTGGTCTCCCGCCACCGCATCCAGACTACCCGCCGTACCGGCCTTTCCCTGGCATGGAAAGCGAGCTAGCCTCGCCCGGCAGGAGGATCCGCACTTCGACCTGAGGGGCGAGCTTTTCGCACCAAATGGCGAACTCGTTGGGAGGTGTGACGAGGCGTCGGGGTAGAAGTGGGGCGAGGCCTAGCGGGAAAAAGCTACCCCAATGGATCGGAACCGCGACTTGTGGCGAGAGCAGCGCCGCTGCGCGGGCAGCACGTTCAGGGTCGAGGTGCCCCGGACCCAGGCTCGGACCCCATCCCCACACAGGCAACAGGGCCAGGTCAAGCTCGTCGTCGAGTGCAGACATCCCCTCGAAAAGGTCCGTATCTCCTGCAAAGTAGACCCGACTCGAACCTGAGAGGTGAAAGCCGACCGCCTCCGAGTGCCGGTGTGTCCGTGGCGGGCCGTGGCCGTGGCTCGCCTCCACCGCGGTGATCTGCACCCCGCCGACTCTGGTGGACTGGCCGGGGGCCAGCTCCAAGACCGTCGTGAATCCGCAGCGCTCGAGGAATCGACCTGCTCCCGGCGATGCGAGAACTGGCGTCTCGCTTCGGATCGATCGAAGCGAAGGCCGATCGGCGTGGTCGTGGTGGAGGTGGGAGATCAGCAGGGCGTCGAGCCGCTCCGTCACTTTTGGACTGGGCCCAGGCCCGTGGCGACGCAGGTGCGCAACCCTCGACCGAAGCACAGGATCTGTGATGATGCGCAAGCCACTCAGCTCGAGCAGCACAGTCGCGTGGCCGATGTAGGTGATTCGATCAGCCGGCTCCGTGGAGTTCCTTTCTCCAGCGGGATAGGACCCGGTGGACGGCGGCGGCACCGATTATCGGCTCGGTGGTCAGGGGAAGACTCACGGGAGAGAGGATGAAGGGGCGCGTCTGTGGGCCTCCGAGCCCGCCGTGGAAGGAGATCAGCTCCTCGAAAGCGCAGCCCTCATCGAGTTCGGGGTCATAGAAGCTGCCGACCATGATGTCGGCCACGTGCGGGAACCCGTCGGTGCGCAGCAGGTGCCGAGGTGCGGTCGGCGAGAAGTGAACCAACGGGTCCTCGCCCTCGACCCGACCGTCTGCCAGGTAATGGACGCCGTTTGCGCCGAAGACCACCGGTCCCCGCTCGGCGGAGCGGACGAGGAGCCAGCCGATGTGCGGATGCATGCGCAAGGCCGGAATCAGCTTCGGATGGCGCTCCTCGATCTCCTCTTGGGTGAGTCGGTGCCTCTCCTCCATCAGATAGATGAGTCCCAGGTTGCCGGAGCCAAGGACGACCACCTTTCGATCCGAGACGTCATTTTTTGGGCCCTTCCCGCCGGCTCGGCCGGTCGCCTCGAATGCGGCGTACCCGACCATCGCGGCCTGCTCGTCGCCCCCAGCGAACCCGGCAACGTCCACGTCCTCGACGGAGCGCTCTACCAGCTGCTCGAGGCTGTAGCCGTTGCGCTGCCTGAACGTGGCGCCCTGGGTCTGACCGTGATCGGAGAGCACGACGATCTCGTAGGGGCGTGGTGCGAATCCACGGGCCCGCGCGATCCGGTCGAACTGCTGGTCGAGCTTGCGGAGTGCCTCCATCGTGTCGGCCCGCTGCAGCCCGGAGTGGTGGGCGACCTCGTCGTAGCTCGAAAAGGTTGCGTAGACGGCGGGGCGGCCGCGCATCATGTCGGTCAGGACGCCATAGACGATCAAGTCGCGGACGATCACGCACAAGCTCGCCCGTAGGAACGGGTAGATCCCGCCGCGGTGCCCGCGGGGGCGAATGTCACGCCGGGCCGAGCGGATCGCTGCGGTCCACTCCAACAGCACCTCCCAGCCGAACAGGACCAAGGCCCTGGTGACGTTGAAGCCGTTGGCGAGGAAAGCCCGGTATCCCGGGTTCGCCTTTTTCTCCTCTGCCATGCGGCTGACCGTGAGGATCACCTCCTCGGCTTCGCCGGAGAGCAGGTTGCCGCGACTCGCGCCGCCGTCGGCGAGCAGGCCCACGCCTCTCGAATGCTGCCGCTCGATCTCTGCGCAATCGCCCGGTGTCGAGCATGAGATCAGGGTTCCGCGCTCCTTGTCCACCCAGCGGAAGGCCGGAATGTCGTCGTTGGAGCCAAGCAGGATGCCCGCCTGACTGGCACCGGTCTGCGATGAGAGGTCGGGCTCCCACTCGCTCAGGCGATAGCCGCCCTCCGCGAGCCATCGCGCCATCGTCGGCGCGCTTCCGTCGCGCACCGCGTTTCGCAGCACCGGCAGCGCCAGCCCGTCGATCTCGAGGAAGAGGATCCCCGGCATGTCTGTATGGGCCAGCGTGCCTTGGCGGCGGGCGACCCGCTGGACGACGCGCAGGGAGTAGGCATCCTCGTCGTTGGCTCCGATCATCACGTGGAGCACCAGCGAGACGATCGCCATCACCAGTGCAGCCAGGAGAGCGCTTCCGAGCGAGTCGACGCCGATGTAGTTGGGCAGGGCACCGCTTGCGAGCTCCAGCAGAAGCGCATCGACGAGGAGCACCAACACGAAGCCGAGCGCCAGGGTCAGAGGCAGCCTCAGAGCGGCTACCACAGGGGGCAGGATGGCGTTTAGCAGCGCGATCAGCGCAGCGACGATGAGGGCGCCGCCAAATGAGCCGAGACTCACCCCGGGTACGAGTGCGGCTGCGACGTACAGCGAGAGGGCAGAAAGCGCCCAGGACAGCGCCAGCCACAAGGGAGGCAGCCGTGGCCTCTGCGGCTGCCACCGCACCGCGACACCATAGGCGGCGGTCATGAGTGCGCTCCGAGACACAGATGAGGTTGGCCCGGCGGCCGCCTGGAGTTGCTGGGCCCGCCCTCCTCAACGAGCGCCGCAGGCCCATCGGTTGGGCGGCTCTTCCGCGGGCGCTCCGACGGATCACTCCAGCCAATCACTCGATGATCTCGGCCAGCTGGGAGCGGCTGCGAACGTTCGTTCTAATCGTCGGCCAGCCAGGCTTTTGCGGCGGCGAGCTCGGCGACGCGAAATCCCTCGCTTTACCGGGCAGGAGAAACGAGAGAGTCGCGAGCGCCGGTCGCAGCCAATCCTCGTCGCTGACTACCGCCACGCGCTCAAACGTTGTCGCGTGACGCGCCTGGAACTTGGCACCCGCGCCGATTGCATCACCCTCAACCTCCTGCACGCCGAGGCCAAGAAGATAAAGGAGGCGTAGCTTGCCCCACTCGCCAACGCCTCTCGGAGCACGGGCTCGGCCACGTGCTCCCAGTCGTCGCCCTCTACCTCGCCAGTCCCTTCAAAGCCGATCGTGTTGGGCGGCATGGGGTCGATTCGTCTCAGCATCAAGATCGCCATCCTTGGGTTGGGACTCTCAGGTCGTGCGGCAAATCTACCCGGGGACGACTCAGGCGATCAGCGTTATCACTCCACGCATGACCAACAGCGCCCCTGCGACGGTCACTACCCGGATCGCCATCCGCCGACCGTCCCGGCGCAACCAGGCCTTGAAGCGTTCCACCCGCCCTGGCGTTGCGTCCGGTTGCAGCCAATAGGAGAGGAGCGGCAGCTCGAGCAGGGCCAGCATGATCAGGTTGAAGCCGAGGATCACGAGTACGGTCTCCGGTGCGCCGAGATCGTCCTTCGCCAAGCGGGTAAGGGCAACAAGATAGGAGGCGCCCGGAAGGGTCAGGAGCGCCCCAACGGCGAAGGTGGTGCGCGGAGTGCCGCGGCTCAGTACCCGCTGCCAGCGTGGCGGGCCCTTCTCCCTATTCGGCTTGCCTTTTGCGGCATTGCGTCGTTCCCGACGTTCCTTGAGAATCACATCGCGTTCGGCGCTGAGGACCCGCGCGACGATGAGAAAGATGGCTCCCAGTGCGATGTCGGCCGCCGGGCCAAGCGTGTCCTTGGCGACTTCGACTGCGCCTGAATCCTCCAATGAAAAGACGATCACCAGCCCCAGGGAGATGCTGGTCATCATTGCCCCGAGCAGGTAGCCCAACATCAAGTTCCGCGGCTTCGGCAGCAGCAGCAGCACCGTAGTTGCTGCAAGCAGCGTCGGATTCAATGCGGCCGAGAATGCCAACAGGAGGACGTCCACACTCGGACTCAATCACCTCGGCAGCCGCGCCGAACAGGTGAGACCTTATGGGGGAGAACGACTGAACCTTTCGGCGACGGTGATGACCTCGACAGCTGGCCCTGCAGTGGCACCGGTTCAGTGGGACGCATGCTTGTCGTTCTGGGTCACCGCGGATAGGCTGGACGAGCGTCGCAATAGGGTCGTTGTCGGGTTTGTCAACGGCGATTTGTCGCACGAGGATGAGGAGCGCTTATGGCGGCTGAGCAAGGCTACCCGGACCGGGTAGCCGCGTTCGCGGCTCTCACGTGTGCGACAGCCCTTGCAGGCCTCAGCATCGACATCGTCCTATCTCAGTTTCCCCGGGGACTGATCGTCCTCGCCGGCCTCGTGCTCGCGTTGGCGGCGGCCTGGTACGGATTGACCCGCACCGGCGGCGCGAGGCTTTTGGGATCAGGAATCGCGATCCTGGCAGTAGCGGTGGCCGCGGCTGTATTGATCGCTGGCGGTGATCACCTCGCTCAGGCCCTCGTGATCGTGGTGGGCGTGGGGCTGATGCTTTTTGCGACGCGTTCGGCCTTCATGATCCACGTCCCGCTTCAGCGAGTGCCCGACCCCCGCCACCCCGTGCTCTTCTACAACCCCAAGTCAGGTGGGGGAAAGGCCGAGAAGTTCCACCTCGCCGACGAGGCGCGGGCCCGTGGCATCGAACCGATCGAGTTAAAGCTCGGTACCGACCTCGAGCAACTCGTGCGCGGCGCGGTAGCCGATGGAGCCGACGCGCTGGCCATGGCCGGCGGCGACGGCTCCCAGGCCGTCGTTGCGATGGTTGCCGCTGAGCAGGGTCTGCCCTATGCCTGTATTCCGGCCGGGACCCGCAACCACTTTGCTCTCGACCTCGGGGTAGACCGCGACGATGTCATCGGCGCGCTTGACGCCTTCGTCGGCGGTCGCGAAAGGCGGGTCGATCTTGCCGAGGTCAACGGCCGCGTATTCGTCAACAACGTCTCGATCGGCCTCTACGCGGAGGCCGTCCAGCGCGAGGGCTATCGGGAGGCGAAGCTGCGTACCATCCTCGACACGCTGCCCGAGGTGCTGGGGCCTGAGGGCAAAGGCCAGGACCTGCACTGGACTGGGCCCAGCGGGCGCGAGCACTCCTCCGGTACGGCGATCCTCATCTCCAACAATCGCTACCGCCTCGGACGTGCGGTCGGTTCGGGTACCCGGCCGAGGATCGACGACAAGCTACTGGGGATTACCGTTGCTTCCTTGTCGGCCGGAGGACTGCGGCTGATCCGGCATCCCTGGCGAGAGTGGTCCACGCCCACCTTCGAGGTTGACGCAGACGGCCCGATCGCCGCGGGTATCGACGGCGAGGCCGTAACTCTAAACACGCCTCTGCGCTTCAGAATCTTGCCGGCGGCGCTGAGGGTGCGGATCGCCGCCGCCCACCCCGGAGTCTCTCCGTCTGCGGCGATGCCCGAGGGCCCCTGGGAGACTGTTCTGGCGCTGGCGCGGATCGCTTTGGGGAGGACACCGAAACCACAACCTCAACGGAAGGAGAACTGATGGATATCTTCGAGGTCGAGCAGACGGAAACCCTCCGGCGGGAGGAGGTCGCTAAACGTCTTCACGCTCTCGCCGACATGCTCGCGCGCCAAAACGACATCGATTTCGAGCGGGCCGGGATGAAGATCACCGTGCACGTCCCCGACGAGGTCCAGCTCAAGGTCGAGCTGGAGATCGAGACCGATGAGCGAGAGCTCGAGATCGAGTTGAAGTGGTGAGCGCCACGCCCGGCGACTGAGCGGCTGCAAAGGTCAAACCCGCCAGCGCCAAGGTGGCACGTCGTGATTGCCTTCCACTACGGCCACAGCGACGGCTCATATCATCGCCCGATGGCCGAGTGGCTCAATGAGGCGAAGGCAATCGATGACGCCGTCTATGGAGCGATCGCTGCCAGCGAGACCCCCTCGCTGGACATCGCCATGCGCCGTCTTTCCCGCGCCGCCGACCAGAGCAAGGTCTGGTTCGCTACCGCGGCCGCGCTGGCCCTCCTTGGCGGGCCCAGCGGCCGGCTGGCGGCTCGAAAGGGCCTCGTCTCGCTCGGCATCGCCTCCGGCTTCGCCAACCTCATCGCCAAGCCGCTGAGCGCCCGGCGGCGCCCGGCGAGGAAGGAGGTCGAGGAGCTAGCGAGCCGCCACATCCAAATGCCGCGCTCGAGCTCCTTCCCCTCCGGCCACTCCGCCTCCGCTTTCGCCTTTGCCACAGGCGCCGCCGACGCGCAGCCGATGCTCTCGGCACCGCTGCGGGCCCTGGCGACACTGGTCGGGTACTCCCGGATCCATACCGGTGTCCACTATCCCGCAGACGTGCTCGTGGGTGCGTTCATCGGGGTCAGCGCGGCGGAGCTGGCTGGCCACCTGCTGGATCGCTGAGCGGGTGTCGGGGACGCCGTCCGATCTTCGACGGGGTCGGGTCAGCTCGGATCGGCTTCTGCTGCGCCAATCGCCCCGGCCGCGAGGACCAGGGTCAGGTGGCTGAACGCCTGCGGAAAGTTGCCAACCTGGCGCTTGTGCGCGACGTCGTACTCCTCGGCAAGCAGGCCGAGGTCATTGGTCAGGTCGAGTAAGTGCTCGAATAGCGTGCGCGCATCTTTGACTCGGCCATTCATCGCAAGGGCGCTGACGAGCCAGAAAGAGCAAGCGAGGAACTGACCCTCGTCGCCGGGTAGCCCATCGTCGGTTTCGGCGGTCGAGTAGCGAGAGACGAATCCGTCGCGGCCGAGCTCGCCGGAGACCGCGTCGATGGTGCCGGTGACCCGCTCGTCGGTTCCGGGAAGGAAGCCGACGAGCGGGATGTTGAGGACACTGGCGTCGAGCTCCTTGGATCCGTAGTACTGAGTGAAGGTGTGGCGCTCTGGGTCATAGCCCTTCTCGCAGATCTCGGCGTGGATCTCGTCGCGAAGTTGCTTCCAGCGATCGATCGGAGCCTCCATCTCAAAGCGCTCGGCAACCCGGACCGCGCGGTCGAATACGACCCAGGCCATCACCTTCGAGTATGTGTAATGGCGCTGGGGGCCGCGAGCCTCCCAGATCCCGTCGTCGGGCAGCCGCCAGATCGACTCGACGTACTCGACTACGCCGCGCCAGCGAGGCCAGAGCCGTTCCTCGATTTTCCCGATTGCTTCCGCAGCGATTGCGAGCACGCTGATCACCTCGCCATATACGTCGAGCTGGAACTGCTCTGAGGCAGCGTTGCCCACCCGGACTGGCTTCGATCCCTCATAGCCGGGAAGGTCCGGCAGCTCGAACTCGGTTAGCCGCCGCTCGCCGCCCACCCCGTACATGATCTGAATCGCAGACGGGTCGCCGGTGCCGACTCGAAGCAGGAAGTCACGGAAGGCGAGGGCCTCTTCGGTGTATCCGGCGGCGAGGAACGCCTCTAGCGCCAGCACGGAGTCACGCAGCCAGCAGTAGCGGTAGTCCCAGTTGCGCACCCCTCCGAGCTCCTCTGGCAGCGAGGTCGTCGGCGCCGCGATCAGCGCCCCGGTGTCCTCGACGGTCATCGCTTTGAGCGCGATCAGCGAGGTCATAACCTCGTCTCGGTACGTGCCTTTGTATTGGCAGCGCCCGCTCCACTCCTTCCACGCCGTCTCGGTACGGGCGAGCGCAGACTCGGCGTCCTCGACGATTGGCGCCTCCTTGTAGGACAGATGCCAGGTGAGGGTGAAATGCTCCCGCGCACCCTCGACCAGCTCGAACTCGGCGCCAATCGCTCCGTCTTCGGGGATCAACGGAACTGCCGTGGTGAGGCGAAAGGTGTCGGGACCTGCGGTGGTGACCGCACCGTCTGCAGATAGTTCCGTCCAAGGTCGAATCGTGCCGAAGTCGGGCCGCAGCGCCAGCTCCATCCGTATCGGCACCCGTCCTCCCAGCCCCTCGACGATTCGCATCACGCGCGGGGGCCCGTTGCCACGCTGGGGCATGAAATCGATCAGGCGAATCGTGCCCTCCTCAACCTCGAACTCAGTCTCCAGCACAAGCGTCCCCGCTCGATAGCGGCGAGTGCCCAGGTGCTCTCCTCGGTCCGGCGCCAGCAGCCAGCGCCCGTGCCGCTCCTCGCCGAGCAGCGCTGAGAGGCACGAGGCGGAATCGAAGCGCGGAAGGCAGAGCCAGTCGATCGAGCCGTTGCGGCCGACGAGCGCGGCCGCGTGCATGTCTCCGATCAGGCCGTAGTCCTCAAGCAGCATGCTCTTCACCTTCCGGGATCGCGTCCCTCGCCATCTCCGCCTCGGTGGAGATGTTTAACTCGAACTCCGAGCCACTCCGCTCGAACTTTGACCTCGTCCTCATCAGCCGCCTAGCAGGTTGGCCAGGCGCTCGCAGAGGGGATAGCCATCATCGAGCAGGTCCTTCATCGCCTCCCAAGACCAACTATTCGGCCCACCGCGCGGTCAGCTGGTAGATCACGACGACGTCGAGGATGATCATCAGGAACGCCCACAACGGCGCCGCCGGGAACCAGACAATCTGGGCGATCGCGTTGATGGAAACGAAGAAGACCGCTGCCCACCGCGCCGAGGACATCCCCGACATGAGCCCGAGCCCGGTGAGCCCAAGGATGACGCCGAGGATTAACTGCACCCAACCCCACGTCGTCACGTCGGCGACGATCACTCCGTGCCCGCCGACGATCACTATTTCGTTGTTGAGGATCGCCGCCAGCCCATAGAGGGCGTCGAGTGATCCGATGATCAATAGGACAACCCCGGCGAAGACTGCCCAACCGGTGGGCTGCCGCTCTTCTCGCAGCGGAGCCCGCGGGGTCGGAGCTGGATCGACAGTGCTCATCTCAACCTCCCCAATGAGGCGCAACGGCCTCGATTTCGCGCCCGTCAGATCGATGCCGAGACTGGGCGGCTATCTCGCGCTAGTGTCTCATCGCACATGTGCAAAAGCAAGGGGCTTCGCGGCGCGGCAGCGACTCAGACTCAGGTCGCTGCCATGGCTTGGTCAGCTCCGCGCTCGAGCTGATCGAAACGTCGGGTCGGCAGCTTTCGCGTCGCGAAGAGGGCTGCCAGGACCAACCCCGCCGCGAAGAGAAACGCGGTCTTTAGAGCACTGAGCTGAGCGTCTTCGTAATCGCCAACCAGCTCGTGGACAGTTGCCGGCTTCACCCCTGCTCTCTGTGCCGAGGCCTCTACTTCACTCGCTGCGACATAGCTGACGCTGGAGCCCAGCCTCACCTGTACCTGTTCCTTGACCGCGGTCTCCACCTTCGGATTCGCTACGACGTTCGCCGAAAACGCCGAAATCAGGCCGGTAATTACCACTGCGCCGAGGAACGCGGTGCCGAGCGAGGAGCCGAGCTGCTGGGCCGTGTTTTGTAGCCCGCCTGCCTCGCTGCGATCCTCCTCCCCTACCGACGATTGCACGACGTTGCCGAGCTGGGAGACGATAAGTCCCATCCCGACGCCCAGCACTCCCATCGCGATCAGGAAGGAGGTGTTGTCGAGCTCCGGCTCGATCGTGTCGAGCAGCAGCAGCGTCGCAACCAGCACGATCACGAGGCCGGCACGGACGATCGTCCGTGCCGGCAGGCGTTTCGCCAATGCCGATCCGCCGAGCGCGCTGATGAAGAGTCCGGCCGAGGCGGGCAGCATCCGCACCCCCGTTTCCAACGCGTCGAGGCTCTGAACTACCTGCAGGAACAGCGGCACGGTGAAGAAGATCCCCATCAGGATCAAGTTCTGAGAGACCAGCATCACCAGCCCGGCCCGCAGACGCGGGAGCGCGAGCAATCGCAGGTGCACCAGTGGTTCCCGGCCGTTCGCCTCGCGGCGCAGCTCCCACCAGCGGAAGGCGAAGAGGACGACCCCGCCGGCGGCGATGACGAACGGGGTCAGCGCAAAGCCGAACGGCTCGACCGGGGAGCTGCGCGGCTGTAACCAGCCCCAGTTGCTCGCCTCGAGCACGCCGAGGACGACCAGCCCGAGCCCAAGCGCCGAGAGAATGCTTCCGACCCAGTCGAGCCCTTCTCGCGCACGCTCGACCTTTGCGTCGTCGAGCAGCCGCAGGCCCGCGAAGATGCCAGCCGCGACCACGACCTCGCCCGCGAAGACGACCCGCCAGCTGAGCTCGGTCGTCGCCCAGCCGCCGAGAATCGGGCCGACGGCGATCCCCGCGCCAGCGACCCCGCCGAGGACTCCGTAGGCGAGGGCACGATCCTGGCCGCGGAAGTTGGCGGCGACAAGCGCGACCATCGCCGGCAGCACCAGGGCGGCGCCGATCCCCTCCAGCACCGACCAGCCGAGGGTGAGTATGGCGACGTTCCAGGAGACAGCGGTAAGCGCCGAGCCCGCCGCGTAGATGCATAGGCCGATCGAAAATGCCCGGCGGCGCCCCAGCAGGTCACCGAGCTTGCCGCCGGTCAGCATCAGGGCCGCCATCACCAGCGCGTAGAGCGCGATCACCGCCTGGATCGTGGTGACGGTGGTATTGAAGTCGGCGACCAGCTGCGAGATCGCAACGTTCATCACCGCCTGGTCGAGGACCATCAGGAACTGCGCGGCGCTGAGGACGGCGAGGACGCCCCACTTGGCCATCGCGCTAGCTCCGGGCGCCGTATGAGTCGACTTGCTCTGGCTTAAGCCAGCAGTTTGTCCTTCGCCTTCTCGAACTCCTCAGCGGAGATCGCGCCTTTGTCCTTCAGATCGCTCAGTTTGTGCAGTTCATCGGCAGGTGAGCTGTGGGCCTGCTGCTGGATATAGGCATCCATGTGGTGTTTGGCCTCAGCCTGGGCCTTCAGCGCTCGTTCGCGCATCCCCGAGCCCCGTGCGATCAGGTAGATCAGCGCTCCCAGGAACGGGATGAAGACCAAGAAGAGGATCCAGATCGCCTTTGCCCAGCCCGACATCTCGTGATCCCGGAAGAGGTCGCCGATGATTGTGAAAAGGATCCAGATCCAGATCACGAAGAGGAAAACCTCGAAGACGAGCAGAAGAAGATCGACGAAGCTGATATCTGCAAGGACCATCCGAATCGCCCTCCTTGGGTTGGGCCGAGACTGTTTTGGCCGTTAACACTGGCCGCCGAGCCAGCCTAGTCGCGCGGAGGGGCCCTCGGCAAGCCCCAAGTCGAGAGAGGCGGATCGCGTCATTGGTGGACGAATCTCGATCGGATCTCAACGGACGAGGAGCACCAGCCATGGAGCCTCGGCGCCCAGCGCGAGCGGCTCACCGATTACTGCAAGTCCCAGAGCTGGACGATCACCAGGATCTACGAGGACCGCGCATCCGGAGCGACCCTCTCGCGCCCCGAGCTGCAGCACGCCCTCGAAGAGGCACGACTTGGTCGCTTTGATGTTTTGGTCGTGGTGCGGGTCGACCGACTCTCCCGCAACCTCGCCCAGCTGGCGCAGATCGCAGAGCTGCTCCAAGAAGCGGAGGTTTCTCTGGTTTCGGCCACCGAGCCCTTCGATACCTCCTACCCGGCGGGCCGAATGCTCTTCCAGATGCTCGGCTCCTTCGCCGAGTTTGAGCGCGGCGTGATCATCGATCGTGTAACTCAGGGAATCGAGCGGCGGATCAAGAGCGGCAAGTGGACAAGCGGAACGACGCCCTTCGGCTACCGGCGAAGCGAGGACCCGGGAATCCTTGAGCCAGATCCGCTCGCCGCTCCAATTGTCGAGGAGGTTTTCCGCCTCTACACACAGAAGCGCCTCGGCACCCGTGCGATAGCACAGAGGCTGAACGAACAGGGCAAGCGCACCCAAAAGGGGAACCGCTTCTCAGGCCAGGCGGTGGTGGGAATCCTCAGAAACCGGGCCTACCTGGGCATGGTTCCACTTCGGGGCGAGTACTTTGATGGCGAGCATGCCGCCCTTATCGATGCGGGCCTCTTTGAGACCGCCCAAGCTCTTCTCTCCGAACGAGCCGAAAAGCCGGCGCTTCGTCGCACCAACGCCTCCGAGTATCTGCTGTCCGGAGTGATCCGCTGTGAGCGCTGCGGTTCGGCTTACGTGGGCATGCAGGCCAACGGCAACGGCGGGCGCTATGAGTACTACGCCTGCCGGGGTCGAAACAAAAAGGGGCGGGAGTTCTGCGACAACGACCACCTGCCCCGCCGAGCCCTTGAGACCGCGGTGATCGGCCAGCTAACCATCCTGCTCGCCCGGACTGACTTGTTGCAGGAAGCTTGGAAACGCTTCAGGCAGGAGCAGCTTGCCGATGCGCCTGCTCTCCGAGAAGAGGTCGAGCGGGTGCTGATGCGCAGGAGCCAGGCCGAGCAGCGCCGCCAGCGCTACTTCACCGCATTTGAGCGCGGTCAGCTTGACCCAGCGCTCTGCCAGGACCGTCTCGCAGAGCTCAAGACAGAACTCGCAGAGTTCGATGCGACCGCCCAGACGATGCAATCAGAACTTGCCTCCAGGGATGAGGCAGAGTTCCCGGAGCGAGCGGTCCTTGCCGCCAGACGTGAGATTGAGGAGTTCGCCGATCAGGCCCCGAAGGCCAAGGCCCTGCTTCGATTGCTTATCGCTGAGATATCTGTGCGGAGTCGCGAGCACATCCAGCCGACCTATCGGCGCCCTCAGAGCCAGAAGAGGAGCCGGTTCGCGCACTGACGGGTGAAGTGGGCGGTGCTGGGCTCGAACCAGCGACCTCCTGCTTGTAAGGCAGGCGCTCTCCCAGCTGAGCTAACCGCCCTTGGAGATCCTCATTATGGCTTCCTGGCGCCGAGTACGCCGTCAGGACTTGGCCGGGCGCAAGTGCTGCGCCTGGAGAGTCAAGCGCTTGGTCCTTCAACGCCAATCCCGCCGAATCCCAGCGCGAAATCCTGTCGATCCGGGATGACCAGAGTGGGCTCGACGCGCTTCGTGAAGAGATCCACAAGCTTGGGGTCGAACTGCGTACCGGACGCCTCGCGCAGCGTCTCGATTGCCTCCTGGGGGCTCATCGGTTCCCTGTATGGGCGCCCCTCGGTCATCGCGTTGTAGGCGTCGCAGATCAAGATGATCCGTGCCCAAAATGTGATCTCCTCCCCTGCCAGGCCGTCCGGGTAGCCGCTGCCGTTCCAGTGCTCGTGTGTTGCCCGCACGATCTTCGCCACCTGGCTCATCGCCGGTGCCGCCCCAAGAACGCGCTCACCGATCATCGTGTGCTTTCGCATCAGCGCCCACTCGGCCTCGCTTGAGCGGGACCGCTCTTGTGGAGGATCTCGTCGGGGATCGCCACCATGCCGATGTCGTGCAGCTCTGCCGCCCTGACCAGGACATCGCGTTCCTCTGCATCGAGCTTTCAGCGCCCGACCCATGGCGGCGGCTATGCGGGCCACACCGTCAAGGTGGCGGTCCAGCTCCGGCTCTCGCTCGTGCAGCACTCGGAGCAGGACACCGCGAGTCTGACTGCGAGCGGAGTCCGCCCGCCGGCTCTTCTGCGCGTACATGCGCCGGTCGGCGAGGCGCAGGGCGTCGGACGCCGTTGCGACTTCGGAGGGGATTCGCACCATGCCCCAGGATGCGCCGATCGAGAATCCGCTTCCGCTCTCCGACAATGCCACCTCGGCGGCGACGCAGATCGCCCTCGGCCTTCAGCGATCGGGTCAAGGCGAGCAGGCAGAACTCATCGCCCGCCCAATCGATACCCGTTACCGCAAGGGTTTGACCGCGGCCGCCAACTTCATGCCAACTCGGCGCAGGAGATCGTCCCCCGCTGGGTGGCCGAAGCTGTCGTTGTAGGCCTTGAATCCGTCAAGGTCGAAGATCGCGAGGACCCTGTCTTGAGGCGGTCTCAGCACCATTGCACTCTCTAGGTCATCGGTCAGCCTGCGTCTGTTGCCGAGGCCGGTGAGTGCGTCGGTGACTGCTTCGTGCTGGCTGGCCGGAGAGCATCCTCGCATGTTCTGGTTGAAGGTGATCGCGCAGACGCACGAGCAAGGCGATCAGGCAGGCCACTCCGAGGCCGACGGCCGCTGCGCCAATTGGCAAGAAGGTGCCGAGTGCTAGCAGGCAGACGACAGTCGGGGCCAGGGCGATCGGCGGCGCGATGCGCCGTCTTTCATCGCGCTGCGGCGCGACGGGCGCTGCGGGTCCGCGGCAGCCACGCGCGCCGCGACGAGCAGCAGGAAGGCGAGCGGCCAGCCGACGCTGGCCACGTTCAGGGCCTCGGTCGACTGTCCCCCGACCGAGAGATAGACGACGTCGGCGACAGCGAAGAGAAGGAGCGCGAGCGCTATCAGGAGCCAGGCTCCTCTGCGCGCGCCACCTGGATGCCGCAAATGCCCCGGTGAGGAGGCCGAGCAGCACCAGATCCGCGCAGGGGTAGGCGAGGCTGACGGCGACACCAAACGGATGCCCGCCAAGTCGCTTCGAGCACCGGTGGAAAGATCAGCGCAGCGGCAACGGCCGCGACCGCGAGCGCGCCGATCAGCCCATCGACCCAGACGAGTGGACTCCAGCTGCGAGACACGCGCCCGCAACAGGAGTACCAAGCGCGACGTAGCTGGCCGGATAGAAGGCGAGGAAGAACGCATCGGCCGGCGAGGGGAACGGCGCCGGGCTCGCGTAGTAGAGGAATATCGAGTAGTAGGTCTGCCCAAGGCCCCAGAGCAGCAGGCCGATCCCGAGGGCCAGCCATGCCCCTCGCTCAGCCGACACCGACAGCGACCGAGCGAGCACGGAACGCGGCTCCAATCACGATGACGTCATAGACCCAGCGTCCGAAGGCATCCTGCACGGTGGCGCCCCCAAGCGTCCCCCAGCGTGACGGCGGCATATGCCACAAGGAGGATCGATAGGAGCCCGAACCAGGCCAGGAGGAGAGCCCTCACCCGGGGCAGCGCAGGATCAATGAGAGCGGCTCCACATGGGGATCATCGACCGCGCGAAACGAGCCGCTTGAGATTCGCGGGCTCCAGCGAGCCGAAGCTGCAGTACCTCGCTGATAAAGACAGCCCCGCCAACCGCCGATAGGATGACGCCCACAGCTTGTGCGATGGCATCGGCAGGGCACCGAGTCGCGCGGAGCCTGGGCAATCAAACCTGCCATCGGATGCGCCGCAGACCAGGCACGCCTCATCGACTCCCGGCTGGCAGGCCGATGGGCCCTGGAGCTTCAAGGCCGGGACGACGTAGGTGATGCCCGCAGGGCGCAGTGCCTGAACGGGTGGCTATAGCGTAGGTTGGGTCAGCGGGACCTCGGCAGGCCCATACCCACCAAGGAGAATCGAGATTGGCTTACGCGATCACCCATCACTTCCCTGACGGCACCGAGGAGCAGTACCGGGCCGCACTCGCTGTGGTCCACCCCTCCGACGGCAGCCTGCCGGCCGGGCAGACCTATCATGCCGCTGGCCCGACCGAGAACGGCTGGATGATCGTCGCGGTCTTCGACTCCAAGGAGAGCTGGGAGCGTTTTCGCGACGAGGATCTCCGGCCGGGACTGCAGAATGCAGAGGGAGCTTTCTCGCGACCGCCGCAGGAGACGTCATTCGAGGTTGCGAATCTGCAGCAGGGCTAGGCGGAAACCGCCGCCCATCGCTCATTGCGTGCGCCCATCACCGACCCTTCAAATCAGGCGACCCGTACTCGCGCAGAGGTTCTGTTGAACGGATCATCGGCCGGGTAATCCCTGCCGCCCCCGGCAGGCGCTCCCCCGACTGAGCTAACCGCCCGGGGTGTCGATTATGGAACACGCGGGGCTGGAGAGGGTTCCCTGGGGAGGGAATGGGAGAGAATCCGGGGCGTGAGATTCGAGGTCTTCTGGCGGGTCGCGGTGGTCCAGCTGGTTGCGGTCGGGCTGCTGGCACTCGTGCTCGCGGCCGTGTTCTCGCACGGGTTCTTCGTGGATTGGGGATGGCTGGTGGGACCGCTCGCCTGGCTCGGCTGCGCTGCGCTCACGGCTCGGATCGTGGGGCTGGCACGGGGCTTCGCCTTTGCCGGGGCCGTGCTTGCGGGGGTGGTAAGCGTGATCGCCGTGGTAATCGGCGCACACTGGTTGGGGATTGTGATCGCCGTGGGGCTGTTCGCAGCCTGGTGTGCGCGCAGGACGTCTGAGGAGACGGCTTGGAGCTAGAGCTCGAAGGCCGCGTCGCACTGGTGATGGGCGCGAGTCGCGGACTCGGGCGGGCGATCGCGGCGGCGCTGGCGGGCGAGGGCGCGCGGGTGGCGATCTCCAGCCGCTCCGCAGAGAAACTCGAGGAGGCGGTCGCCGCCATCGTCGGCGACGTGGGCGCCTTCGTCGCCGACGCCTCCGACCTCAAGCAGGTCGCGGCGCTGCCCGGCGAGGTCGCGGAGGCACTCGGGCCGGTCGAGATCCTCATCGCCAACACCGGCGGACCGCCGCTCGGCGGCGCTCTCGACCACGAACTCGATGATTGGGAGCGCGCCTACCGCTCACTGGTCCTGGCGCCGCGGGTTCTGGCCGGCGCGGTCGTTCCGGGGATGCGCGAGCGCGGCTGGGGGCGGATCGTCAACGTCGGCTCCAGCTCCACGCGCGAGCCGATCCCCGGCCTCAACCTCTCCAATGCCCACCGGATGGCCGCGGTCGGCTTCTTAAAGACGCTCTCGCGCGAAGTCGCCGCCGAGGGAATCACAGTCAACACCGTCGCCACCGGGCGCTTCGCGACCGAGCGGCTGGCTGACAACGCAGGCTCGATCGAGGCCGCCGAGGAAGCCGCGAAAGCGGAAGTTCCCGCTGCCCGCCTCGGCCGCCCCGAGGAGTACGGCGATCTCGTTGCCTTCCTCTGCTCCGAGCGCGCCGCCTACATCACCGGGACCGTGATTCCGATCGACGGCGGGCTGCTGCGCTCGGCCTGATGAGCGCTCGCCGAGGCGATGAGCCGCCCCCGTTTAGGAGGCCGGCTCAGGCCCTTGGGCACTCGACTCGCCCTGGGCCTCACGCATCGTCGGGAAGAGGATCACGTCGCGCAGGGTCTTCGACCCGGTGAGGATCATCATCAGCCGGTCGACCCCGAGGCCGCAGCCGCTGGCCGGCAGCATCCCGTATTCGAGGGCGCGTACGAACTCCTCGTCGTGGGGATGCGGGCTCTCCTCGGCGCCCGCTTCCTGGCGTTCGCGCTGCTCGACGAAGCGGCGCCGCTGTTCGATCGGGTCGTTGATGTCGGTGCCGCCGCCGACGATCTCCATCCCGGCGACGATCCCGTCGAAGGCCTCGCCCAATAGCTTCGAGTGCTCGGGGACCGGCTTCACCAGCGGCCAGATCGCGAGGGGCAGGTCGACGACGAAGGTGGGCTGGGTCAGCTTCGGCTCGACCAGCTTCCCCTGCAGGGTGTCGACCAGCCCGGCCCAGTCGGCGCCGGGCTCGGCATCCTCGCCCGCCAGCTCGGCCAGCTCATCGCGGCTCGCCTCGACGATGTCGACGCCGGTCTCCTCCAGCAGCGCGTCGCGCACCGAAACGCGTCTCCAGGGCGTCGCGAAGTCGATCGTCTCGCCGTCGCGCTCGACCTTCGTCGTGCCGAGGACGCGCTCGACAACGTCGGCGACCAACTCCTCTGCAAACGCCATCACGCCGTTGTAGTCGGCGCCGCCGACGAACCACTCGAGCATCGTGAACTCGGGGTTGTGCTGTGGCGACATGCCCTCGTTGCGGAAGAACTTGCCGAGCTCGTAGACGTCCTCGAAGCCGCCCACGATCGCGCGCTTCAGGTAGAGCTCCGTAGCGATGCGGAGGAACAGGTGGCGGTCGAGCGCGTGGTGGTGCGTTTTGAAGGGACGCGCTGCCGCACCGCCGGTGAGCCGCTGCAGAATCGGCGTTTCCAGCTCGACGTAGCGGCGCTCGTTCATGTGGTCGCGGATCGCCGCCAGCACCTTCGCCCGCAGCGCGAACACCTCGCGGGAGCGCTCGTTCGCCATCAGGTCGAGCTCCCGCTGGCGGTAGCGCGTCTCGGCGTCGGAGATGCCGTGGAAGAGGTCGGGCGGGTCGCGCAGCGCCTTGGCGAGCAGGACGCACTCGCGAACCTCGAGCGCGAGCTGGCCGCGCTTGGTCACGTAGAGGTCGCCCTCGACCCCGACGACGTCGCCGATGTCGAGGTCTTCGATCCGCTCGTACGCCTCATCCCCGAGCGCGTCGCGGCGAGCGTACGCCTGGATCGTGCCGGAGATGTCGCGGATGTCGAAGAAGGCGGTCTTGCCGTGGCTCCGCTGCCCGGTCAGCCGGCCAGCGATCCGGTAGGAGAACTCGGGATGCTCCCCCTCCCCCAACTCGGCGGGGTCGTGCGCGGCGAGGATGTCGATGATCGGGGTGCGGCCGGGGAAGGAGCGGGGAAAGGGGTCGATGCCGGCAGCCCGGAGCCGCTCTACCTTGGCCAGCCGCTCGCTCTCGGTCGAGCCAGGTGAGGCCTCGCTCATGGGGCGAAGCCGACCGTCACCCGCTCGCCACCCATGTAGTCCCGCATCGTGGTCGCGTCGCGCAGCAGCTCGCGCATCGCAGGACCGTGGTGGGTATCGTGCTCCATCGCCAGGCGCTGACCTGGCCCCACCTCGCCGATCAGCCCGCGGATCACGCCGAGCCCGTCCTCGCCACAATCGCCCGTGACCGCGATTCGCGGCTCGCGCTGGATCTCGGGCGAGCGCTCACAGATCGTCGAGTCGGTGACGTAGGGAAGGTTTGCCAGGACGAGGTCGACCTCCTCGCCTGCGAGCCGGTCAGGCATGCCCTCCTCGACGATCACCTCCAGCGGCAGGCCGAGCCGCTCGGCGTTCTCGCGGGCCGCTTCGGCGGCCTCAGGCGAGAGGTCGGACGCGGTCACCCGCAGGTCCGGGCGCTCGTTGATCAGGGCGAGGGCGATCGCCCCCGAGCCGGTGCCGACCTCGTGCACGCGCGCGCCCTCTGGCAACTCGACGGCGACCCCGATCAGCAGCTCGGTCTCCCGTCTCGGAATCAGTACCCGGGAGTCGACCGCGACCTCGATGTCGCGAAACCGGGCGCGGCCGAGGATGTAGGCGAGCGGCTCGTGGTCCGCGCGGCGCCGCACCCGCGCCTCGATTGCCCGCGCCAGCTCCGGCGTCACCTCGCCGGAGCCATCGCGCGAGAGCTCCTCGGGGCTGATGCCGAGAGCGTCGGCGACCAGGGCCTCGGCGTCGGCACGCGGCTCTTCGCACCCAGCTGCCGAAATCGCCTCGGCAGCAGCGTCTACCGCCGCGCCGACGGTTTCCGGCTCGGGCGGGCGGCTCGGGGATGCCTGCGAGAGTTCCATCGGGACGCCCGAGGCTACCGCAGCGGCGCTCCCCAGCGTTAATCGGGATCCTCAGGCCTCCAACAGCGTGGCGAGCAGGGCCTTCTGGGCGTGGAGGCGGTTCTCCGCCTGGTCCCAGACCGCGGAGCGCTCGCCGTAGAGCACCTCGGCAGCGATCTCCTCGCCGGGGTGGGCCGGCAGGCAGTGCAGGACGACCGCGCTTTCCTTGGCCGCCGCGAGCAAGTCGGCGTCGAGGCGAAACGGGGCGAGGTCGGCACGGCGGCGCTCCGCCTGCGCCTCGTCCCCCATGCTGACCCAGACGTCGGTGTAAATCGCGTCGGCGTCGGCGGCGGCGGCGCGTGGGTCGTCGGTCAGCTTGACGCCATGGCCCTCCTCGAGCTGGTAGCCGGGCGGGGCGGCCACCACCACCTCCATCCCGGCCCGCTCCCCGGCGATCGCCAGGGAGCGGGCGACGTTGTTGCCGTCGCCGACGTATGCGAGGCGCAGGCCGTTGAGGTCGCCGAAGCGCTCGCGCAGGGTGAGCAGGTCGGCAAGCGCCTGGCAGGGGTGGTGCAGGGGAGTGAGGCCGTTTACGACCGCCACCTCGGCCGCGGTGGCCAGCTCGGCGACCGCCTCGTGGGAGCCGGAGCGGATCACGATTGCGTCGACGTAGCGCGACAGCACCCGCGCCGTGTCGCCGATCGACTCGCCGCGGGAGACCTGCAGCTCATCGCCGCGCAGGACGACCGGCGTCGCGCCCAGCTCGGCGACGCCGACCTCGAAGGAGATCCGGGTCCGGGTCGAGGGCTTCTCGAATACGAGGGCGACGCTGCGCCCGGCGAGGATGTCGCCGCCAACCCCGTCCCGCCGGCCTGCTTTCAGCTCCAGCGCCCGGTCGAGCAGCTTCGCCAGCTCGAACGCCCCCAGCTCTTCGCCTGTGAGGAAATCGCGCTTCAAGCTGCGGATACTAAGCCCGTGCAGTTCACCGCCATCGCCTGGAACCTCTTCCACGGGCGCGACTTCCCACCGGACCCCGCGCTCCTCACCTGGCGCTCGCGGCTGCTGCGGAACACCGAGCGCAACGCGACTCACGTCCAGGTCAACCGCGACCTCGAGGCGGAGTTCACCGCGGTACTGGCGTCGGCCGATTGGGGCATCGCGCTCCTACAGGAGTGTCCGCCGCGCTTCGCCGCGCCGCTGGCCCGCGCCTGCGGCGCCGAGGCGCACCGGGCACTGACCTCGCGCAACGGGTTCGGCCGGCTGCGCGCCGCGGCAGCCCGCCTCAACCCCGACCTGATCGCCTCCGGCGAGGGGGGCTCCAACCTGATCCTGGTCCGCTCCTCCGTAGCGCTCGGCGGCATCGCCGAGCGGCGCGAGCTGGCGATCCACGAGGGCCGCCCGGAGAGGCGCGCGATGGCCTTCACCCGCACCGTCTCGGGCCTCTGTATCGCCAACCTGCACGCGACCAACGACTTTCGTGAGATGGCGGTCGAGGACGTGCTGCTCTCCGCCCGCGCCGCGACCGAGTGGGCCGGCGATCGTCCACTGCTGTTCGGCGGCGACCTCAACCTGCGCCCGGCCGAGGACCCCGGCGTCTTTGAGCAGCTGCGCGAGCGCTTCGGCCTGGTGACGCCGACCGCACCCGACGCGATCGACCACCTGCTGACCCGCAGCCTGACGGTGGTTGAGCCGCCCACTCCCTGGCCGCCCGAGCAGCGCGAGCTGCGCGAGGACGGACGGGCCCTTCGCCTCTCCGACCACGCCCCCGTCGAGGCGCGGTTTTCAACCGGCGATCAGGGGAGTTGACATAGTCACTGTCACACCCGCGCACAATTCTTGAGGAGGCAGACGAGATGGCCGAGAAAAGAACAGCAAAAGCAAAAAAAGCCAAAGCCGGCTCGGGCTCCAGGAAAAAAGCCACCGCACGCAAACCGGCGGCGAGGAAAACGACAGCCCGCAAAACCCGCGCCGCCAAAAAAGCTGCGCCCAAACGCGATAGCTCCCGCGCCGCGAGCCCGCTCGACAAAAGCGTCGAGCACTTCCGCCAGAGTCTCGAGCGAAGCGTCACCCTGAGCCGTGACCGCCTTCAGGAGGTTGTCGACGACGCCGTCAAGCGCGGGCGGATAACCCGCGGAGATGCCGAGAAGCTCCTCAGCGACCTGCTCAACCGCGGCCGCAAGCAGACCGACTCGCTGCTGAAGGAGCTGGAACGGCTGGTCAAACAGGCCCGCCGGGAGGTCGGCGGACGGGCCGAGCCCGTCCGCAAGCAGGCGACCCAGGCTGCACGGCGGGCCCGCAAGAAGCTGCGCTAGATGGAGCAGGCCACCGGTGAGCGCCCGGCGGCCCGCGGCGAGCTGCTCGAGGTCGAGATCGACTCGCTCGCCTTCGGCGGACGCGGCGTGGCGCGGGTGAACGGCTACGTCCTCTTCGTCGCCGGGGCGCTGCCCGGCGACCGGGTGCGGGCCGAGGTGACGAAGTCCAAGCGCCGCTTCGCCGAGGCGAGGACGGTCGAGCTGCTCCGCCCCGGCGCCGACCGCGTCGCCGACAGCTGCACCCACGGCGACGAGCCCTGCCCGGGGGCGCCCTGGCAGGGCCTCCCCTACGAGCGCCAGCTCTCCCACAAGTCCGAGCAGGTTGAAGACTCGTTGCGGCGGATCGGCGGCCTCGACCGCTTCGAGCTGGAGGAGATCGAGCCGGCGGTCGAGCAATGGCGCTACCGCAACAAGCTCGAGTACTCCTTTGGAGAGCGCGACGGCGAGACGATGCTCGGCTTCCACGCTCGCGGGCGCTGGGACCTGATCGTCGACGTCGAGGACTGCCGGCTGGCCTCGGAGTCCGGCAACGCGGCCCGCAACGCGGTCGGCGACTGGGCGCAGCTGGAGGCGCTCGCCCCCTACGACGGCCGCGCCAGGCGGGGCGTGCTGCGCAACCTGATTGTCCGCGAGGGCCGGCGGACCGGCCAGCTCCAGACCCGCCTGGTCACCTCGCCGGCTCGCTTCCCCAGGCCCCCGGTCGACCTCCACACGGTCATCGAGGGCCCCTCGGGCGGAACCGACGGCCCGACCGGCGCGCTGGGCGAGGAGCGGCTGCGCGAGGAGCTGTGCGGGCTGGCGCTGGAGATCTCCCACAGCGCCTTCTTTCAGACCAACACCGAGATGGCCGAGCGGCTCTACGGGGTGGCGGGCGAGTACGCAGGGCTGAGCGGCACCGAGCGCGTTTTCGACCTCTACTGCGGGATCGGCACGATCGGACTGACGATGGCGGCGCGGGCAGGCGAGGTCTGGGGGCTGGAGATCGTCACGGAGGCGATCGCCGACGCCGAGCGAAACGCGGAGCACAACGGGATCGAGAACGCGCGCTTCTTCGCCGGCAACTCACGCACCGGGCTGCGCCCGCTGATCACGCAGGCCGGCAGGCCCGACGTAGTCGTACTCGACCCGCCCCGGGCCGGGCTCTCGCAGAAGATCATGCGCCGGGTGATCGAGTGCGAGGCGCAGCGGATCGTCTACGTCTCCTGCAACCCGACGACGCTCGCCCCGAACGCCGCCCAGCTTGTCGGGGCCGGCTATAGGCTGAGCCGCGTGAAGCCGGTCGACATGTTCCCCCAGACCCCGCACATCGAGTGCGTCGCCCTCTTTGACCGTGAGTAGCCGCGGCTTCGGAGTCGCGGCGGGGCTTGAGCCGGAAGTCGCGCGGCCGCTGGCCGCCCGCTGCGCGGGGCTGGGCTACGCCTCGATGTGGTCCAACGACCACCCGGGGGCGAAGGGGCTGGAGACGCTGGCCGAGTTCGGCGCCACCGGGGCGCGGATCGACCTCGGCGTCGCCGTGATCGCCCTCGACCGCACCCCGCCGGAGACGATCGCGGCCGACATCGAGCGGCTCGGCCTCGACCCCGCCCGCCTCTGGCTCGGCGTCGGCGCCGGCTTCTCAGAGAAACCGTTGACGAGGATGCGCGAGTCCCTCCCCGAGCTGCGGGAGCGACTGCCGGGGGTGCGCCTTGTCCTCGCCGCGATGGGGCCGAAGATGTGCGCGCTGGCCGGCGCCGAGTACGACGGCGCTTTCTTTAACTGGATGACCCCCGCCTTCGCCGCCGGTGCGCGCAAGCAGGTGGAGGGCGGCGCCCGCGATGCGGACCGCGAGACGCCGCCCGTCTTCGGCTACGTCCGCACCGCGGTCGGCCCCGACGCCCCCGAGCGCCTCGCCAAGGAGGAAACCTTCTACCGCAACCTCCACGACGGCTACCGCAACCACTTCGCCCGACTCGGCGAGCCCGAGGGCACGGTCGGCGTCGCCGCAGCCGACGCGGCCGAAGCGCAGTCCCAGCTCGCCGCCTACCAGGCGCTGGACACCGTGGTGGTCAGGGGGCTGGCCAGCGCCACGGCGGCGGCGATGACCGCGGTCGCCGAATCGGCCGCGCCCTAATAGGGGGGAAGGTCCTCATACCACTCGCCGAGCATCCGGAACGCCCGCCAGAAGCGCTGCTTGGCGCCCTCCTCATCCAGCGAGTCGTCGATGTCGGGCACATAGAGTGCGTCGACCGTGGGGGTGAAGGCCTGGATCTCCCCCTCGCGCTGCTCGAGGGGACGCGAGAGCGGCATCTTTAGCCCGTTGAGGATGCGCAGCGCCGGCTCCCCCATCACCACGACGATCTTCGGCTGCACGATCGCGATCTCCTCGACCAGCCGCCGCACGCACTGCTCGGCGGCAAGGTCCGGCTCGGCGATCGGGCACTTGACGCAGAGCGTGCCGTAGACCACCAGCGGGTCGATCCCCAGTCGCTTGAAGCTCTTCATCAGCGCGTTGCCGGCGCGCCCGTAGAAGGCCACGCCCTCCTCGATCTCCGACACGGAAGGAGCGTGCTTGAGCATGAAAACGTCGGCCTGCGGGTGGCCGGAGCCGAGCACCGGCATCAGCTTGCCGCGCGGGCAATGCGGGCACTCCTGCAGTTCCCGCGTCAGCTGGTTGAGCTCGCGGATCGCCCGCTCCAGATACTTCTCCCTGATCTCATCGTCGGTGGTCGGCATCGCCGACGATCTCTTTGACGGGTCGGGCGCGGCTCCTCTGCGCCCGCCCACCTGCATCAGCTCTTGCTCGCCGAGCCGCGCCCCCGCGGCCGCCCGCCGCGCACCGGCTTGGCGTCGGGGACGCGGCGTTTGGGCGCCTTCGCCCTCCCCGCCGTCTGCAGGATCTTCAGCGCCTGCACGTAGACGAGGTTCTTGTGCTTGCGGGTGATGTCAGCGTCGCGCATCGCCTCGAGGAACTCCTCGGGCCCGTTGAAGTCCCGAATCCGCACCCGCACGCTGCCCAGCCCCTGGGCGACGTGGCTGTCGGAGCCTGCTCCGGGGACGATCCGGTACTTGCGGGCAAAGCGCTCGGCCTCCTCGTTGAAGGCGGTAAGTGCCACCCGCGGGTTGAAGACCTCGAGGATGTCGACCTCCTCGACGATGTCGATCAAGTGCTCGTAGTCGGGCACCGAGTGGAAACGGTCGAAGGGGTGCGGGACGTAGACGAGCCCACCTTGGCGGCGGATCTCGGCGATGGTCTCAGCCATCGTCATCCCGCGCGGGATCTTCTCCTGCAGGAAGAGGCCGATCACCTCGCCCTGCTCGGCCGTCTTTACCTCCTCGGCGACGATCACCTTGATCTCGCCCGCCTCCTCGGCGATACGCCGCGCCTCCAGCGCCCCGGAGACCTCGTTGTGATCGGTGATCGCGATCGCGCCAAGGCCGCGGTCGCGGGCGGTGTTGAGCAGCACGTCGACCGGCGTCGCGCAGTCGGGAGAGTGGTCGGTGTGCATATGGAGGTCGACCTCGATCAGCTTGCGGTGGGAGATGCGGCGGCGAACCTCGGGATCGCCGTCGGGGTCGCGGCGGCGGGCGAGGAGGCGCCGGTAGAGGGCCTCCAGCTCGGCGGCGACCTGCTCCCAACCGCGCTCAGGGCGGCCGCCGGGCTCGACCAGCTCGTAATCGGCGGGAAAGTAAGCCTCCAGCAGCTCGGCCGTCGCCGGCGCCGTCACCGTTCGGGCGTCGAGGCGGCCGAAGAAGATCTCGACCAGCGGCCGGGCGACCTGAGTCGACAGCACCCGCTCCTGCGGCGCGTGGAAGGTGGCGACGTTGAGCGAGTAGGAGTGGCGCAGCGCCGCCGATGAGACGCTCGGCGCGAACGGCTCATGGACGTGGACGATGTCCGGCGGGGTCGATCCGAGCAGCTTTTTGACCCGGTCGCCGGCGGCGGCGACCAGGACTTCGTGGCCGCGGAGCTCCAGCTCCTCTGAGACGCGCTCGACGAACTCGTTGACCAGGCCCTTGGCCCCCCGCCGGTAGGGCGTGACCTGGGCTATCGAGAGTCGGCCGACCGACACGAGCAAGCAGGATAAGAGCCCGGGCGGGACGGGCTCTTATCTCAGGCTTCGGCCTCGGCCTCGACGCCTGGCGCCTTCGCCACTGCGGCGAGGGGTGAGCGCGCGCGCGCGTTGGCCGCGATGAACTCCTCGGTGCGCTCGCGCGCCTCATCGTCGGGCCGCTGGGTGTGCGGGGACTTCATCAGGTAGCTGGAGGGCCCGTCGAGCTGACCGGCGATGCCGTTGTTGAGCGCCAGCTTGACGATCCGCACCGCGTCGATCACGACTCCCGCCGAGTTGGGCGAGTCCCAGACCTCAAGCTTCAGCTCGAGGTTGAGCGGCACGTCGCCGAAGGCTTTGCCCTCCAGGCGGATGTGCGCCCACTTGCGGTCGGTCAGCCATGCGACGTAGTCAGACGGGCCGACATGGACATCGGACTCGGGCAACTCGTGACCCATGATCGAGGTGACGGCGTTGGTCTTCGAGATCTTCTTCGAGTCCAGCCGCTCGCGCTCGAGCATGTTGAAGAAGTCCATGTTGCCGCCGACGTTGAGCTGGCTGGTGCGTTCCATCCGCACGCCGCGATCGTGGAAGAGGCGGGCGAGCTGGCGGTGGACGATCGTCGCGCCAACCTGGGACTTGATGTCGTCGCCGATGATCGGCAGCCCAGCGTCGGCGAAGCGCCTGTCCCAGTAGTCCTCGCGGGCGATGAAGACGGGGAGGCAGTTGACGAAGCCGACGCCGGCCTTCAGCGCCTGCTCGACGTACCACTTGGTCGCCTGCTCGGAGCCAACCGGCAAGTAGCAGACCACCACGTCGGCCTTCGTCTCGGTGAGGATGCCGACGATGTCGGCAGTCTCCCCCGGCGCCTTGGTGATCTTCTGTTTTAGGTACTTGCCGAGGCCGTCGTGGGTCATGCCCCGCTCGACCCTGATCCCGAGTTTCGGCACGTCGGCAAACTTGATCGTGTCGTTCTGACCGGACCAGATCGCCTCGGAGAGGTCCTTGCCGACCTTCTCGGCGTCGATGTCGAAGGCGGCGACGAACTCGATGTCACCGACGTGGTAGCCGCCGAGATCGACGTGCATCAGGCCGGGGACTTCATCCGCGGGGTCAGCGTCCCTGTAGTAGTGGACGCCCTGGATGAAGGAGTTGGCACAGTTGCCGACGCCGACGATCGCGACGCGGACTTTCGCGTCGGTGTAGGCGGCGTCGCCTGCGCCGTTTGCTCCGTTGCTCTCGCTCATGAAATTGGAAGTCCTTCCTCGATCGCGCTAGGTGGCACAACACACCCGGCGGCTCGACTGGTTACAGCTCGTCCGCTGAGCCGCCGCCGGAGAGGGCGGACGCTTCCTTGGAGAGCTCGTTTCGAACATGCCATACCCGCTGGACCACGGTGACGATGGTCAGAGCTGCAATCGCGTAGATCGCCGGCGCCAGCAGCTCGAAGTGACCGAGCCCGGCGCCCTTGGCAAAGACCAAGCCGATCGAAAGTAGCACCACCCTGACCGGCCGCGTCGCCAAGCCGACCTTGCACTCGACCCCCAGCGCCTCGGCCCGGGCCCGCGTGTAGGAGACCATTAGCGAGCCGAGCACCGCGACCACGCACATCGCAGCGGCGAAGTCCTGGCCGCTGGCGGCGAAGTAGCCGGCGACCGCGGCGAGCACGACGCCCTCCTCGATCCGGTCCAGGGTCGAGTCAAGGAAGGCCCCGAACAGGGTGCCCTTGCCCGACATCCGCGAGTAGCGTCCGTCGAGCGTGTCCATCGTCGAGCCGACGATGAAGGCGACGCCGGCGCAGAAGAAGAGGCGCTGTGTGACCAGCGCCGCGGCGAGGAGGTTCAGCGCCAGGCCGACCATCGAGATCGCGTTAGGAGTCAGCCGGGACTCGATCAGGCGGTCGCGAGCATAAGCCCGCAGCTCCTGCCCGTTGCGGGCCTGGCGAGCGTTGCGGCGAGCGCCCGGGGCCCTTGGGGGCGCCGAAGGTTCCATTGGCGTGAGGCTAGATGATCTCCTCGCCGGAGGCTATGCCTCGGCCTCTTGCGGGGCGCGAGCCCGCCAGGCCCATGCCTCCGGACGAGCGCGGGCGAGCAGGCGGTGGGCGACGAGCACCGAGGTGCCGGCCACGGCCCAGCCGAGGACCGCGTCGGTCCAGAAGTGATTGGCGGTGACGATCACGACCCAGGCGACGAGCAGCGGCCAGGCCGCCCAGAAGGCCCTCGCGTACCAACGGCGGGAAACCATCACGCCGGTGCCGCCGATCATCAGCGCAAACGCGCAGTGCATGCTCGGCACCGCCGCAAAGGGGTTGATGAAGATCTTGGCCAGCGAGGAGTCGTGGTTTACGTTCGAGAAGTCGTTGACCGTGTCGATGAAGCCGTGTTCGGGGAACATCCGCGGCGGCGCGGTCGGGAACAGCGTGTAGCCGATCAGCGCCAGGCCCATCGAGACGACGAACATGTTGCGCACGAAGTAATACGACTCGTTGCGGAACAGGTACAGCCAGATGAGGAAGGCGAAGGTGATCGTGAACTGGCTGTTGAGGTAGACCTGGTTGGCGAAGTCGATCAGCCAGTGGGCGGGCAGGAAGAGGGCCTGCAGCCGGGGCTCAAAGAAGGTGTGAATCGACTGCTCGAATTCGATCACCTCCTGGCCGTGGGCGATCGCGACGGAGCGCTGGCCGTCGGCGATGCCGCGGACGAACTCATAGGCGAAGTCGACCAGGGCAAGGATGCCGAGCTGGCGGCCGGCGTCGCCCCATCCCTGGGGAAGACCGGCCGTTATGCGCGTGAAAGCCCGAGACACGGGAGGCATTGTAATTCGCCGGTTAACGGCCCAGGGGTTAGGGTCGCGCGCCGTGGCGTGGAAACGGCCGGAAAAACGGCGGGTGCGAGCGATTCGGGATCGGTTGCGCGAGTCCTATGGGCGACCTGTGAACGAGCCGCACGGCCATCCGATCGCCGAGCTGATCAAGACCGTGCTCTCCCAGCACACCAACGATCGCAACCGTGATCGCGCCTTCGCCGCGTTGCGCGAGCGCTTTCCGACCTGGGAGGAGGTGCGGGACGCGCCGGTCGGGGAGGTCGAAGAGGCGATCCGACCTGGGGGGCTCGGGCGCCAGAAGGCGCCACGAATCCAGTCGATCCTTAAGCGGTTGGGAGAGCCGCCCGACCTCGACTGGACCGAGACGGCGCCGCGGGAGGAATCGCTGGGCTTTCTGCTCTCGCTGCCGGGAGTGGGGCGGAAAACCGCGGCCTGCGTGCTGATCTTCACCTGGGGCATCGCGGAGTTCCCGGTCGACGTCCACATCCACCGGGTCGGCGGGCGACTCGGCCTCTTCGCACCGGGGGCCTCGCTCGAGCGCGCCCACGAGGAGATGCTGGCGATCGCCGACCCCGATAGCGCCTACGAGCTGCACATGAACTTGATCCGCCACGGGCGCGAGGTCTGCCGGCCGAAGCCCCGCTGCGCCGAATGCGGGCTGCGCCGGATGTGCCCCTGGTATCGCAGCGAGCACCGGAGCGCCAGTAGTATCCCCGCCGCCGGTCGGCGGGACTGACCCGGGGGACCGGCTCCAAGACTCCGCCAAATGAGCAAACGCACCTTCGTCATCTTCGGGCTGCTGGTCGTGGTCCTCACGGTCCTCATCCCCTGGCTCGCCTTTCGCTCGCGGGGGGATGCGGCGACCGGAGAGCAGAAGGTGCCGGCGGACCTGAAGGCCGGCCAGGCCCTCTTCCAGACCAATTGCGGCACCTGCCACACACTCTATGCGGCCGGAACCGACGGCAACTTCGCGCCGGACCTGGACGAACTGCTGGCCCCCAGCGGCCCGCCCAGCGGCCCCACCGCTCAGCTGACGATCAAGGGGATCGAAAGCCGCGTCCTCAACGCGCTCGAACACGGCGTCGACACCACCACCACCCCCGGCCGCATGCCCGCCGGCATCCTCAACGGCCAGCAGGCCAAAGAAGTAGCCAAATTCGTCGCGCACACCGCGGGCGAAGGCTGATAGGGGCGGGCCCGCCCCTCGCGGCCTGCGCATCAGAGCCCGTCGAGACGGGCTTGGCCCCGCTTGCAAATCCTCGGTAATCTGCCATACTGGCACTTAGATTTCCTAGCCAGTCAAGACGAAACCCCTGGAGGTACGCAACAAGTGGGCAAAACGATCGGGATCGACCTGGGCACTACAAACTCCTGCGTCGCCGTGATGGAGGGCGGCGAGCCAACCGTCCTGGAGAACGCCGAGGGAGGGCGTACCACCCCATCGGTGGTGGCCTTCACCGACTCGGGCGAGCGCCTGGTCGGCACCGTGGCCAAACGCCAGGCGGTGATGAACCCCGAGAACACGATCTTCTCGATCAAGCGCTTCATGGGGCGCAAGGAGGCGGAGGTCAAAGAGGAGGAGACGATCGTCCCCTACAAGGTCGTCGCCGGCCCCAACGGGGACGTGCGCGTCGAAGTACGCGGCAAGCAGTACAGCCCGCCGGAGATCAGCGCGATGATCCTGCAGAAGCTGAAGACCGACGCCGAAGCAAAGCTTGGCGAAACGGTCGACAGCGCGGTGATCACGGTCCCCGCCTACTTCAACGACGACCAGCGCCAGGCGACCAAGGACGCCGGCAAGATCGCCGGCCTTGAGGTGAAGCGGATCATCAACGAGCCGACCGCGGCCTCGCTCGCCTACGGGCTCGACAAAGAGAAAGCCGACCACACGATCCTCGTCTTCGACCTCGGCGGTGGCACCTTCGACGTCTCGGTGCTGGAGATCGGCGACGGCGTCTTCGAGGTGAAGTCGACCGCCGGTGACAACCACCTGGGCGGCGACAACTGGGACAAAGCGATCGTCGAGTGGCTGGTCGCCGAGTTCAAACGCGACCAGGGAGTCGACCTGGCGCAGGACAAGAACTCGCTCCAGCGTCTCTACGAGGCCGCGGAGAAGGCAAAGATCGAGCTCTCCTCGACCCAGGAGACGCAGATCAACCTGCCCTTCATCACCGCGGTAGAGGGCCAACCCAAGCACCTCGACATGAAGCTCAGCCGCTCCAAGCTAAACGAGCTGACCGCCGAGCTTCTGGAGCGGATAGTCGGGCCGGTGAAACGAGCGCTCGACGACGCCGGCGACGCATCTATCGACCACGTTGTGCTGGTCGGCGGAATGACCCGGATGCCGGCGGTTCGCGACCGGGTCAAGGAGCTGACCGGCAAGGATCCCCACCAGGGAGTCAATCCCGACGAGGTGGTCGCGGTCGGCGCCGGCATCCAGGCGGGCGTGCTCGCCGGCGACGTCAAGGACGTGCTCCTGCTCGATGTCACCCCGCTGACCCTCGGGATCGAGACCAAAGGCGGCGTGATGACGAAACTGATCGAGCGCAACACCACGATCCCGACGAAGAAGTCGGAGACCTTCTCGACCGCCGATGACAATCAGCCCTCGGTGGAGATCCACGTGCTGCAGGGCGAGCGCGAGATGGCCGCCGGCAACAAGAGCCTCGGCAAGTTCCAGCTGACCGGGATCCCCCCGGCGCCACGCGGGATGCCGCAGATCGAGGTCACCTTCGACATCGACGCCAACGGCATCCTCAACGTCACCGCGAAAGACCTGGGGACCGGTAAAGAGCAGAAGATCGAGATCAAATCCGGCTCCGGGCTGTCCGATGAGGAGATCCAGGGCATGGTCAGTGACGCCGAGGCACACGCCGAGGAGGACCGCAGGCAGCGCGAGCTGGCCGAGGCCCGCAACCTCGCCGAGAACGCCGCCTATCAGTCCGAGAAACAGCTCGAGGAGCTGGGCGACAAAGTCGACGCATCGGCGAAGGAGGAGATCGAGGCGGCGATCACCGAGCTGCGCGGCTCGCTGGGCTCCGACAGCGTCGAGGAGATCAACTCAAAGACGCAGGCGCTGACCGCGGCCTTCCAGAAGGTCTCCGAGCAGATCTATGCCGCCGCGCAGGAGCAGGCGGCGTCCTCTGAGGGGGGCTCGGCCGATGGGGCTGGCGATGAGGAGGAGGTCGTCGACGCCGAGGTCGTGGACGAGGGCGAAGACAAATGAGCGAGGAGCAGGCTTCAGAGGTCTCCGCCGAGGAGCAGGGACAGGCCGTCGAGGCGGAGCTGGACCAGCTCGCCACCCTGGAGAAGGAGCGCGATGAGTACCTCGCTCTGGCGCAACGGACACGCGCCGACTTCGAGAACTACCGCAAGCGGATGGCCGCTGAGATGCAGGTCGCATCGGTGCGCGGCAAGGCCGAGCTGGCGCAGGGGTTGATCGGGGTGATCGACAACCTGGAGCGGGCGCTGCAGGCGGCCGGGATCGATCCTGATGCAGAAGAGATGCCGGGGGAGCCGTTGGCTCAGGGCATCTTGCTCACCTACAGGGAACTTAAGGCGGCGCTGGAGCGAGCCGGGGTCGAGTCCTATGACCCGACCGGGGAGAAGTTCGACCCCGTCTGGCACGAGGCGCTTCAGACTCGCTCCGCCGAGGACGCCGAGGCGGGCACCGTGGTCGAGGTGCTGCAGAAGGGCTTCCGGCTAGACGGGCAGGTGCTGCGTGCGGCCCGCGTTGTGGTGAGCGAGTAGGACGTGGCCGAGGACCTCTACAAAATCTTGGGCGTCTCCAAGAAGGCCTCAGACGAGGAGATCAAGAAGGCCTACCGCAAGCTCGCCCGCAAATACCACCCCGACCGAAACCCCGACGACCCGAAAGCCGAGGAGCGCTTCAAGGAGGTGCAGGGGGCCTACGACACGCTCTCTGACCCTGAGAAGCGAAAGGAGTACGACTCGGGCGGGCCGTTTGCCGGGTTCGGCGGCGGCGGGCGCGGCCCGTTCGGCCCGGGGCCGGGGCCGGGGGCCGGGGGCTTCGGCGACCTGGGCGACATCTTCTCGACCATCTTCAGCCGCGGCGGCGGGCGGGCCGAGCCCCAGCAGGTACGCGGGCGCGACCTCGAGACCGAAGTGCAGCTGAGTTTCGACCAGGCAGTCAACGGCGCTCAGATCAGCGTCACCGTGCCGAAGGCGGGGCGCTGCCCCACCTGCCATGGCAGCGGCGCCAAGCCGGGGACGAGCCCGGTCACCTGCCCCCGCTGCGAAGGCCGCGGCATCGACGCGCAGAGCCAGGGTTTCTTCTCGATCAGTCAACCCTGCCCGCAGTGCGGCGGCGCCGGGCAGATCATCGAAGACCCCTGCCCCACCTGCGCCGGCTCCGGCCTCACCCAGCAGACCAAGCGCTACAAGGTGAACGTCCCCGCCGGGGTCAGGGACGGAACGCGGATCCGCCTTGCCGCAAAGGGCGAGGCGGGGCCGCACGGTGGACCGCCGGGCGACCTCTACGTAACCACCCGGGTCATTCCCTCTCCCGTCTTCAAGCGGCTCGACGACGGCAACCTCGAGGTGACGGTGCCGATCACGATCGCCGAGGCGCTACGCGGCGGCACGATCGAGGTGCCGACCCTGACCGGGACCAAGAAGATCAAGGTGCCGGCCGGGACCAGGCACGGCACGATCCAGCGTCTGCGCGGCGAGGGGCCGCCGAAGCCCAAAGGGCGGGGAAGGGGCGACGTCCGCTACCGGCTGGAGATCGAGATCCCCGAGAAGCTGACCAAGGAGCAGCGCGAGGCGGCGGAGAAGCTGGCCGAGGCGTTCAACGGCGCCGACCCGCGCGAGGGGCTGATGCGGGAGGCGGCGCGGCGATGAGCTCCCGCATCAGCCGGGGTCGAGGTGAAGCCGTCCTCGACGCAGAGCGCGGCGTCTTCATGATCTCGGTCGCCGCCGAGCTGGCACATATGCATCCGCAGACGCTAAGGATGTATGAGGCACGGGGGCTGATCGCCCCGCAGCGCTCGCCGAAGAACACGCGCCTTTACTCCCAACGCGACGTCGAGCGGCTGCGGCGGATCCAGTGGATGACCTCGAAGGAAGGGCTCAACTTGGCCGGGGTCGAGGCGGTGTTGGCGATGGAGGAGCGGGCCCAGAGGATGCGGGCCGAGCTTGAACGGATGCGGCGCCGGGCCGCGGAGCTGGAACGGCAGCTGTTGAGCGGAAGGGGAATCTGATGCAGCCGGACCGATTCACGGTCAAGTCCCAGGAAGCCGTCGCCGACGCCACGCGACTTGCGGCGGCGCGGCGAAACCCCGAGGTGGCCCCCGCCCACCTGCTGGTGGCGCTGCTCGAACAGCCCGACGGTCTGGTTGTGCCGATCCTGCAGAAGCTCGGCGTGGACGTGGCGGCGATCGCGGCGCGGGCGCATGAGGCCCTCGATGCGCTGCCGAGGCTGAGCGGCGATGGAGGCGCGGAGGCGAGGCCGTCCTCGGCGCTGGTCCAAACGCTCCAGCAGGCCGAGACCGAGATGGTAAAGCGCGGCGACGAGTACATCTCGGTCGGGCACATCCTGCTGGCCCTGACCGAGGAGGGCTCCGGCCTCGCCGACGTCCTCCCCGACCGCGACTCGCTGGAGAAGGCCGTGGCAGAGGTGCAGGGGCCGGGCCGCATCGCCTCTCCCAACGCCGAGGACAGCATGCAGGCGCTGGAGAAATTCGGCCGCGACCTCACCGCCGAGGCCGAGCAGGGCAAGCTCGACCCGGTGATCGGGCGCGACGAGGAGATCCGCCGCGTGATCCAGGTCCTCTCCCGCCGCACCAAGAACAACCCGGTGCTGATCGGCGACCCCGGCGTCGGCAAGACGGCGATCGTGGAGGGGCTGGCGCGGCGGATCGTCGCCGGCGACGTGCCCGAGAGCTTGCGCGACCGCCGCGTGATCGCCCTGGACATCGGCTCCTTGCTGGCCGGCTCGAAATACAGAGGGGAGTTCGAGGAGCGGCTGAGAGCGGTGCTCTCCGAGGTACAGGAGGCCGAGGGACAGGTCGTTCTCTTCCTCGACGAGCTGCACACGATCGTCGGCGCCGGGGCCGCGGAAGGCGCCGTCGACGCCGCCAACCTGCTGAAGCCGATGTTGGCCCGGGGCGAGCTGCGGGCAGTCGGCGCCACCACGCTCGATGAGTACCGCAAGCACATCGAGAAGGACGCGGCGCTGGAGCGGCGCTTCCAACCGGTCTATGTCGGTGAGCCCGACATAGGCGACACGATCGCGATCCTGCGCGGGCTGAAGGAGCGCTATGAGGTACATCACGGGGTGCGGATAACCGACTCGGCGATCGTCGCCGCGGCGACCCTCTCGGAGCGCTACATCGCCGACCGCTTCCTGCCCGACAAGGCGATCGACCTGATCGACGAGGCCGCCTCGCGACTGAAGATCGAGATCGACTCGATGCCGACCGAGATCGACGAGGTCGAGCGGCGCATCCAGCAGCTCGGAGATCGAGCGCGAGGCGCTGAAGAAGGAGACCGACGACGCTTCGAAGGCGCGACTGGGGGCAATCGAGGCCGAGCTGGCCGAGCTGCGCGAGCGCTCCGCCGAGATGAAGGCCCGCTGGCAAAACGAGAAGGACGCGATCGACGCGATCAAGGCTGCGAAGGCACGGCTGGAGGAGGCGGGGCGTGAGGCCGAGCGGGCCGAGCGCGACGCCGACCTGGAGCGAGCGGCGAAGCTGCGCTACGGGGAGATCCCCGAGCTGGAGAAGACGGTCGCCGAGCAAGAGGCACGTCTGGCCGAGCTGCACGCCTCAGGCGCCACGATGCTGGCCGAGGAGGTGACCGAGGAGGACGTTGCCGAGGTGGTGGCCAAATGGACCGGGATCCCGGTCAGCCGCCTGATGGAGGGCGAAGTCGAGAAGCTGCTTCACATGGAGGAGCGCCTGCACGAGCGGGTGATCGGCCAGGACGAGGCGATCGCCGCGGTCTCCGGCGCGCTGCGCCGCTCGCGAGCGGGGCTCTCGGACCCCAACCGCCCGATCGGCAGCTTCCTCTTCCTCGGCCCGACCGGGGTCGGCAAGACCGAGCTGGCCAAGGCCCTGGCCGAGTTCATGTTCGACTCCGAGCAGGCGATGGTGCGGCTCGACATGTCCGAGTACATGGAGAAGCACACGGTGGCTCGGCTGATCGGCGCCCCGCCCGGTTACGTCGGCTACGAGGAGGGCGGGCAGCTGACCGAGGCGGTGCGGCGACGCCCCTACGCGGTGGTTCTGCTCGACGAGATCGAGAAGGCCCACCCCGACGTCTTCAACACTTTGCTGCAGATCATGGACGACGGGCGGCTGACCGACGGCCAGGGGCGAACGGTCAGCTTCACCAACACGGTGCTGATCATGACCTCCAACGTCGGCAGCGACCGGATCGTCAGCGAGTCGGTCGACGAGAAGATGCGAGAGCAGATCGAGGAGCTGCTGGCCACCACCTTCAAGCCTGAGTTCCTCAATCGGATCGACGACACGGTGATCTTCCACCGGCTCTCCAAAGAGGACATCGAGCAGATCGTCGAGCTGCAGGTCCAGCAACTGATCGGGCGGGTGCGGGAGCGCGGGATCGAGGTCGAGTTGACCGGCGAGGCCCGGATGCTGCTCGGCAACCTCGGCTACGACCCGACCTACGGCGCCCGCCCGCTGAAGCGAGTGATCCAGAAACAACTCGTTGACAGGTTGGCGCTGAAGATCCTCGAGGGTGAGTTCAGCGAGGGAGATTTGATCGAAGTTGATGCGAATGAAGGAGAATTGGTATTCGGCGTGCAAGCTCAAGGTGCCTAGGTCACACTCCGACCTATAGCCAAGCGACCAAATCGCCAAGATCAGAACGATGCTGACTCCCATCCGCCCACCCGCACGGCTGCGCTCCTCGCTCGCAAACGCAGCGTCGGGGGTGAAGAGGCGCGCCCTGTGGGGCGCCGGGGAGGCGATCGGTAACGCCGCCGATGTCGCCAGGTGGCCCTTTGAGCGGGCCGCCTGGGCGATCGAGCGGGGGCTGGTCTGGCCGCTTCAGAAGCGGCTTGGCGGCTGGGACCTGGCGCCAGGCGCGCTCGCGGTCGGGGTCGGGACCCTTACCGCGGTCACCATCGGAGTGGCGGGGCTGCTCTGGGCGACGCAGGACAACAGCGGCCCTGCGAGGCGGGCAGGCGGGCCGAGCGGGCCCCCGATCGCCATGAAACCGCTCTCGCCCGGCATCGGGGTCCGCCACCACGTCCACGTCCTCCACGGCGCCGCCCCCGTGTTCGCGCCGCCGTCAGGCGGCGATGCAGCAAAAGTTGCAGGCGAGAAGACGGTCCGGGCGCCGTCCTCTACGGTGAGCGGCCCCGCCAAGGGCGGCGTCGCCTCGATCTCCTCTGCCCCCGTGATCATCGGAAAGCCCGCGGGGCCCGCCGCGATAGCCGTCGCGCGGCAGTTCTCAGACGCCTTCGTCCTCTATGAGACCGGCCAGGAAAGTGCCCGGGTCCGCAGCGCGTTCGCCAGCACGGCGACGCCCGAGCTAGCCCGCTCGCTGCTGCGGCGCCCGCCCCGCCAGCCGACCAGCCTCAGGGTCCCGAAGGCCAAGGTGCTGAACGTCGTCGCCGGCCCGTCGAGCGGTGGCATCTACACGATCAGCGTCTCGTTGCTTCGGATCGGTGTGACCAGCGAGCTGCGGCTCGAGATGGAAAAGGCCAAACACGGCAAATGGCACGTGACGGACGTGCTGGGGTAAGGATGGGGAGGGTCCGCAACACCCTCACGGCCGCCGCGATCGGTGCGGCCCTGGCAGCGCCGGTGGCCGCCGCCGCCGAAGCACCGCCCGCGTCCCCCACCTCCTCCACCACCGCGGGCACACCGCCGCCGGCGGCGAGCACGACGAGCTCTCCGGCCCCAGTCGTGCAGGGCAGCACCCTGGAAGCGCCGCCGGCCGTCGTCAAGGCACCCAAGCACGCGAGCAGTGGCGGCACCTCGGCGGGCAGCGGCACGAAGGGCGCGAAGCCCGGAAGGTCCGCGCAGGCCAAGGAACCGGCCCCCGGCGCGAACACAGCCCCCGGCGCGAGCCCCACGCCGACGCTCTCGATCCCCTCGCTTCCCTCGTCGACCTGCGCGGCCTCCGGAGTCCCGCCGATCCTGGTGCCGATCTACGAGCGGGCCGCGGCCGCCTACGGCCTCGGCCCCCAGGGGCCCGCCGTGCTAGCCGGGATCAACGAGGTCGAGACCGCGTTCGGAACCAACCTGAACGTCTCCTCGGCAGGCGCCGTCGGCTGGATGCAGTTCATGCCCTCGACCTGGGAAACCTACGGGGTGGACGCCAACGGAGATGGGGTGAAGGACCCCTACAACCCAGAAGACGCGATCTTCACCGCCGCCCGCTACCTCAGCGCGGCTGGTATGCCAGCCAACACTTCCGGCGCGATATACGCCTACAACCACGCCAGCTGGTACGTCGCCGAGGTGCTCGCAAACGCGAGCTGCTACGCACCCGACTTCGGGGGAGCGGCAGCCGTCGCCTCCTCCGCCTCGCCTCCCAAGCTTCAGGTGCTGAGCTGCCGTCCGGCGCCGGCCTGGCGGCGCGAAATTCCGGCCAAATACCTCAGCGCCTTCGAGGACGCCGCCGCCCGCTACGACCTCGGCCCCCGCGGGGTCTGGGCGCTGGCCGCGGTGGCGCGGCTCGAGTCGAACTTCGGCCGCGGAATGAACAAGCGTGAACTCAACCGCGCCGGCCCGCTCGGCCTCGAACCCAGCGAGTGGCACCACTACGCCGTCGACGGCAACGGCGACGGACGCATCCGCCATTCCGACCCGGCTGACTCCGCCGCCACCCTGGCACGGCTGATCTGGGCCCACGGCAGCCTTCGCGCCGGGATCTTCGCCCACAACCAGGCCGAGTGGTACGTGCAGGCGGTGCTGGACGAAGCCGACCGCATGCAGGGCAGCTGCAAGGTCACCTACACCGACTGGTCGATCGCTCTGCCTGCCGCGGCCGGCAACTACGTCAACCCCTTCGGGCTCAGCTCCAACCTGGTGACCGGCCGGGTCGACCAGGGAGTCGACTTCACCGGTGCCGGCCCGATCGTCGCGATCGGCAAGGCCAAGATCCTCGCGACCGGTGCCCCCGGTTGGCCTGAAGGAGGCGGCGTCCTCTACCAGCTCCTCGAAGGCTCCCTGAAGGGACAGGAGATCTACGTCTTTGAGGGCGTCGACGCGACCGTGCAGGCCGGCCAGACGGTGAATGCGGGTCAGCAGATAGCGACCTTCCGGCCCGGCGGCTCGATCGAGACGGGCTTTGCCGACGCGGCGGGAGTCCCGCTCAGCCACACCGAATACTACGAGGGCAAGGTCACGACATACGGCCTGCAGATGCTCTCGCTGCTCCAGGCCATCGGGGTCTGAGGGCCTCCGCCCGCCCGCCGGCAGGCTCGCGCCTCCTCGCGTAACGTAGAGGCGAACCCGCGAGATGAGGAGAGGGACATGCCCACCTTTGTGATGCTCACCAATCTCACCGCCGACGGCGTCCGCACGCTGAAGAACAATCCGGGACGGGTGGCCGAGGTCAACAAGGAGGTCGAGCAGATCGGCGTCAAGGTCGTCGCGCAGTACGCGACGCTCGGCCAGTACGACTTCGTCACGATCGTCGAGGCCCCCGACGAGAAGACGATGGCCAAGGTCTCGATCGAGCTGGGCTCGCGCGGGACGATGACCAGCCAGACGCTGACTGCGCTGCGGTCAGACCAGCTCGCCGACGCGCTGTAGGAGCGGGGTTGAAGGTCCTGGTCGTCGGCGGGGGCGGGCGCGAGCACGCAATCGTGAGGGCGCTCGGGCGCTCTGAGCACTCCCCCGAGCTGCTCTGCGCCCCCGGCAACGCCGGGATCGCCGTCGACGCGGAGTGCCTTCCGCACCTCGGCGCCACGGACGTCGAGGCGATTGTCACCGCGGCGAGGGAGCACGGGGTAGACCTCGTCGTGGTCGGGCCGGAGGCGGCGCTGGTCGCAGGGATCATCGACGCGTTGAAGGAGGCCGGCGTGCCGGCCTTCGGGCCGAGCGCCGCAGCCGCCGAGCTGGAGGGCTCGAAGGCGTTCGCCAAGGAGCTGATGCGGGAAGCCGGCGTCCCCACCGCATCCCACGTCTTGCTGCGCAGCCGCGAGGAGGCAATCGGGCACCTGGCCTGCGCCTCCTACCCGGCGGTGCTGAAGGCCGACGGGCTGGCGGCGGGGAAGGGGGTGGTCCTCTGCGCCTCGGAGGCTGAGGCTCGCGATGCGGCCGAGGTCTTCTTCACCGAGCGACGCTTCGGCGAGACCGCCGTGGTGCTGGAGGAGTTCCTCGAGGGGGAGGAGCTCTCGCTGCTCGCCCTCTGCGACGGCGAGAACGTGGTGGCGCTGGCGCCGGCGCAGGACTACAAGCGGATCTTCGACGGCGATAAGGGGCCAAACACGGGCGGGATGGGCAGCTACTCGCCGGTTCCCGGCTTCGGGGCGGCCGAGGTCGAGGAGATCGTCGACGCCGTGCACCGGCCGGCGCTCGCAGCGATGGCGCGGCGCGGGCTGCCCTTCCACGGGGTCCTCTACGCCGGGCTGATGATCGGACCCGCCGGCCCCAGGGTGCTCGAGTTCAACGTCCGCTTCGGGGACCCTGAGACGCAGGCGGTGCTGCCGCGGCTGCGCTCTGACCTCCTCGACCTCTTGCTCGCGGCGTGCGAGCCGGGCGGGCTGACGGGCGCAGCGGCGGAGTTCGGCTCCGACTGGGCGGTAACGCTTGTGCTCGCCTCGGCGGGCTATCCGGAGTCCTCCTCGGAGGGGGACGTGATCCAGGGCCTCGATGCCGCCGCCGAGCTGGCGGAGATAACCCACGCCGGCACCGCCGAGCGCGGCGGGGAGATCGTCACCGCCGGCGGTCGCGTCCTCAACGTGACGGCGCTGGGTGCCACGCCTGCCGAGGCGCGCGATCGCGCGTACGATGCGGCGAGCCGGATCTCCTTTGACGGAATGCAGATGCGGTCCGACATCGCCGCTCGCGCCGTCGAGCGGGTTCCCAGCCAGCCCACTTAGAAAGGAAGCATGAGCGAGATCTCAGAGGAGCCGCAGCCGAGCACCGCGACGATGCCGGCGGTCGAAGAGGCGTTCGAGGAGATCGCGGTCGACGAGCCCTTGGTCGGAATCATCATGGGCTCCAAGAACGACAAGCCGAAGATGCAGGCGGCCGGCGCCGCGCTGGAGGACGCCGGCATCCGCTACGAGGTGCGGGTGATGAGCGCCCACCGCAACCCGGAGCTGGTCCGCGAGTACTGCACCAACGCACGGATGCGGGGACTGAAGGTGATCATCGCCGGGGCGGGGATGTCGGCGGCGCTGCCCGGTGTCGCCGCTGCCCACACCGACCTGCCGGTGATCGGGGTGCCGATCCTTGGCAAGAGCCTTGGCGGCCTCGACGCCCTGCTCTCCGCCGTGCAGATGCCGCCGGGGATCCCGGTGGCGTGCGTTGCGATCGACGGAGCGAAGAACGCTGGCGCTCTGGCGGCGAGAATCATCAACTGCTGATGATCTCTCGATACACGCGCCCGGAGATAGGCGCGGTCTGGACGCCGCAACGAAAGATGGAGTGCTGGCTCGAGGTCGAGCTGGCCGCTACCGAGGCCTGGGTCGAGGAGGGCGCGGTGCCGGGCGCGGCGGCCGAGGCGGCGCGCGGCGGCGCCGCCTTCACGATCGAGGCGGTCGAAGCTCGCGAGCGCGTCACCGACCACGACCTCGCCGCCTTCGTCGACGTGGTCGCCCAGTCGGTCGGCGAGCACGGCCGCTGGGTCCACTACGGCCTCACCTCCTCCGACGTGCTCGACACGGCGCTGGCCCTTCAGCTGCGCCAGGCTGGCGAGGTCGTGCTGGCCAGCGCCCGCTCCTACCGCGACGCGCTCGTCGAGCGGGCGCTGGAGCACCGCGACACCCTTTGCGTCGGTCGCACCCACGGCGTCCACGCCGAGCCGACCACCTTCGGCCTGCGCCTGGCCGGCTTCGCCTTCGAGGCCGACCGCAACCTAACCCGCCTCACCGACGCCTTCGACCAGCTCGCCTTCGGCAAGCTCTCCGGCGCGGTCGGCACCTACGCCTCTGTCCCACCCGCGGTTGAGGCGCGAGTGATGGAGCGGCTCGGGCTAAAGCGCGAGGACCTCGCCACCCAGGTCCTACCGCGCGACCGCCACGCGGTGCTCACTTCACGGATCGCGATCGCCGGCGGCGGCCTGGAGCGCTTCGCGACCGAGGTCCGCAACCTCCAACGGACCGAGGTGCGTGAGGTCGAGGAGCCGTTCGGCGCTGGCCAGAAGGGCTCCTCGGCGATGCCCCACAAGCGCAACCCGATCCGCACCGAGCGGATCACCGGCCTCTCCCGCGTCCTGCGCGGCTACGCCCAGACCGGGCTGGAGAACATCGCCCTCTGGCACGAGCGCGACATCTCCCACTCCGGCGCCGAGCGGGTGATCCTCCCCGATGCGACGATCGTGCTCGACTACATGCAGGACCTGGCGGCGAAGGTGGCGACGGGGATGACCGTCCACGCCGACCGCATGAGGCAGAACCTGGAGCTGACCCACGGCGCCCTGTTTAGCCAGCGGGCGTTGAGCGCGCTGGTCGAGTCCGGCATGTCCCGTGACGAGGCCTACCGGGTGATCCAGGAGAGCGCCCAGCGGGCCTTGGACACCGGCGTTGGGTTCCGCGACCTGCTCACCGAGGCCGCACCGGACCTCGACCTAGACGCCGTCTTTGACTACGGCGCCTACCTCACCCACGTCCCCGAGGTCTTCGAGCGCCTCGAAGCGCTGCGCGACTGAGTAGGCTCGGGTGATGATTCTCTACACCTGCGGGCAGAAGACTCATGGCCCCGGCTTTGCGCATCCCTGTGCGAAGGCGGGGAAGGCGCTCGATACGGCCGGGTATGAGTATGAGCTGAAGACGGTCGGCGGCTACCGGCTGATGCCCTGGACCTGGGGCAGTCGCGACGAGGACCGCGCAGAGGTCAAGAAGCTGAGCGGCACCAACGAGGTGCCGATCCTCGTCCTCGACGACGGCGAGGTGATCTCCGACTCGGGGGCGATCGCCCGCTGGGCGCGGGAACACCCTGCGACCAAGGCCGCTGCAAAGGGCGAGGGCTAAGCGGCGAGGAGGTCGCGCTCGCGCGCTGGACGGCGCGCGGTGAGGATGACCGGCGTGCCGTCGCGAGGCGAGAGGGTGATGTTGCGCCGCCCAACCCGCTCCGGCGTCGGGCTGGCCTTGTGCAGGTCGCAGCGGGTCAAGACCTCACGCAGCATGATCCGCATCTCAAACTCGGCGAAGGAGGCGCCAAGGCAGCGGCGGATGCCGCCGCCGTAAGGGATCCAGGCGTAGGTGTCCGGGCCCTCCTCAAGGAAGCGCTCGGGCCGGAAGGCGAAGGGCTCGGGATAGAGGTCAGCGCGGGTGTGGGTGAGCCAGATCGCCGGGGTGACGTCGGTCCCGGCCGGCAACGTGAGACCGTCGACTGAGAGCTCCACGGCGAGGCGGCGGCCGGCGAGCGGGATCACGGGACGCAGCCGCAGCGACTCGGCGATGGTGGCGCGCAGGTAGTCCTCCTCGCCTTGCTTGAGCGAGTCGCGCAGCCGCTGCAAAGGCGCCTGGTGGCGGAGCAGCAGGTCGAAGGTCCAGGCCAGCGCAGTCGCGGTCGTCTCGTGGCCGGCAAGCAGCAGGGTCATCAGCTGGTCGCGAAGCTCGGAGTCGCTCATCGCCTCTCCGTCCTCAAAGCGGGCTCCCATCAGTGCCGAGAGGATGTCGTCGCGATCCTCCAGCCCGGGGTCGGAGCGGCGCTCGCCGATCTCCTCGTAGAGCAGCTCGTCGACCGTCCTCAGCCGGCCCTCGTATTTGGCCCAGGGCCCGCCGCCGAAGCGGCGGGTGGCGAGCCCGATCAGCTGGGACACTGGCGAGGCGGTCTCCACCAGCACCTTGCCGAGCAGCCCGCGCAGGCGCTCCAGGCGAGGCCCGTCGGCGACCCCGAAGACGACCCGCAGGATCACCTCCAAGGTGACCGCCTGCATCCGCGAGTGGATCGGGAACTCCTCGCCGGTCGGCCAGGAGTCGACCTCGGTGCCGACGATCTCCTCGACGACCGGCTGGTAGGAGCGCATCCGCTCGCCGTGGAAGGCCGGCAGCATCAGCTTGCGGCGGGCGAGGTGGTCCTCGCCCTCCAGCAGCAGGACCGAGCGGGGGCCCATGATCGGCTCCAGCACGATGTTGCGGCCGGGCGGCAAGCCGTTGGCTCGCTCGGTGTAGAGGGCCTTGATCGCCTCAGGGTCGGAGATCAGCACCATCGGCCGCTCGAAGCCGAGGAACTTGACGCTGAAGGAGTCGCCGATTTTCTCGCGGCACTCCTGCATGAAGGGAAGGGGACGGAAGGCCCAGCGCAGCGTCTGGGCGAGGGGGCTCGAGTTGGGTTCGGGGGGAAGCGCCACCGGGCAAAGCATCTCAGACGACAGCTAGCATCGGTGCGTGCCCACCGAGGTCCAGGATTTGAAGCTTCACTCCTCCGGGAAGGTTCGGGAGATCTATGAGTGGGGCGACGACCTGCTGATGGTCGCCTCGGACCGGATCTCCATCTATGACGTGGTGATGCCGACCGCGATCCCCGACAAGGGAAAGGTGCTGACCCAGATGTCGGTCTTCTGGTTCGAGACGACCGCTCACATCGTGCCCAACCATCTGCTCTCCGAGGACGTGCCCGAGGAGGTGATGGACCGGGCCCTGCGGGTGCGGAAGCTGGAGATGTACCCGGTTGAGTGCGTGGTGCGCGGGTACCTGTCGGGTTCGGGGTGGAAGGAGTACCGGGAGTCGGGGTCGATCTGCGGGATCGAGCTGCCTGCGGGGTTGGTGGAGTCCGACAGGCTGGCGGAGCCGATCTTCACCCCCGCGACCAAGGCCGAGATCGGCGACCACGACGAGAACATCGACTTCGAGCGGGCGGCGGAGGCGGTCGGCGACCGGGCCCTGATGGAAGAGCTGCGACGAATCTCGATCGAGCTCTACAGGCACGCCGCCGAGCACGCCGCGTCGCGGGGGATCCTCCTCGCCGACACCAAGTTCGAGTTCGGCCGCCACGCCGGTGCCGAGGTGGTGCTTGCCGATGAGGTGCTGACCCCCGACTCCTCCCGCTTCTGGGCGGCCGACGCCTACGAGCCCGGCCGCTCGCAGCCCTCATTCGACAAGCAGTACGTGCGAGACTGGGCCGACCAGGCCGGTTGGGACCACAGCCCGCCCGCACCCGAGCTGCGGCCCGACGTCGTCGAGCAGACCCGGGCCAAGTACGTCGAGGCCTACGAGCGGATCACGGGGCGCAACTTCTAGTGGCAAAGGCCCGCGTGCTGATCCGGCCGAAGGAGGGGATCCTCGACCCGCAGGGCAAGGCAGTCGAGCGGGCGCTGCCGGCGCTCGGCTTTGAAGGGGTCGAGCACGTGCGGGTCGGGCGCATGGTCGAGCTGGAGGCCGAGGATCCCGAGCGCCTCGCGGAGCTGTGCGAGAAGCTGCTCGCCAACCCGCTGATCGAGGACTTCGAGATCCAGACCCTGTGATCTGGGGGGTCGTTCAATTCCCCGGATCGTGCGATCAGCGGGACGCGCTGCACGCCTGCTCACTGGCCGGTGAGGCGCGACTCATCTGGCACGAGGAGCGCGACCTTGGCGGCGTCGATGCGATCGTCATCCCCGGCGGCTTCTCCTACGGCGACTACCTGCGGGCGGGGGCGATCGCCCGCTTCTCCCCGGCGATGGAGGCGGTGGCGGAGTTCGCCGCGGAGGGCGGGCCGGTGCTGGGGATCTGCAACGGCTTCCAGGTGCTCTGCGAGGCGGGGCTGTTGCCGGGGGCGCTGCTGCTCAATGAGCAGATGCGCTTCGTCTGCCGCCAGCTCGAGCTGGTCGCCGCCGGCGCCGAGTCGCCGTTTACGGTCGGAATCCCAGCTGGCCAGCGGCTCTCGATTCCGGCCAAGCACGGCGAAGGACGCTACTTCGCACCGGCGGCGAAGCTCGATGCGATCGAGGCGAACGGTCAGGTCGCCTTCCGCTACGCGCCGGGGCAGAATCCCAACGGCTCGACCCGCGACATCGCCGGCGTGGTCAACGAGGCCGGCAACGTGCTTGGCCTGATGCCGCACCCCGAGCACGCCGTCGACCCGATGACCGGGTCGACCGACGGACTTCGCCTCTTCCAAGGCGCGAGCAGGCCCGCGGCGTGACCGTCGGGACCTCCAAGCACCGGGGGCTCGGCCTCGCGGACTCCGAGTACGAGCTGATCGTCGAGAAGCTCGGGCGCGAGCCCAACGATGTCGAGCTGGCGATGTTCAGCCTGCTCTGGTCAGAGCACTGTGCCTACAAGCACTCGCGTAAGTTGCTGCGGCGGTTGCCGACCGAGGGCGAGCGGGTGGTGATGGGGCCGGGCGAGAACGCCGGCGCTGTCGATGTCGGCAACGGCTACGCGGTCGCCTTCAAGGTCGAGTCCCACAACCACCCCAGCGCGGTCGAGCCCTTCCAGGGGGCAGCGACCGGAGTCGGCGGCATCCTGCGCGACGTATTCGCGCTCGGCGCCAGGCCGATCGCGATCCTCGACTCGCTGCGCTTCGGGGAGCTGGATTCGGAGCGTTCGCGCTTCCTACTCGACGGCGCGGTGCGCGGGATCGGCCACTACGGCAACTCGATCGGCGTGGCGACGGTCGGTGGCGAGATCTACTTCGAGGCCCCCTACGAGCACAACTGCCTGGTCAACGCGATGTGCGTGGGGATCGCCAGAAAGGTGGAGATGGTGCGCGCCGCCGCCGCCGGGGTCGGCAACGCGGTCGTGCTGATGGGCGCCTCGACCGGGCGCGACGGGATCGGCGGCGCCTCGGTGCTCGCCTCGGCGGAGCTGGGCGACGGCGACGATGCTAAGCGCCCGACCGTGCAGATCGGCGATCCCTTCGAGGAGTCCAAGCTGCTGGAGTGCTGCATGGAGCTGCTGGAGAAAGGCCTGCTGGTCTCCCTCCAGGACCTCGGCGCGGCCGGGCTGACCTCCTCGGCCGCAGAGATGGCCTCGGCCGGGGGGGTCGGCATCGACCTCGACGTGGCCCGGGTGCCGCTGCGCGAGGCCGATATGAAGCCCTTCGAGATCGTGGTCTCCGAGTCTCAGGAGCGGATGCTCGGCGTGGTCGAGCCGGGACGGATGCCCGAAGTGCTGGCGGTCTGCGAGAAATGGCAGACCGGGGCGGCGGAGATCGGCGTCGTCACCGACAGCGGCCGGGTGCGGGTGCTGCGCGGCGAGGAGGCGCTCGGCGACATGCCCGTCGACGCTCTGGTCGACGGTTGCCCGCTCTACGACCTCAGACCGGCCGAGCCGGGCCGGTGGATCTACGGCAACCGGGCGTCGCTAGACCGCGCCGCCCCGGCCGAGGAGACGCTGTTCGCCCTGCTCTCTTCCCCCAACGTCGCCTCGAAGCGGTGGGCCTTCGAGCAGTACGACTCGGTGGTCGGCTCGCGCACCGTGCGCCGGCCTGAGTCGGCCGACGCCGCGGTCCTCCAGCTCCCCGAGGCGGGCAACGCGATCGCCGTCTCGATCGATGGCAACGGTCGCCGCGTCGCCTGCGACCCCTATGTGGGAACGATCGAGGCGGTACTTGAGTGCGCGCAGAACCTCGCCTGCGTCGGCGCTGAGCCGCTCGGCCTCACCAACTGCCTCAACTTCGGCAACCCCGAGAAACCGGCCACTGCATGGCAGCTCGACCGCGCCGTCAGCGGCCTCGGCGACGCCTGCGAGGCCCTCGGCGTCCCGGTCGTCGGCGGCAACGTCTCCCTCTACAACGAGGGCCCCGACGGCCCCATCTACCCGACCCCGGTCATCGGGATGGTCGGCGAGCTGCCCGACCCAGGCCGGGTCGCCGGTATCGCCTTCGCCAAAGAGGGCGACACAATCGCGATCCTCGGCCCTTTCTCCCCCTCCCTCGCCGGCTCGGAGCTGGCCAAGCTGCGCGGCGAACTCGACATGGGCCTCCCCCGACCCGACGTCGCCGCGATTGCCGCCGCCTGCGCAACCGTGCGTGAAGCGGTCCGCGCCGGCCGCCTCGCCTGCGCCCACGACATCAGCGACGGCGGCCTCGCCTGCGCCCTGGCCGAGTCTGCAATCGCCGCCGGCCTGGGCTGTCGAGCCGACCTCTCCCCCCTGTTCAAGCGCGGCTGCACCCCGGAGGAGGCCCTGTTCGGAGAGGGCCCCGGCGGCTTCCTCCTCAGCGGCGGCGGCGCGGAGCTGGAGGCGCTGGGAGCCATCGTCATCGGCGAGGTGAGTGGCGAGGAGCTTCGCGTCGGCGGCGTCTGCCTGGCGCTGGCGCAGGCCGAGCAGGCATGGCGTTCTCTGCGCCCTGAGCCGAAGCGCCGCTAACACGGTTGGTACTCTCCGAGGGTAGGCAGTCCGCCTGCGCGTCACGTCCTTCCCCAGACGAGGAAAGCGCGCCCTTCTCAACTTTGACCGAGCGGGATCTCAGCGACCGCGATGGGCCGCGCGATGAGTGCGGCGTGTTTGGCGTATTCGCGCCCGGGCACGACGTCGCCCGGCTCGCTTACTTCAGCCTCTACGCGCTCCAGCACCGCGGGCAGGAGTCGGCGGGGATCGCGACCTGCGAGGGCGGGCACATCACCACGCTGCGGGACTCGGGGCTCGTCTCCCAGGTCTTCGACGAGGAGAAGCTGCGGGCACTGGCGGGCGACATGGCGATCGGCCACGTCCGCTACTCGACCACCGGCGGTGGCTCCTGGGAGAACGCGCAGCCGGTCTGGCGCGACGACGGCCGCGAGCTGGCCCTCGCCCACAACGGCAACCTGACCAATGCCGTGGAGCTGTGGAACGAGCTGAAGAAGCGCGGGATCGATTTCCGCGGCACCTCGGACTCCGAGATCATGGCGGCGCTGCTCTCCTCGCACGACGGGAAGTTCATCGAGGATGCCGTAGCCGACGTGATGCCGCGCCTGCAGGGCGCCTACTCCGCGGTGGTGATGACCAAGCACGCGATCGTCGCCTTCCGCGACCCGCACGGGGTGCGACCACTCTCGCTCGGCCGACTGGGTAGGCGCTTCGTCGTCGCCTCGGAGAGCTGCGCCTTCGACATCATCGGGGCCGAGCTGATGCGCGAGGTTCGCCCGGGCGAGATGGTCTCCCTGACCGAGCGCGGCCTGGAGACTCGCCAGGTCGTCCAAACCGGGCGCCCGGCGATGTGCGTCTTCGAGCACATCTACTTCTCCCGCCCCGACAGCCGCCTTGAGGGCAAGGTGCTTCAGCAGGTGCGCGGGCGGATGGGCGAGATTCTCTGGCGCGAGGCACCGGTCGAGGCCGACCTGGTGATCTCGGTGCCGGACTCCGGCAACCCGGCGGCAGCCGGGTTCGCCCGCGCCTCGGGGCTGCCGCGGGACGACGGGCTGATCAAGAACCGCTACGTCGCCCGCACCTTTATCCAGCCGGGGCAGGAGCTGCGCAAGCACGGCCTGCGGCTGAAGTTCAATCCGCTGCCGGAGATCGTCGCTGCCAAGCGGATCGTCGTCGTCGACGATTCGATCGTCCGGGGCAATACGACGCGGCAGATCGTCGGCATGCTGCGCGACGCCGGCGCAAGCGAGGTCCACCTGCGGATCTCGGCGCCGCCGATCCGCCACCCGTGCCACTACGGAATCGACATGTCGACCCGCGAGGAGATGATCGCCCACAACCGCACCGTGCAGGAGATCGCCGACGAGCTCGACGCCGACTCGCTCGCCTACCTCTCGATCGAGGGCGTCTATGAGGCGGTCGGGACGCCGGCCGAGGACCACTGCGACGCCTGCTTTACCAGCCGCTACCCACTCGGGGACCCCGAGGAGGCCAACGGCAAGTTCGCCCTCGAGGACATCGTCGTGGTGCCGACGAGTGGCTAGCGTCCCGGCGGTGAGCGAGAGCTTCAAGCTCGTCGTCCTCGCCTCGGGGACCGGGACCAACCTGCAGGCGATCCTCGACCGGCTGCACGGGCGCGACGGGATCGAGGTGGTCGGGGTCGGCTCTGACAGGCCCGGCGCGAAGGCGCTGGAGCGGGCGGGGCGGCCGGTGTCGAGACCGCCGTCTTCCCCCGCGAGGAGTTCGCCGACCGGGAGGCGCGCGACGCGGCGCTGGCCGAGTGGATCGAGTCCCACCGGGCCGACCTCATCGCCCTCGCCGGCTACATGCAGCTGCTCAGCGAGGCGTTCGTGCGACGGTTCCGCAACCGTGTCGTCAACGTCCACCCGGCGCTGCTTCCCGCCTTCCCCGGGCTCGACGCGATCGGGCAGGCGCTGGAGGCGGGGGTCGAGGTGACTGGCGTCACCGTCCACTTCGTCGACGAGGGCGTCGACACCGGCCCGGCGATCGTGCAGCGACGGGTGACGGTCCCGGCGAACCGCGACCGAGCGGAGCTGGAGAAGGCGATCCACACCGTCGAGCACCAGCTCTACCCGGAGGCGATCCGCATGATCGCGGGCGGACAGGGCTAGGATCGACGCGAGCGATCCCCGTGTGGTCGTGGTCGATGAGTGAGGCGCCCGCAGACACCCGAGCAGACGCCGTGAGCGACGGGGCAATCCGGGTGCGCCGGGCGCTGATCTCGGTCTCCGACAAGACCGGCGTCGCCGACTTCGCCAAGAGCCTGGCGGACCTCGACGTTGAGATCCTCTCCACCGGCGGTACCGCATCGGCCCTGCGCGAGGCGGGGCTCGAGGTGACCGACGTTGCCGATTTCACCGGCCAGGCAGAGATCCTCGACGGCCGGGTAAAGACGCTGCACCCGCGGCTGTACGCGGCGCTGCTGGCGCGTCGTGACGACCCCGAGCAGATGGCGACGCTCAAGCGCGAGGAGATCGAGCCGATCGACCTGGTCTGCGTCAACCTCTACCCCTTCGAGCAGGCCGTCGCAGGGCACGACGTGGCACCGGAGGTCGCTATCGAGAACATCGACATCGGCGGCCCGACGATGATCCGCGCCGCGGCCAAGAACCATCAGAGCGTCGCGGTGATCGTCAAGCCCGAGTCCTACGACGCGGTCTGCGCCGAGCTGGAGGAGTCGGGTGGCGAGATCTCCGCCTCGACCCGCCACTGGCTCGCCAACGAGGCATTCGCCCAGACAGCTCGCTACGACGCGGCGATCAGCCGCTGGTTCTCGGCCGAGTACGAGGAGTTCCCCGAGCACCTCGCGGTCGCCTATGAGAAGGTGCTCGACCTCGCCTACGGCGAGAACCCCCATCAGCGTGCGGCGCTCTACTCCGAGGCCGGCATCCGCAGCCACGTCCTCTCGCGCGTCTCGAAGTTGCACGGGCGGGCGCTCTCCTTCAACAACGTGCTCGATCTCGACTCCGCGCGGGGGTTGGTCGAGGACTTCGAGCAGGCCGCCTGCGTGATCGTCAAGCACAACAACCCCTGCGGGGTGGCGATCGGCGACGACGCGCTGGAGGCCTATGAGAAGGCGCTTGCCTGCGACCCGATGTCGGCCTTTGGCGGCGTGATCGCGCTCAACCGGCCGGTCGGCGGACCGCTGGCCGAGGCGCTGCACGAGAACTTCGTAGAGGTCCTGATCGCGCCCGGCTACGAGGACGGCGGGCTCGACGTACTTCAGCGCAAGGAGGCGATCCGCATCCTCTGCGGCGAGGAGCGACGCGCGCCCGACCCGGTCGAGCGCGACGCCAAACGGGTGCTGGGCGGCCTCCTGATCCAGGACCGCGACGGCGATCCCGAGCCGCGCGAGCTGATGGAGGTGGTGACGAAGGCCCAGCCCGATGAGGAACAGTGGCGCGACATGCTCTTTGCCTGGACCGTGGTCCGCCGCGTCCGCTCCAACGCGATCGTGATCGCCAAGGACGGCGCGACTCTGGGCATCGGCGCCGGCCAGATGAGCCGGGTCGACTCGGTGCGCCTGGCGATCGAGAAGTGCCGCGACGCCCGCGGCGAGGAGGCTGGCGTCCTGCTGGCCGGCTCAGCCGTCGCCTCCGACGCCTTCTTCCCCTTCGCCGACGGGCCCCAGGCTGCGATCGACGCCGGCGTCACCGCGGTGATCCAGCCCGGCGGCTCTAAACGCGACGCCGATGTGATCGAAGCCTGTGACGCGACCGACGTCGTGATGGTCTTCACCAAGCATCGCCACTTCCGGCACTAGCTCCTCCCAGTGCCCCCAGTAGAACACAAGACGAACCCGATGGCGCGGGTCGACGCCGATCCGATTTCGCTGGCACGGTGAGCCTTCGTTCATAGACCGTTCTCTAGCTTCGCCCCTCGCCGACGCCCGCGAGGGATCGTGAATCACAGATGGCTTGCTCGGTGCAGCCTGCTCCGGTGCAGTCCGCGCCTGTGCCTGCGGTGATGCCTGCGGTGATGCGCGGGCGAAGCGGCGGCCGGCGACTCGACTGTCGTCAATTGGCCGCCCATGCCGCTGGTCTGCGCATTGAGGGGCGGCGGTTCCGCTGGTGTGGTGAAAGTCTGATCGGCGCCGAAGACGGTCGGGGGTTCCCATTGGATCGTGTCTTCGGTCTGCACGGCCTTGGCCGCGATCACTCTGAAGTGATAGGTCGTCGATGGTTCGAGCGTCACCCCGAAGCTGGCGAGGTCAAGCTGAACCGGCTGGGCGGCCTGCTCCCTTTCGCAGCTGCCACAGACCCAGCCGATCGGCAGAGCGCCAGACGCTTGGTTGCCGACGCAGCCATCGATCCCTGGCTGGAGGGTGGGCGGGCAGAGGATTTCGGAGGCGTATTCGCCTGGTTCGGTGACGAGCTGTAACTGGTAGTAGGCACCGTGCCATGCACGCGGTTCGATCGCCGCTTTCAGCGTCGCGTCGGTCGCCGTGATGTTCGATACCCCCTCGCTGAGGATCGAGGGGGATTCTTCTGAGGCGGTGAACGTCTGGGCCTTGGATTGACTTCCGGCGCCACCGTCTGAGTTCGTTGCGGTCAGCCAGTATTCGTAGCGTTCGCCTGGGTGCAGGCTCACCCCGGCGCTGTTCAACTCAAGGCTGACGCTCTGCGTCACGAAGGAGCCTAGGAGCTTGCCGCTCGGCAGCGTGAATACGCGCTGGAGGCACTCGCCTGAGGCGCACGGTGGGTCCGTCACCAAGTGGAACTCGTAGGTGGTTTCGGCACCTTCGGTGTCGATCTGCGCTTCCAGGGTCGCGTCGGTGGGAGTGATGTGCGAGACCGATTCGCCTTCGATCACGGGCGCGCCCGTCGTAGGCGTCGTGAAGGTCTGATCGGCTCCGAAGACCGTCGGTTCTTCCCATTCGATCGTGTCTTCGGTCTGGACGCGCCGGGCGACCAGCACTCGGTAGTGATAGGTCGTGCCTGGGTGCAGGGTCACGCCTGCACTGGAGAGATCGAGGCTGGCGCTTTGCGTCGCGGAAGGCTCCGCGGAATTGCCCGGAAGGAAGCCGATCGGCAGGGCGCTCGCCGAGTGGGTTCCAATGCATCCATCGGTTCCGCTCGGCGGCGGATTCGTCGGGCAGAGGATTTCCGACGCGTATTCTCCGGGTTCTTTGACGAGTTGGAACTGGTAGTAGACGCCAGCCGGGGCTTCGTGCAGATTGATCTGCGCTTCCAGCGTCGCATCGGTGTTCGTGATGTTCGACGCCGACTCGCTTTCGATCGTCGGTACGGATGCGGCGGAGGCCGTTGCTGCGACGATGAGCGAAGCGAGAGTACCGACGACGAAGACGGCCAGCGTCAGAGAGGTCCGAGTTGTTCCGTTCACTGCTCCCTCCATCCCGCTTTGGAGGCTAGAGGACTTGTTGAAGCTAGCGCGGCCTGGGTCGGCAGTCAATCGACATCGACGGCACCCCACACGGTTGACGGTGGCCGGACAAGTTGCCCTGACTTGACGGCTCAGAGATCGTGTGTATAGCGGATCAGCTGAAGCCCTTGCCACTCCGCGTCTCGGTGCCCAGCCGCCAGCCGTGGTGCTCGTAGAATGCGCGCGAGCCGGCATTGAAAATCGCCGTGAATAGCTGCGCTTGGTCGTAGTCGCGTTGGCGCATCTCATCGGTTGCCTCCGTCAACAGAGCCGTGCCGACTCTCGCTCTCCAGTGAATCGGATCGACAAACATTCGGGAGAGGTGGGCAAGACCGGCGATCTTCCTCCCCTCGCCAGATGCCGTGCGGGCGTCGGTGAAGCTCACGCAGCCGACCAACTCGCTGCTCCTCTCGGCTACCGCGCTCCAGGTCGCGACATCCTCCAAGCGCGTTCGCCAGCTCACACGCTCTGCGGCTGTTCCCGGTGGTTTCCACCCAGCGCCAGCCCACTCAACGTATGTGGCGTTGGCGCGAGCGACAAGGGATGCAAGCGACTCCAAGTCGTCAAGCGATGCGGTGCGGATACATGTGGCCACTGAGATTCGGTATCTGGGCGTCTGATCCGGCGCGGCTTGCCGTCGCGCTCGTGACGCTCGTTGAGAAGGACACAGCATCGCGCAGAAGCGATACCGCCTCTTTCAAAGTCGATAACGGCTGCCTCGTCGCGAAGCCGATGGCCCCAAGTGACTCGGCGTCGGGAAGAATGCGCCGATGTCGGGGGGTCCGGAAACCCTGGATGCGCTGCTGTCCTTCTTCTCCGCTGCCTGCATCGCCTGGCTGCTCGTCCCCGCCAGCGAGACGATCGCCCGGCGCCTGGGGGCGATCGACGAGCCGAGGACAAGAGGCCTGCATGACGTCCCCACCCCCCGCCTGGGGGGGCTGGCGATCCTCGTCGCGGTGCTGGTGAGCGGGGCGATCTGGCTGCCGTGGAACGGGCAGACCAGGGCGATCCTCGCCGGCGCGGCGGCGATCACGGCGCTGGGGGCGATCGATGACATCTACGAGCTGGGGCCTGGGCCGAAGCTTCTCGGCCAGATCGCCGCCTCGACGATTCCGGTCGCGGCCGGGGTCCGGGTCGAGACTCTCAACTTCCTCGGCGTCACCGTCCCCTCCCTCGGCTGGGCCTCCTACCCGCTCACCGTGCTCGGGATCGTCGCGATCGCCAACATGATCAACTTCATCGACGGCATCGACGGCCTCGCCTCGGGGGTCTGCGCGATCGCCGCGATGGCCTTCGCGGTGATCGCTCTCTCCCTTGACCGCGGTCCGGCCGGGGTGCTCGCCGCCTTGACAGCAGGCGCCTCGCTGGGCTTCCTGCGCCACGGCTTTCCCCCTGCCTCGAGCTTCATGGGCGACACCGGCTCCAACCTGCTCGGTTACCTGCTCGCGGTGATCGCCGTGCAGGGCGCGCTGAAGACGAACGCGGTGATCGCCCTGATATTGCCGCTATTGGTGCTCGCCGTGCCGATCTTCGACGCCAGCTTCGTGGTCGCCAAGCGGGTCAAGTACCGCCAACCGGTCTACCGCGCCGACCGCTCTCACCTCCACCACCGGATGGCCAACATCGGCTTCTCCCAGCGCCGCACCCTCGCCTACCTCTACGGCTGGACGCTGGTCATGGCCGCCCTGGCGCTGGCGCTTCGCTTCATCCCCTACCACCTGCACGGCCACTGGCATCTGGAATGGGCTGTCGTCTTGGCCCTCTGCGGCCTGATCGCCCTCGCTTCCAGCGTCTACCTCATCTACGTGCTTGAGATCCTCAAGCTGCGGCGGGTGCGGCTCAGCGACCTGCGGGGCCTGAGCACCGCGGCGGGGCGCCCCGCGCCGAGCCCCGAAGCCATCGACCGCGCCGTCGCCCAAGAGCTTGAGACCGGCAGCTTCCCGGCGATCAACCCCGAGACGGGCGAGTTCGAGACCATCGAGGATTGATCTTGGACAGACGCTGATCGGCCCGGTCGTACTCGCTCCGCAACTCAGCCGGCGAGGATCGCCGCGGCGAGGTAGACGAGATAGGCCCCGAGCAGCGCCGCCCCCACAGCCCGAGTGAGGCCCTTCCTGAACCACAGAATCCCGCAGAGCGCCCAGGTCGATCCCACCGCGACGGGGAGGTGCAGGTAGCGCGAGGCATGATCGAGGGCGAGTGGCTTGATCAGGGCGATCACCCCGGCGTTTAGGCATGTGAAGTGGACGATCGTGCCGGTGATGTTGGCGAGGGCCAGATCGGCGCGCCCGCGCCTCGTCGGCACCGCCACCCGCGCCACCTCCTCGCCCTCCACCCCCGCCGCGATCACGGTGTTGCCGAGCAGCGTCTGTGAGATGCCAAGCCGCTGCACAACGCCGCTTAAGCCCTGGGCGAGGATCGCGCCACCGGCACCGAGGATCGCCAGGCCGCCGAGCAGGGCGATCAGCGGACGCCGCTGTCGCCGTGCCTCCTGCTCGTCGAGCGCGAAGCCACCCGATCGCGCCAGCCCGAACATCGAGACGACGAACCAGAGGACGAGCAGGGCTCGGTCGAGCCTTGAGAGAGTGCCGTCGATGGCGAGGGCCAACAACGGCAAAGGCGCAAGCGCGGTCCAGGCGAGCGCCGAACGCGGGAGATCGGCGCGGATCGGCGCGATCAGGGCACCGATCCCGGCGACGCCGATCGCGAGGAACGTCGTGCCGCCCAGAAACGTCCCGGCGGCGGCGCCGGGAAGCCCCTTGGCGTTGGCGGCGATCCCCGCCGCGAGGTTCTCCAGCTCAAAGCCGGAGATTACCGCGGTGATCGCGAAGGCCGATACCCCAAGGCGCGCCGCCGAGCCCAAGAGCCCGTCGAGCAGCAGCTCGGCCCCGGCGATCACGACGACTATGCCGCCGATCAAGAGGGCTAGGGAGGCCAGCGAGGACATCGGTGGTGCTGAGCTCTACAGGATGGCCAGTTTTGAGGCTGCCAAGCACCATGGGAGGCCTTCGAGACGAAAGCGACTCACCGCCGCCAGCCCGAGGGGCGATGACGGCTCCTGGCGAATCTCGATCGACGTGCTCTGGGGCTTCGGCGCCCTTTGGCGTGGCGGAGCCACAGCACCGTGAGCGCCACGACCGCAACCAGGGACATGAGGTCGCCGATGCGTGGCCCCAGGCTCGACCACCCCGCGCCGGCTGAAATCCCAACCAGCACGAAGCCGAGGCTCCAGATCGCACAGCCGGCGAGGGTGAGCCCGACGAAGGGAGCGAGCGGAACCCGCATGTAGCCGGCGGGCAATGAGACGAAGGTCCGCGCCAGCGGCATCAGGCGGGCGATGAACACCGTCCGCACCCCGTGGCGCCGAAAGAGCGACTCGCAACCCGCCAGGGCCGCTTGCGCTCGTCCGGAGGGCGCCCGCTTGATGACCATGCGCCCCAACCCGTAGGCGATCAGCGAGCCGGCGAGGTTCCCAGCCGTCGCCGCCAGCACTGCCGACCAGATGCTCATCCAGCCCTGGCTGACGGCGAAGCCCGCACACAAAAGCGTCAGCTCGCTCGGCACCGGCACGCAGGCGCTCTCGGGGACCATCAGCAAGAAGACCCCGAACGGCCCCAGTTGGCCGATCACGGAGTCGACCCAAGACGAGGACACGACGATTAGGATTCGCAGCCGATAAGCATTGTTGACAGTTAAGCATTCTTAACTAAGAAATGCCGCCGAAACCCCCTCACCCGCCGCCTCCCGCTGAGCGCCAGACTCTGCGGGCCGCCGAGACTCTGAGTCGGGTGGCGCCGCTGATCAGCCGTATCGTCGAGCGCTCGCTCGCCGCCCACCAACCGCCGTTGACGCTCGCCCAGTACCTGGCACTTCAGGCGCTGGCCGGAGGAGACCTGATCGGCGCCGAGCTCTCCCGCCAGGCAGCGGTCTCACCGGCGGCGATCTCCCAGCTCTTGTCGAGCCTGGAAGAGCTCGGGCTACTGGAGCGAAGCCGGGTGGCCGCGGATCGACGCCGACAAGACCTCCGGCTGAGCGCTGCGGGAAGGAGGGTGCTGCGCTCGGCCGAGGCGATGGCCGCCAAGCAGCTCGCTGCGCTGCTGGGCGGTCTTCCCGCCCCCGAGGCGGATCGGCTCAACCGGACTCTGGAGCGCCTCGAAGGGCTCTTGGCCGGCACGGCGCCCCCGCCGCGCCCACCGCATCCGCGGCCCCCGAAACCGCCTCGCCCCGGTCTGGGTCGGCCCGGTCGATGAGAGTTTGGACCGCCCTGGGGTTGGGCGCTACCCTCGCTTTATGCGCCGGATCGTGGTCACGCTCGCGGTGCTAGCGGCACCGGCGGCAATCTTCGGGGCGAGGCTGGCGGTTGGGGAGGGCGGCTCCCCCGCCAACGTCAGGGTCAGGCCCGCTACCGGCCTTCCTCACACCGTGTTCGAGCTGGGCGTAGGGGTCCCGAAGCGCACTGGCGTCTTCGGCTCGATCCAGCGCCACGACGTAGTGACCGCCTCGGCGCCTGCGGGCGCCGGCGATGGCTGCATCACCAGCGTCGACGTGCCGGTTCCCGACGCGCGGGCGGGAGCGCGCGTGCATCTGGCGCTTAACCCCCGCGAACTGGGCGGTCGCTGGTGCGAGGGCACCTACCGCGGGCGGATCGAGGAACTCCAGAGCGCGGTCTGCCCGCACGCTGAGCTCTGCCCCGACTACGTCCTCGTGCGTGGGACGGTCGGGCGCTTCGCCCTCCACGTTCGGAGCGCGGCGCCAAAAACACCCCCGCCCGCGGGCACCGACACGACTCCTCCTACCTTCGCCGGCCTGCAATCGGCGTTCGCCTGCACCCCCGGACCACAGCGACCGGGCCAAACGACGCCCTTCACGCTGAGCTGGCAGGCCGCCACCGACAACGTCACCCCAAGCTCACAGATCACCTACGAGGTCTACCTCGCCTCCAAACCGGGTGGCGAGGACTTCTCGGCGCCGAGCTGGACGACGCCGCCGGGGGCGACCAGCTTCAAGACGCCCGGATTGCCCTCGCACGGCACCTTTTACTTCGTGGTACGGGCTCGCGACGGTGCCGGTAACGAAGACGGCAACGCGGTCGAGCGACTGGGGAGCGATCCCTGCTACTGAGACCAGTCTGCGCAGATAGCGTTTCAGTGGGTCTCAGAGCCTCAGCAGCAATCCCCGGCGCAGCTCTCACCGCGCCAGGCCTCGCGCCCCTCATGCAGGGCGACTCCGGCGATAGCGAGTGCGGTGATCGGATCGGCCCACCACCAGCCGAGCAGAGCATTGGCGCCAAGCCCGACCAGCAACCCGACCGAGAGATACGCGCAAAGCAGGTTCTGGCGGCCCTCGCTGATCGTGGCCGAGGAGTGCAGCTCGTTCCCGACGCGTGCCTTGGCCCTTGCCAACAGGGGCATGGTGGCGAGCGCAGCCGCCGCCAGCCCGATCCCAACCCAGCTGACCTGCGGATGGCCGGCGGCGATTAGCGCTCGCAGCGCCTCGATGCCGACGTATGCCGCGACCACCATGAAGCTCGCGCCGATCAAGCGCTGGGCGCGACGCTCGGCCCGCTCGGAATCATCTCGCCCCTCGGCGAAGCGCCAGAGGACGATCAGGCCCGCCAGCGACTCCACCAGGCTGTCGGCGCCGAACCCGACCAGGGCGATCGAACCTGCCGCCAGTCCCGCGCCAATCGCGACGGCAGTCTCCACTACATGCCAGCCGATCCCGAGCCAGGCGAGCCGGCACGCGCGCGACACGAGCTGGGTACGGCGTAGGGATGAAGACGGGTGGGGGATCGTAAGGGTTGCCTGATCCATACGTTCAAGTATGGGCGTTACCCCGAGGGGCACACACTCCTTGAGGCGATTTGATTTGACCTCATCCGACGGTAGCGGCGCGGACGCTTGGGGCGCCCTTCTTGGCACGTGAGTCGAGCGTGCCTGATGAGTGCTTACGCGCGTACGCACGCGAACGTTTGTAGACATTCGGGCCGTTTGGAGCTACCACTCGTGGCATGTGCTCCTCTTACGCACCGATAGCGGGGTCAGGGCGGCGAGAGATCCGGCGCGATCTGCGCTGCCCTGATCGCCTCCCGGACCTTGCCATTCGCCCAGACCCCGAACGGCAAGCGGCAAGCGAGTCGATCCCGCATGGTGGCGCGGGATCGCGGCCCCTGCGCCGCGCCCGATTCTCTACCCACTCCGTTCGCACTCGATTGACGGTGGGCCGATCTCCATTCGGTGCCAATCGCCGCACACCGGCTCGCACCCTCGGCTGCTCCGATCGCACTTGGCGCGAGCGCAATCGCCTCGGCGCTGGCGAGGCAGCGGCTTCTCTCCTCCGCGCTGGAGGCAGCGCCTCCGCGCCGTACCGGCGCGCACGGCTCGCCGCCATCGGAGGCGGCGGCGTTGCGATGGCGCTGCGGCGCTCGCCGGCATCCACCAGCCCGACACGGCTGGAGGCCATTTGACGTCGAGCCGATCTTCAACCGCTGCCGCTCGCCGCGCCCGGTCTCGCTCCTCGGTTCAGAGCCCGGCGCTCTCCGATCTCGACCTCCGCATCCTGGGTCTCCTCTCCTCTCACCGGGTCTTGACCCAAAACCAGCTCGCCTCGATCTCTCCCGAGACCCCTGCCAGGACACTGCGCTATCGCTGCGCCCGGCTCGCTCGGCATGGCCTCGCCGGCCGCACCCGCCCCTACCGCGAAAGGGGATCGGCACCCAATCACCTGTGGCCGACGCGCAAGGGCGAGGCGATCCTCACCGGCTCACCGCCACCAAGAGGAGGCGAGCGGCGCGAGCCCAACCCGCTGTTCCTCGCCCACGCCGCCGGGCTCAGCGAGGTCTACGTCGCCCTGGAGACGACACTTCCTGCCGAGGTACGGCTCACCCGCTTCGAGCGCGAGGGCGAGGCGCGCGAGCCGTTTGACACCTGGATCAAGCGGGAGGAGCGGGCCATCGCACCCGACGTCTTTGTCGAGATCGCCGAGGCGGACGGCAGGGCACTGCTCGCCTTCGTCGAGCTGGACATGGGGACGATGTCCCACCGCCGACTGAAGGCCAAGGCGGCGGGCTATGCGGAGTACGCCCGGGCCGAGGCGTGGCGGGAGCGGCATCAGTTCTGCCCGGCGCTCCTCTTCATCACCACCACCGAGAAGCGCGCCCGCTCCTTCCTCGCCGCGATGCGAAGGGAACTGGGACGCGATGCCTTGCTCCTCACCTGCTCCTGCGACCTGGCGCGCCGGCTGGGGCGCTGCGCCACCGACTCTCGTTGGCTGCTCAGCGATGAGGGGCAGCCAGTCGACCTGCTCGCCGCGCTGCATGAGGCCCGCCGCCCCTACGACGAAGCGCTGGCCGACGAGGAAGCGCGCCGCCGCAAGGAACAAATCGAACGTGAGCGCCTGCTCTCCGACCCTGAGGTGCTTCGCTCGCACCTGCGCTCGTGGCGTCAGCGCGAGTGGGGGATCGAGCGCCTCGGCCGCCTGTGGGCCGAGGCGCTTCAGATCACGCTGGAGCGAGAGGACGCACTGGAGGAGATCGAGCGCGAGGCACTGACGGCACTCGGGGCGATGTTCGCCGACCCGCTCCGCGCCAGCCTCGCCGAGCGGGAGCCGAGCGCCGAGGAGGGCCGGGCGTTCGATGCCCTCGTCGAGCACTACCGGGACGAGCAGCTCGACCACGTCGACGACCTCGCAGCGCGATTCGGGAAGGGACCGGCGCTGCGCGAGGCGCGCCAGCGCCTCGACGCCGGCGAGCTGCTGAGCTCAGTCGGGGCGGCGCAGCTCGCGACCGATGCCAAACGCGACGACAGCTCCCGAGCGCAGCAGGAACGCCTACGCAAGGACTACCTCGCCTGGCGAGATGCAGAGGCGCGGCGGCTCGCCAAGGCCCAGGGGCTCGCCGCCAGGCTTCGCAACGGGCCGGAGGCCTTCCTCGATGAGATCGACCGCCGGGCGCTGCGACGCTGTTCGCGTTGCGAGGAGATCGCCTACCCCGATCCCGAGCGGGCCGAAAGCTACGCCAAGCGCCATCTCGCCTGCCACTGCCATTACTGCGGCGGTCGGGCCCTGGCGGAGATCGAGCCGTCCACCGATGACGGAGGCGAACCCTGATCGCGATGGCAGCTGGCTCGCTCCAGAAGCGAAGCCGCGACCACCGCAGCCGTCCGGACGCATCATCCCCGGAGCGACTCGGCGTTCGCCCGGCGCGCCTCGTGCGGCGCGGCGGCGAGCAGGCGACCGAGCTTCACGGCGCGCTTCGCGTCCTCTACCGCGACTACCTCGCCGGCGGGGCCCTTGACTCCTTGCGCGCATCCCGGTGTCATGGACGTTCGCCTGAAGGCAAGCGACTGAGGCCACGATGAGGATCGCCACCTACACCCGCATCTCGACCGACGAGGAGCACCAGCCCTACTCGCTGGAGGCGCAGGCAAGCCGGCTTTCCTCCTACGCGGAGAGCCAGGAGGACTGGCGGGTGGTGCGCCGCTTCACCGACCAGGCCTCCGGCGCGATCCTGGAGCGGCCCGGACTTGAACGCGCTCTGCGCGAGGCCGAGGCCGGGCGCTTTGACCTGCTCCTCGTCTACCGCGTCGACCGCCTCTCGCGCTCAGTCCGGGGCCTGGCCCAGATCCTCGAGCGCCTCGACGCCGCCAAGGTCCTCTTCCGCTCGGCCACCGAGCCCTTTGACACCGCCAGCTCGGCGGGGCGGATGATGGTCCAGCTGCTCGGTGTCTTCGCCGAGTTCGAGCGGGCGACCATCGTCGAGCGCACGATCGCCGGCATGGAGCGAAAGGCCGCGCGCGGGGAGTGGACCGGCGGCTCGGTGCCCTTCGGCTACCGCCTCGACGCCGAGCGGCGCTTCCTGGTCCCCGAGCCGAGCGAGGCACCGGTCGTCCCGCAGATCTTCCGCCGCTACACCGAGCGCCTTGAGGGCTCCTCGGCGCTTGCCAGGTGGCTGACCGAGCGTGGCCTGCGGACCCGAAACGGCAAGCCCTTCAACGTCCCCGCCGTGCTCAGCATCCTGCGCAACCGCGCCTACCTGGGGGAGATCTACTTCCGCGGCCACCACTATCCGGCGCCGCACGAGCCGCTGGTCGAGAAGGCGCTCTTCGAGCGCGCCCAGGAAGTCCTGCGGGGCCGCAGCGAGGACGTCTCCCTGCGGCGCTCCAACCAGTCCGAGTACCTGCTCACCGGGGCGATCAAGTGCGCCCATTGCGGCAAGCGCTATGTCGGCGCCTCGGCGAAGGGCAACGGCGGACGCTACCGCTACTACGTCTGCTTCTCCCGCCAGCGTTACGGCAAGGGCGCCTGCGAGAACGACCGGCTGCCCGCCGAGGAGCTGGAGGAGGCGATCCTGGGACAGCTGCTCGGCGTGCTCGAACGCGAGCCGCTGGTCCGCGAGGCGATCTCAGCCGCCTTCGCCGAGCTTGACTCAGAGCGCCCCAAGCGCGAGGCCGAGCTGGAGCGGATCGACGCCGAGCTGCGCCGCACCGGGGAGTCCCTGGACCGTTACTTCCGCGCCTTCGAGGAGGGAACGATGCCCGAGTCGGCCTGCGGCCCTCGGATCGGGGAGCTGACCCAGCGCCTGCGCGGACTGGAAGCGCGGCGCGAGGAGCTGAGTGCCGAGGAGCCTGGCGAGCGTGAGCCACTCGGCGACGAGGACCTGGAGCTGCTGGCCTCCCAGGTGCGCGAGGTGATCGACGGCGGCGACCCGCCGACCCGCAAGGCGCTGCTGCAATCGTTGGTCGACGAGATTCGGGTCGTCAGCCGCGCGGAGATCTACCCGTCTTTCTCTTTGCCTGCGGTTCGACCACTGGAAGGGTCAGTGCCCCCGGCCGGACTCGAACCTGCGCCGCGCGGCTTAAAGCGCCGGACGCCGGTCAGGACGGATTCGCAGTCCGCTTTCCCGAAGTCGGGGATGCGCTGCCCAGCCACGCGCTTTTGACCTGTGCTCCGGGCTGATGTACCGCGACAAGCGCCATTGGCCGTCCTTCGCGATGCAATCAACCCTGCGCAAACCGCTGCTAACCCGCGGGCCTGGGCAGGGGCTGGGGGCGATGATGGTTGGTGGGAGGCTTGCGCGGGCGTGCACCAAAGCCCGTTCGAAGCCATCAGCCAGTTGAGCTCTCAAGACCGCCCGCAATGCCGACCCACGGTCCAAATCGTAGGGAGAACCGTGACTTTGAATACGAATTCAGAAATAGGCAGGCGACTGCAGTAAGTTCGGCTTTCTCGCCCAGCCTTTGACGGAAGCGCCACCGTATTCGCTCGTCTCCACCACCCGTGCTTCTCGCTGACGACCAAGTCATCACCGACGGCAACACACGGACTGGAGGGCGAACAGCTGACCGCGGAAAGTTGCCCTTTCGGACCCGACTTCGGGTGTACGGGTAGCACCTCAACGGCTCGCCCCACTTTCCCATCTTTCTCACTCACGATCATTGGAGACTTCGCCGATACCTTCTGGACTGTAGCTTCCGACCGCAAAGCAGGCCTCCGGGAGAGGCGGTGAATGCTCCTACGCGGGCGGCTATCTGCCAGTGCGGTCGCGGTGCTTGCACCCGGGCCAGCAGCAGGGCCGGCGCTGGCCTTCCTCCAGCTCCTCCTGGGTCCGCCTAATGCGGCGCTCTCGGGTAGTCTCCTGCTTGGCATCTTCGACCCAGCAGATGAACTCGTTGCGGGCTAAGGGCGTGATGTCCTTCCAGGCATCGAGTGCCGTGGCGTTGGCGATCAGCGCCGTACGCAGGTCCGCGGGCAGTTTATGCACCACCCCACCGGGCACCCTCTGGCCGCTCACAGGCCGATGGTAGTGATCCGCAGGCAACCGCGCTCCTCCATCCGCTTGTGGGACGCCCTTCCTCCGCACGGTGCCGCCGGGAACCGCTTGCTTTCGCGGGCCAACGGACATCCTGGCAACGAGCCAGGCGGACCCGGTTTGCACGGAAAGGGAGCGTGTCATCCAAGTCCGCGAGACGCATGTGCGCGGGCCAGTGCCGCTATCGGCCGCCCATGCCCTATCCCGACCTGTCCCAACCCCGCCCAAGGCCGCGGTTTGGCGAGGGTTGGAGAGGTGTGCAAGGCAAGGCAGGGTTAGGCGGGGGTTGGCGTGACTAGGCAAGCCCGCGCTCGGCCCGGTCAGGGGCCTTGGGAGACCTCACTGGGCGAGGGCGGGGTTGTGCCGGACCCGTCACGGCTATTCCCAGCGGACGCCTTCTATCTGCTGTGCAAAGGCCTCGACATGGGTATGTCACGGCTATTCCCACTTTGGACCCGTCCTAGCTCATCGGAGGGGGTCCGGCCGCCAATCTGAGGTCCGTTCTGGCCCTTCCGCCCCGCTCCGCCAACCGGCGCCGGCTGCGCCGCCGCCCCGTCCGCGGTCGCCCGCGTCAATCCTCGTCAGGCGAACCCCGGCGTGGGTTGCCTTGCCATTTACTATCACCGGCAAGTCGTGAGCAAAGCCAAGTAGTCGACAATATTGACTTGGCTCCTTTCTGCGGTAGGTTCCTTGCATCTCCCTGGCACGGTTCCGCAGAGATCCACGCGCAGACACGCCGCAGGTCCGTCCTTCGCGTCGCACCTCTGGATCGCCCACAGCAGCGGCCCGAGCACGTCGGATGGTCTGGAGCACCGCGGCTTCTTTGGTCGCTGTCGTGGCTGTGGGGTTGACACTGGCCTCCGGCGCTGGTGCTGCCGTCTATTGGACCAACCAAACCGGTAATGCCCAAGCCTTTAGCGGCACGATCGGCCGCGCTAACCTGGACGGCACGCTCGCTGACCAGAATTTCATCACCGGCGCTACTGATCCCTGCGGAGTCGCGGTCGACGAATATTTCATCTACTGGGCAAACTCGTTCAGGGATGAAATCGGCAGCGCGAATCTCGATGGCACGGGGGTCGAACAGAACTTCATCCTCCTCCACGAAACAGGCAGCCCTTGTGGAATAACGAGCGACGGTACGCATATCTACTGGGGCAACACCGCTGGTGGCAACTCAATCGGGCGCGCCACTATCGAAGGCACCGCCATCAACGAGAACTTCATCACTGGCGGATTTACACCCTGCTCTGTCGCCGTTGATGGCACGCACATTTACTGGGCAAACTCCGGCACCAATCCTCCGCATCCCGGCAGCATCGGCCGGGCGAACATCAACGGTGGGGAAGTTGAACAGGAATTCATCACCGGACCGGAACATCCCTGCGGTGTCGCCGTGGACAGCTCGCACATCTACTGGACCAACACCGGAGACCACTCGATCGGGCGTGCGACTCTCAACGGCACAGAAGTTGAACAGGAATTCATCACCGGCGCGAGCCACCCCTGCGGAGTGGCCGTCAGCAACACGCATCTGTACTGGGCAAACTCGGGAAACGGGACCATCGGGCGTGCGACTCTCAACGGCACAGAAGTTGAACAGGAATTCATCACCGGCGCGAGCCACCCCTGCGGAGTGGCGGTCGACTCGGTGGTCGTGCTGCCGCCCCCGTCGATCGCGATCACATCGCCAGCGAACGGCGCTACCTACACCCAGGGTCAAGCAGTGGCGGCCGGCTACTCCTGTAGTGCGCCCGCAGGGGCGAGCGTGGCCAAATGCACGGGACCGGTCGCGAATGGCGCCGCCATTGACACGACCACGCTCGGCCAGCACACCTTCACGGTCAATGCCGCCGACAGCGACGGCCAGAGCGCATTGGAGAGCGCCAGCTACACCGTTGCCGCCCCTCCGCCGCCACCTCCCTCCAACAACTTTACGATCGTACCCCGGGTCACCTGTTCCGGAATATGCCACGTCATCCTGGTCCAGATCAGCTTCAACAGCTCCGGCAACGTGATCGCCGAACAGGCTCTCCTGGGCCAGCTCCGGGCAAGCGGTGCCAGTCTAAGCAAGAAGAAGGCCAAGCCGGATCTGATTAAGAGACTGACCCAGGAGGTGAGCCCAGGGTCAAACAAGCTGAAGCTTACTCTGACTGCGGCGGCTCAGAAGGCGCTGAGGCAGAAGGGCAAGCTCAAGATCAAGGTGCTCTTCACGTTCACACCGACTGGTGGCTCCGCGAAGAGCCAGGTCCAGACCTTCACCGTCAAACTTCCGAAGAAACACAAGAAGCACTAGCAGTCCATCTGGCTTAGAGCTTCAGCCAGAGCAGCTCTCCGTCAGGGACAGGCTGCGTCGTGAGTATGTGCTGGGTTGATTGGAGTCGCGAGGCTACGTCAAGATCTGACCCCCCCAACCCCCGCCCAGACCCGCGGTTAGGCGAAGGCTTGGCATGGCTTTGGCGAAGGTTGGCTGGGCAAGGCCGCGCTCAGCCCGGGCAGGGCCTTGGAGACCTGGCGGGGCGAGGGGCGGGGTCGACTTGCCGGTGATAGTGAATGGCAAGGCAACCCACGCCGTGGTTCGCCTGACGAGGATTGACGCGGGCGACCGCGGACGGGGCGGCGGCGCAGCCGGCGCCGGTTGGCGGGGCGGGGCGGAAGGGCCAGAACGGACCTCAGATTGGCGGCCGGACCCCCTCCGATGAGCTAGGAGGGGTCATTTTGGATGGCTCTGGCTCCTTTCCCCCCAGCAGTCTGGGGGGTCGGACGATACAGGCCATTTCGCTGGCCGAGGGCATCGTCTGCTCAGCCGACCCCCACAAGGTCGCTCATCGAATGACAAAGAGACGCGATTTGGGATTGCAAAACTCGTACCCAGTTGGTACCAGTTCCCAAGTCAACTATCTGCCTCCGCAGGCCGTATCTGACTTAGCTACTTGGTTTCTTGAGATGCCCCCGCCGGGATTCGAACCCGGGCCGCGCGGCTTAAAAGGCCGCCGCTCTAACCAACTGAGCTACAGGGGCGAGACGCCCATCGTAGGTCAAGACAGCTTGGGCAGGCCCTCCTGCGGGGTCGATGCATTGGCGTGGGTTCGAACCGGGATGCGGCCGGCGCGGCGGGCGGCGTGGCCGGCCTCGACCGCCCCGCGCAGAGCGCTCGCCATCGCGGTCGGGTCCGCGGCGCCGAAGATCGAGCTGGCCGCCATCACCGCGTCACAGCCCAGCTCCATCGCAAGGACAGCGTCCGAGGCGGTGCCGATTCCCGCGTCGAGGACGACCGGAACCCCCGCGCGCTCGGAAAGGATCGCGATGTTGTAGGGGTTGCGGATGCCAGCGCCGGAGCCGATCGGCGAGCCCAGCGGCATCACCGCGGCGCAGCCCGTCTCCTCAAGGCGGCGGGCGAGGATCGGGTCGTCGTTGGTGTAAGGGAGGACGGTGAAGCCATCGGCGACGAGCTGCTCGGCGGCGTCCAGCAGCTCGACCGCGTCGGGGTAGAGGGTGCGGTCATCTCCAATCACCTCGAGCTTGATCCAGTCGGTCCCGAATGCCTCGCGGGCGAGGCGGGCGGTACGGATCGCGTCTCGGGCCGTGTAGCAGCCGGCAGTGTTCGGCAGCGCGAAGAGGCCGAGGCTGTCGAGCACCTCCAGCACGGACCCCTCGGCGAGCGGGTCGACCCGCCGCAGCGCGACAGTGACTATCTCGGCACCGGAGGCGGCCAGCGCGCTCTCCATCTGATCGAGCGAGCGGAAGCCGCCGGTGCCGGCGATCAGGCGAGAAGACCACTCGCGCCCGCCCAGCTCCCAGGTCTCGGCGCCGCCCTGAATCGCGGCGAGGACCTCGATCCTCTGGCCCTCGCGCAGCTCCGTCGCGGGCCACTCGCCCTGGGGGACCACCTCGCCATCGAGAGCCGCCGCGACGCCGCGGGCGCCTGGCTCGGCGCCGCTCTCGCGCACGGCGACCTCGAGAGTCGCGCCGGCGGGCAGCTCGCGGGGGGAGCCGTTCAGCTCGATCCTCATCGCCGCGCTCCCACGACGCCACCGGCGAGCCGCTCGGGATCGGCGGCGGCCACCGCGTCCGGAAGCCGGCCGTTGGCGAGCAGCTCCGCGACCGCATCGGCGCTCAGCGGCGCCAGCAGGATGCCGTTGCGGTAGTGGCCGGTCGCGAGTACTAAGCCCTCAAGGGCGCCCGGCCCGATCAACGGCAGGTTGTCCGGTGTCCCCGGCCGCAACCCTGCCATCGCCTCGACCAGCTCCATCTCGGCGACATCGGGCAGCAGCCGGTGGGCCTCGCGCAGCAGCTCGTGGACGCCGCCCGCGGTGACCGCCGCGTCGAACCCCCGCTCCTCGACCGTCGCGCCGACGATCAGGCGGCCGTCGGTGCGCGGCACAAGGTAGACGCGCTCGGAGACGACGATCCGCTCGCAGGGCACGGCGCCGTCAGCGGCGCGAAGCTCGAAGAATCTGGCCCTTGACCGGGCGGACCGGCGGCCGGGCGGCCTCGGGCAGCCACTCGGCACGGCCCGACCAGGCGCCGGAGGCGAGCACGACCGCCGGGGCGTGCAACTCCTCACCAGCGGAGGTTCGCACCCCGCACAGCCGCTCACCGTCGAGCAGCGCCGCGGCGATCTCGATCCCGGTTTGCACCTCGGCCCGCTCGCCGGCGAGCGCCGCGAGCAGCGCCTCGGTCAGCGCCCGCGGGTCGACCGTCGCCTCGCCGGCGGCGTGCACGCCGCCGTAGAAAGAGGGGGTGAGCCCGGGCTCCAGCTCGCGGCAGCGGCGCGGCGACAGCCACTCGGCGCCGAGGCCGAGCGAGCGCTGGAGGTCGTGGACGCGGCGCAACTCCGCCGCCTCGTCACGGTCGAGGGCGACGTGCAGAGCGCCTCGCCGCGCGTAGCCGGTCGCCTTATAACTCGCAGCTTCCAGCTCGGCGACGAAGCCTGGGTAGCGCTCGGCGGCGGCGATGGTCATCTCGAGCAGCTCCGGCTCGCCGAAGGCAAGCTCGCCGACCGGGGCCAGCATCCCGGCGGCCACCCGCGTCGCGCCGGCCGGCGACTCGGCCCGGTCGAGCACGAGGACTCTCGCGCCGCGCCGGGCGGCCCGCCAGGCGCTTGAGAGCCCGACTACTCCGGCCCCCACGACGATCGCGTCGTAACTTCGCTTCTCGTTCAAAGCCTTGCCTCCGCCGGCATTACCCGGATCAGGTCCAGACGGTCGGTGACCTCGTTGCCACCCTCTCAGCCTCTTCGGCTCCCGTACGCCACCGATGCTACCCCTCTCGCGGGCTCGTCAGGCCATAATCGAGCTATGAGCCTTGCCCCCCCGGAGGCCGACGGGCCGCTGCGCCGCGAGCGACTGCGCACCGCGCGCCTCTACTTCGTCTGCGACGCCCTGCCGCGGGGCGAAGAGCCCGAAGCACTGCTGCGCGCCGCGCTGAGCGGCGGGGTCGACATCGTTCAGCTTCGTGAGAAGGAGCTGGGGCGCGACGCGATCGAACGCTCGGCGCGCACCTTCCGCCGTCTCTGCGACACCTACAGCGCCCTCTTCGTCGTCAACGACGACCCCCACCTGGCCATCGCCTGCGACGCCGACGGCGTCCACGTCGGCCAAGACGACGCCCCGGCGGCAGAGGCGAGGGAGGTGCTCGGCTCAGACGCAATCGTTGGCCACTCCACCCACTCCGAGGAGCAGATCGCGGCGGTGGCGGAGCAGCCGATCGACTACATCAGCGTCGGGCCAGTGTGGGAGACACCGACAAAAGAGGGACGGGCGGCGGTCGGGCTTTCACTGGTCGAGCACGCGGCCAAGAGCGCCGCTCACCCCTTCTTCGCAATCGGCGGCATCGACCCCTCAAACGCCGAGCAGGTCGTCAGGGCCGGGGCGCGGCGGCTCGGCGTGGTGCGGGCGATCCGCGACGCGGCCGATCCAGCCGCGGCGGCCGAATCGCTGCGGCGCGCCCTCGCGATCGTCGGGGAGTCTGCCCCCGGTGGCTGAGCAGCCGCGCAAGCGCAAGCAGCAGGTCGGGGCGCCGACCCCGCGCGAGCGAATGGAGCGCGGCTACGCTCGCGCCGCGGAGCGCAACCGCGAAACGCGCGAGGCACTGGAGCCGCTTGCCGATGGGGAGCGCCCGCTGGTGGTGACGATCGGCGCCGTCGTCGCGGCGGGGGTCGCGGCCTCGATCGTCGGCGGCTACCTGGCCGGGGTCCACGTCAACGGCAACCAGCCCAAGCTGGCCCAGGTGCTGGCCCCCGCCCTGCTGATGGGGATCATGGCCTGGGGCATGTGGCGGGGCCGCTACTGGGCCGTGCTCGGCTTCCAGCTCGTCCTCGTCTTCCTCATCTTCAGCGCCGTCTTCGGCCTCGCGGTGCAAGCCGCGACCGTCGCCCAGATCGTCGCCAGCCTTAGCCTGCTGGCCGTATCCGGCGGCTTCTTCTTCTTCATGGTCAAGGCGATGGCGCGGGTCCAGATGCGCCAACGCCTTCCCCGAGATTGACCGTTCTATAGGCTCAGGCGCGATGGCCGATTCCTATGACTCGATCGTCATCGGCGGGGGCCCTGGCGGGTATGTCGCCGCGATCCGCTCAGCTCAGCTTGGCCGCAAGACGGCCGTGGTCGAGCGCGACAAGGCGGGCGGCCGCTGCCTTAACTACGCCTGCATCCCGGCGAAGACGGTCCTCCACACGGCGGAGCTCTACGACCAGGCTCAAGGCAGCGCCGAGCTGGGGCTTTCCGTGAAGGAAGCCTCGATCGACTGGGACGCCCTCGGCAGGCACCGCGCAGCCGTCTCGGAATCGCTCTCCAGCGGGGTCAAGCTGCTCTGGGAGAAAAACAAGGTGACGACGATCGAGGGCGACGGCTCGCTTACCGCGGAGGGCAACGTCAAGGTCGGCGACACCGTGTACGAGGCGGGCGCGGTGGTGCTCGCCACCGGCTCGGTTGCGCTGTCGATCCCCGGGGTCGAGTTCGGCGGCCGTGTCCTTGACACCTGGGGCGCCTGGTCGCTGCCAGAGCTGCCGAAGAAGATCGCCGTGGTCGGTGCCGGCGCCTCGGGCTGCGAGATCGCCTCCGCCTACGGCCGCTTCGGCACCGAGGTGCTGCTGATCGAGATGCTCGACCAGATCCTCCCCGCCGAGGACCGCGACGTGATCCGCGTCGTCGAGCGCGCCTTCAAGAAGCAAGACATCAAGATCTCCACCGGCACGCCGGTCGAGAACGTCGAGGCCGGTGAGACCTCCGTCAAGTTCACCTACGGCGAAGAGTCGGCCGAGGTCGACTACCTCTTGATCGCCGGCGGGCGCGCCCCCGACACCGAGGGGCTGGGCCTCGCCGAGGCGGGGGTCGAGCTGGAGGAGAGCGGCAAGGTCAAGGTCGACCGCTACCAGCGCACCTCTAACCCAAAGGTCTACGCGATCGGGGACCTGGTCAATGCCAAGGCGCTCGCCCACAAGGCTTCCGAGGAGGGCGTCGTCGCGGTCGAGCACGCGGCGGGTACGCCCACCCACCCGGTCGACCAGGGCCTCCTCGCCGGCGCCACCTTCTGCCACCCCCAGGTTGCCAGCGTCGGGCTAACCGAGGCCGTGGCCAGGGAGACGGGGTACGACGTCAAGGTCGGAAAGCTCAAACTGGGCGGGGTCGGCGCCGCGACCGTCTACGACGACAAAGACGGTCTCGTCAAGCTCGTCGTCGACTCCACCTACGGCGAGATCCTCGGCGCCCACATCGTCGGTAACCGCGCCTGTGACATGGTCGCCGAGCTGGTCGCGACCATGGCCCTGGAGGGCGGCTACCAGGAGCTAGCGCGAATCGTCCACCCGCACCCGACGATCTCCGAGGCGATTCTCGACGCCGCCCGCGCCGTCGACGGCTGGGCGATCCACGCTTGAGCGCCGCCCGCGCCAGCTTCTACTTCGACCTCGGCAGCCCCTACGCATACCTCGCCGCGGAGCGGATCAGCGGGCTGTTCACCGAGGCGGGGCTGGAGCAGCCGGAGTGGCAGCCGATCCTGCTCGGCGGCCTGTTCAAGCGCTTCGGGCGACACTCCTGGGCAAACGGGCCCGGGCGCGAGGAGGGGATGGCGGAGATCGAGAGGCGAGCCTCGGCCTACGGCCTGCCGCCGCTCGCCTGGCCCGACCCATGGCCCGGCAACACGCTGTTTGCGATGCGGGTCGCGACCTTCGCCAAGCAGACCGGCCGCACGGTCTCCTTCTCCCTCGCGGCCTTCCGCCAGGCTTTCGCCGCCGGGCGCGATCTCTCCGACCCCGACAACGTGCTGATCGCCGCGGCCGCCTGCGAGCTGCACCCCAGGGCGCTGCTCAAGGCGGTCAAGACCGCCGCCGTCAAGGACGCCCTGCGCGAGGCGACCGACAGCGCTGCCGAGCTGGGAGTGCGAGGCGTCCCTTCCCTCGCCGTCGGCGGCGAGGTGTTCTGGGGCGATGACCGAGTCGAGGAAGCGGTCGAAGCTGCAAGCTAAGGTGGCTTCGATGGCTGACCTCCCCGACGCCGCCACCTGTTACGAGCTGCTCGCGCGGATGGCCCTGATCCGCCGCTTTGAGGAGGAGGCGGGGCGGCAGTACCAACGGGCCAAGGCGGGGGGCTTCCTGCACCTGGCGATCGGCGAGGAGGCGACGATCGTCGGCACCGCCTCGGTGATGCGCGAGGAGGACTACCTGATCGGCAGCTACCGCACCCACGGCCATGCGATCGCCCGCGGCACCGAGCCGAAGCGGGTCATGGCTGAGCTGTTCGGCCGGGTCGACGGGACCAGCGGCGGCCGCGGCGGCTCGATGCACATCTTCGACCGCGGCAATCGCTTCATGGGCGGCTACGGGATTGTCGGCGGCAACCTGCCGATCGCCGCCGGCCTCGCCCTCTCCTCCGAGTACAAGGGCGAGGACGCGGTCACCGTCTGTATGTTCGGCGACGGCGCATCCAACGCCGGCAACTTCGGCGAGACGATGAACCTGGCCGCGCTCTGGAGCCTGCCCGTCCTCTTCCTGGTCGAGAACAACCTCTACGGGATGGGAACCTCGGTCGAGCGCCACTCCGCCCAGACCGACCTCTCCAAGAAGGCGGAGGGCTACGGGATCCCCGGCAAGCGGATCGACGGGATGGACGTGATCGCGGTCCGCGAGGGCGTCGCTGAGGGGATCCGCCTCGCCCGCGAGGAGCGGCGCCCGACGATCCTCGAGGCCTTCACCTACCGCTACGGCGGCCACTCCGCCGCCGACCCCGAGGTCTACCGCGAGCGCGAGGAGGTCGAGGAGTGGCGTGAGAAGGACCCGATCGAGACCTTCGCGCGGCGCTGCGTGCAGGCCGGCGTGCTTGGCGAGCGCGAGGTGCGCGAGGTGCGCGACAAGGCCGAGCGGAGGGTGACGGCGGCGGTCGAGTTCGCCGATGTCTCCCCCGAACCGCCGCTCGACACCCTCTATGAGCACCTCTACGTCCTCGACGGCGACGGCGGCTGGTACGCCGTCGACGAGCGCAGCCCCCATCCGCACCGCGGCGAGCACGAGGACCGGATGCCCGACGCGGCGCGCGAGCTGGCAGAGGCGGGCGCCGCCTACGCCGGCCAGCCGAACAGGCCGCGCCCCAACCTGGCTGAGCTCGGCGATGCCCAGGAGGGCGTCGAGCCGGAGGTCGCCGAGGAGCTCGAGGACTGAATGGCGACGATCCGCATGCGCGAGGCCCTGCGCGACGCGATGGCCGAGGAGATGCGACGCGACGAGGCCGTCTTCGTGATGGGCGAGGACGTCGGCGTCTTTCAGGGGGCGTTCAAGGTGACCGAAGGGCTGCTCGAGGAGTTCGGGGAGCGGCGCGTCCGCGACACGCCGATATCAGAGAACACGATCGTCGGCGCCGGGGTCGGCGCGGCGATGGGCGGGCTGCGACCGATCGTCGAGCTGATGACGGTCAACTTCTCACTGCTGGCGCTCGACCAGATCGTCAATCACGCCGCCGCGATCCCCTACATGTTCAACGGCCAGGCGCGGGTGCCGATGGTGATCCGGATGCCAGGCGGCGGCGGGCACCAGCTCGGCCCCACCCACTCCCACAGCTTCGAGGCCCTCTACCTCCAGGTCCCCGGGCTGCTGGTCGCCTGCCCCTCGACGCCGGCCGACGGCAAGGCGCTGCTGAAGGCGGCGATCCGCGACGACAACCCGGTCGTCTTCATCGAGCACGAGTCGCTCTACGGAAGGCGCGGCGAGGTCGGCGAGGGCGTCGAGGAGGTGCTGCGCTTCGGCGAGGCGGCGGTGCGGCGCGAGGGCGGCGATGTGACGATCGTCGGGGTGCTGCAGATGGCGCAGGTGGCGGAGCACGCGGCGACCCAGCTCTCCCACGAGCACGGCGTCGAGGCCGAGGTGATCGACCCCCGAACCCTGCGCCCTCTCGACCTCGACACGATCCTCTCCTCGGTGCGCAAGACGAACCGGGCGGTGATCGTCGAGGAGGGATGGCCGCACGGCGGCGTCGGCGCCAACCTCTCGACCCTGATCACCGAGCAGGCATTCGACCACCTCGACGCGCCGGTACAGCGTGTCACCGGGGCGGACGTTCACATGCCGTACTCAAAGCGACTGGAGCAGGCCGCTATCCCGCACGAGGAGCACGTGGTGAAGGCGGCGCTTGCGGCGCTGGAAGGATCCATCTGATGGGCGATGTCGTGATGCCGAGGCTGTCGGATTCGATGGAGGAGGGGACGATCTTGAAGTGGTTAAAGCAGGTGGGCGACGAGGTCGCCCTCGGGGATGAGCTGGTGGAGATCGAGACCGACAAGGCGAACATGGCCTACGCGAGCGATGTGGCGGGGACGCTGCTCGAGATCGTGGCCGATGAGGGGGAGACCTTGCAGATCGGGAGCACCATCGCCAGGGTCGGCGAAGCTGGGAAGCCACCCAAGGAGCGAGGAAAGAAGCAGAAGGCCTCACCGGCTGAGGCGCCTGCTGTTGGCGAGGCTACCCCGGCGAGGGCGCCTTCCAGCGTTGCCGATGGACGAGCGAAGGCATCTCCCCTGGCTCGGCGCATGGCGAAGGAGAAGGGGCTGGACCTCTCCCAGCTCCGGGGGTCTGGGCCCGGGGGTCGGATCGTAAAGGCCGACGTTGAGGGGGCTGGTGTTCCCTCGCGCGCGGATCTTGCACCCCCACCCGCCGCTGCGGTGGGGGCGCCCGAAACGGCGAAGGGGCAGACGACCTATCAGGACCTGAGCAAGCTCCAGTCGACGATCGCGCGGCGGATGGCGGAGTCCAAGGCGACCGCTCCGCACTTCTACCTGACCGCCGAGATCGACATGAGCCGGGCGGTGCAGGCGCGGCTGCGGATCAAGGCGGCGGCGGGAGCGGGCGAGCTGGTGCCCTCCTTCAACGACATGGTGGTTAAAGCGTGCGCGCTGGCGCTGCACGAGCACCCGCGCGCCAACGGCGCCTACCGCGACGGGCGTTTCGAGCTCTACTCGCGGGTCAACGTCGGGGTCGCGGTCGCCGGCGCCGACGCCCTCGTCGTCCCAACGGTCTTTGACGCCAACCGCAAGGGCCTGCGCCAGATCGCCTCGGAGTCGCGCACCCTGGCGCAGCGCGTGCGCGATGGCCAGATCACCCCACCCGAGCTCTCCGGCGCTACCTTCACCGTTTCCAACCTCGGCATGTACGGGATCGACAGCTTCTCTGCGGTGATTAATCCACCGCAGGCGGCAATCCTCGCGGTCGGGGCAATCAGGGAGCGCCCGGCGGTTCGCGACGGCGAGCTGGTCGCAGCCCACCTGATGTCAGCCACCCTTGCCTGCGATCACCGAATCCTCTACGGAGCCGAGGGAGCGGAGTTCCTCGCCAGCATTCGCTCCCTGCTCGAAGAGCCGGTTTCTCTAGCCCTTTGAGCAGCTTTCCTTTTCGCCCGTCATCGCATTCACGGCGCTGGTCAGGGAAAAGCTGGCCGAGACTCGCATCACGCCCGAGTGCGCGGCGCGGACCTGGGTCCACTCGCCACGGCGCACAATGCAGCCGGCACCACGTTCGATCGACCAGTAGGGGGTAAAGCTGACCCGGACCAGGAATTCGCCGGGCCGGGTCACATCGAGGCCAAAGCTCTGGCGACCGACCCAGAGGGTACGCGCACCGCTGGACCCCAGCGCCGCGACCATAGGATCGGGGTTGCGAACCGCGTAGATGCGCCAATTCGTCGAGTGCCAGCGTGGCACCAGGTAGGGCAGGTTACTCAGGATCAGCCGCCGCTCCACCAGCGAGGAGTAGTCGAGTGGGGCGTCGGGCAGGGCCACGTAGGAGACCGCGTTGCGGCGCAGCCATTCGCCGTAGGAGCGGCTGGTCAGCGCACCTTCGTTGTAGAAGATGTCGTTCCGGGTGGTGTCGAGCTGGCGCAACCAGCCGCGCGCCAGGTCGAACTCGGGCGCCAGGTAGGCCGCCTCCCAGTGGTCGGCGGTCGGCGGCACCTCGATCCGAGTGCCCTGGGCGCCATGGTCGCGCAGCCACCTCGCCACAGGGTGAAAGTAGGCAGGCGCGGTCGAAGGGTCGCCGACGCTGCGGGCGATCTGGCTGACGCTCGCCGTCACCTGCCAGTAGAGACCACCGGCAATGACCGCCGCCACCGCCCAAGCAGAGACGCGCGGTCGGCGGGCGAGCAGCACCGCGGCCAGCACCGGCCCGCCGAAGAGTGCGCCCAGCCGCACCGCATTGCCGCCGACCGGGTTCGGCGCCAGCCACAGCAGTGTCGAGGCCAGCACATAACCGGCGAGGACCCAGCGTAGTTGCCGCTCCTCGCGGGCCAGTCCCCGGGTCACGAAGAGGGCGCCCCCACACCACAGCGGGATCGCCACATAGGAGGAGAAGGCAAACGGGAACTGGCTCGGTTCGGGAAAGGCAAGGTTGGGGAGGACGATCAAGGCGAGGGTCATGCCGGAAACCCAGACCGCGATCCGGTTGACCGGGCGGCCCTGCTCCAGCGAACCGGCGAGGAGGACCCCCGCCAGGAAGACCGCGGCGACCGGGCTGGCCAGCGCGCAAGCCGCGGCGGCAGCGAGCGCCGACTTCGATCGGCCCATCTGGAGGAAGCGCAGCGTGGCGAGGCCGAAGGCCACCCCCAGCGCGAAGGTGAGCTGGCCGTCGGCGAGAAGCGTCACCACCCCGGCCGCGAACCAGAGCGTCGCCCAGCGCGCCGCCACCCCCCAGCGGCTGCGCACGAGGCGCTCGAAGAAGTAGGAGGAGACGACGACCGCGACCGCTCCCACCAGCTGCGGGCCAAGCACCGCGGCCAGCGGCGGGAAGATGACGCTGTAGGTGAGCAGATAGTGGCCGGCGTACCAGCTGCCGTTCCAGATCGCCAGCCCAGCGCGCTGGAACAGCTCGGTGCGAAAGACCTGCGCGGCGAGGTCGCCGACCTGGGGGTTCCAGGCCAACATCGCAGCGGCTAACACCGCGCTGAGCGCCACGGCTGGGAGCCATTCGGGTCGGAGAGCCTTGGACTGGGCCATCGGCGGAAAGAGAAGGATACGTCGACGGCCTGCAACGATTTCAAGAATGAACCCGGAAGTTCTTGTCGTCCGCTGCGGCCTGGTTCCCTACGAGGAGGCGCGAGCCGCCCAGCGGTGGTTGAGGGCGGCGAGACAGGAGGGCGCGATTCCGGACGTGCTGCTGCTGCTCGAGCATCCGCCCGTCTACACTCGCGGCCGCCGCTCAACCGCCGAGGAGCTGCCGATGGCGACCGAGTGGTACGAGATGCAGGGAATCGAAGTCCGCGACACCGACCGCGGCGGCCGCGTCACCTATCACGGCCCTGGCCAGCTCGTCGCCTACCCAATCGTCTCGCTGAAACTCTACGGCGACGATGTCCACGAGTACGTGCGGAGACTGGAGCGGGTGGCGATCTCCTCGCTCGCCGGGCACGGTGTCGAGGCTGGGACGATCGAGGGTCTGACCGGTGTCTGGACCCGCGGCGAGGCGCCCGGGTCGGCGGCAGGGCCGCGGGAGGCCCGCAAGATCGCCTCGATCGGAGTCCACGTCAGTCGCGCCGTCACCACCCATGGCCTGGCGATCAACGTCAACAACGACCTGCAGCCGTTCGAGTGGGTCGTGCCCTGCGGGATCGACGGCTGCCAGGTGACGTCTCTGGGTCGCGAGCTGGGCGCCGAGCAGGATCTCGACGCCTTCGCTGATACGGTTTCCGCCTGCTTTGGGAAGACTTACGAGCGCATCCCAACCGCGGTGGATCCCGCTACCCTGGGACTCGACAGCGCTAGGCTCGGGGTCTCATGACCGAGACGACCGCGCAGGTGGCCCAGCGGGTTCACGTCACCCGCTCCCGCGCCAAGCCGGGCGGGACGGCGGCGGCCGAAGGCGCCATTCCCTTCCGCCGCGCCCGCAAGCCGCCGTGGCTGAAGGTCCCCGCCCCGGGTGGGCCCACCTACCGTCGACTCAAGGCGGAGATCGGCGACGAGGGCCTAAACACCGTCTGCGAGGAGGCCAACTGCCCCAACGTCGGAGAGTGCTGGGAGCGTGGCACCGCGACCTTCATGATCCTCGGCGACATCTGCACGCGACGCTGCGGCTTTTGCAACGTGAAGACGGGCGTGCCGACCTGGAACGACCCGCTGGAGCCACTGCGGGTGGCGAACCAGGTAAAGAGGATGGGCTTGCGCCACGCCGTCGTCACCTCGGTCGACCGCGACGACCTACCCGACTATGGTGCCGGCGCCTTCGTGGGGGTGATCCGCTCAATCCGATTGATTGCCTCCGGCTGCAAGGTCGAGATCCTCACACCCGACTTCCGCGGCCAGGAGATGCCGCTCGCTAAGGTGATCCACGAGCGCCCCGACGTCTTCAACCACAACGTCGAGACGGTGCCGCGCCTCTACCCCAAGGCGCGCCGCGGCTCCCAGTTCATGCGCTCGGCCCGGGTGCTTCGGCTAGCGAAGGAGATGGGGGGCGAGGAAATCGTAACCAAGTCGGGGCTGATGGTCGGCCTCGGCGAGTCCTTCGAGGAGATGGTCGAGGCCTTCGGCATCCTGCGCGAGCACCGCGTCCAGGTCCTCACCGTCGGCCAGTACCTGCGCCCCACCGAGGACCACCTTCCGATCGAGCGCTACTGGCACCCGGAGGAGTTCGCCGCCCTTGAGCGCGCCGCCTACGAGCTCGGATTTGAGTCCGTAGCCGCCGGCCCCCTCGTTCGCAGCAGCTACCACGCCGACCAGAACCTCCCCGACCGCGCCCTGACTGATCAGTAGTGGAGCCAGCCGGGATCGAACCGGCGACCTCCGCCTTGCAAAGGCGGAAAATTAGTCGCAGCTATGGCTAGATAGGCACAAATTGGCTTGTTATAGCGGAGTAATCCTCAGGCAGGGGAAGGTTTGTTTGGTACCCATTCTGGTACCCACGCCTCTGCGGCTGCTAGATTCTCCCGATGCCGCCAAGCATGCCAACGGGGTTCCTGGTCGTCAGAGAACATGGCGTCCGAGTCTATTTCGAGGGCAAGTGGCGCAGCTCGGAGGGTGCCCAGCGCAAGAAGCGTCTAGGCGGCGCCTGGCTTCAGCAAGACCCTTCGGGGGCTTGGGTCAAGAAAGCCGGTCGGGTCAAGGACGGCTACCTGGACGAGCGGCGGGCGCACATCAAGCTGGCCGGCATCATCGAGGCTGACGAGGAAGAGCTGCTCAGGAGTGCACCTGGGAATCGTGAGCTGGTCTTCGAGGATGCGGCAGCTGCTTGGCTCGATCACCTCCAGCACGAGAGGCGAGTGAAGCCGTCAACCCTGAGGGAGTATCGGATCCTGCTCGCAGACCCACGCGTGGCGCGGAAGGCTCGCGCCCCGAAGAGCAAGAGAGGTGGTCGGGTGATGCGGGCCTTCGGGGGGGAGCGACTCTGCAACATCAGCGCGCAAGACATCCGGCGCTTTCTCTCGACCCTCGATCACGAGGAAATGAGCGCCGGCACCGTAAATAAGCATCGTCAGCTGCTCCATGCGCTGTTCGAGTTCGCCAAGAGCTCGGATATCTTCGGCCTGAAGGAAAACCCGGTTTCCTCGACCGAGCGGCGACCCGAATCAGGTACGGCCCCACTCGATGTGTTCGAGCCGAAGGAGGTCGAAATGATCGCCCGGGCTGCGCGAGAAGGTCTACATCGGAAGCGGTCGGAGCACGACTACTCGGTGGATACCCGCGCTGAGCAGCGACGCATGGACGATCAAGACGGCGACCTATTCGTGACTGCGGCGTTCACCGGCCTGCGACTCGGTGAGCTACTGGCACTTCAGTGGCACGATCTCGACCTCGATGGCGCGTTGCTGACGGTGGCGCGTGCGGTGAGCGCCGGCGTGGAGGTGGACTCGACGAAGTCAAGGCAGTTTCGGACGGTCCCTCTGGCGGAGCAGGCGGTGGAAGCGCTCAAGCGACTGTCGAAGCGCGAACACTTCACCGGGCGCGGGGACTACGTCTTCTGTCGGGCGGACGGCGGTCCATTGGACAGATCAACGGTGCGCAAGCGCTTTATGGCGGCACAGGACGCTGCTGGCGTTCGCAGACGCCGCTTCCACGATCTCAGACACAGCTTCGGCTCTCTCGCTGTGCGCCACTTTGATGCCGTACAGGTGCAGTCTCTGCTTGGACACTCGAGCTTGCAAACCACGGAACGGTACCTGCACACCCGTCCACGCACTGACGACGCAGCCAAGCTGACGAGAGCGTTTGCTGGATCGAGCGAGACGGCGACGAAGCCTAGGGCGAATCGCTAACGCCGACAGTAGGCGTCGCCATCGAACAGATCCCCGATGTGGGCGTCGAGGCGGGAGCGCAGCGCGTACCAGCGACGGCCGATCTTGCAGGCGGGGATCACCCCGCGCCGCATGTAGTCAAGGGCGGTCGAGCGCTTGATCTGGAGGACCTCGGCGACGTCGTTCGCTGTGAGTAGGTCATCGCGTGTGAACGAGGGCGCCTGATCGAGCTGAGGTTCGACTGCCCGGACCGGCCCGACGGCGCGGGCAAGGTGGGCGCGGCTGGCGGCGAGCGCCGCGGGCGGTCGACTGTGTCGCAAGGTGCGCATATATCTAAGACGCGCGCGAGAGCCTGTCGGTACCACTGCGGGCGGTGAATTTCGCGTCTGGATTGGGATCGTCGCGAGGCTTCTCATCACCGACCTCCCTCTCGTAGCTCCACGTGACGGCGGCGCAGGGCCTCGACCGCCGTCCGATAGTCAAAGCGCCACGGGGCCTTCGGCCCCTCGCCGATCCGCATCCCGCCGAGCAGCGCCCGGTGCCGGTAGACCCAGGGGCGCTCGACCCGCAGGCGGCGGGCCAGCTCGCCGGCGCTGATCAGCTCGGGCTCGGCTGCTTGTGGCGCGCGCTGCTGCAACAACTGAGCCACCCGATGGGAGATCCGCTCGACGGCCTGCGGGGAGAGGTCAACGGCGACGCGATGCGAGGCCGCTCCCAGGCCGAGCCCCCTGGGCGGGCAGAGATCCCGTTGGGTTCTGGTCGGAATCGTGCTCAGTGCGCGCATCTCGCACTCCTCTTCCCCGACCCGCTGCGCCGCCACGAAACGGCAACCTTGACGAGCTCCCACCCCGGAGTCAGCTGTTTTCCTGCTGCGCCTCGAGATCGTCGATGCGGTGCTCGGTCCAGGGATGTGAGGTATCGCCGAAGTCCTTGAACGGGGTCGGCAGGTCCCCGGCGAGGGCGTGGGTATCGAGGTAGCCCGCAAGTGCCGGTCCCTGCCCGAGCCTGGCGGCGTAGGAGTCGGCCACCGCCTCGCGGCGGCGCCAGTAGATCGCCCATAGCCTCCGCACGGGGAACATCCCGATCCGTCCGCTGATCAGAAAGGCGATCAATCTGAACGGGAAGCCGACCGGGCTGCGTGGCGGCGTGGTGATCCGATGGACCGCAGCAGTGACCCGAGCGTCGCTTGAGTTGAGGTGGCCGAGCTCGTGGGCGAGGACGGCTGGGAAGGAGGGGCTCTCCAGCATGGCGCGGGTGAGCATCAGCGTGTCGGCGTAGGCGCAGGCGTTGGGCTCGGGCTCGTCGACGACGAACCAGCGGTGGGGCTGGCGCAGCTGGGGGTCGGCGCCCCTCAGCTGCTCGAATGCGGCCTCGAAGACCGCCCGCTCGCGCTCCGATGGGCGCCGGCCGCCCTGTTGCTGCTGAAACCACCAGCCGCCCAAGGGCAGGACAAGGGTGGCGAGGGAGATCACGAGCGGCCCGAACCCGACTGCGAGCGCCAGGTAGTTGACAGGCAGGCTCCAGCCCGCGATCCAGTTGACGATCACCAGCACTAGCAAGGCGGCGAAGTAGCGAAACGGGGCGCTGAACCACTGCAAGGCCCAGGTAGCCGCATAGAGGAGTACCCAGCCGGGGTTGAGGTCTCCGGGCCGTATGAGGTGGGCGCTCAGCCTTTCGTTCATCGACGGTGCTCCTTGCCGTCTGATTTAACCGCAGTCCCATCAGTTCAAGCTCCATTTGCCATCGGAGTTACAAAAGCGGCCGGCCTGGCGGCCGCGCTTTAGGTGGGCGGCGACGTTGGTCGCTGAGGCACCCAAGCCCACGGCGACCTCGGTGTAGGTCGAGTCGGGATGATCGGCCAGGTAGGCGGCGACGTCGTCCTGGGAGAAGCGTCGAGGCTTGGCCTTAGGGATCACCGCCTCACCGTCGAGGGCGGCCCTTGCGGTAAGGAGGCGCTCACGTCGCTCGTCGAGCTCTGCGATCTCGAGGTCTAGCTGGGCTCTGACTCCAAGGGCGTTTCGTTTCGGTGGCATCTGGTCTCCGGGTTGACTTCTATTGACTTAGGCAGATCATGATGTAAAGTCAAGCAAATGTCAAGGGCCATCTCGAAACGATCCTGGGGACCCTCTCATCAGCAGATGGAGCCGCCATTTGAGAGGGGGCTATCTCTGCCGTGGAGGCTCACGGGTCTCTTCGCGCTGGCCTTCTTCGCTCACGGCATCGTCGACCCCAGGGGCCCCAACCCGATCGGGTGGTGCCTGAAGGCGCTCGTTCTCGGCTGGCTCGCGACGCTCCTGCTGGCGGCAATCGCAGACGGGCGGATCCCGGTCGGCTGGCTTTGGTCCTTGTTGAAGAGGACAGCGGCAACTGGGGAGCCGCTGATTGCCGAGGACGAAGCGAAGACGCCGGGCGAAGCGGTGCGGGCGGAGATCGCACGGCTGGGCGGTGGCGCTTATCTCGGCGTTGGGCGGAGTGGAAGCTGGGTCCTCGCGGACCCCGAGAGCGCCGTGATGGTCCTCGGCCCGCCGCGCTCGGGAAAGACGAGCGCGGTGATGATCCCCGCCGTGATGGGGGCATCGGGGGCAGTGATCGCCACCTCGACCAAGCCCGAGGTGATGCGGGCCACAGTGGCGGCGCGCTCGGAAGTGGGTCAGGCGTGGCTGTTCGACCCCGCGGCCTCAGAGCGGCGGCTGCCGGATGGGGTGCGGCGGCTGTGCTGGTCGCCGGTGGCTGCGGCCAGCACTTGGGATGAAGCCCTGGTTATGGCAAGGGCGATGAGCGCCTGCGCGCGCGTTGGCGCCGGCACGACGAACGAGAGCCACTGGACCGAGCGCGCCGCCGCGCTGCTGGCGCCGCTGCTCTACGCCGCCAACCTCACCGATCGCCCGATCGCCGAGGTGCTGCGCTGGACGCTGCGCCAGGACCTTGCCCCGGCCCAGGCGGTGCTTCTCGACTGTGAGACGGAGATCGCCGCCGACGTGCTGGACGGCATCGAGCGGACCGATACCCGTGAGCGCTCCTCGATCTTCTCCGCGACGGCCGGCGTGCTCGCCGCCTATAACGCCGACGCCGTCAGGGCAAGCGCCGCTCAGCCCAACTTCGATCCGGTCCGCTTCGCCGGCTCGGCCGACACGATCTACATCACGGCGCCGGAGCACCGCCAGGCGCTCTGCGCGCCGCTGATCGTTGGTCTGTTGGAGCAGATCCGCCACGCCGTCTATGAGCGGGCGGCAGATGAGGCCACTGACGTCCCGTTGATGTTGTGGGCGCTGGATGAGGTCGCCAACATCGCGCCGATCCAGGACCTGCCGGCGCTGGTCTCCCAGGCGGGGGGGCAGAGGTTGCAGGTGATGGTCGGGCTTCAGGACCTGAGCCAGGCGCGGAGCCGCTGGGGGCCAGACGCGGCGGAGGGGTTCATGAGCCTCTTCCAGACCAAGGCGGTGCTGTCGGGGATCGGTGACAGCCGCACCTTGGAAAGCATCTCGCTGGCCCTCGGCGAATACGACCGCAAGGTGGTTTCCTCCTCGCTCGGGACCAGCGAGAGCGACGAGTGGTTCAGCCCCCACCACTACAACGAATCGGTCAGCTACCAGACCCAGCGCCAGCGGGTGCTGAGCCCTGGGGAAGTGGCGAAGCTGCCGCCCGGGCAGGGGCTGTTGCTGCGGGGGGCGGACTGGGGGTTGATCGGGTTGACGAGGTGGTTTGAGGCGGAGCCGTGGAGGCGATTGGTCGTCGCACCCCACACTCGGCATCCGGGGCCTCCGGGTTCGACAGCTGGCTAGTTTGACTCGACCTAGCCCGGTCGAACCGGCGACCTCCCGGGTGCGATTCGTCTCGACTGGGGTCTGTAAGCACCGAAAAGCAATTCATCCTGATATGCGCCGATATGTCGGGGATTCGGGCGCCCTGAGGGGCGAGTGCCCGAAAGAATCCACGGGGATTTCTATGTCGCAGAAAGATATAGCTATACTTTATCTATGTCTGACATACAAACCCCGGATGCTGTCGCCCTGAACCGGATCTCCTACGGGCAGGACGGCTACTTCACCTCCCGCCAGGGGCGCGAATGCGGCTTCAGCCCGCAGCTCCTCGCCCACCACGTGCGCTCCGGCCGCTACGAGCACGTTCGCCGCGGTCTTTACCGGCTGCGCGATTATCCGGGATCGAGCCACGAGGAAGTGCGGGCGAAGTGGCTCGCGATCGGTGCTGACCGAGCCGTCGTCTCACACGAGAGCGCTCTTGAGCTTCACGGGCTCTCGGACGTCATGCCGAACACAGTGCATCTGCTGGTTGATCGCGATGATCGAGGGATCAGGCCGCTTCAGGGGGTGACCCTGCACACGACGACGAAGGCTCTTGAGCCATCCGAAGTCGTGAGCCGGGAAGGCATTCGCATCACCGATCCGGTGCGCTCGATTCTCGATGCGGCTGACGCCGGCACCGCCCCCGAGCAGATTGAGGCGGCCGTGCGGCAAGCACTAGAGGAAGGCATGGCGAGCCGCCGCTCGCTTCTTAGCCAAGCTGGTCGGCGTGGAGGCCGGGTCGCCAACCTCATCCGCTCTGCTGGGAAGGATGGACGATCGTGAAGTACCAAACGGCAGAGGCGTTCCGCACTGCGCTTGAGCAGCGTCTGAAGAACGAAGCCGAGGAGAGCGGCGTTGCGTTGATGCGCCTGCGCAAGCGTGTGGCCTTCGAGCGATTCCTCGCCAGGCTCGCGCCGTCGGAGCCAGGCGGCTGGGTTCTCAAGGGCGCGTTCGCGCTGGAGCTGCGACTCGGGGTCCGCACCCGAACGACGAAGGACATCGATCTAGCGCGGGCCGATGATGAGGAAGCCGCGACCGAGCACCTGAACGCAGCCTCGGCGATCGATCTCGGCGACTTCTTCGACTTCGACGTTCGGCGTACACCAGCTCTGGACGAGGCGGCGGGCTTCCGTGCCGTCCGCTATACGGTTCGCGCCGATCTCGCCGGACGTCGGTTCGAGCAATTCCCTGTCGACGTCGCGCTCAGCGAACCGTCATCGATCCAGGCAGAGTCGCTTTTCGCATCGAATTCGCTGGACTTCGCCGACGTGACAGCGCTGCAGCTGCCGGTCGTCTCGCTCGAGCAGCACGTTGCCGAGAAGCTTCACGCATACACCGGCACCTATGGGCCGGATGGGCGGGAGAGCACGAGGGTCAAGGATCTCGTTGATCTCGTCCTGATCGGAGAACTGGGCGAGCTTGACGCCGAACATCTCAGCCATGAACTCGCGACCATCTTCGAGGGGCGGGCGAGTCAACCGCTTCCAGACGCCGTTCCGTCACCACCGTCATCGTGGGCGAGACCGTACGCGGAGCTGGCCCGCGAGGTTGGAATCGCGACTGACATAGATGCCGGCCACGCGGCCGCAGCCAGCCTGCTGGATCCGGTTCTCGGATCGGATGCTGAAGGCCGTTGGGACCCGAAAGCACGGCGTTGGAGTCTCGACTGATGGCCCCTCAAGACAAGATCCTTGACCGGCAGATGGACGCCTGCGCGGCAATCGGAAGCTACCTAGAAGGCCGCGAGCTCATGGTTGACACCCACATGGAGCAGATCGTCGCAGGCACCGCGGCTCGGGCGAAAGAAACGTTCAGGGCGATGTGCTTCTTGGCGCGCGAGCAGCAGACCGTGCAAGCGGCGATGCTTTGCCGTTCGATATTCGAGGACATGGTCGTCGCACACTGGCTGGTGCTTCACGAGGACGATCCGGCGTTCCTCGTACAGCGCTACATCGATCACCTAGACGCGATCCGACTCAACGAGGCGGCGACGACCAAACGCCACGGCTGGCCTGCCAACGACGTATCGGACCTCGCCGGCCGCGAGGATGCACTGCGCAGCGAGTTCGGTACCCATGCCCAGCGCAGTTGGTGGGCAGTCCGCAGAGGTGGGACCCCCATCACCATGCCCGAGGTCATCGCGGAGTTGGAGCAGGCGAAGCAATTCCAACCTCGGCTAGGTGGCGGGGAAAAGCCAGTCCTTCGAGAGATGTTCGAGAAGGCTCAGAAGTGGAACAACCAGCTCCTGCACCACACACCAGCGGGAGTGCCCATTCGCCTCAATCCAGACGATCCTCTGAAGCCCGTTGCGGCGCCAACTCCCGCCGTGCCAACTGCTGTCTTCCCCGCCTATTGGTCCTACGGGCAACTGGTGTATCTCGTGCTGGACATCGTCCCGAACGAGGATTGGCGTCCGTTCGAGCGGGTGTTCTTGCGGGGTCTCGCCGAGGGATTCGGAGCTCCGATACCCAACTCGGCCTACACCTGAAAAGGCCTCGAGGGACCAGGGGCAAACGAGGGAACACGACTCGCACTTTGGGGAAGTCTTAGCTGGGTTCCTCGATGGTCTCCAGACTTTGAGATTCGTCAGCTTGTTGAGCGCGAACTCGACCGGACGCTTCCGAAGTCAACAGTCAAAGACGCCCTGGCAGCAACCCGGCCTTTGAGCGACTCAGCTATGGGCGGTATCACCTTCGGCGTTGAAGCCCCCAAGCGACGATGACCACGTAGCTTGCCAGCCGGTCATCAGCGCAGTAGGGCTGTGCGTTAGCGGGCGCGGAGGCGGTCTAGGAACCGACCTAGTCGAATGCGCCACCGACGACAAAGGGCGGCCCGCTCGGCCCGCTCATCTTCCGCGGCTTTGTGCTCGGCGCCAACGGTTATGCCAGCGTGGTCGGCGCGCGCGAGAAGCCGGCCCGAGTAGAAGCAGCCCTCCGAGCAGCTGTGTGTGTCGACATCGAGTTCACCGGTCACGAAATGGTGATTCTGCGAGCCGATGTCGGCGATTCCCTGGGGAGCAACTACCATCGAGAGGAACTGCAGCACCTCCAGGGAGGCGACGTTGGCGCTGAAGGCGAAGACGTTCTCGCTCGCGCGCAGCGGGCTGTTCTTAGGCAGACCCTTGATGTACTCGGGGTCGTCGAGGCGTCCCTCCCGCTCCATTGCCACGTGCTCGGGCAGGTACTGCTTGACGCACTCCAGACAGCGGCGGGAGGGAGCGGCGACGTGCGCCTTCCAGTCGGCGCCGATCATTTCATTGTCTTGAACGGTAACCAGGATGCCGCCGTCGACCACAGGAACCAAGTGCGCGTAGGCAAGCAGGTTCAGCGCCGATCGGGGCCAAGGCCTGTCGACGCAGGAGAAGATCACGTCGCAGTCGAGTGCCGCCAGCCAGCCCGTCCCCTCGACGACGCTCAACTCGAGCGCGTCGATCTGCGGGTTGGTGGCCGTCGCGCTATCGCGAAGGGCCCGCGCGAGAACCTCCACCTTCGAGCGACCCAAAGTGACGTCCCGCTCACTGGCATGCAGGAGACGATCGAGGTTATGGATCTTGACCCCGTCGAAGTCAAGCAGGACGAGATGCTGGATGCCGGTGCGAGCGAGCGCCTCGGCGACCATCGAGCCGACGCTGCCGGCCCCAACGATTCCAACCCGCAAGCGTGCGAGATCGGCTTGGGCGCGCTCGCCCCACGCTGAGACCGTGCGCAGCTGCTTGCGGGTGGTCGGAGGCTTCGGCCGCAGCTCCGGGTTGTAGGTCATGCGCAGCTGATCGCCGACCACGCGGACCGACTCGCAATCTTGACGCGCGAGTTGACCGCCGGGGCTCCTACGCCAGATCCTGGCGCTCCAGCTCCCCTCGCCGGTGCCCATCGTCATCCCGACAAGCGGCAAACCGGTGATCTCCTGGGCCTGCGCGGCGTGGCCACGCTCAGCGTCGATGTCGTCTGAACTCATCCCCTGCCAGTCGTAGCCCCCGGGGTGGCTGTGGAGGAGGACGAGGCCGGCGTCAGCGTCGGCCGCCGCGAAGGCGGCGCGCAAGAAATAGTCGCCAGTGAAGGCCACGTTGCCGTGGACTTTGCGCTCCCCATCCTGCGGCAACACCAGCTCGTGCACGACGGCGGTCGTGCGGGTGGCGCCGCTGCTCGGCCGGTAGAGCGCGAAGCAGAGATCCTCCTGGCGGTCCCGCCTGTCGAGGTGGGCGACCAGTGCCTCGTGGGTCTCGGTCGTCATGGCGGTGCTATGCGAGGTCATGGGGCAGCGTCTCGAAGAGGCGGTGGACATGGCTCATGTAGGCCGCGGCGGTGCGGTCGGTCTGTGCCCAGTGTTTGCAGGGCCGACTCCAGTACTCCCAGTCTGGGCCGAGCTCGGGCGCCTCGTGCACGGCGCCGAGGGGGTGGCCAAGCTGGGCGTCGGGGTTGATTGGCAGGATCCGTGGCGAAACCCGCGGCCCGCCGGGCGGCGTCAACGGCCAGTCGCCTTCGGGCCTCAAGGCGATCTTCACCACTTTCCCGGCGAGCGGGCCGACGGGGACCTCATAATCAAACTCGACGAAGCCGTCGGCCCGCTCGACGGGCAGGTAGTCGAGCTCGACGAGTTCCGCAATGAAGTCTGCGAGCGCCATGACCGTTAGGAGACCGGGGTTTCGCCCGTCGAGACGGTGACGAACTTGCTGCCGGGGTGCAGCTTGACCACAGCGTTCGGCTTGTCCTTGTAGGAGACGCGCTCCTTCTTGCCGCGGATCTCCACGAGGTAATATTCGTTGATTGATTTTCCGGCCAGAGCGAGGATCTGGGCGACGATCAGCTCCTTCTCGGAAACCACGTAGGCCTTGCCGTCTATCGTGATCTCGAAGGCCTTCGGCGGCTTCCTTGCATCAGTGGTCTCGGTCTCGGTCTCGGTCTCGGTTGCCATTGTCTGGCTCCTTTCGGTTTTGCGCCGCCCCCGCCCGTAAACTGGTCATAACGGTACGGAGTACCGGCCCTATATATCTTTCCGCTATGGGACGATAGCATAGCGGTATGAGCCTTTTGGCAAAACTAGGACGAATGCCGATCGAAGACACTGCCCGCACCGTCGCCGAGGCCATTAAGTCAGGACGTCAGGAGCGGGAATGGAGTCAAACCGACCTCGCCGAGCAACTAGGGCGCACTCAGACCGCCATCAGCTATTGGGAGTCGGGGAAGCGAGTGCCGGGGCTGGACGATCTACTCGACCTGTCCTCGGCACTGCAAAAAGATGTCTCCTTTTTCCTCCCGAGTAGCCACGAACGCCAGCCGATTCGGGCGATACTCAGGGCGACTGCCGCTCAGCTTGATCTAGCCGAGCTTGACTCAGCCCTTCAGGATTTTCTCGACCAAGTGGAAGGTCTCACGCTGCCGTTGAAGACGATCGAGATTTCCGCCCACCGTCCCGGTGTAGCGGCGCGGGAGCTTCTGAAGTTGAGCGGTACCAGCCAGCCTCCGGTTGACGTGAAGGAACTCGCAGAAGGATGCGGAGTGATGGTGCTTGAGTACCCCTTTGACGATGATCTGTCTGGTCTAGTCGTTGAGTTCGATGGTGGTGCAGCTATCGGTGTCAACGGCGATCAGGCGTCGGTTCGCCAGCGCTTCACGATCGCCCATGAGCTTGGCCACTATTTACTCGGCCATCACGAGCGCTTCCATATAGATCTCGGTCAAGGGGAACGCGATGGAACACCGCCGGGCTACGACTGGATCAGCGAGAGAGCAGCAAACGACTTTGCAGCCGAGCTCTTGATGCCGGCGAACATGGTGCATGAGTTCTACGATGGCGACCGCTCCGTTTCGGAGCTTGCAGCTCTGTTTGACGTCAGCACCCTTGCGATGGGATATCGGCTGGCCAATCTCGGCTTTCGTTAGGGATATCAATTTCGTATCCGGCTCCGATCAGATTGGCCAACCCTCGGTCAAGGCTGGAAGGTCTGGCGTTGGCTCTGGCTGGTAATGCGGCGAGCCTGAACTTGCAGTTCCGAAAAGCAATGGGACGACCGGATTCGAACCGCCGACCTCCCGGGTGCGATTGAGCCGCTCTTGACCCAACTACTCGATCTCAAAGTAGTAGTCGATATCAGGCTGCTGCTCGAGGCAACGCTCGTTTTGACGGGAACGCTCCACATCGCATTCGGCGATCTCTTTCCCGATGCTCGCCTCCTGTGCCCGGCTTTGGCGCATCCGCTCGCCGAGCCGTTCGATCGCGCCGGTGTCCATGCCCGCCTCGCCGAGGTCCTCACGCGACACGTAGATCTGGGTCTGCTCGCGGGCGCGGCTGAGCGCGACGTAGGCGTGCTCGCGGTCGGTCTGCCAGCCGCCGGTGAGGATGCCCGAGGTCTCGGCGGTGATGCCCTGGGCCTTGTATACGTGAACGGCGTAGCCCAAGTTGAGATCGGAGAACTTCGCGGTGTCGACCTCCACCTCGCGCGGCTCGCGCTCGTGGGTCTCGATCGTGACCCGGTCTCGGTCGCGATCGGCGTCGATGACGGTGCCGGTGATCCCGTTCTCGACCCGCTTCTCGCCGGGGATCTGGAGCTGGGCGGAGAAGATGGCCTCGTCGCCGGCGCGCAGGCCGTAGGGCTTGCCGGGCAGCTCGACCCGGTGTGAGCCGAGCTCGCCCGCGGCCGCCCGCCGCTCCTGGGCCATCGCGTTGATCTGGTCGCGCTCGGCGTTGGAGGCGTCGGTAATCATCACCGCCCGACCGGCAGGCAGAGTTCGCCTGGCCTCGTCCCAGTCGGCGACCATCGCCTCGGCGGCCTGCGCTCGGGTGTCGTGGATGTGGAGGCGATCGTGGGCCTCATACTGGGCGAGGGCAGGGCCGGATTCGCCGTTTCGGACCTGCTCCCAGGCCCAAAGCTCCCAGTCGTGATGGGCGCGGTGGACCTCGGTCAGCTCGGCGCTGGGGACGCGGTCCCGCAGCTGCTCGAAGAGCCCGCCCGCGCCGATCGGGCTGAGCTGTGCAGCGTCACCGGCAAGCACGAGCTTGCTGTGGGACTGATCGGTCAGCTCGGCGAGCCGGGCGAGGCGCCCGGTGTCGGCCATCCCCGCCTCGTCCATGACGACGACGGTCCTGGGGCTCAGCTCAAGGCGGCCTTTCTCGACGCCGTTGCACAGACCGTCGGCGGTGAAGGAGCGGTCGAGCCGTGCGTCGTCGCGCAGCCGCTGTGCGGTGGCGCCGGCGACCGCGGTCCCGACCACTTCATAGCCCTCCACTTGCCAGGCTCGGGCGGCAGCAGCGATCACCACGCCCTTGCCGGTACCGGCACGGCCGACGAGCTGGGAGATGCCGCCTGGTCCTGTCATCGTCTCCAGCGCCTCACGCTGCTCAGCAGTGAGCGAGCCGTGGATCTCCCTGCCGATCTCGCGGCGTGCTTGCTTGAGGGACGCCTCGCCGAGAGGCGCGGCGTCCTCGTTGCCGCGGTTCTCGGCGATCTGCACGATGGAGCGCTCCAGCTCCCGCAGGCGGCGAGTCGTCCACAGTCCGCCCTCCAAGGGAACCAGCTCGCCGCTGCGGGCAAGCTTGTCGACCAGCCGGTCGGCCTCGGCGGGTCGGCAGGCCCCGGCGCTCAGCTCGTAGGCCTTGGCGCGCAGCTCTCGGTCGCTGATCATCGAGTGCTCGCGGGTCACCTCGTCGAGCAACTCGGCGCGGAGATCGACGCTCTTCTGGTTGGAAAACAGTCGCTCATCGAACAACTGCTCCGAGCGCTCGGCGCTCAACCCGTGCTCCTCCCCCACCGCCCTCCAGGCCTCGTTGACGTCGAGCCGCTCGGCGGCGCTCTTGGAGCCGCGGGTGGCGATCGTCAGCGAGCCCAGCTCCCCCGCCCGTGGCTCTCGCCCGTAGCGCTGGCGGAAGAGGCGGGCGGCGCGGTCGACGTCTTCGGAGCGGGAGGACCAGCGGCTCGCCAACTGCTCGGGGACGCCACGGACCTCGAAGTAGCGTCCGTTGCGCCCTGTGCGCCGCTCGATCGGCAAGTCCAGCTCGCACAGGTTCGCGGCCAGCTCTGCCCGGTACCAGGCGCCGCTCTCGCGGGCGGAGCGGTAGAGCTGGCGCGATTCGACCGCGGCGAGCTTGCCGTCCTTGCGCTCGGCGGCAAAGACGACAAGGTGGGAGTGCAGTTGGGGGTCGGGAATGCCGCCGGCCTCCTGGTCTTGGGCGAGGCGGCTGGAGGTGTGGACGAACTCGGCGGCGAGCAGGCTCTTGGCACGCTCGAAGCGAACGACCCCGCCGCTCTTTCGCCTGACCAGGGCGACCTCGCGCTCGGTTCGTGCCAGAGCGCTCGCCACCGCCCGTTGATGGGCGGCCTCGATCTGGGCGCGTCGGTAGGGACCGGCAGTTGCCCAGAGCGCCGAGACCGACTTCGGCGGCGCCATCATCAGCTCGACGCCGGCGACCCTGGTGCCATTGGAGCCCGCCGGGCGCAGCGGCTCGCCGGTGAGCGGCGAGAAGCCCTGCATCACCGCGCGCAGGTCGCTGCGCTGCACCGGCGCTTCGGCGTCGAGGGCGAGCGAGCACAGCAGACCAGAGGAACCGTGCCAGCGGCTGGGCACGGGCTGGTCGTCCTCACCGTCGCTGGTGTAGTAGTCGCCGCGGGTGGCGGTGGAGGTCAGGTACTTCGCGTAGGGCACCGCGGAGTCGCCGGGGATCTTGTGAGTCGTCTGCACACGGCGAACGTAGCTTCGGTGATTACACACCTCAAGGGAGGGTGTGAATCGACGACTAGGTTCGGCTATGTGTGACTATGTAGCTCCTTGAGGTGCGTATCGTCTGCTGCTTTTCGGGGATGGGACAGTACGGGTGAAGCTACGGGCTCCGTCGAACCCAGTAGCTGTTTTACAGCGCCGAAGGCGCGTCATTGATCTGCCGTCGCGGACGTGGTTCTTAGGCGAGGCGGGTCTGCGATACGGTCGCCTCGCCATGAACTCTGAGCCAGCCAAGCCCTCGAAGGCGGAGCGGCGGGCCGATCTGGCCCTGGTCGTCGGCTACCGCGAGGCGCAGCTTGCGGACCTGCTTGAGCGGGTGCGCGAAGGCTTCAAGGACTACGATGCGGCGAGCTGGACGCCTTCGAGCTGGACGACCTGATCCACCGCTACATGCGGGCGACGCGCGAGCTTTGGAAGTTCTGCGGGAATGTCACCGGCTCAAGCGCACACTTCATCGCCCGCACGATCGAAGAGATGCAGGGATACGAGGAGACGATCGACTGGTGGGAGCGCGGTAACCCCGCGCGGCGGCGCTGAGGCCCGAGCGAGCGAAAGCCCCAGGGCCGCGCCCGTTTGTCGGGTGAAGCCCCGCCGCCAGGCTCACCGTCTATCGGAGCCCGCGCACCGCTTTCCCGTTCATTCAGGACCGCCCACAGCTTTGTCGCGGCAGTAGGCGATCGAGCCCGCTCCTCAGCTTTCTTTCACATTTGCCTGTCAGCATCGGGCCATGCGCCTACTGGTCGCCGACGATGAGGCGGCCGTGCGCGAGGCTCTGTCGCTCGTGCTCGACCTCAACGGATTCGAGGTGACGACCGTGACTGACGGTAGCGAGGCCATTCGCGCACTCTCAGCGGACAGTCCCGACGCTGTGATCCTCGACGTGCTGATGCCAGGCCTCGACGGTCTAGAGGTCTGTCGGCGGATCCGCGCCACCGGCAATCGCACCCCCGTGCTGATGCTCACCGCACGCGCCGAGGTGAGCGAGCGGGTCGCCGGCCTGGAGGCCGGCGCCGATGATTACCTGGTCAAGCCCTTTGCCCGCGAGGAGCTGATCGCCCGCCTGCGAGCCCTGCTGCGGCGCACCGGCTGGGAGGGGGACGAGCAGGCCCTGCGCTTTGAGGACCTCGAGCTAGATCCGCTCGCTCACGAGGCGCGCCGCGGCGCTCGCCTGCTCGAACTCACCCGCACCGAGTTCCTGTTGCTCGAAGTCCTGATGCGCCACCCGCGCCAGGTGCTGAGCCGCGCGACGATCTTCGATCATGTCTGGGGCTATGACTTCGGACCTGCATCAAACTCGCTGGAGGTCTACGTCGGCTACCTGCGCCGCAAGACCGAGGCCGGCGGCGAGCCGCGCCTGCTGCACACCGTACGGGGGGTCGGCTACGTGCTGAGGTCATCGAACCGATGAGCTTCCGCCGCCGTATGGTCCTGCTCGCCGCGGGGGCGGTGGCTGCCGCTGTGGTGCTCGCCTCGGTCGTCGTCTACGTCGCGACCCGCAACGAGCTGATCGGGCAGATCGATGCCAGCCTGCGCCAGAAGCTCATCCCCGGCCAGCCGCAGTCGGTTCGGATCAAGAGCGTGACTCTTGGTGCAGCCGCTCTCGCAAAGCTGCGCAGGAATGGGCAGCTGCCACCCCCACCCTTTCCGCCGTTGGCGATCCGTGCCTCGGGAAACGGCGCCACGGCGTTCGGGCGCTTCTCCGGCGGACCGGGATCGGCTCGCGCCGACAAGAGCTTCGTCGGTAAGAACGTCCTGATTGAAGGTCGGACGTCCGCGCACGGTGCGCTTACTGCGAAGGGATCGCCTCGGGGCGCCGGCCTGGCAGCGATCGCCTCAAGCCTCGTCCTGCCGCCTCAGAGGCTCGGCGGAGCCACGGGCTATGCCCAACTCTTCCAGGCAAACGGGCGGGTGCTGCGCCCCGAACGCTCGGGGCCGGTGCTGCTTCCGGTCACCGCTGCCGCCCGCGCCGTTGCCGCGGGACGGCGCCCGGCGTTCTTTGCCGAAGCGACCGTCGCCGGCACCCGGGTGCGGACGCTCACCAAACGTGCTCCGCACGGTGGGGTCTGGCAGGTAGCCCTGCCGTTGAGTGAGGTCGACAGCACCCTCGCCCACCTGAAGCTGGTGCTTGCGATCGTCAGCCTGGGCGGGATCGCGCTCGCCGCAGCGCTCGGGCTGCTCGTCTCGCGGGCGGCGCTGGTGCCGGTGCGCCGTCTGACGGGGGCCGCCGAACGCGTGGCGCGCACCCAGGACCTCGGCCACCGCATCGAGCTCGGCGGGGACGACGAGCTGGCGCGTCTGGCGGCCAGCTTCAACACGATGCTCGCCGCGCTCGAGCGCTCCCAGCTCGCCCAGCGCCAGCTGGTCTCCGACGCCTCGCACGAGCTGCGCACGCCGCTGACCAGCGTCGGCGCCAACCTCGACGCGCTCGCGATGGGCGACCGCCTCGAGGCCGGCGAGCGGGCTCGCGTGGTCGCCGCTGCGCAGGCACAACTGCGCGAGCTGGCGGTGCTGGTCGGCGATCTGGTCGATCTGTCCAAGACCGAGGTCGAGGAAATCGAGGTCGAGGACGTTCGCCTCGATCTCGCCGCCCAAGGGGCGCTCGAGCGCGCCCGCCTGCATGCCCCGCGGTGTCGCTTCATCCTCACCGCCGAGCCCTGCCTGGTGCGTGTCGCGCCGGCGCGGTTGGATCGGGCGATCGCCAACCTGCTCGACAACGCCGTCAAGTGGGGGCCGCCTACCGGGCCGGTCGAGGTTGGGGTGGGAGGTGGCCGCCTCGAGGTGCGCGACCACGGGCCCGGGATCGCCGGTGAGGACCTGCCCCGGGTGTTTGACCGCTTCTACCGGGCACCAGCGGCCCGCGGGCGGCCGGGCTCGGGCCTGGGCTTGGCAATCGTGCGCCAGGTTGCCGAGACTCACGGTGGCGCCGTGCACGCCGGCAACGATCCCGCTGGCGGCGCCCGGCTGACGCTCGAGCTTCCGCTGCTCGCGATGAGCGCCACCGAGAGTGCGGACGCGCGGCTTGAGCCGGGCATCGCAGCGCTCGACGTTCAGCAAATTCCTCGGCTCCTCTCATGAGATTCTCAGGTGGCGCCCCGATCATGTCGGGGTGTCGCCAACCCGCCGAGGAGCTCCGCCTTCCCGCCGCCTTCGGCCCGCCCTGCTCGCCGCGCTGAGCGCCGCAGCCACCAGCCTCCTCCTCCTCCCCGCCTGCGGTGGCTCCTCCTCGCCGGCGGCCAGCGCCACGGCCAACGCCCAGGAAACCGCAGTGAAGTTCTCGCGCTGCTTGCGCGAACACGGAATCAACGCCTCCACCCCGACCGGATCTTCGGGCGGCTCCTTCATCAAAGTCACCGGCGCCGGGAGCCCGAAAGCCTTCGAAGCGGCCCAAACCGCGTGCAAGCGCTACCGTCCGGCCCCGCCGAACTTCTCACCGGCCGAACAGACCGCGCATCTTGACGCAGCGCTGAAATTCGCGAAGTGCATGCGCAGTCACGGGGTCGATATCCCCGACCCCCCCGCCGGCGGTGGCGGCATAAAAATCAAAATCGGCGGTCCCGGCGGCGGGCCCAATCCTTCCAGCGCCACCTTCCAGGCGGCGCAGCGCGCCTGTCAGTCAGACCTCCCCTTTAAGGGTCCCGGGGGCGGCGCGTTTTCTCGCGGAGGCCCGGGCCCTGGAGGACCACCCAAGGGTGGCGCCAGGCAGAAGTTCGGCGCGGTGATACGCGTCGGCGGCTAAGGGATCACGCCTTGACCCGCCACTTGACCCGGTGAGGAGCCTCAAACGGACCGCTGCGAGCCGGCCATCGCTGCGCCGGCGCTTCAGCGAGTTTCTCGCCTCCTCTCAGGAGATTCTCAGCTGGCACTCAGATCATGTTGTCGAGCCACCGATTCGAAAGGGAGTGCCGAGTCCCCGCCCTGCTCGGCTCGCCCTGCTCGCTGCCCCCGCCGCCACCCTGGCCCTGGCCGCCTGCGGCGAAGCGTCCTCGCCGGCCAAGCCCGCCGCGGCCACCGCCGATAACAACGCGATGAAGTTCTCGAAATGCATGCGCAAGCACGGGATCGAAGACTTCCCCGATCCCGAAATCTCCGCAGAAGGCATCCGCTACAACGGCAACGGCCCCAAGAACGTCGCTCCGCAGACGATCAAAGACGCGCAGAGCGCCTGCGAACGCTTCCAGGCAGGAGGCAGGGAACCGCCCCTCACCCCGCAGCAGAACGCCACCCGTGAAAAAGGCATCCTCAGGTTGTCAAAGTGCCTGCGCGAACACGGTGACGACGTCCACCTGGCGACCTCGTCGGGCAGCGGCCTGCGGGGAGTAGAGAGCGACGGCGGTAGCGCTCCGAACCCCGAAAGCGCTGCAGCCAAGGCCTGCGAAGGCCCTTCCCCCGGTCCCCGCTCCGCCCGGGACAGGGGACCGACACGCATGCGCCCAAACCGCTCAAACCAAGCTGGGGAACCCGGAAAAGGCGGCGCCAACTCGGTAGAGATAGGTGGCTGAGCCGGTGGGGCAGCGGCGCCCTGACGGGCCGCAGGGAATCGGGGCCCTGGGCTCTGCGGAGCCCGGCGACCCCGCTGGTGAGGATCAAGACAGGCGGCGTCGGCGCAACCGGCTCCTGGTGGCGACGTCGTTCTTGGTGATCGGGATCGCGGTGGCCGCAGCCGTGGCCATGGCGCTTGTGTCGGGCCCCGCCAGCCGGACAAGCCTGCGCACGGCACTCCCGCCGGGCGACACCACCACGACGGTCACCCGGCGCACCCTGGTCGAACACACCCAGGTCGACGGCACGCTCGGCTACGGCGGCACCGTTGAACTGTATGACCGGCTGGCGGGAACCTTCACCTGGCTGCCCGCGAGTTGGCAAGGTGATCAGGCGAGGCGGAACTCTATTTCGGATCGATGACCAGCCTGTGACGCTCATGTACGGCACGCTGCCGGCCTACAGGACGTTGAAGATCGGCGTCAGTGACGGCCCCGACGTCGCCGAGCTGAACGCCAACCTGGTGGCGCTCGGCTTCGATCCCGACAGGGCGATCACCAATCGTGATGAATTCGGCGATGCAACCGCCGAAGCCGTGCGTCGCTGGCAGAGGTACGTGGGACTCCCGGAAACCGGCAAGGTGGAGCTCGGACGGGTGATCTTCGCGTCCGGGGCGCGGCGAGTAACTGCCGTGCACGTCTCACTTGGCGAGGATCCCCCCGCCGGCTCAGACGGCAAGGAACCCGCCGCCAAGAAGCCCGAAGATGAAGGGAAGAAGTCAAAGGAACCCGACGCCAAGAAGCCGAGCAATGAAGAAGTAGGCGGGGGATCCGACGCAGGCAGCGCCGCGCCGGTCGCGGTGCTGGGCACCACCTCAACCCGCCAACTCGTGCAGCTGGAGGTAAAGGCGAGCCAGCAGCAGCTGGCCCGAGTCGGAGAGTCGGTATCGGTGACGCTGCCGAGCGGCAGCGTCGTCTACGGACACATCACGAGTGTGGGCACGGTTGCCGAAACGCCTGAAAGCGGCAAGGGCGGCGGTGGAGAAGGAGACGGCGGCGGTGGAGAAGAAAGGCAGGAAGAACCAACAATCGCGGTGACGCTGGCGCTAGACCATCCAGTGGCGCACCTGGACAAGGCACCGGTCACCGTCGAACTGGTGAAGAGTATCCGCCGCCGCGTCCTCGCGGTCTCAGCCGCCGCACTGGTGGCCACGGCCGGCGGTGGTTATGCGGTCGAGGCGCTCAAGGGCACTCACCGCGTCGAGCTGGCGGTAACTCCGGGCATCTTCGTCGACGGTTACGTGCAGATCGAAGGCCCAGGTATCCACGCCGGCCTGATCGTGACCGAACCAAGAGAATGAGCGACGGACCCGTCCTTGAGCTGCGCGACGTGGTCAAGCGCTACCCCGGCGGTGTCGAGGCGCTGAGCGGGATCAGCTTGAGCGTTGAGGCAGGAGAGCTCTGCGCGATCGTGGGGCCATCGGGGTCTGGCAAGTCGACCCTGCTGCATATCCTCGGCACCCTCGAGCGCGCGAGCAGCGGCCTCGTACGGATCGCCGGCACAGATGTCTCCGACGCCTCCGACGGCCTGCTCGCGGCGCTTCGCGCCCGGCGGATCGGCTTCGTCTTCCAGCAGTTTCACCTGCTTGAGGCGCAGAGCGCGTTGGAGAACGTCGCCGGTGGCCTGCTCTACACGGGCACGCCCGCCCGCGAGCGCCGCCGGGCAGCTGGTGCGGCGCTCGAGCAGGTCGGCCTCGCCCACCGCGCCACCCAGACCGCGGCGCTCCTCTCCGGCGGCGAGCGCCAACGCGTTGCGATCGCGCGAGCGCTGGTCAGCTCGCCGGCGATCGTCCTCGCAGACGAGCCGACCGGCAACCTCGATTCCGCGAGCGGCGCCGAGATCCTCGATGTGCTGCATGCGTTGAACGAGCAGGGCACCACGGTCGTGGTGATTACCCACGACCGGGAGATCGCCGCGACTCTGCCCCGACGGCTGGAGATGCGCGACGGACGCCTGATCTACGACGAGCTCCAAGCGGTGCCGGTGTGAGCGTCGAGGCCTTCGGCACAACGCCTGCGCGCAGCCGGTTGTTGCCGCTCGACGTGGTGCGAGTCGCCAGCGTCGGGCTACGCACCCGCCGCTTGCGCGTGGCGCTCTCGGCCTTGGGCGTGGCGATCGGCATCGCCGCGATGGTCGCGGTGCTCGGCATCTCCGAATCCAGCAAGGCGGGTCTGGTCGCCGAGCTCAACCAGCTCGGCACCAACCTGCTCACCGTAGCCCCGGGTCAGACCTACTTCGGCGAATCCGCACAGCTGCCGGCCGCCGCGGAGCAGGCGGTCCGCAACCTGGGCAGCGTGCGTGACGCGGCCGCGGTGACGGCCGTGTCCTCGGCGTCGGTCCGGCGCAGCCCCTACATCGAAGCCGCCGAAACCGGCGGCATCGCGATCGACGCGGCCGACCCGGCGCTGCTGGGGACGCTCGGCGGCGAGGTGGCGCTGGGGCGCTTCTTAGGCGCCGCCAGCGAACGCTATCCAGTCGTCGTGCTTGGCACAGTTGCCGCCCAGCGCCTCGGTGTTGACCGGCTGAGGGTGAAAGGGCAGGGGGTCCAGGTCTACCTGGGGGAAACCTGGTTCACCGTCGGCGGCATCCTCGCCCGGATGCCGCTCGCGCCCGAAATCGAACGCTCAGCGCTGATCGGCTATCCGATCGCCCATCGGCTGTTCGGCACGGCACGGAACGCGAGCACGCTCTACGTGCGCGCCGACCCCGAACGGGTGCCCGAAGCAGCGGCGCTTTTGCCCGCCGCCGCGGACCCTCAGTACCCCGAACAGACCCAGGTCAGCCGACCCTCCGACGCGCTGCAGGCACGGGCAGACGCACAGGGCACGCTGACCGCCCTGTTCCTCGGGCTAGGCGCCGTGGCGCTCTTGGTAGGGGGCGTCGGGATCGCCAACGTGATGGTGATCTCGGTGCTCGAGCGCCGCTCGGAGATCGGCCTGCGCCGCGCGCTCGGCGCCACGCGGGCCCAGATCGGCGTGCAGTTCCTCGGCGAGTCCGTCCTTTTGTCCCTGCTCGGCGGAAGCGCCGGGATCGCGCTCGGCGCCGCAGCGACGGCAGGCTATGCCTCATCCCAGGGCTGGATCGTGGTCGTGCCGGTGCTCTCCGTGGCGGGCGGGATTGCGATCGCCTTGATGCTCGGCGCGCTCGCCGGCCTTTATCCGGCGGTGCGAGCCGCGCGGCTCGCACCGGCGGCAGCCTTGCGGAGCGTGTAGCCCTGCTGTCTCGAGGGCGAGTTGAATCGCCTCGGCTGTCCGAGGATGCGCAGCTGCCGGCCATCCGCTCGAAAGCGCCGCCCGGCCTGGGCCAGTGCGGCCATGCCGCTGGAGTCGATGAACTCGAGCCGGCTCAGGTCGATGACGGTCTCCACGGCTCCGGAGTCATCCATCCGTGCGATCTCCACCGCGAGGCTCTCGACGTTTTCGAGATCCAGCTCGCCGCTCAACGTCATCCGATAGGCAGATCCGGCGTAGGAGCTGCACAGCGTCAGCATGCCATCCTGTCGTTCCTCCATGAAGGTCCGATCTCATGCCTCTCACGGTGGCTGTCCAGTGCGCGCGGGGAGGAGAGGGATGGAGAGGGCCCGACGTACGGCTGGGCATCGAGCCTACTGGAGTCCGACGCCCATCGCCAAGCACTAGGAAGCGACCGGGGGTGACGCTCGTCGCCTGCCTTGCGCGTAGCCTTCGCGCCTAGAAGCTCGTCGCGCCACCTTCGAGATGGTCCCCGCTTGGCTTGCGCGGAGCCCGTCTCTCCCAGTCGCAGGGCGCGACCCTAGCCGGGGGCGCCCGCAAGCGCCAGGGCCGACTCCCCGCCGATCCCGCAAACTGCGGTAAATGGCGGGAGGTCGAGGCCGGCGGCTGCGCCTGGGGTCAGCGACTTGATGATCCTCGCGGGCCTGGTTGTCGAAGAGTCGCCGCAGGACGGACTCGACGAGTTAGCTTTCCCGGAGCGCCGCGCGGCCCTCGGCGGCGCAGCGATTGGTCTTCGTGTAGCTGAAACCGGTGATCTCGCCGATCTCGGCGTAGCTGTAGCCGGCGGCGATCAGGCCGAGGGCGCACCGCTCGGCCGGCTTCAGGGCGGCGAGGCGTGTCTTTGCGTCGTTGACCAGCTCGATCAGCTGCTCGGGTCCGGCGTCGCCCGATGTGATGGACTCGGCGGCGAAGCTCCGCCCTGCGGAGTCCGGGGCGGCCTCCTGGCCGGCGCTGCGGTCGAGGTGCATGTGGCGGTAGAGCGCCCAGCAGCGACGCTCCAAGGTCAACGTGAGCCATCCCAGGGGTGGGGAGCCGCCAGCCGGGTCGTACTTTTCGATCAGCGCGGAGAGTGAGAACTGGACGGCGTCCTCGGCGTCCTCGCGGTTGGCGGCGTGCTTGACAGCGATCCGCAGCAGGTAGTCGTGGCGCTCGCGGTAGAGCTGTTCAGCGAGCCCCTGGACCTGGTCGCGCCTTCGCTGCTCCTCGGTGCTGGCGTACATCTTCGACCTCCTCGTCGCTGGCTTTGACGGAGGCCGCGAAGGGCGCCGGACGGCGAGCCCGGAACCCGAGCCGAAGGCTCGGGCCGCAAGGAGCCCTTCATGGGCTTGCAGGGCTCGACGCTTATGCCGACCTCTGCGTTATGCCGACATGAGTTCGCGAACCAGCTCCGGGGGCCAAAATGAGGACGAAGTAGTCGGCATAATCCGCCGCTCGCAGTGGACGGTGAAGCTCCTCCTCCCATCAACAAGAGGAGGAGATCGAATGTCTGATTCATCGCGGGCCCGGATGACCGGACCGCTCACGCCGTTTTAAGGCTGGCTTCGTCGCCGAGCTTCGGCGGCAGGGCTACACGCCAAGCGCCGTACGCCTTCAGCTACTGCTGAAGGCACACCTGAGCCGCTGGATGGCAAAGGAGGGCTTGGATCCCGGGGACTTAACCTCCGCTGCGATCGAGCGCTTCGCGGCGGCTCGTCGCGCCGCCGGCTACCGCGTGCACTTCTCGACGCAGGCGCTCGTGCCTTTGCTCACCTACCTGCGAGAGTTGGGTGTGGTGCCTGCGCCGGCGGCTTTCTCGATGCCGGTGGGTCCGGTGGAGGAGCTGCTTGACCGTTACCGGCGCTATCTCACCCTGGAGCGCGGTCTCAACGAATCGACGGTGCTTCGCTATCTGGGCAAGGTCCACCCTTTCCTCGTCGAGATCAGCTGCGACGGGGAACTTGAACTCTCGCGGCTGGACGCCGCCGACATCAGTGCGTTCGTCCTCGCCAGCTGCCAGAGCCAATCACGCGCCGCAGCCCAAGACACCATGACCGCCCTGCGCTCGCTGCTCGGCTTCCTACACCAAGAGGGCGTAATCAAACACCAGCTGAGCGGCGCTGTCCCCTCGATCGGAGGCTGGCGAGGGCAGAGCCTGCCGAGGGGCCTTGAGCCCGACGAGGTGGACAAGCTCCTCAGCTCCTGCGATCGCACCACGGTGAGCGGGCGGCGCGACTTCGCGGTCCTCACCCTGCTCAGCCGGCTCGGGCTGCGGGCCGGCGAGGTGGCCGGCCTCTCGCTCGAGGACATCGAGTGGCGAGCAGGGCAGATCCTCGTGCGCGGCAAGGGCCGCGAGGAGCGCCTGCCGCTGCCCGCCGACGTCGGCGAGGCGATCGTCGCCTACCTGACCGCGGGCCGGCCGGCGAGCGCCCAGGGCCGCACGGTCTTCGTCTCCCTGAATGCGCCCCACCGGGGGCTCATAGGCCACGCTGTCGGCGAGGTCGTGGCGAGGGCCGCGCACCGCTCGGGCCTCGGCCCGGTGCGCAGCCACCGCCTCCGCCACACGGCGGCGACCCAGGCGCTGCGCTCCGGCGCCTCGTTGCCCGAGGTCGGCCAGCTGCTGCGCCACCACCGAATCCAGACCACGGCGATCTACGCCAAGGTCGACCGCGAGGCACTGCGAGGAATCGCCCGCCACTGGCCAGGGAGCGGCCGATGAGCCCGCTGCGCTCGGTGCTCGCCGACTACCTGACCGTTCGTCGTGCCCTCGGCCACAAGCTGGTCAAGGTCGAGCGGATGCTGGGGCAGTTCGTGATCTACCTCGAAGAGAACGGCACGAAGACGATCAAGACCGAAGAGGCGCTCGCCTGGGCGACGCTGCCAGGCGGGACCCGCGCCTGGCACCACACCCGGCTCTCGGCGGTGCGGGGTTTTGCCGCCTACCTACAGGCGATCGACCCGGCCTGCGAGGTGCCGCCGGAGGGGTTGATCCGCGCCCGCAACCGGCGAGCGACCCCCTACATCTACTCCGAGCGCGAGCTCGCTGAGCTCTTGGAGGCGACAGCCAGCCTGAGCACGCCGCACCGGGCAGCGACCTATCGGACGCTGATCGGGTTGCTGGCGGTGAGCGGGATGCGGATCGGGGAGGCGATCGCACTCGACAACAGAGACGTCGACTTCAAGGCGCAGGCGCTCCTCGTCATAGACACGAAGTTCGGCAAGACTCGCGAGCTGGCGCTTCACCACAGCACCACGGCTGCGCTGCGCCGCTATCAGCGCCGAGGCGATCGACCCCGCTGCCAGAGCGGTAGCGACGCCTTCTTCGTCTCGATCAAAGGCTCTCGGCTGAACTACGGCGCGGTGCACTGGGGGTTCAGACGGCTCCTGGATCAAGCGGGAATCAGGCCGCGCTCGGCTGAGTGCCGACCGAGGCTGCACGACCTGCGCCACACCTTCGCGGTGCGCACGCTGCTTGACGCCTACCGCGAAGACGGCGAGGTCGAGGGGCGCCTGGCGCTGCTGTCGACCTACCTCGGTCACGTCGACCCCGCAAAGACCTACTGGTACTTGTCGGGCGCGCCGGAGTTGATGGAGCTGGCCGCCCAGCGGCTCGAGAGCTACCTCGGTGATCGTTCATGAGCGCCCTCGCCCCGACGCTTGAGGCGTTCTTCACCGAGCGCCTCGTGCGCCAGCGCCAGGCCAGTCCTCACACGCTCGTCGCCTATCGCGACACGATGCGGTTGCTGCTCGGCTTTGCCGCGCAGCGAACCGGCAAGCAGCCGAGCAGGTTGGAGATCGACGACCTCGACGCCCCGCTGATCGGGTGCTTCCTCGACCATCTCGAAGCCGAGCGGGGCAACGGGCCGCGCACCCGCAACGCCCGGCTGGCGGCGATCCGCTCGCTGTTTCGTTTCGCGGCGCTGCGCCACCCCGAGCACGCCCAGGCGATCGAGCGGGTGCTGGCGATCCCACCGAAGCGCTCCCAGCGAAACCTGGTCACCTTCCTCAACGAGGAAGAGGTCGAGGCGCTGCTCGCCGCGCCGGACCGCTCGACCTGGACCGGCCGGCGCGACCGGGCGATGCTGATGCTCGCCGCCCAGACGGGGCTGCGGGCATCGGAGCTGACCGGACTCGGGTGCGCCGACGTCCACCTCGGCAGGGGTCCTCACGTCAGTTGCCTCGGCAAGGGGCGAAAGCAGCGGATTACGCCGCTCACCGCCGCAACGCTGGCCGTCCTTCGCGTCTGGCTCCCCGAGCGAGACGGCCGGGGAGAGGATCCGCTGTTTCCGACCCGCAGCGGTGGGCGGCTCAGCCGCGACGGGCTGGAGCGCCGACTGGCCAAGCACGTCAGGGCCGCCGCTCTCGCCTGCCCGTCGCTGCGCGGCAAGAAGGTGACAGCGCACGTGCTGCGTCACACCGCCGCGATGCGGCTGTTGCAGGCCGGGGTCGACACCTCGGTGATCGCGCTCTGGCTCGGCCACGAGCAGGTCGAGACCACGCAGATCTACCTGCACGCCGACCTCGCGATCAAGGAACGCGCGCTGGCCAGAACCACCCCAACGGAGGCAAAGCCGGGTCGCTATCGACCGCCTGACACCCTCCTGGCCTTCCTCGAAGCGGTGTGATTATGCCGACCTTCTCAGCGCGATCTCCGCCTGGCAAGCCGCCTTGCGGCTCCATGTCGGCATAACGCAGAGGTCGGCATAAGCGTCGTTATGCCGACGTCGGCATAACGACGCCGGTGCCATGCTTCGCGGCCGCAAAGCCAGCGACGAGGAGGTCAGGTGTCAGCAGCGCGGAGGACCGCGCTGGGCGAAAAAGGAAGGCATAGCCGAGACTGCGAGGGAACTCATCGCCGGAATCCCGGCGGATGCCTACGTCATTCGTATCGCTCCGCCAGATTCACAGGCATCCCACCCGGAAAACTGGGCACTGCCTCGCCGACTGCGGTGCAATCGATGGAGGAGGTGCAGGAGACGCCCAGGAGAAGGCTGTATTTCTCGTCCGTCGCACCACCGCTAGTCTCCACTTATCCAATTAAGCCTCCTGAGCGGGATGGAGGCACGTAGCGGGAGGAGTCAAACCGCCATGGTGAGCCGGCACGATCGCGAATCAAGACTTAGGCGAAGGACTCGCGGCATGTTCTGGCTCCTCGGTCTTCTCGCAATAGTGCTTGCCGGTGGCCTGTTGGCCGCAGGGCCGACATCGGCGTCGAGTACCTCCAACGTCGCCTCGGCCTGGGGTGATAACACGTACGGCGAGCTCGGCGACGGCCAAACAGGCTGGGCATACGACAGCAAGGTACCGACAGCGGTCAGCGGGCTGAGCGGGGTCAGGTCTATCGCGGCCGGGGGCGCCGATGGCCTCGCCCTGATGGAAGATGGAACGGTCGTTGCCTGGGGCAACAACGGGGGTGGGGATCTGGGCGATGGCACCACGACTCAAAGGGACGTGCCTGTGGCGGTCAGCGGGCTGAGCGGGGTTACGGCCATTGCAGCCGGCGACAGCCACGATCTGGCGCTGTTGAGCGACGGGACCGTCATGGCCTGGGGTCGCAACGACCAGGGGCAGCTGGGCAACGGCACCACCACGGGTCCGGAAACCTGCGAGAGCGAGCTTCCGTGTAGCACCACTCCGGTGGCGGTCAGCGGCTTGAGCAGGGTCAAGGCGATAGCGGCTGGCTATAACTACAGCCTTGCGCTGTTGAGCGACGGGACCGTCATGGCCTGGGGGGAAAACACCTGGGGGCAACTCGGCGACGGCTCGGCCAGTGGGCCGCAAACCTGCGCGGAAGCCCTGCCGTGTAGCCCAACTCCGGTGGCGGTCAGCGGGTTGAGCAGGACTACCGCTGTAGCAGCTGGCTTTAACCACAGCCTCGCCCTGCTGGAAGATGGCACTGTGATGAGTTGGGGGTATAACGGCAGCGGCCAACTGGGCGACGGCGCCACAATCGGACCCGAAGTCTGCGCTGGCGAACTGCGGTGCAGCCCAACTCCGGTGCCGGTAGGTGGGTTGAGCGACGTCACGGCGATCGCGGCCGGCGGGCTGCACAGTCTCGCGCTGCTGAGCGACGGCACGGTGAGGGCTTGGGGTTACAACCTCGTTGGGCAGCTGGGCAACGGCACGACAAATGACAGCGACGTGCCGGTGGCGGTCAGCGGCTTGGGCGGGGTTACCGCAATCTCAGGCGGCATGTACGACAGCCTGGCCCTGCTCAGCGACGGCACCGTGATGGCCTGGGGAGGGAACGTCCTCTGGCAGCTGGGGAACAACACCGCCAAGGAAGAAAGCCTCGTGCCGATCCCGGTAAGCGGCTTGAGCGAGGTTACGGCCATAGCGGCCGGTGACGGTCAGAGCTATGCCGCCGCCGCAGCGCCGGTGGCCTTGCCGCAGATCGCGAAACTCGAACCTAACAGCGGCGAAGAGGCTGGTGGGACCGTGGTAACCATCACGGGCTCCAACTTCACCGGCGCCACGGCTGTGAAGTTCGGACCAAATAACGCCGCCAGCTTCACGGTCAACTCCGACAACTCCATCACTGCCGCTTCCCCACCGGGCACCGGCACGGTGGATGTGACCGTGATGACTCCGCATGGCACGAGCTACGCAAGCCCAAGAGACTTTTTCAACTACGTTGGCGCCCCGACCGTTGAAATGGTCGAGCCCGACCACGGTCCGGCCTCCGGGAGAACATCGGTGACGATCACTGGCACTGGATTCACCGGCGCCAGCGCCGTCGAGTTCGGCGCTACCGAGGCCGCAGGTTTCGAAGTTCACTCTGACACCGAAATCACTGCGATCTCCCCGCCGGGGTCGGGCACGGTCGACGTTGAGGTCCAGAACGCCGAGGGCACCAGTTCCACTAGCTCCTCGGATCTCTTCGCGTATGGCCCACCTGAGGGTACGCAAGCCAACAGCAACCAGGTCCAGATACTGAGCTGCAGCGCCGTGAAGCGCACCGCGGTCAATAGCGTCCAGAGCCTCCGCAGGCAAGTCATCACAGCGCGGGTCTGCACGAGCGATCTTGTCTCGGGTCCGCTGGGTTCCACGAGCGGCGCTGGAGCCCTGGCGGCCCGGCTGATGCGGGGGAATATGCTCTACACAACTGGCACGGCAACCGTCAGCCACGCGAATACGCGGCGGGCGCTGATGGCGCTGAAGCCGCTGAGGCGGGTCGGGCCCGGTCGCTACAGGCTCACGCTCGCCTCCCGGCGAAGCCTGCGGCAGGAGACGATCACTGTCCGCTGAGAGGCCGACTCGGTTACGAGGCGAGCTGCTCCGATAGCCGCTCAGGATCGCCCTCCAGGAGGCCACCGCTCGGATCCAATGGCTCGACCGTGATCATTTCGCCGGTCCTTGTCCGCTCGACGGCTGCCTGGACGTAGCGGAGCACCCGCGGTGAGCAGAGATAGCGGACGCCGGAGAATTGGCGCGCCGCGACGGCGAGTCGCCAGTCGCGCAGCAATCCGTCGAGGCGGGTTTTGCCCTTGGGGGTCAGCTCGACCTCGATCGCCTCGTAGGTCTTGGGCGTCTCGCCGAGCAGGACCAGGTCGGGGCGGTGGTGATGTTGACCGCGCTGGGCGGAGAGAACTCGCCCGCCCTCGGCCGCCTCGCGGGCGAAGATCTCCGGCTCTGAGAGCACCCGCTGCCCGCGGCGCTCGAGTTCGACTCCGACGCGGGCGAGCGCTGCCGAGTGAGCGACCCGACCGGCGGAGAAGCGGGGCACCGGCAGCTCGTCGCGAGAGACCGCTCGCAAGCCCTCACGGGTGCAGAGGACAAGACGGCCACTGTCGCCGACGCCCGCCAGAACCTTGACCAGGCCGGCCTCCCGCAAGCGCCGCTCCCTGTCCAAGGTCACCGCCCTCCGGGTCTCCGCCCACAGCGCCACCACCTCCCTTGGAACCATCCCGAACCTCGCCACCAGCTCCAAGACCTGAAGATCTCGTTCACTTATCCGCTCTGTCCTTTTTCCTCCTGGCATCTGCATCTACTAGACGCATTCCGTCTCCATTTCGATACACCCCTGCCACTTCGCTCTCCCCCACCCTGCCCTCTCCCCGCAGCCGACCACACGCACTTACATCGTGAGGGTGTGTGGTCGGCTGCGGGGCGAGGGCTCAAAGCGCTCTGTGGAGCGAAGTGGCTGCAGATGAAGTTTCTGGGCTTCTGTCTGCGGCGTCATCCGTATCCAAAGACACCCTTCGCCTCCGAAAGCAAGGGCACCACGGGCCGCTGGCGAGCGACCTTGCGCGGCCTGCGCTGAGGATTTGGACAGCATCGGTTCCTTGAGAAGGTGCCTGCCCTACAGTGGCTTCGCCCGCAGCGGCGCGGACGTAGCTGGCGGTCTGCTGGGGGTCTAGGTAGTAGACGAGGACGAACTCCAGGAGAACGGGGAGCAGCGCCTCCAGCTCCGCCGTCTTACCGGCAAGGACGCGGCGGGAGATCTGGGAACGGATGCCATCGATCAGCACCGGCTCCACGAAGGGTGGATGGACGGAAGCCTCGGGACACCCCGCTGCGGCGTGGCGCAGGAGGGCGCCGTAGCGCTTCTTCCAGCGCCGGTAGCAGGCGATGGACGCCTCGTCCTCCGGGAAGGGCTCGGCGGTGAGCAGGCGGGCCAGGTCGGGGTCGGCGGCAAAGAGTGCCAGGGTGGCGCGAAGCGCAGCCTCAACGCCCTTGGCAAAGCCCACGCGGGGATCGTAGGTGGCGGCGATCTCCTGGTATAAGCGCTGGGCGCCGCGCTCGCGGATATCGAGCGAGGCGGGGCTACGAGCGGCCCGGGCGCTCACGGCTGGCGATCCTGGGCAAATCGGTTGAGGCCGATCGGTTCGCCGTGCGCCAGGCGTGCCGCCTCACGGGCACTTCCGCTGAGCGGGTGAGGAGGCGGTGCAACTTGAAGCGAGTCGAGCGCCATGGGAGCCCCGCTGAGGTCCACGTAGGGCTCGACGACGATCTCGACGAAGTCAGACAGCAGAGCCTCGACCTCGCTCGCCTCACCCGTCATGCATGAGCCAGGCGACGCCGGTGACTGTCGCGTACTCGAAGCTCGCCGGCAACTCGCGACTCGCCGAGCTGTGCGTGCAACCCTCGCGGAGCAGCGTCGTGAGGTACTCCAAAGTCGCCTGGTAGCGGGCGAGCGCCTTCGACCCTGCGGCCTGGGCCTCGACCAAGACGATCCGAGCCGCAACGGCTCGGCGGCGCTCCAGCCCAGCAGCGCCTCCAGGGCCGCGCTGGTCCGTTCGGGCCAGGGGGCATCGACAAGGATCGCGGCGGCGACCCGCTCGAAGGCTGCGTCGATGGCACGGTCGTAGACACGCAGGAAGCAGTCCTGCTTGCCTTTGAAGAGGGCGTAGAAGCTGCCGACGCCGATGTGGGAAGCGGCGGCGGCGGCGAGGTCATCGATCGTCGTTGCCCGATATCCGCGGGTGGTGAAGATTTTGGTGGCGGTCTCGAGGACTCGCCCCCGGCGTTGTGTCTCCACTACCTCGAAAGAGAGCATCCGGCGACCGACCGGCTGCGCACGCAGACAGTCGGGAAGTGTGACTGCCGGGCCGGCGCCTTAGCGCGAGCTGCCGAAATGCAGAGGCCCCGGGCGCCGGGGCTGGGACGGCCCCATTGGCGCCCGGGGGCAACTGCGCCTTCGCGGTCGACCGCGGAGACAGAGAGAGCATCTCCAAGGCCAGGGACCGCTTCGGTTACTGATCCGGCGCCTCCCGACCTGGGAAAGTCGGGATGCTCCTTTTGCCGCCGTCCGCCAGGGAAAAGGCACGGCGACAATCTGCTCAAGCTTTGACTGGGGCGCTTGAGGGAAGCTTGTCTTGCGATAGATGCAGTCAGGTTGATATCCAAGGCTCGCGGCCTATAGCCCTGGCGGAGCGGTTGCATGCGAAGAACCCCTGCGGCTTGAGCAATGGCCTGCCAATCGAACTGAATTAATGGTAAACGCAATCGTTCCTCGATGTCAAAGTAAAGTTTTTCTATAGAGGAAGGCAGTTTCAAGACTGAAGGTACTTGAAACGGCTGGGAAGAGGCTATGAAGCCACCAGGGCTACTGCGCGGCTCGGGGCGAGGGGGGAGATGGCGCAGTTCAGTTACTGGGAGACGGCGCCGGGGAGCCGGCTGGGCGCTGAGCAGGCATCAGGTTACGGCGGGGGGCGACCCGGGACGAAGAGAGAAACCCGGGCCGCCCCTCCTGGCGGGATACCGGCGGGGCCGATCCCTCGACGCCGGGGTAGATGGCGCCGACCGGTGGTTGCGCGGGTGGGAGGCTCTCTTATCCACGCACCGGAAAGGGCCGGAAGGTGGCAGCGGGAGCGGGAGAACTCAGAGGCTCTCCCACTCCCGGCTTGCCCTGATCAGCTGGGCGTCACCCCTTCTTCTGGCAGGCTTTGACGACGGAGCCGGAGATTTCGGTGCCGTTGACGAACTTGGCGGTGACGTGGGCATAGAAGTGGCCGGTGAAGCAGCGGGCCACCAGGTAGCTCTCTTTCCTGCCCTTATAGGTGAAGAGGCGGTGAATGGTGAGCCTGAACTTGGTCACCGAGCCAGCGCCGCCGGCGATGGTCGGTACCAGCGCCACCGAGTGGGTGCCGTAGACTCCGTCGTGCTCCTTGCTGATCGTAATCGTGGTGACGATCGCGGTCGGGGTCGGCACGTTGACGTAGGCGTGGATCAGGAGCAGGGCCTTGCCGCCTTTACTGCCGCCGTTGAAGAGGACCAGCGGACCTTCAGCGGTGAAGGGGGTCGATTCGGGGAACAGCACTCTGACGTCGGTTACGCCCTTGCCGACGATCGCCTTCGGGCACGCCTTTTCGGCTGATTCGGTGTTGGTCGCCTCGATCTTGGCGATCGAGCAGGCGGGGAGGCCGGTGGGGTTGACCATACCGTTCTTGTCGGTGTCAACGATGATTTCCTTGGTGGCGGGCGGCTGGGAGCCGTCGGCCGTGGCGATGCCGCCTTCGACGTTTAAGGAGATCGGTTCGAACTTCGTCTTGGAGAGCGCCTTGGGGGAAACGGAGCCTTCGAGTTCGAGGATCAGGTTGCCGGCGCGGACCGTTTCGCCCGAGGCGACGGCGGCAAGGGCGAGGACGCCGAAGCCGACGGCGAAGAGGGCCGCCGCCTTGATCGTGCGCTTGGGTCGGGGTGACTTAATTTCGGTACTCCGTTTCTGTGGTTGCTTGGGCTTGAAGGACTGGCTTGCGGGGCTCTCCGCCATGCCGGCGTCAGCGCCGCACCGAGCAGGGTCGGAAGAAGCTGCCGGTGAGGAGAGTGCCGTCGGTGAAGGTGAATTCGCCTTTGGCCTGGAGGTGGCCGGTTTCGCAGCGGGCGTTGACGTAGCTGTAGTGGTGGCCCCTGTAGGTCCATTTGCGGCCGATCCGGAGAATGGAGTCGGTCTGGCCCGACCGTCGCATGGCGCTCTTGCTCTCTCTCCGCTCAGCGCCTGCCGTGATGGCGGCGCTTCCTTGCGCTGTCCCGCTTTGATTTCTTCTTGGTCTTGCAGGCGGTCTTGGTCTTGACCTGCTCGTTAACGGTCTTGCCGTTTTGGCCGTTCAGCTGCACGCTTGAGACGACCGGGCGCCCGCAGAGGCTTTGGGTGTTTGCCAAATAGCCCTGGCGCCCGCCGTAGAGGGTGAGGCGGAAGTGGCCGATCGGCACGTCGGGGATAACCGGGACGGTCGTCTTCAGCTCGCCGCCGTTGACCGTCTTTGATTCGCCTTGCGGCATCACCGTCACCTGGCCGCCGAGGATGAAGACGACGTGGGGAAGGACGCCGCCCCCGAGGCCGGTGACCGCGTAGGCGAAGCCCTGCAGCGGATGTTCGAGCAGCGGGGTTTCGTCCATGACCGTGCCGATCGGCTGGCGCCCGGCGCAGTGTTCTGTTTCGAGCTGTGCCTTGGAGCAGAGGTTGCCGAGGTGGGCCTGGTCGATCTCGAAAGCCCTCGGCAGGGTGACGGCCACCGATTTGATGTTGGCATCACCGGGGGTGGTGTCGAGGTCAAAGCGAAGGCTCGGGTCCTTGCCGCGCTGGGTGGCTTTGTGCCCGCCGAGCTGGGTGATCGTCATCTTCGGGTTGAAGGGAAGCGTCGAGCAGTTGACGGCGATGAAGGGCGAGGAGAAGGCGACCGCAGTTCCCTGGTCCCCGACCCCTTCAGAGACGGTGTGGAATTCGGAGCAGTTGGTCGGGTTGATCATGAAGTGTTCGCGTTCGATGTTGACCTGGATCGAGCGCAGGCGAAGCGGGATGCCGCCGATGATCTCGGGGACCGTTTCTGAGTCGGCGATCACATGGGCGTCTGTGGGGTCGACGTGCAGGGCGACGCGGATTACGACGGTGCCGTAGTCATAGGGGCCGGCGAGGGCAGGGGTGATCGTCACCAGGCTGAGCGGGGCGCCCTGGAAGGGGCCGGCCATGTAGATCTTGCCGGTGGCGTGGAAGGGGTGGGTGCCGGGGCCGGCGGCGACGTTGGTAGTGCCGATTTCGCTACTTGCCGGGCAGCTGGGTGAGGCCTGCTCGGTGCGGCCCGGAGTGTTTGCAGCCTGGGCGATCGCGGCGTCGGAGCAGTAGGTGACGCCGTGCAGGTTGGCGGTCAGGCCCGGTGGCATGGTGAAGTTGATGTGGGCGAGGTCCTGGTCGCCGTCTTCGCGGTTGACCTTGAGGGCGAAATTGGAGAAGGCGCCGGCGGTAGCGTTGGAGGTGCCCGCTTCCAGCGTCGGCTCGAAGGGGCGAACCTGGCCCGGGCATTCGGAGCCGTGGGGGCCGGATTCGAGGCTGAAGACCTGGCTGGATTCCTGTTCTGGCTGGGTCGTGTTCCAGGGGTAGAACTCGGCTTTGGTGGTGTAGATGGTGCAAGCGATCGGGGTCGCCATCAGAGCGCGTTCGCCGGAGAAGAGGTGGAGCTGGAAGTCTTCGAAGGGGGCCTGGGGGAGATTGGGGAATTCGGCGGTGAGGCGGCCCGTTTTCGCGTCGGGCCTGACCGAGCCGACGATCTTCGCGTTGATGCCGAAGCCCGAGGCCATCATGAAGAGGCGGTACTGGTCGCCGGGCTTGGGTTCGCCGAGGTAGACGGAGCCTTCGAGGCGTTCGGGCAGGGCCGGGGTGCCGATCGAGAAGGTGCCGATCTTGGAGGTGTCGGGGCAGTTGGTCGGGCCCTCTGAAGTGAAGTTGGCCTGGGCTTCGGTGCATTCGGACTGCCCGTCGGCGGCGTCGGCGTTGATGTTGAAGCCTTCGGGCAGGGTGACGGTGGCGGCTTTGATCTCGGAGGGCTCGGCGGCCTTGGTGAGGAACTGGGGCGAGCGGAGATCGACGTTGAGGCCGGAGGCGGAGTCGGTCTCATTCGTTGTCGGGGAAGCCTGGAGGACGGGCTTGAAGACCTCTTTCTCGCAGCCTTCGATCGGGGGGTAGGTGGCATTTTCCTTCGACCGGTGGGTCGGGATCCGCGTAGGTTTCCACTTCCAAGGTCGAAGTCGGTCTCTGAGCGGTGCATACAGTTGGGTTGTCGATGAGGGGCTGGGGGGTGATGCTCGCTTCGGTTGGTTTGGTGAGGCAAGCCGTGCCTTCTTCTCCGGGGCAACCGGTCGGGTTGCCGGGTTTACCTATGGGGAAGCGTTCGCGATTGTGGCTTGCTTCGGCAGGAAAACCCCAAAAGGCGAGCTTGGCGGAGGCCAGGGGGGTGAGCTGGGTAATGTCGGAGACGGTGAAGCGGAGACCGTAGTCAGAGGTGGTGCGGACCTGGACGGGGATTGCTATAGGAATGTCAAGGACGGGCACAACGAAGGAGAAGCGGGCGGTTTCTTCAGACCCGGTGACGAGGGAGAAGATCGGCGCGGTGCCAAGCAGGTAGTCGGGGTTGCCCTTGTAGTCAGCGCGGATCGTGATCAGGCCCGCCTGTGAGTCGGGCGGGCACTGATCGTGGGCGAATTCGGCGGCAGGACACCTAGTGATCGCGCGAGGATTACCGAAGACGCCGGTTGGGGCATTGAAGATGACATTTTGTGCGGCTTCTGGGGCGCCTGTGCTCTGAAGCGAGAAAGAGGTGATGAGGTCGGGATGCCCGCCGGCCTGGGGCGTCGTGATGACGACACTCTTCGCGGTCACGGTGGAACCGAAGAGAGTCCCGGAAACACCGACGTAGTCACCCTCGGCAATTTCGCCGAGGGTCGGACTTTCGACGCCGAGCTTGCTGTAGGTGGTCGAGGGTTCTACTTTGACCGCGTCGATGGAACCGCTGCTAGTTTCGATCATGAAACCTTCGCCGCTAGGTTCAGCCTGGACAACGCCGGACGCGACCACTTCCCCGAGTGGAGTGTTAGCTTCGACGAGGGCGGTCTTGAAGGAGCCGATGCCCTCGTCGGCCTGGGCGGTGGCGGGAATCCAAGCGGCGACAGCCACCATGATCGCAGCAGTAGAAAAAAGCGGCGGCGACTCGGCCGCTCAGGTGACGCCGGCGAGGGACTACGCCGCGACTCAGCCGGGCACTAGCTCCAGCGGGCGGCGACTTGGCGGGGGAGGCGGGGCTGGGTATAGGCGACTCAGCGGGGGCGGCAGGACCCTTCCCCAATCCCCGAAAATCATCAGACACATAGGGCTTCGCCCCCGCTCCGCTCGTAAAGGAATCAGATCGTGATGCTTTCTCGCCATAAATGGTGCGGCTTCGCTCGCGGCGCAGAGGAATCAGATTTCGACTGCTTGCTCGCTCCGCCTCGCGGGGGCTTGCGGTACGGGCGGAGTTCTTGCGGAGGGGTTTCACTTGCCGGCCCTCCGGTTGTTGTGAGCTCTTCGCTTACCGTGAAGCTTCTTGGATTTGTGATGCTTCTTGGAGTGTCGTTTGACGCACTTGCCGTGCTTGAGGACGAAGCCGTGCTTGCAGCTCTTTGGCTTCGGTTCTTCTTCGGCGTTGTGGGGGGTGCCGGATTCGGTGCCGACTTGGAGCGGAGGGGGAGCAGGGCTGGAGGCACCGTGGCACTCGTCGGAGGACTTGCAGGCAGGCGAGGGGAACTGGTAGGGGAAGCCGCCCCCTTCGCGGGCATCGTAGATCTTCATGGTGGGGCCGTTTTTGTCCTGGAGAGCGAGGCTGTCGCGGGTGAAGAAGTAGGCGTCGTTGCCGTTTGCGTCGACGCTGAGGAGGCCAGAGTCGAAGGCACTAGTGCCTGCGGAGATGAGGGCGAGGCAGGCACCGGAAGCTTTGTTGAAGGTCGGGCTGGAGGTTTCGCAGTTGCCTTGCCCCGGCAGCTCCCACTCATAGACGTCCTGCCTTTTGTCGGTGTCGGACCCGACGAGCGCATCGGTGGTATTGAAGAAGACACGGCTTCCGTCATTCGTCAGACTGAGGCCGTCGAAGGCGAGGCTGGCGTCGCCAGCGGAGGGGGCGCCGGTTGTGCTGCAGGAGACGCAGGTGAGCTTTTCGGTGGGGGCGTCGTAGCGGTAGACCTCGGAGTGCCCCGCGGTTTCTTCGCCATTGCCCGCGAGGGCGAGGGTGGAGGGGAATGCAGCGTCGTCGCCTGAAGGGGTGAGCTGAAAGTCGGCAGTGTGGCGGACTTCGGGCGAGCTGACACCGTCAATGACGAGAGGGTTGTCGGTCTGGGGGCTGGGCTGGGCGACCGCACGGTAGGTGGCGACCGTGCCGCCTTTGCCGGAGCCTGGATTGGAGATGTCGAGGGCCTCTGAGCTGGCCCCGAGGCCGATCGAGTCGGTGAGGAGACCCTTACCGAGCGGGGCGCCCAGTTCGTGCCTAGCGGGATCGAACTCGGTGACCTGGCTGCCTTCGTCGACGTAGACGTCGTTTTCTGGATCGACGGCGATGCCTACCGAGTGGCGAGGATCGATCTGTTCGCCTGGTTCGGTGTATTCGAGCGAGGGGGAGGTGCTGGAGGGCTTGTAGACCCCGGCCGTGCCGCCTGTATTGAAGCCACCGTAGAAGCCGCCGCCATCGACGACGTACACAGTTCCGTTCGTGTCGACGGCGACACCAGTCGGATGAGGTGTAGCGGCGGTTGCAAAGCTCGTAACCGGGTTGCCGTTGGGGTCATAGACTTCGATCTGGCTGCCGGAGTAATTGGTCGCGTAGAGGTAGCCATTTGCCCGGTCGACGGCGACGGCGGTGGGATGATAGGCCCCGACTTCGATCTGGGAGATGAATTCTCCTGATGGTTTGAACTTGTCGATCAGGCCATCCGTCATATCGGGGACGTAGAGGTCGCGATAGGACGGGCTTTCGGGGTCGTCGTCGACGGCGATCCCGGTCGGCAAGCCTGCGAAGCTTACGTCAGAGAAGCGACGCTTTGCGTGGAGCGGAGCCGGTCCAGATGCTGTCGCAGGCTGAGAGATTTCGAGGGAGGTCGGAGCTTCACATGAGGGAGAGCACGCGGCGATCGTGGTTTCGGCGGGGATTCCGGCTCCAGAGATTTCCTGGCCGACAGCGAAGGCGCCGCTTGCGGTGGTCACCGATTCGACTTTGGTCGAGCCGCTTTCGAGCACACCGCTGCCATGGGCGTTCTGACCTTCGATCTTGCCGTGCTGGCCGAAGCCCACGACCGGGTTGCCCGACGAGTCGAACTTCTCAACGAAGCCGCTCCCTTCTTCTCGGGTGACGTCGAGGACATATGAGTCCCCTTCTTCAGCCGGCGCTTCGGGGATAGCGATGGCAGTGGGTTGGGCAAACGAGCCGAAAGAGTCGCGGAAGGGGTGCACCTTGGGGGGCACGGTCGCGTTCAGGCTCGACTCGAGGGTGGTGACGTAGTGGGGAGCGTAGGCGTCGCCGGGGCGGGCAAGGTAGAGGTTGGGCGCGTTGGGGACGCCGTGTTCAGAGCCAGTCAACCTCTCGGGAGAGAGGAAGTAGATGGCGCCGCCTTCGGAGGACACGCCGCCGCCGCCGCCGATCGCAAGGTCGCCGCAGTTTTCGGTGGCGCCGGTCGTGTTCCAATGGGCGTAGATCGAGTTTGAGACCGGGTCGCAGGAGGCGGTGTCGCCTGGCTGACCGGATACTTCTGCAAGGCCCTTGGAGATCAGGTGAAGCGTGGCGGTGCCCGCTTCGGAGACTTCGGCCTCGAAGATGTCGGCGCCGGTGTGGGCGGTGTCTTGGCCGGTGAGGTGATCGACGGAGGAGAAGAAAACCTTGGAGCCATCGGCGGTCATGCCGTCGTAGAGGACACCGTGGGTCGTGCCAGGGGTGAGTTCGACCGTGTGGGAGGAGTCTCCGACGTTCATGTAGAGGCGCCAGTACTTGTTGCCTCCTTCTTCAGAGACGAGCTTGCCGATGAGGATGTGTGAGCCGTCCGTGGAAATGTCGAGAGCGCCGATGCCGTCGGTGGAGCAGTGGACTTCACAGGAAAGGTTGCCGCCGCCGGGCGCTGTGGAGACGACGTTGGTTTCGCCGGTGGTCAGATCGCGGTCATAGATCGAGATCTTGCCTTCTTCAGCAGCTGGCTCGAACTTGGAGGTTGAGCCGAAGAGAAAGTGGGCGCCGTCAGCGGAGAGGTGGTGGACAATGAAGCTGGCGGGTTGCGCGTTGGGGCCAGGGTCCAGCGAACCCGCCATGCCCTGAATCAGTTCTCCATTTGCGAGACGGAGCGGTTCGCCGGCGGAGCCGTCTGCAAAGCATGGCGAGCAGATTTCGGAGCCACCGAAAGAGAAGAGGCTGAGGCTAGCGTCGGCAGCTTGGAGGGTAGATGCGAAGGGGGAGGTCGACGGAGTGGCGTTGGAGGGGATGCCAACGTATTGCGTCGACCAGCCTTCGGGACCACGGGTAGCGAGGTAGGGGTCGACGCCGCGATCGGTGGGGTGGTCTGTGCCGGGGATGCCGCCACCGTGGACGCCGTAGAGAACACGGCCTGCGGCCTCGGGGAAGCCGGCGAGAGGCGTCTGGCCTTCGACGAGGCTCGACTCGACATCGTAGCCGCCACTGTTGGCAGCGGAAACCAGCTCGTAGGCACGGCAGTCGAGAAGCCCGGCGGAGCCGGTCTGCTGGCGGACATGGGCGTTGGGGCAGGGGTCGGTGGGGCTGGACCCGGCGAGGGTGGTGAAAGTGCGCGGTGCGCCAGCGACGGCCTTGAGGGCATTTTCGGCGACAACGCGGTAGTGGTAGGTGGTGGCCTGCTCTAAACCACCGAGGTGGGCGGTGAAGCTCTGGGGCGCTTCCGCTGAGCCCGCGTCCAAGCTGGCGCTCCGCTGAGCGCCGGAGAATTCTTCCACGTGCTGTTCTTCATTTTCTTCGAACTGTTCTTGAGTGAGGTATGCGACGTGATAGTGAGTGTCGCCGCCGCCGGGTTCGATCTGGGCGTGGACGGCAGCGGCGTCGGGGGCGACTTCTGAGACCGACTCGGCACCGACTTCGGGGGGAAGAGGGATGAGCAGGGACTGATAGGGCCCGACGTCGGTCGCCCTGGCGTTGGCGGCGGTGAGACGGAAATGATAGTGGCCCTTTGGGGTGAGGCCGGTGAGTTCGGCGTGGACTTCTTCTTCGCCTGCGAAGTGGGCAGCGGGTTCACCGGAGGCGTTGAGGCAGGGGACGGCAATCGGGGTGCTGCCTCCAGGAACGCCCACGGTTGTGACATGAACGGTCACGGTGGCGCCATGAGGCGTAAGGGAGGAGGCGTCAGAGCCAAGTTCATATTGAATAGGTGTGTCAGCCAGGGAGCCGACATATTCGACTGTGTAGGGCCCACCAGGAGGACCCGTGACCCGAACGTCTTCCTGACCTATGATTTCTTCGAGCGCATGCTGGACCTCGATGCTGCTGGCGTTGAAGGGTAGGAGGGAGGTCCTCCGAACGCCGGCGAGGAGGGTGAAGGTACCTCCGGTGGCACCGGAGATTTCCACGGTCTCGGTCTCGTCGATGTCGTGGTTGTATTCGAACTGGCATTCGGTGACTTCGCCGCCGCCGGCGGGTTTGACCTCACCGCTGAGTTCAACGCTGCTCTGGCTCTTGACCTTCGAGGCGGTGCTCAGTTCGGGCACGAGGACGGGGGTGAAGATGGCGATGCGGCTGTGGCCGGTGTCGGCGACATAAACGGTGCCGCCTGTGTCGACCGCGATGCCGTGGGCTTCGCTGAGGTTTTTGGCGCCGAAGGATTCGAGCGGGGTGCATTCCCCTTGGAGCGTTTGTTGTTCGGGGCAAGTGGAGGCAAGTCGGCTGACGAATTCGCCGTCGAATTCGCCGTCATGGAGGACATAGAGTTCATTGGTCGAAGGGGCGATCGCTAGGGGAAAGGCGTCGTTGGGCACTTCATCCCAGCGACCAAGGAATTCGCCAAAAGCCCCGTTGAACTTTACGCCGTTGTTGTAGAGGCGGCCTTCGGCGTCGATGGCGAGGCCGGACGGCGAGGGCGAGTTTTTTGCCGGAGTGTTGAATTCGCGAAGGGGTTCACCGCTGGGGCTGTAGCAGTGAACGGTGCCTCCGTCGAGGACGAAGAGTTCACCGCCGGCGCCGACGGCGATGCCGTAGAGGGCGGAGAAGCCGGTGAGCTGGCCAGCGGCGCCCCAGGAGGCGATCAGGTTGCCGGAGGAGTCGAACTTGGAGATGCGATGGTCGCCGGGGTCGGCGGCGTAGAGATCGCCGGAGACGGGGTCGACGGCGAGGTAGGTCGGATTGGTGAAGGCGCCCGGGGCGGTACCGAGAGCGCCCGGCTGGCAGGTTTCCGAGGCAGTGCACACGTTGCCGTTGGTGGTCGCATTGACTTCCTTACCGAGCATGTAGAGGAATGCGCCAGAGGAGGTGAACTTCTCGACCTCGGCAACGGCGTGGGCAGGACGGGTGGTTGCGATTTCGACAGAGTGGGAGCCGCCAGTGAGGCCGGAGGCGTCGACGGTGATCGGGGGCTGTTCAACGCCGCCGAGAGCGCCCGTAAGTTCGACCGTGTATGGACCGCCCTGGGGTCCCGTGACGACGACGTTGCCGACGCCGAAGGAGCCGACCTGTTCAAGATGTTCTTGGACGCTGTGTTCTTCGACCATGCCTCGCTCTCTGCCGGCAACCGCGTTGAAACTGATCGGTGAGGTGGTCTGGCCCTCGAAGGTGAGGGCGTAGGTGCCGCCGGTGGCGTTGATGGTGAGGGTCAGGTGCTGGTTGGTGGAGGGATTGGCGACGTAGACGTCGTGGCTTTGGGGGTCGACTGCGAGGTCGGTGGGATTGGAGAGGGGGCCGGCGGCGGGGCCGGCGATGGAGGAAGTTAGGACGGTGCGGGTCAGCGCAAGCGCTGGCGGGGCAGCGGCGAGGGACAGACCCATCGTGATAGCCACGCATATGACGGCCCCGCGCTTGCGGGCGCGCTCATCATCACCGGCGATCTCGCGCCCGCGGGAGCGCGTCCGGGGATGCTCTGCGCGGACCTCGTCATATGCGCACCTATCTGCTCGGGTCTGTCCCTCGCCGCTGCCGGGGGCTTGACAGTGGGAAAGGTGAGGGAAAGAAACAGCAAGGGACGAAACGGACACGCCTCTCCCCCACTCCTGGGTGCGGAGCGCGGTCGAAAGGGCGCGGAAGATGTTGAACTTGGTGCGCATCAGCGGCCCCCTCCTTTGTTGGCGCGTCTAGCTCGGGCCAGGTGGGCGCGCTTGTGGTGCTTCTTGTGGCAGGGAGTGCTGAGGACCGGGTTCTGGTTGGCCGTCTTGCCGTTTTGACCCGTTATGTCGGCGGTGACGTGGAGGGTGTGCTCGCAGAGATTTGTGTTGTTCTGAAGGAGGCCCTTGTGGCCGCCGTCGAGGGTGAGGGAGAAGTTGGAGACGGGGGCGTCGGGGACGGTTTCGAAGGTGGTGCGGATGCCGCCCTTGAGCTGGTCGACGTGGCCGTCGAGGGCGATGTCGATCTGGCCGTTTAAGGCGGCGACGATGTCGGGGAGCTTGTGGCCGCCGCCGGTGCGCAGGTAGACGGGGCCTTCGAGGGGCTTTTCGAGGAGGGGGGTCGTCGCCTTGGCGAAGCCGAGGACCGAGCCCGGCGGGCACATTTCACCGGGGACCTTGCCGGCGAAGAACTGGACCTTGGTGCAGGGGGTGTTGATGTGGGCGTTGTCGACGATCTCGGTGGGCGGCAGGGTGACGACGGCGCGGGAGACGTTGGCGTAGGGGCCGCCGCTGGGGTAGGAGATATCGGCGTGGACGGCGGGGTTGCCGGCGCGCACGGTGGAGCCGGAGAAGCCCATGGTGAGCGTGGGCTTGAAGCTGAGGGAGGCGCAATTGGCGACCTGGAAGTGCTGGGAGGGGTTGGAGATGGCGCCTTCTGTGCCGAAGACCTGGGCATTCACGGAGAGAGGGTCGCAGTTGGTCGGGTTGAGGGCGAAGCCCGGGCGGTTGAGGTTTATGAGGATCTGGCGCAGGCGGAGGGGGATGCCCTGGAAGATCTGAGGGAGAGGGTCGGAGACGGCGGTGACCTGGGCGGTTTCGGGGTTGACGCGGAGGGCGGCGCGGACGACGACGTTGCCGAGGTCATAGCCGCCCGAGACGGCCGGGGTAATGACGACGAGGCTAAGCGGGGCACCTTTGTAGGGGCCGGCGAGGTAGACCTTGCCGGGGAGAAAGAGGGGGTGGGCGCCGGCACCGGCGCCGGCGGTCGCTTCGCCGACCTGGCTTGCGATTGGGCAGCTAGGGCTTGACTGCTCCGCGAGGCCGGTATGGCTTTCGGCTTCGGCGGCTTCGACTTGTGCCTGGGGGCAGTAGAGAACGCCTTTCAAGGTGGCGGAGAAGCCAGGAGGGGTTGTGACGTCGAGGGCGCTGAGGTTCTGTTCGCCGTCGCCGCGGGTGAGGTCGAGCCAGAAGGAGGTGTGGGCAGCGGCGGTGTTGGCGGTGGAGGAAGCATTGAAGCCGGGGGTGAAGGGGCGGTGGCCGTCGGGGCAGGGGGTACCGTTGGGCCCCGAGGTGACTTCGAAGACCTGATGGGAGGTCTGGGAGGAGAGGGCGGAGTCCCAGGGGATGAATTCGCTTTTCACTTCGTAGGTACCGCATTGGGTGGGGGTGGCAAGGGGGCCACGATCTGAGCCGAAGACGTGCATGTTGAAGTCTGCGAACGGAGTCTGGGGGAGTTCTGGAAAAGAGATTCTCAGCTGGCCCGTTTGGGGTTCGGGGGTAACGGTGCCGCGAAGCTTTATATGGACACCGAAGCCGTCGAAGAGAAGAAAGAGACGGAAGCGCTTGCCGGGCACCGGTTCGCCGAGGTAGACGTAACCGGGAAGAGGACCAGGGAGGACCGGGGTTTCGACGCTGAGGGAGCCGATCTTGGAATCTTCGGGGCAGTGACCTTCCTCTGTCGAGGCATAGGGTCCGGTGAGAGCTTCGGCTTCAGAGCAGGTGCCCTTGCCGTTGGCGGCATTCGGGCCGAGGGTGTAGCCAGGGGGCAAAGTGACAGCGACCGAGTGGAGCTCGGACGGAGAAGGGACGGTAGGGCTCTCGAATTGGGGTACGGAGAGGTGCAGTTCGGCGCCGGAGGGTGAATCGGCGGCCTCGGTGGTCGGGTTGATTGCCTGGGAGGGGTTGAAGGCGAGCTGGTCGCAGGAGGTGGTGGGAGGCCAGGAGGATTCGGCCTGGGTTTCGCCGCCATCATAGGCGAGGACATCGAGGGAAGTTGTGAGAGAGGAGACGCCACAGGTGGTAGGGTTCTGGAGAAAGGGTTCGGTGGGGCTGTCGGAGGGGATCGGGTAGCCGGGGCCATCTTCTTGCGGAAACGGCTTATTAACCGCTTCGCCGACAGCACCGGGTCCGGATTCCTGGATGCCGACGTGACAGAGCTGATACACGGTGGCGGGTTCGCCGCTAGCGAGATTGCCGTTGGCATCGCAGAGAGCTTCTCCGGATTCTCCGCTCAACTTTAGCTCCAGCAGGTCCGTCTGACCGTGGGCAAACCTCAGATAGTCGTGAAGGGGTAGCGCCGGAACACCCCATGTGACCTGCTTGAAAGAAACCAGCGGGAAAAAGTGCTGGATGGACGTAGTGTCGACATCGAAGCCATAATCTGAGTTGGTGCGGGCGCTCACGTCCTCGAAGGTCGGCGAGTCCAAGAGGCTGCTCTTGAAACCGAGAAGAGCGGGCTGGCCAGGCGGCGGTATGAGGTTGTAGAGGGGAGCGACGAAACCGACGGTGACTCTTTGTCCTGCCACCGTTGCGAGGGCGGCCTCGACAACCCCGAGCTGAGAATCGACGGGACATTGATCGGAGGCGAACAGGGCGATACCGCACTGGGGAGTGGCTTGGGGGTTGGCAATCAAGCCAGGCGGCAGGTGAACGTCAGTACTTTTGGCGTCATCACAGGCACAGGGAGTGGGCTCTAGCTGGTGGCTAGAGAGGGAGAGTTCAACTGCAACATCTGGATGGCCGCCCGCTTCGGTAGTGGAGGGAACAGCATTGAAGGAGAAGATGTGGACAGAGGCGGAGGCTGGCGCCACCATGAGGAGGAGCGTCCCCGCCACAACAGCCATCACACTGGCGGCCCTGAGGCCACGTGTAGATGACAATGCTGCGCTCCTCGCTCGCCATAAATGCTCGGCTTTGCTCCCTCGCGCTAATGACCACCGGCGATCTCGCTCGGTCGCTCCGCCTCGCGGCGCAAAGGAATCAGATCGTGATGCTTGCTCGCCATCAATGCTTCGGCTGCGCTCCCTCCCGAAGAACCAATTCGTGACGGTCGGTCGCTCCGCCTCGCGGGGGCTTGCAGGGCGCCTCTCTACGTCCTCAGTCGGCCGTCTGCGGGTCACGCAAAAGCCGGTCGCCTGTCCTCCGCTCCCGCTCGGGCGCATTCGCATAACTAGGCTCGCGCTCCCCTTGCCGCCCTCCCTGGGTCCTTGTAAATGCTGCGGCTTTGCTCGCTGCGCAGAAGAATCAAATTGCGACTCCTTGCTCGCTCCGCCTTGCGGACCTGCTTGGCCACACGCGGTCTCAGATCGTAGGAAATTGGGAATAAAAGAAGCGACTCGACGGGTGAGGTGTGTGAGCGGGCTCATCGTATGGCCCTCCGCTGGACTTTGGCTCGGTGGCCGTGGCGCTTGTGCTTTGCCCGTTTATGGTGTTTTTTGTGGTGCCGGAGAGATGCGGGGTTGGCGTTGCCGCCGGAGAGGGTAGCGGCGGCGCCAGGAGCGGGAAGTTGGGGGGCTTCGGCGGTGGGGCCGTGGCACTCTTCGGATGAGTCACAGGGCTGCCTGGGTGGAGCCTGGGGGAAGCCACCGTCGGTGCGCGCGTCGTAGAACTTCAAGAAGTCGCCGTTGTGGTCTTCGGATGTAAGAGCGTCGAAAGTGGAGAAGTAAACGTCGGTGCCGTTGGCGCTGACGCCGACCAAACCGGGCTTCTGCTCGGGAGCGGTGAGGTTCTCGCCACCGAAGGAGGCCGTGCCGGTACCAGAGGTAATGAGGTGGGGGCGACCGTCGACGAACTCGTAGACGTCTGGACCAGCGTTGGTGTCCTGGGGGACGAGCGCTTCTTCGGTGGAGAAGAAGGTGCGACCATCGTTTGTCATGAAAAGGCCGTCTTGAGATGCGTAGACGTCGGAGGTCGGTGGACGACCTTCAGGGTTGCAGGAGTCGCAGACGATCTGCCCGGTGGCGGGAGTGTAGGAGTACATCTCGGTACAGTGTGTTTCGCCGGTCGGATGGCCGAGCAAGTCGTTCTGGCAGCTGCCCGTCGTGTCGGTGTTATCGTAGGAGGTAACCTGGTCGGGGGTGACGAAGGCCATGCGGGTATCGGTGGGATTGACCTCGATGCGGGCAATAGGGCCGACGCTGCACTGGTGATCCTTTTCGAAACCAGACGGCACGCAGGCCCGTTCGGGAGCAAAGGTAGCTACGAAGTGAAGACGGCCTTCGCGGTAGTCGTAGAGGTTCTCCTGGTTGAGCACGCCGCGGTCGCCGTCGAGCTGCTCAGGGGAGAAGAAGTAGATGTCGCCGTTGGCGGCGATGGCGGAGTCGGAGACGGCATTGCCGCCGCGGCCCCCAGGCGCCTGGGCATAGGCCCAGCCGGAGTAGGGGCGGACGCCACAGCTGGATGTCCAGGGGAGCTCTATTTCTCCTGAGAAGTAAGTTGAAGTAAGGATCGGCGCTGGATTGCAATCTCCGGTGTCGCCAGCTCCGGGGGGGCTGCCGAGATCGGCCTTGGAGATGAGGGTGAGCGGATGCCCTTCTTCTTCGCCCTTTTCAGACCACATGAAGAGGCTGTCGCCACCGTGGCCTTCGTCTTCGCCGGTGAGGTGTTCTTCGGAGGTGAAGTAGACCTTGGAGCCGTCGGGGGTCATGCCGACGTAGTTGACGGCGACGTTTTGATGGGTAGTTTCGTTGACGGAGATTTCCTTGGCGAGAGCGTCGCCGACACTCATATAAAGGTGAATAGGCGTTTCGGTGAATCGGGTGCATGGGGGCGGGACATGTTCGTTGTCGCATTGCGGCGTAGGGGCAGTCGCGGTGGACATGAGGATGTGGGAGCCGTCGGTGGAGACGGCGGGGAAGCGGATGAACTCTTCCTTGCCGCCTCGGAAGTGTCCTGATTCGTTCGCAGGAACGGAGGCGAAGGTGGGGTCCTGGGGAATCGGCTGACCGTTCATGAGCTTTGAGATGAGGGTCACGGCTCCGGTTGCGAGGTTGTCGTCGTAGGCGGAACCGGGGGCTTCGGCGAGGCCGCCGGGGGCGAAGGCGAGCCGGTTGGAGGAGAAGACGAAATGGCTGAGGTCGGCGGAGGCGGAGGCTTCGCTGAGGCAAAGAGCGGGATCGCCATAGGGAGACTGCACATCGGCGGGGCAGTCGAGCGCCGCGGCGGCGTGGGGGACGGTGGCAAGGTCTGTCGGCAGCTTGCCGAGCGGGGAACCTTCGGCGCTCCACATATAGGCGACGTTGGAGGGCAGGTCGATCGGATTGGTGGCGTCGGAGGTTCCGCTCTGCGTGGCGATGCAGAGATCGGGCGCACCGAGGGAGAAGTCGAGGAAGCGGCTCATGGTGGGATCGGTAGGCACCTGGTCTTGGACCTTCACAGGAGTCGTCAACTCTCTGGACCAAGGTTCATTCGGAGGGTCGCCAACACAACCGGCTTCGCTGCCAGAGGGGCCGATGTAATGAGAGAACCAACCGGTGTCGGTGCGGGTTGCCACGTAGAGGTCACCGATCGTGCCGATCACATTTTCGCCCGGGAGAGAGCTGAAGGCGCCGACGTAGGCGAAGCGGGAGGGACTGGTGGCCTGGCCGGTGTTGGGGCCGCCCGGGTAGAGGAGGGTGCCGTTGGCGTTGCCCGGAGAGACGAGCTCGTAGGCCCGGCAGTCGGGGAGGAAGGAGGCGCCGGTCTGCTGTCGGACGGCGGAATTAGGGCAGGCGGGGGGGAGGAATTCGAAGCTCTGGTCTTCGGAGGTGACGGGATCGCCGGTGTCCAATGCATTTTCGGCGACAAGGCGAAAATGGTAGGTAACACCGTGCTGGAGGTCTTCAAGGTGAATCGTGACGGAGTGGAAGGCGAACAGCGCTTCGGGTTCCCCTGCAATTTCGGTGACCGGTGTACTTTGGCCGTAGGAAGTGGTAGTTCCGTATTCGAAATGGTATTTCGTCTCGAGGCCGTTGGGATCGATGGTGGCATGGAGGTCGGCGGTGGTCGCGGTGACGTTCAACGAGGACACACCTCCGAAAGTGGGTGGCTCGGTTGTCCTGAAGGTCCGATCGGAGCCGAGCCCGGTGCCACCTGAGGAATTGACGGTCACGAGGCGATAGTGATAGTGGGTGTTGGCGGGCAGCCCGGTGATCGAGGGAAGACCGGAAATCGTGGCGTGGACAGCCGTTACGGTGGTGAAAGGGGCGCCGGAGGACGGCGCCGGTTCTTCGCAGGGGACGGTGTTGCCGTAAGTAGCTGTCAAGCCATATTCGAAATAGCATTCGGTGACCGGCTTATCTTCGTAATTGGCGGGTTCGACATGGCCGGTGAGAGTGGCGGTCGTTTCAGCGATTTCTTCCGCCGGGCCGGTCGTGGCCTTGGGCTGGACATCGACGAAGACGGCGACGTCATCGGCTCCGGTGTTGGCAACGTAGACGGTGTGGGAGGTGCCATCGACCGCGACGCCGCGGGCGCCAGTAAGTTCGCCGGCGCCGGAGGAATCGGTCGGTTCACAGGCGCGCTTGCAGGCGCCGATGTAGTGGTTGATTTCGGTGCCGGTGTCCTGGTAGAAGTCATCATTGGAGGGATCAAAGGCAAGCCCATAAGTGAAGTTGCCCGCTACCCCTTCGCCAGGGGTCGCCAGGCCATGTTCGGAGTGCGCGCCAGAGGCGAAAACCTCATATATGCCTTCACCGCGTTCGGGTTCTCCGTAGGGGTTACCTGTCGTGGCGTAAGCGTTACCTTCGGAGTCGACCCGAAGTACGTGTCCGATTTCCTGGTAATAGGGAGGACTACCATGAGCAGAGAGGAACGTCCCGGCACGGTTGTATATAGTTACCCCGTTGCCGGTTCCAGCGTAGAGATTGCCGGTGGGACCAACGTCGATATCGTCATTGGGACAGCCATTACTCAGCTGACCTGCTTCCGCCCAGGTTGAGACGATATACCCGGAGGAATCGAACTTCTGGAGACTGTCATATATGTCGCAGACGTAAACGTCACCTTCGCCGCCGGGGGCGTTGTCAACGGCGAGGCTTCGAGGGCTCTCGAGGCCGCCGCGGGTGAAGCTTTCAGCACCGGCCTGGCATTCTTCGTGTGCGGTGCAGACGTTTTCTTCGGGTTCCGAAGCGTGAGCAGATTCAACCTTGCCCTTGTTGACTTCCTTGCCGAACATGAGGATGAATTCGCCTGAGGCCGTGAACTTCTCGACGCGATGGTTGCCGGGGTCAGTGACGTAGATGTCGTGGCTAGACTGATCAACAGCAACTTCAATTGGCCCCGAGAGCGGGTAGGGGTTTTCGGGCGTCGGCGAGGGGTTGACTTTGGCGCCGAAAGTGGTGAGGGGGATGTGGGAGACACTACTGATGGCGGAAGCGGCCGCCGGCAGGAGAAGTGCAACGCCGAGCGTAAGAGCGCTGAGGGCGACGGAGCGAGGGAGTCGTCGAAATAGATTCATGGGTGGGACTCCTAGCGCTGGCCCTTCGACTTGGGACCGAGCTTGAGGTTGACCCTGCCCGCTGCGGGCAGGCTTGTGCCGGGCGACGGCGAGGAGGAGGGGACGAGGAGGCGGCCGAGCATGTGGCGGTCGACCGGATCCGATCCGTCGATCCAGCCTGCGCTCTCGCGGCTGCCAACACCACCAATGCTTCGCCTCTCTCTCGCTGCGCAAAGGAACCAAATTGCGATGCTTGCTCGTTCGGGCTCGCGGGCCTGGCAGCGTCCTCGGTCGGCCCAATGGCGCTGCCATCTAGAGGCTGTCTCATAACCCCCCGCGCACCCCTGGCGGCACCGGACACACTTCGCGGGGCGGCGTCCTCGGTCGGCCAAATAGTGCCCACTATTTGGCCTTCCTGCGTCCTGGCCCAGCTCGGTCCGGCGCTCGCCAGCCGCACACGCGGAGTTATGAGACAGCCTCTTAGACTCCCTGCGTCCTCCCCAGGCTTGGTTTTCGCTCGCGAGCAACGAGCCTGGCCCTCCAAAGAATGGATCGCGCTTCGCTCGGTCGCGCTTAGCATCACCGACGATCTCGCTCCCTCGCTCCGCGCTCTCGGGACCGAACCCGGTCGACCTCTTAACTGCTAAAGGTGAATGTGCGGTTTGGGTAATCATGGTGGGCTCGGTTTAGTGCTTCTTCTTCTTGGGCTTCAGGCTCAACTTCAGGTTCACTGCGCTTCCGACGGGCAATGACGTCCCCGCCGCAGGTGAGGAAGACTTGACAACGAGATGACCCTTCTTCTTTGGCTTGGTGAGGGTGCCGAGGGAGCAGTGGGCAGCGCTGAGCGCCGAGCGGGCCTGGCCCAGGGCCTTGCCGGCAAGAGCGGGCACGACGCAGTGTTCTTCGACGGGGGGAGGCGGCTTGGCGTTGAAGGTGGCGGTGATCGTGGTGTCGGCTTCGAGGGTGACTTTGCAGGTCCCCGTACCGGAGCAGCCCCCCCCGCTCCAGCCGGCGAAGGTCGAGCCGGCGGCGGGGGTGGCGGCGAGGGTGACGGCGGTGTCTTCGGGATAGGCGGAGGCGCAGGGGGCGCCGTTGCAGGAGACCTGGCCCTGCCCGGTGCCGGACTTGGTCAGCGTGAGGGTGTGGGTGGCCTGGGCGAAGGAGGCCTGTACGCCGAGATCGGAGGCACCGATTTGCACTTCGCAGGTGTCTTCAGAGGAGTGGATACAACCGCTCCAGGAAACCGCCTGGTGGGGGGCGGGCGTGGCGGTGAGAATGACCGTCGCCGTTTCGATATAGGCGCCTGAGCAGGTGCCACCAGTGGCGGAGCAGTTGGTGATCGCGCCGCTGGTAGCCTTGACCGAGCCGGGACCGGACGGGGTGACGGTAAGGGTGTGGGTGTTGGGGGCGAAATCGGCGTGGACTTCGGTGGTGCCGGGGCCGATTTCAACTTCGCATTTACCTTCCGGTTCGGCCTTGCACTCGCCAGCGCCCCAGGCATGGAACGTGCTGTGGGCGAAGGGTTCGGCAGTGAGGGTGACGGTGGAGGCCTCATCGTATTGGCCGGTACAGATTCCGCCACCATGAGAACACGCGGAGATCGCGCCCTGGGCGGCGCTGACCGACCCGCCGCCGGTTGGAAGGACGAGGAGGCTACGGTGAATAGGACCGAATTGGGCCTTGACTTCGGCCTCGTGGGTGCCGATTGCGACTTCACATTCGGTGGGAGTCGGTTCTTCCTTGCACTGGCCGGCGCCCCAGGCGAGGAATTCATTGTGGGGGGAAGGGGCGGCCGTAAGGACGACGGCAGAGCCTTCCTGGAATTCCGCGGCGCATAGATCTTCTCCGCAGTCGATGCCGGCTGGTGAACTGGTGACTTCGCCGGAGCCGGTGCGAGCGACGGTGAGCTTGTGCAGGGTAGGGAGGAAGTCTGCGGTCACGGATTTGGCGGCGCTCATAGTAACCCTGCATTTGTCTTCGTTTGCGGTTCCGCAGCCGCTCCAAGCGACGTGATAATCGGCGGCAGGGATCGCGGTGAGGAGAAGGTTTCCTTCGGGACCTTCGGTGTCGAAGTGTTCGGCGCAGGTACCACCGGTGGACGTGCAGGCGATACCGGGAGGCGAGCTGGTGACTTCACCGGGACCGGTGACTGAGACTTCGAGTTCGGCCTGGGGGATGGCGGCGAATTTGGCCTTGACCGTCTGAGCTTTGGTCATCTGCACTTCGCATTCGCTGGCGGTGTATTCGTTGGTGTTGATTACGTTGGTGCAGCCTTCCCAGCCGGTGAACTTGCTGTGGGTGGCGCGGTTGGCGAAGAGGGTGATGGTGGCGCCTTCGTTGTATTCGGCTTCGCAGGTGGTGGGGCCATTGCCGCATTCGATCGGGGTGAATTCGCCGCCGGGGGAGGAGCCGGTGACGGTGCCTTCGCCGGCGCCTTCGGTGGCGACGGTCAACGTCTGCTGGGGGATGGGCGCAAATTCGGCTTTGACCGACTTGGCGGCGGTCATTTCGACTTCGCATTCGGTGGCACTGAGTTCGTGGGTGCAGCCGGTCCAGCCGGCGAAGGTGGAGCGTTCACTGTGATTGGCAAAGAGGATGATCGTGGTGCCTTGGTTGTAGGTCGCTTCGCAGGTCGTGGCGCCGTTGCCGCAGTCGATTTCGGTGAATTCGCCGCCGGGGGAGGTGCCAGTAACCGTGCCGGGGCCTTCGACCGCGACGGTGAGGATCTGCTGGGGGATGGCTTCGAATTTGGCTTCGACCGATTTGGCTGCGGTCATTTCGACTTCGCATTCGGTGGCGCTGAGTTCGTGCGGGCAGCCGGTCCATTTGGCGAAGGTGGAGCGTTCGGTGGGGTGGGCGGTGAGGATGATCATGGCTTTTTCGTTGTATTTTTCGGCGCAGGTTGTGGCGCCGTTGCCGCAGTCGATTTCTTTGAATTCAGAGCCAGGGGAGGTGCCGGTGACGCTGCCCACGCCGGTGCCTTCGGTGGCGACGGTCAGTTCCTCCTGGGCGACTTCGGTGAATTTGGCTTCGACCGATTTGGCTGCGGTCATTTCGACTTCGCATTCGGTGGCGCTGAGTTCGTGCGGGCAGCCGGTCCATTTGGCGAAGGTGGAGCGTTCGGTGGGGTGGGCGGTGAGGATGACGACCTGACCTTGCTTGAAGTTGTGGCTACAGGCAGTGCCACAGTCGATGCCGGACGGGGAGCTGGTAAGCGTGCCGGGGCCTGTCTTTTCGACTTTCAGGAGGTACCTCGGCAGCGGTGGTTCAGCGTGGCCGAAAACGTCTATGAGTCCGTTGGCGCGATCGGAGGCGTAAAGGGTTCCGGTCGAGTTGACGGCGAGGCCCTGGATGCTGCCAAGCGAGGCGCCGTTTGCTTCGGTGATGTCTTCGAGAAATTCCCCGGTGGCGCTGAATTCGTCGATCGCGGCACCTTCTGCGATGAGGACGTTGCCGTTGGTGGGGTCGACGGCGACGGCGGTGATGGAACCGAGGGGGGAGCCTTCTGCTTCGGAAAAGGCGCGGACAAAGGTGCCCGAGGGTTCGAACTCGTCAACGGCGTTGCCGCTGATGACGAAGAGTTCTCCGGAGGGGCCAACCGCGAGGCCCGCGGGGCTGACGAAGGAGCCTTTGCCGGTGCCGGTGAGCTTGGCGCCTTCGACGTAGGGATCGGAGGGGTTGCCGGATTCCTTGAAGGGAGCAGGGTGACCTTCGCTGTCGATGCGGTAGACCGAGTTGCCTTCGCCGGAGACATAGACGTCGCCGCCTGCTTCGCCTGAGGAGTTGTCAGCTGCGGTTCTGACGTAGCAGCAGCCGGTGCCCCAGGGGCCCTTGATGTCGGAGTTATAGGTGCCGTCGGAGTTCAGGACCCAAAGGTCGTCAGCGCTTGAGTCGGCTACGTAGAGGTGTTCGGAGGCATCGGAGTAGGCAATGCTTTCGGCGTAGCCGCTGAGGTGACCGTTGCCGCTGCTCTGGAGGAGGAAGGCGCCGGAGGGTTCGAACTTGTCGGTGAGGGACCGGCCGGGATCGGCGACCCAGAGGTTGTTGGAGCCATCGACGGCGAGGCCCTGGGGGCTGGAGAAGGGGGCGCCGTGCGCTTCGGTGATTTGGGATTGGTAGGTGCGGGCGAGGGCGGTGGGGGCGGTGAGGAGGACGCACGCAGCGGTGCAGAGGCCGGCGAGGGCGAACGCAGTGCGGCGGGACGAAGCGGAGCGGCAGGTCATGCGGGGACTCCGGGCGGGGTGGTGGCGTCTCCCTCACTCCCTACGAGGGACGAAGCGGGGGTGGTGGTTCCTGGGTAGGCGCCAATCTCAGAGCCCAGGACCGGTGCGGATTCGCCCCCGTCGCGAATCCCACATGGCGCCAACATGCGGAATCCGCGCCGGGGCCGCCCCGCTTGGTCCTGAACCATCCCAGGGACACGCCCCCTAACGGGATTGGCCCTAGGAACCCGACAGGGAGGGGTTCCGTTTGCACCGTCGGCCAGGGAGGAGACGGGCGCAGCTTTGGTGACGGACGGCGGGCGCAGCACCGCAGAGGGTCGTTGCGGCGGCAGGGGCATCAGGGCGCGGCGGGCGGGCGGCTGCTGCCGAAGGCCAGTCTCCAAGGTCGATTCCATCGCTCGAGACATCTCCCTAGTCCCGTGTGCCCCTATCGCACCAGGGGGTAGACACAGAAGTAGGCCGATTCGCCGTGGCGTCGTATTCCTCGGGGGCCCGACCCCGTCGACCACAACCGTCTTTTCGAGGCTGCTTTTGCCGACTGTGCCGTAGAGGGCGTCGGTGAACTGGTGCTGGGCGGCGCCTACGTTGGTGCCGAGGTTAAGCAGGCCCTTGGCCGAGCAGAGCTCCATCGGGGTGGGCAGACAGCCGCCCTTGACAGCGCAGGCGCTTGGTCCGACGCACGCCAGCGCAGCACCCTTCGCTCCAGGGATGCCCCCCTCGTCCAAAAAGAAATTGGAGGGGTTAAGGGACGAGCGGAATCGGCGAAGGCTCACCGGTGGGCTCCTAGTGCTTGGGCTTGGAGCCGAGGGTGAGGTCTACCTTGCTCCCAACGGGAAAAACGACCGGCTGCTTGATCTGCGGCTTGATCAGTGTGATTGGGGGCGTGCCGAGCCAAGCAGATCATGGGGGACGTGTGGCTCACTTTCCACCACCCCGGTTTGCGTCGGCTCGGCGGTGGTGGCGCTTCTTCTTCGCCTTCTTGCGATGTTTCTTGCCGTGGTGCTTGTGAGATTCCGGCCCGGCATTCCCCCCGGAGAGGCTGGCGGCGGTGCCCTGGAGGGTGGGCTGGGGGGCTTCGGCGCCGGGGCCGTGGCATTCTTCGGCGGCGGCGCAGGGGGGGGCCGGCGGGGCCTGGGGGAAGCCGCCGTCGGTGCGGGCGTCATAGAACTTGAAGAAGTTGCCGTTGTGGTCTTCGGAGGTGAGGATGTCGAAGGTGGAGAAGTAGACATCGGTGCCGTTGGCGCTGACGCCGACCAGGCCGGGCAGCTGGGTGGAGGCGGCAAGGCTGAAGAGGGCGGAGTTCGCCGAGCTGGTGCCGGTGCCGGGGGTGATCAGCTGGGGGCGACCGTCGACGAACTCATAGACGTCGGGGCCAACGTTTGTGTCGCGGGGGACGAGCGATTCGGTGGTTGAGAAGAAGGCGCGGCCATCGTCGGTCATGAAGAGGCCGTCCTGGCTGGCCCCGACGTCGGCGGTGGCCGGGCGGCCGTCGGGGTTGCAGGAATCGCAGACGAGGTTACCGCTGGCAGGGGTGTAGGAGTACATCTCAAGATGGCCGGCGTTGTCGTAGGAGGTGAGCCGGGAGCCGGTGACGAAGGCCATGTGGCTGTCGGTGGGGCTGACGTCGATGCGGAGCACCGGTTCGGGGGTGCAGATCGTGTCTTCGCCCTCGCGGTTGGTCTTGGTGCACTTGCTTTCGGGCTTGAGCGTGGTGACGTAGCGGGCCCTGCCGCCGCGGTAGTCATAGAGGTTCTGCTGCCCGGGGACGCCCTTGCCGCCTTCGAGTTGCTCGGGGGAGTAGAAGTAGATGTCGCCGTTGGCGGAGATCGAGGAGTCAGAGACGCCGTTGCCGCCGGCGCCGCCGGTCAAGACGGAGTAGTAGTAGGTCGAGATCGGCACCGCGCCGCAGCTGTTGGTCCAGGGGACTTCTCCTTCGAAGTGAGCGCCACCCTCATCGACCGGCGCGAACTGCTTGCGGATGGCGGGGTGGCATTCAGCGGTGTTGCCGGGGGCGCCCGGTGCTTCGCTTTCGCCCTTGGAGATCAGGGTGAGCGTCGGATTCCCGCCGTTTTCTGACCACATGTAGAGGGCGGCGCCGCCGTGTCCGGGGTCTTCTGCGGTGAGGTGTTCTTCGGAGGTGAAGAAGACCTTGGAGCCGTCGGGGGTCATGCCGGCGAAGTGGACGGCGGCGTTTTCGTGGGTGAGGCGATTTTCGGAGACGTCATAGTGGAGCAGGTCGTTGACGCTCATGTAGAGGTGGACGGGGGTGGCGGTGAAGCGGGGGCATATCCCGAAGCGGATTTCACCGCCGTTGTTGCAGATGTCGGTGCCGGCGGTGGCGGTGGAGATGAGGACGTGGGAGCCGTCGGTGGAGACGGCGGGGAAGCGGAGGAACTCTTCTTCGCCGCCGGGCACTTCTATTCTGCCGCCAACGTTGTTGGTCTGGGGAGGAGTTTTGGCGAAGACGGGGTCCTGGGGGATGTTTTCGCCGTTCGTTTGTCAGCGAGATCAACTTGACGGTGCCGGCGGCGATGTCGTTGTCGTAGGCGGAGCCGGGGGCTTTGGTGAGGCCCGCCGGTTCGGGGGGCTCGGAGAAGGAGGTCGTGTTGGAGGAGAAGACGAAGTGGCTGAGGTCGGCAGAGGCGGCGACTTCGCTGGTGCAGGGCGGGGTGCGATCTTCTTCGGAGGAATACGGGCACTTGAGCGCCGCTTCGACGGCGCCGGATTGGCCGGGAAAGTCGGTCGGCAGGCGCTGGGCGAGGGTGCCGTCGGCGTTGAACATGTAGGGGGCGTTGGAGGGCGAGGCCAGTTCCCAGTTGGCGTCGCCGTTGCCGATGAAGCAATCCTCGGGCGTGCCGTCGAGCCAGAGGAGGAACCTGCTCATCGAGGGATCGGTGAGCACGGAGTCGGTGAGGTAGGGCGGGCTTATGGCGACGACGTGGGAGCGGGGCGCGTCGGGCGGCCCGCCCATGCAACCTGCCTGGCTGCCGGGAAGGCCGACGTAGCGGGTGGCCCAGCCGGTGTCGGTGCGGGTGGAGACGTAGAGGTCGCCGGCGGTGTCGATGGTGTCGGTGCCGGGGACGGAGCCATAGAGGCCGGTGAAGGAGAAGCGGGAGGGGTCGGTGGCGGCGGCGGTGTTGGGCCCGCCGGAGAAGAGCTGGGTGCCGCCGGCGTTGCCGGGAGAGACGAGCTCATAGGCGCGGCAGTCGGGGAGATAGGCGGAGCCGGTCTGCTGGCGCACGGCGGAGTTGGGGCAGGCGGGAGGGAAGAATTCGAAGCTCTCATCTTCGGAGGCCCTGGTGCCCCATTCGTTTTTGGCGATGACGCGGAAGTGATAGGTGGCGCCGGACTGCAGGCCGGCGACTTCGACCTTGACCGAGCGGGGGCTGGTCCCTTCGAGCGGTTCGGGGCACGGCGCGACGGTCCCGTAGGAGGTGGTCGGGCCGTATTCGAAGCTGCATTCGGCCGCCTGCTGGGAGGGGAGGACCTGGGGGTTGATCTTGGCTTCGAGGTCGGCGGAGGTGGCGGTGAGGTGGGAGGTGGAGAAGGCTTCGATGGTGGGGGACTGGTCGGTGGTGAAGGTCTCTTCGTTTGAGGCGGTGGTGGTGCCGTATTTGTTTTCGGCGACGATGCGGTAGTGGTAGGTGGTGCCGGGTTCGAAGCCTTTGAAGGTGAGGCTGGGGCTCTCGGTCTGGGTGCCGGCGCCGTGGGCGGTGCCGGGGAGGGAGCCGAGGGGGGTCTTCTGGCCGAACTGGTCGGAGGTGCCGTATTCGAAGAAGTATTCGGTTTCGAGTTCTTCTTCGCCGGTGAAGGAGCCGTGCAGGGTGGCGGCTTCGTTGGTTATCGCGGTGGCCGGCCCGGTGGTTTGGAGATCGGTGACCGCGGGTACGGTTTCGAATTCTCGTCGGCGCCGTAGCGGGGAGGCGTGGGGGGCCCGGCGTTGGCGAGGGAGACGCGGTAGTGGGAGGCCGTGCCGGCGAGGACGTGGGCGTCGGCGTGGATTTTGGTTTCGGCTTCGATCGGGTTGGATTCGGTGCCGACTTCGTGGCCTTCTTCGTTCAGGCAGGGGGCGGTGCCGGAGTTGTGGCCGGCGGAGTAGCGGGGGGCTTCGTCGGCCCAGGGCTGGTAGTTGGCGGCGGGGAGGTATTCGAAGCGGCACTTGGTGATCTTGGCGCCGCCGCCCAAGGCGGCCGTGGCGTGGAGGGTGGCGGTGGTGCGATGGACTTCGGTGGCCGCTTCGGCGGTGGCTTCGGGGAGGGGGCCGAGGCCGGGGGGGAGGAAGACGTCGACCAGATAGCCGGTTGCGGATGCTCCGGCTACGTAGAGGTAGTCTGCGGAGTTGAACGCAATACCTTGCCCCAAGAGGCCGCCAAAAGCTTCGGGGAGGGACACCTGGCCGAGGAAGTTGCCAGACGAGTCGAATTCGTAGAGGGCTCCCAGTCGGTTGCCGACGAGGAGGTGGCCGTTAGTGGGGTCGACGGCCAACCCTCCGATGTAGAAATCTCCGCCGAAGCCTTCGGCGGAGATTTCACGGACGAATTCGCCGCTGGGCCTGAACTCGCAGACACCGCCTCCCCTGTTGGCGTGGACGTAGATTTCGCCCTGGGGTCCGACGGAGAGGATACCGGAGTAGCCGGAGTTGTTGACACATGCGTCGGCAGGTGCGGCGGTACCGGTGATCTCGTTGCCGTGGATATATGGCTCGTGGGCTTCGAAATCGTGTTCGTCGCCGTTGGCTTCGAAGGCCTCGATCTGACCCAGTTCGCCGGACGTGTAGTAGCGGCCCTGCTGGCCTTCGCCGGGAGCGCCGGAGCCGCCGGAGTTGTCGACGGCGATGACGGGGCCTCCGCTGCTGCTGGGATATTCGGCGAGGAGGTGGCCATTGGTGGGGTTGAAAACCTCAATGGTGCCCTCGCCCGTGGAACGGAGTGACCCGAGGCTTACGTAGAGGTCGCCGGACGAATTGTCGACAGCGATGCCGCCGCTAGAACCGACGAAGATGCCGGGGACTCCAGCGCGGTCGGTGGCTATCTCGGAGAGGTAGCCACCGGAAGAGTCGTACTCGGAGATAGTGCCGGCGTCGGCGGTTTCCTGTCTTGCTACGTCGATGGACCAGAGGTTGCCGGCTGGGTCAACTGCCAATGCGTGGTTACTTTCTTCCCGGAAGGGTCCCTGCACCGGGGCATTCGGAGGTACCGAGCCGGTGATCTGGGTGTCGAAGTTGCGGGTGGAGGTGACGGCGAAGGCCGGGGCGGCGAGGAGGAGCAGCCCCAGCAGGACAGCCACCACGCTGGCGACGCTGAGGCCGCGTGTAGACGACAATGCTGCGGTAGTGCGGCGCGGTTGGCGAAGGTTCACGAGTGGGCTCCATGCTTCTTCTTGGGCTTGGAACCGAGGGTGAGGTCTACCTTGCTCCCAACGGGAAAAGCGACCGGCTGCTTGATCTGCGGCTTGATCATCGCCTCACCCTCCTCCCTACTCTGTGCCACGATACCCCGGTCCTGAACGCCCCCAATCTGGCGGGATCGGGCTTCGGGCCCTGCTCAATCTGAGTCCTTGATCTACTTGGCAAGGCATCTCCCAAGTCACACGTCGCTTGGGAAGCGATCATCAACGCACCAGCGGGTAGACGCAGTAGTAGGCCGATTCGCCGTTGGCGTCGTATTCCTCGGGGGGCCCGACCCCGTCGAGCACCACCGTCTTTTCGAGGCTGCCCGAGCCGACCGTGCCGTAGAGGGCGTCGGTGAACTGGTGCTGGGCGGGACCGACGTTGGTGCCGAGGTTGAGGACGCTCTTGGTCGCGTAGAGCTGCAGCGGGGTGGGCAGCCAGCCGCCCTTGGGGCGCAGGCTTCGGCGGCTTCTTCGACGCTGTGGGCGACCGGGTTGGAGTGGGTGTCGAAGCAGAGGCCGCGGATCAGGGTGGTGTTCAACGGGCAGGAGGCGGAGTGGCCGCCCACCGCGTTCGCGTTGGCGGCGTTGGCTGCGTTGGCGGCCATCGGGACCGTGCCGAGCGCCGACATCTTGATGTTGGCGCCGGTGATCGATTCGGCTTCGATCTTGCCGCCCGAGACCGCTTCGTTGGCGATCTTGCCGCCGGTCACCGCTTTGGCCTTCAGCTGCCGCGAGCCTACGCTGTTGGGGGGGACCCGGAATGCGGCGTAGGCGCTGCCGGTGAGGGCGATGAACACCGCCACGCATGCCATCACGTTGGCGAAGGTCAGTTTGTCTTTCAGCTTGCGCTTCATCTCTGCTCCTTGGTCTTAGGCTTGTGGCAACTCAGCGTGGTCAGCGGGGCGATTGGGCGCACCTTTGGCGTGGTCGGCAGGGCGTTCAGCCCGACCGAAGCGGCATCGCTTTGCGATGCAGCTTCTCGCGAGAAACAAGGTCGTGATCGCGTCGGGCTGAACGCGGGTTTTGAATAAACGCGGCAAATGCTCCGCTTCGCGTCCGCTTTGCCGCGCACTCCGAGTGCTCGGCGGTGGCGCTGTGCCAGCGTCTTGGGCTTGTTGCGGCTGACCAAACTCAAACTGGGCCTTGTCATCGGTGACGCCCTCGATGGCTCTTCGTGTGGCGCTTGTGATGCTTGGCCTTGCAGGCAGTCTTGGTCTTGACGTGCTGGGTGACCGTCTTGCCGTTTTGGGCGTTGACTGCGACGGTGGTGACCGTGCGGGGCGGCGCAGAGGCTTTCGGGTGTTTGGAGGTAGCCCTGCGAGCCGCCGAAGAGGGTGAGGCGGAAGTGGCCGATCGGGACGTCGGGGACGACCGGGATCACGGTCTTCAGCCCCGCCGTGGACCGTCGATCGATTCGCCCTCGGGCATCACCGTCACCTGGCCGCCGAGGATGAAGACGACGTGGGGCAGGATACCTCCGCCGAGCCCGTGACCGCGTAGGCGAGGCCTTGCGAGGGGCTTTTCGAGCAGCGGGGTTTCGTCGTTCACGGTGCCGATCGGCTGGCGCCCGGCGCACTGGTCGAGGCCGAGTTCTGAGCGGGAGCAGAGGTTGCCGAGGTGGCGCTGGTCGATCTCGAAGGCCTTGGGCAGGGTGACGGTGACCGATTTGATGTTGGCGTCACCTTCTTGGGTATTGAGGTCGAACTCAAGGCTGGGGTCCTTGGCGCGGTAGGTGAACTTGTGGCCGCCGAGCTGGGCGATCGACATCTTGGGGGCGAAGGGCAGGGTGGCGCAGTTGACGGCGATGAAGGGGGAGGAGAAGGCGACTCCGGTGCCCTGATCGCCTACTCCTTCGGAGACGGTGTGGAATTCGGAGCAGTTGGTCGGGTTGATCATGAAGTTAGGGCGGTTGATGTTGACCTGGATCGAGCGGATGCGCAGCGGGATGCCGCCGATGATCTCGGGCACGGCCTGGGAGTCGGCGGTGACGTGGGCGTCTGCGGGATCGATGTGGAGGGCGACGCGGACTACGACGGTGCCGTAGTCATAGGGGCCCGCGAGGGCGGGGGTGACTGACGACGAGACTGAAGCGGCGCGCCCTGGAAGGGGCCGGCGAGGTAGAGCTTGCCGGTGGCGTGGAAGGGGTGGGAGCCGGGGCCGGCGGCTACGTTTGAGGTGCCGATTGCAGAGGAGGCCGGGCAGCTCGGGTCGGCCTGCTCGGTGCGCCCCGGGGTGTTCGCGGCCTGGGCGATCGCGGCGTCGGGGCAGTAGGTGACGCCGTGCAGGTTGGCGGTCAGGCCCGGGGGCATGGTGAAGTTGAGGTGGGCGAGGTCCTGGTCGCCGTCTTCGCGGCCCAGCTTCAAGCTGAAGGAGCTGAAGGCGCCGGCGGTGGCGTTGGAGGTGCCGGCTTCCAGGCTCGGGGCGAAGGGGCGGATCTGGCCCGGGCATTCGGTCCCGTGGGGGCCGGATTCGAGGCCGAAGATCTGGCTCGATTCCTGTTCGGCCTGGGTCGTGTTCCAGGGGTAGAACTCGGCCTTGACGGTGTAGATGGTGCAGGTGGTGGGGGTCGCCATCAGGGCGCGTTCGCCGGAGAAGAGGTGCAGCTGGAAGTCTTCGAAGGGGGCCTGGGGGAGTTCGGGGAAAACGGCTGTGAGGCGGCCCGTATTCGGGTCGGGCCTGACCGAGCCGACGATCTTGGCGTTGATGCCGAAGCCCGAGGCCATCATGAAGAGGCGGTACTGGTCGCCGGGCTTGGGTTCGCCGAGGTAGACGGAGCCTTCGAGGCGTTCGGGCAGGGCCGGGGTGCCGATCGAGAAGGTGCCGATCTTGGAGGTGTCGGGGCAGTTGGCCGGGCCCTCTGAGTTGAAGTTGGCTTCGGCTTCCCTGCATTCGGTCTGGCCGTCGGCGGCGTCGGGGTTGATCGTGAAGCCTTCGGGCAGGGTGACGGTGGCGGCCTTGATCTCGGAGGGCTCGGCGGCCTTGGTGAGGAACTGGGGCGAGTGGAGGTCGAGGTTCAGCCCCGAGGCGGAGTCGGTCTGATTCGGTGGTCGGGGAGGCCTGGAGGACCGGTTTGAAGACCTCGTTTTCGCAGCCTTCGATCGGGGGGTAGGTGGCTTTGGTAGCGGGGATGGTTTGTGGGGTCGGCGTAGGTCTCGACTTCGAGGGTGGAGGTCAGCCTCTGCCCGGTGCAGGTGGTCGGGTTGTCGATCAGGGGCTGGGGCAGGATGCTGGAGCGGGTGAGGTCTTTGATGCAGGCGGTGCCTTCTTCTTCGGGACAGCCGGTCGGTTCGCCTGGTCTTCGCCTTTGGGGAAGCGTTCGGCGTCGTGGGCTTCTTCGGCGGGGAAGCCCCAGAAGGTCAGCTTGGCGGAGGCCAGAGGGGTGAGCTGGGTGATGTCTGAGACGGTGAAGCGGAGGCCGTAGTCGGAGGTGGTGCGGACATGGACGGGGATCGAGATCGGGATGTCGAGGACGGGGACGATGAAGGCGAAGCGGGCGGTTTCTTCGGGCTGGGGACGATCGAGAAGATCGGGGCGGTGCCGAGCAGGTAGTCGGGGTTGCCCTTGTAGTCGGCGCGGATCGTGATCAGGCCGGCCTGGGAGTTGGGGGGGCACTGGTCGAGGGCGAAGTCGGCGGGGGCGCACTGGGTGATCGCGCGGGGGTTGCCGAAGACGCCGGTGGGGGCGTTGAAGATGACGTTCTGGGCGGCTTCGGGGGCGCCGGGCGCTTGCGAGGCTGAAGGAGGTGATCGAGGTCGGGGTGAGCGCCGGCCTGGGGGGTGGAGATGACGAGGTGGGTCGCGGTCGCGGCATTGCCGGAGAGGGTCCCGGAGACCCCGACGTAGTCGCCGGGGGCGACGTCGCCGAGGGTCGGGGCGGGCTAGATTCTTCGCCGGGCACGGGCCTGGCCCTGGTGTAGGTGGTCGAGGAGGAGACTTTGACCGTGTCGGTAGACCCACCGCGGGTTTCGATCGTGAAGCTTTCGCCGCTCGGCGCGCCCTGGACGACGCCCTCGGCGGCGAATTCGAGGCTGGGAGGTCCCAGACCTTGCGGTTCGATCAAGACATTCGCAGCAGCGACCGTCCCCGAGCCGGAGAGGGTGCCGAAGACCTCGACCTGAGCGCCGCTTGAGACACTGCCCAACCCCACCCGCCCATAGCCGGTTTTGCTGAATGTCGTCGAAGGGAAGACGTCGATCGTGTCGGTGGCACCGCCTTGCGTTTCAATCGTGAAGCTTTCGCCGATCGGCGTGCCCTGGACGGTGCCGACAAAGACTGTGCCGGCTTCGCCGAAGGCGCTTGTTTCGAGGAGGGTGGTGTGGAAGGAAGTTATGTTCTCTTCGGCAAAAGCCGGAGTGGCGGCGAGGAGCATCCCCAAGCAGACAGCCACGCATCCGACGAGCCCGCGCTTGTAGGCACGTCTTGCAGACGTGCCTACAACAGAGCTGCGCGGTGCGGCGTCCTCAGTCGCCCGAATAGCGCGATGCTATGTCGGCGCTCCCTGCGTCCTTGCCCCGCTTGGCGCGGATCACGTCGGATACGCACCTGTCAACTCGGGACTGCCCCTCCCCACCTACGGAAATTGAGGCTGAGGAAAAGCGAAGGTAATGAGAGTGCGGAAAGACGTTGTCTGCGCGCAAGGTTTTGCGGAGAGATTTCACTTTTTACCTCCGCGCTTGTGGTTGGCTCGCTTGTGATGTTTGTGGTGGTGCTTGGGCTTCTTTACGCACTTGCCGTGCTTTAGGACGAAGCCCTTCTTGCAGTTCTTGGGTTCCGGTTCGGTTTGGTGGGGGGTGCCGGATTCGCTGCCCACTTCGAGCGGCGGGGGGGCGGGGCTGGAGGCGCCGTGGCACTCGTCGGAGGCCTTGCAGGGGACGGGGGGAATTCGTAGGGGAAGCCGCCGCCTTCGCGGGCGTCGTAGATCTTCATGGTGGGGCCGTTTTTATCCTGGGGGGCAAGGCTGTCGCGGGTGAAGAAGTAGACGTCGGTGCCGTTGGCGTCGGCGCCGAGCAGACCGGAATCGAAGGTGGAGGTGCCGGCGGAGACGAGGGCGAGACAGGCGCCGGTGGCCTTGTAGAAGCTGGGGCTGGATTTTCCGCAGTTGCCGGCGCCCAGAGGCTCCCACTCATATACGTCCTGGCGTTCGTCGGTGTCGGCGACGGCGAGGCGGTCGGTGGAGTTGAAGAAGACGCGGCCTTCGTCGGTGAGGCTGAGCCCGTTGGAGGCGAGGCTGGCGTCGCCGGCGGAGGGTTCGCCGGTGGGATTGCAGGAGACGCAGGCGAGCTTTTCGGCAGGGGCGTCGTAGCGGTAGACCTCGGTATGAGCCGGCGGTTTCTTCGCCGTTGCCCGCCAGGGCGAAGGTCGAGGAGAAGACGGCGTAGTCGCCGGAGGGGGTGATCTGGAAGTCGGCGGTGTGGCGGGCTTCGGGGGAGCTGACGCTGTCAACGACGAGCAGGGTTGTCGGTCTGGGGGCTAGGGGGGTAGACCGAACGGAAGGCGGCGACATCGCCGTTTTCGTCGGGCCCGGCGCCGGGATTGGAGACGATGAGGCTGGTGGAGCTCGCGCCGAGGCCGATCGAGGCGGTGGGCGGTTCTAGGTGGGGCCGTTCTTTGAGGAGCCCGGTGCCGAGCGGGGCGCCGATCGGGTGGGCGGAGGAGTCGAACTCGGTGACCTGGTTGCCTTCGTCGACGTAGACGTCGTTTTCGGGGTCGACGGCGACGCCGAATGACGGGACGGGGTCGAACTGTTTAGGGGAGTGGTTGTATTCGAGGGGTTCGGTGCTGGAGGGTTCGTAGACTTCGGTCGTGCCTCTCGCACGTCGGATGCCACCGCCGTCGACGACGTAGACGTTGCCGTGCTTATCGACGGCGAGGCCGGTCGGGATGTGGGCGTCGCGAAGCTCGCGAAAACGCTGAGTGGTGCGCCGAGGGATGTTTCGGTAGCTGGGGCGGAGAGTTCGAGTTCGGTACCGCTGAGGATTTTGGCGATGGTGGTGGCGGATTCGATGCCCTGGCCGGAGATCGTCTGGCCGGCGGCGAAGACGCCGGTGGAGGTATGGAGGCCTTTGACGATTTTCGAGGCGCTTTCGAGGTTGCCGGTGCCGGTCGCGCTGGTGATCGGGTTGCCTTCGGAGTCATAGACCTGACAACCCGGCGCCGAAGAATCCGTGGCGACATAGACATCTCCGTTGGCCTGGTCGACGGCGGCCGCGACGGATCGGTGACTTCGATCTGGGAGATGAATTCGCCCGACGGGGTGAACTTGTCGACCACATCGATGAATCAGGTCGGGGACGTAGAGGTCACCTTCGCCGCCGGGGGAGTTGTCGACCGCAATCGTGGTCGGCACGGCCTGGCCCGGGGGGCCATACTCGAAGAAGGGCTTCTTCGCGGTGAGCGAGACCGAAGCGGAGGTTTTGGTCGCGGGCTGGGAGACTTGCAGGGAGCCGGAATTGAACGTTTCTATCGTGGTCCCTTCGGGGAGGCCGGCGGCGGATATTTCCTGGCCGGCGGCGAAGGCCCCGGTGGTGGCGCTCACCGATTCGATCGTGGTCGAGCCTTTTTGAAGGGTGCCGGTGCCCCTGGCGCTCTGGCCTTCGATCCTGCCGTTCTTGCCGAAGCCCGCCACCGGGTTGCCCGATGGGTCGAACTTCTCGACGGAGCCGCCGAAGAAGCGGGTGTCGTCGAGGACGTAGGAGTCCCCTGCTTCGGCCGGAGCTTCGGAGATGGCGACGCCGGTCGGGTTTTCGAAGTTGCCGAAGGAGCGCAGGAACGGATGGACTTTGGGCGGCAGCGGGGCGTTCAGGGTCGACTCGAGGGTGGCGACGAAACGCGGGGGCTGGCCGGGGCGGGCGAGGTAGAGGTTGGGGGCGTTGCGGACGCCGTCTTGCGGTTCTTCTGTGCCGGCGAGGAGGCTCGGGGAGAGGAAGTAGATCGTGCCGTCACCGGAGGCGACTCCACCGCCGCCGCCGACCGCGACGGCGCCGCAGTTCTCTTCGGGACCGGTCGTGTTCCAGTGTGCGTGGGCGGTGTTGGCGGCGGGGTCGCAGGAGGCGGCGTTGCCTTCGGTGCCCTTGGAGATGAGGGTGAGCGGGTGGCCTTCTTCCCACATGAAGATGTCGGCGCCGGTGTGGGCTTCGTCTTCGTGGGTGAGGTGCTCGGTGGAGGAGAAGAAGACCTTGGAGCCGTCGGCGGTCATGCCGTCGAAGAGGACGCCTTCGGTGGCGCCGGGTGTGACTTCGGTCGTTTCGCCCGAATCGCCGACGTTCATGTAGAGGTGCCAGTACTTGGCGCCCGCTTTTCTTCGACGAGCTGGCCGATGAGGATGTGGGAGCCGTCCTTGGAGATGTCGAGCTCGCCGATTCCGTCTGTGGCGCGTTCTTCTTTCAGCGGTGCTGGCTCCGTGCGGCGTCTTGGAGACGACGTGGGTTTCACCGGTGGTCAGGTTGCGGTCATAGATCGCCAGTTCGGCGCCTTCGTTTGCGTCGGGCTCGAACTTGGAGGTGGAGCCGAAGACGAGGTGGGTGCCGTCGGCGGAGAGGCGCTTGGCGACGAAGCCGTCGGATTTGGCGGAGGGACCGGGATCTTCGGAGCCCGCCATGCCCTGGACGAGTTCCCGTCAGGGAGGCGGAGCGGCTGCCCGGTGGAGCCGTCGGCGAAGCAGGGCGAGCAGAGTTCGGGGCCGCCGAAGGCGAAGGTGCCGAGGCCGGCGTCGGCTTCGGCGCAGGGTCGAGGCGAAGGGAGCGGTCGAGGGGGTGGCGTTGGAGGGGATGCCGACGTATTCGGTCGATCCAGCCGCCTGGGCCGCGGGTGGCGAGGTAGGGGTCGACGCCGCGGTTGGTGGGGTCGCCCGTGCCGGGGATGCCGCCGTCGTGGACGCCGTAGAGGACGCGGCCTTGCGCTTCGGGGTAGCCGGCGAAGGGGGCCTGGCCGGGGATCAGGTCAGACTCGACGTCATAGCCGCCGGTGTTGGCGGCGGAGACGAGCTCGTAGGCGCGGCAGTCGAGGAGCCCGGCGGCGCCGGTCTGCTGGCGGACGTGGGCGTTGGGGCAGGGTTCGGTGGATTGGCTGAAGGGGAGGGTGGTGAAGGTGCGGTCGGCACCTGTTGACCGTTTCGGTGGCGTTTTCGGCGAGCACCCGGTAGTGGTAGGTGGTGCCGGGCGTGAGCGCGCTGAGTTGCACCGTAACGCTCTGGGGGGTCCTGGCGGAGCCGGGTCGAGGCGGGGGCTCTTTTCGGCGCCTGCGAATCCTTCTTGCCTTTTCGTTTCTTCGAATTGTTCCTGGGTGACGTATTCGAAATCGTAGGAGGTGTGGTAGGCGGCTTCGCCGCCGCCAGGGTTGATCTGGGTGTGGAGGAGCGCGGCGTCGGCGTGGACCTGGGAGACCGACTCGGCGCCGATCTGGGGCGCTGCGGGGAGGGTGGTGAAGGCCTGGTCATAGCTGGAGCTGGGGCCGTTTTCGTCTTCGAGCAGGAGGCGGTAGTGGTAGGTGGTGCCGGGCTGGAGGCCTTCGAGGGGAGACGCGGCGGCGACGTTCGTCTTGGTGGTGAGCGGAGGGGCGGGGTTGCAGGCAACTGAGCCGAGGTTGTAGGTGCCCGCATCGGCGCCATACTGGAAGCTGCAACTGGTGACTTTGGGGGCACCGGCGGGATCGGCGGTGCCGGCGAGGCCCTCAGTGGTAGGGGTGAGGGGGGTGGCGGTGGCGGTGGCGTCGGGGAGGTAGGGGACGGCGGTGAAGACGGCGACGCTGCGATCGCCGGTGTCGGCGACGTAGACCGCGCCGGTGGCGGGGTCGACGGCGAGTCCGCGCGGTTCGTTGAGGTGGCCGGCGCCGAAGGTGTCAACCGGTGTTTTGCATTGTTCGGCGCTGATACAGAAGGCAGAGAAGTGTTCGACGGAGTTCGAGGTGAGGGCGTATAGGTCGCGGGTGGCGGAATCGAGGGCGATCTGCTGGGCCGGGGAGAAGGCGACGCGTTCGGCGGCTTCGCCCCGGGGTGGCGTTTTGTAAACGGCGGTTGGTGGGGGGCGGTGGGAGGAGATCGAGTAGAGGTTGTCTTCGGGGTCAAGGGCGAAGCCGAACAGTTCGGGACGGTCAAATTGTTCTATGCTTTGGGCCTGCGGGAAATCGGCTGTCGCGCCGCCGCCCTGGGCGAACTCGAAGAAGCGGCGTTCGGCAAAGACAAAGAGGTTGCCGGAGGGGTCGACGGCTAGCCCGGCGAGGCTCTGATTGCCGCTGGCGCCGATGGAGAAGTGGAAGCCATCGGCGCCTTCGAGGCGGCCGCCCTCGCCCCAGGAGGCACGGAGGTTGCCCTGGGGGTCGAACTTCTGGACGCTGGCTTCCGCGTAGACCAATCCTGTTTGGCCGGGGGTGGCAGCGCCGTGGTCGCCGACGTAGAGGTCAGCTTCGCCGCCGGGGGAGCTGTCGACGGCGAGGTATTCGGGGTCGGCGAAGGAACCGGGGGCGGTGCCCGGGGCGCCTGGCTGACAGGTTTCCGAGGCGGTGCAGAGATCGCCGTGGGTGGTGGCGTTGACTTCGGAGCCGAACATGAGGAGGAAGTGACCCGAGGAGTCGAACTTCTCGACATCGGCGCCGGCGATCGCGGGACGGCTGGTGGCGATGGTGACGGAGTGAGTGCCGGTGAGCTGTGAGGGGTCGGCGGTCAGCTGGGGCTGGGCGGCGGCGCCTAGGGAACCGAGGAATTCGACGGTGTAGGCGCCGGGTGAGCCGGTGACGGTGACGTTCTTGGCGCCGACGGTGGAGAGGGCGCCCAGCGCAGCGGCGAGGGAGCCCGCTCCCTGTTCGGGCTGGGCGTTGAAGGCGATCGGTTCGGTGGTCTGACCCTTGAAGCTGAGGGTGAAGGTGCCGCCGATGGCTTTGACGGCGATGGCCTGGCGTTCGTTGACGGGAGAATTGGCGACGTAGACGTCGCCGGTGGAGGGATCGACGGCGACGGCGGTGGGGTTGGAGACGGCGTAGCCGCCTTCGCCGGAAAAAGACGTGGAGAAGGTGTTTTTGCTGAGTGCCGAAGCAGGAGTGGCAGCGAGCGCGAGGGAGGCGGCGGCAACCAAGGCGCCGGCCGCGCTGAAGGCGACTCGGCGCCTCAGGTGGTGTTTAGAGGCTGGCTCAAAGCCCCCCGCACGCGCCTGGCGGCGGCGGACGCTGCGCGGTGCGGCGTCCTCGGGCTTGCCCTTGGTACCACCAAGCGCTTCACCCTGCGTCCTTGCCCCGCTTGGTCCGGCGCTCGCCAGCCACATACGCGGAGCTTTGAGCCAGCCTCTGCGGGCGGGGGTTCGGCGACTCGGGCGGGCGGCGGCTCCGGCGGGTGGCAAATCGGCGTGGGCGGGGGGGCGAGTGGGCGCACCTTGGGCGGGGTCGGCGGGGCGTTCAACCAGACCGAAGCCGCATCGAACGCGATGCGGCTTCTCGCGAGAAATCAGATCGTGATCGCGTCCGGCTGAACGCGGGTTTTTAGACATAAACCGATGGGTGCTCAGCCCCACAAATGCTCGGCTTTGCTCACTGCGCAGAAAAATCAGATTGCGACTGCTTGCTCTCCACGAGTGCTTCGGCTTTCGCTCCCTCGCGCTGATGATGACCGGAAATCTCGCTCGGTCGCTGCCGCCTCGCTGCGCCTCGCGGGCTTCCGCTCCCATCGGGTGTCGTTCAGGCGCGCGGGGAACCTTGGACCGTCGCGGCCGCGACTTCGTCGCTAGTACGGGCGAGGCGGTCGAGGGACTGGCTAGCGGCGACTCCGCTGTGGTGGATGGGGAAGAAAGCGCGCCTCTCCCCCACTCCCGGCTGCGGAGTGCGGTCGAGAGGGTGCGGAAGATATTGAACTTGGTGCGCATCAGCGACCCCCTCCTTTGTTGGCGCGTCTAGCTCGGGCCAGGTGGGCGCGCTTGTGGTGCTTCTTGTGGCAGGGAGTGCTGAGGAGCGGGTTCTGGTTGGCCGTCTTGCCGTTTTGACCCGTTATGTCGGCGGTGACGTGGAGGGGGTGGGCGCAGAGATTTGTGTTGTTCTGAAGGAGGCCCTTGTGGCCGCCGTCGAGGGTGAGAGAGAAGTTGGAGACGGGGGCGTCGGGGACGGTTTCAAAGGTGGTGCGGATGCCGCCCTTGAGCTGGTCGACGTGGCCGTCGAGGGCGATGTCGATCTGGCCGTTTAAGGCGGCGACGATGTCGGGGAGCTTGTGGCCGCCGCCGGTGCGCAGGTAGACGGGGCCTTCGAGGGGCTTTTCGAGGAGGGGGGTCGTCGCCTTGGCGAAGCCGAGGACCGAGCCCGGCGGGCACATTTCACCGGGGACCTTGCCGGCGAAGAACTGGACCTTGGTGCAGGGGGTGTTGATGTGGGCGTTGTCGACGATCTCGGTGGGCGGCAGGGTGACGACGGCGCGGGAGACGTTGGCGTAGGGGCCGCCGCTGGGGTAGGAGATATCGGCGTGGACGGCGGGGTTGCCGGCGCGCACGGTGGAGCCGGAGAAGCCCATGGTGAGCGTGGGCTTGAAGCTGAGGGAGGCGCAGTTGGCTACCTGGAAGTGCTGGGAGGGGTTGGAGATGGCGCCTTCTGTGCCGAAGACCTGGGCGGTGACGGCGAGGGGGTTGCAGTCGGTGGGGTTGAGGGCGAAGCCCGGGCGGTTGAGGTTTATGAGGATCTGGCGCAGGCGGAGGGGGATGCCTTCGAGGATTTCGGGCAGGGGGCCGGATTCCGCAGTGACCTGGGCGGTTTCGGGGTTGACGTGGAGGGCGGCGCGAAGCGCGACGTTGCCGAGGTCATAGGGGCCCGAGACGGCCGGGGTGATGACGAGGAGGCTGAGGGGAGCGCCTTTGTAGGGGCCGGCGAGGTAGACCCTGCCGGGGGCGTAGAAGGGATGGTCGCCGCTCCCACCCCGGCGCTCGCTTCGCCGATGAGGCTGGCGGCGGGGCAGGAGGGGCTGGACTGCTCGGCGAGGCCGGAGTAGCCGGGGGCCGAGGCGGCGGCGATCGCCGACTCGGGGCAGTAGGGGACGCCCTTGAGGGTGGCGGCGAAACCGGGCGGGGTGGTGACGTCAAGGACCTTCAGGTCCTGTTCGCCGTCTTCGCGGGTGAGGTCGAGGGAGAAGGCGGTGTGGGCGCCAGCGGTATTGGCGGCCGAGGCGGCCTTGAAGGCGGGGCCGAAGGGGCGGGGGCCATCGGGGCAGGGACCGCCGTTCGGGCCGTGTTCGAGCTTGAAGGTCTGCGTGGAGACCTGGTTGGGCAGGGCGCCGTCCCAGGGTTCGAATTCGGTAGTCACCGGGTAGGTGCCGCACTGGGTCGGGGTGGCGAGGAGACCGCGTTCGGAGCCGAAGAAGTGCAGGTCGAAGTCTTCGAAGGGGGACTGGGGCAGTTCGGTGAATTCGGCGATCAGCTGCCCGGTCTTGGGATCGGGATGGACGGTGCCCGGCAGCTTGACGTGGATGCCGAAGCCGTCGAAGGTGAGGAGGAGGCGGTAGCGGTTGCCCGGCTGGGGTTGGCCGATATAGATCCCTCCGGGGAGGACGCCCGGGTAGACGGGCGAGTGGACTTCGACGGTGCCGACCTTGGAGAACTGCGGGCACTGGGCTTCTTCGGTGGTGCCGAACTTCGCCTCGGCGTCGGTGCAGGCGCTCTTGCCGTTGGCTGCGCTGGGGTTGATCGTGAAGCCTTCGGGCAGGGTGATCTTGGTGGCGCGGATCTCGGAGGGCGACGGGACGTCGGGGCTCTCGAAGGAGGGAGCTTCGAGGTTGACGTCGATCCCCGAGGGAGAGTCGGCCTGGTCGGTGGTGGGGCGGGCGAAGAGGCTGGGGTTGAAGGTGAGCTGGGGGCAGTCGGTGGTGGGAGGATAGGGGGAGTCCGCGTGTGTGAATTCTTCGCTGTAGGTGAGGACGTCGAGCGAGGTGGCGAGGGAAGAGTCGCCGCAGGTGGTCGGGTTCTGCCAGAAAGGGGTACGGGGGCTATCGGAGGAGACGAGGCCTCCGGGCCCACCAAACCCTCGAGTTGCGGGCGCTGAACCGACCGCGAAGTGGTCGAAGCGGCTGCGGGCACCAGGTGAGCATCGTGGCGGGGTCGAAAGTGCTCGGTTCGCCGTCGGCGGTGCAAATATCGGTTGGCGGGAAAATACCCCCGCCCAGGGGCGACTCGTGGAAGGCAAATCTGAGGTAGTCGTGGACGGGGTCGGAGGGGACACCCCAAAGCACCTCTTTGGCGCTGAACAGAGAAAAGAAGTGAGTGAGATTTTCAAACCTCGAATCGACACCGTAATCGCTGCCGGTGCGGGCGCTGAGGATGTTGAAGATGGGGCTGTTGAACGCACCAGTCATGTTGCCGAGAAGGGCCGCGTCTCCAGGAGGTGGGACGAGGACGTAGACGGGAGCCAGAAATGGGGCGACGCATTGTTCCGGCGGGCCGCAGTCGGGTTCTCCACGGAGACTCACCCTGATTTCGGTGACGCCGATCTGAGAGTCGACTGGGCATTCTTCGGAGGAGAATGCGGCGATGGTGCACTGCGGGGTGGCGTGGGGGTTGCCGATCAGACCCGTGGGAAGGTGAACGGAGATGTCTTTGGCGTCATCGCAGGCACAAGGGCTGTGATTCTGCTGGCGGTTGCCGATCTGGAAGGAAAAGGCGACGTCGGGATGACCGCCGGCTTCGGTGGTGGAGGGGAGGGCGGAGAAGCGGTAGATCGGGACTGCCTGGGCGGGTGCCACGAGGAGGAGCATCCCCAGCACGACAGCCACCACGCCGACGGCGCTGAGGCGACCTGTGGCACGGCGCATCTCGGCGTCCTCAGTCGGGCGTCTGCGGGTCACGCTGAACCAGTACTGCGACCTGCTGCTCGCGGCGACGTTCGTCGCCACGCCAGAATCGCTTGCGCTCCCCTTGCCACCCTCCTGCGTCCTTGACCTGCTTGACCACAGGTCGCCTGCAGGTCGTAGGAAATTTGCAAAAGAAGAAGTGATGCAGCTCATCGAGCGGCCCTTGCGGTTGTGGTGGGGGGCTCGGCCGTTGTGACGCTTGCCCTTGGTGAGTGGCAGGGAGGATTGCGCCTCCCGGCTCTCGCAGAACCGCACGTGACAGTCTCCCGTCATACGGCTCCCACCATCCGGTCGTAGGGTCGGACCAACCGCCAGTGAGCAAAGAGCTCTGGCTCGCGTGAGGACACGTCCGCCAGGAACTCCCAGGCCCGCTCGCGGCGGCCTTTGAGTCGCTTGTACTTCCGCATCGCCCAGCGCACCAGGTACTCGTCGATGCGCTTGAGGGACTGCTTCAACTCGGTCGGGTAGAAATGCCCGTAGTAGTTGATCCAGCCTCGCACGATCGCGCTTTGCTCTCGTGCGATGTCCGTAAGGGGCGTCCCGCTCCATAGGTGAATCCTCCAGGTCCGGATCGTTCGACGTATCGCTTTCGCGGCTTCGTCACTGACTGCTGGGGAGAAGCTGCGGAACAGCTCACCCCGCCCGTTGCGGGCTCGTCGGTGGCGAAACGTGTACCCGAGGAAGTCGAAGCGCTCGTGCTCGTGAGAGCCTTTGCGATTCGAGTCCTTGCAGTAGACGATGCGGCTCTTCTCCTGGTTTAGCTCCAGGTGACAGTCCGCCATCCGCTTCTCGATCTCGCCGAGCACAACCCGTGCCTGGCGCTCACTTTTGGTGTGTACGACAGCATCGTCTGCGTAGCGCTCGAAGGGGACGGCCGGGAACTCCCTGGCCATCCAGGCATCGAACGCGTAGTGCAGATAGATGTTGGCGAGCACCGGGGAGATCGCGGACCCTTGCGGGGTGCCACGATCACGCGCTTCCAGGTTGCCGTCCCCATTGTCGAGCGGGGCCTTCAGCCAGCGCTCGACGTAGAGGAGTACCCACCGCTCCTTGGTGTGGGCGGCTACCGCTTTCAGGATGAGCTTGTGGTCGACGGAGTCGAAGAATGAGCTCAGGTCCAAATCTAGATCACCCAGTCCTATCTTCCAACACCGCTCCCGGCATGTCCCCACCGCGTCAAGCGCCGAGCGGTTCGGTCGGTAGCCGTAGGAGTCGGGGTGGAACACTGGCTCCACCTCGGGCTCCAAGTACAGCTTGGCGACCGTCTGCGCGACCCTGTCGGCGACGGTGGGCACGCCGAGGGTTCTGACCCTCGCCCATCCTTCTTCGGTATCTGCACCGCCTTCACCGGCGGCGGCATGTAGGTACCCGAGGACATCCGGTTCCAGATCACGTAGAGGTTCCCTTCCAGGTTCCTCTCGAACTCCGCAACCGACTCCTCGTCGACACCTGGAGCGCCCTGGTTGGCCCTGACTTGCTTCCAGGCCTCCCAGACCACCCTCTTGTCGATGCAAAACGACTTCTTGACCTTCGACTTTGGCTCGGTCATCGGCTCCTCCCACACACTTCGTGGTTGACCGTCAACTTCACCTGGATGGCCCGCCCGCTTCGCTCCAGCCCCATTACAGGGCCTTCGTCACTACTACCGGGCGGTCCGCCCCTGTGCCTCGCATCAGGATGTGGTCCCTTGCGGTTTCTGCCGCTTGGGGCCTTCCCTGGGAGAGCCGGCCGGAGGTCAGATGACCATGAGCCGGCTCTCCCGCGAGACGACAGGTTCCCATGTTCCGTACAGGAGCCTGACCCGCGCTGGCGCCGCATATATGCCGGACACCGCCTGGGCAGTAGACAGGTGCCTCCCAGGCTCATCCCAGGCATAAGCGCCGAGCCTGGTTTCGATGTCGTCTAAAAGCTTTCGACACGTTTCCTGCGGTTCAGTCGTCTTCGCCTTCATCGGGTCATACCTGACGCACTCGTTGGTGCGCCTTTTCCCACGACGCTCAGCACGAACGGCTCTTGACCGCCGCACCTCGGGGTGGTTTGTGATCTCCTCCTGCAAGGCGACCACGGAGGGCCTACCTCCATCTCCTGTACAGCGCCGCATCAAGAGCGCACCGATCCTTTCCGGTGATGCTTGGCTCGGTGCTTCTTGCTGCGTTCATGGCGCACGCGCTTGTGCTTCTTGCCGCAGGGGGTTTCGAGGACCGGGTTCTGGTTGGCGGTCTTGCCGTTCTGGCCGGTTATGTCGGCGGTGACGTGCAGGGCGTGGGAGCAGAGGTTGGTGTTGTTTTGCGAGGAGGCCCTTGTTGCCGCCGTCGAGGGTGAGGGTGAAGTTGGAGACGGGGGCGTCGGGGAGGGTTTCGAAGCTGGTGCGGATGCCGCCGTGGACGGTGTCGACGTGGCCGTCGAGGGTGATGTCGATCTGGCCGTTGAGGGCGGCGACGATGTCGGGGAGCTTGTGGCCGGCCGGCGGAGCGCAGGTAGACCGGGCCTTCGAGGGGCTTTTCGAGCAGCGGGGTTTCGGCCTTGGCGAAGCCGAGGACCGAGCCCGGCGGGCACTTTTCGCCGGGGAGTTGAGCCCTCGGCGAAGACTGGACCCGGGTGCAGGGGTTGTTGATGTGGGCGTTGTCGACGATCTCGGTGGGCGGCAGGGTGACGATGGCGCGGCCGGTGTTGGCGTAGCCGCTGCCCGGCGGGTAGGCGAGGATCGCGTGCAGGGAGGGGGTGCCGGCGCGCTTGGTGGAGCCGGTGAAGCGCATCGAGAGCTTGGGGGCAAAGCCGAGGATGCGGCAGTTGGCGACCTGGAAGTGGGCGGAGGGCTTGGCGAGGGCGCCTTCGGTGCCGAAGACTTCGGTGTTGACGGAGAAGGGATCGCAGTTGGTCGGGTTGAGGGCGAAGTTCGGGCGGTTGAGGTTGACCCGGACCGAGCGCAGGCGCAGGGGGATGCCGCCGAAGATCTGGGGCAGGGGGTCTGAGACGGCGGTGATCTGGGCGGTTTCGGGGTTGACGTGAAGCGCTGTCGCGGACGACGACGTTGCCGAGGTCATAGGGGCCGGAGACGGCCGGGGTGATGATCACGAGGCTCAAGGGAGCGCCCTTGTAGGGGCCGGCGAGGTAGACCTTGCCGGGGAGGTAGACGGGGTGGTTGCCGGCGCCGGCGCCGGAGATCGATTCGCCGACCTGGCTGGCCGCCGGGCAGCTCGGGTTGGCGAGCTCGATCGGCGCCGGAGTAGCTTTCGGCCTGCGGCGGCTTCGATCGATGCCTGGGGGCAGTAGGGGATTCCCTTCAGGGTCGCCGAGAAGCCGGGCGGGGTGGTGACGTTCGAGGGAGCTGAGGTTCTGATCGCCGTCTGAGCGGGTGAGTTCGAGTGAGAAGGGGCTGTGGGCGCCGGCGGTGCTGTCGACCGAGGAGGCCTGAAGGCCCGGGTTGAAGGGTCGGGTCGAGCCCGGGCACGATGAGCCGCCCGGGCCCGAGGTGACGTTGAAGAACTGGGTCGAGCGTCTGTTCGGGCAGGGCGGAGTCCCAGGGGGTGAAGGTGCTCTGCACGGCGTATGTGCCGCACTGGGTGGGGGTGGCGAGGAGGCCGCGTTCGGAGCCGAAGAAGTGGATGTTGAAGTCGGTGAAGGGGCTCTGGGGCAGGTTGGGGAAGGAGGCGGTGAGCTGACCTGTGCCGGCTTCGGGGGTGACGGAGCCGACCAGCTTGACGTGGGTGGCGAAGCCGTTGGCGGAGAGGAGGATGCGGTAGCGGTCGCCGGGCTTGGGTTGCAGGAGGTAGACGAAGCCGGGGATCGGTGCCGGGCAGGGCGGAGCTGTTGAGCGAGACGGTGCCGACCTTGGAGGTTTCGGGGCACTGGGCTTCTTCGGGGGTGCCGAGGCGGGCTTCGGCGTCGGTGCAGGCGCTCTTGCCGTCGGCGGCGCCGGGGTTGATCGAGAAGCCCTCGGGCAGCTTGACCGTGACGGCGCGGATCTCGGAGGGAGAGGGGGCTTCGGGGCTCTCGCTCCTGGGGGACGCTGAGGTCGACTTCGAGCCCGGAGGGGGTGTCGGTGGCGGCGGTGGTCGGCTGGGCGGAGAGGCTGGGGTTGAAGGTGAGGGAGTCGCAGCCGGTCGGTCGCCGGGTAGGCGGAGTCGGTGGCGACGCTGGTGCCGGTGTCGTAGGCGAGGATTTCAAGCGAGGTGGTGAGCGGTCCGAGGCAGGCGGTCGGGTTGTCGAGGAAGGGGATGCGGGGGCTGGTGGAGGGAGTCGGGCGCGACCGCACGGCAGCTCCCCTCCTTGTACTTCTTCGGGCGGTTCGGCCTCGGAGAAGTGCGCAATCGCTCCGAAGGAGACGCGGTAGGCGTCGTGGCTGGGGTCGGCGGGGACCCCCCAGAGGGTGATTACGCTTCCTTCGGGTGGGACGATCTGAGGGACGTTCGCAAAGCGTCGCGTCGAGGCCGTAGTCGCCGCCGGTCCTGGCGCTGATTTCGATGAACGCCGGCGAGTCGGTGAAGGGGAATTCGAAGCCGAGCAGCCCGCCTGATCGGGGTCGGGTTCGACGTTATAGAGGGGAGAGAAGAAGTTCCCGGAGAGGAAGATGGGTCCAGATGGTGCCGACCTGGCTATCGGGTGGGCAGGTGTGGTGCCGATCTGGGCAAGGGTGCAGTAGGGAACGGCGTGCGGGTTTCCGATCACCCCGGCCGGCAGATGGTTGGTGATGGTCTGCGCGTCCTGGCAGAAGCATTCAGTGGGGAAGTTCCAGCTCTTCGCGGTTGGCGAAGTCGAAGCTGGTCGTGATGTCGGGATGGCCGCCCGCCTGGGTCGTCGACGGTTCGGACGAAAAGGAGAGATCGGCACGCCGGGAACCCTGAAGGTCCGGACCTGGCCGTAGCCCGTGTCGCTTGCGTTGGAGGCGACGAGGCGATAGTGGTAGGTGGTGCCGACTTCAGAAGTCCTGGGAGGTCGGCGCTGACGTCGGTCGGGCCGAGTAGGGAGTCGCCGGGGTGCAGGGTACGGTGCGTTCGTGAGTGCAAAGTGGTTCTGGTCTGCCTTCTCCGAAGATCGTCCGTTCGCCGTAACTTCGAAGTGACAGGCGGTGACTTCGCCGTTGCCAGCCGGGATCGACATTGCCGGCGAGCGTGGCGCTGGGGGATTTGCCGGTGATGATGTTGGAGGCCGATCCGGTGGTGATGGTGGGGACGGTGACTTCGGTGAAGCTGACCACGTCCCCGGCACCGGAGTTGGCGACGTAGACGGTCGCGGAGGCGGCGCTGACGGCGATGCCCTGGGCGCCGTTCAGCTTGCCGCCGCCGAAGGCTTCGACTTCGCCGCCGAAGGCTTCGGTCGGGGTGCAGTGCCCTTTGGAGGGATCGCAGCTGGAGGCGAAGCGAGCGATCGAGCCGCCGCCCTGGTCGACGTAGAGGTCGTTGGTGGAGAGATCGACGGCGAGGCCGTTGACGTTATTTTCCGCGTCCGGTTCGCCGATTTCTTTGCCGGCGGAGTTGAACTCGAGCAGAGCCTGGTTGGAGAAGACCTTGTAGAAGTCGTGGGCGCTGTTGACGGCGATGCCGACCGGGGAGGTGGCGCGGCCGATCGTGACGGTGGGGTCGGGAGCGCCGTGGGGGCGAACTCGAGCATGCTGTGTTTTTGCGGAGTCATAGACGAAGAGGTTGCCCGAGGCGTCGGTGGCGATGCCGGCGATCGAGCTGAAGCCGTCGAGCTGGCCCTGGGTGCCCCAGCTTTCGATCAGGGCGCCTTCGGGGGTGAACTTGGAGACGAGGTTGTCGGAGGTGTCGGCGACGTAGACGTCGCCGGCGGATGGACCGGAGGAACCGTCGACGGCGAGGAAGGCCGGGCTTTCGAAGCCGCCGGGAGCAGGAGGGTGAGGCGCGGGCCGGCAGTGATTCCGAGGGATTCGGCGGTGCAGACGTTGCTCGCCGGTCGAGAGCGGTCGGCGACTTGGTTTTATTGACCGTCTTTGCCGATCGCGAGGAGGAATTTGCCTTCCGAGTCGAACTTCTCGACCCGGTGGTTGGCAGGGTCGGTGACGTAGACGTCGCCGGCGGAGGGACCGGTGGAGCTGTCGAGCGCGACGTCGGAAGGGTTGGAGAGCGGGTAGGGGTTGGGGGGGGTGGAGGTGGTGGCACCGAAGGAGGTGGCGAAGGCGTGGACCGTGACGGCCGAGGCAGGGACGGCCGTGAGGACGAGTGAGCCCGAGGCGAGCAGCGCGAGTGCGATCGAGAGACGACGGAGCAAGCTCATCTGCCGACCCTCCGATTGGCACGCGCTCGGTGCCCGTGACGCTTTCGGGTTGTCTTACGGTGATGTTTCTTCTTGTGGTGCTTATCCTTGTGGTGGACGCTGGAGTCTGGGGGTGACGTTGCCGAGGGTGCCGAGGTCGGCGCCAGTGCCGTTCTGGGGGGCGGGAGGCGGGGAGCTGCCCGGCCCGGCGCACTCCTCGGCGGCGGCGCAGGGGGCGGGTGCAGGCGGTTCGGAGAAGCCGCCGCCGGTGCGGGCGTCGTAGAACTTCAGAGCGCTGCCGTTGTGGTCCGCGGCGACGAGGGTGTCGAAGGTCGAGAAGTAGACGTCGGTGCCGTTGGCGCTGACGCCGATCAGACCGGCCCTGGGCAGTCTCGTTTCGTATCACCTGCTGCAGCACCGACTAAGATGCCTTCTTCTTTGAAGCCGGTCCCGGAGGAGATCAGCTGGGGACGTCCTTCGACGTACTCGTAGACGTCGCGGATGCCGTCGGTGTCCTGGGGGACGAGCGGGTCGGCGGTGCTGAAGAAGACGCGGCCGTCGTCGGTCATGAAGAGGCCGTTGACTGAGGCTTCGACGTTGGAGGTGGGCGGAGCGCCGCCGGGGATGCAGGAGACGCAGTGGATCCTGCCGGTGGCGGGGTCGTAGGTGTACATCTCGAGGAAGCCGGCGTTTTCGTAGGAGGTGATCTTGCTGGCGGTGAGGAAGGCCATGTGGGTGTCGTCGGGTGAGACCTGGATCCTGACCATCGGCCCCTGGCTGCAGTGAATAGAAGGTTTCGCAAAACGGACCGGTGTCGAAGGTGGTCACGTACTGGACCTGGCCGCCCCGGTAGTCGTAGAGGTTCTGCTCGCCGAGGACACCCTTGGTGCCGTCGAGCTGGGCGGGCGAGTAGAAGTAGATGTCGCCATTTTCGGCGGCGATCGCGTTGTCGGAGAGGCCGTTGCCGCCGGGGCCGTCGTGAAGGACCGAGTCGGGGAGGAACAACGAGGGGGCGGTGAGGTAGGGCACGGCGCCGCATTCGGTGGTCCATTCCGTGTGGGGGCAAACGGGCGTGCCGGTGCCGGTGGAGCCGTCGGGCTTGGAGATCAGGGTGAGGGGGTGGCCTTCCAGTTGACCCTGTTCGGACCACATGTAGAGGTTGGTGGATGATGTCTTCGGCTTCGGGAGTGAGCTTTGCGGCGGAGGTGAAGTAGACCTTGGTGCGCGGCGGCGTTGATGCCGACGTAGTGGACGGCGTGGCCAGGGGCGATCGCGTAGGTGACTCCAGCCGGTCCTCCGCCGACCCGCATGAAGAGGTGGCGTTCGGCATTGACGTGGTGGATAGTGTAGTAAACCACTCCCTGGAAATCGTAATTCGGATCACAGGTTTCGGTGCAGGAGTACCCGGTCGACATGAGGATGTGGGAGCCGTCGGTGGAGACGCCGGGGAAGGTGATGAATTCACCGCCTCCTTCCTGGATGGGGGCTCCGGCGGGCGTCTTGGAGACGATCGAGACGGTGCCGGTCTGCAGGTCGTCGTCGTAGGCGGAGCCGGGGGCCGATCGCAGGGGTGCTTCTCCTGAGGCAAACGGTATAGCGGAGTGCGAGGAAAAGAAGTAGTGGTTGAACTCGGGCGACGGTTTTACTCCTCCGACCAGCCTTTCTCCCCGTTCTTCTCCGCATAGCTCGTTCCCGCTTTGTTCTCCTAGGCAGGGAACTTCGGCGAGATCGGTCGGCAGGCGCCCGAGGGAGCTGCCCTCGGAGTTCCAGAGATATGGCGCGTAGGAGCCAGGGTTGCCGTATTGGGAACCGCGAGGTACCAGTAAGTTGGATTGGACCAGTCCATGAACCGGTCCATGCTGAGATCGGTGAGCACGCCGGAGCGGGGAGTCGTTCGATGAAGGGTTCCTGGTTCGGTGGGCCGTTCGCTTGCAGTGCCTGGGTGCCAGGAAGGCCGACATAGCGGGTGACCCAGCCGGTGTCGGTGCGGGTGGAGACGTAGAGGTCGCCGCGGACGTCGGGGGGGTCGCCGCCGGCGCCGGGGATCGCGCCGAGGATGCCGCCGAAGGCGAGGCGGGAGGGGCTGGTGGCGAGCGGGGACTGCGGGCCCTCGGCGAGGAGGACGGTGCCGCCGGCGTCGCCGGGGGAGACGAGCTCATAGGCACGGCAGTCGGGGAGGAACTCGGTGCCGGTCTGCTGGCGCAGGTGGGCGTTGGGGCAGTTGGGCGGGAGGAAGTTGAAGGAGCGGTCTTCGGTGGTGGTGGTGCCGAAGGGGTTCTTGGCGACGACGCGGAAGTGGTAGACGACGCCCTTTTCGAGGCCCGTGAGGTGGGCGGCGATGGCCTGTTCGGCTGCGACGGAGCCGATATCTTCGGCTTTTGGTTCGCATGGTTCAGAGAAGCCGTAGCTGGTGGTGGGACCGTATTCGAACTCGCAGGTTTCGACTTCGCCGCCCTGGGGGTTGATCGTGGCGTGGAGGTCGGCACTCGTTTCGGTCAGGTTGGTCGGGGACGAGAGAGCAACCGAGGGAGCCTGGAGCTCAAAGGTCCGGGGCAGCGCTTCGGTGGTGCCCGTTTCGTTGCCGGCGAGGAGGCGGTAGCGGTAGGGAATACCGGGGGCAAGGCCGGAGGCCGTGGCGCTGACCGAGGTCGGTTCGGAGCCGGAGTAGGGAAGCGCCTGGGAGCAGGGGACGGTGTGGGCGGCGGCGAAGGGGTTGGCGGCCGAAGGGTTGTATTCGGCTTCTTCGAGGTACTCGAACTGGCAGGTCTTGATTTCGCCGCCGCCATCGGGGTTGACGTTGGCGTTGAGGGTGAGCGAGCCTTCGGTGGGGGTGCTCTCGGCTCCCGCTGAGACCCCGGGGTAGGTGACCTTGGGGAGGATGACGCTGGGGCTGAAGACGTCGATGAAACCGTGATCGCCGTTTGCGACATTGGGTTCCCGAGTGTCCATGACGTAGAGGAAGCCGTGGGAGTTGACGGCGATGCCGCTCAAAGCCGAAAAGGCCGAAAAGGGACCCTGAGGGGTTTCGGCGCCGGTGACCTGGCCAAGATAGGCGCCAGAGGAGGAGAACTCGTCGACGACTTCGTTTTCGCGGTTGACGACAAGGATGGCGCCGGTGGTCGGGTCCGCTGTGACGGCGCCAACCCTGCCCAAGGGACCCGTGGGGGTGTCGGTGATCTGGCGGAGGAAGAGGCCTTCGGGGCTGAACTCGTCGACGACTGCGGCGGTAGCTCCCTGGTCGCCGACGATGATGTCGCCGGCGGAGTCGACGGCGAGGCCCGTTATGTCACCGAAGGGTACGACTTCGCCGTGTGGGCCGGGGGTTCCGGTCAGCTTGTCGCCTTCGATATAGGGAGCAGAGCCTTTGAAGGCGACCGAGAAGCCGCTTTCGCTGCGCGATTCGACGTTGCTCTGACCCGCTTCGAACCCCGCCACATAGAGGCGGCCGGCGTTAGGGCCGGCGGAGTTGTCAACGGCGATCGCAACCCTGGAGGCGCTGATGTTGTTCTCGACAAGTTCGCCGCTCGAGTTATACGCGCGGGCCGTCCCTTCGCTTGACTCGTAGAGGTAGCCGTTCTCGTGATCGGCGGCGATCGCGACGCCGGTGTAAGAACCCCCCAACGTCTTGATCTGAAGGGGCAGGGTTTCGTCGCCGGAGTTGAACTCATAGATCTTGGGGCCGATAAAATCCGACACCCAGACCCGGTTGGCCGAGTCGATGGCGATGCCGCCTCCAAGGTCCAGACGAGAGAACACCACAGGCGGCCGGAGCTGGGCTTCGTAGGTGCGGGGGGAGTAGGCGGAGGCTGGGGCGGGGGCGGCGAAGGTGAGGAGGAGGCCGGCGGCGACAGCGAACCCCACCGCGGCGCCGCGGATAGGGGGGCGCAGCAGCTGCCCGCCGAAGCGGCGGCGAGAGGATGGGCCGGGGTGAGGTGTGGCGGTCATTGAGGAATATCTGCTGTCAGGTGGTGCTTACGTGGTCAGTGTGTGTATGTGTGTGCTTTGTGTGGGTCGAGCGCCCGGCTCCAGGAGCGGCCCGCGCTCGGCCGCCCCGGGAGGGTGTGGCGAGGTGGCTATTCGGCGGTCACCGCCCAGGTGCCGAATACATCCAACTTTTTTATTTCATTCGGTAGAGATTCTGGCGCAGTAACACTGATTCTGGCGCCCCATGGATAGGCTCCTTCGGGCTCTCCAGGCCCCCAAGTTTTCTGCCTCTGAATGCCCGTGGGAAATTCATTCTCCCCGTAGACGCAGAGCCAGCCCGGAGCGGCGGTCGGATGCTTGTCATTGCCTGTGCATCCTTCTCCGTTACCACCTGCCATCGCTTGAGATGGGGTGACGTACCGAGCTTGCCCGTATTTGATCCCCACTTCTTCTTCTTCAGAGATCACGGGGGAGAGTGGAATCGGGAAGGTGATCGTTGTTTCGAACGCTTCTTCTACAACTTCTGCATCATGGGTGTAAAAGAGCCCAGAGATCGCCCAGGTGCCGGTCTCGGTCTGGTGGGAAGGGAGGGTCTTGGGGTATTCGGCGGGGTTGCCCTGTTCGCCTTTGGGGCCCTGTTTGCCTTCGGGACCAGAGCCACCGGGGGCGCCGTTCGTACCGTTGGTTCCGTTGGCGCCGGCGGGGCCCGCAGGGCCGGGCTTGGAGTTCGCCTTGATCAGGGCGAGGACCTGGGCCTTGGTGAGCGCCTTGGCCTTGGAGGCGGTGGCATGGGAGCCGCCGCCGCTAGCCGCATAGGCGCCGCCGCCGAGGGCGAGGACGATGGCGAGGACGGAGAGCACGAGGCCGGCGGGGCCGAACCGGTCGCGCAGCGCGGCGTAGGACGTGCGTAGGGACTTGGACATCGTTATCTCTCCTCCTGGGAGTTGAGCGTGAAGGCCAGATGCGCTCCAGACGCGGACGTGGCGGCGATCGAGCAGGGGTCGGCGACCCGAGCGATGGCGCTGGGGCGGGGCGATGAGGTGCGGCTAGGTGCTTTGGGAGTCATCCGGTTGTGTGTGTGTGTGATTTTCGGGTCGTTGTGGTGGTTTGTCGAGTTCCCGCCCTCGGGGCGGCGGTCACCGCCTATGGCACCTGGTTATAGGCGGTGACCGCCCAGGTGCCTTCGCCTTCTATAATTTGTGCTTCACCTTCTGCTCCTTCCGGCCCTTCGAGATAGACCAGGAAGCCCCAGGGAGAGGCTTCTTCGAAGCTACCGCCGAACCCCTGTGCCTGCCTCTTATGTACTTCGCTGAAGTGGTGAGAAGGACCCACTAAAGACTGGGTGTGCGCTTCGTATACACAGAGCCAGCCGGGGGCTGCGGTCGGGAACTTAATGGTGCCTGTGCATCCTTCTCCGTTTCCGCCGTGTTCTTGTTGTTGTGTCGTGACGAACCGAGCCTGACCTTCTTGGATTCCGACTGGGTTGTTGAAATTTTCTTCAGGGAAGAAGGGTGTCAGTGGGATCGGGTAGGTGATTCCCGCCTTAATATCTACCCCAATGGGGGCATTGCTAATTACACCGGACCCATAATCCGACCAGACACCGGTCTCGGTCTTGCCGGGGGGGAGGGTTTCGGGGTATGAGGCGGGGTTGCCCGGTTCGCCTTTGGGGCCCTGTTCGCCTTTGGGGCCTTCTTTGCCTAGGGCACCGCTTGTTCCGTTGGTTCCGTTGGCGCCGGCGGGGCCCGCAGGGCCGGGCTTGGAGTTCGCCTTGATCAGGGCGAGGACCTGGGCCTTGGTGAGCGCCTTGGCCTTGGAGGCGGTGGCATGGGAGCCGCCTCCGTTCGCCGCGTAGGCGCCGCCGCCGAGGGCGAGGACGATGGCGAGGACGGAGAGGACGAGGCCGGCGGGGCCGAACTGGTCGCGCAGCGCGGCGTAGGACGTGCGTAGGGACTTGGACATGGTTATCTCTCCTCCTGGGAGTTGAGCGTGAAGAGGAGATGCCCTCCACACACGGGCGTGGCGGCGATCGAGCAGGGGTCGGCGACCCGAGCGATGGCGCTGGGGCGGGACAGCGAGTTGGAATTAGGGGTTTTGGAAGTCATCGGTTAGTCGGCATGTGGGCTTGGGTTGATGTGGCGTGTGTTGGTCGTGTGTGCTTTGTGTGGGTCGCGCGCCCGGCTCCCGGAGCGGCCCGCGCTTGGCCGCCCCGGGAGGGGTGTGGTGAGGTGGGCTATTCGGCGGTCACCGCCCAGGTGCCGAATGCCAGCTCCCTTCTTAGTACAGGCGGTCCAGATTCCTGTGTAGAAATCCTGACCGTGGCACCCCATTGATAGGCCGATTCGGACTCTTCAGGTCCCCATACTTCCTGGCGTATTGCGCCAGCACCACCGCGTTCGTAGACGCAGAGCCAGCCCGGAGCGGCGGTCGGATGACGGTTACTTCCTGTGCATCCTTCTCCGTTACCACCCCCGAATTGTTGAGATGTGGTGACGTACCGAGCTTGCCCGTGTTTGATCCCCACTTCTTCTTCTTCAGAGATCACGGGGGCGAGCGGAATCGGGAAGGTGATCCCGGTCATGAGTTCTGCGTCGTAGGGTTCTTCAGCATTGGTTAACCCAGCGATCGCCCAGACGCCGATCTCGGTCTTGTGGGAGGGGAGGACTTCGGGGTATGAGGCGGGGTTGCCCGGTTCGCCTTTGGGGCCCGGTTCGCCTTTGGGGCCCGGTTCGCCCTTGGGGCCGGGGGCGCCGTTGGAACCGTTGGCGCCATTCGTACCGTTGGCGCCGTTCTTGCCGGCGTACTTCTTGGCGATCTTTTCAACTTCCTTGCGCTGGCCGGAGGTCAGCTTGCCGGCGGCGTAGGCGCCGCCGACCATCGCCATGAGAAGGGCGAGGATGGCGACGGTGAGGCCGGCCTTGCCGAAGGGCTCGCGGATGGCGCGAACGGGGTGCTTGAGACGTTGCATCAGGTTGCTTCTCCTTGGGTGATGCCCCCCGGGGTGGGCCGGCCGGCCTTGTTTGGCCGTCGCCGTTCGATCTGACCATTGAGACCCCCGCCCGCGGCTGCAAACCGGCGCCTGGCGACGTCCTCGGTCGGCCCCATAGCGCTGCTATGAGCCCTCCCTGCGTCCTTCTGGAGTTTCGGGATTTTTGCCTCGCCCTCGATACTGCGCTTGGGCGACGCCTGCGAATTTCCCCCTGTATTGCCCCCCACCCCCATTGCGGGGGAAATTCGTTCCTCGTGCGTGCGTGCGCCCGAAAAATCCCGAAACTCCAGGTCCTTGCCAGGCTTGATTTTCGCTCGCGAGGCGTGCGCCCCAATAGTCAGATCGAATGTCTCCAGCCTGGGGATTTTTTGGGTGGTGGGACGAGGGCCTTGCCTAAACATGGGTGCGCTCCCCTCCTTGTCGGGTGTTGGTCGAGTGACTGGTGCTGCGGAAGACAAGGTGCACCTCCCTGCCCACCTACCTGCATGAGACGAGGCGGAGTCGCGGGCGCCGCAAGCACAGCGCGCGTCGGGCAAGCCCAACGCTGTAAGGCGAGCGGCTGGCGACTCCTTGGTGGGCAGAGGGGCGGAAGCTGTGAGGGCCTCTCCCCCGCTCCCGAGGGACGAGGTGGAGGTGGTGGTCCCGGGGTGGTGAGGAGGGACGAAGCGCCTACTGCGAAAAGGGCGGGTAGGTCGGCAGGAGGCGCTGCGCCGGTGGGCTTGTGAGGGTCGGGGGCCTGCGCGTAAGCAGCGCGCCCTGCCGACCTGAGGGGATTGTGGGCCGCGGTCGCGGTCAAGGCGCTCGCTGCAAATGCTGCGCCACTCGCTCGCTGCGCAAAGGAATCAGATCGTGATGCTTGCTCGCGCGGGCTTGCGGTCGCTCGGCCTCGGCCTTCGGCCACCCTTCGGGTGAGTGCGGCCCGGCTGGGGGGGGTGGAACAGACGCGGGCGACCTCTAGACTGGGGATGGGAAGTCCACCAAGCATCGTTGAGGCCGCCCGCGTAACTGCTCCGGTGAGCCCGTCCGGATCGGGCTCGGAAACGGCCCCGGGGGCCAGGGAAGACTCCGGGTGCCGCCAATGCCGGCGAGGGGACGCGGGCGGCCCTGGCGCCGGGGGCAGGGAGCACCCCGAAGCCTGGGAAAGGGCCGCCCCTCCTATTGCTCGCCCTTGCGCCACCCACTCAGGAGAGCAGCGGGGGGGCGCAACTTTTAAGGTCGGGACCGGGCACGAGGGTGCGGGAAGGTGTGGTCGGCGAGGGGCAGACAGCGGGCGCTCGGTGCAGGCCGAGGCTGCTTCGTCGTCCCAACTGCAAGCGTTCACTCAAACTCCCCCTTCTGCCGGCCGCTTCCCGAGCGGCCCCCGTAGAACTCGGACTTTCTTGTCCCCATCGCGGGCGGACAAGCCAGATCGTGGCAGGAAGGGAGATGATTGTCAAGAGCGGTACACAAGATTTGTAACGGGAGGTACCGGCTTTGTCAATCCTGGACCCAAATCTGTCACCTCCAGTACATCCATTTTGTCCTCGCCCTGACTATCGTGAGCGCCGGAAATGGCGACAACGGACCCTGTGCCGCAGCAGAGCGGGCCACTGCTTCCAAAGCTGAGCCCAGCAAGGGGGCGCCTGACGCCACAGCTAATCGCTCGCAATCAGCGCGGGCGCCTGCAGTGGGCGATGGTGGAAGCCGTGGCCCAGCACGGCTTCGCCGGCGTAACGCTGCGCGAGCTAGTCGGGCTGGCGGGAGTGTCGAAGACGACGTTCTATGAGCACTTCGACTCCAAGCAAGACTGCTTTCTCGAGACCTACGACGAGATCGTCTCCCGGGTCACGACGCGAGTCGGCGAGGCCTACAGGGAGCCGGGCGATTTCCATGCGAGGCTGGTGAGAGCGCTTTCGACCTTCATGGAGCTGGTTGTGGAGGAGCCGGCGGCGGCGTCTTTCGGGGTGGTCGAATCGCTGACCCTGGGCAGCGCCGGAGTAGCACACCGCGAACAGAGCTCGAGGGCCTTCGAGCTGATGATCCAGCAGAGCTTCGAGCACTCTCCATCTGAGGAGGAGGTGTTGCCGATCACGGTGAGAGCGATCGCCGCCGGTATTCGGGGAGTTGTCTACCGGCGGCTGCGGGCCGGCAGCTGCGAGGATCTACCCGACCATGTCGAGGAGCTGGTCGATTGGGCCCTCGGCTACCAGCGGCCGGTCAGCGAGTCGGTCCGAAGGGCCATCGAGGCGGCCCAGATTCCGGGTCTGAGCGTGGAACCAGCAGCCCGCGAGAACGATGCGGACGAGCCTGACTGGGATGAGCCCCCTGACAGCCGCCGCAGCCGGGCTGAGCTGACCCAGCGTGAGCGGATCGCCAGGGCAGCGGCTCGGGTGGTGGTCGAGAAGGGCTATGAGGCACTGAGCATCCCGGCAATCTCGGCCGTGGCGGGGACCTCCAATCAGACCTTCTACGAGAACTTCTCCACCAAGCGAGACGCTTTCCTGAGCGCATTTGAGATTCTCACGGAGAAAGCCCTCGCGACCACCGCGGCGGCCTTTGAGGCCGCGGGCGACCGACCTGAGGCGATCGGTGCCGCGATACGGGCGATGCTGGAGCACATCGCGGCGAACGATCTGTTTGCCCGCCTCGCTTTCTTTCAGCTTCCGACCGCGGGTCCGGTAGCACTCGATCACGCCGATCCCGTGATGGACCGCTTCAATTCCCTCCTTGAGCCGGGCACCGCGTCGGGTGGGAGAAACGGTCCGTTGCCGGGCGTGATCTCTGAGGCAGTTGGAAGCGGTATCTGGTCGGTGATTCAGCACGAGATTGCGCACGAGCGGACGGAGTCGCTACCCGAACTGGCGCCCGAGATCACGAGAGTCGCGCTCGGATCGCGCTAAGAACCTGAGCGAGACTGCCTGAACGGCTCGCTCAGGCCTGCGCCAGTCGTCTCGCCTCGGCGGACCCCAGGTAGGGGGTGAGGAGCAGCTCGAGGAACTCGGGCTCAAGTGTGAGGAGGAGGTCGGCCTCTTCAGCCAAGAGGTGGCCCGAAATGAGTGAGGTGATGCCGCCAATGAGGCTCTGCTCAGTCGATTCGGGCAGCGAGGCACCGAGGGGGTAGCGGGCGCGGCCCTCGCGAAGACGAGAGGCAAGTCGCCTGATCAGGGCCTGTTGGCGCTCGGTCGCCACCGGACCCGACCCAGCCACCTCGACGGTGAAAACCCTGGCATGAACAGGTGCTTCGGTGAGGAAACGAAGGGCAGCATCGAGTGCGGCCTTGACCCGAGAAGGCCAGTCGCGCTCGACATCGCAATCTTCCATGGCATGGGCCCAGAGACGCTCGATGAACCTCTCCTGAGCGGCGAGGAGGGCGGCGCGGATGTCGTCGAAGTGCGCGTAGAACGTGTCCTCGTTGAGGTCCGAACGGCGGAGGACCAGCTCGACGGTGAGGGCGTCGTAGCCATATTCGGCGGCGGCCTTGGTCACCGCAGCGATGAGGAGATCGCGCTCCTCCGTGGGGCTCGACGTGGACTCGCTGTGGGCGCCGATCCGGGAGGCTCGCCTGGGTTGGTCATCGGCCACGGTAGAACCAGCTTATGGAGGTATCGAAATCTCTGTCAAGCTGAGTACACGCTGGCAACCGACGCGGGCTATCGTGGATGGGATGGCGGCGACTTCAGAGGGTCCTGAATCGCTCTTTCGGAGACTTTCAGGAAGGCCGGGAGGGATTGGGCAGGAGGCGGTCGCCCGCCATCAGCGAGCGCGACTCGAGGGAGCGATGCTAGAGGCGGTGAGGCGCCACGGCTATGCGACAGTGACGCTGAGGGAGCTAGTGGGGCTGGCCGGGGTCTCCAAGAGCACCTTCTATGAGCACTTCGACGATAAGCAGGCGTGCTTCCTGGCGACCTTCGAGGAGATCGTCGCCCTAGGGGTAGAACAAATCGAGGCGGCCTATGGCTCAGAGCAGGGGCCCGAGAAGCGGCTGCGAACGGCCTTCGAGCGGCTCGCCGAGCTGGTCGCCGAGCAACCGGCGGAGGCCGCACTGGTGATCGTCGACTCGGTCAGCCTAGGGGCGGCCTCGGTAGAGCCGCGGGCACGCGTCGCCCAGATCTTCGAGTCGCTGATCCACGAGAGCGCGGCGGAGATCGGGCATGGTGGCGGTGTGATCTCGAGGGTGACCACACGGGCCATCGTCGGCGGGATCCGCAGCCTCATCTATCGCTCGCTGCGCGCCGGGAATCCCGAGCGTCTCCGAGGGTATGCCGCCGAGCTGGTGCAGTGGGGGCTGGACTACCAACTCGAGGCGGAACGTCGTGCCGCAGGTGCCGCGGACGTGGGGGCACGGCTAGTGGCGGCGCTTGGCTCGGATGCAATTGAGAGGGCGGAGAGTCCGGAGGAGTCGTCGGAGGGATCGAGCCTTGCCTGGGAAGAGCCCGCGAACAGCGAACGCTCACGCGCCGAACTCAGCCAGCGGGAGCGAATGTTGCGAGCCACAGCCCAGGTAGCAGTGGAGAAGGGCTATGCACGGCTCAGCATCCCAGCGATCTCCGCGGCGGCGGGAACCTCCAACCAGACTTTCTATGAGCACTTCGACTCCAAGCAGACGGCCTTTTTGGCCGCCTATGAGGCACTTGTGCGAAGAGCACTTGAGAGGATCGCCACCGCCGTCGCGGCGCAAGATGACTGGCTGGAGGGAACGGCGGCCGGGATCGTCGCGCTGCTCGGCTGCTTCGTGCGAGACCCGATGTTGAGGACGCTGGCATTCGTCGAGAGGCCAGCGGCGGGCGTGGCGGCACTTGACCGGGCCGAGACGCTGCTCGATCTGTTCACGGCGTTCCTGCGGCCGGAGCCGCTCCCCGCGAACGTTGCCCGGCGCCCGCCCGACGTAGTGATCGAAGCTATGGCCGGAGGGGTTTGGGCCGCGGTCGAGGGCGAGACCACAGGGGGATTGGTCGACTCGGTGCCGGAGTTGGCCTCAGAGCTGCTGAACATCGTTCTGGTGCCGTTCGGGGTGTTATGACGATGTCGTGTCATAACACCCCGAATGCCGACCCACCTGGGCGAGCACCGCCTGGCTTCGCGGTCAAGTGGCCGAAGCCAGCGGCCCGAGCCTTGGTGAGGCAGGCGACCCGGGCGTCGAGGCCGGGACAGCCCCGGCGCCCGAGGGTCCTGCATCATGGCGCCGTCTCCAGGGAGCAGACGACGGCCGCATGGCTTCGTCCCAGGGAAAGACGGCAGTCGATTTTGCGCCATCCCGTATTCATGTCGGCCCTCTTCGGGCTCCGTGTCAATGACGGTACACCGATGTAAGCACCGGTACATACATTGTCAACAGGAGGAGCCCGGTGGTCAGCCGCGTCGGCGAGCGGAGTGGACGGCCGGGTCTATCGTGAGGGGGCGATGACACCGGCCTCCCCCCTTCCCGAGCCGCTGTTCCCGAGCCTCGCAGGACGGCGCGGTGAGATCGGGCCCCAGCAGGTCGCGCGCCACCAGCAGGGCCGCCTTCAGGGGGCGATGGTGGAGGCGGTCGCCCGCCATGGTTACGCGACGACGACGGTCGGGGAGCTGGTGGCTCTGGCGGGGGTATCGAAGAGCACCTTCTACGAGCACTTCGGAGGCAAGCAGGAGTGCTTCCTGGCCACCTTCGATGAGATCGTCACCCAGGCCAGCGAGCGGGTAGGAGTCGCCTATCGGTCGGAGACGGGATTTCGGGAGCGGCTGAGGGCAGCGATGGAGGCGTTCGTCGAGATCGTCGCCGAGGCGCCGGCGGCCACAGCGCTCGTGGTCGTCGACTCGCTCAGCCTGGGGGCGGCTGGAGTGGGACCCCGCGAGCGCTCGGTTGAGGCCTTCGAGTTGATGTTCCGCCAGAGCTTCGCGCAGGCGCCCGAGCGCGGCGAGGTCTCGCAGGTAACGACCCGGGCGATCGTCGCCGGCATCCGGCGGGTCGTCTACCGCTGCCTGCGCGAAGGTCGGCCCGAAAAGTTCCGCGACCATGCCGAGGAGCTGCTGGAGTGGGCGCTGGCCTATCAACGCCCGGGCGTAGCGCCAGGCTCCGCGGCGACGTCGATTGCCCTCTCCACCCCCACGAAGACGTCAGCGAAGGAGTCCCAGACGGACGCACCGAGCTGGGATGAGCCCCCTGACAGCCGCCGCAGCCGGGCTGAGCTGACCCAGCGTGAGCGGATCGTCCGTGCGGCGGCGCTGGTAGCGACGGACAATGGTTATGAGTCGCTCAGCATCCCGGCGATCTCCGCGGCGGCGGGAACCTCCAACCAGACCTTCTACGAGCACTTCGCCAGCAAGGAGGAGGCCTTCATCGCCGCCTTCGACGCCCTTGCCGGACAAGCCCTGCGCGCCGGCACCGCCGCGGCGGCGGCGAGGCGCGGCGACTGGATCGAGTCGGTCGGCGCGGGGATCCGGGGGCTGCTGGAGTTCATCGTAGCCAACCGCCTCTTCGCGCATCTCGCCATCTTCCAGCTGCCGACCGCGGGGGCAGACGCGCTGGACCACGCCGACGCAACGGCGCGACGCTTTACCTCCTTTCTGGAGCCAGACGCCCTGCCCGATGGGCTGGGCGCGCCCGTGCCGGCGGTGGTGATCGAGGCGATCGGCGGCGGGGTGTGGGCGGTGATCCAGCACGAGATCGCGCACGAACGGGTGGCCTCGCTGCCGCAACTGGCACCACAGATTGCGAGGATCGTGCTGGCACCATTGGGTGCGAGGTAAGCCCAGAGCGCCCAGACTCAGGCTTGCGCCAGGCGCGTCGCCTCCGAGCGCCCTAGGTAAGGGGTGAGGAGGAGCTCGAGGAACTCGGGCTCCAGTGCATGGAGAAGGTCGGCCTCTTCGGCCAAGAGGTGGCCTGAGATAAGTGAGGCAATGCCGCCAATCACAGCCTGCTCTGTCGATCGGGGCAGTGTGGCGGCGTCAGGGTAGTGGGCGCGGCCCTCGCGAAGACGAGAGGCGAGGCGCTCGATCAGGGACAGCTGACGCCCGGTCGCGACCGGGCCGGCAGCAACTACCTCAACCACGAAAACCCTGGCATGGGCCGGCGCGTCGGTGAGGAAGCCGAGGGCAGCGTCGAGTGCCGCCTTTACCTGGGCCGGCCACTCGCGTTGCACATCGCAAACTTCCATAACGTGGGTCCAGAAACGCTCGAAGAATCTATCTTGCGCAGCCAGCAGACTGCGGCGCATGTCGGCGAAGTGCTCGTAGAAGGCGGCCTCCGTCAGGCCCGCGCGGCGAACCACGAACTCAACCGTGAGGGCGTCGTAGCCGTATTCCGCGGCGGCCTTGGTGATCGCGGCAATCAAGAGATCGCGCTCCCCCGTAGCGCTCGATGTGGACTCGCTGCGGGAATCGATCCGAGAGGGGCGCTTGGGTTGATCGTCAGACACGGCGGGCCAGCTTATGGATGCATGGGAGTTTCTGTCAAGCTGAGTACATGCTGCACAAAGTGTGGTGGCTTCCCATCTGAGTGCGACGAGCTCGGCCTGACGGGGGCGACGCGGGCTATGGTGGATGGGATGTCGCCAGCGTCGAGGGGCTCTGATAGAAGCCCTGAACCGATTTTCCCGGGACTTGCGGGAAGGCCGGGAGGGATTGGGCGTGAGGAGGTCGTCCGCAATCAGCGAGCGAGGCTGGACGGAGCAATGCTGGAGGCGGTGAGGCGCCACGGCTACCCGGCCGTGACTATTGGCGAGCTGGTGGGGCTGGCCGGGGTCTCCAAGAGCACCTTCTACGAGCACTTTGCCGACAAGCAGGAGTGCTTCTTCGCTGCTTTCGACGAAGTTATGGCTGCGGTCACCGAGCAGATCGGGCGCGCGTACAGATCAAAGTCCGACTTTCGAGAGCGACTATACGCAGCGTTCCAGGCATACGTAGAGTTCGTCATCGAAGAACCTGCGGGGACTCATCTGACGCTCGTGGACTCGCTCAGCCTGGGGACTGCGGGGGTGGCCCGGCGGCGAGAAGCGGCAGAAGCCTTCGAGTTGATGATTCGCCAGAGCTTTGAGCAGACGCCTGAGCGGGGCGATGTCTCCGACCTTACGATTCGAGCGATCGTGGGCGGCATCCAGCGTGTCGTCTTCCGATGCGTGAGGAGCGGGCAAACCGCGCAGTTGCGCAATAACCTTGAGGACTTAGTCAATTGGGGCCTCTCCTACCAGCGCCCTGGCGGTGCCGCAGCTTTACAAACACGGGCGGGTGGGTCGACCGCACCGAAGCCCAAGGCCACAGACAGCACAGCCGATGAGGAAGTCTGGGACGAGCGGCCCGACAGCCTCCGCAGCCGCGCGACGCTGACGCAGCGCGAGCGGATGGTTCGTGCGGCGGCCATAGTGGCTGCCGAAGGTGGCTATGCAAAGCTCAGCATCCCAGCGATCACGAGCGCTGCGGGAGTCTCCAATCAGACCTTCTATGAGCACTTCACCGGCAAACAGCAGGCGTTTTTGGAGGCCCTCGAAATTCTTGGTCGGCGCGCCGTGGTCCGAATCGCCGCTGCGACTAAAGCTAAGGAGGCTTGGACTGACTCGGTCGGTGCCGGGCTGGAAGAGCTACTGAAATATTCTGCCGAATATCCACTGCTTTCCCGGCTCCCGTTCATCGAGGTGCTGGCCGCGGGATCTCCCGGACTTGACCACGTCGATCTGCTGATGGACAGCGTGACCGCCTTGATCAATTTCAGCGCTGCCCCCGCGGCGGTGGGCGGACCCCTGTCCGACGTCGTTATTGAGGCGATCGGTGGCGGCATCTACGCGGTGATCCAAAACGAGGTGGCGGAGGGCCGGACGGAGGCGCTGCCCGGACTCTCGCGGGAGATCACCTTCATTGCGCTAGCGCCGTCGGCATGGCGTAGGTGAAATCCATCCTCGGCGATAACAAAGGGAGTCATCGCGCCGGCGGATTGGGGCAATCGTGACCGGGCCCGAACCGCTTTTCCCGAAGCTGCCGCCGGGCCGAACCGAAAGAAGTCCGAAGGAAACCGCCCGCCATCAGCGAGCCCGGCTGATGGGCGCGATGGTAGAGGCGGTCTCTCGTAACAGATACCAAGCGACAACGCTGCGCGAGCTGGTCTCGCTGGCGGGGGTATCAAACTCGACCTTCTATGAGCACTTCGACTCAAAGCAGGACTGTTTCCTGGCGACTTTTGATGAGATCGTCGCGTTGGCGAGCGAGCGGATCGAACGCGCCTATAGAGCAGAGTCCGCTCTTCGGGAGCGGCTGCGCGCAGCCTTCGATGAGTTGATGGACATCTTGGCTGAAGAGCCCGCGGCGACGCATCTGGTGATCGTAGACTCACTCAGCCTGGGTGCAGCGGGGGTGATCCGCCGCCAGCGCATGGCAGAGAAATTCGAGCTGATGTTCCGCCAGAGCTTTGAGCAGGCGCCTGAGCGCGGTGAAGTCTCCGATCTGACGATCCGAGCAATCGTCGGCGGCATACGAAGTGTCGTCTACCGCAGCATCCGGGGAGGAGAAACCGGCGAATTACGCAAGCACGTCGGCGAGCTACTCGACTGGGGTCTTTCCTACCAGCGCCGAGGTGGTGCGAGCGCTTCGCGATTGCCGACCACAGCGTTCAAGCCGACATTGACAGCCACCGAAGGATCGGACGATGAGCCAGGGTGGGACGAGCCCCCCGACAGCCCTCGCAGCCGCTCGAAGCTGACGCAACGCGAGCGGATTGTCCGTGCGGCGGCGAGGGTGGCCGACCAGACGGGCTATGAGTCGCTCAGTATTCCGGCGATCACAAGTGCCGCGGGAGTATCAAATCAGACCTTCTACCAGTCCTTCCGGAGCAAGCAGGAGGCATTCCTAGCTGCACTCGACATTCTCGGCCCCCGCTCCTGGCCTCAGATCATCGCGGCGACTCGAGCTCAGGAGGGCTGGATCGACGCGGTCGGCGCCGGGCTCAGAACGCTCCTGACATCTATCGCAGAAAATCCACTCTTTGCCCGGCTCGCGTTCATTGAGGCACTCACAGCAGGGTCCGTCGCGGCGGATCGCGCCATTGGGGGAACTGAAAGAGTCACCGCCCTGTTCAATTTCAGCGCGATTCCCGCCGGCCTGGGAGCGCGGCCGCCCGACATCGTTGTCGAAGCGATCGGCGGCGGCATCTGGCTGGTGATTCAACACGAGGTAGCGCAAGGGCGGACGGAGTCGCTGCCGGAGCTGACGCCCGAGATCGCCTACATCCTACTAGCGCCCTTCGGCGCGGTATAGGCCACTCACCGAAGAGCAACGTTCGAGGAAGGTGACGCAAGGATCGAGAATCAGCGGCTCCCGGCAGCAGCTTTGACAGGAGGGAAGTGTGCCCGGAAAGTCCGCTTGTGGGGGCTCCACATGGCGCTTTGTTGAACTGCCTCTTTTGGCATGCAAGCGCCCCGAACGCAGAAAGGAAAGAGACCCGCGGCCGGGGGACGCCTGCACTACTCAGCGCCGTCCCAGGGAAAAGACGGCGTTATTGCCATTCAAGTCAACCCCTGCCCGACTCTCGCCGATCTGGGGCGACTCTGGATGGACGGTGGGAAGCCGCCACCCGAGGCGGATGATAGGCCGGAGCGAGAGCGATTGTCAAGGCCTCTACATATAGATGTCAAGGTCGCTACAGATTCCCTTTCACAACCCTGCTCGGCGGTCCAGCCGCTCGATTGCCGGGGTGGCCCGCACCTGGGCGTGCGCGCCTCCGTGACTTTGCAGGTGGGTGCGCCCTGCGGAAGCCGATGTCGTGATGCGGATGGACTTGTCGGCTTCGCTTGGCCGACCCCGCGGCTGCTGGGTCCGGGGATTGGGAATATCGGCGGAAGATCGATTGTTCGATGGCGGGTGAGAGCAGGCGTTCATCTTGTGCTCGGGTAGGTGGGCGGCTACGGCCAATACCGCGAAGATCCCCATCAGGACACCGAGAACCAGCGGGCCCATCATTATCAGTTGCGACCGAATGGTCGGCCGGCTCGGTTGAGGTGACACAGCGTCTCCCTTGTCGATGCGCCCGTGCCCGGGCTGTGGTGTAGGTCGCGCGAGCGACCCTCTCATCCCCAAGACGCAGAAAGGACGTGGATCGATACCCCGCTAAACCGGCGAGGGGGATCCTCACCCCAGACCTCAGGTGGAGCCCCCTCCACCTGCGGCGCCAGGCACTCGTCGATGATGGTGGCGACTTCGACGCGGCGCTCGGGGAACCGACCTTCAGAGGCCGAGGAGAACAACGAGGGCCTCGTCGACGGCGCGCAGCTCGGCGGCCCCGAGGCGGCCGGCGAAGTCCTTCGAGCCGTTCGATGTCGAGCGCGCGCAACTGCTCGACCATCACGCGCGTTCGCTCCCCGGCGAGTACCACCTCGGGGCGGAAGGTGGCTGGCCGTACGCTGCGTGAGGTGGGCGCGACCAGCACTGTGGAGAGCCCGAGCAGCTCGTCGGTCTGCACGAGCACGGCATAACGGGGGCCGAACTGGTCGCGACCGCGACGCGACGGCAGCCGCACGCGGTAGACATCGCCGCGTGTCAATCTGGCCAGTCAGCGGCGATCGCGTCCATGTCGGCCATAACGCGGGCGACCGCCGCGCGGTCGGCGGGGTCGGCCGCCAAGCGCTGCACCTCCTCGGCGAGTGCGGAGCGGCTTCGGCGCCTAGCAGCCGCCTCGCGGAGTGCAGTGCGCACGGCCTCGGAGTCGCTGATTGCGCCACTGCCACGGACGATGTTGAGGGCGGCGACGGAGCTGTCGTCGAGGCGGACGTGGAGGGAGCGGGGCATGGGAAGTAGCGTAGCATGAAATGTGCTACACATGACCATGACATGCGCCGCAAGCGGCGCTGCCTGTAGGGGAAGTTCGCAGCGGCGTCATCTCCACAACTCGCGTGCCAGGCATCCGTCGAAGTGCGGGGAGAGGTCGACTTCGGTGGGCGAGGCACGCTCGGGCAGGGGGCGGGACGAATCGTTGGACAGAGGGCCATCGCCGGGATAAGGATTGGAGGTGGGATTTGACCCCCAGGTCCTTTTGGCCGTGCGGGAGCTCGTCAATTCGGCCGAGCCCTGAATCCCACGCGAGCGAACGGGGCGGGGCTAGGCTGGGGCCGACTCTTATCTGTGTCACGACAGGAGGGAACGATGCTCAAAGGACTCCGCCGCCCCTCGCCGGCGCTGCTCGTCTCGCTGATCGCCCTGTTCGCGGCGCTGGCAGGGACCGTCTACGCCGCCAGCAAGATCAACGGCAAGACAATCAAGGTGAAGTCGATCCCAGGCAACCGGCTGACACCGGGCTCGCTGCCGGGCAACCGCCTGAAGGCGAACTCTGTGACCGGATCGCAGGTCGACGAGTCGACGCTGGGCCAGGTGCCGAGCGCCAACAACGCCCAGAACGCGATTGCGGTCGACGGCCACACCGCCGGCTGCCCGGCGGGGACGAAGCCATTCGCCGGCGCCTGCTGGGAGACGACGGCGCGCGGCGCGGCGAGCGAGCCTTCCGCGGCCCAGGCGTGCACCGAAGCCGGCGGTCAGCTGCCCGACGCGCTCAGCCTGCGTTCCTTCGCGCTGACGCCGGGGGTCACACTCGACGCCGGTGGTGAGTGGTCGAACAGCATCAACGAAGTCACCGGCGAAAACGCATACACCGGCGTCACCGTCTCCCCCACCGGAGCCGTCAACCTCGACAATCAGACCGACGCTAAGAAATTCCGCTGCGTGCTGCCGCTCCTTCGCTGAGCGCCGTTGCCCGATATGCAGAATAGCCTCAACGGTCGCCGGGATCGAGGAGCCCAGGAATAGGATGGCGAGGCCCGATGACGACCCTTGCCGCCATCACCGTCGGCGAAATCGTCGAGATCGTCCTGATCATCGGATTCACCACCCTGTTCACGATCAACCGCGTTCGCCGCTTCAAAGCCTTGCGCCGTCGCAGGCGCTGACCATCGCGAGTCAGCCCGAGCCTGCCCCGACCGCGTGGCCACAGTGACGGCTGCGCGGTCGGGCAAGGTTCTCCCGGACATGAAGGCATGTTCGAATCCGGGCCACCTGACCAAAGCTGACCAGTCCGTCAAGGCCGCGTGAACAGGTCCCAGTTCCGGGTCCGACCGTCGCGCGGTCGAGACATGTACTCGGTTGCCGAGCTGCGGCCGACTCTCTCCTGTAAGGAGGCGAAGGCGGCGTCGCGGGTGAGCCCCTTGCGGTGCCCGAATGCTTTCCACTTACCCTGCGCATCGCGGTAGCGAAAGTCGAAGATCACCGCCTCGACCGTAGACGATGTCGGCATCCCTCGCGCAATCGGCGCTCACGCGTGCCAGGGACTATTCGGGCGTAGGCTTCCGACATCGTCTCCGTATCCGCTTCGACTTCATTCGGCGCTGGAGCCAGACGGCGGCAGCGGGAGATGACTCCAGAGGCTTGGCGTAGGGCAGCCCTTGCATCACCGGATATCCTTGGCGCAGACCGGCGCCGTGGGCGCGCCAGGCAAACGGAGGGGATGGGCATGGATTCTTTGGTGAAGTGGCGTGGCGTAGCTGTCTTGGCGAGCGTTGCGGCACTCGTCGCTGCAGCGGTGGCGCTGATGCCCGGTGCGGCGAGCGCGGGCTCGCTCCAAAGCTGCCCAAATAAGACGGTGCCTGTCGAAGTATCAAACGGGCTTGGTGGAACGACGAAGTACAACGAACACATAAAGTCGATCTCCAGCCAGGGAGTCTCATGCGCAGCGGCTGACAAGTTCATCGAGAAGCTGCTGAACTCGACGACGGGTAAAGTCGAGGGCTACAAGTGCGAAGTGGGAAAATTCAAAGTGCCTCTCGGCTATTTCCCTGACTCTTGCAAGCGTCACGGGTCGAAGATCCAATTTGCACGTCACGGCGGTTAGCCCAAGGCCGATCGGCCTTGGGCGATACCCGACACGGTCGACTTCAGGCAGGTCACATTGACCGCCTGAAGCGTCCTGTGCGCTTACAAGCCTGATCACCGTTTTCACCTCGCAGGGTGACATCGGCCGTTTCGGCACTCCTACCGATGGATCCTTAATGGGGTCGCCCTGGCACTACGGAAGATGGCGAACCCGGTTTCGCAGCGCATCGTCGGTCGGGCTTGCTTCAAGGAGCTCCTTCAGCGTCTTCACCCAGAGCGGGATCGACGCCTTGTTGCGCGGCATCGTCACGTCGCTGGTGAAGACCATGCCGTAGTGCTCCTCACCGGCGGCCTGCAGCTGGTTGTGGATCAGTTGGAAGTCGAGCACGTTGTTGCTTACGATGGCCCGCCTCTCGGCGGCCATACGGCGAGCGATCTCACGGTCAGCGACAGCCTCCAGGTCGGGCCGATCACCCTTGATCGCTTGTACGTCCAAGCCCTTGCCGCGCAGCTCGCGAGCGATCTCCGGAGAGATCATCTCGTCGAGCAGGAGCTTCACGCAAGCGCCTCTTGTCCGCGGCGCCAGAGTTCGCGCTCGCGCTCGGCGGCAAGGCGGGAGCGTTCAACCAGCTCGTCGATCTCGTCGGTGTACTCGCCGTAGTAGCGCGCCGCGGCCTCCAGCTGCTCGACAGGGATCTTCGAGGTAGTCGGCGGCCTCCTCGACGGAGCCCTCGTTCTGACGAATCGTCGTGATCGCCTCGGCGACATCGAGGCGGGAGCCGATCAGCGCCGGTCGACGCCCGGCTGCCCCCTCCCGGAAGTAGATCAACGGGTGCTCATCGGAGCGGATGCCCTCGTCGATGTAGCGTTCGGCCAGCGCCGTCTGGCCGGCGGCTGACTCAGCGGCGTGATCTTTGAGGCGCTTCACAGTGATCGGGTCGAAGCGAAAGCTGACGCTCTGCTTGCTCTGCCCACGAGCCATGATGGATCCTCCGTATTGTTGTGTATAGCGTAGTATAGTGAATAGTTATAATGAGAGATCGCGTCCGCTCGCAGCGGGCGCGCCAGGAAGTAGGGGGCGCCGGAAGCGACCTCGCGGCAGTGACACCCGTCGGCGCCGAACGGCTCTGCCTGCCTTTCGCCAAGGCGTGGAAGCGAAGGCGTCCGGGGAGGCGGGTTAAGTTCATCGTCAACCAAGAGGAGAACCGATGGATGGGCAATTGCGCTACTCGGTGATGGGCGTCCAGGTCATCGCAGCTATCGACCGGGGCGCTTCACACGCCGTAGAGGAGCTGCACGAGCAGATCGACAGCGGCAGTCTGTTCCTGTGGCTTCACGACAAGGAGCCGGAAATCGACCAAAGCCTCTATCAAGATCAGGATCGAGCGGCGATGCTGAAGTTCTTTCAGCGCCTGGGCAACACCGCCGACGCAAAACGCAAGTACGGAGTCGAGGAGAACGGACTGTGCCTCCTTCTCGCCTACTGCTTCGAGGGACTCCAGCACGAGGCGAGAGCTGATGGCTGACGAGATAACGATCAGACGCCTGGCCCAGCGAGCGGGAGTATCGGGCACCGAGTTGCTCTCCACCGCAGGCCAGTCAGGCTTTGGCGATGCGTTGGAGATTCCGCTTGAGGCGAGGATTGACGAATTGCTAGATGCGGCTGAATCGTCTGACCGACGAGCTGACAAAGCAGAAGATACGGCGACCCGGCTCTTTCGTGCCCACGCCGAAGAGCTGCGGGCCCTGGCGCGGCTGTACCTCAGGCGGCTGGCGGCTGCCGGGGAGGAGAGCTGATGGCACGCGACACGCTCAAAGTGCCGGCCATCTGCTCACTCGCAGCGACAGCGCCGGTCGAGAGCTGGCACGGCAAACAGTAGGCCGACAACCGGGGGTCAAGGGAGATCGGCCCGAAGCTGGCGTCGCGCTGGTCAGGGTACGACCCCGGCGAGAGGCTGTGCTGCTGTTCATTTGCCCGTTGGGGACAGCTCATGCGCGACACGGACCAGTAGGGGCCTTATCCCGATGATAGATTCTTGGATGATTATGAACAGGTCATTTCGGACTTGTAGGACTACCTCCCCGACGTCAGCTTCCCGGCTGATGAAGCCGTATGCGCGGGTGCCGATCCCGTGAATGGTGTACCGCGGACTATTTAAGACGTTAGGCGCGTAGACGGTCAGGTTCTGATTTTTTGTGTGCTTGTAGAGCTGGGGGCCGTACACGCTCAGGATGTCCGAGCCGCCCCCTTTGGGTTCAGGGTCCGCTTGGGTACGTTCAGGGGGGACGTACTCACAGGTGGTCGTGTAGTTTTCAGTGTCCGCATTTCCTTTTTCAAACGGACTCACACTCCCCAAGAGGGGGCCTTCGCTGACCGCCCCGGGAAAGTCGGCGATCGTGAGCAGTCCTTTACACGAGCGGCGAGGCAACAGCTTGGTGGGAGGCTTCGGCTTGTGTTTTGGCTTCGCGCCTGCACTGGGCGCGTAGATCACCAGACATCCCAAGACCAGCACCAAGATGGACAACATCCATTGTCTGCCGCGCATCGGGCGACGATAGCACGCAATCGCAGGCAGGCAGGCGCCAGCGAACGTTCCGACCGTTCCCTGACCAGCTAAGCAGGTTCGATGCTACGGCAGCAAAAATCTTCTTCCCGTTCACCTGTCTCCGGAAGCCAGCCGTATGTGAGTGTGGACAGCACGGCCCGATCCCCGAAGGATCTCGGATGAGTAAGTAGGTCGTTACGGACCCATAGGCTTCTTTCACTTCGTCCCCGAAGAGTAGTGGGCGATACGCGCGGACGGCCCTATGGGTAGCCGAGGTTCGCCAGGTACTCGATCCTGGCGTTGATCGCAGCGCAGAAGTGGCGCCAGTCGAGCTGGAGCGAAGGCTCCTGCGGGCCCGGATCGTCCCGCGACGATACGAGATAGCAAACGGCGTCGTACAGCCCCTCATCGAGAAAACGCTGACCGGTGACTGAGAACCGCTGTTGGTAGGACTGACCCTGCCAGACCTCCTCCGCCGGGAACGGCCCGTTTCGGAGCCCTACGGAGTGCCGAGACTCCTCACTATCCTCCATGAAGAAGAAATAACCGAGCCATGGCGGCTCCGCGCCAACTAGCGAGCTGATGTTGGCACGCGACAGATCGGCGGAACTGCCGAGCGCCTCCTCGATTCTGTTGTTGTAGTTGTTCCCGAACGAGGGCCCGCCAAGCGCCTTTAGCTCGATCGCGGCAACCAACACTCCGCGGTGGACAACCACGAGGTCCCAATTCTTGGTCGGCCGGTAGAAGGCTGGTAGGACAACTCCCTTGCCCTTCGCCCCGATGGACTCAACCGGGTAGCCAGCGTCGGTGAAGAAACGTGAAATCAAGTTCACGACTGGATTGAATTGCCCGCCACCCCGGACCGCCTTGGAGGAACCCTCGGCTGTGGACTGGATCGCCTTGGCTGCCTCAAGCTGGTCATCCCTCGCTTGCCAGTACGCAGCGGTGGCAATCTCCAAGTCTTGACGCGTCGGAGCCATTCAGTCTTCGGGCAGCTCGTCGAGTCCGTACAAGCGAAGCGCCGTTTCAGTCGCTGCTGCCCTATCCCGTGCGTCGAACGCTCGAATGAGCGCCTCTTTGCCATCCACATCAACGGCATCCAGCTCCGGTACGCGGATTCGCCGAAGATACTGGGCCTGAAAGCGCAGGAAGCCGCCTCGCATCCTCACGGAGTAGGACTCGATGAACAGGTTTGCGACATCGCTCAACAGGATTCCGCCTAGGACGCGCAGATCCCAGCGATCGGAGGTGACCCAGTAGAGGTTATGGTGTGGATAGGTCTCACCAGCGTCTAGAACCGGAAAGATCGCCTCCTTGAAGTCCGGAAGGTAGAGCTTGGGTCTCTCAGCCAAACCCTGGACGATGCGGTCTATCGTCTTGTGCCAGGGGCCGTTCTTCGCTGTGTGGCGCTTGGCCAGCACGGGTCGGTATCGCCCCAGGTACTCAGCTAGTCGGGGCCAGTGGTGAAGATCGACGAGGCCCTCCGCATCCCAGGGATTGGCCAGCAGTTTCCCCGACCACTCGACCCGGCCTGAAACGATGTCGCGCGGGAGTGCCAGTGGGAGGAGTCTTTGCGGCTCGACGAGATCGGGGTCTTCGACTATGAAGACCTTGTCGGCACCCGTTGCAATTCCGATTCCAACTCGGGTTCCAGTATCAGGATCCTCCAGTGGGGGAAAGGATGCCTCCAGATGGGCAAGAGCAGCAAGTCGCTCGGGGGACCCGCTCGGCCAGCTGGCCTGGCCTTGAAACCAGCCATGAAGGCGGGCGGCACGGTAACCGCGGCCGGCAGCGATCTCGGTGCTACCGCCACGGGCGAACCCTACGACCTCTCGGGCCTCAGGCTCATCGAAGCCAGGTGTGGCATCGATGACAAGAGGGCCGCGTGTCTGCCCCCCGCGCCGCAGGACGGTTACCGCAGGGTAGGCATCGACCTCATCCTCGAATGCGTCGACACCGGTCATCGAAACCAAGACCTCGACCGCCCATCCCTCGGTGACCATTGCGCGGAGGCGTGCGCCATAGGCATTGCGCATCCATCGGTCGGCACAGATGAAGCCAAGCACGCCGCCGTCGCGAAGTGCACGCAGGGCGTGCTCGAAGAAGCCCACGTAGACATCGGCGCGTCCGCCCATCGTGCCGCAGGCTCGGCGGTATGCGTCCGAACGCTCCCGGGGCACCGACTCCAGCCGGACATATGGCGGATTCCCAAGCGCGAAGTCGACGGAGCGTTCGCGCGGCGGGTCCAACAGGAAGTCCCCACAACGAACCCACCGCCTGGAGAGCGCTTCCGCAAGGTTGCTCTCGACTCCGTCGGAGACCAGTGCGCTCTGGACAGCCAGGCGGCTGCTGTCGACGTTGTCCGGCAATAGGTCGAAGGCGACCAGAGAGTCGTGTGCGTCTTCGAGGCTCCTCTCATGCTCGCGAGCCGACCGCAGGAGTCGCTCGACCACCGGCACGAGGAAGGCACCCGACCCGCAAGACGGCTCCAGTGCTGTGGACGTCACCAGATCGCGGTCGGGAACGTAACCGGCAAGGTCGAGGATCAGCTCAACGACCCATCTGCGGGTGAACACCTCTCCGTGCTCCTCTGCACGCTCTCTTCCGGATGTTGGTAGAGGTCGGCTCGCTTTCATCGTCGACTGCTGCTATTCGGCGAACGTCGAGAGCGTATGGGAGTGCGCGGCGGTCGGGAGGTGCACGCAAAGTTGAGATCGTCGCGACGCACGTTGGCGAATCACCGATGCATCGCATCGCCGAGTGGCTTCAGCCCCAAACAGCTGACTGGACGCCAAATATCGCGACTCAGCCATCGACCCAAAGACGGATGCCGCGCTCATATCGACCCCCTCACCTCAGAGTCCGCGAGCAGGCGCTCAATTCGCAGCGCCACCGGCGGGTGCTGGGAGGCATTGAAGAGGAGGCCCGGCTGGGGCGCGTCGAAGGGCAGCTCCTGATCGGTGAGGTGGCGGGCGAGATCCTCGGCCTGGCCGAGCGAGGCGGCGTAAGCGTCGGCGGCGTACTCGCGGGAGCGCCAGTACGCGGCCCAGAGGGGGCTGAAGAGCCCCTGGGCAAAGCCGCCGCCAGCGAGACGCAGCGCCCAGCGGGCGCAGGCCCAGGTGAGGGCGCCGCGGGGATCGTCGGGGACTCCCACCCCCTCTCCTCCCCCACTCCCGACCCGCGCCGGGGCGAGCGGGTCGTCCCACAGCGCCAGCCGCTGCAGAGCCTCGGTGAGGCGACCGTCGAGGCTGTTGGCATGGCCAAGCTCATGAGCGAGGACCGCGGCAAGGGAGTCGGAGTCGAGCAGGGCGCGGCTGAGGATGACCGTGGCGCCTCGCACCGTTGCGCCCGGCAGCGGGTCGTCGAGTACGTGGCAGGCGGCCGGTCCGGGAAGGGCCCGATCGGCGCTGCGCAGCAGGGCGAGGGCGTCGTCGACGGTGGCCGCCTCTTCGGTAGTGAGGCGGCGGGCGCCGAGCTGCCGCCTCCACACCCGGCCGCGGCCGGGCAGGGCAAGGCCCATGACCGACCAGAGGATAGGCGCGAGAGCAGCGATCCAGGCGAGCGCCTCAGCGCTCAGCCCGAGGGGGATGATCGCCCCCACGATCGCGGCGCCGAGGTAGGCGAGGAGCCAGCGGACCGGCACTCCCAACACGGCCTCCCCGGAAAGCGTCAGCACGTAGAGGCCGAGGCCGGCCGCGGTGGGGAGAATCGCCGTGGCGCGGGCGCGGTGTCCGTGAGCTCTCTCCGCCTGGGTGTGCATGGGCGAGCCAAAACACGCTTGCGTGCCAAGATGCGAGGTCTGTGCGCCCAGGCGGAGGGATAGACGCGGTCAGGCGGGGGAGCTAGGCCGATTTTCGGACCGCGGCCTCGGGCATTATCTTGGCTGGGCAGGCGGGCCTCAGGGGGCGGATGGGGGCCAGAAGGTCGCGGGTCTTAAGTCTGGACCTGTTTAAGCCCTTCATCGCGGCGACCGCCCCCTCGACCATCAGCAGTCCAGGCGAACCGTGATCCCCTCGGCCTCCGGCGCGGATACCCTCACCCGAGTGCGCGTCCTGGTCGTCACCAACTTAGTGCCCGACGCCTCGGCCCCGCAGCGGGGGCGCTGGGTGCGGGACCAAGTCGATGAGGTGCGACGACGGGGCGTCGAAGTCGACGTCTTCGCCTTCCCGCGGGGCAGAAGCGAGTACGTGCCGGCGACGCGCCGGCTGCGGGCGCTGCTGCAGGGCAGACGCTTCGACCTCGTCCACGCCCACTACGGGCTGCCGGGCTGGTGCGCGCTACTGGCCGGGGCCCGGCCGCTGGTGGTCACCTTCCACGGCACCGATGTCCGCCACGGCCTCGTGGGGCCGCTGTCGCGGCGGCTGGCCTGGCGGGCAGACCTGGTGGCCGGCGTCTCGCGAGCGCTCTTTGCGCCGGAGGACGGCAGGCCGGGCCTGCCCCGCGTCCCCAGCGCGGCGGTACTTCCCTGCGGGCCGGACCTTGGCCGCTTCGTGCCGACGTTTCGGGCGCAGGCGCGTGAGGCGCTCAGCCTCGATCCCGACGGGCGCTACCTGTTCTTCCCCGCCGACCCGGGGCGGCCCGAGAAACGCCACGATCGTGCCGCCGAGTTGGCGGCAGCTTGCGGGGCGGATCTGTTGATCGGCGGCTCGATCGACCCCGACGAGATGCCGCTCTGGATCAACGCTGCCAACACCGTCCTCATCACCTCCGAGTACGAGGGCTTCGGCCTCGCCTGTGTCGAGGCCCTGGCCTGCAACGTGCCGGTGCTCTCGACTCCGGTTGGCGTCGCCCCCTACGCTCTTGGTGGGATCGAAGGCTGCCTTTGCGCCCCGTTCGACGCCGCTATCTGGTGCTCCGCAGTCCGCCCTCACCTGGAGACTGCGGATCCGCGCGTCGCGGGCGCCAGCCGCGCCGCATCCCTCTCCGCAACGCGAATGGCCGAACGGGTAGTCGAGGCCTATCGTGACGTCGTCGCCAGCTCAGTAATAGATTGAGTTGGGCGACGATGACGATTGAGGGGACGAGCGGAGCAAGTGGCGAGGGCCTCGACGTACAGGTGGAGGAGGCCGAGCTCCGGTTACGGGCAGCAACGGAGGCGGCCGAAGCGGCCGAGCAACGGGCGATCGCCGAGATCCGCGCCTTGGAGGCCGACCTGGAGAAGGCGCGGCTCAGCGCCGCGGAGGCCGAGGAAGAGCTGAAGCTTGAGCGCGAGGCCAAGGAGCGAGCGATCGACGCCGCCGAAGGCCGCCTGGCCGAGATCGAGGCCCAGGCCGCGGCGGCGGAAAAACGCGTCGAGGCGGCGGTCGCCGACGGCGAGGCGCGTGCCCGCGAGGCGGCGGCAGCCTGGCTACGAGGCCAGGTCGAGTCCGTCCGCCGGAAGGCGGGGCGATAGCCGCAGTCACCGAGTTCGACGTCGCCGTGGTCGGGGGCGGCGCAGCCGGCCTCTGGACGGCGCTGTGCGCCGCCGAGCGCGGGGGCTCCGTCTGCCTCGTCTCCCGCACCTCGCTCTCACAGAGCGCCAGCTTCTGGGCTCAGGGAGGCCTGGCGGCGGCGCTGGAGTCGGGCGACTCGCCCGCCCGCCACGCCGCCGACACGATTGCAGCGGGGCGCGGCCTTTGCCGGCCCTCGGCAGTCCAGGCCCTGGTCGAAGAGGCGCCTGCGGCGGTGCGGGAGCTCCGCGAGCGCGGTGTCGCCTTCGACACCGACGAGGATGGAGAGTTGGCGTTGGGGCTGGAGGGTGGCCACACGCGGCGGCGCATCGTCCACTCCGGCGGCAGCCAAACGGGGCACGAGATCACGTCGAAGCTCGCCGCCATGGTCGCCGCCGAGGGGCGGATAGAGGTGCGCGAGCGGACTTCGGCGACAGCCCTGTGGAGCGACGGCAAGCGCTGCCACGGCGTGCTGAGCGAGACCGAGGCGATAGCCGCGACGGCGACTGTGCTGGCGACCGGCGGTGCTGCGGCGCTGTGGCGGCGAACGACCAACCCCCGCGGCGCGATCGGCGCTGGGGCTGTCCTAGGCCAGGCGGCGGGGACCGACCTTGCCGACCTCGAGTTCTGTCAGTTCCACCCGACCGCGCTGGCGTTGCCGGGCACCCGCTATGACGGGCTGTTGATAACCGAGGCGGTGCGTGGCGAGGGAGCGACTCTGCTCGACGCCTCCGGCAGGCGGTTCACCGACGAGCTTGCCCCGAGGGACGCGGTCACAGCGGCGATCCTCGACCGCATCGAGGCCGACGGCACGGCCCACGTCGAACTCGACCTGTGCGATGTCGACCCGACCCACTTCCCCAATGTGTTCGAGCTGCTGGTAGAAGCAGGGTTGGAGCCGAGCTCGGCGCCGGTGCCGGTGGCGCCGGCGGCACACTACGTGATGGGGGGGATCGCGGTCGACCTCGACGGGCGCTCCTCCCTGACGGGGCTCTACGCGGTCGGCGAGTGCTCCTGCACCGGCTTGCACGGCGCCAACCGGCTGGCCTCCAACTCGCTCAGCGAGTGCTTCGTTTTCGGCGGGCGGGCGGCGCGGGCGGCGGTGGAGGAAAGTGCGACCACACAGCGTCCCCCGCTGCCCGATTGGCGCTTCGACCCTCCCACCGAGGAGTCGCGGGACGCGGTCTGGCGTTCGGCCGGGCCGCTGCGGCGCGCGGAGGCGCTGAGCGAACTGCGTGGCGACCCCTACCCGCTGGCCCGCGCGATCGCCACCTGCGCCCTGGAGCGACGCGAGTCTCGCGGCGGACACTTGCGCATCGACTTCCCCGGCACCGACCACGAGTTGGACGGCGTCCACCTCGTTCTTTCCCCCGGCGGTGACATCCGCCGCGAGCAGTGGCGCTAAATGTCGCTCCGAGTCCGGTTAGCTTCAAACGATGCTGCTCGGGGTTGACGTAGGCGGGACCTTCACCGATGCGGTCCTCTTCGACGGGGCAACGCTGCATACAGCGAAGGTCCCGACCACCTCCGGAGAGGAGTCGGCCGGGGTGATGACTGCGATCGGGGAGGTGCTGGAGCGCGCCGGAACGGGCACCGTGGAGGTGGAGGCGTTCGCGCATGGGATGACGGTGGGCACCAACGCGCTGCTGGAGGAACGCGGGGCACGGACGGCGCTGGTCGCGACGCGCGGCTTCGCCGATCTGCTGGAGATCGGCCGCCAGGGACGGCCCGACCTCTACCGGCTCTGCGAGCCGAAGCCGGCACCGCTCGTCGAGCCGGAGCTGCGCTTCGAGGCCGACGAGCGGATCGGGCCCGACGGCGTGATCGAATCGCTCAGCGTGGAAGAGCCGGAAAGACTCGCCGCGCTGATCCGCGAGTGTGGCGCCGAGTCAGTGGCCGTCTGCCTACTCTTCTCATACCTTGATCCCTCCCACGAGCGGCGCGTCGCCGAGTACCTACGCCGCGAGTTGCCGGGGGTGCACGTCTCCACCTCCCACGAGGTGCTGCCCCGCTTCCGCGAGTTCGAGCGCTGCTCGACGACCACGATCGACGCCTACCTCTCCCCCTTGCTCGGCCGCTATCTGGGCCGGCTCAGCGATGCCGCGATCGCGGCGGGCCTCCCCCGGCCCCTGGTGATGCAGTCCTCGGGCGGCGTCGCCACGGCAAAGGAAGCGGCGCGCTCTGGCGCCTGGAGCGTGCTCTCCGGGCCGGCGGGCGGCGCGGTGGGGGCCGGCCTTCTCGCCCGGGTGAGCGGGAACGGCAACGCGATCGGCTTCGACATGGGAGGGACCTCGTGCGACGTCTGCGTGGTCGAGGACGGCGAGGTGCGTCGCACCGACTCGCGGCGGATAGGTGGCCGCGTTATCCAGCTGCCAATGGTCGACGTGCACACAGTCGGGGCGGGCGGCGGTTCGGTCGGCTGGCGCGACCAGGGCGGAGCGCTGCGAGTCGGCCCCCGCTCGGCGGGTGCCGATCCCGGTCCCGCCTGCTTCGGGCACGGCGGCGTCGAACCGACTGTCACCGACGCCAACCTGCTGCTCGGCTACCTGGCATCGGACACGCGGCTCGCGGGAGGCGTTGACCTCGACGAGGACGCCGCACAGGCGGCGGTCGCCCGGCTCGCCCGCTCGCTTGGCCTTGGTGAGCTGGACACCGCCGAGGGGATCGTCCGCGTCGCCAACCAAGAGATGGTGCAGGCGCTGCGCGTCGTAACTGTCGAGCGCGGCGTCGACCCGCGCCGCTTTGCGTTGCTCCCCTTCGGTGGCGCCGGCCCGATGCACGCCGCCGCGATCGCCGCCGAGCTGGAGATCGAAACTATCCTCTGCCCGCGTGCCGGCGGAGTCCTTTCAGCGCTCGGCCTCTGCGCCTCAGACCGCCGCCGCGACACCACCCGCACGGTGATGCTGAGCGGTGAGAAGCTGAGCGGCGAACGGATCGCCCGCGAGGTCGAGGAGCTGATCGACCGGGCCGGACGCGACCTGCCCAACGCGACGCCCGAAGTCGCCTACGAGATGCGCTACCGGGGGCAGGCCTTCGAGCTGACCGTCCCGGGGCCGCTCGACCCCGACCCGGCCGACCTGCTGGAGAGATTCGCCGCCGCCCACGAGGAGCGCTACGGCTACAGCGACCCAGATGGCGAAGTCGAGTTGGTCCATATCGACTTGGGGATGGTTGTCCCCGGCTCGCAGCCGCGACCCGCAGCGGCCACAGAGGAGGGCCTGTCCAAGAGCGGGCGGAGCGCGCGCTTCGGCGGCGAGTGGCTCGACGCCCACGTCCTGCGCGGAGAGCCGCACGCCGGCGACCGGACCGAGGGGCCGGCGATCTTTGAGCTGCCCGAGTCGACGCTGTTGCTGCCGCCAGGCTGGCGGGCCGAAGTCGACGGCGCAGGGACGATCGTGGCGCAGAGGAGCGGCTCCTGAGCATGGACCCGATCGCCCTGCAAGTGATGACCGGCGGACTTCGTGCCGCCTGCGAAGAGATGGGGGCGGTCCTGATCCGGGCCTCTCACTCGGCCAACATCAAGGAGCGCCGGGACTGCTCGACCGCGTTGTTCGACGCCGCCGGGGAGATGGTCATGCAGGCCGAGCACATCCCGGTCCACCTCGGCTCGATGCCGGAGGCAGTGGCTGCAGTCCTCGACCGTGATCACCGACCAGGCGATGCCTGGATTCTCAACGACCCCTACCAGGGCGGCACGCACCTGCCGGACATCACCCTGATCAGCCCCGTCTTCGCCGCCAGCGCCCTGCTCGGCTTCGCCGCGAGCCGCGCCCACCACGCCGACGTCGGCGGGCCGACGCCCGGTGGGATGCCGGCCCACTCCATCCGTCTTCAGGAGGAGGGTGTCGTGATCCCCCCGACTCGAGCCGACGAGGAGACACTGCGCGAGCTTGCAACGCGGATGCGCTCTCCGCGGCAGCGACTCGCCGACCTGCGCGCCCAGCGCGCCGCCAACCGGATCGGCGCGAAGCGGCTCGCAGCGCTGGCGGAGCACCACGGCCTGGGCGAGCTGCGCGCCGGAATGGCCGCGACTCTCGATTACGCGGAGCGGCGCACCCGCGCCGCGCTCGCTGCCCTGCCCGACGGCGCCTACGAGGCCGAGGATGTGCTGGAGGACGACTTCGGCGGCGTCGCGCGGGACCTGAGGCTTCGAGTTCGGGCGATAGTCGCGGGCGAGAGTCTGAGGCTCGACTTCGGCGGCACCGACCCACAGGTCGAGGGCAACCTCAACTGCCCACTGCCGGTGACCAGGTCAGCGGCCTTCTTCGCGGTGCGAGCGCTTCTCGATCCCGACGCGCCCCCCTCGGCCGGAGCCTATCGGCCGATCGAGGTGATCGCCCCACCGGGCTGCCTGCTCAACGCCCTCTCTCCTGCAGCCGTGGCGGCGGGAAATGTCGAGACCTCCAGCCGAGTCGCCGACCTGACGATCGCGGCGCTCGGCGGCGCCCGCCCGGTGCCCGCGCAGGGCCAGGGGACGATGAACAACCTCATCCTTGCCGGGGAGGGCTTCACCTACTACGAGACGCTAGGCGGCGGCCAGGGGGGCTGTCCAGACGCCGACGGGCCAAGCGCAATCCACGTCGCGATGTCGAACACGCTCAACACCCCGGTGGAGGCGCTGGAGGCCGAGCTGCCGTTGCGGGTGCGCGAGCTCTCGGTCCGGCGGGGCAGCGGCGGCGCCGGGCTACACCGGGGCGGCGACGGGATCGCCCGCGAGATCGAGGCCCTGGCGCCAATGCGCTTCACCCTGATCGCCGAGCGCCGCCGCCACCCCCCTCGTGGCCGCGAAGGAGGCGCCGACGGGGCACCGGGACGCGACTTCTTGAATGGCGAGCCGCTGCCAGGCAAGGCTGAAGGGACACTGAAGCCCGGCGACGTGTTGCGGATCGAGACGCCCGGCGGCGGCGGGTACGCCCGATAGACACATTTAAGAAGGTTTAATTTGGCGATTCGGCCGAGCTCGTCTAGAATCTCCAACCTGGGCGGACCTACTGCCCAGACGGGGTTCGAGGCGTCCTCTCCCAGTCACCGGATTCACCGACCTTCTCAGGTACAGCTTCCCAAATGCCGATCGCTTTCAAGGAATGGGCCGTAACGGTGCGTGCGCTCGCCGAGGGTGAGCAGCTGCTCACCCTCCGCAAGGGCGGAATCCGCGAGGAGAACAAGCATTTCGAGCTCGAGCACGAGCGCTTCTTCCTCTACCCGACCTTCGACCACCAGCGCAACGACCTGGTGCGTGAGTCCCACCACCCAGAGCTGCGCCGCGCGCTCGAAGAGGGCGTCTGGCCGGACGAGGAGCCGCCGCCCCGGGCGCTGATCCAAGACGGCGGCATATCCCAGCCCGACCGTGTACGCCTTCGGGCCTGGGCCGAGGTGACCGACCACTTCACGATCACCGACCGCCGCGCGCTCGACTCCCTCTCCCCCTTTTACGTCTGGACCCCCGACTACGCCGAGAAACGGCTTAACTGGAAGCGGCGTCACCCGCTGCACGTCCTCCTACTGCGGGTCCACCGCATCCCCCGTCCGGTCACGGTGCGAGTCCGCGACGAGTACCACGGCTGCCGCTCCTGGGTTGAGATCGACCGCGACCTTCCTTTCGAGGGGACGCCGGTGATGGCCGACGAGGAGTTCGACCGGGCCCGGCAGGAGATCCAGTCGGTCTGCGCCGTCAACGCCGAGCCGGTGCTGGTCTAAGACCGCCTTAGACACGGCCCCCAACGCTTCTCGTTGAGCATTCTGACCCGCGGCGTTGTCTCGCTTCCTGGGGCAAACCGCGACCGCAGCGACCACCCCACTCTGCACAGCCCAACGCGATCACCCTCAGAATGCTCTGTTAGATGCGTTGGGGGGGACACGGCTAGTACGCTCGGCTCGTGTCCTGGGTCGAGACGAAGTCCCTCGGTTTCACCGCACGTCACGACAGCGGCGACACCGCTTTCGCCGAGCGCACGCTCGACCGGATGGAGGACCTGCGGCTGCGCCTCGAGGACCGCTTCGAGCTCGTGCCCGGAGACGTCACCGTCGTCGTCCACACCAACCCGGCCTGGCTGGCGATGGCCCACCCCTTCCTGCCGGCGGCGCGCTGGTCGGCGGCGCCAGCCGGGCGACGCTACCTGGCCGGCTGGGCGATGGCGACTGAGCTGCACGTCCTCAACGACCCCCACATGGAGCGCCGCGCTGCGGGGGACGACTCGCGCGAGGCGCTGCGCGGCACCGCCGAGCGGCTCTACGCACAGCTCGTGATCGCCGCCAACAACCCGGACCTCCCACCCTCCTGGACGCCACGCCGCTTTGCCCGCTACCTGAGCTGGGCCTGGCTGGCGGAGGGCGGCGCCCAGTACTTCGCCCGCCAGGTCGGGCTCTACCGGGCGGCGGTGATCCGCCGGCTAAGGGAGAGCGCCCGCCCTTCCTTTCCCCCCTCGCGCCGGGACGCGGTGATCCTCGGCGGCACGATCTTCGACCTGCTGGAGAACGAACGCGGCCCAGAAGCCTGCCGGCAGCTCGCCTTGCGACTGCTACCCGGCGGCGCGAAGCCGACTCTGGAAGCCGCCTTCGAGGCCCGCATCGGCGAGATCGAGTCGGCCTGGCGCGACCACCTGCGCGCGATCGCCCGGCCCAGCGTCGACTAGCTGCCGCCCGGAGTTCCCTCGAGCACTTCGCGCGCTCTTCTCACCGCCTCTTCGGCGACGAACACTTGGCGAGGCCCGACCGGCATGAACTCCGGCACGTCGAAACCAGGCCCCCGCTTCAGCATGCTGGGAATACCGTGCTCAGAGAGCAGGCCCTGAATCATTTCGGCCTCCACCTGGCTTGGGGCGAAAGCGATTTTGACCAGCTTGCCGCCGCCACCGCCGCCGCCACCGTCGTCGTGCTCGTCCGAGCCGCCACCACCATTGGCGCCCGTGGCACGGGAACCGCGACTGTGGCTATGAGATAGCGACCTCGGCATCGGCGATCCTCAGATCCCTTAGAAGGTACGCCTTCACGTCCGGTGCGTCATCGTCGGCCAGCGAGACGATCAGATAGATCTGTTCGGGCCAGGCAACCGCCAGGTTGACGTCGGTCTGCGACGGATAGGCGGCGCTCTTGGTGTGAGAGTGGTAGATCGCCAGCAACTCGCCACCCTCATCTTCGATCGCTTTCAGTGCGTTGTACTGCTCCTGCGGATCCATTTCGTAGCGCAGCGGGCTCGCCGCCGCATTGGAGACCGGGATGACGACGTTTGCCTCGCCGTCCCTTCCGCCAACCAACCCGCAGCACTCGTCGGGGAGATCCTCCCGCGCGTGGGCAACCATCTCGTCGATCAGCTGCTGCGAAATCCGCACTAATTCCCCAGCTACCACCAGACGGTGGAGTCCAAGTTCTCGATCTCCTCGATCGGCTTGGTGTAGACCCCCGAGGAGAGGTACTTCCAACCATCGTCGGGGATCAGGAAGACGACGTTGCCACCCTCCAGCTCGCCAGCGATCCGCACCGCGATCGTGGCAATCGCACCGGAGGAGACGCCGGCGAAGACCCCCTCCTCGTCGAGCAGCCGCCTGGTCCAGACGATCGCGTCGCGGTTGGAGACCATGATCTTGCGGTCGAGGATGGAGAGGTCGATAATCGGCGGGATGAAGCCATCGTCGAGAGATCGCAGGCCGTGCACCATCTCCCCCTGCATCGGCTCGGCGGCGACGATCAGAGTCGCGGGGTTGGCCTCCTTGAGGCGCCGGCCGTTGCCCATCAGCGTTCCACCGGTGCCGAGCCCGCCGACGAAGGCGGTCACCTCGTCCAGCTCTTCGAGGATCTCGACCGCGGTGCCCTCGTAGTGGGCGCGGGGGTTGGCCTCGTTGCCGTACTGGTACGGCATATAGTAGGCGGGGTCCTTGGCCATCTCCAGCGCCACCTCGACCGCGCCGTTGGAGCCCTTGGCGCCCTCCGAGTAGACGATCTCCGCCCCGTACATCCGCAATAGCTGAGTGCGCTCCTTGGTGACGTTGTCCGGCATCACCACCTTCAGCGGGTAGCCCCTGCGGCGACAGATCATCGCCAGCGAGATGCCGGTGTTGCCGGAGGTCGGCTCAAGGATCGTCTGCCCTGGCTCGATCAGCCCCTCGGCCTCGGCCGACTCGATCATCGACTTGGCGACCCGGTCCTTGACAGACCCGGTCGGGTTGCGGCCCTCGAGCTTGGCGTAGATCCGCACCTGGGGCTTGGGCGAGAGGCGTGGCAGCTCGACTAAAGGGGTGTTGCCGATCGACTCGACGATGCTGCCGAAGCGCCCCCCACAGGGTCGTTTCTGAAGGCCCTCCAGCGTCACTTCAAAAAGTATAGCCCGGTTGCTGGACCGGCTTGCAGACGCCTCAGCCGCCGGCCATCGCCGGCAGGATGACCACGGTGTCGCCGTCGGCGACGGCGGTGTCAAGGCCATCGAGCACGCGCACGTCCTCGTCGTTTAGGTAGACGTTGACGTAGCGGATGAGGCCGCCGTCGGGGTCAAAGAGCTGGCCCTCGGTGTCGGGGTGCTCGGCGGTGAGTGCGCGCAGGATCTCACCAACGCTGGAGCCGCCGACCTCGACCTCGGGCCGACCGCCAGTCTGAGGGCGTAGGACCGGTGGGATGCGGACGGTAGCCATCGAGCCCCGAACCTACCGGCTAACCGGCGCAGAAGAGCTCGTAGTCGGGGAACTTGCCCAGCTCGGACTCGGGGATCTCGGGCGCGTTCTCTCCGCAGATCGGGCAGTCAGGGTCGCGCCGCACTTTCAGCTCGGTGAAGCGGGTGCTGAGCGCCTCGAAGAGGAGGAGGCGGCCGACCAGCGGCTCGCCGACGCCGAGCACCAGCTTGATCACCTCGTTTGCCTGGAGCAGGCCCATCGTCCCGGCCATCACCCCAAGCACGCCGTTGGCGGAGCAACTCGGCGCCAGCTCGGCAGGCGGCGGGGTCGGGTAGAGGCAGCGGTAGCAGGGTCCCTCGAAGGGGAGAAAGGTGGAGATCTGCCCATCGAAGCTGAGGATCGAGGCGGAGACGACCGGCTTGCGGAGGCGCACCGAAGCATCGTTGAGCAGATAGCGGGTGGGAAAGTTGTCGGCGCCATCGACAATCACGTCGTATTCCTCGATGACGTCGAGGATGTTGGAGGCGTCGAGGCGCATCCGATGCTCGACTACGTCGACATCCGGGTTGAGCGCCTCAATCGTGAGGCGCGCCGACTCGGTCTTCGGCATCCCGATCCGCTCGGTGTTGTGGATCACCTGACGCTGGAGATTGGAGGCGTCGACCACGTCGTCATCGACAAGCCCGAGCGTACCGATGCCGGCCGCCGCCAGGTAGAGCGCAGTGGGGGCGCCGAGCCCACCGGCGCCGACCAGCAGGACCTTCGCGTTCAGCAGCTTCAGCTGACCGTCGACGCCGACCTCGGGGAGAAGCGTGTGGCGGGAATAGCGGTCGCGCTGCTCGGCGGTCATTCCCTGGGCGGCGAGGACCGGCAGCCCCTGTTCCTGCCAGGCGAGAATGCCGCCTGCCATCGAGGCGACGTCCTCGTAGCCCAGCTCCTGCAACTGAGCGGCGGCGATCGCGGAGCGGTTGCCGCTGCGGCAGTAGAGGATTGTGCGGGCCGAACGGTCGGGAGCGCCGGAGGCGATCTCGCCGACGAGCAAGCCCGGCGGTACGAGCTTTGCTCCCTCAAGGTGGGCCTCCCGGTACTCGTGCGGCTCGCGAGTGTCGATCAAGACGACGTCGCCGCCTTCGATCTCCTCCGCGGCCTCGAACGGCTCGATCTCCTCGATCTGGGTCTGGGTGCCCACCTCGGCGCTGGTCGCCATTGAATCTCCTAAATCCGGATCGGCTTTACTTCAAAAAGTATAGCGAGACCGGCTCCGACATCCATGTTCTGATTCATGTTCGTGGAGCCAAGGAGAGCGACCGGACACGCGATTGCCGCCATTCCCCGGACGCGAGCGAAGAGGCGATGGCTATAGAGAGGGGCGCATCTGTCGAAGGCGCTTGACGCGCTCCTCGATCGGCGGATGGGTGGAGAAGAGACCGGCTATGCCCTTGCTGGAGAAGGGCTTGACGATGTAGAGCGGCTCCGCCGCCTGGTTGACCCGCATCGGCATCTGCGCCGCTCCCTGGTCGAGCCGCAACAGGGCGCTGGCCAGCGCCTCGGGGTTGCCGCAGATTTCGGCGCCCCCGGCGTCGGCGGCGAACTCGCGCTGGCGCGAGATCGAGAGCTGGATGATCGTCGCCGCGATCGGAGCCAGCAGGACCAGCGCCAGCGAGGAGATCAGGCCGAGGGGCGAGTTGTTGTCCTCGCCGCCGAACCAGATCAACATGTAGGCGAGGTAGGTGATCGCCGCGCCGATCGTCGCCGCCACCGACTGGATCAGGATGTCGCGGTGCTTGACGTGGGTGAGCTCGTGGGAGAGCACGCCGCGCAGCTCTTCGTCGGAGAGGAGACTGAGGATGCCGCGGGTGACGGCGACTGCCGCGTGCTGGGGGTTGCGGCCGGTGGCGAAGGCGTTGGGCTGGTCGACGGGAATCACGTAGAGGCGCGGCATCGGCAAATCGGCGCGCGTGGTGAGTTCGCGGACGATCTGGTAAAGCTTCGGCGCTTCGGCTTCGGAGACCGGCTTGGCGCCGCTCATCGTCAGCGCCAGCTTGTCGCTGAAGTAGTAGGAGCCCATGTTCATCAGGGCCGCCATGAAGAGGAAGAGCAGCGCCGTTGAGGCGCCGCCGATCGCGAAGCCGATCACGACGAGCAGGCCCGAGAGAGTCGCCAGCAGGATCGTCGTGCGGAGGGTCGCTCCGAAGTTCGATTGCTTGGTGGTGGTCATCGCTGTCGTGCTCCTAGTCGGGTGCTCTGCAAATTATGACGCACACCCATAACCGACCGCTTCGGTAGGATTTAGGTGATGCTGTTCTCGACCAAAGCCGAGTACGGGGTGCGACTAATGGTCGAGCTGGGGCGGCAGCCCGGCTCGGTCCCGGTTTCCCTCAGCGCCGTCGCCGAGGCGGAGCGGCTGCCGCTCTCCTACCTCGAGCACCTAGTCGCCAAACTGCGCAAGGCCGGCCTCGTCACATCCACTCGCGGTGCCCACGGCGGCTACCGCCTGGCCAAGCCGGCGGAGGAGATCACGATGGACGCGGTGGTCGAGGCGCTCGAGGGGCAGATCGCCCCGATGGAGTGCTTCCACGAGACACCCGAGGGCAAAGTGCTGTGCTCACACGAGAGTGACGGCGATCGCGCCTGCGCGACGAAGCTGCTGTGGACGCGGGTGCAAGGCGGCGTGACGAAGGCGCTAGCCGGCACGACTCTGGCCGAGCTGGTGGAGTTCGCCGGTCCCGAGGTGTCTCGCAAGACCGTGGCGCTCGGCAGCGCCGCCTGACTTAAACCCAGAAAACGGAGTGAAATTGGCTGAGCTGGAGATTCGCAACCTGCATGTGAGCGTCGAGGACAAGGAGATCCTGCGCGGACTCGATCTCGACGTCGAGAAGGGCAAGGTGCATGCGCTGATGGGCCCGAACGGGTCGGGCAAGTCAACTCTAGCCAACGCGATCATGGGCCACCCGGCGCTGGAGGTAACCGAGGGGACGATCGTATTTAAGGGCGAGGACATGACCGAGGCCGATCCCGACGAGCGCTCGCAGGCGGGCCTCTTCATGGCCTTCCAGTACCCGGTCGCGATCCCCGGCGTCTCAATCAGCAAGTACCTGCGGATGGTGATCAACGCCCACCGCGAGGCGCGCGGCGAGGAGCCGATCAAGATTAAGGATTTCGCCAAGATCGCCCAGGCGGCGATGGAGCTGGCGAATATCCCCAAGGACTTCTCCAGCCGCTACCTGAACGACGGCTTCTCCGGCGGCGAGAAGAAGCGGATGGAGCTGCTCCAGCTGGCGCTGCTGCGGCCCGAGATCGCGATCCTCGACGAGACCGACTCGGGCCTTGACATCGACGCGCTGCGAACCGTCGCCGAGGGCGTCAACCGCTTCGCCGGCCCCGAGATGGGCGTACTGATCATCACCCACTACCAGCGCATCCTGCACATGGTCAAGCCAGACTTCGTCCACGTGATGTTCGAGGGGCGGATCGTCAAGGAGGGCGGTCCGGAGCTGGTCAGCGTGCTCGAGGAGAAGGGCTACGGCTGGATCCGCGAGGAGGTGGAGGCGGGCGCCTCAGCCTAGCCTCTGGACGATGGAGCCGGCGAGCACCACGGGCCAGGCCCCGACCGCGGCGTTCCCGATCGAGAAGGTCCGCTCCGCCTTCCCGGCGCTTGAGCGCGAGGTGCACGGGCGGCCGGTCGCCTACCTCGACAGCGGCGCCAGCTCCCAGCGGGTGCTGGCCTCGATCCAGGCGGTCGACCGCTACGAGCGCCGCCACCACGCCAATGTCCACCGCGGCTCCCACACGCTGTCGGCGGAGGCGACCGAAGCCTTCGAGGGGGCGCGGGCGACGGTCGCCGACCACATCGGCGCCGCCGACCGGCGCGAGGTTGTCTTCGTCCGCAACGCGACCGAGGCGATCAACCTGGTTGCGCGGGCCTGGGGCGACGCCAACGTCGGCGCGGGCGACCGGATCGTCCTCACCGAGATGGAGCACCACTCCAACATCGTTCCCTGGCAGCAGCTGGCCGAGCGGGCCGGGGCGGAGATCGATTGGGTGCCGATCGACGGCGAGGGCCGACTCGAGATGGAGGCGCTCGCCGGGCTGCTGGAGCGCGGGCCGAAGCTCCTCGCCGTAGCCCACGTCTCCAACGTGCTGGGGACAGAGAACCCGGTGGCGGAGATCGCGCGGCTGGCACATGAGGCGGGTGCGCTGATGCTGGCCGACGGGGCGCAGGCAGCGCCGAAGCTGCCGCTGGACGTGGCTGCGCTGGGGGTCGACTTCTACACGCTGACCGGGCACAAGATCTACGGGCCGACAGGGGTCGGAGCGCTGTGGGGGCGACTAGAGCTGTTGCGGGCGATGCCGCCGTTCATGGGGGGCGGCTCGATGATCCGCAAGGTCACCAAGGAGGGGACAACCTACGCCGACCCGCCCGCGCGCTTTGAGGCCGGGACGCCGGCGATCGCGCAGGCGATCGGGATGGCCTCGGCGCTGCGCTGGCTCGACGGGCTCGGAATGGACGCTGTGCGCGAGCACGAGCGCGGGATCGCCGACTACGCGCTGGAGCGGCTGGCCGAGGTGCCGGGGCTGCGGGTCTTCGGTCCGCCGCACGGGGCCGAGCGGATCGGCCCCGTCTCCTTCGAGATCGAGGGCATCCACGCCCATGACGTCTCCGAGATCCTCGACCGCCACGGCATCGCGGTCCGCGCCGGCCACCACTGCGCCCAAGTCCTGATGGACCGCCTCGGCGTCCCAGCCACCGCCCGAGCCAGCTTCGCCGTTCACACTACTCCCGAGGAGATCGACCGCTTGGTCGACGGCCTCCATGACGCCCGAAAGGTGTTCGGCCTCTGATGGACGAGCTTTACCGGGACCAGATCCTCGAGCACTACAAGCGGCCGCACAACTTCGGGCGACTGGAGCACCCCGACCTGGAGTTCGAGGACACCAACCCGTTCTGCGGCGATGAGCAGCACGTGACGATCCGGCTGGATGAGGATGGCAAGGTCGCCGAGGTTGCCTTCGAGGGCAAGGGGTGCGCGATCTCCACCGCAGCGACCTCGCTGCTCACCGATGAGCTAGTCGGCAAGACGCGGGAGGAGCTGCTGCGACTACCCAAGGAGTACGTCCTTGACCTGCTCGGGATCGAGATCTCGGCGACGCGGATGAAGTGCGCGATGCTGGGTCTGAAGGTCGTGAAGAGCGCCAGCCTCGGCGAGCCCGCCGAATGGGAGGAGGAGGGCGAGGCAGGCGACCCGGCCGAGGCGACGACGATCTGAGCACGCGGCTCCGATCTCGCCGCCCCGGCGGGAGCGCTATGCCGCAGCACTCTCCTCGGGCATCTTGATCACGGCGAACATCGCGCCGTGGGGGTCGTGGACCACGGCGAAGCGGCCGGCCATGATGTCGATCGGGCCGAAGGCGACACCGCCGCCCAGCTCCTTCACCTTCTCGATCGCCGCGTCGGTGTCATCGACCGCGAAGTAGGTGAGCCAGTTGGGCGGCACCTCGTCGGGGACGCGGCCGCGCATGTCCATCATCCCGCCCATCGGATCCTCGCCGATCTTCCACTCGACGTAGGTGCCCATCTCGCCCATGTTGTGCTCGGCGGGCTCCCAACCGAAGACGGCGCCGTAGAAGTCCTTGGCGGCGTCGGGGTCGCGGGTGTTGAGCTCGTTCCAGGTGAAGGCGCCCGGCTCGTTGACGAGGCCCGCGCCAGGGAAGGCGCGCGGCTGCCAAATGCCGAACACGGCTCCCGCCGGGTCGGAGAGAACCGCCATGCGGCCGATGTCGAGCACGTCCATCGGGTCCATCATCACGTTGCCACCGGCCTCGCGGACCTTTGCCGCTGTCGCGTCGGCGTCCTCGACCGAGACGTAGGTCATCCAGGCTGGCGGCTGGCCCTCCTGCATCAGCTTCATCACGCCGCCGATCGCTTTCCCCCGCAGCGTCGCGGTGCGGTAGCCACCGGTCTGCTCGGGGTTCTCCCCCTCCTGCACGTCCCAGCCGAACAGGGCGCCGTAGAACTCGGCCGCCGCATCCTGGTCGGGGGTGCCGAGGTCGACCCAGGACGGGGTGCCCGGCTTGTAGCTCGTCCTCTCACTCATACTGCTTCCTTTCCTCGAAGGTTCCGGCGATCCTCTCACCTGAGAGGGGCCGGTGGTCAACCGCTTGTTACGAGGGCGGGGCCGATCCGGTTCGGCCGCTAAAATCCGACTGTAGCAGTAGGATTAAGTCTAAAGTCGCACGAGCCACCGTGGGAGAGCACCGATTCCCTTGCCAGATACCGCCAGGACATCCATCTCCGTCTGCCCCGTCGCCGAGCTGCCGCCCGGCGGGATGCGCCTGATCGAGCATGAGGGGCGCAAGATCGGGGTCTTCAACTGCGAGGGGGCGCTGTACGCGATCGAGGACCGCTGCTCCCACGACGACGGGCCGCTCGCCGAGGGGGAGTTCGATCCGAGAACCTGCACGGTCGAGTGCCCCCGCCACGGCTCGCTCTTTGACCTGAGCACCGGCAGGCCGAAGACGCTCCCCGCCTATGCTCCGGTACAGACGTTCCCGATAGCCGTCGAGAACGACACCATCGTCTTGGAGGTCGATTGACCGTGGCAACGCCCGAGGTAGTCACTGAGAAGAGAGAACTAGCCGGCATCAACGCCGACTACAAGGAGAAGTTCGGCTTCCACGACCCCGAGACCGGCTACGCCTACAAGGCCCCGAAGGGCCTCTCGCGGGAGGTGGTCGAATCGATCTCCTCCTACAAGGACGAGCCGCAGTGGATGCGGGCTTTCCGGCTGAAGGCGCTGGAGCACTTCAAAGCGCGCCCGACCCCGACCTGGGGCGGCAACCTCGCCCAGATCGACTTCAACGACATCCACTACTTCGTGCGCGCCTCAGAGAAGAACAGCCGCGACTGGAGCGAGGTCCCCGAGGACATTAAGAACACCTTCGATCGGCTCGGCATCCCCGAGGCGGAGCGCAAATTCCTCTCTGGGGTCGGCGCGCAGTACGAGTCCGAGGTCGTCTACCACCAGGTCAATGAGAAGCTCGAGGCCCAGGGCGTGATCTTCACCGACATGGACACCGCGCTGCGCGAGCATGAAGACCTCCTCCGCGAATACTGGGCTACGGTGATCCCGCCCAACGACAACAAACTGGCGGCCCTCAACTCCGCGGTGTGGTCGGGAGGCTCTTTCGTCTACGTGCCGGCCGGGGTCAAGGTAGAGATGCCGCTCCAGGCCTACTTCCGGATCAACACCGAGAACATGGGCCAGTTCGAGCGAACCTTGATCATTGCCGAGGAAGGCGCCGACGTCCACTACATTGAGGGGTGCACGGCGCCGGTCTACTCGAGCGACTCGCTGCACTCCGCGGTGGTCGAGATCGTCGCCAAGCCCAGCGCCCGCGTCCGCTACACGACCGTGCAGAACTGGTCGCAGAACGTCTACAACCTGGTCACCAAGCGAGCCGTCGCCCACGAGAAGGCGACGATGGAGTGGGTAGATTGCAATCTCGGCTCGAAGCTGACGATGAAGTACCCGTCGATCTACCTGCTCGGGCCCGAGGCCCACGGCGAGATCCTCTCGATCGCCTTCGCCGGCGAGGGTCAGCACCAAGACGCCGGCGGCAAGATCATCCACGTCGCGCCGCGCACTTCCTCCTCGATCTTCTCCAAGTCGATCTCCAAGGACGGCGGGCGGGCGACCTACCGGGGGCTGCTAGAGGTCGCCGACGGCGCGACCGAGGCGCGCTCGAAGGTCGTCTGCGACGCGCTGCTGCTCGACGAGGACTCGCGCTCGGACACCTACCCGACGATCCGCATCGACGAGAACGACGCCGATGTCGGCCACGAGGCGACCGTCTCCAAGATCGGCGACGAGCAGCTCTTCTACCTGCAGAGCCGCGGGCTGAGCGAGGAGGAGGCCTCGAAGATGATCGTCAACGGCTTTATCGAGCCTGTCACCAAGGAGCTGCCGATGGAGTACGCGGTGGAGCTGAACCGACTGATTGAGCTGCAGATGGAGGGGAGTATTGGCTGAGGTCGCGACCGAACCTGCTTGGCTTTCAGAGAGGCGCCAGAGAGGCGCCTCTCTCGCGCAGAGCCTTCCCCTCCCCGACCAGAAGGCGAGGGGGTGGGAATTCACCGACCTCTCCGGGCTGGAGATCGACGCCTATGAGGCAGCCGCGCCCGAGGCGGATGTCGGCGGTGCCGAGGGGGCGACGGTTATGCCTCTGGCCGAAGCACTCTCCTCCCACGCCGAGTTGCTCCATGAGCACCTCGGGTCGCTGGTGCCGATCGAGGACCCCTTCGTCGCCCGCAACGAGTTGGCCTGGCGGGACGGTGTTCTGGTTCATGTTCCCACCCGGGTCAAGGTCAAGGAACCGATCCGGGTTAAAATCCCGCTCGACCAAAACGGCGCCGCCGTTAGCTGGCGCACCCTGGTCGTGCTGGAGGAGGGCGCCGAGGCTGAAGTCTGGGAGCACTGCTCCTCCGCCGCCGACGACGTCGACGCCCTGCTCAACTCGGTGGTCGAGCTGGCGGTCGGGCAGGCCGCGACGCTGCGCTACCTCAGCATCCAGGACATCTCAGAGTGCGCCTGGATCTTCTCCTCGCAGCGTGCGCAGGTGCAGCGCGACGGGCGGCTGGAGTGGACTGCGCTTGGATTCGGCTCGGCACGGGGCAAGGTGCGAATGGAGACGAAGCTGGCGGGACCGGGCGCCGAGGCGCGGGTCACCGGCGGCTATGCGGGTGGCGCCGGGCAGCATCTCGACTACGACACGACGCAGGAGCACGCAGCGCCCAACACTAGCTCCGATCTCGCCTTCCGCGGCCTCCTCGCTGCCGGCTCAACCGCCGTCTGGCGCGGGATGATCAAGGTCGACCCCGGCGCCCAGCAGACCGACGCCTTCCAAGAGAGTCGCAACCTCCTGCTCTCCACCGATGCTCACGCCGACGCGATCCCGGGTTTGGAGATTCTCGCCGACGATGTTCGCTGCACCCACGCTGCGGCGATCGCACAGATCGACCGCGACCAGCTCTTCTACCTGATCTCGCGCGGGCTCGACCAGGCGGCGGCAAAGGGGCTGATCGTCGAGGGGTTCCTGGAGTCGCTGGTCAAGCGGTTGGCTGAGGGGTCCATGCGAGACGAGGTCTCAGCGGCGCTCGAGCAACGGCTCGCCGAGATCCTCTGATCCAACGGGAAGATCACGGCGAGATCCGAAGGTCGGCGATGCCGATGTGAGAGGCGGCGACGATAACCGGAAACTGGCCTGCGCGACGCGCCCTGAAAGAGACGACTCTGCCGGATTCGACCGTCTCTGAGATCCCGTAGCCGGGGACTTCAATCCCGACCGGAGCATCGGTGTCGATACGAAAACGGATGCGGCCTCCCAGGTGGAAACGGAGTCGGACCGGGCCGGCGGATGGCGGAGCCCCGCCAATCACCCGGACGACCGGGATGCCGTGCGAAGGGTGTGGCTTGGGGGCGGGCTTGCCGGTGTCGACGCCGGATATCCGCGGCGCATCGATGGTCCCCTCGCTGCCGAAGAAGACGAATGCGACGACAACGCCGACTCCGAGCACTATGCCGAGCGTGATCCCGACCGCTAAGTCAACTCGGCGGCCGCCCCGCTTAGGTCCTGACAAGTCCCCCCCTGCGCCGCAGCCTTGACACAGCGGCCCAGGATAACGTCCGCGGGTGCGCCCGGACCGGGACAGCATCGCAGCACCGGACCTGCCGGTGGGGATTGAGTGGGTCGGCGTGGAGCCGGAGTCAATGCCGGCACTGACGGCGGGTGGGCCGGCGCTCGTCCACTTCCTCGACTTCGCCCAGCTCAACAGCGTGCGGACGCTGACCTACCTCACCGAGTGGAACCGCCGCTATCGAGACGCCGGCCTCAGCATGATCGGGATCCAGACCCACCGCTTCCCGTTCGGTGCCGATCCCGACGTCGTCGCAAATGGGCTGGGACGCCTCGGCGTCGACTTCCCGGTCGCGATCGACGCCGAGCGGCAACTGTGGCATGCCTATGGCTGCCGGGTCTGGCCGAGCCTCTTCCTCTGGAGCCTCGGCGGCGCTCTCGCCTGGTTTCACTTCGGCGAGGGCGAATACCTCGGAACCGAGGAGGCGATCCAGGCCGAGCTGCGCGAGATCGACGCCCTGCGCGAGCTGCCAGCGCCAATGACCCCGTTGCGCCCGACCGACGGCCCAGGCACCCGAGTCATGGTCCCCAGCCCAGAGATCTTCCCCGGCGGCTCTTGGGAGCGACCATGGACCGCCGGCGAGGACGGCGATGAGCTGAGAGTCTCCTACGAGGCGGGCGGCGCCTACGCGACCGTCGAGGGCTATGGCACAATCGAGGTGGAACTCGACGGATCGAGCAAGGCAGCGATTACTGTCGGCATCCCGGCGCTCTACGCACTCGCCGAGCACGAGCGCCACGAGAGCCACTCCATCGCCCTCCGCCCCACTCCGAGCCTCCGCATCTGGTCGATCGGCTTCGCCGCGGGCGTGCCCGGATGATCGACCCTACTCCGTATCTCCACCCCTCCGGTGTACGGCCCTTCGGTCCAACGCTCGTTGCCCTGATGAAGTGGGAAACCGCCACCATACGGCGCCCCGGCGACCAACCCGTCTCACTATGCATCGCGGTTGCGGCGGCGCAATCGACGGCACGCTGCACTGCGACCGCAGCGGTGAGCAGGTCGACTTCGACGCAATCGACCTCCAGCTCGCCAGAAGCTTCCACTAGGCTCGCGGAATCGTGTCGAGGCGCGGTTTGATGCTGGTCAATGTCATCTTCCGCATGGGTTACGGCGTGGGCGGCTTGGTAGCGCCCGCGACGATGGCCAACCTGAGGCTGACGCCGGACATCCGGGAACACCCGGAAGCCCGGCTGTTCGTTCGCGGTTTCAGCGCTCATCAGATAGCCGTGGCGACCCTCGGCCTCGCCAGCTTCCGCTGGCGGCGACTAGAGCGACCGGCCGTGCTAGCCGCCGTGGCGATCGACGCCGCCGACATGCTCTCGGCTGTGGTCGAGACATGCGAACGAGGGCAGCTGGATGACGACCTTGCCGGTGGTCTCGTCTTCTCAGCGGCAGGCATCGCCACCGCTTCGCCGACTCTGCGCGCCCGGCGGCTGAGCTGGCTACTCAACAGCCGGCGGTGAAGGGCCGTGACGCACCATGCCGAGCTGGAGCTCAACGGCGGCAATGCGCTCAACCGGGATGCGCGGGCCGTCGGGCGGCGGCTGAAGCCATGGCCACTCGGCGGGCTCGGAGAGCGCCCGGACGTAGTCCTCGATGCCGGCCGGCGTCGAGAGGATCAGCGCCCGCGCGGTGTCGGACTCGACACGGAAGGTATGAGCGGTCCCTCCGGGCGCGAAGACAACCGCGCCAGCGCCGCAGCGCTGCCCGCGCTCGGCCACCCATGCCGGCGGATCGCCCTGCTCGTCGGCAAGCCCGGGCTCGACGATCCAGGCGGTGAGCTCGCCGTCGAGCACATAGAAGGTCTCGTCCTGGGGATGGGAGTGCAGAGGCGGAGCCGCGCCTTGGGGGAAGAGCACCTCGATTAGGCCGAAGCGTCCGGCGGTCTGGGAGCCGTCGAGCTTGATCCTCGCCAGCGTGCCGAGAAACCACAGCGCATCGCCGCCTGAGGAGGCGACCTGCGGCTGTGCGTTTGGGTCGGACACGTCTCGGCTCTCGGTGCTCATTTCGGAGAAGGTCCCCCACCCTACAGCGGGCGGCATCGCTGGGAAGACGTGAACGTCGAGGGAACCACGCGCTGGCTCTACACTTTTCGCCGTAAGTGGGTAGGCGAAGGAGACGAGAGGTGTTCTTGTGCCGTTAAATGGCGCCACCGTAGTTGGTTGAATCGCCGCAGCGATGACTTCGGCCATGCCCGGCCTATCTTGACGGACGGCAAGGTCTGCGACTCACGCCCTGAGGATTAGGTCTTACCCGAGGAGCGGTGCATCCCCACGCGGAGGTCGCGGCAGACAACCGGGTCTCCCTTGCAATCAGCCCCGTGCGGCCAGTTCCTCGCGAAGCTCCCTGGGGAGCATGAAACGGACGTCCTCGTGGACGGTGCGCAGCTCTGAGACATCATCGGCGCCGCGGTCGCGGAAAAAGGAGACGAGGCGCTCGACCAGCTCCTCGGGCGCGCTGGCGCCGGAGGTAATGCCGATCGTCTCCACTCCCTCCAGCCACTCCTCATCAACCTGGTCGTGGTTGTCGATCAGGTGGGAGGCGGCGCCGTGCTCGCGCGCCACCTCGACTAGGCGGTTGGAGTTGGATGAGTTGGTGGAGCCGATCACCAGCACCAGGTCGCACTCACGGGCGAGCTGCTTTACCGCGATCTGGCGATTGGTCGTCGCGTAGCAGATGTCGTCGGACTTGGAGCTGACGATGGCGGGGAACCTGACGCGCAGGGCCGCGATGATCTCGGCGGTCTCGTCGACCGAGAGCGTCGTCTGGGTGATGAAGGCGACCCGCTCGGGATCGACCACCTCCAGAGCGTCGACCTCCTCCACGGTCTGTACCAAGACGATGTTGTCCGGCGCCTCCCCTGTGGTCCCCTCCACCTCCTCGTGTCCGGCGTGGCCGATCATCACGATCGTGTAGCCCTGGGCAGCAAAGCGACGCGCCTCGACGTGGACCTTGGTGACCAACGGGCACGTAGCGTCGATCGTACGCAAGCGGCGGGCGGTGGCGTTGTCGTGGACGGCGGGGGCGACACCATGGGCGGAGAAGACAACCATCTCCCCTTCTGGCACCTCGGTCTCCTGCTCGACGAAGACCGCGCCGCGCTCAGCAAGCTGCTCGACCACGTGCTTGTTGTGGACGATCTCCTTGCGGACGTAGACCGGAGCCCCGAAGAGGTCGAGGGCGCGCTCGACCGTCTGCACGGCGCGGTCGACGCCGGCACAGTAGCCGCGCGGGGCGGCGAGCAGGACCCGCTTGGGGCCGGCGGTTGCGGTGGAGGCCATGGGTTGCAGGGTAGCGGTGACGAGTTTGCGGGCGGCGGTGCATGGTGGCCAGCGGCGCAGGGCGAAGCTACTAGCCTTGCGACATGAGCACCGACGGACACCACCTCGACCGGCTGACCGCCATCGACGCTTCCTTCCTGACCAACGAGAGCTCCACCAGCCACATGCACGTAGGGGCGATCCTGATCTTCGAGGGGCCGCCGCCCCGCTATCTCGACCTGGTCGACCACGTGCGGGGGCGACTGAGTCAGGTGCCGCGCTTCCGCCAGCGGCTCGTGGTGCCGCCGCTGGAGGCGGGCCGGCCGCTCTGGGCCGACGATGTCAATTTCAACCTCAGCTACCACATCCGCCACACGGCGCTGCCCGAACCAGGTGGCGAGGAGGAGTTGCGACGGCTCGCCGGCCGCGTCTTCTCCCAGCAGCTCGACCGCTCCAAGCCGCTCTGGGAGCTGTGGCTGGCGCAGGGACTGGAGCGGGACCGCTTCGCGATCCTGACCAAGACCCACCATGCGATGGTCGACGGAATCTCCGGAGTCGACATCGGGACCGTGCTGTTCGATCTCGAACCGGTGCCAGAGCCGGCTGCGGTCGATGACGGCTGGGTGCCGCACCCCTCCCCGACGACGGCCGAGCTGGTGGGGCGAGGTGCGATCGACGTCGCGCTGGCGCCGGTGAAGCTGGCCGGGCGGGCGGTTGAGGCGGTGCGCCACCCCGAGTCGGCTGCGAAGCGGTTGACCGAGGCGCTGGAGGGGGTGAGCGAGGTCGTCGGAGCGTTCGCCAATCCGGCGCCCGACGTGCCGCTGAACCGACCGATCGGACCGCACCGGCGCTTCCTCTGGGTCCGCTCGGAGCTGGTGACCTTCAAGCGAATAAAGGACGCCCTGGGCGGGACCGTCAACGACGTTGTGCTGGCAAGTGTGACCGGCGCGCTGCGCGGCTGGTTGCACGAACGCGGCGTCCGCACCGAGGGGCTGGAGCTGAGAGCGCTGGTGCCGGTCTCTATCCGCAGCGAGGATGAGCGGGGCAACCTTGGCAACCGGATCGCCGCGATGCGCGGACCGCTGCCGGTCTACGTCGAGGATCCGGTGCGGCGGCTACGGGTGGTCAGCGAGCAGATGGAAGGACTGAAGCGCTCAAAGCAGGCACTGGGGGCGGAAGTGATCTCCCGCTTCAATGACTTCGCTCCTCCGACCCTGCTTGCCCAGGCCTCGCGGATCAACTTCTCGACCCGGCTCTTCAACCTGATCGTCACCAACGTTCCCGGGCCCCAGATCCCCCTCTATGTCCTAGGGCGAGAGCTTGAAGAGGTCTTCCCTGTCGCCTTTCTGCCCCAAGACCACGCGCTGGCGGTTGCGATCATGAGCTACAACGGCCGCATCGGCTTCGGCCTGCTCGCCGACTACGACTCGATGGACGACGCCGATGCGATCGCCCGCGGCATCACCGAGTCGCTGGCCGAGTTGGAGGCCGCGGCCACGGCAGCCGCGCAGGCCTAAGCGCTCGCGGGGCCGAACGGGCGCCAAGGCTAGGCTTCGATGGTGGCCCTGCTGGTCATTGTCTTGATCGTCATGCCGATCGCGGAGCTGTACGTGATCGTCCGAGTCGGCGAGCTGATCGGCGTGCTGCCAACCCTGGCGCTGCTTCTCGCAGGCGCACTGCTCGGCGCTCTGCTGCTTCGCCTCCAGGGGCGCGGCGCCTGGAGGCGCTTCAACGCAGCGCTCTCCGCACGCCGCTTCCCCGGTCGCGAGGTCGCCGACGGCCTGATGATCGCGGTCGGCGCCACGTTGCTGTTGATCCCGGGCTTCATCACCGATCTCTTCGGCTTGATCTTCCTGGTCCCGCCGACGAGGGCGATCGCAAGGCGGCTGATGCGCATCTACCTAGGGCGCCGTTTCGTGGTGGTCGGCGTGGCCGATCGAACCATGCGGGGCAGAGACGAACGGGGCAGCAGCCGGCCCTATGACTTCGACGCGACCGCCGAGGAGGTCGGACCCGACGATCGCCAGCTGCGCCGCTAAATCTCCTCCACCTCGCTCGAGAGCCCCTGCCGCAACATGGCGAGGCCGAGCAGACCGCCGAGGCCCGGAACCCAGAAGGCGATTGCGTGGTAGACGAGCACCGCCGCGGCAGCATCGATCGGCGAGATGCCGTAGATGACGAGCGTGCCGACCAGACCGCCGTCGAGCACCCCGACTCCACCCGGGACCGGGATCAGGTTGGCGAGGTAGCCGATTATGTAGCCGAGGGTCAGGGGCGCCAGCGGTGGGCGGGTCCCAAGGGCCCCAAACGCCGCCCAGAGCACGGCGATGTCGAAGAGCAGGTAGCCGAGCGCGCCCCAAAGGCGCCAGCTGGGCCGCCGCAGCGCGTACTCGGCGTCGCGGATCCCCTCGATCAGGTCGCTGATCCATGCCCGCCCGCCGGGGCGGGAGGTCCTGCGGGGCTGGCGCGCCGGGAGCGCCCAGACCACCACCGTCGCCAAGGCGCCGGCGACGATCGGCAGTGCCGCCCGCAGGAAGTCCCCTGGTCCCGCCGAGAGCCCGGTGAGCAGCAGGACCCCGGCCGCGATCATCGCGGCGACGCTGGCGGCGCTAGTGATCAGGAACAGGGCGCTGGAGCGCTGCACGATGGAGCGCGTGGACATGCCGGCGAGGTGCAGGAGCCAGCCGCCGATTGCCAGCCCGCCGACTCCTCCGCCTGGAAGCAGCACGCCGGAGGCAAGCTCGACCCAGGCGAGGCGGCGGGCTTGGCGGGGCGGGACGGGGGCAAAGAAGAGCCGGAAGACGACGACGAAGCTCGCGCAGGAGGCCAGCTCAAGCGCAATGGCCACCGCAATCCAGCCGGGGCTCATGTGGCCGATCGCCTTCAGCACCTCGCGCAGCGGGGGTACCGCGAGCAGCAGACCGAGAATGAAGACCCCCAGCAGCAGCGCCATGGCCAGGCGGCGCAGGACGGCGTGTCGGTCGATCGGCGAGGTGCCTTCGATCGACTGCGTCTTCCTCAGGAGAGCACCCGACGGCGGAAGTTGCGCAGGCCGAGCGACAGGAACACGGCGCAGAAGCCGGTCAGCACCGGGAAGACGACGTACAGTGGCATGTGCGAGGCTTCTGTCAACCCCGCGCGCATACCCTCGGCGACGTAGATCAGCGGGTTGACCAGAACCAGGACCTGCAGCCAGTGAATGCCGTCCACCTGGACCGGCGATAGTTTCGTCCACTGGTAGTAGGTGCCACCGAGGAAGGTCAGCGGCAAAACGACGAACCCGAACATGAGCCCGATATTGCGTGGCTCGAACGTCGTCCCAAGCAACAATCCGAGCGAGGTCATGGCGACGCATGCGAGAGGTATCAGGGTGACGACAACCCACCAGTGGATCGAGAGATGGGCTTCCACGCCGGGGGCATGAATCACCGCGGCCATCGGGAAGACAACAACCGCCGCGAGCACTCCCTGGACGGACCCAGACATCACCTTCGCAACGGCGACGAGCCAGATCGGGCAGGGGGCTTGGACGCGATCCTCGATCTCACGGGTGTAGCCGAACTCGGTGGACAGCTGCAAGGCGACAGCTTGGATTCCCTGGAACATGATCGAGATCGCGACGACGCCGGGGACCAGCACAGTCGCGAAGGCCGACTCGGCGATCGACCCTCCGCCCCCGCCGACGCCCTGGCCGATCGAGGGGAATACGTACAGGAAGACGAAGACGAGCAGGAACGGCTGGATGAGGGTGCGAACCAGGAACTCGGCGAAGTTCTTCCTCAGCACCAGTAGGTCGCGCAGGATCAGCGCTCGCAGCGCCAGACGGCTCGCCTGTGCTGTGGAGCGCGCCGGTCGCAGCTCGATATCGGCGCCCACCAGGGCTGGCTGAACAGCACCTGCCATCAGTCGCGAAGCGCCTTCCCGGTGAGATTGATGAACACGGTCTCAAGACTGGGCTTGGAAACGGAAAGATCGGCAACCTCAAAGCCGCCGCTCTCGGCGGCGTTCACCACTCGCGGCACGAGCCGCTTGGCGCCCTGCACGTGAAGCTCCACGCCTCCGTCGACCACGCGGGTGCGGGTGACACCATCGATCTCACTCGTGAGCCGATCGATGAGCGCGGCGCTGTCCCCGGCGGCCCTCACGGTGACGATCTCCTCGGCGCCAACCGACTGCTTGAGCGCAGCTGGCGTATCGAGCGCAAGGATCTTGCCGTGATCCATGATCGCCACTCGGTCGCAGAGCTGGTCGGCCTCCTCCATGTAGTGGGTGGTGAGCAGGATCGTCTGCCCCCCGCGATTGAGCTCCCCTAGAACCTCCCACAGCGCGAGGCGGCCCTGCGGGTCAAGACCTGCGGTCGGCTCGTCCATGAAGAGAACGGCAGGGCGGTGAAAGATCGCCCGCGCGACCATCAGCCGCTGGGCCATCCCCCCCGAGAGCGCAAACACCGAGGCCTTCGCCCACTTGGATAGCTGGAACTGCTCGAGCAGATCATCGGCGGTGCGGCGCGACTGTGATGCGGGAACTCCGAAAAGGCGACCGTGAAAGTAGAGGTTCTCCCACACCGTGAGCTGGCGATCCAGGGTGTTCGTCTGCGAGACGGTGCCAATCAGCTGCTTGGCCAGCGCCGGATGGGCCACGACGTCGATCGCGCCCACATACGCGGACCCCGAGGTGGGGACCACCCGCGTGGTGAGCATTCCTGCGGTCGTCGTCTTGCCGGCGCCGTTGGGCCCAAGCAGGCCGAAGATCTCACCGCCGCGCACGCTCAGGTCGAGCTTGTCGACAGCGGCGAAGTCGGTGCCGGCATAGACCTTGGTGAGCTCGACCGTACGGATGACCTCACCACCGTCATGCCTTGTCGGTGTCGCGGGTTCGCCCGCCCCGGCCCCAGGATGGGCCGACGACGGCGGGTCAGCTGGCCCGGTGGTTGCCATACGGGGCCTAGAAGCCCAATGCGAACTTGGCGTCCCCGGTCATCATCTCCAGCGGTTGCGGGCACGATTGGCCTGCAATTCGACCACTTCTGCCTGGCCGTGGGGACGGAGGTGGGGACGCTGGACCCCTAAACCGAAGCGCTATGGAGCGGCGTAGTGCCACCGGTTTTCCTGACGCAGTATGCCTTCCATCTCCGCCTGAATCTACCGTAAGCCGCAGATGACTCACGCGTGGAATGGACCAATCACCTGAGCTGCCTGGCCCCCTCTAAAACTTTGGTCAATGGCCGACGCGACCGCGTAATCCATTTCGCTCCGGCTGCCTATGACCGCTTTGCTCGCGAGGTTGGGCTCAGGACCTGTCAACGGGATCAAGGTCTGCAAAGCCGTTTACACCGGTTCGATTCCGGGTAGGCGTCTCTACAATTTCCAAGGGAACATGATCCCGAATGGGTGCCGAAGGGCGGCGGCGCGGCCCGCACGCGCGGATACACTCACAGAGATCGAAGTGGTGATACGGCGAGCCCAATTCCGAGGTCCAGTCGCGCCTTCGCGGACAGCGCTCGATCGCTGCAAGCACGCGCTCGATGCTCGATAGCTCTCGCTCCCGTGCCGCCGCAGCGGTACTCGCGGGTGTCGTGGGCTATGACCTCCTTCAGCGTCGGCGCGCGATCCTGCGCAACTTCCCGATTGCCGGCCATCTTCGCTACGCGCTGGAGGCATTCGGCCCCGAGTTGCGCCAGTACATCGTCACCTCCAACAACGAGGAGCGCCCGTTCTCACGCGATCAGAGGCGATGGATCGGCGCCTCCGCGGAGGGAAAGCCGAACGTGTTCGGGTTCGGCACCGACGATGAGATGGAGGCGGTCGAGAGCCTGCTCATCATCAAGCACTCGCCGTTTCCGGCCCCTGAGCCCCTCGCCGGAGAACCCGGTGGGCCGACCCAGTACGCAGTCCCAGCCGCCAAGGTGCTCGGAGCCAGCCATGGACGGCGCCACGCCTTCCGCCCGGCCTCGCTCGTGAACCTCTCCGGCATGAGCTACGGCTCGCTCTCGCCAGTCGCGGTGCAGGCCCTCAATCGCGGCGCCGGGATCGCCGGCTGTCTGCAGAACACCGGTGAGGGTGGCCTAGCACCAGCGCATTGCCATGGCGGGGAGCTGATCTTTCAGATCGGCACCGGCTACTTCGGCTGCCGCGATGCGCGGGGTCGCTTCAGTCTCGCGAAGCTCCGCGAGCGAGCGGAGCAGGCGCCCGTGCGCGCGATCGAGATCAAGCTCTCTCAGGGCGCCAAGCCCGGGCTCGGAGGACTGCTTCCTGCGGTCAAGGTGACCCCCGAGATCGCCGACATCCGCTGCGTTCCCGCCGGCCAGGACTGCGTCAGCCCGCCGGCGCATTCGGAGTTCTCAGACGTCGACGGCATGATCGAGTTCATCGAGCTGATCGCTTCAGAGACGGGCCTGCCGGTAGGGATCAAGTCCGCCGTCGGGGAGGTCGACTTCTGGAAAGAACTCGTCGAGCGAATGGGGGCCGCGGGGGGTGGGCCCGATTTCGTCACCGTCGACGGCGGAGAGGGAGGGACCGGCGCGGCACCGCTTTCCTTCTCCGATCACGTGGCGCTGCCGTTCAAGCTGGGCTTCGCGCGCGTCTACGACACATTCGCGCGTGGCGGCCTGGCTGAGGATGTGGTCTTCATCGGCTCGGGGCGGCTCGGATTCCCGGACTCAGCCCTGTTCGCCTTCGCCCTGGGCTGCGACATGATCAACGTGGGTCGCGAGGCGATGATGGCGATCGGCTGCATCCAGGCCCAGCGCTGCCACACCGGCCGCTGCCCGACCGGAGTCGCCACGCAGTCGCGCTGGCTCATGCACGGACTCGACCCTGAGTTGAAGTCGAGCCGCGCGGCCAACTACCTCGTCGCCTTCCGGGCCGAGCTCCTCGCCTTGGCGCGATCCTGCGGGGTGCCACATCCCGCCCTGGTCACCCCCGAACACATCGAGATCGTCTCCGAGCGCTACGGATCGGCGCCGCTCATCGACGTGTTCGGGTACAAGCCCGACTGGCCCGTGCTCTCGGCTCCCCGACGCCGGGAGCTGGAGTGCCTCCTGTCTCAGCCGGGCCAGGCCGCATAGTGGACCGGCATGAGATACACCTGATCTACGCAGTGATCGGTAGGAGTTTCTCCGGCGACTCCGTCACCTGTGTTCATGCCGGCGGCTCGCCAGGGTCAAAGGGTATGCCGGAACCCGGCTCGGTGAGGAAATAGCGTGGGTGAGAAAGAGAGTAACGATGAGACATCTCCGTTTCCACATCCACGCCGACCTCCAAAGTCGGTCCTTTCTGCTGCAACGTGTCCAGCCGGGCCTGGCCGGCTTGATGGATGGCTCGCTCTCGACCCTGGCTCCGATCTTCGCCGTGGTCCTGGCCACCCATCGCCCGCTTACCGCCTTCTACACCGGCTTGGCAACGGCGCTCGGTGCCGGCGTCAGCATGGCGTTCTCCGAGGGCCTTTCGGATACCGGCGATCTGACCGGGCGTGGTAAACCGTTGGTTCGCGGCGCAATAACCGGCGGTGGGACGTTCCTTGGGGGCGTCTTTCACACCTTGCCCTTTCTGATCTCGGACTACCGGGTGGCCATCGTGCTTGCAGTTATCGTCGTCTCCATCGAGCTAGTTGTCCTCGCCTGGCTGCGGTGGAAGTTCTTCGAAACCAACTTCATCCGCTCGTTCGTATCGATCACCGTCGGTGGGGCAATCATCGCCAGCCTCAGCGCGGCCCTTGGTGTCGCGGCAGGCGGGTAGTCGATCGTTGCTCCTCGGGAATCTGGCTTCGCCGGCGAGAGTCGAAACGGATCGGAACGTGATGCTGCCCGCACTCGGACTCGGCCAGGAGTAGGCGCGCCTGCGAGGTAGGTATCACCTCTTCTGCCAGCTCGGCCCGAGCCGCGACGGCGGCGACATCCAGTGCGGTGCGGGGCGGCACGGTCGTCGTCAGCCGGGCCCTGACCCTCTACCCACTGCTGGATATGTCCGAACGAGGAGAGACGCAAGACAGCGCGGCGCCTCCGCCCGGCCCTCAAGCGCGAGCTGCGCGAGGTTTACGTGAGTGCGGCCGGCTGTGAGCGGGTTTCGGGTCTGTCGTGCCGGTGGGTTGTCGGCCTATCTGCCACACCCCGGCATCGTGCTGCGCATCAAGCCAGCGCTCGGCGTCGCGTCGGCCGAGCGCGATCAACTCATCGATGAACTCGCGAGCGAGGAACAGGTAGCTGAGCAGCTCGCCGTGGACCGCGCTGCGCTCCGCGTTGACCATCCGCCCGAACAGCGCGAGGTTGGTGTCGCGCACGAGGCCGCCGATCCCGGCGTAGTGACGCTTGTATACATCGCGCGCGAGGTGTCCGATCTTGAGGCGATCGCTCGGCGCTACGAAGATGTAGGGAATGGTTCGGCGGGGTCTTTTGCCGGCGTCTTTGCCGTCTGCGGATGACCCGGCCGGGGTGAGCGTCTCGTTGACGGCAGCAAGCTTCGCGACGTCGTCGGCGAGCTGATCGGCGAGCACGACCTGCAGCAGCTGCGCGTGAGGACGGCACCTCGGCCTCCCTCGCGGTCTCCACCACCGGCAGCGTTCCGCTCTGGACGCGCACGAGACGCCCAAAGCCGGTCGGCCGGATGTCTTTGGGATCGGGGTAGCTGCCGAGGCTGGGGTCCACGGGCAGGGCTCGCCGCCACACTTCGGGGTTACCGCATACCCGGCCCCACTCGCGCCCCACGCTACGCAGGACGCCAAGCTGGCTCGCGTCGAGCGTCGCCAGCTGTGCATCGGGACTTGGAGCGCCCGGACCGTCCTCGCCGGCGCGCTCGCCCGGATCGCCGCCCGTGACAGCCTCGCCGGTGCCAGGCGAGCCGGGCCGAGATCCGTGGCGGCGAACGTCCATCAGCTACTCGCTCGCCTCATGACGCGGAGAAGCTACCCGACGAAGACCGCAAGGGGCGCGTCGTAGGATCCATGGACTTCCCCGGACGCAATGTCGCCGGCGGCGGGCGCAACACCTGAGGGACGTCCCAAGAAGCCCTTGGCTGACGTTCTCAACGCGAGAAGCGCTACCTCTCCTCAGGCACGAGGTGGTTGCGTTGCGCAGCTGGCCTGACCACTATCGCTCGCGCGTGACTCGGAGCTGGTAAAGACAGCCAGACGTAGACGCTCCCTCCGGGACGAGGAGCGCACGTGTCCGCCGGTGCTCAGCACGTCCCCGTCGACGAGGCGATCCAACTACGGCGTCAGCTGCCGTCGGAACCTACGACTAGTTGGATCAACTCCGACTGTCAGCGCCTCCGCAGAATGCCTTCCACCTCATGGTGGCGAAGACCCGATGCCGTGGCGATCTGGGCGGGAGGAACGTTGGCCTTGGCTGCTGCAATGACTGCAAGCCGGACTGCCTCAGTGTCATCGTCGCGGAGCTGAGCAGCCTCCTCCAGCTTGCGGATCGCTTGCTTGTGCTCCTCGCTCATCGTCGATCGGGACGCTACTGAATCACCCCAACCGCAGGCAACCAGGGGGTCAATACTGGGCTCAAGCGCAACGGACGGTCTGTCAATCACGCGCGAAGACGGGCTTGAGCGAGGCTCCGACAGCGTCTCGGGTGCGGTCTCCAACGGGATCCCCCTCGCTCGCGATCCGCTCGGGATGGATTGCGCCGTCGCCGATCACGCGAGCAAACGTGGGAGGTGCGCCCCCGCGTTCCCGCAGCCCGTGTGGAAGCGCACCCCGCGGATTGCCTTCGGGAAGTGCGGCAAGCACAAGCTACTCGCTCCGCCGAGCGCTTTCCGGGCAACAGCCCTACCAGGGACGCGCTGAGATTCTAGCCTAGGCTTTTCTCGAAAGGGATTAGCAGCAATACCGTAAACTTAAGCGGCCAGAACATTGATGGCGTCCTTGGCCAGTGTGGTGGGTTGAGGCCAGTTGCGGTGCTCGGGGCGCTTGACGCCCCAGCCCGACATCTTGCGCTTGATGACGCGTGGGTTCCTGCGGGAGCGGCGTTCGGGGAGCGCTTCAGCCCCGATCTCCGCGATCACCTGCTGATATGCGGCCTCGATGCTGTGGGGGGGGAAGACCCGGCTGGGTGCGGGTTGAGCGGCGGGCGGCCCGCAGGCCGCGGATGAACGACAATCGGTGGGGGATGAGCTCGGCGGCGAGCGCGGCGTCGTGCATCACGCGCCGGATCGCGTAGTGGGTGCACAGGTATGCGTAGGCCTCCTGGTAGACGCCATCGGGACGCTTTGAGCGCAGCACCACCCGCGGCCCCCGCTGGTGGGTCTTCAGCTCATCGAGGGTGCTCTCGAACTCCCAGCGCTGCGGGTATAGCGCGGCCAGCTCCCCTGCCGGCGCCGCCTGTGGGTCGAGGATCGTCGTGATCAGCCGGTAGCGCTTCTCCTCCGCGGGGAGGGCGGGATCCTCAAGCCGGTACTCGACGACGCGCACCTGGAGTCCACGCCGCCGTGTGCGGCCATCGTTCCGCTTATAGATATGCGTCAGATATGAGTCTCGATGTGGCCTTCGTGACGCAATTTTGCGCGGCGATACCACGAGCCGCCAGACCCTCTCACCGAGCGAATATAGAGATCATCGCCGTGTCGGACGACCCAGATCCTCACCGGGTCTCGCAGCGTCCCATCAGCCCGAAGCGACGCAAACTCCAGCTCGTGTGCTCCCTCGATCTTGGCTAGGTCCTCGGTTGTCCATGTCCCCATTGGTGCTCCTCCTTTGGGCTGCAAGTGGGTTGGTTTGGACCTGCCCTTGCGGTTTCAACCAACCCCGCCCTCGCCCCCGCCAGGCCCAGCCCGTGCCGAGGCGCGGGCTTGCCAGGTCAACCCCCGTCTCACCGGCCGAAACCCCGCCTAACCCTCGCCGAACCGCGGGCCTGCGGAGATTCGTCGGAAGGTGGAACTCTCGGCACTTAGGCGGGGGTCGCCTCCGGGTCGGGGCGAACAATTACCGTGTCGGCTACTGAGATAATCTCGTCAACGGGGAGGTCGGCTCGCGAGGCATGGTCGCGAATCGCCTCAGGGCTGCTCGCCTGATAAATGCAAACCGTCCCGACGCTGCCCCCGTCCTCTTGCAAGACGTAGCTGCGGATCCAGCGAATGTCGTCCGACATCTCCTCATCGCCAACCTTTGTCGAGCGCTCGGCAGCAGCCTGCAGGTCCTCTGGCGACTGCCAGCCGCCACGCCGCAGGATCACGTAGGTATCCATTGATGCGTCCTCCTTCTTTGGTCGTGTTCTTCGATCCTAACCGGAGGCGCCGCAGATTCAAACGGCCGACCCGTGGTCGGGCCCGACCGCGGCCCTGAGCCAAACCGCGGGCCTGGGCAGGGGCAGGGTGATGGGTGGGTGGGGCGGCGGCTCATTCAGCGAACCAAGGGAAGCGGCGGCGACGCGTGGGTCGGGTAGCGGCGTGGACTCGACCGCCCTCCCTACGGCACGGATGATTAGTCAGCTGCGCTTTCGGTCGCCTAGCAGCGCCTGGCGACGCTTTTCAAACTCCTCCACGTCGATAGACCCCTCGGCCAAGCGCCGCTCGAGGATCTCGTGCGCGCCTCCCTTAGATGTCCCGCCGGTCCTGCGCCTTATCAGGAACCAAGCCAACGCTGCGGCAAGGGCCGCGACGAGCGCCACCAAGAATCCCACTACCAGCACCGCCAACCAGCGCAGTCTGTGCGGGCCGCTGACTTCGATCCTGCGTTCCACCGCCGGGCTGGGTCCGAATTCCCAGGGACCCTGTACCCGCGAACCATCGGACCTGCCCCGCTTTTGGCTACCCGCACAGTTCTTGCCACCTGTGCCGCTGGTGGTTGAGGCGATGCAACCACCGACACGGTGCTACCTGCCCGTAGCGCTGCGACCAAGGCAACGACAGAAAAAAGCGCCGCCAAGGCTGCCACAACAATTCCCGAGACAACCCACCTGCGAGCCCTTGGCGTCGAAATCGTTCGCATCGTTTTCATCTCGTGGCTCTGCTTGGCTTCCTGGAGCGTTGGCTGGATTCCCTCTTATACGCAGTCATGCATATCACGTCCGTAATCCCGTTATGCAGGCGTTATGTGAGACCGAACTGCCTTAGAGCTTTAACGCTGCGGCGGGACGCCGACGACCCTCGGAAGATCCGTCTCCAACATCTAGTCCAAGGATTCTGAGCCTACGCCAGCCTTTGAATTCAAGGTCGGTCAGGAGGGGTCGATATCGGTGTTATGGCAGTAGGTGTTGTGGAAATCGTGGTCGGATTGACAATGATCCTTGCTGCGCTCATTGCTTGCCTCAAGGGTCGTTACGGATTGGCCGTAGCAGGCTTCGTCGTATTGCTCGGAATTCCGGCGGTGATCGCCTCGATGCGCCTGGCTCGGGTCGACTCTTGGTGGGCTAAACGGTTCTACGATGAAGACAAACTACGCCGCTCTGCCGAGCGCTATCCGGGCGACAACCCGGACAGGGAAGCGCTGAGGTTCTGATATCGCCGTCGGCGGCGCCGCTCAAGGTCGCGGCTGGACAACCACAGGGCAGCTGACGCTGTTGGCGATGAAGCAGCGCTCGTGGGCGCGATGGTGAAGGTCCATGATGCGCTCGGTGCCGGGATCGTCGGCAAATGAGACCCGGGGGTGCAGCACGACGCCGGTGAAACGGGTGGCGTCCATCGTGCCCTCCGCCTCGTCCTCGTAGGCAGTAACCCGCAGTCGCTCCGCCCGCGCCAGGGAGATGAACCAGAGCATGTGGCAGCTCGAAAGCGATGCCACGAACAGCTCCTCTGGGTCGACCTTGGCGGGGTCTCCGCCGAGCGCAGCGGCGCCGGAGGCCTCAAGCCTCTGATCGGCCAGCTCGATCGTGTGGGCGCGCAGGTCCTCGCGGTCCCCGTTCCATCTAACTCGCGCATGGTGAGTGCTCCTTACCGTCTCAGCCATGCCTCCATCTTCGCCCAGCGCGACCCTCTGCGCTGCTGAGACCCGACCTCCTCCGTCGCCGGCTTTGCAGCCGCGAAGCCGCATGGCACTGGCGTCGAGCCCCGCAAGCCCCGTCTATGCCCGCCGGGGATTGAGCTTCACCTTCTCGGTCGCCGGCGTGGGATCGAGACCAGCTGAATTGTAGGCGCGGACCTCGAACCTGTAGGTCCCCGGCCACAGGTGCTTGTAGGTCTGTGGCGACATGCACGGCGAGAAGGTGGCCCCGGGGGTCTCGTGGTGCTTTCGCCGTGGACTGAACAGCTCGCAGTCAAAGCCGGCGGCCGTTCCTTCGCTTGCCTGGAAGCTGAAGCTCACCCTTCTCCTGTTGCGGCTGATCGTCGTCTTCGTGATCGTCGTGTCGGGGGCGCTGAGGTGGGTCTGAATCGGCGGCGGGCAAGGTGGAAGAGGCGGCTGGTACTCATAGGCACCGATATCGGTCAGCGCCGGTCCTCCGCTGCCGGGCGGTTCACAGGGGTGCGTCGGATAGGTGCGCGCGTTGCCTTCGAGGTCGGACGGGCCGTTCGCGGCTTCGGTGATCCCGGCGTCAATCGTCGGCGAGCCTGCAAGCTCGTGGTGGTCGGCGCTTAGCAGCGGGGCGGCGGTCTGGTTGGTGGCGCTGCCCGCCGGAGTCGTCGTGGCGCCTCCTGAGTCGACCGTCGTCGCGTAGTTGGAGTGATCGAAGCTCAAGGTCGCAGTCGTGCCGGTGGCCCCGGCATTGATGTCGGCCACCGCGCCACCGGGTCCGCGCGCGATCACGTTGGTGAAGTCAAAGGCCACCGGCGAGCCACCCCCCAGGTCGACGTAGACGGCGTTGGCCCCGCCAGAGCCGATCAGCGTGTCGTTGCGCAAGCTCAGCGTGGTAGGGCCGCCGACTTTCCCATTCGCATAGAGGGCGCCGGTGAAGCCCGGGAAGGTGGCGTGGCAGAGGCTGTTGCTTATGGCGCCGGAGACCCCGACACAGGGACTGCCGCCGTTGACGATGTCCTGTTCCATGCTCGCGCCCATCACGTCCACGCCGAAGGAGGCTCCCGATCCCTCGTTGACTTCTGCGCGTCTAAGCGTCGCCCCGGTATCGAGGGCGATCCCGCTCGTGCCGATGAAGATCCGCGGCAGCGGCCCGCTCGGCGGTCCCTGGATCTCGGTCGGCGTCGACACCGTGAAGGCCGCCAGCGGGGCCGCCTCGGTTCCGTATTCACCGCTCGCAAGATCGACTTTGCTCGGTGAGCCTGCGAGTGCCGTCGGCAGTTCGCAGGCATTCTGCGCGCTCAGACAGTCGTGGGTCCCCTGGTTCGTCGGTGCGGCGAAATGCGTCAACGCGCTTGCAGTCGGCGGTATAGCCAGACACGCCAGGAGCGCTGCGAGCACGACGACACCCGATCGCATTCGGCGGATCACGCCGCAATCGTAGCCGTCGGCTGCCGCTCAATCGATGCGCTGACCTCGAGCATCGCAGTCGCCGATCCACCGACCTCCCCTGTCGCCGGCTTTACGGCCGCGAAGCATGGCACCGGCCGTCGAGCCCTGCAAGCCCCTGACGGGGCTCCAGCTGGCGCTGGCCCTCCCCTTCGGCTCGGGTTCCGGGCTCGCGTCCGGCGCCTTTCGCGGCCTCCGTCAAAGCCAGCGACGGAGGAGGTCGATATGTACTCCAGCATCACCGAGCAGCGAAGGAGCGCCCAGGTCCAGGCGCTCGCCGACCGGCTCTACGCCGAGCGCCGCGAGTACCTCTTGCACATCGCCCGGCGCAACGGCGCCAACGGTGAGGACGCCGAGGAGGCGCTTCAGGACTCCTTCGTTCTCTTCATCAATCATTTCGACCCTGAGAGCGATTCGCCACCGTTCGCCTGGCTCACCTTTTATGCCGACCTCTGCGTTATGCCGACCTTGCCTCGCAAACCCGCCCCACAAGCGGAAATCGTGCCGATGAGGTCGGCATAATCCGCCGCTCCTGAAGACGCAGCGAAGCTCTTCCTCCCACAACAGAGGAGGAGTAGATGTTCATCGTCGATCCATCGCGGGTACGGGTGACCGGACCTCTGACGCCGTTCAAGGACGGCTTCGTCGCTGAGCTTCAGCGACAGGGCTACACCCCAAGCGGCGCGAGTCATCAGGTGCAACTGATGGCCCACCTGAGCCGCTGGCTGACTGGCGAGGGCGTGGATTGCCAGCGACTCTCGCCGACTGAAGCAGAGCGGTTCCTGCAAGCCCGCCGCGCCGCCGGCTATACCCACCATTTCTCAAGCAAGGGCCTGGCGCCGCTGCTCGCCTACCTGCGGGGGCTCGGAGCCGTGCCGGCTCCTCCGCCTGCTCGGGTGCCCGCAGGCCCGGTGGGGGAGCTGCTTGACCGCTACCGGCTCTACCTGATCCGCGAGCGCGGCTTCGGGGAGCAGACCGCACGACGCTACGCGCGCATGGTCCGGCCCTTGCTCACCAACCTCGCCTCGACCGAGGGCCTGGACCTCTCCCAGCTCGGCAGCGCCGAGATCAGCGCCGCAGTGCTCGCCGCCTGCCGCCAGCTCTCCATCAGTGGGGCGCGGCTCACGGTCACTGCCACGCGCTCGCTGCTTGGCTTCCTGCACCACGAAGGCGAGATCGAGCGGCCGCTCTCGGGGGTCGTCCCTTCGATCGGGAGCTGGCGCGGGCAGAGCCTGCCGAAGGGCCTTGAGCCAGACGAGGTGCAAAAGCTCCTCGGTTCCTGCGATCGCGCCACGGTGACCGGCCGGCGCGACTTCGCGGTCCTCACCCTGCTCAGCCGGCTCGGGCTGCGGGCCGGCGAGGTGGCCGGGCTTGCGCTCGCGGACATCGACTGGCGCGCGGGAGAGATCCTCGTGCGCGGCAAGGGCCGGTGCGAGGAGCGCCTGCCGCTGCCCGCCGACGTCGGCGAGGCGATCGCCGCCTACCTGCGAGCCGGGCGGCCGCCGAGCGTGGTGAGCCGGGCGGTCTTCGTCGCGAAGGCCGCCCCGCACCAAACGCTCAGCAACGCCGCGATCAGCAATATCGTCGCCGCGGCGGCGCGGCGAGCCGGGCTCGGCACCATCTTCGCCCACCGCTTGCGCCACACCGCCGCGACCGAGGCGCTTCGCGCCGGCGCATCTTTGCCTGAGGTCGGACAGCTGCTGCGCCACAACCGGATCGAGACGACGGCGATCTACGCCAAGGTCGACCGCGAGGGGCTGCGGGCCCTCGCCCGCCCCTGGCCGGCAGGTGCCCGATGAGTCCGCTGCGATCGGCCCTTGCCGACTACCTGACCGTTCGCCGCGCCCTCGGCCACAAGCTGGTCAAGGTCGAGCCGCTGCTCGAGGCAGTTCGTGACCTACCTCGAGGAGCGCGGTGCGCAGACGATCAAGACTGAAGATGCGCTCGCCTGGGCGACGGCGCCAGGCGGGACCGGGGCCTGGCACTACGTGCGGCTCTCGGCCGTGCGCGGCTTCGCCGCCTACCTGGAGGCGATCGACCCGGCCTGCGAGGTGCCGCCGAACCTCTTCTCGGCCCGGCTTCCCCGTGCCACCCCCTACATCTACTCCGAGCGCCAGCTCACCGAACTACTCGAGGCGACGGCGACCCTGAGCACGCCCCACCGGGCAGCGACCTACCGGACGCTGATCGCGCTGCTGGCGGTGAGCGGGATGCGGATCGGCGAGGCGATCCACCTCGACCGCAGCGACGTCGACTTCAAGGCGGAGCTGCTCCTGATCAGGGACACGAAGTTCGGCAAGACCCGCGAGCTGCCGCCTCACCCCAGCACCGCGGCGGCGCTGCGTCGCTACCGGCACCGCGGTGATCGACCGCGACGCCGAGGCGGCAGCGATGCCTTCTTCGTCTCCATCAAAGGCTCCCGGCTGGACTACCGGTCGGTGCAGTGGGGGTTCAAACGGCTCCTGGGGGAGGCGGGAATCACGGCGCGCTCGGCCGAGTGCCGGCCGCGGCTCCACGACCTGCGCCACACCTTCGCGGTGGCAACGCTGCTTGGCGCCTACCGCGAGGGCGCCGACGTGGAGGGTCGCCTCGCGGCTCTCTCGACCTACCTCGGTCACATCGAGCCGGCCAACACATACTGGTACCTCTCGGCCGCTCCGGAGTTGATGGAGCTGGCCGCCCAGCGGCTTGAGCGCCACCTTGGAGAGGGCTCGTGAGCGCCCTCGCGCCGACGCTTCAGGCGTTCTTCACCGAGCGCCTGATCGCCCAGCGCCAGGCCAGCCCCAACACGCTCGCCGCCTACCGCGACACGATGCGGCTGCTGCTGGGCTTCGCCGCGGAGCAGACCGCCAAGCAGCCGAGCAGCCTGGAGGTCGATGACCTCGACGCCCCGCTGATCGGCGCGTTCCTCGATCACCTCGAAGCTGAGCGGGGCAACGGGGTGCGCACTCGCAACGCCCGCCTGGCGGCGATCCGCTCGCTGTTTCGCTTCGCGGCGCTGCGCCACCCCGAGCACGCCCAGACGATCGAGCGGGTGCTGGCGATCCCGTCCAAGCGCTTCCAGCGAAACCTGGTCACGTTCCTGACCGAGGCGGAGATCGAGGCGCTCCTCGATGCCCCGGATCGCGGCACCTGGACGGGCCGGCGCGACCGGGCGATGCTGATGCTCGCCGCCCAGACGGGACTGCGGGCGTCGGAGCTGACCGGACTCACCTGCGGTGACGTTCGGCTCGGTCGAGGTCCTCACGTCGACTGCATCGGCAAGGGTCGAAAGCAGCGGATCACGCCGCTGACCAGCGCCACGGTCAGGGTGCTCGGGGTCTGGCTCGATGAGCGCGGCCGCCAGGAGGGCGATCCACTGTTTCCCACCCGCGTCGGCGGGCGGCTCAGCCGCGACGGGCTGGAGCGTCGGATCGCCACGCATGCGGCGAGCGCCGCCGTCGCCTGCCCGTCGCTGGCAGAGAAGAAGGTGACGGCACACGTGCTGCGCCACACCGCCGCGATGCGGCTGCTGCAAGCGGGCGTCGACACCTCGGTGATCGCGCTCTGGCTCGGCCACGAGCAGGTCGAGACCACCCAGATCTACCTGCACGCCGACCTTGAGATCAAGGAACGAGCGCTGGCCAGGACCGCACCCACCGGCGCGAAGCCGGGTCGTTATCGACCACCGGACCAGCTTCTCGCCTTCCTCGAAGCGGTGTGATTATGCCGACCTCATCCGGCCGATCACCGCCTGCAGAGCGGAATAACGAGTCAGGTCGGCATAACGCAGAGGTCGGCATAAAGCGTCCTATGTCGACGTCGGCATAACACGCTGACCTTGAAGCGCCGCTCCTGGGCGCTTTACCGGCTTCAGCGGCGGGCCTGGCAGCGGCGCGCTAAGCGTGACGGCGATTACTGCTCAGACGCCGCCTTGCCTGGCGGCCCGAACCAACACCCCGACGATCTCCTCGACCTCGCTGAGGAGATCGCGGTGACCCGCAGCCACCTGGCCGCGTTGAAGCGGGACGAGCGACGGGCACTCTCACTGCTCGCCCTCGGCTACAGCTACAGCGAGATCTGCGAGCTGACCGAGTGGTCCTACACGAAGGTAAACCGCTGCCTCGCCGAGGGCCGCGCGGCTCTCCGGAGAGGCCAGCGTGCCGAGTGAAGCGGGGCCAGCTACCGCCCTTCGGATGCCGCCGCTGGCGAGGTGCCGACTGGCTCCCGCCTCGAATTGAAGGGAGCAACAGGCTGACGTGATCGCGGCGCTCCTACTCGTCGTCCGGAGCATCAGCGCCGACCAAGCCGACGAAGACGCCTGCTTCCCCCGGGCCGAGCGGAAGCAAGGAGAGCGACGCCACCGCCTGCCGGTGACGTTCCATAGCAGCACCCTCAGCCAGCTCCTTGACGCGGGTTGACAGTGCTGGTGCGCGGCGAGAGCAGCGGTGACTGCTCTGAGCTCGGATCGCGCACCAGTCACGCCGACGTGAGCCGACGCGGAAAAGGGGCGCTCGCCATAGAATGGGTGTCCCCGTTGTGCGTCTGGCCGCTCTAGCTCGACGGCGTGTTCGTCACCGCGAAATGACACAAATTGGCGGGGTAGATACCACCAACGGTCTGCGGGATGTCGTCGATCACCGATGTCGAGGTCGGAGGCGTAAGAAACGTCATGCGATGCTCTTCGCCACCTGTGTAGCCGCCGCTTTGTGCCCCCTGGTTGAGCAGCAGGGTCGGCGTCGACGCCGCAGGCAAGATCCCGTGAGCCAGAGCGCCCACTTCACCGCCATAGCGGACTGCGACGTCCACCTCGACCGGCGTGGTGCTCGTGTAGTAAATCTTCCCAGCGACTTCGCCGGGGTTGCCGGCACCGATCGCGCACGACTGATACAGCGTCAACGGACCCGCGGTCGCGAACTGCAGCGTTGCTGGCGTGGCGCTGGTAGGCGTGACGTCGCCGTTGACGATCTGCTGGCCCGGGCCAGGGGCCCCCGTCACGCCCTGGCCGCCGGGCGCGCCGGGAGATCCGGGTATGTCGGACGGACCCTGCGAGCCCGTCGCCCCGCGCGGAAGGTGCGCGTGGGCGAGTTGGCTCTTGATAAGCGCGATGATCTGCCCGCGCGTCAGTGCCTTGGTCGCGGCCGTCTTGTGACGCCGCTTCGCCGCGCCGGCCGCGACCAAGGCGCCGCCGCTCACGGCAAGCACCAGTGCGAGCAGCGCGAACAGGAACGAGGGCGACGGGCGAAACCTGGTCACGAGCGAACAGATATGACAAAGGGGACCCCGCCGCCAGCGCACAGCAGTCTCACGACGCTGCTGTGCGCCGTTGATCTTCTGCACGAGGACATGGTCGTCCCGTCCCGAATCGGCCGCAGCTCGGCTGCGTTCAAGCGAGATTCGAGCTTGCCGTCTTCGCCCGCCTTCGCTCAGGGGCGCAGCAAGGTATGCGCGGCCCTGTGGGCCATCCGCTCCACCGCCCGAACAGATAGGCTCTGTTTGTGCCCGGGTCGGCGCATAACTTCCGTCGCGCGGCGTCGGCGGCGCTCAGCGTCTCGTGTGCGGTGTGCCTGCTGGCTCCGGGCGCCGCGCTGGCCGGGACGCTCGATCAGCAGGTACCCGAAGCCAGCACCAGTGATTTTCAGATCTTCACGGGCAACAGCGTGGCGCAAACCTTCACCGCCGGCCTCAGCGGCGGAGTGGACCAAGTCGACCTGAACCTTTCGAAGGCCGGCACTCCAACGGCTGAACTTACCGTCGAAATTCGAAACGTTACCGCCAACCCCAGTCTACCTCCGGGCAGCACGATCCTGGCCAGCCAGAGCGTCCTGGCCGCCAGTGTCCCGCTAACTCAGGCGTTCGTGTCGGTCCACTTCGCGACCCCTGCACCTGTGGTGGCGGGTATGCGGTACGCCATCGTCGCCCACAGCTCGACGAACAAAACCGAAAACGACTACAGGTGGTACGAAGGCGTCGGAACCAGCTACCACACGCGGGGATCCGATTACACTTCGTCGTATCCGTCGGGACCGTGGGCAGTGCAGGCCGGAGACCTTGCGTTCAAGACCTACGTCGTCACGAGCACCGCTGGAGGCAACCCCCCTGCTGGCGGCAACCCCCCCGCTGGAGGAAATTCGCCCGGGAAGAGCATCATCACCAAGGCGAAGGTCAACAAGAAGAAGCACATGGCGACCATTGCATTCACGGCCTCGGGCGCAACGGGATTTCAGTGCATGCTGATCAAGCCGACGAAGAAGCACCAAAAGGCGCCAAAGGCAACCTTCTCGTCCTGCAGCTCGCCAAAGACGTACAAGCACCTCAAGCCTGGCCGGTACACCTTCGAGGTACAAGGCGTCAACGCCGCAGAGACTGGGCAGTCGGCTACGAAGAAGTTCAACGTTTAGCGCGCGCAGAGCACATTTATCAGGCGCAGCAGCGTTCCGTCGGTGAGGTTGCGAGACTCGCCGCGGCCCTAGGTGAGACCTGCGCTCGTGCTCGCGCAGGTCCCCGTAGCTGTGCCGACGGCTCCGGTGGCAACGGCCTTCGCGTCCGGTCGCAACAGGTGACCGGATCAGCGTCATCTCGATGACGTAGATGTCGGCGGGGACCTGCCCCTCGAGCGCTGAGCGGTAGAGGTCGCAGCGGGGACGGTGCCGGCGCTGTGCAGACACCGCCTCGAACATAGTGCCGTTGAACCTCACGGAGTGGGCGCCGGCACCAAGCGGAGCCAGAACTGGTCGATCCCAGTGGCGGCCTGGCTCGCGGCCGAATGTTCTCAGGCTGTCGGCAGTCCGAGCGCCCTGCCTCTCGCCCAAAGCACAAGGCGACCAGATCGCCTACGAGGAGGACGCATCCGCGCCGCCTTGTTGGCCTACTTTCACTGAGGCCGGGCACATCCAGGGGTGGGTAGCGCGCAGCAAATTGCGTGATTAGGCTCGGCGGTCATCACGTGAGAGTATGGGCCTTGACGGCTATCAAGAAGCGCGACGGTAGCGCTCGCAGTGAGTTCCTCCGCGGCCAATTCGGCACAGTGGCGCTCGCTTCGCTGCCCCCGTTGAGGAGAGGCTGCACGCTCGGCTGATGAGGGTTGCGCCCCTGCTTCCGTAGAGACCAGAAGTCCCGTCCGGACCCGCCGCAGCTCCTGATCCGGACGACAAGGAGGCCTGTCTCTCGACTCTCACGTCGCCCGCTCCTCGTCCGAACGAGCAGTGTCGGGAATCCGATCGATCGCGCCTGCATCGCCTCAGGAGCGGAAGCGTCGGGCCCGCTGCTCGATCTCGATCAAAGCGAAGCAAGGTGAGCTGCGGTCGCTGACCGAGGAGCGGCAGGGCGCCCCGGCGTGCCCGGCGTGTAGCTGGTCGGCTAGGCGTAGACCGTAGATTCCGCTGTGTGTCCGCGGGCCGGCTCACGAAATCCGGCGATCACCGATCTGCGGGCTCCAAGGTAAGCGTTTCGGCTCTCTGGCGGGTTAATGGTTATGAGCCGTGACGAGACGAGGTTCGCCGAGTTCTTCCAGGAGAGCTGGGATCCGTGCCTGAAGGCGGTTGCCGCCAGCACTGGCGACATGCTGCTCGCCGAGGATCAGGTTGCCGAGGCGTTCGCTCGGGCCTGGGTGTCCTGGCGGAAGGTCAGCCGCCACCCGGCTCCGCGGGCGTGGGTGGTGCGCACTGCCCTAAATGCCGGGGCGTCGTGGTGGCGCCGGCGCGCAAGCGAGCTGCCGCTGGCCGACCATGACGTCGCGGCACCCGCCAGCCGCGAGACCGGCCTGGACAGCGCTCTGCTGACCGCGCTGCGGCGGCTGCCGGCCCGGCAGCGCGAGGTGATCGTGCTGCGCGTCTTCCTCGACCTGGATATCCAGACAACCGCCAGGCAGCTGGCGATCGCACCGGGAACCGTCCGCGCCCACCTGTCCCGGGCCGTCACGGCGCTTCGCAACGAACTCGCCCAAGCCAACACCACGGAGGCCGACCCATGTCCGACACCGACCAGATGACCGACAGCGCCGAGCTGCGCGAGTTGCGCGACTCCTTGTCCAACCTAGCGATGCCCGAGCGGCCCCGGCTCGAGGCGATCACGGCCAGGGGCCGCGCACGCCGGCGGCAGCGGCTCTCCAGGTCCGCGGCCATGTCTGTGGCCGGCGTCGCCACTGTTACCGCACTGGCACTCGGCCTGACCGGCGCCCTCGGCCCGGCCCGGGTGCACGACACCGCCCGGACCTTGGCACCCGGCACGATCCGCACCGCGGCATTCAAGCTCGTCAAAAACGCCAACGGCACGGCCACGCTGACCATCAACCCGAAGGTGCTGCTCGACCCAGCCACCCTGCAGAGCGACCTCGCCAAATACGGCATCCCGGCGAAGGTCACCTCCGGCAGCTACTGCTCCTCAGATCCCGCGCCGGGCGGCTTTTCGCGGGTCGTGTCCATGCAGCCGCCTGGCGACCCTACGCCGACGGCGGATTCTGGTGAGCAGTCCGCGAATTCCGGTGTTAAGCCCGGTGTCACCTTCGACCCGGTGGCCATGCCGGCGGGCACCGAGCTGAGCTTCGGCTACTTCCAGACCCACAGCGGCCAGACAGAAGACCTCCTCTTCGCGCTGATCGACACCGGCTCCTACACCTGCACCAGCACCCCGCCTGGCCCTAACGAAACCGGCCCACACGCCGGCGTCCAGGTGGTGCACAGCGGTCCGCCCGGGTCCTGAACACCAACGGGTCGCAACGGCCCGCCCCGGGGCAGTGCACGCCCCGGGGCACCCACGGGCCCGCTCGCGCGATCCCGGAGGCACGTCCACCCACTGCCGTGAGGACCCGCAAGGCACTTGAGGCCGCGGGTCGGTACTCCGCAGACTGTCGGACAGGACGAGCACCCGATCGGAGATGCGGCAGAGCGAGCGCTTCCGCTTCGCCCCACACGAGCGGGCGTATGCCCGACCCTCAGTCGGCGTGCTTGGAAATCGTCCTTAGCGGTCGTCTCGGACGGGGTTTTGCACACGCTCGCGTTGCGGGGAAAGGGGGCGCCGCCGATAATTCCCTCTCCGCTGCCCCGTGGCATCAAAGGGAGGCGTCCTCGGACTCGCCCGGCTCAGGCCTCTTCGGCAAGATCAAACGCTGTTAGCGTTCGGGCCGGTGGCTTTGGCAGACAAGCGGCTGGCTCGTTGACGAGGCTGTGACGCGGACGCGAGCCAGCAGCCCTTGGTTGGTCGTCGTCATTGTCTGTGTGGCGCAGTTCATGATCGTCCTCGACACGACGATCGTCAACATCGCGTTGCCGTCGATCCAGCGAGGGCTGAGGTTCTCCCCGGCGAGCCTGCAGTGGGTGATCAACATATACACGCTG